>NZ_BILW01000011.1 GCF_004000765.1 Paenibacillus chondroitinus NBRC 15376 | reverse complement strand
AGAGATGGCTGCTTTTTTCATTCAAGAATTAAGATATTACAAGTCCGCCATCAACACCAATAATCTGTCCTGTAATCCAACCTGAATCTTTGTCGGCCAAATTAACCACCCAACTTGCTACATGATCTGTCACACCGCGACGCCCAAGGGGAATCATCTTACGCTCTTGTTCCTTCACCTCATTGATCTGGTCCTCGTTAAGTCCCATACGTTCACGAAGAAATGCCGTTTCTACCGGTCCGCTAGCGATGGCATTCACACGAATTCCAAAATCTATCACTCATAAAAAGAGCAGCCCCTTTTCGCCTAGGTGCTGCTCCCAAGTTTATGAATCATGCCATAGAATTCGGTCACTTACTTCCTTACATCAAGTAAGCGTTCGAACCGGCGAGCCAGCTAGATAGGCTCTAATATCCTCTACCACATCTCTATAAAAAGCCTGATAATTCGATTCGGAGACATAACCAATATGCGGTGTAGTAAGCAAATTCGGTAACGATCTGAATTTATCGTCTTTCGGCAGCGGTTCCACCTCGAACACGTCTACTGCGGCGCCTGCGATCCATCGGTTTTGCAAAGCCTCGGCAAGAGCTTCCTGATCTACGATAGGAGCACGGGACGTATTAATCAAGTACGCTGAAGAACGCATACGTTTAAGATCTGCCGCGCTGATCAGCCCTCTAGTCCTGTCGCTGAGGACTAGATGAATCGACACAAAGTCGCTGCTGGCAAGCAGTTCCTCCTTCGAATTAGCGAATCTCACGCCAACTTCATCGGCTCGCTCTTGCGTCAAATTCTGGCTCCATGCCACGACGTCCATGCCAAAAGCTTGGCCAAACTTGGCGATCTTGGTGCCAAGTTTGCCAAGGCCCAGTACGCCAAGTGTCTTGCCGTACAAATCCGTTCCAATCGTGCTCTGCCACTGACCGCTGCGAATAGCGTTATGCTCTTGCACGATGTTGCGTGCAAGCCCTAGAACCAAAGCCCAAGTGAGCTCAGCGGTTGCATTGCCTGCGCCACCCGTACCGCAAACGGTGATGCCTTGTGCCGCAGCAGCTTCTAAATCAATTGACGCATTCCGCATGCCTGTTGTAACAAGCAGCTTTAAGTGAGGAAGCCGCTTAAGGAGAGATGCACGGAAAGGAGTCCGTTCGCGCATAATCACGACGATTTCGCAGTCAGAGATTTGCTCGACAAGCTCATCCTGTTGATCGATATGCTGATGGATGCTTTTGACTTCCACTTGGTCCGTAATCGTTGACCAATCTGCAGCCTTTAAAGCCACTTGCTGATAGTCGTCTAATATTGCACAGCGAAGCTTCATTAGGTAAGTGCCTCCTTCATCGTACATGTAAGTATACCAATTTCAAGTATATTCCTGTCTCGAGCACCTTGCAAACCATGCGCAAGCTTAACGTTCATTTCCACTGAATAAAATAGACACTGACCACAATGAAGTGTCAGTGTCTATTCCTAACTTATCTACCTACCGTCATCGGAGATATCGCCCAATCGGGCGAAACGCCACGCAAACCGATGCGCCCGTTAAGAAACGCATTCGGATCGGTCCAACGGAGCAAAGGCTCTTTACTTGCATCTGAAAAAACGGCAATCGTTGGTCCTTCCAGCTTCACGGTAACCTTCCGGGTTTGGCCAGGCTCAAAGGTTAGCGAACCGGTGGCTTCTTCCACGGCATTTTCATAGCTGACGCGGCTTAGATTAACTTTACCGTTACGAAACGAAAGCGCATAACCCATGAACGCATCTTTGACCTGATCTTTGAACTCCGATTCATTTGTCGTCCTCAGCAGTATGCCGGCCTCGTCCGCAGTAGCTTTTTTCATGGTCAACTCAAAGCTGACGGTATAGTCCGACCAGCCCCATTCACCGCCGAAACGGTTGACAAGCCCTACTTGGTTCGGTTTAACAACCGACTGCTCTTGGACCGGCACGGTTAAATTCGCTTCCACATACCTAAGCGTAATCTCGCCTTTTAGTTGGTGCAGAGACAACCATTGTGTCCCTTGCTTCAGCTCGAATACCCCCAGCGGTATTTTCGTCCAATCCGAATCGGCTGCAAAGAAAGTGGAATCGAGCTTTATTTTCTTCGTCTCTCCATTCGTCTCAATCAGTACTGTCGACCCTGCTGATGCCTTGGATACATTCACTGCCAACAGATAGCTGCCATCCTGCCGAATATTGACTGGGTATCTGAGCCCATCGCCCTTACCAGACAAGCTTATGGCATCACTGCCGTCCGGAGTAATTCCTGAAAGGATATCCGGACTCCCCTCTTGAACACCATGAACAGCTTCCATCGTACCTGGCATCGGTTTTACAACTTTTCGATCACTGCTGCCGTACGATTCATTCGAAAAAGCCGTGTAATGTAAACTTGGTTGCGTTCCTGGCGGCCACACGTAGCCAATACGTCCTGCCTTCGCCACCTCACCGGTTTGTTCGATCTTGAGCAGTCCATCCCAATAAATCATCGTACCAGACATTCCTGTCTCAACGCGGATTGTATGGAGTTTCGTAAGATCAGTGCCCTGTGGCAGCTTCTTCGTGGAAACAACCGTTTCACTGCCATTCACACGCTGGATGAGCGCAAGTTCCATCGAAGCACCATTCAAACGTGCCGCCCAGTAATTCTTCGAATCGGTGTAAGCGAATAATGTTTCCAGCAAGGTTGGCGCATCATCCTGCTCTCTCACTTGAAAATTGTACTCGGCCGTATAATCGCTGCCAGTGCCATTTCGAGTCAGCAAGGTCTCGCCACCATCAGTTGAACTGATCTTCTCCCATTTGTCAGCGGAAGGCGCTGCACCTGGCTCATCTCGGAATTCAGGCATTTTGGGCGCTTCCTGGGGTGTTCCATGCGTCGGTCCTAACACGGACATCTTATCGCCGTTGAATACAAGCCGATCCAGATTCATTTTGCGGACGGGTGGTCCTTCCGCAGAGCGTCCTATCAGGTTGTGATAGACGATATAGTATGAATCCAGATTCGGTCCCATGACAGTTGCACTATGACCAAGGCCATTGAAATCGTTCGCCGTGGAAATCAGGATCGGATTATTCTCAGGAATGGTATAGGCGGCAGCGGGAGATTCATGATTAACGCCGTAATTAACGCGATAGCCTTTGCTGAAAACGTGATTACCCGTGTATGTTATGAAATAACGTCCATTTCGCTTGATGATCATCGAACCTTCCGTCCAGTGCCCTAAGGAAGCGTTCAATTGTTTTCCCGCATCAATTGTAAATGGATTGAACATCGAACTTATCATGATACCGCCGAATTTGGCGTGAGTAAAATACCATTTCTCATCATCATCGATAAAAACAGAACCATCAATCGTGAAGCCCAGATTATCCGTCTTTTTCACGAATGGTCCGGTAGGCTTGTCACTTTGTAAGACATAATGTCCTTTGCCCGCCGGCGAAGTGTACATATAGAACGCTCCGTTCCAATAGACAACTTCCGGCGCATAAGCCCCCTCACTGACAGGTTCCTCCGTAACCAAACCTTCGTATCGCCAATTCACTAAATCATCCGAACTCCAGGACTTAACGCCAACTCTTCTGTCCTTCGTGCTGCAATATAAATAGTATTTACCGTTAAAACGCAGAATGTATGGGTCTCCAATGCCGTAATCCTCCCATTCCTGATCCAAAACAATGGGATTCTGGTAGGTTTGACCCAAGGTTACCTCCATCCTGTTCGCCTCCTCCCGCCCCAGAAGTTGGAATTGCATAACAACTGCCACAATGACCAGGACTGCGGCACACATTGCTAGCGCTATGATCCATGCTTTTTTCCATCGCAATCGGTTATCTTTCCTTCCCATTAGCGATCGATTTCTAATACATAGATAGACGATGCTCTCAATGGACAGCTCACTTGCGATTTCATAATCGCCAGATCATGGGATTTGCAGACTACGGTTTCAGGATTTAACGCATCGTTAATGCTTTCATAATGATCCGCAGTGACTTCCAGTAAGCTAGCAGTGCCAGTTTCAGCAAAACCGTTAAGCTGAATATCTGCGATCGTATCTTCGAGACCTCGATTCACGATAAAAATAGTCAGCTTATCCCCCTGAGCATTCGTACAAGCCACAACATCCAAATTCGGCAAAACGTCCAAATGAGGAACTTGAATCGGGCTGGTTACTTGAAAGCTTTCGCAATCGGTATGGGTTTCAACAACATAGCCGAGATCACGGTTCGCATACATTTTCATGACATAATAGGTTGGTGTGCCGTAAATGGTTAAGGAATTTTCACTTCTTCCGGAAGATTTCCCTCGAAACTGGTCCGCATAGAAATCACCTACGCGAATGCATCCGCCAAGCCAACCATTCACTAGGTCCGAGAAGCTGCCGATCTCTATCAAATCGCTATTTCGGAGAAATTCATTCAAATTCGCTGCATTCGCCACGGCTGCTTCAAGTGTGTGTTCGTTAGGCAGACCTTTGCGAATCGTATTCGGATAATACATGGTATTGTATTCCGTAACAGCTAATTTAATATGAGCAAACCGATTAGATGAGGCGAACAGTTCCCTTGTTTGACGTACGGTTTCTCTTGTCCATTCGGGAAAAGAAACGATAGCTTTGTAGCGATCTTCTCTTAATGTGCTGTGATTCATTCCAAAACGGTTACACCCGTGATACAAATGTAAAGTTAAGAAATCAACGTGTTCGGCAGCTTTTTCCAGTAAGGTTTTGTTCCAATCCATTTTGTCATGACCGCAGGCAAGCAATTTAATCTCGGGATCGGCCGCTTTCATGGATTCGGCAAATCGCGTATAACGTTCTGCGAATTCCTCTGCTGTGCAATGACCTACCTGCCATGCTCCCCATACTTCGTTCCCGATCTCCCAATATTTCACGTCATATGGCTCGGGATGCCCATTAGCCGCCCGAAGTTTCCCCATCGGTGTATCCACGCCGCCATTGCAATATTCTATCCACTCCGCTGCTTCTTCAGGAGTGCCAGATCCATCATTTACACAGATAAGCGGTTCTACCTTCAATTCCCGGCAAAATGCAATAAATTCGTCTGTTCCGAAATACTTATTCGTCCAGCCACCCCAAGCTTCGTTAATAACTGCAGGGCGCTCATAGACAGGACCGATAGCCTGCTGCCAATGATAGGCACTAATATAATTCCCGGCAAGCCGCATCATGCCGGCATTCAAGTCCCTTGTCATCTCCATCACTTCTTTGCGAACATTGCCTACGCTATTAGATGGGAGCAGCGAAATATGATCCAACCAAAGCATCCCCGTGGAAACATGATCCAACCAGCGTTCATGCTCTGAGGGTACATATATTCTGAACTCAGCGTTCTCACAGGTACGCTGTACTTGGAGACGCGCTTCATAATGCTTCCAATTATGGCTTTCAAGCTTAATTTGTGTATGTCCGAGCACTTCGCCACTCGTTTTATCCACGATTTCCGCAATAACGAATTTGATTTCTATAGAAGCTCTTGCATACAGCGCAAGCAAATAGCCTGTTTGATCTTGTTGGACGGCAATCGTTTGCCTAATCCCGGCATATCCCTCGTCATCGCTATAAATTCTAATCCGCTGACTATGACCGGAGTGATGAGCTGCCGCAGGTTCAAGCCCATACAGTGTACTTTTCCCATTTGTAAAAGGACGCCAGTTTCCTGAAAGTCCCCTGTACGCGACATCCATACTTTCAAAATCCATATCTCTCAGCGGATAAGCCAGCATGGCATCCATATGATCACGAATATCCTCTACAAAATGACCGAATATATAAGGATTAATTGGACTAGTACCAACTTGATTTGTATTCACTTGAATGCTAGCTCTAGATTGTACCATAAACGCAACGCTTCCTTTCACGTTCTATCCTTTTAATGAGCCAATCATAACGCCCTTTACAAAATGCCGTTGTACAAACGGATACATCAACAATACCGGCAAGCTGGAAATGATGATAACCACATATTTAATGCTTTCAGCTAATAATACTTTAGATTCAAGCCCAACGTTGCTATCGGCTGCATCCGATTGACTAACCATGAGCACTTCACGCAGCACAAGCTGCAGCGGATACAAATCTTTACTGCGAATATAGATTAAGGCGTTAAAATAGGAGTTCCAATGACCAACAGCGTAGAAAAGGATCATGACGGCCATAATCGGTTTCGATAACGGTAAAATCACATGGGTCAACAGCTTCCAGTTCGAACATCCATCGATATTTGCAGCTTCCTGAATCTCCCATGGAATACTGGTTTGAAAATACGTTCTCATAACAATTAGGTTATACGTGGCAATTGCGCCAGGGATGATCAATGCCCACATCGTATCCACCATGCCTAAATTTTTTACAAGGAGATAGGATGGAATGAGTCCCCCGCTGAAAAACATCGTAAGCGTAACGAAAAACATGATCCCGCCACGTCCAGGCAAATCCGGTCTTGATAGCGGATAGGCGGCAAGTGTCGTCATCACCAGGTTGATTGCTGTACCGATTAACGTATACAGAATCGTATTTCCGTAACCGTTCCAAATCTGATCGTTATGAAAAACGTTCCGGTATGCTTCTAACGTGATTTGCTTAGGCAGCAAGATGACATCACCATTCAGCACTAGTGCGGGATCGCTGAAAGAGGCGCTTACGATAAAGATGAGCGGATACAATACGATAACTACAATTAAAGCGGCCAGTACATTTACAACAGCATCAAATACTCTCTCATCCGAGCTCCTTTTTGTGAGCGTTTGCATCTGCATCACTCGGCTCCTCCTACCATAAACTTGTTTCCGCCTTTTTACGGGCAAAGCGATTCACAAGGATCAACAGCGCAAGGTTGATCAAGGAGTTGAACAATCCTATAGCAGCTGTATAACTGTATTCGCCTTTCAAAATGCCCGCCGAGTAGACGAAAGTGGAAATGACATCGCTGGACTCCAAATTCAAATTATTTTGCATGAGCAAAATTTTCTCAAACCCAACATTCATGAAGTGTCCCACATCGAGGATCAATAAAATGACGATAACCGGCAGAATACCCGGAATAGACACGTGCCAGATGCGACGCAGCCGGCTTGCTCCATCCATTTTTGCGGCTTCGTACAGCTGCGGATTGACTCCACTCAAGGCAGCAATATAAATGATTGATTGCCAACCCATATTTTGCCAGATATTAGAACTGATAAAAATCGACTTGAACCATGCCGCAGAATCGAGAAATCGAACGGGTTCTCCCCCAAACGCCTCAATGATCGAATTCAACGGACCGCCTTGTGGAGATAAAAAGAGCATCAGCATTCCCACCATTACAACGATGGAAATAAAATGCGGAATGTACGTAATGTTTTGCACCACTTTACTGAAGGTTTTATTGCGAATTTCTGTAACCAGCAAAGCGAGCAGAATCGGAATCGGAAATGCAAATAATAAGGAAAATAAATTAATAGAAATCGTGTTCCACAGGAGTCTCCAGAAATAATAAGATTCAACGAAACGTTTGAAATGATCAAGCCCTACCCAAGCACTTCCATTGATTCCCTTTGCCGGACTGAAGTTTTTGAATGCAATCTGCAGGCCGTATAACGGCCCGTAGTGGAACACAAGATACCACACAATGGGAATGAGCAGCATAAGATAGAGATCATATCGACTGCTCACAGCTTTCAAGAGGCTGGAGCGCCTCGATTTGGGTCGAGACGCAGTGCCTGCTGTATTTGCCGTACTGTTCATCTGTCGTCCTCCAGCCGTCAATCCTTATTTTTGCTGTTTGAGTTTATCGTAAGCATCTTGATACAGTTTCTGAAGCTCGTCAACTTTCATTTTCTTCAGTGTGCTCTGAAACTCGCCCCACTTATCGAAACTCAGTGCACCCGCGATAAACTTCGTGCTCTGCTCCTCGTAATATTTATCAATATCGTTACGCAAAATATTAATTTGCTGAGCTGTTTGCTCGTCAAACATCGGCGATGCATAGCGAATCTTCGGCATGTACGGATCCAGTTTCTTTTGAGCTTCCTGAACCTGAGGTGGATTAATGTAAGAAGCGACTTTCTCACTAATCAGGTGCGGAGCTCCGCCTCCAGCATAAGGGGTGATTTTGCCTTGATTACCGGAATTCAGGAAAGCCTCCGTATAAAATGGAATCCCATCTCGCAATTCATAGTTCTCACCCTTGCGGCCGAAACGCAGCAACGTAGATCCTTCGTCGCCATAGAAATAATCAACCCAACGAAGCGTTGCTTCAGGATTCTTGTTCACTGAGGTGATCGCAAAAGCACCGAAATCCCTAGGCACCGGAGCCGCCAGCTGCAATCTGTCACCGTGCGGACCTTTTACTGGAGCTACACCAATATATTGATCCGCCACTTTCGTATCCAGCATCGGATTATTCGTCTGATCAAAGAAGAAACCGGTATTTCCCGTCCCTTGCTTAGCCAAATACTGGGCTTCCTTCTGCGTAAATAGCTCTGAATCAAGCAATTTCTCGGAATATAACTTATTTAAGTACATTAATAATTCTTTATTTCGATCGCTGCCCATCCAAATATTCACTTTGTCATTGTCCAAGTTAATGTTATATCCTAATTGGAAATCCAATCCAAAGGATCCCGCCATAATAGGAACGATGCTAAGGCCGTTACGCGCTGTCATCGGGATTTCATCCTGTTTGCCGTTGCCATTCGGATCTTTATCCCGGAAAGCTTTCAGTACCTCGTACAGTTCGTCCGTCGTCTCAGGTTCTTTCAGGTTCAGCTTCTTCAGCCAGACTTGATTCATCCAACGTTTATCCGTTCTGGCAGCGTTTACAGTTACGATACCAGGCAGGGCATAGATGTGACCCTCAGGCGTCGTTATCGCAGAACGAATTTCCGGATATGTATCCATCAGCTTTTTGATATTTGGCGCGTACTTATCAATCAAACTCTCAAGTGGAATCAATTGACCTCCTGAGCCGTATCGAATTGCCTCTAATGGTGTCAAACCTGAGCGGTACAAAGCATCAGGGAGTTCATTCGAAGCAAAAAGCAGGTTCTTTTTCTCATTAAAGCCATCCGTTGGCGCTTCAATGAACTCGACTTGAATGTTGCTCATTTTCTCGTAATCCTGAAACACCGGCATGTCTTTAAATGGTCCGTTGACAGGTGCAATGCGAGTGAACATTTTCAGCTTCAACGGTTCTTTAACAATGGGAAATCCTTCTGCAGATGTATGACTTGAAGTTTCACCTTTGGATTTGCCTTCTTTCTCTGTACTTGGCTTATCCGTGCCGCAAGCCGATAACGTCAAACTGGAAACAACTAAAGTTGAAAGCAGTACTGTCCCCCATTTTCTTTTCATTCTTTCTTTCCTCCGTTCATGTTGTTTTCCCCTTGTTGGAAAGCGTTTTCTAAGGGTTGATCTCATTATAAAGAATGATTTCATCCTGCTGATTCAACATATATGACATTTCATTCTACTTTTTTGATGTTTTCAAATGATCGATATAGGCTTGCGGCGTCATCCCTGTTATGCTTTTAAACACTTTAAAGAAGTATGTATAGCTCAAAAAGCCAACCTCACTGCTTATTTGCTTGAGCGCGTAAGCATCGGATTCCATGAGCATGCAGCTTTTTTTAATGCGGACGCGATTGATATATTCCGTGAAAGTCATTTGCGTTTCCTCCTTGAACAATCTGCTTAAGTAGGACGGATTTAGATTGAGCGCACCGGCTGTGCTTTCCAAGGAAATGTTGGCGGCATAGTTATCCGAAATGTATTGAACCGCTTTGCCAATATGACGTGAATAGGATCCCCCGGCTTGCTGTTCCTTAATGATATCAACCATCCGTGCGTAGTACGACAATACCCACATCTCGAATTCGGAAACACTGCTCATCCGCCCAAATTCATTCCGAGTAGGGACTAGCTGCACATCTTCCCTGGCGATATGTGAAAATTGCCGTTTCAGCGACATCTCTATGAGCCGAAGCAATTCACTGACTATGGTTTGTACCGTCATAGCGTAGATGGGCTGATGTTTTACAGTGGCAAAGATGGTTGTAATGGTATGGCGGATCCTGTCTCCATCGAGCTGCTCCAGGTAGAGAAGCAGTTGCTTCTTCTCTTCTATAATCAGAGCATCTCTTAGCGTCGCAGGGTGCATACCTTGATATAAAATATCATTCATCTCTTGATCGGCCTTGCGATAACTGGCGACAAGCTGCTTTAAACTCCCGCTTCGAGGGCCAATGATACAGACACATTTCAAATTAAGAAATTTCTCCAGGGAATGCGAAAGAGCGCTCACAGCTTGATTAATTTGGCTCGTTACCGCAAGTTCACTTCGCTCCTCGAATGAAAACAAAATAATAAATCGTCCCTCCCCCACGTAACCTACCGTTCGTTTCTGAACGTCTCCAATTGCCATTTGCATAACATCCGTCGCTTGCTGTACGAACCTATTTTTCTGAACATCATTCAACATCTCCGTCACTAACAGAAACGGTACGATTTGCACGGCAGCAGTTCCATAATTGACGGAATGTGTGTAAAGGTCATTCTCTTTGGCATAAGCCAGTAAAGATTCTTCAGCACCTTCCACATTTCTAGCCAAATTCGCCACATGCTCGCGAAGTATTACCGGGCTTAGGCTTTCAATGATTTGAGTTTGCACGCTGCGTGCTTTATGCTCCCGCGCTTCACTCTGCAGCTCCATAACGGCTCGATCCAGAAGCGCCAAGAGTGCGCTAGCGTTCAAGCGATGTTTGAGCAAATAATCCATGGCTCCATTCATCAAACAAGTACGAACATAATCGAAATCGTCGAAGCTGCTCAGCATAATCATTTTAACCATCGGAAATTGCTCTTTGATTCGGCGACTTAGTTCTACCCCATTCATCGTTGGCATGCTCACATCCACAATGGCAATGTGAGGCGTATTCTGCTCTATCATTGAAAGGGCTATAGCGCCGTTCTGCGCTTCTCCGCAAATGGTGAATCCATGTTTTTCCCAGTCCAGCATTCCCTTCACATCGTTGCGGGCTAACGCTTCATCGTCAACCAATAAGACCTCAAACATCTTTCACCCCTCCTGTTCACTTCACGTTATCATTGGAAATCTGATTTGCACTGTCGTATATGCATCAGGTTCACTATCTAGAAAAACTCCGTATGGCTCTCCGAAAAGACGAACAATTCGCTCATGTACATTGCGCACTCCCATGCCGCTAAAGCGTGTATTTGTGTTCGCTTCGAACAGCGCCTTGATCTGATCCTTCGACATCCCTTTGCCGTTATCTCGGACATCGATTCTCAATTCCTTGTTCTCCTCATAGATACGAATCAACACTTCGCCCTCGCACTCCGAGCCGGAGAGCCCATGAATAATGGCGTTTTCCACAAGAGGCTGGAGCATCAGTTTCAACACGCTAAGCTGCAAAAGCTCATCATTTTCAACTTCAATCATCAGATGGACGGGTTCTACATATTTGTATTTTTCAATGGTCACATAGCTACGGACATACTGAAGTTCTTCTTGCAGTGTAAGAAATTCATTCGTATTTCCAAGCACACCGCGCATGAGCTCAATCAAAGATTCGGATACTTCCACAATGTTCGGTACCCCGTTTAACTTAGCTAGATATTTCACTGTATTCAGTGTGTTATATAGAAAATGAGGACGAATTTGAGCCTGCAGAACAGCCAATTCCGCTTCACGTTTCTCCTTTTCCGTTGTCATGATTCCCTCAAGTAAACGTTTTAATTGTTCCACCATGCTTTTGAAAACTTGATACAGCTGACCGATTTCATCCTTGGAATGGATTTCGACAGTCGGCAGCGACATATTGCCTTCCATGACATGCATCATCATCGATCTTAATCTGCGAATGTCCCTCGTCATTCGGGAGGAGACCTGTAAGGTACCAATGACAATGATGATAAAAACGAAAATAGATACGGTCGCTAACATATGACGGATTCGTGCCGTTTCGGTTAATAGCGACTTCATGGGTACGAGCGCAAGCGTAGACCACCCTGTATACTCTGATTTACGCATGACGACGAGATAAGAGGTTTGGTTAATGATCCTTTCAACCGAACCGTCCGTACCGTTAAGTTCCTGATTGAGCTTCATGATCGTATCTTTATCAAGAGCGCTTGTGCTCGGTTGATAAATAAACTCGTTTTTCCTGTCTACGACGTATAACATACTATCCGATGTAGGTTTAACATCATAAATTTTTCTAACAATTTCATCATTCAAATCAAACATGACCATACCGATTAAATTCCGGTTATAGCGGAGTTCACGCCCGGTTACAATCGAATTATTAAAACCGGTTTGATGAAAATAGGCGTGGCCCGATCCATTTTGCAGCAAATTTTCCATCATCGGAGTGAATAAAATGTTTTTGTCGAGCCACGGGGAACCCACAAAAAACACCTTTTCATTTAAGCCTATTACAGCAACCCGCGAGATGTACGGCTTATAGGCAATTAGAGCGGATAAAAACTCCTCGATTCGTTTTTGTTCCTGAAACCACTCGAAGCTCGGTTCCTCCGTCTTGCTAAGGAGTGTATCCAGCACGGTTTTATTCGTAGCAACAACTGTGTTTAATCGGCTTACTTCTTCTAATCGGAGATTCAAGGATTCGTCTGCCTGGCGGATACTTTCCGTCACAGACGTGATCGCATTGTTCTTGACCGTTTCTCTCATATACAAATAAACGATGCTCGTCACGGCCACGATGCCCAGCAGTGTTACTAAACTGAAGGCGACGAAGATTTTCCCCTGAATGCTTACCGTAGGTGAAATTAACTTCTTCAAGGAGGAAAACTTCATAGGTAGGTGCTCCCTTCTACTGCGCTTAGATTAGAAAAAAACATGAACCCTGCCCGGCAGCCCGAGCTTGATTCATGCTTTTATATTACTCACAACTAGGCGTTATGCATAGCCCTTGTCCATCTTCCTCCGCATCAAGAAGAACGATTCCCGGGCGCGTCCGGAAAGGTGCCGTGCGATCGTTCCCAAAAAAGGTGGACCAAAGTCTGCCGTCTCGATCGATAAACATCGTTCCGTGACCTCCATGAGGCACCCCCACGCGTCTTGGCGTATACGGGCCGTAAATGTGATCCGCTACGGCATACATCAAATCATAGGTGCCGTCTACCCGTTTGTCGCCGTTCCATTCCGCCGCACCAAGGATATATTTCCCTTGATATTTAACGATAAAAGCACCTTCATAACCGACGCGCTGCCCGTCTGAGCTCAGCAGCTTGCGGGGCTCTTCCGCGAATCCCGTCATATTCTTTTTCATTCGGGCTATTTTCCCGTCCTGCCAGACAAAGTACACCTCGCCATCGCTATCCTGGAAAAAGCTTGAATCAATATCCGTATTCGTCATGCGGCCCATATCGATATAAGGACCTTCGGCGTGTCCGGACACGCTTTTGATTAACCCGGTGCCTCCGCCTTGTAGGGAATACGTAATCCAGAATGTCTCATATAAATAGATCATCTCAGGTGCCCAGAGACACGGATTCTCATAAATATGGTTCTCCCATGTGCCGTTCTCGGATAAATCCCACACTTTCGCAACATGATGCCACTCCTGCAAATCAGATGACCTCCATAAGTGCAGCTGATTATTCCTGTCCCAGAAGTTGCGATGCGGCTTATCGGATGTTCCTGTCATATAATAAGTGCCATCAGGTCCGGTACTGATATGAGGATCTCGAATTGGAAAATCAGCGACAGGTTTGAGACCGCCCACTGCACCCTTCTCCAGCACAACGGCTTCTGTCGGTCTAATGAAACCAGGACTGGCAAAAGTCATCGGAACGACAGCCGGATAATTTTCAACCAAGGAATATTCGCCACTGCCTGTAAATGAAGCATAAAGCTGTTGTTCGGGCCCATCGAATAGACTTATTTGCCCGCCATGGGGAAGTGCCAAATATCGCCTGCTGTAGGGGCCATAGATGGATTGACTTACAGCAACAAAAGTATCCGCAGCCTCGCTGCCCATTCGAGTAAAACGATCGGCACAAAACATGGCATAGGTTCCATCTTTTTTGTATACAAAAGCACCATATGCTCCGACTTGCGAAGTGCCCATATACGAAGGATCATCTTCTCGTCCTGCGACTTTCCACGGCTGCACCGCAATCATCCTCGGAACTTCGGTTAAACCGGTCATATCCTCATTCATACGAGCAATTCGACCATGGCTATAAATCCAAAAGACAGCTCCGTCTTCATCTTCAAATAACGAGGCATCCTGCCCATCCGTTGTCATCTTTCCCATATCTTCGTATGGCCCCAACGCGGAATTCGACGTGCATCTAAGCAATCCGGTACCGCCTTGGGTTAACCCGTATGTAACCCAAAGCACTCCTTTTACATAGCGTATTTTCGGCGCGCAAATACCAGCTGTGCCTGTCCCTTCTTTTTGCCATGTCCCCTCCAGCTCTAAGTTCCATACGCTTACAGGTTCTGTCCATGTTTTCAAGTCCGTCGAAGTCCACACCAGCACATTAACGCCATCAACCGTTCCCGTCAAATAGTACGAATGGTCCGGTCCCGTACAAATACTCGCGTCCTTCAAAGGAACATCGATCAATCGTTCTATTCTTACCGCATTTTCTGAATAGCTGATGCAGGCAGCCCATTCCGTTTCTGGATGTGGAGGCTGTATGATAAAGTCGTTGTTCATTGGATTCTTCCTTTCCTAATTGCCGTATGCCTAAGATAAGTATACCGTGCTTTTTCCTAACTCTTAATATAGAAAGCTGCCTATGAGGTGAGGAAAACGGACATTGAACAAATCACGGCATATTTTCAGGAGAGTAGCCATAATAGTTGCGAAAAGCTCTTGAGAACGAATATAGACTCGGATAGCCGACACTATAAGCGACCTCTGTGATTGTCCGATCCTTTAAAGATATTAACGCCGCAGCCTTTTCCATTTTGAGACGGTATAAATAACGATTTGGCGATACGCCGATCCGCTTCTTGAATATATCAGAAAAGTATGATCGATGGACTCCTGCCTCTTCAGCAACTTCTTTGATGCTGATTCCTTCCAACGCATGCAGCTGCATAAAATCAAGGGACCGCTTTAACCAAGGAAGGTCATCTACGTTGTTCGTTTTCTCATCGATTATTGTCTTGCCCCCTTTCATAAGGATAGCAAAGATTCCATACAATTGTTCCTGAAGTCCTGTTGAAAAGCCGATGTCCTCCGCTTCATCCGGTTGATCTGAGATGAACTGCAGGAAAGCATATAGTTTTGTCCAGATTTCCCGGCTGCATCTTGCACGTAATACGGGAGTCGTTTGTGTTAATCCAAGCGAATGCAGCAGCTGTAAAGCCTGTGGACCTTGAAAAGCTATCCAAACAAGCTTTAAGGTCTCTTTTTGTTCGTAGATACGGTAGGAATAGGATTCATCCGGGAAAAAGCAGCAAAGATCATTCGGTTGAAGAATCGCTTCCCCGCTTTCGGATTGAAGAAGTAATTGACCTGCCACTACGAAGTGCAGACTGTAGCATTCAATTCTTTTAGGCCCGACCTGATAGTTCGGTTTGGCAACGTTATGCCCAACACGAATACACCACAAGCCGCTCATTTTTATAAACTCATTGGGATTTAAATAATGGTGTTGTGCATATTCGTGGGGAAATTCCTGCATCGCAGATCCACCTCCAGACTTGATAGATGACTTTAAGATTATCATACCTAACAAAATGTTAAACGTATATGCTTCTATGATATTTTAAATACGACATCTTTCCCTTATTCTTAATATAGAATTTCGAAACATGGAGGAGTTATTGGATGAAGAAACCTAATATTTTGTTAATTACTAGTGACCAGCAGCATTGGAATACGTTAGGTGCTTTTAACTCGGAAATTAATACGCCGAATTTGGATCGTTTGGTGAAGGAAGGAACGACTTTTACGCGTTCCTATTGTCCAAACCCGACTTGTACGCCAACCAGAGCTTCCATCATTACAGGCATGTATCCAAGCCAACACGGAGCATGGACACTTGGCACAAAACTGTTGGAGAATGTGCATACGGTCGGTGAAGATTTTCGTGAAGCCGGTTACAATTCTGCACTTGTCGGTAAAGCTCATTTTCAACCCTTAGCTTCAACTGAACAATATCCTTCTCTTGAAGCTTATCCGATTTTACAAGATCTTGATTTCTGGAAAAAGAATCATGGACCCTTCTACGGTTTCGATCATGTAGAATTGGCTCGTAATCATACGAATGAAGCGCATGTCGGTCAACATTACGCTCTTTGGATGGAAGAAAAGGGCTGCATGAACTGGCGTGATTATTTCTTGCCGCCAACCGGGACGATGGATCGCTCCATTCTTCATAAGTGGCCTATTCCAGAACAATACCACTACAATACCTGGATTGCTGAGAGAACCAACGCGCTTCTGGAGCAATATAAAGAAGAAGATCAAAGCTTTTTCCTTTGGTCCAGCTTCTTTGACCCACATCCGGATTATTTGGCACCTGAACCGTGGGATACGATGTATGATCCCGATCAGCTGACGATTCCGGAAGTCACTCCTGGCGAGCATGACCACAATCCACCCCATTTTCAATTAACCCAATTGGAAAATCCCGATTTTCAACCTTGGCAGGAAGGTGACTATGCCGTGCATGGCTATCATTCCCATTCAGCCTTGTATTCCGAGCAAGACCGCAAACAGCTGGTCGCAACCTACTATGGCATGATCAGTCTAATGGACAAATATATTGGAAATATTTTGGATAAGCTTGATGAACTAGGCCTAGCGGAAAATACAATCGTAGTATTTACAACAGACCACGGGCACTTCTATGGTCAACACGGCCTCCAGGCCAAAGGTGGCTTCCATTACGAGGATCTCATCAAGATTCCGTTCATCGTTCGATATCCCGGCCAAGTTCCTGCTGGAGTTACTTCGCCTGCCATTCAGTCCTTGGTAGATCTGGCCCCTACCTTTCTCTCACTATGCGGTATTACGATTCCTCACCATATGACAGGTGTAGATCAGTCACGAGTCTGGCGCGGTCAGCAAAGTCAAGCCAGGGATCATGCGATTTGCGAGTTTCGTCATACCCCAACGACGATTCATCAAAAAACCTATGTGGATGAAAGATATAAAATAACCGTGTATTATAACCAAACGTACGGAGAAGTGTTTGATTTGCAAGAAGATCCCGGAGAAATCCGCAATTTATGGAATCTTCCTGAATACCAGACCCTGAAATCGGAGCTTTTGTTGAAATATGCGTGGGCGGAACTAGGTAAAGAATCTATGGTGATGCCTCGGGTTTGGCATGCGTAAAGAGGATGAAAAACGTGAATAAGCTCGGGAAGCATGGACCTATCTATCATCTGCCGCAAGTAGGAGACCCTCCTCCCCTAAGCGTACAGTTCTTGGGGGTAAATTACTGCGATTCGGATTACTGCAATATTCGAAAGCTTGCGCAGGTAACCGTTTTCGGTTTGGTACGTTCAGGACAAGGAAGCGTTACGGTTGGCACACGAACCTTGACTGCACGACAGGGAGATGTCTTCATCCTGCCTGCCGGCTGCTACCATGAAGTTGTCTCAGACCCTCAGCATGAGGAGCAATGGAGCTACATATGGTTAAACATTAGCGGCAACTGGATTCTTAAGATGCTCGAAGCCTATCAATTGCTTCCCCATATCGTCGTGAAGAATAGCGGGTTAGACCCTCTTTTTCACGAGGCAATCGACAAAGCTAAACATAAATCCGCCAAGGAGCTGCAAACTGAGCTTCAGATCATCCTTATGCGAATCATCATTTGCCTCTCTGAGGCATTGCGAAAACAAGGCGATACTTTAACGTCAACGGTTCAATCTATCAAACAATTCCTGGATAACAGTGTCTTCTCTCCTTACGACACATCTGAGCTCTCTTCTCAAATTGGTGTTTCTACCAGACATATGAATCGCTTATTTAAAAAAGAGGTGGGAACTACCCTCTATAACTATGTTATTGCTAAAAAGATAGAATCCGCTAAACGCATGCTGGTCGACACGCAATTGACCATAAGTGAAATTGGATACAAGCTGGGATATTTCGATCCCCATTATTTTTCGAATCTGTTCCACAGCAAAACAAATGTGAGACCTAGTGACTTTCGCAAAACATTTCGTGAAATTCAATAAAAATAGCCGCGAGGACTTTTTCTTCGCGGCCTTTTTTTAACTTTGAATGGGCACTTCATTCACTCAACGGAGTAAGCTTACATGACATGTAAATTTTAATTGATCAAATCCTTCGGATAAGGTAAAACTATTATAATAAACTTTTTTAACTATACTTGATTATGAAGGCGGATGAGATTGTGATAGTACAGGTCGATAACGAAACAATTGCAAGTGAATACGTACACGGCGTATACGAGACAGTGGTAAAACGTAATCCTCATGAGAAAGAGTTCCACCAAGCAGTAAAAGAGATCCTTGAATCCCTGATTCCTGTTCTCTCCAAACATCCGAAGTACATGAAACATGGTATCCTTGAACGAATCGTCGAGCCTGAGCGCTTGGTCACTTTCCGCGTGCCATGGGTGGACGACCAAGGAGTTACACATGTGAACCGCGGTTTCCGTGTGCAATTTAACAGCGCAATTGGACCTTACAAAGGTGGTTTGCGTTTTCACCCTTCCGTTAATGCCAGCATCATCAAATTCCTAGGGTTTGAACAAACCTTCAAAAACTCCCTTACTGGACAGCCAATTGGCGGCGGTAAAGGCGGCTCCGATTTCGATCCTAAAGGCAAGTCCGATAATGAAATCATGCGATTTACGCAAAGTTTCATGACGGAGCTTTATAAATATATGGGGCAAGATACAGACGTACCTGCCGGTGATATTGGCGTTGGTGCACGGGAAATCGGCTTCATGTTCGGTCAGTACAAAAGAATTCGCGGTGCATACGAGGCTGGTGTTTTGACTGGCAAGGGGATTATCTATGGCGGTAGTTTGGCACGTACAGAGGCAACGGGGTATGGTTGCGTTTACTTTGTAAATGAAATGCTACAGTCCAAAGGTCTTAGCTTTAAGGATAGCACTGTCGTTGTTTCCGGTTCAGGCAACGTGGCGATCTATTCCATGCAAAAAGCGATGCAGCTAGGCGCTACAGTCGTTGCTTGCAGCGATTCCAATGGCTATATTTATGATAAAAATGGAATCGACCTAGACACAGTACGCCGCTTGAAAGAAGTGGATAGAAAGCGAATCAGCGATTATGTCAACGAGCACCCTACTGCTACTTACCATGAGGGTTGTGACGGCATTTGGACGATTCCATGCGACATTGCTCTACCGAGCGCAACGCAGAACGAAATCAACGAGGAATCGGCTAAAATCCTGGTTAGAAATGGCGTACAAGCGGTTGGCGAAGGCGCAAACATGCCATCCACTTTGGAAGCCATTGAGGTATTCCTGAAGGCAGGCGTGCTCTTCGGACCTGCTAAGGCAGCGAATGCCGGTGGTGTTGCCGTATCCGCGCTTGAAATGTCTCAGAACAGCATGCGCTACTCCTGGCAATTCCATGAGGTAGACGATAAGCTTCATGCCATTATGAAAAATATTTACAAAAGCGCTGTTCAAGCCGCAGAGGAATACGGCCACCCGGGCAATCTGGTTGTAGGCGCTAATATTGCAGGCTTTACAAAAGTCGCAGACGCGATGATTGCACAAGGTGTTGTCTAGGCTCTAGAAGATCAGGTTGCCACATAAGCTGGCAGCCTGTTTTTAGTTCTCACGGAATGTCTTTATGAAATTTTTCTGGTCCTTCGTAAACTGATACCCTCGTCGCTCGTAGAAATGGTGAGCCTTTACACGAGTTGGATGCGATAACAGTTTGATCCCCGAATAACCGGCATCCTTGGCCCACTGTTCAAGGCTTTCAATCAACATGCTGCCAATCCCTTGACCCCGGTACTCCACATTGACAACGAACCCCAAGATGTTTACTAGCGAGTCAGCAAACAGTAATTCATAGGGACTGCCATGAATATATCCAATCACCTCGTTATGTTGTTCATACACAAAGATGACATCTTTTGTTTTGGTTGTAAGGGTGACTAGCTTCTCTTTTACTTTCTCTTCCATAAAGACAGATAGATTCGGATTGAAGTGTTGGTTCAATAAATAAATATTCTGATAATCAGAAACCCTGACTTCTCTGACATTCGTATCTCTCAAGTTGGAACCCCCCATTCTTTACATACTGTGTCACCTTTTCGCTAAATAAGGAACATCTCCATGTACTATTCGCTCTTCTTTTTCATTAACCTCCCCTTTTACAAATTTTTAAAATACTAAAAATAGACCCCTAGCAGCGAGCTAAGGGCCTTCATTTACCCGACTTCGTCTTCCGTGCGTTTCTCCCTGCGAAATTCGCGTGGCGGCATCCCCGTAAATTTCTTGAACATCCTGTTGAAGGAATTAATGTTCTGGTATCCTGAGCTGCTGGCGACATCCTGTATCCTCAGATCCGTTTCCAGCAGCATTTGCTGCGCTACCCGGATTCTTACGCCATTAATATAATCAATGAAGTTTTCCCCTGTCTTCTCCTTGAAGTACGTGGACAAATAGCCTCCAGTAATATGTAGGTGCTCGGCTACAATATCCAGCGTAATATCTTGAGCAAAATGCTTGTTCACATAGTCCACAACAAAATCAATGACAGGATCTTCATTTTTCTGATTACTTCGAATCTCTTCACAGGCTGCAACAAGCAGTTGACTGAAAAATTTGCGATAATGCCGACCCGAATAAAAGCTCTGACTCGTGCTCAATCCGGCGATAACGGGTTGTATGGCCCGTTCGTCTAACCGCAGCACATGGAACGCTTTGCGCACCTTTTGTACAATATCAATTAAAAATTCTTGATATTGCAGCACCGTTTCACACTTCCGTTCCATAAGAGCAAGCTGGCGATCAAGCAAATGAAGCAACTCCTGTGTATTTCCTGCTGCCAGATTGCAGTCGAATTGCTGCTCTTGCGCAGACGTAAGCAAATGTACGGATTGACGACCAGCATGCTGACGAACAATTTGCGTATCTTCGTTCAGCTTTCGTTCTTGCAGCAGTTTAACCGTCTGCTCATAGGCCTCTGTGAAATCAAACGACTGTGGAAATGCCGGTGAGATCGCGATGGTCAAAAAATAGAAATCAGCGTCATGAGCCACGACTTTCAACAATTCTGTCATATACGCATCCAAACGAGAATCGTCAATTTCATTAATAACCGATAACATTTGCCGACTCTCGATTTGAATCGTTAATGAAGCGGGGAATACCTTGAGCAAGCTATGATTGATAAACGTATAAATGCTGTAAGTTAAAGGGCCCGGCTCTTCTTTCATTTCCTCCCAGAACCTATCCTTGTACGTAATCTCGTACACGACGAAACGATATGCCTGTGTGGAAATCATATCTATGGCTCCTGGAGAGCCACTATATATTTTCTTTAGTTTATTCAAGTAACTGTATGACAAGAGCTGGATATTCTTTTGAGCCAGATCCGACTGAATTCTTGCGTTCGTCTGCAGCATATCGTCCAGCTTCTGACCAATTAACTTAAACTCGCGAATATTGCTTTTAAATCGAACATCCTCACCACCTGCCGTCTGCAGCGAGGAAACCAACTGCTTAACCGGACGGTTAAAGCGAACACTGAATAGTACAGATATAACAACACTAACGATCAAGGAAAGAATGAGCAGGAAAAATAGTGTCAGATTAAGCTTTGAAATCTGCTTCGAAATACTGGCGCTAGGTATGATATTTATATACGTGTATCCGCTATTTTGTCCAGTTTGATAAAAGTAATAAGTATTGTCACGCAGCAAATACGTTTTGTCTACCGGCAGTTCTGGAAGCTCCTCTCGCTTAGCCAACCCTCCCGTTGAAAACAAAGGTAAACCCTGCTTGTCCAAGATGATGAAATTGGCATTCACAGAACGATGGAAAGCTTCGAATAGCTGATTCGCATCCATCATCGCAACGATGTAGAAGTCCTCATTTTGCCAGTGCTTAAGGACATAAGGGATGAACAATCCCTTAGTTGTCACATCACCCGCTTTATGAAAAGAATGCTCATAAAATTTGGACATGGGAAACATCTTGGCGCTATACGTTTCGTTGAATTGCTTTTGCCAGAAAGAATCCGGGTAATCAGTGCTGGCATAGAACTTGTCGAACAACGATGCTCTGTCATTGGTCCCTATTCTGCTTAACGTTAATGAACCTTCCTTGAAGACAATGATGGCATTGTCCACATAGATCAAAGGATTACCAACAACCTTGATAATCTCCTGCTTGACCCTATCCAACAGCGCATAACGAGCATTCCCGCTGGCCTTCTGAAGTCGATCCACGTCATCGTTAAAATAAAGAGCATACATTTGCTTCTGTACGAGTTGAAAATGTTCCTCATATCTCTCTGAGGTAAATCGAATGTTCTGCGCGTTATAACTAATGATTTCATTCCTAATATTGTTCTGGAAAAATGTAAATGACAAATAATTAAAAGACATCAGCAGCACAATGACAGTGAGAAAACCTAGCAGCAAACGAATGAGCAAGGAAGACGTTCTTGATTGGACTCGCGAAAGTAAACGTATCCTACTCCCCTCCATATCTGTTTTTATGGTCTTTCCTATCTCAATGTATTTATCATCTACGAGAAGTCTTATTTAAATAATACGGAAAAAAGCCAATTTTGCCTATTCACTTTTTCACGAAAACTTAACATATTTACGAATTTCATAGAAGAGGGGACAATTCGGAATTATTATGGATTACATTCTATACGAACGGTGCTATGCTAATTTCGAAATAACAAGAACACCAACATCTTCAAGTACTCATGATCGGGGGGGATACTCAAATGAATAAGTTAGACGCAGCTGGAGCAAATCCGGAGACTTCCTTACCGGGCGTTCCCGGTCGAACTGTTCTGATGTGGAGGAAGATCGCAAAAAGCAAGAGCTTGCTTCTCATGTTCTTACCTTGCTTGCTGTATTACTTAGTTTTCAAGTATTTGCCTATGTTCGGAATTGTCATCTCGTTCAAGGACTATAACCTGTACAAAGGGATATGGGCCAGTCAGTGGGTTGGACTTAAGTATTATAAGATGTTCTTCCATAGTCCGGATTTTTGGATCATTTTGCGTAATACATTTCTACTTGGCATCAATAAACTTATTTTCGGATTCCCTGCCCCTATTATCTTGGCCTTGCTTCTTAATGAGGTCAAGAACATGGTATTCAAACGTTTTGTTCAAACCGTCAGTTATTTACCGCATTTCATCTCTAATGTCGTAGTTGCTGGAATGGTCGTTTTGTTCTTATCCCCCTCTCAAGGTTTTGTTAACCACATGATTCAATCCTTTGGCTTTGAACCGATTCATTTTATGATTAAACCTGAGTTGTTCCGATTCATTTATGTCGGTTCAGAGGTTTGGCAGCATATTGGGTGGGAGGCCATCATTTATTTGGCTGCACTTTCTTCTATTGATCCTTCCCTCTATGAAGCTGCTGATATAGACGGCGCCAGCCGCTGGAGGAAGCTTTGGAACGTCACACTGCCGGGTATTTCCACGACCATCATCATATTGTTCATCCTTAATGTCGGTCGAGTGCTGGAAATAGGATTTGAGAAAGTGTTCCTGCTATATAACCCGGCCACCTATGCTACCGCCGACATTTTAAGCACCTATGTGTATCGTACAGGGCTCGTTAGCGGTAATTTCAGTTACGCCGCCGCTATAGATATGTTCACTGGGATTGTATGTTTCTTCTTCATCTATAGCACGAATGCACTAAGTCGGCGCCTATCACAAACAAGTCTGTGGTAACCCTTGAGGAGGATTCTTCCATATGACACGCTCCAAAATCACTTTATTTTCAATCGTTAACATCGTCATCCTTCTAGGAGTTGTTCTGCTAACACTGTATCCATTTATCTACATGGCCGCTGTTTCACTAAGCAGCAACATTCATGTGCTCAAAGGAGAAATCAGCTGGTACCCAAAAGGCTTCAATCTTGACATGTATAAGGTCGTTTTAAAGGATCCGCGCATTGGCACTGCCTACTGGAATACGATTGTTTACGTTGTGTTGGGCACTACCCTTTCACTTGTTATCACATCGTTAGGGGCTTACGCTCTTTCCAAAAAAAATATGGTATTCGGTCGTGGGTTTACCATGATCATTATATTCACCCTATTCTTCAGCGGTGGGATGATCCCTACTTTTCTAGTTGTAAAAGAACTCGGCGTTATCGACACGGTCTGGGGAATGGTACTTCCTGGCGCTGTAAGCACATGGAATTTGCTCATCATGCGTACCTTCTTTTCCAATATCCCGGCAGAACTTGAGGAATCGGGGCAAATGGACGGACTGAGCGATTTCGGCGTTTTCTTCCGAATCGTTGTCCCTTTGTCACAAGCGGTATTCGCCACTATCGGTTTGTTTTACGCGGTAGGATTATGGAACAATTTCTTGCTGCCGCTGCTATATTTACGAGACCAAGAGCTTTTCCCCTTGCAGGTCATTTTGCGCAACATCGTCCTTGCCGGCCAGTCAAACCAAGCGGATATTGCCGCAGTTGGCGATGCCAATGTTGTGCTGGAGGAACCGCTGAAGTTCGCAACAATCATGGTCTCCACAGTTCCCATCCTTCTCGCCTACCCTTTCCTGCAGAAGTATTTTGTCAAAGGCGTCATGATCGGGGCGGTCAAGTCTTAAGTAGTGAGAAATTAGAAAAATGAAAAGGAGAGGTTCACGCATGAAGAAATGGACTACGACACTTGGATCCCTATTAATCAGTGCCTCGATGTTGGTTGGCTGCTCAGGAACCACATCTACCCCAACAGCGACGGACGCTGGCAGTTCAACAAATCCTGCTGTCAAGACGGAAAAACCCAAAAATACGTTTACCATGTTACTAGAGGTTCACCCGAATTGGCCGTATAACAAAGACTGGGTTGTCTGGAAGTGGATTGAAGAGAAAACCGGTGCCACTTTCAATGTTCAGCTTCCGTCCGGAGAACTGAAGGATACCATTAATCTGAATGTCGCCTCTGGTAACATGCCTGACATCACCTTTTTCAACCCTCGCGCAGACGCTGATAAATTTGGGCAGCAAGGGGTTCTCGCCAACATTCTGGATTATAAAGATGTTATGCCGAATTTAACCGCTTGGCTGAAGAAATACCCGGACATCGCGAAAGCTGCTTTGGCCGCTGACGGAAAAATGTACATGCTTCCCAATGAAGGCTTCGGTGAAACGAATCGTGTCATCTGGATGTATCGGGAAGACATTTTCAAGAAAAACGGGCTTAAACCTCCTGCCAATTATGAAGAACTGATTACTGTGGGTAAGAAGCTGAAGGAACTATACCCTAACAGCTATCCGTTCTCCTTCCGAAGCGGAGCTAATCTAGGAATCCTTAACTTTGCCACCGCACAATTCGGTACAATGAATGGTTTGTTCCAGGATGAGAAAACCGGCAAGGTGCGCTACGGTCCTATTGAGAACGAATACAAGAAAATGATTGAGTTCTTCCAACGTATGCAAAAAGAAGGGCTTATTCCGCCGGACTGGCTGACTTTCAACGTACAACAATGGCAAAATGCCGTATCGAATGACCAAACGTTCATGATACTCGATTATATCGGTCGTCTGGATCTGTTCAACATCCCTATGAAAAAGACGAATCCGAGCTTCAATCTTGCATTCATGCCCCCTCCTGAGGGCGTTCCCGGTTTTAGCGTTAACCCTTATACCCACATTCTGGAAACAGGCATGACCTTCTCTTCCAAATCCAAGAAAATTAAGGAAGCGCTCCAGGCGTTCGATTGGTTCTATAGTGAGGAAGGGAAAGAACTGCTCAGCTGGGGCAAAGGCGACGAAGTGTACATCACTGAGAATGGGCAAAAAAAATTGCGCCCTGAATATCTGGATATAACCGATGTTCGTAAAAAGACGGGACTAGCGACGAACGGAACCTACACTTGGTTTAATTATGACGCTCATCTGATTCCTGCTACACAAGAGCAGCGCAATGCCTATGATTTGGCACGCAAGCATGACAGTGTCTACCATGTAAGACCACAGTATATTGAAAGCGAGCTGTCCAACGTTTCCTTGCTGCAAGCAGCCGTAGACAAGCACCGCAACGAGCAAATTACCAAGTTCATACTAGGTCAACGCAGCATGGATGAGTGGGATCAATATGTTGCCGAAGCTAAAAAGCTTGGCGTAGACGAACTGATGAAAATCACGCAAACCGCTTACGACCGACTCAAATAATCTGTTATTAAAAAGGGAAACAAAGAACGCCTTACCGGGAGCTGCCGCTTCCCAGTATGGCGTTCTGTTTAATCAGAGATAAGGAGAATGACAGATGAATTCACCCTTAAGTTTGACGCAAGAATTCACATCCGATGGGGCATGGTGCTTTTTCGCCGACCCTCGCGCGCTCTACTATCAGGGACAGCACCATAGAACGTATGTCGGCTGGTTGAATAGCATCGGAGATGTATGGATTGGCTATTACGATCACCTGCTGGGTACTTACGAGACTTTCTTGATCCGTTCTGCTCTTCAGCAGGATGACCACGCCAACCCATCCCTGTACATAGACGATTCGGGACATATCACGATCTTTTATTCCGCTCATAATGGGGCCAAGATGTACTATCGGACAACACGGATGCCGGAAGACCTCTCCTCCTTCGGAGCGGAGATGCAGCTTCCTGCGAATACCGATGGGCATTTCGGCTATACTTACCCTACTCCAATCTATCTATCGGAGGAAAAAAGGCTCTATTTGTTCTGGCGTGGAGGCAATTTCAAGCCTAATTTCAGCGTTTCCACTGATTTGGTACACAGTGAATGGTCCCCTGCGCGCACGCTGATCATGGATAGCGGTCAACGACCTTATATCCGGTATGCCTCAAATGGGAAAGACACGATACATTTCTCTTGTACCGATGGGCATCCGAACATTGAACCTTATAACAGTATTTATTACGCCCGTTATCGTGAAGGAGCTATCTATCGCTCAGATGGCTCGTTAATCAAACAAACCACAGATTTACCGCTCGAACTATCCGAGATAGACAAGGTATTCGACGGTACAAGTGCACAACGCAATGCCTGGATTTGGGATATAGCCGAGGATGAGCAAGGATATCCCGTCATCGTCTTTGCCGTATTCGAATCCTTAGAGGATCATCGTTACTACTACAGCCGCTGGAGTGGCGCACAATGGGTGACGAATGAGATCACGTCGGCTGGCCGCTGGTTTCCTCAAACCCCTGAAGGAGTTCATGAGACCGAGCCCTATTATTCAGGCGGCATTATTCTGGATCACTCCGATCCATCCAACGTGTATTTATCTCGGGAAGTACAGGGGACGTTCGAAATCGAACGGTGGTCATCTTCCGATCTTGGGGTCACGTGGTCATCTGCACCTATAACGGCAAATTCTGCCTTCCATCAGGTGCGGCCATTCCTGACTCGTGGCAGCCATGACGGCCAAGCCCTCCTCTTCTGGATGAGTGGAAAATACATACACTATACGAATTACAAAACTTCTATACAGTTCGACTTTCAGAAAAAATGAAATAGTCAAAAAGAGTTAAGCACGCTGTCAGTGCTTAACTCTTTTTCATTGGCTATTTGATCATAAGCCATTCATTCAAATGCTTTGCAACAAACTCATCATCGTTTAAATGCGGATAATCCGCATACATCCGGCCAATCTCTTCTGTTTGCCCTGGAGACAATACCTCTTTAGGGTTCAGGCACCATGTCCCTTTTAGCAATCCTTGGCGGCGCAGAACTTCATGTATGCCCGGAATGCAGCCTTCAAAATGGTGCGCCGGGTCAAAAAACGCCGCATTCGTCTCCGTTACCTCGATATTGCGAGTCAACCATTCTTTGTCAATTTGCCCGGCATTTCTTACTTGCTTGATTTCCTCCAGCAGATCGACAGCCTTGTGTGTCCAAACCGCCCAATGTCCCAGAAGCCCACCGACAATGCTTTTTTCCACAGGTGCACCATTGACTTGAAATCGGTAGGTTGTCAACAAATCGTTAACAATATTATCATCATTGCCCGTATACAAAGCTATCTCGTCACGACGGCTTGAATAACAGACGGCCCGAGCAACATCAATCGTTTGGTAACGATTAAATGGTGCCATTTTGATCGCGATAATTCCTGGAATTTCAGCAAATTCCCTCCAAAAATCAAAGCTGAATGTACGCCCGCCTACCGATGGCTGCAGATAAAAGCCGATGACCGGCATTTGACCAGCCACCGCTCTCGTTCGCTCCAGAATATCCGCTTCCGTCCAATCCTGCAAACCTCCCATGCTAAGGAGCCCTGCATCATACCCTAGCTTAAGCGCCAGCTCCGATTCTGCTAGCGCCTGCTTCGTAGGACCGCATATTCCTGCGACTTTAATAAAAGGACGCTCCAAACCCGCTCTGTCTACTTCCTCGGAAGCCATTCGGAGCACCGGCTCCAGCAGATTGACGTCTTTATTTCGAATTTCAAATTGGGTGGAGTGTACCCCAACTGCAATCCCTCCAGCGCCTGCCGCCATATAATAACGCGTTAACGCGCGCTGATGCTGTTCGTCCAGCTGACGGTTTTCATCCAAAGCCAGAGGATGAGCAGGAATCACAAGCCCTTCATGCAGTGCCTGCAGTTTGGCCTGAGATAAGCTTCTGCTTAAATTGGAAGGCATTAGAATTTTCCCTCCCTTTCCTGGAAATGAGTATCTTTATTCCAGGTTGCGCCGTCATTTGCGACCCAGTCGGCAGTCCAATCCAACATTTGGAGAAGCGTCACCCGCGGATACCCGAATCGTTGAAAGGCTTTAGAGGCATTATTTAACAACGCATCCTCCGCTTCATGCCCAACAATAACAGGTTGAGTGCCTAGCCGCTTACCAAATTCCTGAGCGATCCAGCGCATGGACATCGTCTCCGGACCTGTTATATTTAAAACATTCGGAGGACTTGAACAAATGTTCAAACTTCTCAGAGCCATTTCGTTGGCATCTCCCTGCCAAATACAATTCGCATGCCCCATGGTCACATCGATTGGCTTACCTGCTTTTACGGCTTTGGCGACCTCCAGCAGTACACCATATCGAAGATCAATCGCATAATTCAGCCGATAGATGACCATCGGAATCTCATATTTCCGAGAAAAATACTCAAATATACGTTCACGCCCAAGCGTTGATTGGCCATATTCTCCAAGCGGAGAGGGGGCTTGTGATTCTGTTGCACCCCCCTGGAACACGGGGGTAAACGGATAAATATTACCAGATGAAAAGACCACGATGCGGGAACTTTTAAACTTTTCCGCTACACGTCCCGGCAAGTACGCATTCATTGCCCATGTGAAATGCTCGCGCCCCGTTGTCCCGAACTTATTGCCAGCCATGTAGATGATATTTTTCACATCGGGAAGTTTCTGCAATTGCTCATCATCCAACAGATCGCACGCAATCGTGTGGATACCCTCCTGTTCCAGCTGCTCTTTCAAGCCAGACTCCGAAAAACGAGAAACACCCCAAATTGTTTTTTCAACACCTGCCTTCTTCAACGCATTCCTAGCAAGTCTCGCTAAGCTTGGCCCCATTTTCCCGCCAATACCTAGCAGCATGATATCCCCGTCCAACGCAGCGAGATCCTGAATTAAGGCATCTGACGGCTCTGCAAGCTTGGCTTCCAATTCTTCAATTGATCGAATCATGCCTGACCTCCTTGAGTTGATACTTGAGGTACTTGTAGCAGTCCATATGAATCTTGATCCACATACAGGGTGCAATCCGGATGTGTGCGCAGGATGGATGCCGGGCAAGAGGTACTTATCGGTCCGCGAAGTGTTTGTTCAACAGCAGCACGTTTGGTTGATCCTGGAACGATGCAGAATAAATGCGCGCCAGCCATCATCGTCGGTATGGTCAAAGTTAATGCATGGGTAGGAACGGCATCAAAGTCCGGGAAGCAGCCGTCATTGACCTGCTGTTGGCGACAAGGAGCATCCAGTTCAACCGGCTTGATGATGAAGCTGTCTTCAAAATCAGCCACTGGAGGATCATTGAAAGCAATATGCCCGTTTTCCCCGATCCCGAGGCAAATGATATCAATGGGTGCAGCCGCAATCAGATCGCTATAGCGCTGACATTCCTGATCAATTGTCGTAGAGCTCTGAATCAAATGAAGCTCCCCGGGCTTAACCAATTTGAACAGTCTGTCTGTTAAAAACTGACCGAATTTTTGCGGTGCACCATCGGGAAGACCGATATATTCATCCATATGAAATGCGGTGATACGCTCCCAGTCGATTCCTTTCTGATTCACAAGTTCCGCCAAAAATTCATTTTGAGAAGGGGCGGCCGCAAAAATCATCCTTACTTGGTCTTTTCGTGACAGCAGCTCTTTAATCTTTGTTGCTGCTTCTACGGCAGCTGCAGCTCCCATAACCTGACGATTCTCAAAAACTTTCACTTTAAGATGCTCTGCCCTCTCTTCTTTCAGCGTCGGATAGCTAAACAGCTTTCTCAATCCCTCTAAGGATTGCTTGGTGCCCTCCATTTTGCTGCCGCCAGGAGGAATGTAGTGAGTCTCAATGACATATAACCCCGTGTACCCCTCATTCTCCAAATCATGAATTTGTTGTACGTACGGAACTCTACCCGAACCGATCGGCACACAGGAGGGCTTGCCGCCCTTCTCGATCAAGGCATCCTTCAGATGCACGTGGGCTAACAGATCTTTCACTTCGTGATACACTTGAGGATAAGACCAGTGTTCTCCCAGAGCTTCATTGCCGGGATCCCATAAAGCTTTCAAGCTTGGAGAGTTGACTAGTCGAATTAGCTTAGCTACTTCGAACGCATAACCTCCATTGCAGGAACCCTCGTTCTCTAATAACAAAGTGATGTTGTGCTGTGCAGCAATTTCAGCTGCTTTTTTCAAGTGGCTTGCAATTTCATCTACGAACTGATCAGGCTCTTTCTCTCTCCAAAAGGAGAATATCCGAATAAAGTTCGTACCAAGTTTATCTGCAATCTCAATCGTTCGAGCAAGCTTTTCAAAATGTGTTTCAACGCTCTCCTCCTCCTGCCCGAACCTGTCCCCGGCTTCAACTGGGCGAAATGGATCAAGTGCGCATTTAAATAAGGGTGAAGCCAATGCAGAGATGTGCAGGCTTCGATTCTCGACTTCCTGACGAACGCGCTCTACCTGTTCATCCGTCAGATTCGCTACATTTATTCCGTCTACCATGCGAATTTCCACGTATTTTAAGCCTTCAGCTTTTATCCAATCCAGAGCTCCTATGAAATCATGGCTTACTTCATCGCTAATGACGCCAAGTCGGTCCCAAATCATAAGTTTTACACTCCCTCAAATTATGCAGATTGTATGTTTGGTAAGAGATATGCTAGAGCTTCACCGTTTTCCCAGTTGCCCGGCTTTCGTTTGCCGCTTCCAGGAAGCGAATGATTTCAACCGTTTCTTGAGCATCAATAGACGGCGTTCCTGATTGGAACATGGCAACCGCCGCCTCGACTAGACCGGCATATTTCGGTTTCGGATGCTTGTCGCCATCTACGAATTCCGTTTTGTTCACGTGGTGGATGACAGCCCCAAACGTTTTATTTCCCTGACGGTTGCCGCGAATTGTCCCCATTCGGCCATCCTCCCAAACACCGACAGCCAGTTCATGGAACTCACTTGTGCTTGCGGTCACCTGCACACACCCCTTGCCCATGATGCGATACAACATTTCTGCAGAGTGGATGCCGTACCAGAAAAGGCCTGGCTGTGTCGGCTGTAGTTCTGCCGGTCCATAGCAATCGGCGCCAATAATATCAGTTGTATTCTCTGTTAGGGCATCAACCAGCCCTTGTTCATAACGCAGCGACGAAGCACTCATCAACGGCACGTTATACTCGGCCGCCAACCGCACGACTTCCTTCGCATCAGAGGTCGAAACGGCAAACGGTTTATCGATGAAGACGGGCTTCCTGAAGGGAGCAATTTTCCGAAACTGTTCCAAATGAACTCGTCCGTCCACAGAAGTTAATAAGATCGCATCGGAACGTTCCGCTACTGCCTCCGGAGAATCAAGCAGCTGCACACCGTACTCGTCCCGAATCGTATTTGTGAACCGATCCAGCCTCGAGTAGCTCATTTCAAAATCAGGTGATCCGCCGGGAAAAGCATAAGTGACTTTCCCACCAGGAACATGGAATTCATGATCTTGCTCGTTTAGCAGCTTAGTAAAAGCTGTGCAATGGGAAGTGTCCAGTCCGATCATCCCGATGATCAACGAATTTGACGTAGTCATAACAATCAGCCCTTTCTGTGCTTTTCAGCAATTTTTATGCGTGTGATACGAGCTTTCCCTCTTTATATGTGCTCACAATATGTAACGAGCCGTCGTCCTTAAACGCAAACAACACGAGATCCGCCGGAGCATGCTGTTGAAGTCCTTTAGCTGTCTGCAGGCCCATTAACTCCGATGGCCGTATAGAGGCCATTTCCCAGGCATCGGCCAAGCTGCATAAGCCTTTTTTCACCAAATGCTGAATGCCCCACACCAGCATCTGCGCGGATCCTGCCAGCAATTTGGCATTTTCAGCCAAATGCAGCTTGCCATCTGGCGCCAGCACGACCTCGCCGCCAATATGCGTGGTATAACGTCCCGGTTCAAGTCCGCTCAAATAGACGGCATCACTGACGAGGATCGCTTTGTCGCCTTTTACCCGCATGAACACTTTCAGCACCGATTCCGGTAAATGGAATCCGTCAGCAATCATACATGCCCAGAGCTCATCTGCCGCCAACTGCTCCCAAATGTAATTCGGATGCCTTGGCAGCATCAGGTGAGCTGCGTTGCCGAGATGCGTGGACACCTTTGCCCCGGCGGCTACCGCTAAACGAATCTGTTCGGGCGAAGCGTTGGTATGCCCAATAGACACCGTAACACCATTTATGGTACAGCGCCTGATAAACTCGTCGGACTCCGGCCATTCCGGTGACATCGTCACGATGGTAATACGACCTTCCGCTGCTTCCTGCCAATGCTGGAACAACTCCCAATTCGGAGCAGTAACATACGATTTCCCATGCGCTCCCCGCGGTCCATCTTCAGGTGAGATAAACGGACCCTCCAGATGTATGCCGCGAATGCAGCTATCGGATAAGGGATCCGTGCGACAGGCTTCGGAAATGGCGCGTAATAGCTGACTAATCTTGTCAGCACTGTTCGTGATTACCGTTGGATAATAAGTGGTGACACCCTTGTTCCAAAGATCACGCGTCAGCTTCATGACTGTTTCCTTCGCTAACGGAGTTTGATTGAAATCTCTGCCTGCGTAGCCATTGATTTGCAAATCAACCAGACCGGGTCCGATCCACGGCAGCTGGTCCTGAACCTCAGCTTCTAACGTGCTAATACTCTCAATATGACCATTAGCGATGATTACTTCTATCGGTAATCCTGTACGGTAATGTATCCCTGCAACTACGGTCTTTCCCTCACGTCTTGTCTCTTCCGGCAAACCTATCCCCCCTACGTTTCCCTACGTCAAATCATCAGCAGAGGACTATTTCAACATAATCTCTTTCCCGCTCCGTGCCGATTCATAGATAGCGAGAATTAAATCGACAGCTTTCCTGCCTTCTTCCCCCGATACCAGGGGATCCCTGTCCTCACGAATAGCTTGGATTAAATCATCAACGAATATAAAATGCCCGTCATTGGCGATATGGGAAGGATCATTTTTGGCGCTAACTCTTGGCTCCACCTTAGGCGCTTCTTCTTCACTATCAGCAATTTTCCACTGCTTGAACCCCGTATCATCAAAAATGATCGTGCCTTTCTCCCCATGAAGTTCGAAGCGCGTCTCCTGCCCCGGATACACAGAGGTAGTTCCTTGTATCACCCCGAATGCTCCGCTCTTATATTTCACAACGGCTACTGCCGTATCTTCCACTTCAATCTCGCGAACCAGCGCGGACGAATAGGCAAAGACAGATTGGACATCACCCATCAGCCACTGAATCAAATCGATGCCATGCACACCCTGATTCATCAGGGCGCCGCCCCCATCGATAGCCCAAGTGCCGCGCCAGCCGGCGCTTTGGTAATACTGTGGGCTGCGATAGCTTTTCTGGTAAGCATCGCCAAGCACCAGCTTACCCAGCTTGCCAGCCTCTATGGCTTTTTTCGCGACAATAGATGCCTCCGTTACGCGACGTTGAAATACGCAGCCGAGCTTCACATTTGCTTTGCGGCAAGCATCGATCATAAGCGTCATACTATCCGCAGTTATATCAAGTGGCTTTTCACACAACACATGTTTGCCTGCCTGTGCAGCCGCAATGACGACTTCCGCATGATAGCCGCTTGGTACCGCTACCGTAACAGCATCAATATCATCACGCTTGAGCAGCAGCTGGTAGTCCTGATACACATGCGGAATTGAAAAATCTGCAGCTAATTTTCCAGCCTTTTCAACCTCAACATCGGCGATGCCAACCAGCTCTGCTTGCGAGTTACCCTGAATGGCCTTCGCATGAGAGGGAGCAATCACTCCCGCTCCGATAACAGCAAATCTCATTTTTTCGCTCATATCATCAATCCTCCTATATCGTTACTTCACGATCTGCTCCGTACCTGTCTCACTTGACGCATATACACTCTCGATGACAGAAACGACAGTCTTGGAATATGCACCGGAACAATCCAGCCCTGTATCATTTGTAATCGCATCCATAAAGTCTAATAATTGCTGAACCAATGGCTGCTCTGCCGGTTTCAGCAGAACTGGTTCATACATGCCATTGCGGCTTATAGACAGGCCCTTCCCCGTTTCCAGCTTGAGCATACCCTTTGTAAACATAAACTCCGTTTCATTACGTGAAACTCCTGGATATCCGGATTGCGTAATCACAGCCGAAACACCGGAGGAGGTTTCCATAAAAACAATCCCGCTGCCTTCAACATCACCCCGTTCTTCATGAAAGCTTACGGATGCCTTCACCTTGGTGACCTTGCTTTGTGTCATCCATTGAATTTTATCAATAGAATGCGCCCCCAGATTCGTCATGATGCCTCCACCTGCTTTACTCTTCTCGAAGAACCAGCCGGGTCGATCTGCTCTATAGTAGTTTACGTTCCGCGTATCGTTAATCATGACAAGCTTTCCAAGCTCGCCACTTTCAATAATTCGTCTAACCTCAATATTCTCTGGAAAATAGTGTTGGGTATGTCCAACCATTAACTTAACTTCATTACGCTCAGCAGCAGCAATAATCTCATCGCATTCCACTGTATTTAAAGCCATCGGCTTTTCAAGTAAAATATGAGATCCATATTCGGCACAGCGGTTGGACACTTCCTTATGTAAAAAATGTGGCAGAGCAATCACAGCTATATCCGGTTTTTCTTTCTGCAGCATTTCTAGAAAATCTGTATAAGGCTTAACTCCATATTTCTTAGCCGTCTCCGCTGCCAGAGATTCATTAATGTCAACAATGGCGACTGGCTCCAACCCGTCAATCTCACTTGCTGCCTCTAAATGTTTGACACCTATAGCCCCTCCGCCCAATACTGCCAGCTTCATCCCTGCTATCCCTCCCTCTTGTGCTTTCTAATGTTACTGTCCACCTTAATTCTAATAATAGTTGTAATATTGAGAAAAATAAATCTGCAGTACTACGAATTATGCACATAATTACGAATTATTCGAATATAAGTGAATCTTCCGAAAAATCGACTATTTTTCGAAGCGCACAGAAAAAAGACCCACAGCAGTATGCTGAGGATCTACTTTTCAACGTCTATCAACAGCCACGTTTGCTCCTTAATAATTGCCGGCAAAGCGGCTCGGTGGCGGCACATTCCCATCTTTTTCGAAGCTGTCCATGTACACGGCCCGTTTCGCCACAGTGACCTCTGCTGCATCCAAGGCTTTCACGTTGTCGCCCTGAAACAGTTCATCAATAATCCATTTCTGCCCGAACCCGGCATGAACCACCTCATCGGCCCAATCGAAGTCCTGGAAAGTTGTCATTAACGGGTCCTTGACGACATCCCGGCAGAATTCCCACTCTTCTCTTTTTCCCGGTGGATATTTCATCGCAGCTTTTTCTATGGCAATGGTTAAATGTGTATATGCTTCATCCCTATTGAACAATTGACTGGTCATATCATACCAGCCCGTCCAATTCGGGATGGCATGAACATCGTAGCTCTTACTCCGCAGCGCCGCTTCTCCGAACCAGCAGTGCCTGACCTCATCCCAACAATGTCTGGCGGTATCGTAGTAAAACGACCATGGCTTCCCTTCCGTAGAAAAGTGCACATAAGCGACACCTTCGGCAGGCGACATCTCGAAGTAACGGGAAAGCATCATTTGAAGAAACCGTCCTTCATCATTGTCTTCGAATGTCATGCCCTTCATTTTGACGACCGACGTTTGAAACCGATCATCTCTGGTGCTCGCAATAGGGAGCTGAAAAGGTTCCGTCTCCACAATCAAGCTCGGATTCACCGGTATCTGCTCCTCGCAGCCATCAATGCCCCCAGCTGCTTGCAGCAGCGCTTGAATATACTGCTTCCAGCGCTCTGCGCTCTCTACCTCTTCCCCGCTGGCGGATGCCATAAAGTGAGCAATCGCCTGCTCGCCCCAAACCATTTGCCCTTTGCGGTCGCTAAGCTGATGCTGCAAAAGATGGATCGTCGGTTCATCCACGAGGGGTTGAGCTTCAGATAGATACCTGTTCACCGCATTGATTGATGCTGGCTTCAGCACCTCAAATAAAGCGACCAGCAAGTTTAGCGTATTGGACGATTCCAAAATTGTCGTCATCAACCGATCTAATGCATCATCCGGGCACTTCTCGAATGCTCTCACGCTCATTCGAAGCTGCTTGCAGCGGTTGCGGAACTGGTTATAAAATTCGGCATCCTGCCAGGTGAACCGAGCTAATGCTCCTTTTACCTCATATTCAGGTCGTGCCGTCATGTGTCCCGCTTCGAGATTCATACAACGCCGATCAACGTACGCAATGCGCTGAAGACGCTTAGCCGATTCCTCAACAGACAAACCAATTCGATCCCATTGTTCGATTCCCATAAACGGATGCAGCATCATAAAACAGCTCCTTCAAATGTTTGTACTAAAGATACCTTGAATAACTTCATATTACTTGTAAATCAGTGTAAAATGAATTCACTACAGGTTGAAATCTTTGTACTATTCTACATAAAGGAGATAACTGCGCGTGGAATTCATCTCTCAATTAGACTTAAATGAAAACTTCGGCAAAGTCACTTGCGAACGAACTTGGAAATGGGATACTCGGCAGCAGCCATTGGAAGATTTCGATCTCTGGTATGCCTGGAGCGGTTCGGGCATGATGCTGCGAAACAGATTGACATCACCCATCGGAGGCGGAACATGTTTCGTATTCAGGCCGGGAGACCGCACAGCAGCAAGCCATGATCCTCAGCAGCCATTAACCGTCACTTATATTCACTTTTCTTTGGCTGATTATCAGCAATTGCTGCCATCAATGCCATCTGGTACTCATACCGTGAAGGATCGATACCTCTTTGAAACCTATCTCAATCGTTATGTTGAAGCGATGTTGGAGAACACGAAAGATTCCGCCATAGAGGGAAAACTATTGTTAACCTTGATGCTGTTGCAGTTAAAACGCGAAGAAGAGCAGCCGGCCTTACACTCAGCCGATCATACAAACTCGCTCATTCGGATGCTTGCTCACCGTATTCGTCAGACACCGGGCATTCCACATTCGATGGAATCTTTGGCTGAGAATGCGAACTTGTCCCCGCGCTATTTTTCGCTCAAATTCAAAGAAGTTATGGGAATATCCCTGGAACAATATATCATCCAAACCCGCATTGAGCGGGCCGAACACTTGCTGCGCTATAACGGGATGAATGCCTCTGAAGTCGCCGAAGCGTTGGGATACAAGGACTTGTCTTTCTTCAGCAGGCAGTTTAAAAAAGTAAGAGGAAAAAACCCTTCCGAAATAAGAAAAGAAGGGTTGCGGAAATAAATGTTAGAAGTTTACGAGTACAATCAGTCCCCGTTACAACCCTTTGCTGACCCAAAACGTAATACGGTCACCATTCTGAATAGCAGTTCCTGGAGGTATGTCTTGCTTGAATACCGTTCCCTTAGCGGCGCTGCTCGACTCCAAGAAAAACTCGTAGCGAAGACCTGCGTCCAATGCCATATTCTCTGCCTCCTCCCTCGTGCGATTGACCAGATCCGGAACGACCCCAACCTGGTCTTGTCCCGCGCTATCGCCACTCGATTGAGTTTGGGCATCTCCAGGCTCAACCGACGGTGTGGGAGTACGATCGGGTGTCGGCGCAGCAGATGATTTCGACGAATCTTCCCCACTTGTCGATACCGATGCGGGATCGGTCATAGCAGTCGTCGGCATCTTCGCATCGCTCGCATAGTCCTCGTGCGGACGCATCGATAAAAAGATGACCAAAACAAGTACACAGACTCCGGCGAACGCGATTAATGGCCATTTGCGAATAACCTTTTTCTCACTAAATGTAGAAGGTTTGGCATCGAATTGCGTACGTGGTTCTCGCTTATTGCTAGAAATACCAAGTATCCCCTCCAGCTCCAACTGAAAATCTTCAAGCGTGCACAAGCCTTCATACGCCTTGCAGGCTAATGCAACGGCACGTTCCCGAGTTGCTTCTGCCATGTCGGCAAATAACAAACCCATCTCAAATGAGTAAGCACTCATTGAGGACGTTGGAATATCGCTTTTCGCAGCCAGCTGATAAAGCAGCAAACCCAGACCCGGAGCACCGCGCCTCCCGTTGCTCCCCTCCGTCCAACGATTCATGATCTGCAGCTGACCGTTATCTGTGATCCAAAGATTATTCACCTCAACCGAATACGCCATCTGCTGTTTCAGTTGTGCTTCTCGAATAGCGATAGCCAACTCGTGTACATACGTCAGTGCTTTGTTCCCGGTTACCTCCACATCGTTCAGCCGATCGGATAATAGACTTCCCGACTCCGCCCGAAGTACGGCATACAACGATCCCTCTTCCGAACCGAAGTCCAGCATCTGCATGAAAAACTCGTTGGAGATCTGCGACGCTTTTTTCATCCAACGTAAAACTTCCTCGTGAGCTAATGCATCACTTTCTTGAAATATATATAAAAGAACATCCCGCTCAGAGGTTACATCCTTCCCTCTCACGATCAGTCCATTCGTCATTTGCTTAAGCGGTTGAACGATCCTATATCGATTTGCAAGGTTTGCAAGGTTATTCATCGGCGATTTCCTCCTTATACGTATAGTTTATTCGCCAACCAGCTATGTTTTAAGTCACAATTGGCCGTAATTACCATATCTACAAGGCACTCAAACATAGATTAAAAAAGAAGAAAATTTTCTCATAATATCCACTTTTTTCGGGTAATGTATAGGGGACTCACATTAATTATGTACCTTAAGGAGCAGATCATCATGCAAAACCTATACACAGCAACCGTAACAGCCGTCGGCGGAAGAAGCGGGAAAGTCGTCTCTTCCGACCAAGTCATCTCCCTTGAACTCAAAACACCAACAGGGCTCGGGGGTTCAGGCGGCCATGGCACGAATCCGGAGCAGCTTTTTGCGGCAGGCTATTCCGCTTGTTTCGATGGCGCACTGAATCTGGCGATTCGCCAAAAAGGCATCAAAGTAGAGGGCACACAAGTAACGGCCCATATTACAATTAATAAAACGGACGACGGCGGATTTCAGTTATCCGCTGAACTCGATGTGACCGTTGACGGGGTTGACCAACAAGTGGCCAGAGAGCTTGCCGAAGCGGCTCATCAAATATGCCCTTACTCCAAAGCAACAAGAGGCAACATCGAAGTGACAATCAATATTGTTGAATAAGCTTGCCAAATGAAAAGAGGCGACCCCAAAGTCATTGTAATGACCTTGGGGTCGCCTCTTTTTTACACGCTGAGAAACCTCACTCCATCGCCCCATAAACAACAGCCCGTATCCGCGGATGAATAAAAGGCTCGCGGCTCGGAAGCAGCTGCTGCATATAGACAATAGAAAGCTCTTCTTTGGGATCGATTAGCAAATAGGAACCTGCCATACCTGCCCAACCGAATTCACCGATTGTACCGTTGTTTCCCCCAGCTGCAGGATCCAGCAAGACGCGGACGCCGAGGCCATAGCCATAACCGCTCATTTGCGTCCAGTCGAAATCTCGCAGCTGTTGAGCATTCAAATGATTCGTTGCCATCAATTGAACGGTTTTGGGGCTTAAAATTCGAACCCCATCTAGTTCGCCGCCATTAGCTAATACTTGCGCAAACTTGCTGTAATCCCCAATCGTCGAAAGCAGCCCTGCTCCTCCGCTCTCCAACTGACAATCCGGCTGATAGCAGGCATCCAATCTAGTGTTTGGCGTCATTGTGCCATCAGCAGCACAATCATACATCGTGCACAGTCGGTCGCGCTGATCTTCTCGAATTCGGAAGGTGGTATCCTTCATGCCGAGAGGCTTGAAAATTTCCTTCTCCACAAAATCCCCGAACTTTTGGCCTGACAGCACTTCAATCAATGCGGCAAGAACATCGTGGCTCATCCCGTATTTCCAGCGAGTACCCGGCTCAAAGGCGAGCGGCACGGAAGCAACCGCTTTGACCGCCGTTCGAGTGTCCATGGTCTCAGCCGCTTTTTCCAATTTCGCACGCGTTTGGCGTTCCGTTTCGTTGCCGTCTCCGCCATATGTAATCCCGGAAGTCATCATAAACAAATCCTTGATCCGAATCGGAGCTCCCGCCGGGACCAATGTCTTCACACCGAAATCGTTATACTTGTACACCTGCGGGTTTTGAAATTCCGGCAAATAATCACCTAGCGGATCGTTCAGCAAGTAAAGGCCTTTCTCATAAAGCATGAGTGCTGCAACACAGGTCACTACTTTGGTCATGGAATAAATACGGTAAACGGTGTTAAGATTGATCTCTTGCTTTTTGTCCAAATCCGCATACCCCAGGGTTTCCTGATAGATCACTTCTCCCCGGTGTACGACCGTACAGGCACAACCAACTGGCCCTTTCTCCATAAAGCTCTTCAACAGCGGAGTCAACCGCTCGCCTAATCGATCGTTTCTACCCACAGCCACAGCTCCTCTCGGAAACGTTTTCAACTACTATTATATCGTAAGAATAGGAAGTTGTCGCATGTGGTTTTCATAGATGCAAGACTAGTCTAATGCTCTATTTAGTGTTTTTTCTCTAGCAGCAATCATCCAGGCGTTCCAACACATATATCATATCTTCCATCCTTGTTCTGAGCTGCTTACACTGCTCAACGACTGGCTTCTTCTGGTTTCGGAACGATGCGTCGCTTCCGACCAATCACGTGTCAATCGTCCTGAAGCAAGGGGACTATATGGAATGACGCCGATTTTCTCTTCCCTGCAAAGCGGCAGCATCTCCTTTTCCTCTTCACGGTATATGAGGTTCAAATGATTTTGCATCGATACAAATCGGGTCCATCCATTTTTCTCAGCCGCGTGCAATGCCTTCAGGAACTGCCAGGCGTACATCGCGGAAGCGCCAATATATCTTGCCTTTCCTGCTTTAACGATATCATGCATGGCTTCCATCGTTTCTTCAATTGGCGTGTTGTAATCCCAGCGATGAATTTGATACAGATCTACATAATCTGTTCCTAATCGCTTAAGATTCTTATCGAGCTCACTCATGATCGTCTTACGGGAAAGACAGGCACCATTCGGACCTTGATGCATACGGAAATGAACCTTCGTCGCAAGTACAATTTCATCACGATTGGCATAGTCCTTCAGTTCGCGTCCAACGATTTCCTCGCTGGTACCGTCTGAATACACATTTGACGTATTATAATAGTTGGAGTTAACTCCAAGTCAACCCCCTATTTTCCCGCTCATTTGGCCATAAGATGAAGAGCAAAAAAGACCCACAACATGGGTCTGATCATTGTTTTAAATCGTCTAAATATCCGGATTGGGATTAATAATAGCCAGAACTTGATGGTCCTCCCACACGCCATTGATCTTCACATTGCTGCGGGAGATCCCTTCCTTGTGGAACCCGGCCTTCTCTAGCACGCGAATTGAACCAGGATTCTTAGGAGAAGCTTCGCCAATAATCCGATGTATCTTCAATTCCTCGAAAGCATAACGTACCACTTGTTTCACTGCTTCCGTCATATAACCCTTGCCGTTGGCCGCCTGGTCCAAATTGTAGCCAATCATGCAGCTCTGCAGCGGTCCCCGTACGACATATGTTAGCCCGATGGTGCCGACGATCTGATCGTCTTCCGTTTGGCATATCACGAAGGAATATTTCCGATCCTCCATGCGATCGATTCTGCTCTTATTCAACCATTGGAGCATGTGCTCCTCCGTATAATAGTCATCTGAATTGCTTGGAGAAAATTGCTCAAAAAACTCCCTATTGCGCTTGTTCATTGCAATGATCTGTGCAATGTCCGCTTCTTCAGGGAACCGAACATAGACTAGTGGTTGAGACATCTGCACCATCCTTTTACTCTTTTATTTTTTTCGCGCAGTGACAATCGGCTGGTAATACCCTGTTTCGGATGGCATCAGCCATTCGATGGAAGAGAATCCCGCTTGCGTCAAAATACGACTAAATTCCTCTCGCAGCAATGCTCTGTATCTCGTTTTATTATGCTTAGTTTTCCACACGCCGTCAATTTCTTGCATAATAAAGTGATTAGTCAGATAAGTGGCCGAATCCTCTTCCCAGTCCCAAATTTGAAAAACAATGCGCTTTCCCTGATCAAAGATACGGGGTTCTGTAGCTTTTGGCTTCAATTTCACCAATTCATCGTAATCTCTTATTGTAATCAAAATTATTCCATTATTTTCCACAATATTATACATATTACTAGCAGCTTTAAAAAGATCTTCATCCGCAAGAAGGTGAGGGATCGCGTTATCGGCCGAAAGAACGATATGAAACATTCCAGAAACGTCTTTGTCCAACGTTCGAAAATCAGCTACACCTCCACTTAATTCTACCCCAAAAGACGTCGCCTCTTTTTTCGCTCTTTCTACGGACACTGGACTTAAATCTGTCGCTGTCACTTTAAATCCGTTTAATGCCAAGCCTATTGCCTGTGTGCCAATCCCGCAAGAACAGTCCAACAGTGTGATTTCTTCTGTAACCGAAGTCGTGAATTTTGAACGGATGATTCTGTTTAATGTTTCTCCTTGCGAAATAACGGCTCGTGTCCATTCTTCGAAAAGTAAATGATAGTCTTCTGCAAGTTCATCATAAAATTGTAAAGCAGACTCATTCAATATCCTCACCTCATTATTTTTTAAAAAGGTCCTGCCTGTCTTTTTCTCATTGTACACGATCGAAGGCATTCCATCTGCACTAAAAAACGTCCACTCGTAGAGTGAACGTTTAATTTAGTTAACTATTAATCTTTCACAGACCCTTGCATAAGTCCGGCAATAAATTGGCGGCTAAATAGTGAAAATACAATGATGAGCGGCACGGTAGCCATTAGTGTAGCTGCCATGACCATGGAATAATCGGTGCTGTATACCCCGTTCATAGAAGCAATCAACATCTGGATTGTAAACTTTTCCTGCACCGAAATGACGACAAGCGGCCACAAGTAATCGTTCCACGACCCTAGAAATGTAATGATCCCAAGTGTTGCAAGTGCTGGACGAAGTACTGGAAGCGCGACTCTCCAATAAAGGTCGAACGAGTTACAACCGTCAATTCGACCTGCATTAACAAGCTCGTCATGCACGACGGAAGTCGTATACTGCCGCATCCAGAAAATACCGAACGCGCTAGCCGCTCCTGGAACAATAAGCGCTTTGAGATCATTGATCCATCCAAGCTTTTGCATAATGATAAATTGTGGAATTAGCCCAAGCTGTTGGGGCACCATCATGGTTGCTAATAAAAAGAAGAATAACGGCGCCTTCGCTGGAAATTGGAATTTTGCAAATGCAAATCCTGCTAGAGAGCAGAAAAACAACACCAACGCCGTATGCGTACCTGCAACAAGAAGGCTATTGCCAAATGAACGGAAAAAGCCGACATGATCAAGCACTTTTCCAATATTGACAAGCAGTTGGTCACCAGGCAGAAGCCGAGGCGGAAACCGGAACATATCCGCCGTCGTCGCAGTCGACATGACAAGCAGCCAGTAGAAAGGAAACAGGGATAAAATTGCCCCGGTGATCATGACAACATGGAGCCAGAGGGTGCCTGGCGCTCTTGTCTTTTTCACAGCAACAGCAGTAATGACCCGTCCGAGGGATACTTTAGAAGATGATGGCACCATCAAACCCCCTCCCCTCTCGAGACGAATTTCCAATTCACAAACGAAAATATGCCGATAATCAGAAACAGCATCCATGCAACGGCAGAAGCATAACCGAACATTTGGTTGCCAAACGCCTGATTATACAGGTATAACACCAGCGTCAGACCGCCTTTCGTCGCTCCTCCGGTATTGCCAACCAGAATGAGTGGCTCCGTAAACAGCTGCATGCCGCCAATCGTTGAGAGAATAACGGTAAAGAGAATAATTGGCTTCAGAAGCGGCAGCGTAATGCTGAAAAACTGCTGCTTGCGGCTGGCTCCGTCAATGGTCGCAGCTTCGTACAAATCATGTGGGATACTCTGAAGTCCCGCCAAATAAATGATTGCGTTATAACCGGACCAACGCCAAATGACCATAAGCGAAATGGCAACTTTGACCCAAAACGGATCATTGATCCATTCAATGCGAGGAAGCCCTATTGCCTGCAGCAGGCCGTTAATGAGACCGAATTGGCTGCCAAAAAACGATCCAAAAATGATAGCGACTGCTACAATCGAAGTAATGTTAGGCAGAAAATAAACCGCCCGGTAAAAATCCTTAAACCGCATAAAGGCTGCATTAAGTAAAAAGGCAATCACGAGCGCAGCGAACAGCTGAGGCACGGTGGACAGAAACCAAATGACAAACGTGTTGCCAACCGATGTCCAGAATTCCGGATCGTCCGTCAATAGATTTCGAAAATTGCGGAGCCCTACAAACTCCATGGGGCCAAGCCCATCCCAGGAATGAAACGCCAGATACAGCGAGAACAGGATCGGAAACAGGCTAAAAGCGATAAAGAGAATATAAAATGGAGAAATCATTACGTAGGGCGCCAGATGGGCTTTGAACCCTTTCATCGGCTCCACATCCTATCCTCATAAGATATACCTACAGGGAGCAAATCGCTACCATCACCGCTATGGGCTAGTGAATCGAGATTGCCCCCTATTGGCTTTTATTTATTCTTCAACTTCGTTTTGGCCTTCTCGACGAGTGACCAGAACTCTTTATCAGGGTCTTTCGTTTTATCTACCGCTACAGCTTGCATGCCGTCGCCAATGATATCCGCAACCGTTTGATAGTTCGGCCCCTTACGCTGCACTTTGACGTCCTTAGCAACTTCAGAGTACAACACACCTAGCTTCTGATTGCCCCAAAACTCATAGCCCGTTTCCGTGAAAGCCTTGTCTCCATATACAGATGGAGTTGAAGGGAAGTTGCCGGATAGTTTAAAGACTTCAAGCTGCTGCTGCGGAGAAATTAACCAACTAATAGCGGTGTAAGCTTCCTTAGCATATTTGGACTCCTTAGGAATGGTCAGGAACGATCCGCCCATGTTGCCAGTGCCTTCCGGAATTTTCGCTGCACGCCATTTCCCTTTCGTATCTGGAGCACGGGTTTCAACATGTCCTCGGCCCCATGCGGCTGAAATATAAGTGGCAATTTTACCTGAGTTGAGAGCGGCCGAATACTCTTGTAGGGCATTCTTCTGATCATAACTACCCGCTATACCCATATCTCGAGCCTTTTTAAAATAATCCAAAGCCTTCTTCACTTGCGGATTTTTTTCAATGATAAGCTGATCATCTTTATCAAAGTACAATTCATCCCCTTGGTCGCGAATAGCGCCGAAAAGTTCGTTAGGATTGGATAAAATATCGGCACCCGTTTTCTCTTTAAGCGTTTTACCCGCAGCTAGGAAATCGTCCCATGTCTTGATCTTGGCTGCAACGTCGTTCGGCTCGGATGGCAATCCAGCTTGTTGGAACAAATCCTGCCGATAATAGAGCACCATCGGACCGATGTCTGTCGGAAGACCAAGCTGTTTCTCACCGACCGTGGACTGTTTCCACTTCCATTCTAGAAAGTCTTTTGCCATATCCTTGGCGCCAAACGTATTAAGATCATTAAATTTATCTGGGTATTTCAGAAACTGATCCAACTGGGAAATATCGATCATTGCGATATCCGGAGCTCCAGACCCGGCAGACATCGCCGTTAAAAGCTTTTTGTGCGCATCTTCCCATTTGTAAATTTGCGGAATGATCTCGATGTTAGGATGGGTGCGGTTAAACTCAGGGATGATTTTCTCGAATGAAGCCCCCTGCCAAAACCACATTTGCAATTGAACTTTCTTGCCATCGCTTGCTTTCGCATCCGTTTTTACTGCTTCCGGCGCTCCTCCACCACTGCTGCAAGCACTAAGAAGGAGGACGGAAGCCATTAGCAAACCTAAGGCCTTACCCTTCGACACGTTTTTCATCGATTAACGCTCCCTTCAAATTTCGAGCCTATTAAGAAAGCCCTTACATTTAGTATAAACAGGGGTGGACAACCCGTATAGGTAACGCATCTTCGATTTCTTGGACTTAAGTTAGGAAAGTTCCGTCCACCGTCCGATAAGCCCCCGGAGCTATCCCCTCGAACGTTTTGAAGATTCGGCTGAAATAAGCGGGATCCTTATAGCCTACTTTTTCACACACCTCATAGATCTTCAAATTCGTATCCCTTAACCATTTTTTAGCCTCAGTCAAGCGGTGTTGCGTTAAATAGTGCGTATAAGTCATTCCCGTTTCCTGATGAAATAAGTTGCTCAAATAATTGGGATTGACTTGATATTGCTGGGCAAAATCGGATAAGTTCGCTGCACCCGCATACTCTTTGTGAATATAGCCTAGGAGCGCTCGAATGATCGGCGGGAACGATTCACCGCCACTTTCTTTACGTGTAATTTCTGTGAATCCAAGGCTGATCATGCTGCGTATGTACATCAAGCTAAGATCCCCGATCTCCTTTGTCGCTCCCCCATACCCAGTCTTCACCTCAATCCGCAGCTTAGCCGCCATCCACTTCGACGTCTCTTGAACTTCCCTCTCCCAAGCCTCTTGATCGCATTGATTGGCAAACAACACAACCGTGACGAGTCGGTCCTCCAAACACACGGCTGCTGTGCCCAGACGGCTAAATGCCTCATAAGCGCACTCCCGTATAAAATAACGTACCGAAGCCTCTCCTAATGACCTTAAGTCTTTGGTTGAAAAGGAAACGAGCATCACCTTCTTGTGTGAAGGAATCAAACCTTCATCGAAGGTTGGGACCGGCACGCCTTGGAGGAGATCATGAAGGCGTTTTTCCAGCAGCGCGCGTTCTCTAATGACATTAACTTGCTGAGATTCCTGCCTGCGACGATGTTTCTCGTAGGATGCGAGATATACCTCCCTGAGCTTTTCCTTCGACAATGGCTTGAGCAAATAAGCATGAACCCCGTGTTCCATTGCCTTCTGCGCATAATCGAATTCCGCATGCCCCGTGAGTACATATACATCGGTTCCAGGCGAATGCTCTCGCGCAAATTCCGCTAATTGCAGACCATCCGCTGCAGGCATACGGATATCCGTAATAAGGAGGTGGACTTTCTGCTTTTTTAACAAAGCCATTGCCTCAAGTCCATTTGCTGCATCCAACACTTCTCCCACGCCATCTAAGCGTGAAAGGGTTCTGCATACCGGATGGCGCACATTTGCTTCATCATCGACGACAAGAACTGTAAACATCACGATCAACCTCCCGTATTTATCTGCTTCAATCGGCGGACGATATCCTCCCAAGTATGTTCTGGATCTGCTCCCTCTGATTCCACTCGGCGCAAACCCTCTTTTATCATTCGTTCAATCCCTTCATATTCAAAATCATTGTAAGCCGCTTTATAACGAAGTGCCGTATACGAGTAGATCTGACCGACAGGTGCGTCATGAAAAAAAGCGTCTCGCACCTCTAGAAACTCCCGGGTCGAATAAGACTCCGGTGTGGAAGGGAAATTACCGCTGCCAATGAAATTGTCCAGCTGCTGTGCCGGTGCCGTCAGCCACTGAGCGAGTTCATAGGCCGCATGAGGATTTCGGCTCGTTCGTGGAACAGCCAGACATGTCCCTGACCAGTTCGAGGGAAGTCCAGGGGCTCGGGCTAGATCCCAGACACCTGCGGTAGAGGGGGCAACTTTCTTGAAAGCTCCATGAAGCCAAGAGGGTGCAACAACAACGGCAAACCTCCCGTTTACGGCAGCTGCAGCCCAGGCGGAAGATTGCGACGGAAGGCCCGCATTTAACCCGAGCTTATGGAAGCGTATAGCTTGATCCCAAGCTTCTTTCACATGCGGATCAAGCTCGTGATCCATCGGCGTCAAGTAATAGCCGTCGAACTGGTTCAAATAGCTCATAAATACGTTGGTCAAATTATCGATAAGATAAGCGCCTGTTTTCTTCTTGATTTCCAAGCCAACCTGCTCCATTTGTTCCCAATTGGTTAGAACTTCGGCCACTTCCTCGCGTTCGACCGGCAGCCCTGCCATCTGAAACAAGTCCCGGCGGTACGCTAATGCGACAGGGCCGATGTCCACTGGCATCGCAAATAGAAAGCCGCCATCCTTGCTTTCAGCTTGGCGCCACTTCCAATCCAAGTAGTGCACCCTCTCATCGCCGTAATCGTAGAGATTAAAAAATTCATTTTGAAAACGCTTTACTTGATTTAGTTGAGAAGCCTCAAGCAGAACGAGATCCGGCGTATCTGCTTTCGTAGCAAGGGACGTCATCAGCCCCGGCAAAACATCGTCAAGCTGAAAGCTGACAATCTCCACATCCACTCCGGGATGTTGGGCCATATACTTCTTAACGAGCCGTTCAAGTCCACTTCCCGGCCATAGCCAAATCCGAAGTTTCACGACTTGCGACGTGTTTTCGTTCACACTAGGTAAAGCTGCTTGAGGTTCACAGGAAGTCAAGAATAGGAAACTCACCAGGCAAACAATGAGCCATAAGGTAGATTGATTTCCTTTTCGATCATTAAGCAGCGCCAGTCCCCCCTTTCTTGGACAATAAGGGTGGCACCGTAACCATCTCCGAAGTATGAATCGGCAAAGACAGCATAACCTGCAGCCCGCCTAGCGGACTCTTGGAGAGGCTAATCCCGCTGCTTGGCCCGAAGAACGCCTGCAGCTGCTTGTGAAGGTTGCTCAGTCCAATTCCACGTCCCTGCTTCTCAAAGCTTTGCTCTTGATGGATGGATACCTCCAACAACTGCAATGCCTCTTGCGTCATCCCTACGCCGTTGTCCTCTACAGAGCACTTCACCATGCCGTCTTGCCGGTAGATCCGAACTCGGATTTGCCAATCCCCTTCATCTTGCTGCTCCAAGCCATGATGAAATGCATTCTCGACTAATGGCTGGAGTACGAGTCGTATAACGCGTTGTTGTTCTAGTCCATCTTCCACATCTATGCTGACCTGAAACTTCTCTCCGTATCTTGCTCGCTGCAAAAGCAAATATCGATTCAGCTGTTCCATATCTTCACCCAATGTTACGAGATCCGTCGATGGGTGGACACTATAACGGAGCAGTTCGCTTAGTGCGAGTGTCATGGCTTGCGCCTGATCCGGCCGCTCGTCCTCTATGGTCCAATAAATCAGATTGAGTGAATTGTACAAAAAGTGAGGCCTGAACTGCGCCTTAAGTGCGACCAACTGCGCCCATTGAACTGTAATTTGCTGCTCCGAGAGCCGCTCTACAACGTCCTCCAACTCTTCCACTAAGGCATTGTAATTGGCATAAAGTCTAGTGATTTCTCGGCTCGCAAATGGTTTGTCAATCGGCTTGACCCCTTCCTTACGGAGTCGATTCATGCCATCGGCTAGCAGCCGGATTGGTTTGGTAAGTGTCCATGTAAAATATGTCACAAACACTAATGCAATGAGGATGCCTGCACCCATAGTGAGCAAGGCATGAGCCCAAATTTGAGAAGCCTCGCTGTTGACGGCCTCAGGTTTGAAATAGGCGATTGTCGTCCAACCGCTGTACGAAGATTTCGCATAAGACACCAGCACTTGCCGCTGATCCTCCCTTGTCTTCCATTCGAAGAAGGGTTGCGCATTTCTTCCAAATTTACTGAACAGCCCTACATCCGCAGCCGTACCGATTTCTCGTGGCACCGTAGAATATACGATGTTGCCGATGGAATCCATTACCTGCACCTTTCGCTCGATGCGTTGGCCTGTTTCGCCAATAATCCGGTTGATTTTATCTACCGGAAATACAATAAACTCGTCCCCGAGTGGTGTCAGACTTGACGGGTCCTTCAGCTTGCGGGCTCCGATGATCGCCGGGATTTCGCCATCCCGCCAAGCAGGCCCGTATACCCACAGCATATGTCCGTCAAGCGTTTGCATTTTGCTGTACCAGCTTACAGCAGCTACATCGTCCGCCATTCGCCAGAATAACTGCATGGATTCATTCGAGGCGTAGGCGTGGCCATTGCGGTCGAATAAATGAAGCAGCATATCCCCGGCAATGTAGCGTATTTTTTCCGCCAAATACCGATTTAGGTCCATGGAAATTTGGGGTTCGGCACCTTGTGGGGGAACATCCGCTTTCAAAGCAGCCAGCACTTTCTCATCAAAGGCAACCATTTGCGTAGCCTGATCGTATTGACGCAGCAACACATCAATTTTGGCCGACAGCTGTTCCACGGATTCTTGGGTATAGCTTGCCGTACGGTTGAGCACAATCTGTGACGTCATGCGATAATTCAGCAAATTTGTAAGCGCGATCGCCAATGCGGCAATCAAGAACATCCCCGCGAGCAACTGGACAAAAATGGGTACAGGGCGTCGCAGCACCGTGCTTCACCTCCATCATTAGGTGTAAAATAGGTTGTCAATTACCTTTTTCTACCTATGAGACCTTTCCCCTCTATACGCCGCTCAAAATATGTCTAATGAACTAGTTCCCTGCCGAATATCGGCATATTTCGATTCGTTTTGTCGAATAAAAAAAGACACTGGTAGGTGTCTTCTGGTTAAGTTTTGTATCCCAATTAATACTTAACAGTATTAACGTTTTCTTATTCTCATAAAAATTCTTTTAATAAAATTCGGCTTGATGATTTTTATGTTACTCACTGGGACATTTCCAGTGATGTTAACAATGCCTTGTCTTGGATTACCTTTTTGATAAAGGGTAAATAATTCAATCCCTCTTGTATACGTCTCACTTAACTAAATTCTATTATTGCCCTTCTGAACTGTTGATTTCTGTCCTGAAACTCATCCGCATGTTTTCCATTCCAATCAAAATCAATTTGTACTTTCAAGTTGCTGTCATAACTTGAAACAAACGTTAAAGGGTTCATATCTACTATCCCTTTTCAAGGTTATTAATACTAATGTTATTGGTTTGTAGTAACTTCTCTAGTACAAGGTTAATCCCTGTGACTTTATCAAAACTTAATGCTATACACCAGTTAGTACTATCTTGGATATTTCCTTAGAAATAATATTTTCTTCTATTTTCCGAACAACTCGCTCGTTATTAGACGCATCTTGTCATTCAATGTATATTAGGAGCAGCCTTTCAGCAAATGCTTATCATTTTTCTCTCTTTTCCAACCTAACTTGTTCAAATTCCTCAACAAAAAAAGGAGCTGCTTCGCAGCAGACTCCTTGATCCATCTATAACTTAAATTAAAGCGGACATAATTGGATTATCCAGAACCATCATCATATCATTAACAATGTGAGCCGCTGCATGATGGCGCTGCAACTTAGCCATACGAGCTCTCATTTCTTCGCTTTTAGTGGGATGGCGTATGAATTGTTCAATATTTATGTAAAAGTCCTCCATCTTATTGGCGATTGAAGCTACACCGAGCCTGGATAAATACAAGGCATTTTCTTTCTCCTGACCGCCGTTTGGCTTATATACAAAAACCGGCAGTCGCAAAGCTATAGCCTCTGTCAACGTTAAACCGCCTGCTTTCGTTACAATGCACATGGCTCTTGACATCCACTCGTGAACATTATCAACAAAGCCTAAAATGGTGATCCCCGGGTACGCAGCAAAATCTGCCTCAAGTCGATCTTTCAACTTCTCGTTATGGCCACAAATGACAACTAGCTGACAGTCTTTAAGAAGCAGCAGCGAATCCAACATTTCATCCAGATAACTGGTTACTCCGCTTTCCGTAGCCATGATAAGGATAATTTTCTTTCGCTGAGATTGCGTTTGCGCGCGAATGCTCGCTGCTGCGAACTCTTGTTTTAGCGGAATGCCGCTGACTTCTATACAATCCTTGTTATATCCTTTAAAAATAATTTGTTGCTTCAAATCCTCCGTTGCCACGTAATACCGATCGACTTTTGGATGCAGCCAAGTTGCATGCAACGCGTAATCCGTGAGTACTGTAAAATTTTTGACCCCCATTGCACTACAAACGATTGGAGCGGCGCCGAAGGGAAACGTGTTGACAACAACATCCGGACGTTCTTTTTGAATGAGTTCTCTCAGTTTCTTTTGACCCAAATATGTCATTGATCTCTGAAATAGCGCGGTCTCTTTCGTTTCACGTGTTAAATAATAGCTCCAACCATAGTAGTCGAGCCCTAATTTAGAGCTTTTTGTACTTTTACTGATTAACGAAGAAGTTATTGAGTAGATCCACGGATGGCCTTCCTTCATGAGATTAACAATTTTCACTTGCTCTATACCTTGTTTGAAGAACTGCTGCTGCAGCGCTTTAGAAGCTTGAATATGTCCATTGCCATAACTAGCCGTAAGAATTAAGATGCGAGGATTAAAAGGCATCGTTGAAATACCACCTTTCAACACAAACTTTAATAAACGGATATAAATAACTGTTCCTACAGTTTCAATGTATTGCGAGTTGCACGGATCTATTTCAATTTTCTTTAACCATAACATATGCCAATGGGGATATGAAGTAGGTGATCTGCCGTGATGTAAATTTTCAGAAACAATTCATATTTCCATACTAATCTATTAAATGTGCCCTCACAGACAAGTCATTCCAGCATATGCTAAAGTATCCTCGCTAGAAAGGAATGATAGAAATGGCTTTATTAATCAACCACTTTTATGGTATTGTTTACCGCAGTGCCAATGGGTTCATTACCGTTTTTAACGGTCGTGTGGTCTCCAGAAATCGTAACTCCATTGTTCTTCGATTTATGAATAATCGTGGTGTCGTTGTTCTTAGAAGACTTTTCCTTCTTCAAATTCTTAGATTTGTCGCTATTTAATGGCTAACGAATGTTCAAAAAAGAGGCGCTCCCATGGTCTGACTTAAGGGAGGCCTCTTCTTAATTAATTCATGTTATGAATTATATGCAGCATCCCGAATCAATGACGCTCATTCACAATGCTTCGCCTTTCGGGTGTTCAAGCAGGTGCAGCAGCTGATTGCCAATCGCATACCAGACACCATTGGATTTGACAGGAGGGCGCCTATATTCCTGAAAATTTAAGAGATAAGGGAGTTAATCTTAAGTACTACTTGCAAATCATTAATACATTTCCATCTGGGTCTTTGAAGTTAAACCAGTGATCATTTTCGATTTCAGTTAATAATTGAACATTTTTTGCTTTCATAAATTCAAAGGCTTGAACGATATCATCGGTGCGAAATTGAAAGGCTGGCACTTTATAAACGTAATCAGGTGCATATATTTTGCTGTCCAGCACAAGGCTTGGCCCTTCCATCGGCAAAACGTAAATATGCCCGAACAAAACTTCTCCATCCGACGGTAAGCCTAAAATATCGCAATACCAGTCACGAGCCTGTTCTATGTTGCTGACTGGAAGAAAAACGCCACCGATTTTGTTCTGAATTGGATTCATACCCATCCTCCAACGTATTTGATTAGATTAACAATTACTCATCCTTTAGTGGAGACAATTTAGGCGGTTGTGGCTGACCTAATAGATTGCATGTCCAACGCAGCGCAGGTCCCAGCTGTAAACACTGAATATATCGAAGCCGCGGGAGCTGAGGAATTGGCGGTTTCCCCGCTCTTGTAGCAAAGAATCCTGCCGCACAAACGGCAACAGCTTGCTCGGCGAATTCGGGGAATTTAATGCCGTATTCAGCCATTTCCTTTTTGTAAATAGGCAATAAATGTTCTGCGGTCGGCCCTCCTTCCCCTTCCAAGCTAGGAAAGAAAAAACCAATATCAAATAGCAAAGGGCCTCTACAAGCCAATGCCCAATCAAATAACACTAATCTTCCGTCTCTGAAACGAAGATTATCCGAGCGTATATCTTTATGGATCAAACCCCAGGGTTGGTCTTGACGCATAAGATCCGTTTCAAGAGGAATCAAAACATCAAGTACCGCATCCAGCCAAGCCTCCGCTTCATCTCTATTCTCGTGAAACAAGTCAAGAAAATAATTTCGCTCTTCGCTGCTCTGTTTCATGGAAAGCCAGTTCTCCGTTACACCACGGGCAGACATCGCTTCCACCTTATCAGCCTCGGCGATTCCCTGTACGTGAAATTGGGCTAGGTCGCGCATCGCCTGTACCGCTAATGCTTCGGTCCAAGCCGGCACTTTCTTACTGCCCTTTAAATCCTCCAGTAATAATAGATGCCATCCCTGAGTGCTGACTGACCCATAATAACGTGGGGAAATCGGCGAAATCGCACGAACCTCACGATACACGGCTTCTTCTAACGGAAGCACCCGCCAATTCTCTGGTAGTGATCCCTGTCCTGCTCCCTTGGCAAACAGCGTTCTTCCATCTTCTAAAAAAATACGAAACGTTGCCGTCGGTCCATATCCTCCGAACACACGAGTTGCCGTTCGAATCGAGCTTGCCATCTTCTCTTCCACTTGCTTCCTCAAGGTAAGGGGTACATCACGCCAATAAGGCTTAGGCTCGCGCATCTTCTTTCACCTCTCCTCTGTTGGTTACGCCAATTCCAAGATGATTATGGGATACTTGCTCCGAGGCTGACATTCATCTCTTCTTGCTTGTATTTTAGCACTGGAAATTGAACCGTTACCCTCGTTCCGCTGGCTTGCGAATTATTTTCAATATCGACTCGATAACGGGTCCCGAAAAAGGCTTCAAAACGTTCTTTTACATTCCGTATCCCGTAACCGCCCGTATTTCCTTCCCGTTGGGCATTCCAGTTTTTTTTCAGCCCGACGCCATCATCCGTGATTTGAATAATAACATCTCCTTGTTCTTCTTTGGCGCTAATGGTAATATTTCCGGTTAATCGCTCATTAAATCCATGCATAATCGCATTTTCAATGAACGGTTGTAACGTCATTTTGGGGATGTACCAATCTTGTAAATGCTCTGCCAGATCGATGGAAACGGTCAACCCCTCCTCCCAGCGCAGCTGCTGGATCTGCACATAGCACAACGCGTGTGTAAACTCTTCGCGAATCGTGATAAGGCTTTCGCCGTTGGACAGCCCGATTCGAAACATTTTCCCCATCAGCTCAAGAATTTGACTTAATTTATCATGCCCGGCAGTCAGTGCCATCCAATTTAATTGATCTAACGTGTTATACAGAAAATGTGGGTTTATCATCGCTTGCAGCGCTTTGATTTCTGCTTTCTTTTGCTCCTTATATTGATTCTCCAATGAAACATATAGCGACTTGATGCGATCCATTAATTTGCGATAACCGGAGAATAACACACCGAATTCATTCTGATAGTCTTCCGGCAGATTCACTTTATTCGTGTTAGCTGTGTATCTCCCCATTTCGTGGAGCAGCTGACGTATAGGTGTAATGAATAGATTCGAAAAATATAAGGTAAACAACAAGGCAATCAGAATCGCCGAAACACCCACAAGAGATAAAACAGCGGAGATGTGAACACTGCCTTTTGTAATTTGGTTCAATGGCGTGAGCTGAACGAGCATACAACTGGAGTTATAATGCATGGCCCATACCATTAAGGTATTCTTTTGAGAGCTAACCGAGTCGCTACTTTCGGGAAGCCCCACTTTCATATAACCGCTTTCATTATTCATGTCCAACAAATAGGACTTTATCTTCGTTGGTAAGGAGGGATCACCGATGTAAGTGATTACTCTGCCCCCTGAATCAAGCAGTATCCGGTTAGAGGTCGGGATTTCACCGCTGATCTGATTTTGAATTGATGACGATTTCAAGTTGAGCATCATGAACCCCTGGTATTTCCCGCTATTCGAATAGATTTTGCGGGCGAAGCTGATGACTTCTATTCGGCCTTGATTGGAAGTAATGGTATGTTCGCCAATCCATGCGAAGTCTGCATTCTCAACAGCTTCATACCAGCTTTGGTCTTTGGCTTGATTCATGTCAATAAATGAAACAAGACTTTGTGATTTCGATGGAAACGCATTCCCCGTATATAATTCAATAGACTGAATAATTGGCGTAGAATATGCGATATTACTCAAAAATGTTTCTAGTTCTTCACGTTTCTGATAATTGACGTAGGAATCAGTGGTCATGTCCGGATATTCCGTTGTCACAATATTCCTGGTCGCAGCTAGAGAAATTTGCTCAATTGCACGCATTTGAATTTCAATTTTGTTATATAATTCATTCAAATTTTCTTTTTGATAATAGGTTGTTACCCGCACCAGTTCTTTTGTTGAAAGTGTGTAGGTTAGCAAAATGACAATCGTGAGCAAGATGAGGACAAAACTTGTTAAGCCTCCAAAAAGCAGATAATCGATCCGGTATCTTTTAAACATCTTTTTCATTCGCCATTCCGCCTTAATGTGAGTAATTCCGCTGGTGTAATTCCAAAGTGTTTTCTGAAAGTGGTACTAAAATAAGGGATATTATTGTAGCCGACTTTATTTGCGACCTCATAGATTCTATATTTTCTTTCTAAAATAAGCCGTTTAGCCTCTTCCATCTTCACACTGATAATATAGTTGTTGATGGTCTCTCCTGTTGCATTCTTGAAAATTTGACTTAAATAATTACGAGAGATATACACTTTATCGGCAAGTTCGGCAATCGTGATATCATTGGCATAATTCTCACGAACATATTGTTTGATAAAATCAATGGCCATCTTATGCTTAAAGCTTTCTTGCCAAGGCTGATTCGTACAGATTCGCTGAATAATGCTGTGCAACCATGCTGCATACTGATCAAACGTATTCACTTTATTCAATTCGCTTTCCATACTTTGATCCTGAAAGATCTCCGTCAGTCGGATATCCTCATCCGCTAGCGCGAAGCTGAAAATAGCCCAAAATTGCGCCCCAAGTAAGCTGAATGGAGGAGGGGTTGCGCTTACCCTTAAGGTAGCCATATAACTTTCAATCAACTTCTCAGCATTCTTGCCTTGCGTTGTTTTGATATCTTCAATAATTTGTTGATAAAACTTAATCGGTTTGGCCGTCGTCTGGATGTGACTGGCGGGGAAACGCTCCGTATTCACATATTCAAACACGCCGGTTGATTGAAGCACTCTGGCATCCGGGACCAGTGGTTGAAAAGCCTCTTCCAACGAATCCGATAGGTTGGACCAATTCTCGGTGAATCTGCCGATACCAATTCGGATTGTAATATCGAGATAGGCTTGTACACATTCTATAATTTTCTTGGCAATAGTTCTTATATGATCGATATGCTCCGAATACACCGCGTTTTTTTCAAAATGAAGAATTAAAGCGGCATGATAGCCATGCAATTCAACATAATCATAAGATCTTTTTTCGGCTTGGAGAATTTCTTTCATAATGTTTTTAATAGCAAAACGAAATAATAATCGATCTTGCGTCCGGACATCGGAAATTCTCGACGTTCTTAGAATTTCTAATCCAAGGACGATATGGCTTTGATCCTCTCTCATGTTGCATAAAAGTGTCATTTCATTCCAATTGCTAGCTGTCCCCGTCACGACTGTCTTTAACTGTTCTTTCCGCACGAAAGGCTCATATTCGTCAATTTGGTCTCGTAGTTTCTCCTGCTCAATCTTTGATTGATTTTCAAGTTCGATGGACGAAATGGTTCGCAGCAGCACTTCCGTAATTGTGTTTCTAGAGACTGGCTTTGATAAGTAATCCTCAACTTGAAGTCTTAGCGCTTGACGAGCCACTTCAAAATCGGCGTACCCGCTATGAATAAGAATCTTTCCTTCAAAACTCTCATTGCGTAATGTTTCTATCATTTTCATTCCACCCATAACAGGCATATAAATGTCTGTGATGACGATGTCGGGCTTTTTCTCCCGAATCAGTTCTAATCCGCGCTCTCCATTCAGACCCTCTCCTACTAACTCGGCTCCGATTTCTTCCCAGGGAATCACTTGTTTCATTCCTTTGAGTACTTGCCGATCATCATCAATGATTGCAACCTTCCACATCTCGTTGCCTCCTATAAAAACGGGTGTCATGTCAAAGCACCCCTTAATTATAACATCAGAATAACCGAATTAGGGTTTCTATGTTAACTAAGGGGTGCTTACAACTACTTATTTTTCATATTCAGCCGATTTTTTCTTCAGCTCGTCAAAACCTTGCTCAATCTTCATTTTTCCAAACATAATCGATTCTGTGATCGTTTTGTAATCCTTCGTATCGAAATTGTTCCAGCCTTTTGCACCCGGATTAAATTGTTGAGCTCCTTGTGTAGCCATGTTGATCATATCGATTGTCAATTTATCGGCGCTACTGAATTTCGGTTGTAATTGGGCGAGAATTTTACTTGAGACAGGCACACCACGTGTTGTTCCCGAAATTTCTCCTGCTTCCGGATTGTTAATAAACCAGTCAATGAACTTTTTGGCTTCTTCTTTATGCTGAGAATCTTGGCTAACGCTGAAGAAGAACGTTGCCTTCAACCAACTTCCGCCTTGCTTGTCCTTAGGCATCGCATAAACACCGATGCTGCCAGGTTTCAAGCTATCCCAGGAAGAAGCTTGTGCTGCATGCGCTGCTTTGAAGATAATTTTTCCAGTAAGCATCAAGTCTTGTTTCGGATCCAAATCAACGTCGCTAACCGATACATCAGCTGGTGGAATAATACCCGCATTGCGGAAATCTTCGGCCATTTTCATCCATTCCAACCATGTGTCCTTATCAAAATTAAACTTTCCATCCGGTGTAACGGGGTATCCTTTTCCTTTACTTAATTGATAAGACGTATACATATCACGATTTCTCGCAAAATCCCCAATGACGTAATGATCCTTGTCCAACTTGGACTTAATGTCTTTCGCTAGGCTGAAAAATGCATCCCAGGTAATCCCTTCAGCCGGAAGCTTGATTCCGAGTTTGTCCAGTGAGCCTTTGTCATAAATAAGACCCCAAGCATTCCCCCCAAGCGGAACTGCCGTTTGCTTATCTTTGTATTTCCCAGCTTCAACCAGTTTAGGATCTACATCCTTTTCATTGATAGAGCTGATATCCGCCAACTGGCCTCTAGCGTTCCAATCTGCCAGCCACGCTGCGTCCATCTGAATAATATCCGGAGCATTTTTCGCTGCGGCTTGTGTCGTCAGTTTATCGATATACCCGTCAAACCCTGAGTACTCCGGTTCGAACGTGACATTTGGATTATTTTTGGTATAAAGCTCCAACATTTTTAATGTCGCATCATGACGTGGCTGAGAACCCCACCACATTATGCGCAGCTTAACAGGTTTATTGCTTGTTGTAGCATTCGTTGTACTGCCTGGGCTCTTGCTTTCGGCTGCTTTAGGCGATGATTCTGCCGCACCGCATCCTACTAACGATAATCCGATTGCTGTTGTTAACATGGCGATTGTCAGTCTTTTTCTCATTGTAGCCATTCGTCATAACCCCTTCGTGATATAGTAGTTTGAATTTTCTATCTTTAATAACTATAGCTCTATCAAATCATCATGCCTATGATAGTACCCAACGATTTGTTTCAAAATTCTCCTAATATTCGCTCAACCTTTAATCCCTGTCGTGGCGATTCCTTCCACGAAATATTTCTGTGCAAATGTAAAAATGAGCACCGACGGGATGATGGAAACAAGCCCCATCGCCAAAAGTTGTCCCCACTGCTGAGCGGACTGCGAATCATTGAGCATTCTTAAGGCCAGTCCTACGGTATACTTATCGACCGAATTGATGTAGAGCAGATGGCCAAAAAAGTCGTCCCAATTCCATAAAAAGCAATAGATAATAACGGTTAAAAGAGCGGGTCTCGTAAGTGGCATCACGATGCGCCAATAGATGCCGAACCAGCTGCAGCCATCCATTTTCGCCGATTCATCCAGTTCTCTAGGAATCCCGCGAATGAATTGGACAAGCAAGAATACGAAGAAGGTTCCTCCTGCTCCCCCAGCCAAAGAGTGAGGTACAATGAACGGTAAATAGGTATTAACCCAACCGAGATGATGGAATAACGAATATTGTGGAATGATCGTTACTTGACCTGGCAGCATCAAGGTAAGCATTAAGATTGCAAACCAGAAATTTCGCAGCCGAAACTGCAATCTAGCAAACCCAAAGGCAACCAAGCTGCAAGAAATGACCGTCGTAAACAGAAGTCCAATGATGAGTTCAAAGTTATTGATGTAAAAATCAGTAAACGAATGGCCGGGAATGGCGTTCCAACCTTTCGAGAAGTTGCTCCATAGCGGATGTGCCGGGAACAGACCGGGCATACTCAGCTCTTGATTGGATTTTAAGGAAGCTCCGACCCACCACAGGACTGGATAGATCATGGCGACGCTCAAGCATATTAGAATGACGTGAGTGAATATATGTCTACGTTGTAAAGAGGTACTCATTTCTGTTCCTCCTTTTCAGATTCATAGAAAACCCAATACTTGGACGAAAGAAAGATGACGGAAGTCGAAAGTGCAATAATGATCAACATAATCCATGCAAGGCTGGAGGCATATCCCATTTGCAGTTGACTGAAAGCGCGCTCATATAAGTATAAAGCGTACACATACGTAGAATTCATTGGTCCACCCTGTGTGATGATCATTGCCGGCGTGAACATTTGGAAGGCACCAATGATTCCCATAATGATATTGAAATAGATCGTTGGGGAAAGCATCGGTAAGGTGATGTTAAAAAACTGTCTAACCTTCCCCGCTCCATCCGCAGAGGAGGCTTCATACAGGTCTTGTGGGATTTGTTTCAAGCCTGCCAGAAAGATAACCATCGCTGAACCGAATTGCCACACGACGAGCAGAACCAATGTGCTCAAAGCGGTGTCTGGATTGTTGATCCAGCCTATGCCTTGGATACCGAATAAACCAAGAACTTCGTTGATATACCCGTCTCTGCCAAAAATATTTTTCCATAATAGCGATACGGCAATGCTTCCTCCGATTAACGAAGGGAAGTAAATCATCGTTCGATAGGCCGATATCCCTCTAAGGCTCTTGGCAAGGAGCATTGCAATGAATAATGCGGCAATCAGTCTTAAAGGAACGGAGCCAAGCACATAGAGAAAAGTTACTTTGACAGATTGATAGAATCTAGTGTCTACCGTGAATATTTTCTCGTAATTCCTGCCCCCTACCCAATTCGCCTCTTCAAGTAAAGAAAAATCGGTAAATGAATAATAAAGGGATTGAATCATCGGATAAAGCGTTAACAATAAGAATCCGATTAACCAAGGCGAGATAAACAAATGCCCGGTAATAAAGGAATCCCATCGTTTTACTTTTGTAGACCGACGTTTGGTTGTTGAGGTTACAATTGTTGTTTCCATGTAGCTCACCTCGTTGTGTTTTTAGTTTATTATAGAAACAAACGATAGGCATTACTATAATAGTAAACTCCAATTTCTTTCAATTTACTCAGAAAAAAAGCCCGCTATTTAGCGGACTTTGTTGAAACTATACGTTCTGAATGCTGTCATCAATCACATGGTAGTAATGATCCATGATCACGACATTGGTAGTAAAAAGCTGGTTGAAAAGCTCCATCGTCAATCGGTCATTCTCTACATCGATGCTTGTTCGATACCGCAGCTCTCCATCGGTTGCATCCATTTCGAAATTGCCGATCACCAAATCATAATTTTCTTCGAAAAGGAATTTCGCCACTTCCGTCCGCTGCTCTTCGGGGACTAACGCCGGGTAAATGGAAAATACAATGCAAATTTGCTTCTCTTCATCGGTACGAACCAACACGATCCATTCGCCATTCTCTCCTGAGAATGATAAGCGGGCAATGGTTTCATCCACCCATTCAAAGGGCAATTCCATCCGTTTCAGATAGTCGTCCACGACTTCATTTAAAGTAGATTTAACGATGGTGGACGCTGCCTTTGAGACCGCAGGCTCGCCCCATTGGGTACGGTAGCCAACTCTCAAAGTACCCCCATCTAGTCCATCCGGCAAACTCATTTGCTGCTTCACTTCAGTGATCAGCCAGCTTTCGCTTTGGCGCAGAGGTCGCGATTCTTCCGATTCCTCAACGAAGGATTGCAGCACATTTTCGATCTCTGAACCTTTGCGAAGAGCAGCTTTCATAAGGCTTTGTTTTAACATGACTTGAAGCTCGACAGGTTGATTCTCATCGAATTTCACTTGTAAATCTCGATTGCTTCCTTGTGCGAACAGCCCCATCCATTCGCCGGCTAACAATTGCTGATATACGCCCCATTCCACTACAAGATACAGCGTACAATGCGACTTCCCCTCAAATTCAGCAAGGGTTATTCGCTTCGCATTAGCCTTCAATGCATCACCAACGAGGGTCTGAAATACGATTTCGATGTCAAAATCCAAACTTGATTTCTCCTCGTCGCCATTATCTCTCAGATCAACCATCTACAAACCTCCTTTACATCATGTTGTTTCTACGCATCTATTTCATGGCGTGACCACTGGAACCTGACTTGCTGTAGTCGTTGTGCTCGGCGCTGGAGTTTGAACCGGTGCTGATTGAGTACTCGACGTACTTCCTGTATTCGTTGTACTTCCCGTACTTGCCGTACCTGTCGCTCCCGTTGCACCGGTCGTTCCTGCCGTGGCGGTGCTTGTAGATGGCGTCGGCGCCGGTCGGTCTTGGCCACCGCCCTCAAAACCGATAAACTCATACTTCATGGTTTTATCATTCCGGAATTCCAACTGCCCTAGTCGCTTGGACTTCTCTACAGCAACCTTAACAATTTCTGCGTCAACTTCCAGCGATTTTACTTGAGAAGCTGAAATTGTGATTACCCAAGGTGAGGTTGGTACGCTTCTTCCATCATATTCCCTTTGGAAACCAATTTCCAGTTTAAGCGCATTGGATAATCCAATTTTATCAACCGTTTCAATATCGGATGCCTCTGAATCTTGGCCAGGCAGCCAGGATCGCATGGTATCGTTAACCGTTTCATCGCCTTGGATTTTACTTGCAAAGCTTGCTCCAATATCATCGAAGTAATTTCCCGTGTATAACGCATCGGTTCCAGCATCAACTAAAGAACCAGTCACTTGTTTGGCTTTATCTGCCTTGGAAGCCATCCCCTTCTTAAACAGTGCAGTAAGGTTTTTACCTCCGCCAATCGCAGCAGTGACAATTTTGGATGCATACTTGGTGAAATCTCCACCCTCTTCTCCGAATTGCGAAGGGATACTTGCCGATAGCTGCAGATTCAATTCTTTGAGCTTGGTTTCGTCCCCATTTAAGAAAGTTGCAGAGCCTTCAAGACCAAACGCAACCTTGTGTTTTCCAAATTCGATTTCTATTTCAGTTCCCGCTTCTACGGTCGTATTGACTTCGCCTTTGCCAATACCATTACCGGACTTCTCAGCCGTTAAACGCTCTGCCGCAGACATCACATTACCAGCTGCATCCTTGCCCTTCGCTTCAATAATCTCTTTGTTATATTTACTGAGGCGTTTGAATGCCAGCTCAGCAGAAAATGATGCGACACCTACGTTAGCTTCCATTGCTAATTTCGTAAGGAAACCAACATTAACCTCGGCTTCGTCATCACCCATATGCATTTCCTCGATCATCATGGCCCACTTCTCAGCTTCGATCAAGCTTGACTCGCCGGATTTACCGCCTTTACCCCAGAAGTATGCCTGTGCGCTTTCCGGCATCTGTCTGTATAACCCATAGGAAAGTAAATTCATGACAGTAGCTGTATCTTTACCTTTTCCTTCAAGGAATAGCCCAAAACGTGCGTTTGCATCAAAACCAAAGGTTGTAAATCCTGCACCAAAAGTCAGTTGGGAATTCACACTTAATTCATCCGCTTCACGCTCCGCCTCCCCAGCGAAACCGAAAAGGAAGTAGGCATTACCACCGCCTGCTGCGGAGGCAACTGGAATTTTCAGCTCTAATTCTAATGAACTTGCATCCCCTGGATTAGGTGTAGAAATATCGATTAAATGGCCGACTTTCGTTAAACCGGAAGATAAATCGCTTGCTTCTACGGACCTGACAATCGTTTTGGCAAGTTTCTTCGTTTTATCATCATTTTGAACCGCTTCTTTAATTTGCGTGGTTTTAGCTGCATCCGGTAATGTCGCTGCCGTAGTGCCTTCCGCTTTTGTTCCTTTTGTGAGCTTCCTGGCTTCAAGTACAGCTTTATCTTTGTTCAGCTTCAGTAATTTAGCTGCGTGTTCTTCTGCCGCCTTGACGCTTGCGGCACGTATCTTATCTGCCTGTGCTGCAGGTAATCTAGCCACTTCATATGCTGAGCTTTTTGCTACCTTTGTCATTTCTTCAATGGTAAGGGCTTTAGGAATGACCCTTTCCAGAATGAGATTAGCTTCATCCCTCATCACATCGTCTACTAGGACTTTGGATTCCTTATAGGCAACAGCCTTCGTAGCCGTTTTCAGATATTCTTTTTGCATTGGCCCCGGAGTCGGAGTACTTGTTGAAGACTGGGTTGCGCCAGTCGGTGTCCCACTTGTCGGAGTAGTTCCTGTTGGGGCAGCGTTTGTTGGGGTTGAAGTGCTTGATGGATTATCAATCTCGTTATTGATCTGTGCATTAACTTTGGTTCGCGCTGCTTTTTTAAGATCTTCACGATACGCATTCAACTCCGCCGATCTTCTGAACGCCCTTCGGCCTACGCCTAATTTGGATAAAACCGCTGATTTCATAGGAGCGAACAGGATGGTTAGATAAATTTCTTCCATATCTTTAATGTCTCTAGTCGTCCCGTCGACAGTTTCTTGCCTCACAACGTCTAAGTCGACCAATTGGCTTTCAAGACCAATTCGCTTGGTTAACTCATCCGTTCCAGCCCTTCCAACACTGATGGAATCAAAACCGGAGGTACCTCCGGCTGCAGTCGGGGGAGCGAACTTCAAGGCAATGGCTCTTTTGGAAGCCGTAACCGAATTAGTAAATAAGGTTTTGGAATATGTATCCAGCTTTTTCTTTGCATCCCCTGCTGCTTTTATTTTCTGTTTTTCATATGTGGCATTGTTTAGATTTGGCGTAAACAGATAGGCTTTGTTCGCTTCATCCTTCATGGCTGTTTTTTTGCTGACGGCAAACTCGCTATCCGCTACTTCAATGGCATATTCTTTAAGTTTGGTTATCATTATGCCATCCGCTTTTGCTTGTGCGAACTTATAGGCATCTTCTCTCTGTTCTGCTGTACCCGTTGACCCCATGCTTGCTCGAATTTCTGCTTTCACTTTTTCTTTCACATTTTTTCGAATCGGATCCGCTTGGGAATCCGAAGTCAAGTATGTATCGATCGTTCGCTTCAGCTTCTCGCTTATTTCCGTATAAGAACTATCTACAAGTGTCGTAACTTTCGCGTCACGCGCCGTTACTAAATCAGCATTTCGCTGCTGCTGCTCTTGAGATATGGCAGGACCTGGGGTTGCACTCGTTCCTCCCGCTCTTTGAATAACGGGATGCGTATTCCCCATCCTTTGAACCATACCCTGAACCGCCCTGTTCCCCAGCGTTCTCTGCATTTGCATCATACTTGCAGGTGTCATTTGACGAGTATCCAAGGTGCTTGGAACTTCCGTCTCGGACCTGACCGGCTGAGCTTGAGCAGATGTTTGGCTGCTAGTTGTCCGACTTGCGGATGTATGTTCACTCACAACTAAGCCCCCCTTTAGCTACAATAAATCCATGCCATTCTCTATTATTTGAAAAAATACGCTCATGTTGTCGAATAATAGTTCGATTATACCATGACCGCCACTACAAATTGTGAAATATTTTATCATTAAAAAAACAAAAAACCGCGGAGCATATGACTCTCGCGGTTCTTCATAATGTTTGAAGTCTCACTTAAACTTTCGACAAAATCATCAACATATCCTACCTCAGACCCATCTTAGCGACTCGCAATCTCAATCTCATCGCCAGGTGCCATGACCTTGCCTTTTAATCCCCGCGCTTCAAGCTGCTTTACGAAAAGCTCCGCGTCTTGCTTGATCCCTGGGAATGTACTGTGGTGAATCGGCACTGTCAGTTTCGCGTTGTACCATTCCGCGGCTTGAAGGGCATCTTCCGGTCCCATGGTATAGAAGTCTCCAATCGGTAAGAAAACTACGTCGATCGGATGGCGCTCGCCAATCATTTTCATATCGCTGAATAAGGACGTATCTCCCGCGTGCAAGATCGTTAAACCTTCTGCGAACACAAGGAACCCGGCAGGCATGCCCGCGTACAGAATTTGCTTCGTTTCTTCAATAACAATGCCTGAGCTATGGAACGCTTGAACCATTTTCGCCTTAGCGAATCCCAAATCGCATGTGCCTCCCATGTTCATGCCGACGGTATTTTTTACACCCTGCCAAGACATATAAGACGCAAGCTCGACAATAGAAACAACCGGTGCGTCGTTATTAGCGCTCGCAATAGGCGCTGCGTCGAGAATATGGTCCATATGAGCATGCGTTAGCAGCACGGCATCCACCTTGATGTCCTCTGGCTTAATTTTGGCCGTAGGATTACCGCTTAAGAATGGATCGATAATGAGAGATTTATCTCCCGTTTGAATTTGAATACAGGCATGACCATGATAATTGATTTTCATTGAAGATGTACTCCTTTACCTCTTACTTTTTTATATCTATTATTACATAGGATTTATTTTTAGGAAACAGTTCTTCACGAGCGATAGCGTCTTATTCATGCATTTTTTTGTAAATCGATATCTATGTGGTTAGGCAATTAATTTCAAACCAACGGCCGCAGCCAATACCATCGCAATGAACATCAAACGTTTCCAATCCCTGGACTCACCATAAAAAAGCATACCGACGATGGCTCCGCCCACTGTACCGATCCCTGTCCAGACGGCATAAGAAGTGCCCATCGGCAAACTTTTCATCGCCAAGCTTAAAAGCGAGAAACTCATAACAATACCAACGATGAAAAGACTAAACGAGCGAATATTTTTCGCCTTATTAATTTGGTTCATGCCCACAACGCCTACGACCTCGAAAATACCGGCAAACATCAGAAAAATCCAACCCATTAGACGGCAGCTCCTTTCTTATCATTCTCCTTCGTGACAAATTTCAGTCCGAATACACCGGATAAAAGCAGGAGAATGAGAAATACTTTGAGAAACCTGAACGGTTCTCCAAACACCAGCATTTCTACCAAAACTGTGCTTGCAGTCCCCATTCCCGTAAAGACCGCATAGACGGTACCCACCGGCAGTTTCGTAGATGCGCTAATAACCAGATGAAACGAGACATACATCGCAATGATTGTGCCTATCCACATCATCGTTGTATGCGAATGTTTTAAACCTGTGACCCATAAAACTTCAAATAAGGCCCCTATAAAAATATAAATCCAATTGCGATTCATGGTGTGTGAACCTCCTCTTGTTGATTTACTTCTTGATGCCGCGCCAATAGACAAACCAAGAAGCTTCTATTCTTTTCATTGATCTTTCGACCCCGCCAAACAGCAATTCTACGAACATACCATCCAGCACAGCTAAAAAAGCAACGGTCGCCGCGCTACTGCTGACCTCTTTGCTTATGGTTCCATTTGCAATTGCTTGCTCAAATAGTGGGATTAACATCGTGTCCAAGGTATCTAAATAGTGATAACCCTTTTTGACAATGACCTCATAGAGATGAGTCGGCGGGAAAAAGGCTACACGCAAAAAAAACTTCGTATTATCATCCTTTTCATAGCAATCCTGATATTGAATAAGGAAACCGTAAAGCAGTTGGTCAACGGCAAGATCTTTATGGCTTTCTAGATAATCAAGAACAAATGCCAATTCCCTGGCTAGCACATCGTCAAGCAACGAAAGGAAAAGTTCATCCTTCCCTTTGAAGTGTGTATATATCGATTGTTTCTTTATCCCTACATCCGTTGCAATATCAGCGAGTGAGGCACCTTCGTAGCCGTTACTGGCAAAATGCTTGAGGGCAATCTCTTTAATTCGATCAGCAGTCATATTACCTCTCCCTTCCGAACGTTCGTCAGGACATTGTATCACTTACTCACACTTATGGCAACTCATAACGCTGCAGCACAAAAAAAGCCACCTTATTCGTCCGCTTTGTTCTGGTTTTTAATTTAGAATCATCTATTAACATATACGGCAAATGAAATTGGCGTTATAAAAGGAGGACATCAATTTGCCTGATGGTTCTAGTGTCGAAGTTGCTTATGAAATTCTGGTCGGCAAATGGAAACCCGTTATTCTCTTACACCTTTTTAAGCATGAAACGATGAGATTTGGTGAACTTCATAAAGCAATCCCGGATATAACGAAAAAAATGCTGACCGCGCAATTAAGAGAGTTAGCATTTCAAGATATCGTGAACCGTGAAATCATTCTTCAAATCCCTCCAAAAGTTGAATACTCCTTAACCGAATATGGCAAAAAAACGATACCTCTTTTACAAGCAATAAACGATTGGGGAATGTCTCATGCCGCGCATATGAACGAGTTATATGGAATAGAAAAAAGCAAATCCGAATAATTTTTGTACGATTAAACAAACTAACGAATAAAACAAAGGATGATATTAGATTGACAAACATACTTGAAACGGTTCTTGATGTGATGAAAACACTCGTTGATAACGAACCGAAACCACCTTTACATATAGGCGAAGCCATGACTTGCTGGACGTACTTAACCATGCTCGAAGAAGAAATAGCAAGCGTACAAATTGGACTCAATACGACAACTGATATCGAATTGTTAGATGCCCTACATGGATCTATGGAGATAGCAACCGCGCAATCAAATATAATAAGGGATTTTATGCTGCGAGAAGGCGTAAGTCTCCCTCCGGTATCCGAAAAAAAGCCCCAGTCCGACCCTCTGACCATCCCAATGGGTGTCAAATTAACGGATGATGAGATTGCCAATGCGCTTTCCATTAAAGTTGTCGCCAATTACATGATGTGTGCAACCGGTGCCGTTCAATCCGTGCGCAATGATGTAGGGTTCATGTTTGCCAGTTTTCAGGCAGAGAAGTTGAAGTATGGAGCTTCATTAAAAACCTTAATGCGGAAACGCGGCTGGATGAAAATCCCTCCATACTATGTTCCGAATGGCTTGCCTACGCAATGACCAAATCAACCACAAAGAGCAGTTTAAACTAGCACTTAGTTTAAACTGCTCTTTGTTTTTATATGAACATATGAACGAATTCGGAATAGAAAATCATTGTTTTGCATGGCAAAACTGTTGATTTAACAGGGTTTCATAGTAACTTAGCTAGTCAAGAATAATTTTTTTAGAAGATTCTCATGGTTTTCTAATAAAGCAGGCTTGACCCTTGCCAGCCCACGGTTTTCCCCTCTCCTAGCAAATTATAGGAGACTTCCAGTCTGCTATACTAGGCTCAGCTAAGAAATTAGCGCTCACAACAAGGAGGAGGACAAATAACTATGAAATTACATCATAAATGGAGCAAGCGATTGGCTATTTTGACAATTGGAGCGACCGTTGCTATCTCAGGAGGGGTAATTAGTAGTCCACAGCCTACTCAAGCTGCTACGAATAATGATACTGCTACTATTGACGCTACAATTACAGGAACGTCAAAAGCGGATAGCATTATTGCACTAGGCAAAAGATATCTGGGCACACCTTATAAGTTCGGTGCAGCAGTTGGACAAACGCGTAACTTTGATTGCTCGACACTGACAAAATACATTTTCGGTAAATACGGCATAACCTTGCCGCGGACGGCTGCTCAGCAATCCAAAGTTGGTAGTTTCGTTTCAAAAAGCAATTGGAAGAAAGGCGACCTGCTATTCTTCTCCGTCCCTGGCAGATCAGGAGTCGGTCATGTAGGCGTTTACCTTGGGAACAACAAGATGCTTAATACTTACGGTGCTGGCGGCGTGAAAATCACTACGATTAATTCCTATTGGAATTCTCACTACATGACAGCGCGACGTGTGATTAAATAGTCAATTGAATGAGGAGCTAAGCCACTTTCTGTGCTTAGCTCCTTTTTTATATGCTCTCAAATAATTAAGCGCCAGAGAGGAAACAATATGTTTCGTGTTTATACTACCTGAAGGAGAATAATTGACGTGAACAAACTACGTGCCTCACAAATCGCTGCTTCACCGGTTATGGCTAACGTTTCTTGCAACGGCGTTCCTATCTATATTCAAAATGTTGATGAAACGAATGAAACGGCAAGAATTTATCCATTAGATCAACCTGATCAAGAACAAGAAGTACCTCTTCACAGTTTGGTCGAGCATTAAAATTTGCAGAAACACATCCAAGAGGCTGCCTCTGTAGTTAAACTACTAGGGGGACAGCTTCTTTTTATATTTCCCCTCTGAGAAGTTTCGAGGTATGGCCTGCCCAACGGTTCGTAAAGTGCAAAGAGGGTGCGCGTTTCTTATAAAAAACGGCCATTTGGTACGGTTTGGGGCAGAAGTGTACCTATCCACATTCAGAAATGATCTTATATAATCGGACATGTGCGAGTGCGGTAGCGCTTACATAAATGTAGTTATTTCAACGACAAAGGAGACAAGTGAAGATGAAAAGCAGATTGCAACGCCGAAGGAAGGTATGGCTTGGATTGCTGCTCGCTATCGTTGTCATTGCGCAGATCGGCTACATCCCTTCCGGAGAAGGCAAGGTCAAAGCCGCAGACTATGGCTTGGCACAGAAGCCGTATATGGGCTGGAGCAGCTACAGCATGCAGGTCTACGATGGTCCGTCCGGCAACTGGATTTCCGAAGCGAAGATCAAGAAGATGTCGGACGCCATGCATGAGAAATTGCAGGCTCATGGATACAGATATATCAATATCGATGCGGGCTGGAACGGCAGCATGGACGAATACGGCAGACCGGTGCCCAGCGCTGCACTTTATCCGGGGGGTTTTCAGAATCTCGTTGATTACATCCACGGTAACGGCCAAAAAATCGGCCTTTATTTAATTCCCGGCGTTTCGCCTGAAGCGGTCACTCAGAACTTACCTATTTATAATGCTCCTGGCTGTAACATCGGTGATATCGTCGTAAAACCATATAAATTCGCGGATTATTGGAACATTGGATATAAAATTGATTTCGGCAATCCATGCTCGCATAAATATATCGATTCCGTCGCGGACGCCATCGCTTCCTGGGGCGTGGATTTCGTTAAATTCGATAGCGTCACACCTGGCTCCGGGCATAATGATGTCAGCATCGATGCGCGTGACGATGTTAAAGCCTGGTCAACGGCGCTTAGCAGACACAAGATTTGGTTTGAGTTATCTTGGGCTCTCGATCACAACTACGTGGACTATTGGAAAAAATACGCGAACGGCTGGCGGGTCGATTGGGACGTGGAGTCCTATGACCGCGAGGTCGGTATGACGCAATGGGCTAACATTGCGCGTTTGTTCCCTGACGCAGCCCTGTGGTGGCGCGATGCCGGACCGGGAGGTTGGAATGATTTCGACTCCTTGAATGTCGGTAATGGCGCAACCTCCGGTTTGACCAAAGACGAAAGGCAAACAGCAGCTACGCTGTGGGCTGCCTCGGCCGCGCAGTTTTATACTGGCGACGACCTGTCCAATCTCGACGCCTATGGTCTTGACTTGCTGACGAATGACGAAGTCATCGCGGTTAATCAGGCTGGACGGCCCGTTCACCCGGTTTCAACATCGACCAATCAGCAAGTCTGGTATGCGAATAACGGTGACGGTACGTACACGGTTGCGCTTTTCAATCTGGGCAACAAAGCAGCGCCTGTCACCGTTAACTGGAACGACATCGGCCTGAATGGTCCTGCTTCCGTTCGTGACCTGTGGAGCCATACCGAACTTGGCACTTACACTTCAAGCTATGGCCCAGTTTCCTTGGAGCCACACGCCTCTCGCCTATTCAAAGTGACGGCCCAAAACGGTACTTCTTTCGTCAATGACGACGACACAGGCCTGAGATACACGGGCACTTGGATACGTAACGGCGGCAAAGAGCTGGCTCGCGATGCGCAAGATTTGTCCATTGCCATTACGGACTCCTCCCCTGCTCCTTCTAATCAAATCGAAACTCATGTATCACTGCCAGTGAATGCATTGGACTCTACTGTCTCACATTCAGTCTATATTAACGATACGGATCCACTCATTCAGTATTCGAACAAGTGGGGTCACAGCGGAGGAAGGCCTTTCGGAGACTATCAGGATGATGTTCATTACGGTGAGCCGGACAACGGAACGCAGCCGGAATTCAGCTACGCGTTCACAGGCACTGGCATTGAACTGTTCTCTGAGCAGGGCACATCCAATGGACGGATGGACGTTTATATCGATGGACAGCTGAAAGGCACTGTCGATGCTGAAGGTCCTCAGCAATCCGGCTTATACTCGGTTTATCGTATCGCCGATCTTCCGCAAGGTCAGCACACGCTTAGAGTGCTAAGAAACGGCACCGGCCAATACTATTTCATCCTGGATGCTTTAAAGGTGACGACGGAAACGCTGCTTGGCCAACTTTCTACGAACAGCTTTGACAAAGATCAACCAACAGACATCACGACGAATCTCCTCCTTGGCGCAAGCTCGCTGACAGGCATTAATAATGGGGCAGTATCCCTGCAGCCCAATACGGACTACACGATAAGCGGAGGCAATCTTGTAACAATCAAGAAAGAATTCCTCCTCCAGCAGCCATCGGGGCAACCTGTCCAACTGGCGTTCACTTTTGCCGGTGGTGACTCACAATCCCTGTCTATCGCGATCACTGGAACGTCCCTCAATCCCGCAGCCGCTGCTTTTGACAAAAAAACATCCGCACAAGCTGATGTCTTTACAACGCTTACTCTCGGAAGCACTAACAACCTGGCAGGCATTTTGAACGGCACAGTCAGCTTAATCCCTGGACAGGACTACACCGTTACGAATGATGTGGTGAAAATCTCAAAATCCTACTTGAATCAACAGCCTGTTGGTCTTACGAATTTGACCTTCACTTTCCAGTCAGGAAGTCCGAGAACGTTCGCCATTACCATTAGCAACTCTGCTTCTCCCGGAAGGTTCACTTACATCAATGACGACAACTCGGAGATCCACTACACCGGAGCTTGGAACCGCAGCACGAACCGGCCTTTTAACGACTATGGCAAGGACGTTCATTATGTTGAGCAAAACAACGATTTTTTCACCTATACCTTTAATGGCACGGGCATTACTTATATAACAGAAGTCGATCAAGGCCAAGGCGATGTGGACATCTATATCGACGGTCAACTACATGGAACGGCTCATACGTTCGGAGCGAATTCGCATAACGTAGCTCAGCAAGAAGTCTATACCGTTACTCATTTGACACCTGGTATTCATACATTGAAAGCAGTCAAAAAGTCTGGTCAATTCATGCTGATTGATGCGCTCAAAGTCCAGCAGCCCGACCTGATGGATATCTCTGCCGCTGATTTTAATAAAACGACGGCCGCAGATGTGAGCGTTAACCTCTTGGGCAACCCTGACAGTCTTCAAAGCATTTCGAACGGCGCGAGCAAGCTCGTGAATTCTGCCGATTATGTTATTAACGGGCAGCAAGTGACGATTAAAAAAGAATATCTCGCCGCTCAACCAGTCGGCAGCTTGAAGCTTACTTTTTCTTTCGCAGGCGACTATGCGGATGATGTCCATGCAACTTCTGTGAATGGAGACTCTTACCTCTACTCGTTCACAGGAACCGGGATCGAACTCCTCGCACCAACCGGTCCAGAGCTGGGTGATATCGACATCTATATCGACGGGGAGTTGAAGCAAACGATCAATGCCTATTCAGCCATTCGAAATGCCGGTCAAAGTCTTTACCGCATCTCGGCACTTCCGAAAGGTACTCATACATTGAAAGCGCTCAAAAAATCAGGCAGCTACATGCTTGTAGACGCGTTCAAATATGAAATTGCCGCGAATAGCGGCACACCTTCCACTCCTCAAACGGGTGGCGGCGGCTATGGAGGAGGTTACGGAGGCGTGATTGTGAACACCAACGCATGGAATGTCGTGCGTACTACTCAAACTGACGGAACAAGCAAAGAGGAAGTCAAGATCTCAGGCGATAATGCGAAAACGTTGATTCAGAAGTCCAAGACTGCTGACGCCAATTCAGCTATTATCTCCTTACCGGATGCCAAAGATGACGTATCCATGACAACTGTGCAATTGAGTAAAGAGTCGCTCAGTTTGCTTGGCGACAGCGGTCTTGACCTTGTTCTCGATACGGCTAACGTTCAAGTCCTGATTGCTAACCATTCACTTAAAAACTTGAAAGATGAAAGTTATTTTAATCTTGTTCCGATGAAAGCTTCGGCTGCCCGCCAGGACTTGGAACGTCGCGCGAACGCGGCGACAGTTGTACTAGGCGTTACCGGAGGAGCAAGAACCTCGTTGATTGGCCGTCCAGTAGACATAACGACGAACCTGCATGATCAAGAGGTTACTCTCGTTCTTCCGCTTCCAGATGAATTGAGTGATACGGAGCTGCAACAAATCGGTGTCTATATTGAACACAGCGACGGGACCACGGAGTTTAAAAAAGGCACTGTGACCACGCACCAAGGCGGTCGCGGGATTCAATTCACGACGAACAAATTTAGTACATTTGCCCTTTTGAAAGTCGATGGCCGGACATTGTCCTTCTCGCATGAGCCTTACATCCAAGGCTATGAGAACAACTTGTTCCGTCCCGACAATCGCATTACCCGCGCAGAAATGGCAATGATTCTCTCGCGTATTGCGGCCAAACCGGCACTAGCCAGCGGCAGCGAATACGTTGACGTGAAACCGGAGCTTTGGTCTTATAATGCGATTGCCCAAGTGTCTCGTATGGGTCTGATGCAAGGTTATGCAGACGGCTCCTTCAGACCGGACCAGCCGATTACTAGGGCGGAAATGGCAGCTCTTGCCGCCCGGTTTGCGGTGGCTACCGCAGTATCCGGAGCAGGCTTTACGGATACGTCCGGCCTATGGGCCGAAGACGCAATCAAAGCCGCTCAAGCTGCGGGCTACTTGAACGGTTATACAGATGGCTCCTTCGGACCAGCTAATCCGCTCACTCGCGCAGAAGCCGTTACCGTGATCAATCGGGTACTCGGCCGTGGACCACTTCATGGAATCGTCCACTCGCCATGGACTGATGTACCAGACAGTCATTGGGCTGTTCATGACATTGAAGAAGCTTCCGTACGCCATTCGTTTGAGCCGTTGGCTTCCGGTGGAGAACTTGTGGAGTGATTCTGACACTCCGATCACATTCAAGGAAAAAGGGCATTTCAACTTCGTTGAAATGCCCTTTTCTATCTTAAAAATAAGTCTTTTCCACTATGCGTGCCTAAGGATTATATATTCCTTGACAGGAATATTCCTGATAGAGTATATTTATAACATAAATCAAATGGATACGATCCTAGGAGGCTGAAAGCAATGAAAAAAATTACGATTCCTTACTGGATTTTTACTGCATTAGTGGTGTTATTTATGGGGATGGGCGCAATCGGTGATACTGTAAAAGCAGCGTCTGCAGTAGAACTTTTCAAGCATTTGGGATACCCTGATTATCTGCTTCCCTTTCTTGGAATTGCCAAAATATTAGGTGTCATAGCTATCCTTATTCCCGGGTTTCCTCGAATCAAAGAATGGGCATATGCCGGTTTGATCTTCGATTTAACCGGAGCTGTGTATTCAACCATCGCTGTGGATGGCTTTATGACCGGTTTAGGCTTTCTTCCAGGCTATATTATTATCGCAGGTTCCTATATGTATTATCACAAAAGGCAAAAAGCTGGCATGCTGAGTCAAACGAATCAAGTAAAGCATCTAGAAGAACGTACCGTTTAAGCGTTTAAATAAAAAAGAACGGCTGTGCAAAGCAGCCGTTCTTTTTGTAGTTAAACTCCTAAGCTTTTGCCCCTAATTTCGCTAAATTAGCAAAACTAATCTCTAAGCTTTCGAAAGGATTCCGGTCATAGCAATCGTCCTGCTCAACCGCTGCCCATTCCACGCCAATGTCTTCACAAGCTTGAATAATTCCTTTGAAATTCATATTGCCTTCACCGACCTCGGAGAAACGCTGTTTCCGATCCGGAGTCACAATCATATCTTTAAAATGTACGACCTTCATACGTCCATCCATTTTGCGTATCCACTCCACGGGATCTGCCCCGCCTGCCTGTACCCAGTAAACATCCAATTCGAAATCGACGCTATCAGGATCCGACATTTCAAACAAAATGTCCATGCCTGTCTTCCCCTCATATTTGGCGAACTCAAAATCATGATTGTGATAGATAAATTGCAACCCGGCATCTTTCAACTGTTTGCCAAATTCCGAAGCTTGTTTGGCGAATGTGGCATAACCTTGGCTGTTCTCCCGAAACTCCGGAGGAAGTCCGCCTAAACCGACATATTTGCAATCCCATGCTTGATGCTTCTTAATGACGGCGTCCATATCATTCAACAAGTCATTATAACCGATATGAGTGGCACAGATCGTCAACCCTTCTTGGTCTGCAAGCGCTTTAAATTCTTGAATGTCGATTGGTCCAATACCGGAAGCTTGTACAGCGTTATAACCCAATTGCTTAACTTTTTTCAAGCTTTCGCTAATATCAGCGGGTGTTTTCAGAAAGTTGCGAAGCGTATACAGTTGCGCGGCGATTCTCATTCCTATCACTCCATTCGTCAAATTTGAGTCATTTCATATATAACATAGAATGATGGGTTTGAGCCACACAAAAATTCGATGACATTCCATTTTTCACATGAGAACTGCGTTAGAACTAATAAAGCTGCCGTTTCTAAGCACGGCAGCTTTAGATCTAGAGCTCTACTATTTTAGTAGCAACGTTAAGGCAAAATTCTCGGTCATGCTCCACGAACAGAATCGTCGGTGAATATTCGAGCAGCAAGTCTTCAATTTGCATCCGAGAAATGACATCAATAAAATTAAGCGGTTCATCCCAAATGTGTAAATGTACCTGCTCACTCAGACTTTTTGCAATTAATACTTTTTTCTTTTGTCCGCCGCTATACGATGAAATATCCTTGTCAAACTGAATTCTGGAAAAATCCAGCTTTCTTAAAATGGATTTAAAAAGACTTTCATCAATCCCACATTCGGCAGCATAATCAGATAGATTTCCATGAAGGTGCGATGTGTCTTGCGAAACATAGGATATTTTTAACTGGCTGTCCTTTCGAATGTTGCCTGTATAATTCATATCCTCGCCGCAAATTAGCTTGATGATACTTGATTTTCCAGAGCCATTTTGACCTGAAAGCGCAATACGCTCACCTTGATCAATCGAGAAACTTAGATCTGAGCATACGGTCTTCTCACCGTAATAAATGGAAACATGATCAAGCTCAACCAGCTGATTTTTGTGAAAAGCAAGCTGCGAAATCTCTAAGCTTTCTGAGCTCTCGATATTTTTGAGAAGTTTGGACTTTTCCTGGATGGCCGAATGCTGTCTTTGCTCAATGGCTTTAGATCGTTTCATCATTTTAGCAGCTTTATGGCCAATATAGCCTTTATCTACCTTGGAACCGGAATTTCTTGTTCCGTTTTTTGTTTTTTCCACTTCGTGCGACCAGTTCCCCGTCCTTTTGGCGGAATCTGACAATCGTTTGATGTCTTTTCGAAGTTTTTCGTTCTCTGCCAGCTCGAAGTGATCTTGCCGCGACTTATTTTCCCACCAGCTTGAAAAATTACCTTTTTGAATTTCAATATTGGTCTTATTGATGGATAAAATGTGATCTACACAGTTATCGAGAAAGGATCTGTCATGGGATACCAAGATAAATCCACTTTTCGATTTGAGATAATCGCTAACGAGTTTTCTTGCTTTCATATCCAGATGGTTGGTCGGCTCATCAATTAAAAGAAAACTGTTCTCTTTGATGAACAATGTAGCCAGCAGCACTTTCGTTTGCTCTCCGTTGGATAAGGAGTCAAATGGCCGGTACAAAACATCCTCGGAAACCTTTAACAGTGAAAGCTCGCGCATTAACTGCCAGTGAATATAGTCGGGATAAATGTCACTGATGACATCTATCGTATTGTTGCTTTTGTTCTCAACGGGAAACGGGAAATATTCGAAGGTTACATTAGCGGAAATGTATCCACTGTATTCAAGTTTACCAAGCAGCAGGTTGAGGAACGTTGTTTTCCCTCTTCCGTTTCTTCCTGTAAAGCCTAATTTCCAATCGGTATCGATTTGGAAATTAACGTTTTCGAATATGTTATCGTAACTTCCATCGTAAGCGAACGTCAAGTTTGTAACGTTTATTAATGACATAAACAAATCCTCCTGTATAAAAAATAAAAGCTACAAGAAAGTTACATTCTTGTAGCTCAAATAAATACAGTTAATTAACCCCTGGACGGAGTTAAATAAGGATATCTTGTATCGTTTGAGTGAAAGATAATGTAACTTTCTTGCATACGAAATAAAACATGCGAAAAATCGCTTTAATGTTTTACCGTTAGCAAGAAAACCTACATTATGCTTTCAACTCCACTCCTGAAAATTTAAATAAAGTATAACAAACTCATTTTTAAAAATCAATACAATTAAGCCTGACGATAAGCTGGAGCGCCCATCGGGGATGATCCAGCGCCACCATCTACGCTAATTTCAGCCCCCTGAACAAAGGATGAATCATCAGAAGCCAGGAACAAAGCCACATTGGCGATCTCCACAGGTTCACCCAAACGATTCATAGGAATCTTAGGCGCTAACGCGGCTTCAACTTTTGACAATCCCTCTGGTTGACCCCAGATTGGCGTCCGCGTAGCACCTGGGACAATCGTGTTTACTCGAATACCGCGTGGTGATAATTCAGAAACGAACACTCTGGCCATACTGGTCACTGCACCTTTACTTGCGGCATAAGCAGCATAACCTGGGCTTCCTCCTTTAGCAAGCACGGAGCCGTTTAAGATCACGGAAGCTCCTGTTTTCAGATGAGGCAAAGCAGCTTGAACGGTGAAAAATACGCCAGTCACGTTAACTTGCATAATTTTCTCAAAAAGAGTGAGCTCAGTCCCGCCAACAGGCGTATAACCGGAAATACCCGCATTAGCGAAAACAACATCTAGACGACCGAATGTCTCGATCGCTTTGGATACAGCTTCTTCTGCACTTGTTGGATCAGTCGCATCTGCCTGCACTCCAAGTACGTTAGATACACCAAGCTTCTCAACTGCCGCGTTCAACGCTTCCTGATTACGACCGGTAATAACCACCTTCGCACCTTCGGCCACATATAATTTTGCCGTTTCAAAACCAATTCCGCTGCTTCCACCTGTAATTAAAGCAACTTTCCCATTCAATTTTCCCATCTTGTATCTCTCCTTTAGCGTATGATTTTTTAAGAATGATCGTTCTTGAATTATCAAAAAAAACAGTCACGCTCTGTTTCATTTTTTGAAACAGGATGACGTCGTCCTTACTGAAAGTATCTTAGCATATCGAGAACGATCAGTAAAGAATTATTTTGTAACGATCATTCTCGTATTTCACACTACCCTTCTATTCGCTGAATAATGAACTGAATATGTGGGGAAAACAACTAGTATGAGCAACGTTATAAAAACTTGTTCCGATATTCAGAAGGCGTAGCCCCATACTGCTTCTTAAAGCTCTCTCTGAAATGATCCTGATCTGTGTACCCGATTCTGTCGCAGACTTCATAGATTTTAATGGCTGGATCCTTCAGAAGCCGTGCTGCCTCTTCCATACGAAGACGAATAATGGCATGGTTCATCGTTGCCCCTGTTACTTCTTTAACCAGCAGGTTTAAATATTTTTCGCTTAACCCTACGGCATTCGCTACATCCGATAGTGACAACTCCTTGCGCATATAACCTTCTTTCATATACTGGATCGCCTGTTCAACCAGCTTCTTCTTTTTTAAATTCCCGCTCCATTCCATATGAAGCATGGTTTCAGTCAAATTGGGAAGCGATTCCTTGGCTGCTTTCTCCGCGATGTTTAGCGCGAGACGTTCTTCCCTCTCCTTGCGCAGCACTTCAACCGCATTTGCAAGTACTTTCTCAATGGCATCCGGATCAATTGGTTTCAGCACATAATCTAGCACTTGCAGCTTAATGGCCTGTCTGGCATGCTCAAACTCGTTTAGCCCTGATAAAATGATACAACGAATATCCGGGTTACGGGATTTGATAATCTCAATCAATTCCAATCCATTCATCTTGGGCATGCCGATATCTGTCAAGAGAAGATCCGGTTTCTCGCGATCTAACCAGCCAAGCACCTCTTGCCCATTCTCTACAGCTCCTAGAAGCTGTATATCAAGTGCCTTCCAATGAATCGCACGAACCAAAGTCTCTCGCACGATTCTTACATCTTCCGCGATCAGCAGCTTAAACATTCGAAGCCTCCTTTCTGGCTACAGCTTGTTCTGAACGATAAGGCATAATAACTTCGACGCAGGTGCCCATACCCTCCGCAACTTTTAGATACCGCAAGCCATATTCGTCTCCGACAAACAATTGAATTCTCCTGTGTACATTCATAGTGCCGTACCCGCTTCCTGCTTCGAGTGAAAATTGTTCGTCTCGTACAAAATGCTGCCCAAGCATACGATTCATTTTATCCGCATCACAGCCACGGCCGTTATCTTCGATTCTGATTGCAAGCTCTCCCTGCTCTACTCTGGCAGAAATGAGAATTCGGCAGCCCGTCTTACGTTCAGCAAATCCATGAATGATAGCGTTTTCTGCTAGCGGTTGCAAAATGAGATGAACGACAGATGCAGACCGAAGTTCACTCGGTAGTTGGATTTCAAAGGTCAAATCGTCGATCATCATTTGCTGTATATGAAGATAAGCTTCAACTTGTTTGATCTCATCTTCCAGGGAAATCCAGGTTTGCCCCCGATTCAAGCCGTAGCGAAAGACGTTGGCAAGCGATCGGACAATCTGACTCGTCTCCCGATCTCCTGCCATAATAGCCCTGCAGTTAATTAAATCCAAAGTGTTGTATAGGAAATGAGGATTGATTTGGGCATGTAACAGCTCCAATTGAAGTTGACGGCGTTCTATTTCTTCGGTAAACGACTTCTCGATCAGACTATGAATCGTTACGAGCATAGATGCGAACTTTTGGTTCAGCTCATCAACTTCATAGATCCCTGTTCTTTGCGACGGAAGCGGCACTTTGAACTCCACAACTTCCGGCCGCTGTATGGCTGTTACCAGTTTAGTAATAGGGACAGTGACCCTCACGACGATCCTTCGGAGCCATAACCCCGCTATGAGTAAGGCCGCTGCTGCCGTGGCTGCGCCAATGGCCGAAATGGCAAAAGTGTACCTGCTGAAATGACTGTTGGGAGCTACGGCGAGAAGCTTCCACCCATTCTTCAACGTTTGGAACATGACCCTGTAAGTTTCGCCATCTATTTTCGTTTCAATGGTGCCTTCGGCTCCTTTTAATTGAGAAACATAGGGCAGTTCTCCGGCATTCGATAGAAAGTCGTGGCGCTCGCCATAAATGACACGATTGTTTTGGTCAAGCAGCAGATGAAAGCCCTGATCTAGAGGAGCATTATCGAACACACCTTTAATGCTGCGGGTATCCGCACCGACAATCACCGTACCGATGCTTCGGCCGTCTTTGAGGCTTGCTTTTTTCCTTGCGGAATAAATCATGGCTAGGTTTGAATCCGTCTTTTGACCCCACCAAGCATTCTGTTGTTTCCCGCTGTTCAGACTTTGAAACCATTCTTGATTTTGCAAATCGCTATTTTTATAAATTCCTGTAGTCGGATAAAAATGATCCGGAGCCATCGCATATAGCCCGCTCTCCGGTTCCAATATAACGGATACGACGTACGATTGCTGCGCGATATTACCTGAGCCGAAATCGTTCAGGAGTGACAATAAAGAAAGATTTTGCAAATTCGTCTGTAAGGTGTAGTAATCGTCTGCCGCTTCGTAAGGCTGTTGATAGGTATTCATGAGCAAATTTTCAATGGATTGATTGCTTAAAACAAATGCCGCTACGTTATTCATCGTATCAAATTGATATTCGATATTTCTATAAACGAATTTCATGGATTGCTCAGCCATCTTGACGGAATGGTCGTTCTGCAAACGGATAAGGATGTAACTGGCTGCCGCCGCAAATAGTGCGATGAATGTGACAATCAATGCAAATATCGGAAGACTGAGCCTGGACAATAATCCTGAGTTGCCTTTTTGTTTTCGTATCCGAATAGCCATTCATACCTACCCTTTTTCACCGGTGTTATCGCAGAAGCCCCAGCTGTTCATATTTCCAGAGGGGCTCCAGCCATTCAGTTGCGGTCCGACTATAGCTTAATCATACACCAAATGATCAGTACCGTCCTGCACATGTTGGTTCATGTTCTACATACCTGATTTTTTCTTAAAAGAAGCTTCTAATTCACTAAGGATTTGTGTGCCGCCTTGCGATTTCCATTTCTCCACAAATTCGTCGAACTTTTTCCCGTCCGCACCCATAATAATTTGTGTAAAGACGGAATCCCGCATCGTGTTCAGTTCTACAAGTTTAGCGATTTTCGTAGGTGAATCCAGATAGTTGGAGGCATCCGTAATTTGAAATTTGTTGTTGATGGCTACATCCAAAGCCTGCGATTGTCTAAGCGGCAGCGACTCCAAATATCGAGGCCAGCCTTTCAAACCTGGTGCGAACAGATAGCTTTGAACACCACGGAAATTCCCGTTCTTATCTTGTTGTGTCTTGGGATCAAGTAAATCGGTAACCAACTTCATCTTGCCGTTATCGATTTTGTAGTCTTCCCCTTCTATGCCCCATACGGTTAGCATTTGGTTCTCCAGTGACAAGGAATTTTCGATGATGGACAGAACCTTTTTAGGATCTTTCGTTTTCGCACTGATGGCGTGCATTTGTCCGAATGGCGCTCCAGCCGGCGCTACGGCTTTACCATCCGAACCGACAATGGAGTCCGTCAAAGTCAAATATTTAAGCGGTTGAAAGGACTGATCGGGCAACTTCCCGTCGGTAGCGAGCTTCCCGCTTTTCTTGAGTTCATTGGTTTCCACTTGGGTGTCATAGTCATTCGGTGTTGACCACCAGCCCATCCACGAAAATAGTTTTCCACTGAACAGCTTCGCCCGCAGCTGCTCTTCTTTAATGGTCGCGAATTCTTTATCGATGAGCCCTTCCGCATACATTTTCTGCAAATAAAGCAGGGCATCTTTCATTTTCGGATCAATATCATAATTGCTGAATGTACCGTTCTTCTCAGTAAAATAACCCGGAGTTACGCCAAATGCACCAAAAATATGGTCAAATGAGTTATTGGCATATTTCTGCTGGCCGATTTGCGCCGTATAGCCGCCTAACGGGATAACATCCGGTTTAGCCGCTTTGATTTTTTTGAGCAGGTCGTAATACTCATCTAGTGTTTTGGGTACCTGGGTGCCCGCACTCTCCAAATAATCCTTACGCAGGACTAAATTCCAGCGGTATCCTGCTCCCGGCCCCCCTTGATAAGGAATGCCGTAAATTTTGCCGTTTACTTTGGCCTGCTCGAAAACTTCTTTGGGTACCTCCTTGAGAATATTCGGGGTATCTTTTTCATTAATAAGATTCGTAAGATCGTAAAAAGCGCCTTGTTGGGCATACTTTTGGAAATCATCGGCAAAATCAATCCGCACCACATCGGGAATGTCTCCGCTCGACATCTTCAGATTCAACTTTGTTTTATACTGTTGGACATCGACCATTTCCGGAATGATTTTAATGTTCAGTTTCTTCTCTATGGTGTGCATGATGAGATCTTTCGAAGGATCATAAGGTTTGGATATATCCTGCCCTTTTAGCCATTTCAGTTCATAAGGCGCATCACTTATTGGCACTGCTGATCCAGTGATTCCAGTGGGCGAAGACGTCGCAGCAACCGGATCGACAGCTTTGCTGCATCCTGCAAGCGTTACGCTCCCTGCCAGTATGACTGCAAATGCGCTGTACGACCAAACTTTACCTTGATTTGACATGTTGATATGACCTCCTAGACTTGTCTTCATTATATTTCTAACCCTTCACAGAACCAATCAGCATCCCTTGTTCAAAGTGCTTTTGAATAAACGGGTAAATCAGCATCATTGGCAACGCAACAATCACAATTGCGGCCATTTGGATGCCTATGGTAGGCGGCGGCGTAGCCCCTGCTGCTTCAAGCAGCTCCGGCGGAAGGCTGGAACTGGCAATAATGGTGCGTAATACGAGCTGTACTGGCGCTTTGTGCCAATCTGTGACATACAACATAGCATTGAAGAAATCGTTCCAGTAAACCACCAAATAGAGCAGCCCTATCGTTGCGATAACCGGCTTGGATAACGGCAGAACAATCTGCCATAGAACTCTAAGTTCGGATGCCCCATCTATGGAAGCGGATTCACGCAAGCTTTCGGGGATACCTTCAAAGAAGGATTTCATGATGATCATATTGAAAGCGCTATAAGCCATCACCAAAATTAGCACATAATTTGTGTTCAACAATCCTAACTGTTTAATCGTGATATAGGTGGGAATCATACCCCCTTTAAACAGCATGGTAAAGATGAAATAAAGCATAAAGATTCTGCGCCCGGGCAATTTCTTCTCCGCAAGCGCGTAAGCAGCTGTAGTCGTAAGGAACAAGGCAAGCAGAACGCCTCCTGCCGTATTGCGGATCGTATTGCCATAAGCCGCAAAAATTAGCGATCCTTCCTTCAGCAAATACGCATAGTACTCCAAACTGAACGATGTTGGAAATAAAATCAAACCGTCCTTTTCACTGAAAATGTGATAAGGCGTTATAGATACGGAAATTACATACCAGAAAGGGATGATAATGACGAAGGTAATGATCGTTAGTATTAAATAATTCGTGGCGACAAAAACGTTCTCGCCTTTCGTTTGCTTCATCGGTACTCTTCCCCTTTTATCAGAAAATGCCGGAATCATTGAACCGTTTGGCTATCTGATTGGCGGCAACCATCAATACAAGACCAATTACTCCTTTGATAACGTCTGCTGCAGCGGCAAGGCTTAGATTAAACTGCTCAATTCCAACACGGTAAATGTAAGTATCAAGTATATCTCCGACTTCAAAAACCATCGGATTGTATAAGTTAATGACTTGATCAAGCCCTGCGCTCATGATGTATCCAACCCTAAGGATGAAAATGACGATGATTGTTCCTGTAATTCCTGGCAAGGTAACATGAACAATACGCTGAAACCGTGTCGCACCGTCCATCATGGCCGCTTCATACACCTCCGGGTTAAGTCCGGCAATTGCCGCAATATAGATGATAGCCGCCCAGCCCATTTCCTTCATGGCATCCGTAACAACCAGGATCGTTCGAAAATACGCGGGTTCAACAAGCAGATAAACAGGATCGCCACCAAAAAACGCAACGATTTTATTAATAACTCCAGTTTCCGGCGATAGGAGCAGTGTGATAATCCCTCCATAAACGACCCAGGAAACGAACCTTGGCAAATAAACAGCGGTTTGGAGCGATTTTTTGAACCAGGCAACTCGAACTTCATTTAATGCAAGCGCTAGCAAAATAGGACATAAAAAACCGCTTATCATTTTGTACAAGCTAATGAGCAGTGTGTTCTTGAACGCGTTCAGAAACATCTCCGATTCAAACAGCATCTGAAAATATTTGACACCTGCCCAATGGCTGCCCGAAAAACCCTGTATAGCGTTGTAATCCATAAAAGCAATGCTAACCCCGTAAAGCGGAAGATAATCAAAAATAAGAACCCATAAAAATGCTGGAACTAACAGAACATACAACAACTTATATTTCCAAATCCTCCTTATCTGCTTGTGTAACGGCTTTTCTTTTGCATCTGTGATTCTGGCGGTCACCAGTTCCATTACTATCCCCTCCAGTCCGACCTCTATAACTAACCTTTCTGAGTTAGATTGTTTACATGACTAAGCTTATCGGAAATCAACAAGGTGGAAAACCCGAGCGAAGGACAAAAAAGCAGGGGAAAAGTCTTATTTCGGCCGGGAGTTTCCAAAAAATAAGGGATGAAGCATCGCTAGAACATGCTCCATCCCCTATTTAATCCGGATATGTCTCTTTCAGGAACTGTATCGATTGCTTAATTAACGACCTTAAGACATCTACATGGATGTCATCCACTTTATTAATATAAATACAGGCTTTCCCGGTCGTATGTTTTCCCAAATCCCTCAGGAGTGATTCCCGCTGCGAGTCACCTGTTGCGAAATACAAACAAATTTTGCCTTTCCTTGGCGAAAATCCAACAAACGGCGCATTGCCTTCATGTCCGCTGAAAGTAACGTATCATGAGTCGCTGTGGCTTGTCAAAATCACTCACTTTTATCGTCCGCCAATAAAAAATAACTATAATAATTCCTTCATAGTGCCAAGGAGATTGATCTTGTGTTAATCTGATATTAATTAAAACGAACGGAGGGGTTACGTGTGATAGATTTTATCCGAGTTAGATCTTTGCGCGGCTAATTGAATAGCGCTCAAGATTCTGTCTGTGTACAGAGGACTCAGGATAAGTTTGTCCATTTATACCCCTGATTTGTTGCACCTATCGGTGACCAAGAAGCTCAGTTGTAAGAAGGTGAAGTATCTTCTATTCCAACTGCTGTTTGCTTTCTTGTACTCACAGCGATAGTCAACGTCCTCTCAACCACTGACAACACAAGCCTGTCGCTTGTGTTGTTTCTTTTATTTCCCAATTTGAAAGGATGATGACCTATGGAACAACAGAAAGAGAAAGCGATTATTATCGGTGTCCAACTATGGAACCGATCGGATTTTGCTTATTCGATGGAGGAATTAAGCAACCTGGCTGAAGCCTGTCACATTGATGTGGTTGGCGAGTTATCACAGAAAGTTACGCGTGTAAATCCCTCCCATTACATCGGAACGGGAAAAATTCAAGAGTTAGCCGCTCTATTCAGCGACAAGGACGCATCAGTAGTCATATGTAACGATGAATTAACTCCTTCTCAGATTCGAAATCTGGAATCCTCCCTTGACTGCAAAGTCATTGACAGAACGATCTTGATTCTGGATATTTTCGGAGAGCGCGCTCAAACACGGGAAGCACAGCTGCAAGTTGAAGTCGCGGAGCTCCACTATATGCTTCCCAGACTCGTCGGACTGCGTGAGTCTTTAGGACGCCAAGGTGGCGGAGCAGGCTTAAAAAATCGAGGTTCGGGTGAAACAAAGCTCGAGCTTGACCGCCGTAAAATCGAAGATCGTATCGCAGCTTTACAATCCGAGTTAGAGAAGCTCGTTGGCCGTCGCCAAACACAACGGAAGCAGCGGCGCAAAAATGAGGTGCCGGTTATATGTGTCGTTGGCTATACGAACGCCGGGAAATCAAGTTTGATGAATGCCATGATCGAACAGTACAATCCGCGAGCAGATAAGCAGCATAAACAAGTCTTTACCAAAGACATGTTGTTCGCCACGTTGGAGACCTCTGTTCGCAGCATCACCTTGCCCGACCGTAAAACATTTCTGTTAACAGACACGGTAGGGTTTGTTAGCCAACTTCCCCACCATTTAATTAAAGCATTTCGCTCTACTTTGGAGGAAGTCTCAGAAGCTGATCTGTTAATTCAAGTCGTAGACATCTCTAATCCCGATTACGAGAAGCATATTCAAGTGACCAATGACACGTTGAAAGAGCTGGGTGCAGATCATATTCCCATGATTTTTGCCTACAACAAATCTGATTTGACGGAGCATGCCTATCCTCGAGTAGAAAAGGATCTCGTCTATCTTTCTGCCAGACAGCAAAGCGGCATGGAAGAGCTCACTCAGCTGATTCGCGACCGCATCTTCCAAAATTACATGGCATGCGAAATATTAATCCCCTATGAGCAGGGTCGATTGGTCGCCTATTTCAATGAACATGCCCATATTCAGTCAACGAACTATGAACCGGATGGGACCCGTCTCAAGCTGGAATGCCGCGTATCCGATTATCATCAGTTTCGCGATGATTTTCAGCAACTTTAAGATGTGAGAAAGATACCTTCAACTGAAAATAGAAAAACAGCGCATCTGAAAAGATGCGCTGTTTCGATATAAGGTATAAATCTTAGAATTGCTTTGCAACTTCTTTCGCTTTAACGATTGCATTAGCTTTGATTTCTGCAGCTTTATCAGGTGCAGCAGCCATACCTTCAACGAAGATACCTTCGAAGCTAGGTACGCCAGTGAACATCATGATTTTTTTCAAGTAGCTGTGACCACTCTCGAATCCAACTGCTGGACCTTCCGAGTATACGCCGCCAGATGCTTGAATGTGAAGTGCTTTTTTGTTGTTAAGCAAGCCAACAGGACCTTCAGCTGTATATTTGAACGTTTTACCAGCTGCACAGATCGCATCGATGTAAGCTTTCATAACTGGAGGGAACGAGAAGTTCCACATTGGTGATACATACACGTATTTGTCTGCGGATATGTATTGATCCACAATTTCACCAAGACGCGCGATTTTAGCTTGCTCATCTGCCGTTAGTGCACTGAATTCAGTTCCAGAGCCAAGTTTACCCCAGCCGCTCAATACATCGCCATCGATTTGTGGAATATTAGTTTTGAACAAATCAATATGGATAACTTCGTCACCAGGATTTGCTTCACGGTATGTTTCGATAAATTCTTTACCCACCGCCATGCTATAGGAAGCTTGGTGATCGTTAGGGTTTGCCGTAATATAAAGTACAGTTGCCATGGTTTCACTCTCACATTCTGTAATTTTATTTGTTACAATTTCTATTATAACTTATTTTTAATAAGTTGCAAGCAAAATGTTATTTATCTACTTTCACTGTATAACACTACATAAGTAAGCGTTTTTAATCATACCAAGGATAAACGACTTCGTCGTCCTTTTAGTACGAACGCGTTTGTCAAGGTAGAGCCGAAGCAAAAGTATAAAACTTATACTTTCTTATCTACTGAAAAAAGACTGCGCAAGGCAGCCTTACAAGGTCTAAATGGTAAATGTGTGATGACCAATCGCAATCTTCTTGATTCTGCTTTTACTCCAAGATGCTGTGGCAGTGACCGGATTATAAAAATAGAGAGCTCCTGTTGTTGGATCCGCGCCATTCAAAGCGGCTGCTGCCGCGCGGTAAGCTGTTTCGTTAGGTTTGAGAGCAAATTGACCATCATCAACGGATGAAAATTGGCCAGGTTGATGAATGACTTCCGTGATGGAATCTGGAAATTGTTCGGATTGAACACGATTCAGAATGACGGCTCCAACGGCAACTTGACCCAAGAAGGATTCACCGCGAGCTTCGGAATGAATGATTCGTGCCAGCTCATCCAGCACCGACTGTTTGGGTGAAATCGTTTTTTTTAATTTCGACAATGTCAGTGAGTCGGCTTCACCGTCAACCGTCAAGCCGTAGCTGGCTTGAAATTTCTTAACAGCACTCTTCGTTTGGCTGCCATAGTAACCCGTAATTCCAGCATGAAAGTAGCCAAGTGCACTTAATCTTTCTTGCAGATCCAAAACTTGGTCACTTTGCGTGCCCTGGGATAATGATTGTGCGCTAACCGGAAGCGCCATCCCCATGATACCTAAGGAACAAATGCAGATTAGAGCCTGTACTTTTTTCTTCATGTTTCAAGATAACCTCCTCTTCCTTTTACGCGCTGCATGTGGAAACAACATACAGCATTACAAATTTAGGGGTGTTGATCCGACGCAAGTTGTCGCCATATACGCTCTACAAATAAAGACCAGCTTCCAGCTGTACCTATACACTTCGGGAGGTCATCCCGATAAAGGTCGCAAAAAAAGGACTTGAGGCTTAATCCCCAAGTCCTTACCGTTCGAAATGTATGAAATAACCGCTGCTAATCGCTTATAATTCCTTATTTAACATCATTTCGAGAACTAGTTTATCCATCTCGGACGTTGCCTCATTCCCGATCCGACAGAAGTTCTCGATGGTCTTCTCGGCGTCATTTTCAATGAATCCATTTGTTGAGGAGATGGACTTCCCTCTTGACGCCAGAAGCGCAGATTGTACCGCTGCGCTTGTACAAGTCGCAACTTTCATGGCGCAGCCGCCTTTGGCCCCATCGCACATCATCCCGGTCACATTGCCAAGCATGTTCTGAATTGCAGCCCGGATCTCCGGTTTCCCTCCGCCCAGCAAATAGGTAATCCCGCAGCTGGCGCCCGTACCCGATACGGTCACTCCGCATAACGCGGATAATCGCCCAAACTTCGATTTGATATGAATCGTCACCAAATGGCTTAGAGCAACCGCGCGAATGAGCTGCTCCTCGGAGGCGCCGAGCCTCTCTGCTGCCGCGATGACAGGATTCGTCGCGGCAATCCCTTGATTGCCGCTTCCTGAATTCGCCATGACAGGCATCGTGGAGCCCGCCATACGGGCATCCGAACCTGCTGCTGCGAGCGCCATCGCATGGGAAATGAGATCATCGGATAAAATACCCCGCTGCACGTTTTCTTTTATCGTCTTCCCGACCTCAAGTCCGTACGAATGTGTAAGGCCGTCTAACCCTGCCTTGCGATTCAATTCTATGCTTTGCTTGACCAAACTAAGCTCTCCAAGATCGACGGCATTCACGAAGTCAACAATCGAATCGATCGTGAGCGAGTTCCGATCTTCCTTAGAGCTCTTAAAGCTCGCGTTTGCACAGCCTCCGGTATCCACGATCTTCCCATCGACTTCTATCAACGTGATATTCGTATGATTATCGGTAATGACAACCTTTGCATACCTTTGCTCAGCTTCAATCATAACTTCAATGTATAGTTTGGTTGGTGTATCAGCGAGATGAACCACAGAAATACCTTCATCGACCATTGTCCGAGCTTTGGAAATGGCGACTGGGTCAATATCAGCAAGTACTTCCAATTGTTTCTCCGCATTACCGGCAATCGCCCCTAACGCAGCTACAAAATCGATCCCTGTCTGACCCGTGCCAGGTATGCCGACGGCTAATGCGTTCTTAATGATGCCTGCACTAGCGTAAACTGTAATTTTGTTGATATTACCGCCAACATATGTTCTTGCCTTAGCTGCTGCTAATGCAATCGCAACGGGCTCTGTGCAGCCAAGTGCAACAACAAGTTCATTTCTAAGTATGTGAATGAATGTCTCCGAATTCAAGACGTACCCCCTAGCCCCGAAAGGTACAATGACCTTTTGAATGATGAATAAAATATACTATAACTGCTTCATTTCGTACAACTCACTAATATTGGGTACAGCCGTAATTTCCCTTAACCTTTGACCGTTTCTCGAATGGGGGGCTGCCGCACATCCACAGACTTTTGTTTGGCCAAGATCAGGGTCAAAATACCACTTGCAATGGTAAGGACGTAAGGACGGCCAATGTTAATAAATAGGTTGAGATCCCAAACCAATCCAGACATGCCCCCGTCGCAAGCAGCGCAACCTGGAACATGACGCGGTCAAGCATTCCTCGAAATGAGAAAAAACGGCCTTGAACGTCTTGCGGCACTTTGATTTGGAAAAGTGTCGATACCATCGGAAAGAAAAAAGCGACGGCACAGCCGAATAAAACAAAAGAGCCAAGTACGGCAGAGGTGTTCTCGCTAAAGGACATGCCAGCAAATGAAATTGCAAACAGTAACATAAATAGTGTAGAACTGGTTACCAGATTTCGCTTGCCGATCACCCGTTTGGCAAATAAACCTACGATTAAAATGCTCATTCCTTCAATGGAATAGATCCATCCCATCAGTTCCGGCTTGTGTTGGACTTGGCTAAATTTAAGCACAAGCAAATTGAAACCACCCAAGAACAAAGTGATCATACCGCTATTGATAAGTGCTATGAGGACAGCTGGTTCTTGCCGGATGAACGGAAAAAGCTCAGAGAAACGGATTTTCTCCTTCTTTTTAACCAATGTTGTATCCGTAATATTTGTAATCTTCAACTGCGTAATTAGCAGGACAAGAATCACGTAAAATACAAGCGACAATGCATACACTGTATATAAATTCATGACGGCAACCAAGATGCCCGCAACAGCTGTACCGCCAATCCTTGCTATTGTAGTCACATTGAAATTTACGGTATTCGCCTTCAGCAGATCAGATGCTGAAACGACTGCCGGCAGTGCAGCTTGCACGGTAGGCATATAGACTGTCGCGGCTAACTGCATAATGACTACAGACAATAGCATGATTGCGACAGATTGGTAATATAATGCAGCGAACATACAAATCGGAGCAAGACAACGAAAAAAACCTGATATGAGCAGGATTTTTTTCTTATCATAACGGTCGGCCCACACACCGGCTTGAGGTGAAATAAGCACGCCTAGGAATAATCCGCACATCAGGATTAAACTTTTGCCTAAATCAGACGGAACGTGGCTTTGCATAAATTGCAAATTGGCAATAATGCTGGTCCAGATGCCTCCGCCTTGGATGGCTTCGCCAATCATCAAAATGATAAACGCACGATTTCGAAACAAAGAAGAATTCATTCCTAATCTCCAGTCCATTCTTTATTCATTAGTTACATTCAATACAAGGAAGTGTGTATGATTATTCGAATCCGTGTTGATGGAAAAACCGATCGAGCGATAAAAAATATCAGCCTGAGGGTTATCCGTTCTAAGGACAAGCAGGTGATAACTTTTTCTCGCTTCCGCAATAACCGACGCCATTAACATTCGCCCAATTCCAAATCTGCGTGCGCTTGCCCGAACATAAAGCCGTCGAACACGTCCGACATCTGCACCATCGGCGTAGGGATCCCGGTTCAGTCCGCAGACCCCGACAATCTCACTGCCCAGCGTGGCAATGAAAAAAGCTTCTCCATCTTGATCAAATTGATTACTCCCATCCGCATACTCGTTAATCAATCGGTCTAGGTGATGAAAGCCTTCACTCGCACTCTCTTCTGCCAAAGGCAGCAATAAATTAGTATCCAGATTCTCAACTTTCTGGATGTTAATAGGACTCACGGAATCAGCTCCCTAGTTTCCTGTCGTTAAATTTAAGGAGGTCTCTGCGACTTCCTTTCCGTTCACGAGTAAAACAATTCGATGCTCGCCAGGGTAATGCCGGCGGGTCGTCAGGTCCGCCCATCGATGGGTTCTAGCAGCGGTAAGTCGTGAGCCTCCTGGTACGGTTTTATCAGAGAGCAGAAACAATTTCCGGGAATGTTTTCCTCCTGCTTTCACAAAATCAATTCCGTATTCGATACGCAGATGCACGGGTTCACCCTGCCGAACATGAACTTCGTACCGAAGTTCGCAGTTCTCGCCAATCATCAGCTCGTTCGGCTCGGATATGATTGCTGCGTAATCCGCGAGCGGATGGTCATCACGCGTCTCTGCATATCCAAACAGAGCAAGCACCTCTGGAGTCGCTTGGCGAATCAGCGTCCTGCAGCCGTGTCTCACGATCCAATCCGTATCCGGATTGTCCCCCTTCCAACGCGCGGCTGTCTCCAGAACGATCGCCGGATGATCCTTGGCAATATCGTTCAAATTATTAGCGACACTTTTGCGGACATAAAGCGACGGATCGGCCTTCAGCTTCTCCAAAATGCCCAGTACCGGCGCAGGATCCCGCTTAAACACCGGAAGCGCTTGCCCCCAAGGAAGACGCGGACGGCATCCTTCACTAGAGAGCCTGCGCACATGCTCATTCGGATGATCGGCCCAAACGGACATCTGCTCCATCATTCGTTCGGGATCATGCAAAATAAATGGCCGAACAGCAAACTCAGCGGAAGATCTTGATGTGAATCTTTCCAGTGCTTGCATGGACATCTCCCAATGCTCGCTGTTGTGACCGTATACTTCCACAAAATCAGGAAAAAACAAATAAGGAAAACCAATACAGGTATCTTCAATTGCATATAAAATGGCCAACGCCTCGCTATAAGAAGGCGGCAGATGATCGCCGAGCGTTAGCGTAATTTTCCTCATCCTTTGTTTCAACGCTAAATCTGCCCAGTCAGCATTCATAACCTTCTCCACGAACGAATCCTCGTCGAAAGATTGGTAAGCGCTATGAACTTTTTTTGCGAATTCCTCAAGAAATGCTTGATTGTACATATCTTTTAATGCGTCTGCCATCTCTGTAAGTTCCTCCGTCTCCGTATCAACTTCCATGAACTTATCTAGCATAGCACAGTAAAGCTGACAACAGTACGTCATATTTACCGAAGGTTGAATAATTTATAACAGAGATACAAAGATAAACGACTTCGTCGTCCTTTAGGACGAGCGCATTTGTCAAGGTAGAGCGAAGCAAATGTAAAAACTTATACTTTCTTATCTACGCAAAAAAACGCACTAGGCGTCCTTCCGAATAAAACCCCACAAACCGCAAGGGTTTGTGGGGTTTCCAAATGTATGGGACTAAGCAATACGGAATCGAGCCAGGATCTGCTGGAGCTCTTCAGCCATCTCCGATAAAGATTGTGCGGCGACTCTCACTTCACCTGTAGTCTCAAGCTGATTCACCGCGGAGGATGACACGTCCTGGGATGAGTCCGCCGTTTTCTTGGCAATGGAAGCAACTTGTTGCACAGATGCCGTAATCTCTTGCGCGCCAGCCGACATTTGTTCGGAAGTTGCAGCCATTTCCTGGATTTGTGAGGCCACTAAAGTAGTGGACTGCAAAATTTCACCGAAGTTTTGCTCGGTTTTCTGCACGAGCTCAATGCCCGTTTGAACTTCATTTTTGACTTGGCTGAGCGCATCCCCCGAGTCATGTACAGTTGCTTGAATTTCACTCAGCAAAGCGGAAATTTCACCCGAAAATTGCCCGGATTGCTCGGCAAGTTTACGCACTTCAGAAGCTACGACAGCAAAACCGCGTCCCTGCTCTCCTGCTCTAGCCGCTTCAATCGCTGCATTAAGTGCCAGAAGATTCGTTTGCTGTGCAATATCCTGAATTGCTTGTAAAATATGCCCGATCTCTTGCGATTTTCTCTCCAACATAGACATTACTTGATCTGTCTGATGGACAGAGTCATGAATGGATTCCATCTGCTGTACGGTGTTCTGTACATAGGTGCCACCCGCTTCTGCCTGCTGTTTGGTCCATTCGATCGACTCCGCGATCGTTGAAGCACTTTCGGCCATCCGGTATATCCCGCTGCCCACTTCTTCCATGGAACGCGAAGTTTCTTCCATCGTAAGCGTCTGTTGATCCGCCCCTGTAGCTACGTCTTTCACTGTCTGCGTGATATGATTGGATACTTCCTGCATATCAATAGAGCTGATGCGAAGTTGTTCCGCCGAAGAAGCTACGCTTTGCGCATGCCCATTCACCGTTTCGATCATAGTTCTCATATGCTCCGTCATTTGGGCAAACGAAGCGCTGAGATCTCCGATTTCATCCTTCTGCTTCAATGCTGTATAGCTCACAGAAAGATCCCCATCCGATATGCGTCTAGCCGCTGCACTCATCGTCGTAATCGGTTTGGAGACGTGACGAGCAATCAGGAACGAGATAACTAAGCCTAATATGATAGCAAAGATACTAAGGATCGTATTCCACTTAATGCCATCCTGATAAGAATGCTCCACTTCTGCTGCCCATCCTTCCGCATTTTCCTGAATGCGTTTGGTGAACATTTCAATCAGCAACGAGCAGCTTCCCAAATTACTATCCGCTACCTGGATAAGCGCCAGACCTTCAGCACCGTGTTTTTGCGCAGCTTCCAGCGTAGAAGGAAAAACGGTAGCGTACTGCGTCCACTGCTCTTTGAATACTTTGAGCATCTGAATATCTTTCTCATCCTGGAAAGTCCCATCCAGCTGATTGATTTTCTTTTCAATATCATTAAATAAGGTTTGAGCTCTCTCCGCAGGAGACGTGGTGGCCTCATCTTCTAACATGCCAGTACCACTTAGGTTTTGCTTCGTCTTATCCTCCATGTTAAATTGAATACGCAGGATTTGATCGTCCAGGCTTTTTAAATCATAGTTCAAATTACCCAGTAAGATAACGGAAGGAAGTCCTTTATCCGTCGTTAATTTGGCAGTGTCACCCATTGATTTCATCCGCATTTGTGACGTGATACTAATTGCCGTGAGAAGCACTAAAACAATGACAAAGCTACAAAGAAGTTTCTTGTACAGCGTGAGTTTCATTCTGCTAGCCTCCGAAGTTTCTCTTTTTGTTGTAAGGGGTCATGTTTTCCCTTTAATTTACAGGATAAATTATCCTATGTTTAATTTCGGCGAAACCCGTCGAATTTTTTATAGCTAATTTAAATTAGTATGTAAATAGTTGATATAATGCGTATCAGAGCTATGAAAATAGGCTGCCGAGAATTCAATTCTCGACAGCCTTTTTAGGTCTATTATCCTATGGGATCTATACAATAATATCCGACATGATGATCGGATGGAGTTGGCCCTTATAGGCGAATGAAGTTTGGCCGGTTTCTTCCGATACAACCAGAGCCAAAGCATCTGTTCGTTCCGTAATGCCAATTGCCGCCCGATGCCGCGTACCTAACTTTTTATTTTCTACAATCGTGGCTGATAAAGGAAGGACATTCGCTGCTGAAACGATTTGATCGTAACTAATGAACACTGCGCCATCATGCAAGGGATTCCCAGGGTAGAAGATTGATTCCAGCAAGGAATACGATACTTTGGCACCAACTGGAATGCCATTATGAAGATGTTCCTCTATAGGATCGTTGCGTTGTATGACTATCAATGCACCATGGCGGCGTTTCGACAAGTGATCAACGGCAATGGTCAAATCGGAATATTGGATGGAGAAAGCTGACAAATAACATTGCATGTAAAAGGAAGCGGCAATCGATTCAACTCTCCTGAACCTTTCTTGAATCGCCTCTAAATCGCTTAACATGCAGTGATTCTCATTATCTATGATTTGTAAGCTACGATGCAGCGCATCAGAAATTTCTTGGATATGTAGTTTGAGCTGTTCTTTCATTGGGGATTCATCGCATCGGATCTGATTCAACTCATACACCTCTGGATACCGTATTGCTTATTAGCATTCCCAGTTTTGAAAAGATCATCAACTAAGGATTGGACCATTTTGAATGGCTGGCCCTTGTTCTTAAACATGCCGAAGACGGAATAACTATTATTAAATTAGATTGCCATTTCTCGGTCAGGGGGCTGATCCCTTTGTTTATTTATACGGTCAAATCAGGCGATTCTTTATATGCAATCTCGAGAAAATTTCAAGTCTCACTTGAAACAATACGCTCCGTAAATGGTTTAATTGAGTCTGACCTCGTACCAGGTCAAGCGCTTATCATCTCAACATCGAGCTACATCGTTCAACCGGGTGACACACTTTCCTATATCGCGAGCATCAGCTATATTCCCTTACAGCTGTTAAGAACCGCTAACGGTCTCCAAAGCGATAACTTAACTGTCGGTATGAAGCTAACGTTGCCGGATCGACCTAAATACTTGGAGGAAGGGCTAAGCTATATTTTGCCTAGTACGCCGGATCAGATTCAGAAAACCGTTCAAAACTTCGCAAACTTGAATACCTACTATGGTGTTTTTGAATATCATATTACGCCTGACGGCAGTTTGAGTGATCTCCCCCTCGATGAGGTCGCAGTCAAGGCCGCACGTTCTCACCTTGTAGCTCCTCTTGCTACAGTAACAAATTTAACGCCAGGAGGGTTCAGTTCCGACATAACGAAACAATTGCTGCAGTCTCCGGAACTTCGAAACCGTTTAATCAATAACATCTATTCCTTACTGGAAACGAAAAATTTTGCCGGTGTCAATGTGGATTTCGAGCGAATTCGGCCAGATGAACGGGACTTGTACTCCGGTTTCTTGAGAGCATTGAAAGAAAAGTTACAACCTGACGGTTATTATACGTCAGTTGCGGTACCTGTAAAAAGGTCCGAACTTGACCATCCGGGATATGATTACGGCGGAATTGCTAGCGCTGTCAACTTCGTGTTTATAATGGCCTATGATTTCCATGAAGCACATTCAGGTCCTGGACCCGTCGGCCCGATCGATGAAATAAGAAAAACGGTTGATTATGCACTTCAACACATGCCCCGTCATAAAATCATTCTTGGTGTCCCGCGGTATGGTTTCGATTGGACTATGGAGGGGAATGTCCCGCTAACGGCCAAAGCGGTTTCCGTAAAATCAGCAACAGATACCGCAATTAAATATGAAGTGAATATTCAATACTCCGAGCAGCATCAACAGCCGTATTTTGGTTATTGGGATGAGCAAGGACGCAGACATATCGTCTGGTTTGAGGATGCGAGGGCCCGGGCAGCGAAATGTCAACTGGTCATCGACTATCAGCTGCTTGGTATTGGTGCGTGGCAGCTAGGCTTGAATTTTCCCCAATCCGCCTATCTAATCATGCACTTTTTCAGGAACAGAAGAGTCATTTAGTCCAAGATGCGAATCATCACTTTCCCTTTGGCATGGCCTTCTCCCAAATACTGAATAGCTTCACCAACCTCACTTAATGGATAGTATTTATCAATAATGGGTGTAACGACTCCAGTCCCAACAAGCCTACCCAATTCCTTTTGATCATGTTGATTTGGCTTGTGGATCAAGATGCCCATTTTCTTCTTCTCCGTCATTGAAATCCATGGCCCTAAACACATAACTTGGAAAATACGAGCCATAGAACCTCCTACCATCACATAAGAACCTAATGGACTTAGTGCGCGTTTGTAATCGAATATTGATCGATTTCCTACTACATCAAGAATTAAGTCATACTGCTGTCCGTTTTTGGTAAAATCTTTCGTTGTGTAATCGATAACCTCGTCTGCCCCAATCGATGTAAGCATATCCAACTTTTCGCGGCGATCGACAGCCGCCACTACCGCACCGACAGATTTGGCAAACGGTACGGCGATCGTCCCCACTCCCCCACCGGCACCATTGACGAGAACCTTCTGGTTTGGCTGAATCATTCCTTTATCACGGAGGCCTTGTAAAGCAAGGACTCCCGCTTGCGGGAGAGCAGCAGCTTGCTCGAAAGTCAGATGAGGTGGTTTGGGTGACAAAACGGCTTCACGAACAGACACATACTCCGCAAATCCGCCCCAACCACTGCCAGAGATGTCCCCGAACACCTCATCGCCAGGCTGAAACTGTTTGACTTCTCGTCCCACCGCTTCAACGATCCCTGCAATGTCAGCTCCGAGAATGCTATATTTTGGCTTTAGCATCCCCCCAAGGCGCGCCAAATAGGGTTTTCCTCGCAAAAGATCCCAATCCCACGAATTGACGGATGCGGCATGAACGCGAACCAGGACTTCATTGACTTTGGGTGTTGGTTTTTCTATCTCAACAAGGTTAAGAACATCCTTGGCTCCATATTTCGTGTAGACCATTGCCTTCATTCACATACCTCCAATGATAACCCTATAATGCTTGATGTTATCATTTTTCGGGCCGCTTTATGCCACATTGGATCTAAAAAAATAAAAAGCTTGAAGGAAGTTTCCCTCAATCTTTTGATACTCCATTCTCCTAATGGGAAGGAAGCCAGCCTACAATTTGTAAAACCGTTAACGCGACTTCTATAACAATTAGAATCACGACAATCCACTCAACGAACAACCCTCGAATAGAATGGCTGATATTTGAAAACCCCTCAAGGATGTGATACAAAATGTCCGTTTTGCTTTTCAAAATTTTATAGCGATCATTCAGTTCAAAGAAATCCATCATCCCGTCATAAAATTCACTGGCCGTGCTATTCGTCCAAGTTAGATCAGGTTTATCCAAAATCATGATGTAGGCAAGGGTATTGTACTCATGCCTTACGATTTTGGCTGTGGTTCTCGCCAATTCTTTGTTGCCCACGCGAAGCTTCCCTTTCTCTAATCGATCGATCATTCCTTCAAGTCCATCATGAATATCGCCAAGTTGTTCCTCAATCTTCTCCAACGCTACGGATTTGGCAAGAACTGTAGAGATGAGTTCAGGGTAAAAGAACTGATATTCGGCAACAATGACATACTTGTCTGTCAACTCCATGCTCTCGATTTCCTCGATATGCAGACTGTAATCGTCCATATATCTATCCACATGCTGGAGCTCCAGATCAGGCTCAAAGGTTTGGATAAATTTTAAGAAAGCTGTAATTTCATCCTTGTTTTTGTGATTCACAAATACAATACTTCCAAACGAAAACACCAGCACCTGCTGTAAGGAATCCGTTTCTTTTTGAAGGATTGAGGATAAAATATCCCCCCTCAGAATTAACGGCTGCTCCCACGTGTATTTTTTTGGAATATGACAATGAATTGCGATTTTGTTTAAATCAATTTCATTCGTGACCGCCAGAGCTCTGAAAGTAATATCTTTCATGTTCACCACTCATCTGCTAAAAAAGTTATGCTAACTAGTCTTGACAGAATAAGATGGCTTCAATCCTCTGCCGATCCTGTATTTTCCACTTTTCAGCTTCTGGGGACAGGCTCATTCCCTACTTTTTCCCTTGGCAGCAAATATTTAAAGGCAAGCCTTAGAAGCGGCGGAACCGCAAAGTAAATGAACCAGGTTCGGAATATTTGATAGCACGTGACAATCGCAATGTCCGCATGAACCTCTTTGGCCATGATCCCCATTTGATCCATACCTCCAGGCGCCATAGCCAAAAAGGCAGTGGCTCCTGAAACGTTATGCATGTTTGAAAGCATAAGGCTTAAACCTAACGAGCCCAGGATGAGAACGCAGCCGCTTACGATCGAGAGCCCAATGATTCGTACTTTATGCGTTAAACTCTCTGGACGAAGGAGTAAACCAACGTACGTGCCTATCAATAGTTGCGATACGTCTAGAAGACCAGACGGCAGAACTGGCCCTGACACACCGGACAGATGAAGCACGGCTGTGGCAATCATTGGCCCCAGCAAAAAAGCCGATGGAAAACGAATCTTTTTCGCCAGCACGGCACATATCACACAAACAATAGCGAACAAGAAAATATTAGGGAAAAGATCACTCCAACGCGCACTTACTCCCGCTATCTGCTCTATCGCCGACCGTTCACCGCCAAACAATGGACTAAAGATAAGGAGCGGTACGCAGAAAATAATGATCATCAACCGAGAAACTTGGAGAAACGTCATTACCGTAAGATCAATGCCTTCCGTATCTTCCGCAAGGATGATCATCTGCGACAACCCGCCGGGAATACTCCCCATCAACACCGTTGGCAGCGGCAAACCAGATACCTTGGAAATGCAGTAGGCGATTAATGCGCTGAAAAGCAGCAGTAAAACGGTCATTAGAATCATGCTGGGCAGTTGTTTTCCCATTTCTTGCAACGTGTTCACCGTGAATGTTAATCCAATGGAATAACCAATAATAATCAGTGCCGCATCACGTAAATAACTAGGCCATAGCGGCTTCACCTTTTTCAACAAACGAGCTCCCAAAAACGCAAACAGCATCGGACCCAAGAGCCAAGGTAAGGGAGAATGAATGAACGTGAAAAGGGTCCCCCCTACAAGCGACAAAGCAAGTGTGATGACGAAACGAATCACGGCTGCTCAGTCAATTCAGCGATACGTTTATTCACTTCACCTTGGAAGTTCCCGCCATGATAACAGATAACGGTCTCGATATCGAAGGCAAGCAGCTTCTTAAGCGATCTTAGTGCTTCTTCCATATCCGGTGTAACGGCTGCCCGCGGCCCCTTTAATTCGCCATTTTCGACGACCATGGCATCTCCGGCAATTAGCGTCTTGCTTGCGTGGTGGTACAAACAGACATGCCCGGGCGTATGTCCCGGCGTATGAATGACGGTTAAGCCGCCTGCAATCGGCAGCGTCTCTCCATCTGCGATCGTGCTCTCCACGTTGGGGTGCGACGGATACAGAAAAGTCTGCTCGAATTGGTTGCGAGTCACTTCCGGCAGCTGAGCCAGGAGCGCAGCCAGCCTCTCCGGGCTCACTTTGATCATCGGTTTCGCCCCGTTAATGACGTCTTTGTCGTCTTCATGGGCATAGACGATGGGAGATTCGTCTTCAGCCGCGAGAAACTCAGGCAGTCCGCCAACATGATCGATGTCCTGATGTGTCAAAATAATGGAGCGAAGCGGGACATTCAACACCCCTGCTTGCTTTGCTAACTCCCGAATCGCAGGGGCCGAACCCGGCATGCCCGTATCGATTAACACCCAGGACTCTTTGTCAAAAAGGATTGTCGGATGAATCGTCATAGGTCCCAAATTTAATGACAACATTTCAATGCCTTCAGCTATTCTCATGTGATTACCGATACCTTAACCTCTATCCAGCTTAGGGCAAGATATCGGCCACCTCCTTTTATTCAAGTATAAAACCAATGAGTTCATTATAGAACTCGATAGTTTTATCGTCAATGAGAAACATTGACGTTCCCCTTGACTCATGTCAAGATAGGGATGGAGGGATCGCGATGGTAGACACGAAAAAAGATAAAATTTTGAATACAGCCATCGAGCTGTTCCGATCGAAAGGTTACAGCGCCGCATCCATGCAGGATATCGCCGAGGCTTGCGGTATGGCCAAAGCCAGCATCTATAAATTTTTTGCGACCAAAGAAGAGCTGTTTACTGCCGCTTTCGTCGCATGTCACCAGACATTGCTAGATCAAGCAGCAGCACTTGATCGTGGCGCTGAAAGGCTGAGCCTGACTCCCAAAGAAAAGCTGCGGCGAAAAATCGAATTCCAGTTGCAATATACGGTTGAGAATCACCTGTTCATGATTGACTTCAGGGAACTGCCCATTACAACCAATGAACAATTCATCGCGGCATGGAAACGGAAGAAAAACGCGCTGCACACCTGGCGCCGCGAACTGCTAATCGAGACATACGGCAATCAGATTGAGCCCTACATATGGGATATTGTTGCCATTTTCCGCGGCATTCATATTGAATACTTAGCTTATGTTCAGCAGAAAGTGATTGCCTTACCAATGTCCGAGTTAGCTGCGTTCATCGTCGATCGCTTGGATGCCTTAATCGACGACTTCATTCGGACAGCACCGAAGCCCATCATTGATGAAAGCAACACACATTTCAACTATTTGAATCCGAGTGATTCTCCCGCCCGTCAGACGACGATTGAGCAGTTGATTTCGCTAATGACTTTCAAGATCGGCGAGCTGTCAAAGCCGGATGATGTGCGCGAGGAGCTTCGCAAGGTTGCGGTCATGCTACAAGAGGAATGCGTCCGCCAAACTCCCAATTCAACACTCATCAAAGTGTTTACCTCTTATCTTGATGTCGTTCCGGAACTACAGCCCCATCTTCGCCAGCTTAACTACCTCCTATCTTAAGATGCACAGCCTATCCATAAAAGAACCCCGCGATTACGAACTTAATTGCGGGGTTCTTGGCTTTTGTAGTGGCTCTTCCCCGCCTCAAGTCCGGCTTCAATAACCGTCATAGGTCCGTTTTCGCAGTACCTTGCAAGAGCTACAATAAAGACATGAAAACGAAACAATGACATGCCATAGATCGCAAAATGGAGAGGAGCCATACCATGAACAAATTATTCCGTTCTAGAACAGACAGCAAATTAACAGGCCTTTGCGGAGGACTAGCAGAATGGCTAGGTATAAATGCAACGATGATTCGCTTGTTGGTCATCATCGCCGCTTTGTGCAGCTTCGGTACCGTAGTCCTAATCTATATGATCGGCTGCCTGCTTGTCCCTAAAGCGCCGCAAAATCATTACGATTTTACACCTCCGTATCAAAGTTAATGGGCTAGAGAAGTAAAACGTCAGTGAAAACTGGCGTTTTTTCTTGTTTTACGATCACCGAGGTAGCGATACCGCCATAGATGCGTATTGGATTTTTTAGATTAAAATGATGTGTTGTTCATATCATGTAAAGATCCATCTAATCTTGACTCGAAGCGGCAGGAGGACTGCATATGCCTGTACGGAATGAAGTGAATGAGGAAATTCGCCGCATGAGGGCCAGCCTCGAACAATGGCAGCATCAAGACGGTTCTTGGCGATTTTGCTTTGAAAATAGTCTGTTAACCGACGCTTACATGATTATCGTCCTTCGGACACTGGAAGTTCCTCAAGAAGCGCTCATCAAACAATTGCATGATCGCATCGCTGCCGAACAAGAACCCAATGGCGCATGGAAAGTCTATCAGGATGAAGCGGATGGCCATTTGGATACGACCGTAAATGCCTATTTTGCGCTTTTGTATTCGGGCTATAGCCAAAAAACAGACGAACCGATGATGAAAGCTGCACGGTTCATCACTTCCAAAGGCGGAATTAAGCAAGTGAAAACCTTTCTTACGAAGGTATTCCTGGCAACCGCAGGACAATATCCATGGCCATCCTCGATCATGATTCCGCTGGAATTTCTGTTGCTGCCGTTGACCTCTCCCGTCAACTTTTTTGACTTCTCCGGCTTTGCCCGCGTTCACTTTGCACCGGTCTTGATCATGGCCGACCTCAAATTTGTCAGAAAAAACGCGGCCACTCCGGACTTATCAGACCTGACTCTGCCCGTTCGCAAAGAGCAAGAGTCACCCCGAGGATTCCAGGAGCTGCTGAATGAAGTGCATACCGGTATTAAGCAGCTAACCAGTCTTCCCCAACAGCTGCATAAACGAGCTATTCGATATGCTAAAACCTATATGCTTGAACGTATTGAAGCAGATGGAACGCTATACAGCTACGCGACGTGTACGCTGCTGATGATCTTGTCCTTGTTAGCGCTGGGCTATGACAAGAATCACCCTACGATTACCGCGGCGCTGAACGGACTCTACTCGATGCTGTGGAACATAAACGGAAAGGTACATCTCCAAAACTCACCGTCGACAGTCTGGGATACAGCCCTGCTTGCCGCGGCGCTGCAGCAAGCGGGAACTTCACCCGATCATCCTTCGATCGCAAAAGCAGTCCATTATTTGCACGGTTTGCAGCAATCCAAACTAGGAGATTGGAGATTTCATGTCGCTCATCCAGTAGCCGGCGGTTGGGGTTTCTCCGAATCGAATACGATTAACCCCGACGTGGATGATACCACAGCAGCTCTGCGGGCCATACATGCAACCGTGCAGCAGAATCCTGAATACCAAGACGTATGGAACCGCGGGTTGAACTGGGTTCTGTCCATGCAGAATAAAGATGGCGGCTGGCCCGCTTTCGAAAGAGGGGTTACCAACAAGCTGCTGACGCTTGTCCCGGTCGACGGCGCTTCCGCTGCTGCAATTGATCCGTCTACGGCGGATCTTACCGGAAGAACATTGGAATTCCTAGGCGCAACAGCAGGTCTGGACATCCGTCAAACCTTTGTGCAAAGAGGTGCGGATTGGTTGTTCTCGAATCAAGAGGCAGATGGTTCGTGGTACGGCCGTTGGGGAGTTTGCTACATCTATGGCACATGGGCTGCTTTGACAGGGCTGATGGCTGTTCGAACGAAACCCTATCACCCTGCAGTGCGAAAAGCCGTCGATTGGCTGCTAAGCATCCAAAACGAAGACGGCGGCTGGGGCGAATCCTGCAGCAGCGATAGCTCCAAACACTACATACCGCTCGGCGCCAGCACGCCTTCCCAAACCGCTTGGGCGCTTGATGCGCTTATCGCGGTATGCGATGAACCTCTGCCTGCCATCCGCAAGGGGATGCAGCAATTGCTCCTGCTGCTGCACAAGGATGACTGGACGACGCGGTATCCAACCGGAGCAGGACTGCCCGGCACCTTTTATTCCAACTATCACAGTTATCGATATATTTGGCCCCTATTCACCTTGAGTAACTACAAGAAGAAATTTGAGCATTTGTAAAATGAACAATACACGCGACGCTTACGTCAAATCCAAGGCAACTTTGCTATACGAAGGAGAATAATCATGAGGAAATTTATCAAATCCCTATTTCATAAGCGGTCATTTGCTGATCAGCTGGAGACTTATCTCGAAGCAACGGTGTTAAAGTGGAAAAAACGCATCAACCCTATAACGAACAGAATCGGTTTTGGCATTTATTTTTACAAGAACATCACCATTAATTTAAATCGCTTGAACAAAGAAATATTGGAAATTGCCCAGGATAGCGCGAAACTTTCGCACTTCAACAAAACCACATTTCCCAGTTTTATATCCGTCGTCGACGGCATCCATACAAGGATGTTCACGCACCTGCCAAATCACGTCATTCAACAAATTACAACTTTAGTTAAAAGGCTCCCAGGTTTCAAAGAACTGCAATCGATCTCTCGAACTTATGGGTACATATGTGAACTTCAATACAATCAAGGAAGAGTATTTTTCGGATCTTTGCAGATACACTTTATTAAAATAGAAAGATTGGCCGCTCCTTAATGGGAAGCATGGCTGGCGTCCTGCCTTTTTTGAATCGCATGCATGCCCATAATGACAGCCACAAGTTCGTAACTATCCAATTCTGCAGATTGGTTTCGCAGTGTAAATGCTCCTGAAGAAAACCATCCGTTTATTTTCTCAAAATGAGCGACAAGCACGCCTGAGGAATCGGATATTTCATATTCTTTTGAAAATGCCGGGGAGGTGATGTCATAACTGCCTCTCCCTTGCGTTTCATACGTAAACTTTTTGGAAAACATCGCAAAACGGCTTCGCAGAACACCGGCCAAGCTCCCACCCGGATGCGAAACCTCCCATTTTCCTGACAAGAACGGAAATCCTCCTTTGTAAAGAAGTCGATCATTGACGCCATATACATCGATGGCCGAACCAAAGGAACTCTTTAAATCCAGATGCCCCATGTTTTTTTCCTCGCTGTCCAAAATCTCCGTAAAACCTGCATTAAAAAAATTATCACGAAAAAATAAATTCATTTTCTCTCCTCCTTCAGTTAAAATCAACTAACATGATGCGGAAAGGAAGTTGGCGCGTATGAGACACCTACTTGCGATTGCTACCCTTCTATTTGTACCTGAACGTGCAGCCCTTGGCGGGCATCCCGTCATTACCTGGTGGCTCGTCGTTGGTTTTGGCTCCGCTCTGATTCTTTGGGGCACCGGATTAAAGATATGGCTTATAGGCAAAAGATGGATAGCTGCTTCGCAAATCAACAAGGAACAATAGCGTTCACCTCATAACAGAGTGAACGCTATCGTTTATCTATAACTACAGCTTATTACTAAGCAAATACTCGTTTCATAAAAGCTAAACTGTTACGTTGATCTGTTTCCGGATCTCGGACTGTACACTCCGCCGAAATCATCCCCTCATAGCCCGAAGCCTTCAGCGCTGAAACGAACTGCTCGTAGGGGTACTGACCTGTCCCTGGTGAAAATCGACCCGTATCCGCTAAATGAATATGCTGCAGCCAAGCTTGGTTGTCGATAAGCGTTTGTAGCGACTCTTTCTCTTCATCCATATGGTAAAAATCTGCCAAAACCCGAACAGACGGGTGATTAACTTGTTTCGCGAAGCGAACAGCTTCGGAGACACTGTTTATGAGGTTCGTCTCCTTTTTATTTAAAGGTTCAATCACCAACGTTACGCCAGTCCCGGCAAATTCTTCACCGATACGGGACAACAGCTGCGTGAACTGCTCCTCTGAGCGGTTCTGTTCCCATCCGTCGGGAATATTACGTGATCTCCCGCTTCCCAGAACGACCGTTTTGGCTCCGATTTGATTTAACGCATTGGCTGCTTTATGTATATAACGCTGGAGACGCTCCTCATCAACCTCAGGCCCAACAACTTTTAAATCGCCAGGGAAAAAAATATTAAATGCGCTGACTGGGAGCGGGCTATTCATAAATAACGGCAATCTTGCCGCATATTCCGTTTCATTTTCCAAATTTAAAGAAACTAGCGCACATTCTATGTAATCAAAACCCAAATCCTTTAATTTCTCAGCCTGCTGAATCTCACTGCACCAACCAAAGGTATACATAGTCATCCATCCTTCTTATGTTCAATTTTAATGAAAAAAGAACTAATGATAGCGCATACAATTCCATGTTATTTAAGACGCTATGGAGTGGAAAAAGTTGCTAATCTTCTCTTTCAGATTCCCGGAAAACTCAAGCCCAAACTCGTTGAAACCAATCGTAAGCCACTTTCCCTGAAATCTCATGAGTGCCCTCAAAAAGATCTAAAGCCAATTTTTCTTCTGCCTCTAAAATCTGATAAATGCTTCGAATCTGCTCATAGGCCTGCATGGTCGCGTGTACAGGAAAAATAGGATCGCCTTTCCCTGATTCAATGAGAAGAGGTCTAGGGGCAATCAAGCCAATCAGATCCGGCATTTCAGCAGCTAGTGACAGACCCGGCACATAGTTGTCTATACAGTGATGAATGGATAGTATGCTAGCTTGAAAAGTGTTCGTATATCCGCTTACGACAGCTGCCGTTATGCGATGATCAATAGCCGCAGCAAATGAGCAGACAAGTCCGCCTCCGGAAATCCCCATGCACCCAATCCTCGCGGCATCTACATCTTCACGTGTAAGTAGATAATCTACGCAGCGCAAAGTTTCAAACACTCGATAACCAGCCATCGTTTGGCCCATCGCCAAAAGCGATGTAGATAGACTGTGACAAGAGTTTGCATCCTGCTTCTCAGCGCTCAACTTACGATCACCAAAGCCTAAAAGTTCTGGTGCAACAACGATATAGCCTTTCTTGACAAGTTCTACGGCGAAATCTTTCTGATAGCCCTTGTCACCTGTTTTTTCCTCGCCATCTATCGTTAGACCTACAATATCCTTGCTGCCATATCCGTGGCCATGACAGGCGATAATGGCTCCCGCTCGCTCTTTGCGTTCTTTCGGAATAAGTACATAAACAGGCATGTAGAGGTCAGGATACGTCTGAATTTGAATTCTTTCTCTCGTATACGTGCCGCAATCCACAGACTCCAAAAGCTCGGGTCCAAGTTCGGGAATCTTCGGTGGAAATCCACCAAGTAACTCAACAAAACGCGAACGTAACCGTTCATTCCAGTTAAGCCATTCCTCTTGTGAGCTCGCTTGAAATTTTTCGGATGGCGTTACACGATCGTACAGATCTTTAAAATAGTGATCCGGATTCCACATGACAGTCAGCACCTCGTTTTCGATTTAAAATTAACACCGATGGACTGCTTTTTATTTCAGCTTCAAACGTTCTCTGATCACAGACCTCAGCTGATCTTTCTCCTCTTCGGGAATCCACTCAGTTAATCTGGCTGCAGCAACTGGCAACATCCATTGATCGATCTCATCCATCTGTAGATTGGAATGGGCAAGATAATAATTGAAATACACATGCCCCATCCTCTCTCTCATGGCTTGAAGTTGATCCTTCACATGGCTCGGAGCAGCTTCTGGAAGTGTACCGTAACGGAACAAAATCAATGTGCGGGCAATGTCCCCGGCAGGATGGCCAACCATGCCCGTCATCCAATCAATGATCCACCTCTTCTCCCCGACCATCGCGTTATCCGGATGAAAATCGCCATGACAGACACGGTTGCCGTTTGGCAGGGCTTCAAGGATTTGAAGGATTGCATGCTTTTCATCCGTTGAAAGCTGGGGAGCTTGATGAATGTTATGCGCAAGCATTTCCTTTTGTTTACGAAAAGGCTTGCCCCTCTCATCGGCAGGGACTTCACAACGATGAAGTGTGACATGCATCTCAGCTAGTATTTCTGCAAAATCATCCAGTTCTTGCGGATGCTCTGCCATTTTCTGAAGGAGCGGCTTGCCTTCAATGTATTCAAAATTAATGCCGATTCTTCCCTCCATCTCAACTAGCTCATGAACCATCGGTACAGAAATACCAAGCGATGCAACTTGTTTCGTTATCTCATATTCATAGATAATTGCGTCTTTTGGAAATCCGCTGCGGTATAGCTTGATTACGCTTTCATGATGTTCTTGGAAAATCTCGGCTGTTCTTCCCTCAGCTATTCGTTTCATCCATTGTTCCTCTCTTTTTGACTTGTTTCCTTATTTTAACATAGGATCAACACTTGAATCGATATAAAAAAGTTCGTCAAACCAAAAAAAGACCGTCAGGCTCCCCTGACGGTCTTGCTTCACCTTTATTCGAACATAGCCCTAGCGATTACCGCAAGATCCTTAATATCAATGATGCCGTCTTTGACTAAATCAAAATTCTTGACCAAATTCCAATCTGGGCTTGACTCTGTTTTGCCATAGTTTGCAGCGGCAATTGCGATATCACCGACCGTTACTTTGCCATCCCCATTGACGTCTCCTGAAGGGCTGGTATTTACGGAGCTCGTAAATGCTTGCAAAGCTTGATTCAAGCTGCTTGTTGCTTGATCGATTTCCGCCTGCGTAACTGCGTTTGCGGCAACCGCAATCGCTGTATTGATCGCTGCTTGCAAAGTGGCTTTGGAGCCAGTTGGGTATTGACCTGGTGCACTACCTTCAACAGCCGCTTGTAGAGTTGTTTGCGCTTGCGCAATTAATGTATTCAACGCTTCTTTGTTCAGATCAGCCGTGCCAGTGACCTTTACGTTATACGTAACAGCGTTAAGTGTACTCTCTACACCCGCTGAGTTAGCAATTTGCAGGGAAGAAAGCCGAATACTTGCATTAGCCGACTGTTTAAGAGCTTTCCATGTTAATTTAAGCAGTCCGCCATCCGTGGAAACGGCATGATTAGTGCCTAGGCTTGCCAGCAAAATACGTACTTTGCCAGGCACATCCTTATTCACTGAAACGACTTCAAGACCAGTTTTCAGTGCTAGTGCTGAATCAAAAAGGAAGGTATCCGCATCATAGCTGAACGTTAAATCCTGTGCGAAGATGGCATCTGACGCGTTCGTCGAAACATGCGCCAGTCCATAGTTCACATCAAGGTTATTGCCGACTGCAACTTGAGACACACCTGTCAGCGTTCCTGTTAATTCAGTCGGTTCAGTTGGCTCGGTCACATTAGGCACATCAGCCTTATACATCGTTACATAATCCAAATTGACATTCCCGATACTGCTTTCATCAATTCGGTAGCTAATTACATTTTTACCCGCCTGTAAAGCCAAACGTTCAGAACCCGTAAACCATTCATCCCAGCTAATCGCTGTTTTGTCCGGAGCAATCGTTTTCACATGTGCTCCGTTGACATAGACATTGATTTTTGCTCTTGCAGGCAATTGAACGGTAGGATTCGAAGTCGATTCCCCGTTTACTTGTTCCCCATAGGCATATCTTAAACCAACGATATAATCCCCAGCTTCAGCTGCATTAACAACAAAATTCGCTTCAGCGCCTGATTTCTTCGGTAAATGAATGTAACCTGTTCCTTGGAAGTTCAAATGGCTGTTTTCTTTCGTGATATCCCCTAATAGAACAGCATCTTCGGCTTGATACATATCTCCTTGACCCAGATCGCCTGAAGGCAGTTCCTGCCACTCATTCGGAGCAACAGGCGTACCAAAGTTTGGCGTACCATCGGCATTCCAACCGAATTTTTTAATATTAACCTGACGCCACCAGTTTCGCCCTGTATCTTGATACACCCGTGAGTGATACATCATCCAATCTTCCGTACCATCTACGGATTTCACAAAACTTGCTCGAGCTGGTCCTGAAACATCACTTGTCGATACGAAAACATCATTTTTGCGCGTCCAAGAGCTCGGGTTCAAGAAGTTCCCATCCGTATTCATAAAATAAGATAACCGGTAACCATCTGATTGATAGTCACCCTCGGACATCGTGATGAATACTTTGCCGTCCCGTTGTAAGACACGAGGACCTTCCCCGCCTCCGCCAGGCAAGAATGACCGGTCAACGCTAATGGTATAAGGATTATCCATTGGAGCAATGGCCGGACCGATTGGTTCTCCGGAGCCCAAAGTGCCCCATACGGCATAAAGCTTTCCTTTATTTTCAAAAACCGTAAAATCGTTCGCTTGCTTATAGACACCATGTTCACCCGCATATAGAGCACCTTTGTCAACATAAGCCCCTTGCGGATCGTCCGTAACGGATTGCAGAACTGTCGCCATGTGCTTGTAATCATAGGCTTTCAAGTCGGCACAGTAGTAGATATACCATTTGCCGTCAAAGAAGAAAATTTCCGGAGCAAAAATCCGCGTTTGTGTGCCTTGTGAATCAAAAACCAGCTTCTTTTCCCCTTGGTCTGTCAGGGTGCGAGACTTGGATACATACACTTTGTTCTCAGAGTCCAGGTTACTGGAAGAAACGAAGTAATAATAGCCGTCTTTGTAAGTTACAAATGGGTCCTGCCCTTGATAGAGCGGATTGCTAAATTTGTTATGTATAGAAGAACTTGTGACACCCATCTCTTTCATAAAGGCGGAACGAGCGATGGATACGTTTTCAATTCCTTGAATTAGCGCTTCCACTTTAGCTCGGTCATCCATTTGAGCGCCATCAATCGTATTCAGCAGCTCTTCAGCCGTTTGTTTAGCCGTTTGGAGATTGGTTCGATCACTTGCGGTTACTTTATCTCCAAAATTGTCAGCTAAATAATCCAACTTTTGAATTTCTGCGGACAACTCGCTTTTTTTCGTTACCAACGTGCGATCTGCCGGCAAGTAAAGGGCTGATTCAGGAACGATTTGTCGCTGCTGACTTGCACTCTCCCATTCCATCTTGAGCCAAGTACCGCCCCAACCTTGTAAATATTCAACTTTGATGTCATAGTGTTTGCCAGCCTCCAAAGAGATAGGAACACTATCTTGCGGTTTCTCCCAAGTTTGCTGCCAGAAGTCAATGATCAGCTGCCCATTAACCCATAGGCGAAACCCATCATCACCAACCATATGGAAGGTATAATCTTCTGTGTAGGCAGGAACTATTGTTCCTGTAAAACGTGCCGTATTATAATCAGGTGTTCCAGAAAATTGATTAAAAATACTGCTAAATGAATCCCCATTCAGATTGCCAATAGCACGTGATCCACGCAGATCATCGAATTTGAATACGGTGATATCTGTTCGATTATCAGGATTCGGCACACATTTAAAGAAATCCCCCATCAATCCATGTCCATCCGAAATTGGATCTGCAGCACGAGCATTCATAGGCATATTGATCGTACATGCAAATAAGATAAAAGCCATAAGTATCCCTATTACTTTTTTCATCGGTAATCTCCTATTCTCATATTCGTTTCTACTCCGTGGATATTCTGCTAACGTTCCGAGTTCATGCAAGAAACAAAGCCAGCAGCCTCGTTACCTAGTGACACACCGCGTAACCTCCTTTCCCTATCTTGCTGCGTGTTTTTAACTTAACATATTTTCAAAAATATAGATTTGTAATATCCCGCGCTTTTTTACAATTATCTTTCCTTTTTACGTAAGCGGATAATACGGAGCTAAACTCGTGCACAAAAACAAAAAAACTGACGCCGATTTTGTCCGGACGACAGTTCATTTCCGTTAATCTTTTTAAAGTGTCATAGCTAGTCCATACTTGGCCAGGAACTCTTCCTTCTCCTTGTAATCGGGCATTATGCTTCCTACTCGTCTCCAGAAGGAGCGATCATGATTCATATGGGTGAGATGACATAACTCATGGATGATGACATAATCAATCACGTCGATTGGCGCCATAGCTAAACGATAATTGAAGGTTAATTTTTTAGATGAGCTGCAGCTTCCCCATTTGGTTGTAGACTCTTCGATTTCAATCTCCTTCGGTTTAACCTTTAATTGTGTCTGATAGATCTTGATGCGCTCAGCAATGATTTTCTTGCAGCTTGAGAAATAGAACTTTTTAAGATTTATTTTCAACTCTTCCTCAGTAAGCCCAGTGGTCTCGATCAATTCATGGAGAAAATAATATTTTCCAAGATGAAGGAACTTTCCTTCCTCTTGATACTCTTTTATTCCAACGGTTTCTTTCGATTTCTCAATAAGCCTTAATTTCTCTACGATTTGTTTTCCATGCTGTTTTACAAGGCTTATTATCGTCTCCTGGTTTGTATCGTTAGGAGCTTTAACAGTCATATAGCCTGTGTTATCGATTTGAATGGATATTTTCTTTCTAACGCCATATGAAACATGAAATTCAATCGTCCTATTTTCTAACTCCATTTTCATCCTAGTCATCGGTCCTTTACTTTCACTGCGATACCTCCTCATTTTACCTTTCTCATGAAAAAAAGACCAATCCCACTTTTAGGGACTGGCCTTCCTGTTCACTCGCTTTTTTGTTTTTTAACGGTGTCTTCTTCCAATAATCCTTTCGTTCCTTGTCTAAACTCCTTAATTGTCGTGCCGAACGCACGCCCCAATTGAGGCAATTTCGTAGGTCCGAATAACAATAACGCCACTACTGCAATGATGATAACACCTGAAACACCAATCCCTGAAAGCATGAAAAGCACCTACCTTCTCACCTGCATTTATTAAAATTTCACCATAAGCGCTGTGATGTACATAATGAGAATTCCTGCCGATAACCCGCCAAAATTCAACCAGGAAACAGGCGACAAACTGCGCTTTTCGGATTCTTTGAGGATCATTTTGGAAATGACATAAATGACTTGAAGAATAGCGCCAGCGCCGATTCCGAAGAATAAAGCCGCCAAAGTATCGTTGAAAATGAATCCACCTGCCCAAGTTCCAATGATAGCTGGCCCACCTGCGATTAACGCTAATGTAACAAAAGTCTTCCAGCTAGGACGCTCTTTAAGCAATGGAGCAGCGATCCCCACGCCTTCTGTAATATTGTGCAGGGTAAAACCAATGATCAAGAAAGTTCCCAGCGCTGCCTCTCCGACAGCAAATGCGGATCCAATGGCCAGGCCTTCACCGAAATTATGCAAACCGATGCCTGTAGCGATTTTCCGGGACACTCTGCTTCCCTCAAGCGTTCTGCTGCTTAATTTGCGGTCATTCGACTGATCGACAGCGATCAAGAATAAACAGCTGAGCAGTGCGCCAAACCATACTAATCCAGTACCTTGGAACACACCAGGAGCTTCAGCCGCCATTTCAAACCCTTCCTCGAACGTATCAATGACAAGAAAAAATAAAAGTCCGATCGTCAAGGAAAGAATCACATGCATGCCTTTCACCGAAAACCGCCGTAAGAAGGGATACCATAGCAGACCTAACCCCACAGGAATGACTCCAACATAAAATCCAATTAAGGCATATTGAGCAAAAAGCTTTCCTGTCGGAGTTAGTGTAGCTGCTGCTGCTGCAACCTCACCTGTGAAAATTAATCCATTCGACGTGATTAATTTGATTTCATGGGGATCCCCTTGCACCCACGGGTAGGGAATAAGAATCGTTCCTCTCTCGAATCGTTGCAAGGTGTCGCTTGGTGAAAACTCTGCGTTCCAGAACGCTCCGTCAACAACGACTTGAGCAATTGTTATTTCCTCAGGGCCGGAGTTCAGAACCTTCACTTGAATGCCGTCATCATTCAGCGTGATTTTCTCAACGTTCACAACTTCAATAGGTGCAGCAGGCTCACTTTCTATACCAGTACCTACCTTGGCAATCGTACCGATGATGGCAATTAACAAAATGAGCGGGAGAATTCCCCATAAGATAGCTTTTAATGGAAGGGATGACGTCTTGGTTTCCCTTTGATCTGCATAATTCATTGAGCATTTACCTCCTTTCTTATTCGGCTATGAAGAAGCCCATCCAACCAAGCTCCGCAAATTCACTTTGATGGGCATGAAACATATATTTCCCGGCGGATGGAAACACGATTTCCAGAATACCGCGTTCCCCTTGGCACTGCATGATCGTATCCGTAAATTGAGGACGAGCCTCAGGGTCCGCGCCGGTTGCATAATAGTTGAAAAAGTTCGCATGAAGGTGAAAAGAATTGATCAGATCGAATTCCGTCAAATTACTGAGATAAATGCGTACAAGTTCTCCGACCTGCACTTTAATTGGTTCTTGTTGATAGGCAAAAGCATACCCGTTTACCGTGTAAATTTCGTTTTCTCCATCAAGATCCAAATCAAACCCGTTCATGACCATACTGAATTCTCGCGCTGAAGCTCTTGGTTTTTTGGGATCAATGATGAAATTCCCATATAGTCCTTTATGAATATGTCTGGCTAATGGAGCAACATGGCAATGATAAACATGCATGCCGGCTGGTTTAGCTTCAAATTCGTAAGTAAACGTATCTCCGGCATTGACAGCTTCCAAGCCATCCATATTTGTCGGGTGCATCCCATGAAAGTGGATGGAATGCGGATGGCTCGTTGCATTGCCAAAGTGTATACGAAGCACATCGCCTTCGGTACAACGAATGGTCGGACCAGGAATTGTGCCGTTAAATGTCCATCCCGGGAACTTAATGCCCTTGGCGATCTGAACTTCATTCTCATAGGCAGTAATTTCATACTCACGCAATGTTCTTCCATCCGGAAGTTTACTTACCTTGCCATAATCAAATGCTGTCAATGCCTTCTGTGCGGCTTTAAATCCTTCGGTTGCATCATTACTTGGCACATAGCCATGCTTCATGCCTTCATGCAGCTGACCTTTCATCGCCTTATGAATGTCATGTTTATCCGCCACTAAGGTCGACTTTCCGAATAAAGTGGATGGATGTAATAAAGCAGCTCCAATAACGGCAAAAGCCCCGGCACCTCCCATCTTCAAAAGTTTGCGTCTTGAGATCTTATCATTCGAATCACGCAGCATCGTTAAACCCTCCCCCATTAATATTGCTTGTTTACAATTATTTTGCATTAAGGAAACATTTTGCGCAAAAATTTTGTTTCCATTAGGACAAAAAGTTTGCCCAAGGAAACACTTTGACTTAAATATATGCGTTAACCTGGTTTTTGTAAACCATTTTTTTGTTAAGAAAAAAATATATTTATATCGCCACTGCAATCTGTGCGGCTCTATATTGCCCTATCTACTAAGGTGTCCAATCAAATTTAATCCATAGATCATCTAGTATAATAGGAGCACCCCAGAGGAGGGAATGGCATTGAAATTGGTTGAAATAAAAGGTTCCTATGACGCAATTGTTAGTTTAGGCAGTGCTTGCAATCCTTCGCTTCAATTAAAACGTCACCAGTTGAGAACGGTTTCAGGTCCGCTGGATTGGCATGTGTCTCTTTCACTTTCTGATGTAAACCGCTTGTTGAAGAATAAATTCCATAACTTCATGGATTTGAACAATATGAAATTAATAGACGGGGTTGCTCATTTATTAGATGACGGAGTCCCCATTCAATCTGTAAAGTCGCATTTTGTAAAAGACACTTATTACAATATTCTTTCCGTACATGATTTTCCCATAGACCCAAACCAACACTGGACGATGACATACCCTTCCTATCGGGAGAAAATGAGTCGCCGAATAGACAGATTGATGGATAAGATGCAAACTAGCCGAAGCATGTTATTTGTGAGATGGGCCGCTAATTATGACCAGGCTGCCAAGTTACAATCAGTTTTATCCGAATTGGTAGATGGTCCGTTTAGCGTCCTGATCCTCTGTCCAGCTGAGAGCACCAATGCGGTGACATTATTGGATTGGGGTATTGAAAGAGTATGTGCGGTGGAGGTTCCTTCTGACCCTAATCGGAATGCAACATGGGATTATGTCTTCCAAGGGGTAAAGATCAACTAGGAAAAGAGAAAAGCAGGAGTGATCGGCGTTATTCAGCCAACCCTCCTGCTATTCGGCGTTATTTTTTATACACCTTATTGTACGCGTCTTGATAAATGGAGATGAATTGATCCATACCGGAATCTTTGAGGCCTTTCAAGTAGGCGTCCCAATCCTTATCGATGCTTTTGGCACCCATAATGAACTGCAGCATGGATTGCTTCACATAATCGGTAATAATAGGCTTTAATTGCTTAACTTGATTTGCTTGTTCATTCGTCAAGAAAATATCCGTCGGGAACTCTTCCTTCGGCTGGTGCCCTTCATACAATTCTTTCGTAGCTTTGTACAGTCGTGCTTCCAACCCATCCATCGTATAGATGTCCTGGCTCACTGCATAAGATGTTTCACGATATTCGGCTGAACGAAGGTTCGGCCCCATTTGATTCCAGTGGTCGTTCTGTACCTGTCCTACGCCGTACGAAGTTTCTTTCACCTTGAACTTAGCGGCAGTTCCGCGCGTGTTTTTATGGCTCGCATCCGCTTTTACCCAGTTGCGATTTTCCTCTCCGAAGTTGGACAACGTCGTGCCTTCATCCGAATAGAGATAATCCGCCAAACGAATGGCTGCTTCCGGATTTTTGTTTTTGTTCGTAATGGCAAATACGGAATTCCCAATCCCGATATAGTGCGCGGTGAACGAGGCTCCATCCGGACCCGTTAGCGGAGCAATCGGATCATAGTCCTTGTGGCGAGTCGCCGCCGGCGATGCATCGGTGAATTCACCGAACCAACCTGCCGGAATCGCACCCGCTATGGCTGTGTCTGGGCTGTTCCCTTTTTGTGAAAGCGCATCCGATTTCTGCGTAAATGCCTCCTTATCAATCAAGCCTTCCGAATACAGTTTATTCAAATACTGCAATCCTTTTTTGAAGCCTGGTTGGTCAACAGACGTTCCCAGCTTGCCGCCATTTAACACGAAATAGTTATTATCAGCATTAAAATAAACGAATGCGTTCATGACGAAGGTTTCAATATCCGTATGCCAGCCCGTTGGCGAACCGGTGAATGCAATTTCATCGGCTTTGCCGTTGCCATTCGGATCTTTCTCCTTGAAAGCTTTCAACATGTTGTAGAAATCGTCCGTCGTTTTCGGCGCACTCAGCCCAAGCTTCTGCAGCCACTTCGAGTTCACCCACATTTTGGCGGAGAATTGGCAGTGATAGCACTCATTAACCGAAGGAATCGCGTAAATATTGCCATCCGGCGCTGTAATTGCTTTTTCCAGATAAGAAATATCTTTGAATGCCTTTTTAATATTTGGCGCATATTGATCGATCAGCTTATTAAGCGGCAGCAAAACGCCTTGTTGACCGTATAACAGCTGCTCTTCCTTCGTCAGATCCCCTGACATGAAAATATCAGGATAGTCGCCACTTGCCAGCAGTAACTGTTTTTTCTCTTTCAAGGCCGCTGCTTCGCCAGGTACAAGCTGCCAGTTCAAATGAATATTCGTCTTATCTTCCAAATATTTGGTAAACCAGTTTGTATTCAAATCAGCAATATTCGCCGATTGCGGCGCAAAAGCACTCATGTTGATTTTGCTTTTGGCGATCGGAAAGCCCGTAACATTCACGTTGCTTCCTCCATCTGAACTTCCGCCTCCATTCGGAGTAGCGCTGTTCGGCTCACCGCCTCCTGATGTGCAGCCGACCACAAACGTAGTAATGAATACAATAAGGGCTATCGATTTCCATGTTCTATTGGTTTTTTTCATCCCCATACTCAAACCCTCCTTGTTTGTCTTCGCCAATCCATCTTCGTGGGGGCAAACCGGAGCTATCCGCTGCCTCGCATCCCGCCTTTCATCGTTCACCAGGAATCAGCCTTTCAAAGAACCAATCAGTAGACCCTTCACAAAATGCTTTTGCACAAATGGATAAAGAATAAGAACAGGCGCACTTGCTACGACAATGAGTGAATATTTAAGCAGCTCCTTCAAGCCCTGCCTCTCCGCTAGTTCCCTGACGTCTTTAATCATTGTAGGATCAATGGAGTTCAGGATTAGAATGTTACGTAAAATAAGCTGCAGTGGATATAAGTTAGCGGTTTTCAAGAAGATTAAGGCTTCAAAATAAGAGTTCCAGTAGCCAATTGCATACATGAGCACTAGAACGGCAATGATCGGTTTAGATAATGGGATCACGATTCGCGTTAAAAATTTGAAGTCGCTGCATCCGTCCAAATGTGCGGCCTCCGTTAGCTCGGATGGAATCGATGTTTGAAAAAACGTCCTCGCCAGAATAACCTGCCAGACGGATATCGCACCTGGGATAATCATGGCCCATCTCGTATCGAGCATCCCCAGTCCTTTTACCGTCAAATAATAGGGAATTAAACCTCCGCTGAAAAGCATCGTGAAAACAAACAAAGCCGTGATCACATTGCGTCCATAAAAGTTTTTACGAGAAAGCGGATAAGCAGCCGTAATTGTCAACGATACGCTAATTAGGGTCCCTACGACCAGGTAGAACAAAGAGTTGCCGTACCCTTTCAAAATTTGCGGGTTCTGGAACACGGCTTGATAACCTCGCAGTGTCGGCTCAACAGGGAGAAGCCACACTTTGCCCGAAATAACAGCGGATGATGAACTGAATGAGGAGCTGACGATATAAATTAAGGGATACGCTACGATGACTAAGCAAATGATCAAAAACAGATAGACGAAGAACAGATAAACACGATCTATACTGCTTTCAACGATGCGGGTCGTTGATTTTCGTGATTTTAACGATAAGGCTTGCTCGGGATTCATCATCTTCTTTGCCTCCTACCACAAACTTGTCTCGGAATTTTTCCTTGCCACATAATTTACAACGATGAGCAGCAGCAAGTTCACGACGGCATTAAATAGTCCGACCGCTGCGGAGAAACTAAAGTTTGCTCCGACTAATCCCATTTTGTATACATAGGTCGAAATGACTTCGGAAGCCCCAACGTTGATGGCATTTTGCATCAGATACACCTTCTCAAACCCTACGTTCATGATTTGCCCTGCATTCAAAATAAGCAAGATCACAGCCGTCGGCATAAGACTCGGCAAATCGATATGGATCATCCGCTGAAAGCGTGATGCGCCGTCCACTTTCGCCGCCTCATATAAGTGCGGATCTACCCCGGCCAAAGCCGCAATATAGATGACCGAAGCGTAGCCGGTAAACTGCCAGACGTCGGAGAGCACATAGACAGTTTTGAAATACTCCGGCTTTGACATTATATTTTCTGCCGGAAAACCGAATTTATCGGCCAGTAGATGGACAAATCCAAGTTGTGGAGAAAGGAATAGCATAATGATCGATACCATGATAACAGTGGAAATGAAATAAGGCGCGAAGGTGACTAGCTGTACGGCTCGTTTAAACACGCCATTTTTCAACTCATTTAAAGCTAAAGCAAGAATGATAGGCGCAGGAAAACCTACAATTAGCGAATATAGGCTTAGGAGAGCCGTATTTTTAATAATTCGCCAGAAAATCGGCAGCCGGAAAAATTCAATGAAATGTTTGAAGCCAATCCAATCGCTCCCCCAAATCCCTTTGGTTACGACATAATTCTTAAACGCAATTTGCACGCCAGCCATCGGTACATATTTAAAAATAAGCAAATATAGAAGTGACGGCAGGATAATCAGATAGAGCTGCCAGTTTTTCCTTACCATTCTCAATGCTATACTCATGGTAACTCTCCCTCCAAGATGCATTTAATGACCTATTTGTTTAAGCGCTTACAAGGACTATCATAATGGACTGTCGAACAAATTTATAGGGATCATTTTTAAGATGAACTGTCCATTCATAAGGTGGTGTGCCTCATTCCAAAGCAGCTTGCTTTCAACTATCAGAACTTGTCTATTGTCAAAAAAATGGCGATTGGCTACATCGTGATCATCTTTATTCCGATCATCTCTTTCGGACTATTTCTTTATAATCAAAACTATAACAGCTTTCTGGAAGAATACGCGCAAGGCAGACAAAAAATCGTGAATCAAGTGTTAAATAATATAAGCATCAGCACGGTGCAGATCGAGTCCGCTTATCAGTTATTCCAAAACAATTCCAATACGATCGCTTATTTAAGCGGGAATTATCGGACGGATTTTGAACAAGTCTCCAACTTCTTGACCTATATTCGACCCTTATTTTCCTATATCCTGTCTTCCAATCAAATGATTGATGGTATGACAATTTACATGGAACAGCAAAACGGAATGATTTTTCGACCGGAAATGGCCAGAATGGACGAGTTCAAGTTAGGAGAAGGCATCCGAAAGCTCCAGCTAGGTGTAGGGAAATGGATAACGTCAAGCAATGGATCCGATCCAAACATCGACCTTCATTATGTTCACAAAATAGGGAATCGGAATTTTGAGCAGGACATCGGTCTACTCGATATAAAAGTTACCTCCAAGTTAATTAAACCACTGTTTGAATCTTTAAATTTGAATAGCAAAAGCAATCTATATGTGCTTGATCAGGATCACCAAGTCATCTCGCGCATTGAGAAAATTCCACTAACTAAAGTTTCAGAAAAGGCCCTATTGGATAATGCCTTCCAAACCAACATGAAGTACTACTATCAAACTGTAGGCGGAGATAAAATGTTGATCGAATCCTTTTATGCTGACAGTTTGAAGCTGCATTTTGTTATGATGGAGCAAGTAGATGATGTCTTTAGTGGAATTAAGAAAAACAAATATGTACTTGTGATGATTGTAACGATCCTACTATTGACGTTATCCGGTATGTATTATCTGATCGCAAGTTCCATTACGAAACGGATTTTGAAGCTTTCCAAGCATATGCGGCGGGTCGATGAAAACCACTTTCCCTTGTACGTAGGAGAAATTAATAAAGATGAAGTTGGGCATCTGACCTCCTCTTACAATGCCATGATCCGACGAATGGACGAGCTGGTCAATACCGTGCACCGCTCTGAAATGCTGAGGAAAGAGTCCGCCTATCAGATGATGCAAGCGCAAATCAAACCTCATTTCCTCTACAATACGCTTGAATCCATACGCATGATCGCAGAAGCAAATGATGATCCGGAAGCGGCCGAAATGTCCTATACGTTAGGCAAGCTGTTCCGCTACAGTTTATCGGGATCGAAAAGTGAAACGACCTTGAAAGAAGAAGTTGAAAATGTCAAAGACTATATCAAAATCCAGCAAATCAGGCTCGGTGACCGGCTGCAAGTAAGCTTCATGATTGACGCAGCGATCGATCATTTTATTTGTCCCCACTATATTTTGCAGCCAATTATTGAAAATAGTATCGTCCATGGGATTGCTACCGTTAGAAAACAAGTGACCCTCTCCATTCGGATTTGGGAAGATGCCTCATTCATGTTCATTTCTGTTAGCGATACGGGAGCGGGTATTGCGGAGGATCGATTGGCACGGGTTCAAGGTGTTTTAAATGGTAAAATGGATGCTTCTCAGTTACAGAGCGGCGGCGGCGGACTCGGCATCGTGAATGTCAGTGAACGCATCAAAATGTTTTATGGGGAAGGTTCAGGTACCCAGATTACGAGTAAACTTAACGAGGGAACGACGTGTTTACTCAAATTAGGCAAGGGGGCAGCACAATGAAGCTTATGGTTGTCGATGACGAACCTATCATTTTGAATGGCATTATTCGTATGATAGAGAAAGCGAACACTTCTTTTACCGAAATTGTCGGAGCAAGTGATGGTATTGACGCGCTGCACAAGCTGGCAACCTTTCAGCCCGATTTGATCCTAACGGATATTCATATGCCTGAAATGGACGGGCTTGCGCTTATTAAAGAAGTGCAAGCGCAGCATTATGGCAACCGCTTCGTAATTATTACCGGTTATGACGACTTTGCGTATGCTAGACAAGCGCTGCGTTACCAAGTCGTTGACTATTTATTAAAACCAATTAATAAGGTGGAACTGGTAGGCGTGCTCGAAAAAGTTGAACAGACGATACGGATCGAACAGCGCCAAATGAGAGAACATGACCTGCTGATGCTGAAGGAGCATCTCCTTTATGATATGCCCTATGAGGACATGCCGCTCAAGCCGGAGCAGCTGCACATGCTTCTACCTCATCCGTTTATGTCAATTCTCGTTTTTCAATCTAATGAAGATACGCCGTTGTTAACGGTTGAACGCATGAAACAGATGTGTAACGTATTATCCGAGATGCAATTTAAGGCTTACACTTTTCAATCCCGCTTTTTTCGGCAAACTGTGCTCATTCTGAACGGGATGCATGTGCCATCAGAGGCAGAGCTGCAGCTTGCTTGTGGTGATTTAGTAGCGAGCGAAAACACGCAAAACAGCGGTCTTGCAATTGGCGGCAGCGGCAGATTCATGGATATAGATAGCTTGCGGGAGCTTTACATGGAAGCGGTGGCTGCCATGCTATTTAACCGGCACTTCGCCAACTGCAGCATTAGCGTTTATCGAAAAGATGCTGAACCCATGGGGCATGAATTGGCTATTGCCCAGGGGAGCGATCGCTTGATCGCTCTCGAACATATCGAAAAGGAAATGCATTCCCTGCATCTTCATTTCCCTGACTGTGATCACAAGTTCAGACTTCGTGAGTTGTTCCTCAGTCTTGTTAACGATCGCAACCAAAGAGTCGGCACAATACTTAATGTTGCAACTCATTCGAAAACCACTGGACAACTCCTCCCCTTTGAGCGGCGTCCTGAGCACAGTCAGCCACACACACAGGCTATCGATAAAATCGTTTCCTTTGTCGAACAAAACTATAAGTTGGATTTATCTCTCGATGTGGTTGCCGACCACGTGCAAATGCATCCGAATTACATCAGCATGCTGTTTCGCAAAGAGATGGACCTCACCTTCCTTCACTACTTGCATACGTTTCGCCTCGCCAAAGCCAAGCAGTTCATGCAGGATCACCCGGACTGGCCGATCAATACCATTGCTGAACTCGTCGGCTATGAAAATCCGCGGCATTTTTTCAAAGTGTTTAAAAAATTTGAAAACACCACGCCCGGACAATACCGGCTTGGAAGTTCATCGATCTAAAAGCAAAAAGAAGCAATCGGCAGCTTCCCCGCCAATTGCTTCATTTCTTTTACTTAAGAATCGCACTCGCCTGCTGCATGATCTTCGCGATCAGATCCCCAGCTTTCTCCCCATCCGTCAACATCCTTGTCCCTTGTCCTGCCCACAAAGACATATATTCCGCATTACGCTGGTCAGCCGAAGCATTTCGAATATCTCTTGTAATCGTATTCTGGGTAGGGAACGGCAGCGGTTCAATGCCTCGCTCGTCCCATTGCCGAATAAACGAATTCACAATGCCTCTCGCCGGGCGGCCAGAGTATGCTTTCGTGATCACGGTACTTTCCTCTGTGCTTTTCAAAAGCGCTTCCTTGTACGCCACATTCGCGCCTGATTCAAAAGCGGTCAGAAACCGGGTCCCCATCTGTACGCCTTGAGCGCCTAGGGCAAGTGCAGCAACGAGACCACGTCCATCCATGATCCCTCCAGCAGCTATAACAGGAATCCGCACTTGATCCACGATTTGCGGTACCAGTGCTATGGTGCCAATATTCGCTCCCATCGGATGGTTCGATATGTCAAAGGTACCGCGGTGGCCTCCTGCTTCGCTGCCTTGTGCCACAATCGCATCACAGCCGGCTTGTTCAGCCAAGATCGCTTCTTTCACGGTTGTGACCATCGTCACGATTCGTAATCCTTCCTCTTTTGCCTTCTGCCTATGAGCTTCCGAAAGAACGCCGAAAGCCGTGCTAATGACGGGCACCTTTTCTTCCAACAAAACAGCGATTTGCTCATCGAAATAATCTGGTGTGCTGACGTTCTCCCCAGTGGCTTCCGCAATCCCAAGCTGGCCGCGCACCTTGTTAAGCTCCTGCTGCACGACTTGTGTTCTCGTGTTGTTGTCAGGCACCCGAATCGCAAACAGATTGACTCCGAAGGGGGCGTCCGTCAACTGCTTTAACTCCCTTATGGCCACTTGAATAGCGTCCGGTGTCATATAAGCGGCTCCTATCGTGCCGAGACCTCCCGCATTGGAAACGGCTGCCGCCAGATTCACAGTGCCTGGAACCCCAGCCATTCCTGCCAAAAATAGCGGGTATTTGATTTTAAAAATACGGCAAATATCCGTTGTAAGTTGAAGGGTCATGTTCTTATGTCTCCTTAAAAACTGCTAAGCATCAGCAAGCGCACGCGCAATTATTGTTTTTGCCTCTTCGGCAACTGCAGTCTCTTGGTCATCAATGGCCTGCATCCAGATCAACATAGGTATGTACACGGCAATTAAACGAGCTAAACGCTTCGTCTCTTCATCCACTTCCCCGTACTCGGCAAAAAAACTCGCACGAGCACCAGGAGGCAGAAAGCTATAAACAACATTCAAATCACAGGAGGGGTGACCGATATTCATATCCCCCCAATCTATGATACCGGAAATGACTCCTTGCTCGTCTACCAACATATTTTTAAAATGCAAATCCCCATGCAGGAAAATATGTCTAGGTTCTACTGGTTCTATGTTTAGTTGATGCAAATAATCGGCCATTGCCTGATAATCTTCATCGCTGATATGAGCTCTGAGTTCAGCTAGGAAACCTAGCATTTTCTCTTTTCGTAATGCAATATCGGTTAGATTCCTATGGTCAAATTGAATTCCGCTCTCTATGGCAAGTTGAACAGGAAATGAATGAAGCCTTTTTAAAAATTGGGCAAGAATGGGTGCTGATAAGGTTCGCTGCTCATCCGTCAATCCAATAGGGAATTTGCCTGTTAAATAAGCATATCCAAGAAAAGGTACCGGATATTCATAATCGCCTTCGCCAAAATATAACGGTTTAGCATAGGGAATGGGTATGTACGCCTCTAGCATTGGCAAAATTTTGCCCTCCATTTGCAATGGAGCAACTGCCACTTTTCTTCTTGGAAAGCGGAAAACGAAATTATCACCAACCCGGTAAACGGTATTATCCCAGCCGTAACCAAGTTTTTGTATCGTTAAATGCGCAAGCTGAGGAAACTGGCTAGTAATTAATTTCTGAGCTAAATCCTCTGAAACCTCCCACTCTGCATCCCAAAGATTCGAACCTCCCAATTGCCTCCACCGCCTTTCACGTCCAATTCATCTCAAAAAAAGAAAACCGCGCAATGCGCGGGCGATGAAAGATTCCTTATTCCCTGCTTCTTTGGAATATACGATCCAACTCAAACTAAAATAGCTTTCCAAGAAGCCTCTATCGTCTGTTGTATTTTGATATCCGTTAGCTCAAATTTCTTCACATAGTAGCCTTTGACAATGGACGAAACAATCCCATACGTGATGGAATTGCAAAAATTCACATCCAATTCCCGTATGACGCCATTTCTCTGCCCTTCTCTAATCAGAGCCAGAATCGCTTCACGAGAAACGCTGTCATCTTCCAATTTCCGTAGTTCAGGTTTGATGCAAGGCGAATACGAATACGCATCGATGAATCGGAAATGCTTGGGAAATTCCACCGCGAAACGAATTCTGTTCGTATGAAGGCATTTAAAGCGCTCATACAAGCTTAACTCCGCATCGTAGCCCATCATCAGGTGATCACCGAGAAGAATTCGACATTCCCGATACAGCTCATTGATGAGCTCTTCCTTATTGCTGAAATAGTTAAAAACAGTACCCGAGCCTACATTCGCTCTTTTCATAATTTTCGCAAAAGTAACGGCCTGCAGCCCTTCTTCATCTATTAAATCCAACGTAGCATTCAAGATATCTTCTCGTTTACTCATTATACACACCTCGTTAACCTCAACTTTAGTATGTACAACTGGGAACGTCAAGTATTCGGAATGTATATTCTGTAATTTCACGGTATTTTCAAGAAAAATGCGGCGAAGTGACGCTATTTCTGCTGAATCCTTCATACATTTGGAATGTTCAATCCAAAAATATGTTGACTTCTTCTTTCTCAGGCTTTATGATGTGTTGGAACAAACACTCCAAAGATGAAAGGGAGATTACACACATGTCTTCAACCGCTTCTGCTTTAAATGGACGATCAAGCACGTCACCGATCGTTCTGGCCATTATACTTGCATGCCAACTTATGATTATTTTGGACGGCTCGATTGTGATTACTTCGCTGCCGGAGATCGGACGCAACTTGCACCTGTCTGCAACAGATTTATCCTGGGTGCAAAATGCTTACTCATTAACCTTTGGCGGACTTCTGCTACTCGGATCAAGAGCAGGCGATCTCTTAGGACGCAGACGCGTCTTCATGGCCGGCATCGCCGTATTCACGCTGGCTTCGTTAATCGCCGGATTCGCCAATTCCGCTGAGAGTCTGCTTATCGCTCGCTCGATTCAAGGCTTGGCCGCCGCTTTCGCTGCACCATCCACCCTTGCGCTTCTTATGGTTAGCTTTCCGGAAGGCAAAGAGCGGACGCGCGCTATCTCCCTCTACAGCGCCGTGTCCGGTGCAGGCGGGAGCGTCGGGCTTGTGCTCGGCGGCATTCTAACAGATTTGATATCTTGGCGCTTAGGCATGTTCATCAATGTACCTATTGGTATCGCACTTATTCTTTTAGCTCCACGTTATCTCAAAGAAACACCGCGGTTAAACGGCCGCTTCGATTTCTCAGGCGCCGCCACCTCAACAGTCGGAATGACTTCCATCGTATACGGCTTTGTCCGCGCAGCCTCTAACGGCTGGAGCAATGTTGGGACGATCGCATCCTTCCTAATTGGGATCGTACTGTTAGCCCTCTTTATCCGTATCGAAAAGAAAGCCGAACAGCCGATTACACCGCTCCGCTTGTTCGCAAGCCATGAACGCTCTGGCGCTTACTTAGCGCGACTTCTGTTTGTAGGCGGCATGTCTGCCATGTTCTTTTTTCTAACGCAATTCCTGCAAGGTGTAACGAACTTTAATGCGCTCGTTGCCGGTATTGCTTTTCTACCAATGACTGGCGTCATGTTTAGCATGGTCTACGCCGTTCCTCGTTTGCTATCACGCTTTGGAGGCACAAGATTGATGATCGGCGGCGTATTCCTTGCTCTTATCGGGATGTTTTGGTTAAGCAGGATCACCGTAGATACTTCCTATTTTCCAAATATCGCAATTCCATTAGTGATTTTGGGAGTTGGTGCTGGGGTCGTTTTTATCCCCCTTACATCATCCGGAATCGCCGGTGTTGAACGCAGCGACGCAGGTGCAGCTTCCGGTCTTGTGAATGTCGCTCATCAAACAGGCGCTTCCTTGGGACTGGCGATCTTGATTACCGTGTTTGGTTCAGCGAGCCGCGAAGCCGTTACTCACCCGCTTGCAGAAGCAGCGCAACAAGACCAAGCTCGGTATGTACTCGCTCACGCCTCTGCAGCTTCCATCACAGGATCTGTCGTCTTTATGGCGCTATCGCTTATAGCCATTATTGTGCTCATTCAGAAGAAACGCACGCCCAAAGAATTGCAGTCTTCTCAAGTTGAAATTAGTGAAGTGAGTGTGCACTAAGCGAGTTATTCTTCATAAAAAGAGGCTCTCCCACGGTCATTACATGACCTTTGGGAAAGCCTCTTTTCTACTCTAGTCAATGGGGACTCGTGCGATGTGCTTGGCTAGCGAGCCGTCAAAAGGAAACAGGTTATGACGAACCCTCTCCTTTAAACCCTCTAATTCCTGACGAGCTTGCTGAATCAAATCGGTGGGATAAGCAAACTTGACGGAATTGCTCGCAAATTCGTCTTCATAAACAACCATCCATTCACCGCTTATCTGAATATAATCCAGATCTAAATCTATAAAGGAAACTGTATTCCCATCCAACTTGGCAGGTTGATTAATATTGCAATAATACTGGCGGACCTTGCCGCCGACGATGTCAGCACTTACCGTGAACCATGAATCAAATGAAAAAAATTCAATCGTCCAAGTCTCCATCGTAAACACTTTTTGCTTCGTATAATGATGTAGCTGTCTTCCCTTTTGGCCCAAAACAAAAATATGAGAATCCGTCTTTTCCAGTAACGTTGTGTTCCATTGGTAATGAGGAACATTTCCGTATTTCAAGGCTTGAATGGTTATTTGATTATCCATGCTGTTATCCTCACGTCATCCAATTCGATTCTAGGTTCCGCAATAAGTCCGGTAAGGACGAGCAGTTTGAGCCGGCAGTGCGGAATATTCCGATTGCTCGGTTGTATGCGCGAATGGATTGGAGAGCACCTGAAGAAGTCGCTTCATGACACTATAGTCTCCTTGTTTCACTGCTGCTTCTAATGCTTCTTCTACCCGATGATTGCGTGGAATAATGGCAGGATTGCTGGTGCGCATTAACTGCTGTGACAAGTCTTTCGTCTCCTGCTGCCGGCCTAATCTTGCCTGCCATTGCTCATACCACTGAGCGAATTCCGCGGTCCCGAACAGGAATGTCTCTTCAGGTTTATCCAAGGTTAACGCACGGAACGTGTTCGTGAAATCTTCCCCGTATTTGTGCATCATACTGAGCAGTTCTTCGATTAACGTAACGTCTTGAACCTCTTCGTTAAAAATCCCTAATTTCGCTCTCATTCCGGACAACCAATTCCGATGATACCGTTCCGAAAAATGAGCAAGCGCATTTTCAGCAATTTTTATCGCCTCTTCTTCATTCTCACTTAATAAAGGCAATAAAGTTTCAGCAAATCTTGCAAGATTCCAAGACGCAATGCGCGGCTGGTTGCCATAGGCATAGCGCCCTTGCGAGTCAATGGAACTGAAAACTGTAGCTGGGTCATACACATCCATAAAAGCGCAAGGACCATAATCGATCGTTTCACCGCTAAGCGCCATGTTATCTGTGTTCATCACGCCATGAATAAACCCGACAAGCTGCCATTTGGCGATAAGATCAGCTTGGCGTTTTATCACTTCATTAAGCAGCGATAGGTAGGGGTTCTCATCTGCTGCAACTTCGGCAAAATGCCTCTGCAACGTATAGTCAGCCATCGCACGAAGATCCTGAGGAGTGCCGAATTTTGCGGCAAATTGAAAAGTACCAACACGTATATGACTAGCAGCTATGCGAGTAACAATTGCTCCCTGCTGCTCGGTTTCACGATACACGGTTTCCCCTGTCGTAACCACCGCTAAACTGCGGGTTGTTGGGATGCCTAATGCGCTCATCGCCTCACTTATGATATATTCACGCAGCATCGGACCAAGTGCCGCCCGACCATCTCCACCTCGGGAGTAAATGGTAGGGCCTGCCCCCTTCAGCTGAATATCAACTCGGATGCCTTGAGGAGTAATATGTTCACCGAGCAGATTAGTCCGACCATCCCCTAACATATTAAAATATCCAAATTGATGCCCCGCATAAGCTTGAGCAAGTGGCGAAGCACCTTCAGGGATTTGGTTGCCTGCGAAAATCTCCGCGCCATCAGCACCTTGGAGCTCTTGAGTATCTAAACCTAGTGATGCAGCTAATCTATCGTTGAAAATAACAATTTCTGGTGAAGGAACAGGTGTCGGGTTGATTCGGCTATAAAATAGTTTAGGCAGACGAGCATAACTGTTGTCGAAATTCCAGCCGCGCTGCTTTGCCTCCTCATCTTTTGACAGTTCAGCCTGCCAAGCACGCATTCCGCCATCGACGGTGACCGCGTCAAATCCCTTCTCGCGCAGCAAAATGGCGCAATTCGTTCCTGAGTTGCCTCCTGAACAAGTTACGTACAGTGTCTTGCCATGGGCGATTTTTTGAAGTTCAGCTGCGGTATTTTCTGACCAGTTGTTAATTTCACCTTTTTCAATGTGAATGCGATGAAGGTTTTTATGCTCTGGCGTATATTCAGAAGCGGTTTCCTTGCTACGGACATCGAGCAACAGCACTTCTTCTGTTTCCAGTTTTCTAAATAAATCAGGGATTGATATTTTATCCACGGTAGCCTCCTATAACAAATAAACAAATTATTCTAATCCACTAATCATATCATCCGCCTACTTCTCCAGCAAATCAGACAATTTAAAACCACCTAAACTTGATCTTGATTTTCTTGAAACATTTCCCAATTTCAATACGTTCAATAATTATGGAGGCGATATGTATGAGGAGGAAGTTTGGATTTTTACTATTATTATTGTTTTTTGTCTGTATAGCTTGCAATCCATCCTTACCATCTAAGGAGACCATGGGAAAGAATGCTTCTTTCTCTTCAGCAAAGCTAGAACTTTATTCCGTAAGTATTGATGTACCTAAACAAGTAAAGTTAAATGAAGTGTTCACGATTAAAGCTAGTTTGCTAAACTTAGGTGATAATCAGATAATGATTCGTCATGCAGCACGTATTTTTTACTTTTCAATTAAAAATAGTAATGGAAAGCAAGTGAATACCTTTGGAATGAAGGGTGTCGGAGAAATAAGTACTTTAAAGATACAAGAACCAGCCACAGAGGATTATAACTATAAGTTGGACACTTCCGGCTACTACGAGGTTTCAGCAATTGCAAAGTTCACAATCGGTGAAGGGGAAAATTTAAAGGAATACGAGTTTGAGACAAACCGATCAGTTATTGAAGTTATTCCTTAAAAAAAGTGCCAAGCAACCCATAAAATCAAGGTGCTTGGCACTAAGAAATGTATATATGATTACGCAGATTTTTTCTTGTTTTTCACGTTTTTATTTAAGAAATGAATAAGTGCTTCATAAAAGTCGTGTACGTTTTCCTGTTTTTGAAACCCATGACCCTCATTTTTCTTGAGCATGTAAGGGACATCTACATCTAATTTACGCAGCGCGGCGACCATTTGATCCGATTCTGCTTTATTCACTCTAGGATCATTAACACCTTGTGCGATCATTAACGGCGCTTTTATTTGGTCGACATGCAGGACAGGCGATGCTGCTTCAAGCAGCTTCTTATCCTTGACAGGGTCACCGACCTGCTGATACATCATCGAACGATCCATGGACCAGTACGGAGGAATCGTGTTCAAGAAAGTAATCAGATTGGAAGGTCCTACGAAATCCACACCCGCTGCATACAAATCGGGCGTAAACGTCATTCCTGCCAATGTCGCGTATCCACCATAGGATGCTCCATAAATGGCAATGCGCTCAGGATCAGCAGTTCCCCTTTTAATCAGCCAATTCACACCGTCCGTGATGTCGTTTTGCATGTTTTTGCCCCACTGCTTATCTCCCGCGTTCATGAACGCTTTCCCGTAGCCTGATGACCCACGGAAATTCAGCTGCAAGACCGCATACCCTTGACTCGCAAGTAGTTGAGCTTCCATATTGAAATCCCAGGAATCACGGGCCCAAGGTCCACCGTGCGGATTGACGACAACGGGCAATTGGGTCGACGCTCCACCTTTGGGAAGCGTTAAATACCCATGGATCGTAAGTCCATCTCTGCTTTTAAAAGAAATCGGCTGCATATCCGCCATCTTTTTCTCATCAAACGTGGGTTGGATGTCTGCAATCTTCTCCATCTTAAGCGCTTTACGGTCATAGAGATAATAGCTGCCATAAGATTTATCGCTATATGTGTATAACAGTAATATATCCCTATCCGGCGATCCAATTAAGCCCCAATGGGGAGTTTGCAGTCTATCCTCGATTTTTTGGAACAAATCTTCAAATTCATGATCCAACGCATGCATTTTCATGTCTTCCGTCTCATAGATGACGGCTGCAATCGATTTGTTCTTATAGGACACGATAAAATTAGAGAGATCTACCTCATCATTGACATAAATGACTTCCGTCTCTTTCTTGGTAAGCGGGTCATATTTCACGAGTGCCTGCTTATCACGCCCTACATTGGAAACAGCATAGATTTGCGTGTCATTGAAAGTAAACATAGCCGGAATAAAGGTATCTTTGCGGTCAAACGTATCAATTTTATCAAAATCTTTGTTTTCATTATCACGGTATAAAAGGTTAGTGGCTTCACCGTCTACAGCTATTGCGGCACGGACCTTCCCCCAGTTATCCGTTACCCAAAATTTGACGTTTCCAGGATTCTGAACCTGCATATTCGTATCCCCTGAGCTGAGATTAACCCGATAAACGTCCATCACTTTGGAATCTCGCTTATTCATGGTTAGCAATAACTCAATGTCACTTTCGCTTTTGGAAGGCAGCACATCCAGGAGTTCAGCTTTTACATTCGTATATGGCGTTAAGTCTTTATCACCCGACCCGTCAACGTTCACAACATGAATATGTGTGTTTTCCGTACCGCCTTTATCCATCTTGTAAATCAGTACTTTATCGGTTATCCAATATATGCCATTAATATTCTCATCTTTGGAAGTAGTGATTCTCGTACCTTCCGAGTCACCAACCTTTTGGATATATAGGTTCATGCGGTTTTCCCATGGATGCAAGTAAGCCAGGGATTTACTGTCTGGCGATAACCGCATCTGGGCTTTATTCGGCAGTTGCAAAAAGTCATCCAGTGAAACAGGACCTTGCCCTGTTTCTTCTTTTTGAGAAATCGTTCGGAATAAAAATAAGACTAGCTGAGCGCGAGTTACCTGATCCTGTGGCATAAACGTTAATTGCTCAGTAATAAAATTTTGCTTTAACTTCAAGACATCGTCATGATGCGCTTTGCCGATCGTTGCTTCATCCTTAAGCCATGCTTGGATGCCGTTATCCTTTAATTGGAAAGCACGCACCAGCAAGCTTGCCATCTGTTCGCGCGTCAGGAGCGCATCCGGTTGGTACATGCCATCGCTGCCTTGCACGATGTTTTGTTCTTTCAATGCGTTGACTGCTTCAGCATAAGGGCTGTTTACTGCAACGTCCGTAAAGCCATTCAACGATGTAGGCTTTTTGAGCTTAAGCGCTTTGCTCAGCCATTTAGCGGCATCTCCGCGTGTAACAGCATCGTCCGGATGAAAAGCTCCGTCTTCTTCGGCATCCACGATACCTTTCTCTTTGAGCTGAGCAATCTCTTGACTTGCATAATAATCTGCCGGCACATCCGGATAAGCGACTGCATCGCTGCTTGCCTGTGCCCCGATTGGCAGCGAAATCGCCGCTATCCATACTGCCGCTAACAGGGAAGCTACCCCTTTACGAAATGGAACCATCCTGACCATCCTCCTGTAAAATACATGCGACATCAATAATACGGAACGTGTCCCATTATATCCCAACAAATGAGAAATTGATAGACTTGTAGAGTAGAAAAGTAATAGGTAGAATTACCCATAAGAATTCATACCGTTCCTTTAGCCTTTCTCATGTATGAAAACAGAATATAGGTGGAAGATAGAGGTAACAGTTTGAGGATGGGAGTAGCATACGAACATGAGTAAATCAACATTGCTGCAAGACCCGGCAAAACGAAAATTACTTTTCAGCGCGGGAATAAGCTGGTTATTCGATGCCATGGATGTAGGGATTATTTCCTTTATCGTCGCCGCTTTGGCTGTTGATTGGAAATTGGGAGCACAGCAAATCGGCTTGTTGGCAGCCATCAATTCAATAGGAATGGCTGTAGGAGCGGCCGTTGCCGGAGCAAGTGCAGATCGCTATGGTCGTAGATCCGTACTTTTAGTCACACTGCTGATTTTTTCTATCGCAAGCGGGCTCTCCGCTATAGCAACAGGTTTCATCATGTTATGCATCCTACGCTTTATCACTGGATTCGGTCTTGGCGGGGAGCTGCCCGTAGCTTCTACGCTTGTTTCCGAATCGTTTTCCGCTACAGAGAGGGGGCGGGCTGTGGTGCTGCTCGAAAGCTTTTGGGCATGCGGATGGATTATCGCGGCTTTGATTTCCTATTTTGTTATCCCTGCATATGGTTGGAGAGCGGCATTTCTCATTGGTGCGCTGCCGGCCTTATATGCCTTATACCTAAGAAGAGCGATTCAAGATTCCCCGCGATTTAACGAGCAACGAAATCGCCGTTTAACGCTCAAAGAACGTGCCTCCTCCGTCTGGTCGGCAAATTTCCGGAAATCAACGATTACGCTCTGGATTCTCTGGTTTGTCGTCGTTTTCTCCTATTACGGCATATTTCTGTGGCTTCCATCCGTCATGGTTTTGAAGGGCTTTAGTCTTGTAAAAAGTTTTCAATACGTGCTGATCATGACGTTAGCGCAGCTTCCCGGCTATTTCACAGCGGCTTATTTTATTGAAAAATTCGGCCGTAAGTTTGTTCTCATCACTTACTTGCTGTTAACGGCTTTTAGCGCAATTTGGTTCAGTACGGCCGGTACAGAAGCCATGCTGATCGCTGCAGGGATTAGCTTATCCTTTTTCAATCTTGGCGCTTGGGGAGCCATGTATGCGTATACCCCCGAGCTATACCCTACTGGTATCCGCTCGACAGGCGTCGGTTTTGCCGCATCCTTTGGACGTGTTGGAGGGATCATAGGTCCTTATCTTGTTGGGTTATTGGTGTCTCGACATCACAGCATTACCTCGATATTTACCATTTTCTTCATTGCTATCGTATTCGGAGCGCTGGTTCTTCTGTTCTTCGGCAAAGAAACGAAAGGAACCGATCCGGATCAAGCCGCTAGCAGCTGACATGAATTTGAATACGCAGAAGCCCAACAACCCGCCGAATGTATTTAAAATGAGATCATCGACATCGAAGCTGCCGATAGCAAATAAAACTTGCGAGCATTCCAAGCTCAAGCTTAAGGCAAAGGATCGGAAAACGACCCCGACCACTGACATCTTTGATTTTTTGGACAGAAGCATCAGAAAAATGCCATAAGGAACAAATATCAAAATATTTCCGTACAAATTGATCACGTCATGGCCGGATAAACTTTGAATATTGTGTGAGATGGACTCGAATGGACGGAAATTAGCCGTTTGCAAGCGATGCCGGATATAGATCGGATTCCCGAGATTTCTCTGAAGTTGATGCCAGAGGAAAGGGATGTCAACCACAGCGAACTTAAACAAGATCACTTTAAACACCACGTAGATATAAAGGGCAAATAGCCCGGACAGTACAGTATCATACATGAATTTCATCTGTTTCACTTACATCCTCACCTTTCCTGAGTTTTGATGTTATTTATAGAAATACAGTGACAATCACGCCATCCATGTTGTTCCCTGACAGCTCGTACTTTAGCTTGTTTGGCACTTGGATGGTTGTATTTTTTGAAATCGGATGATAAGAAATTTCATATTTTACACCGAAAACAGTTGTTGTTAAAGTCTGTTGCTGTTTCAGGAAATCTAAATACTGCTCCAGCGTTAAATTCTTTTGCTGCATAATCAGGCTATGGGGCACTCCAACATATCGGAAATGCCAGGGTTCGTATTGGATGCCGGTTATCGCCGTTTTATCTTTGGGATAACGCAAAATAAACCCGTAGGTCGCAGCATTCTTCTTCAGCCAATTCCCTTCAGGAGCTTGACTCATCTCCGATTGCGTCGAACCAATATCAAGAGCTATACCTAAGTTGTGCTCGCTATTCCCCGCCGGCAAAGCATAATCCGGACCCATATCTTTATAGAGCTTACTTTGTTCTTTGTTATCCCGATAGCCGCTGTTAATGATAAAATGATGAATTCCCTCTTTATCAGCCGCTTGGATCATGGTGGTAAAATTTTTCACGATGCTTTGTGACAAGCGAATCGTATTATCTAGCAAACCATAGCCATTGACCAACTCTTTATGTTGAAAAAGATTAACCACATCCGTGAGAATCCCTACTTGGTGGATCGGGTAATCCTTATTAATTAAGACTAAATTCCCTTGGTATATTTGATCTTTCATAATCTTAATCGTTTGTTCGCCCTTTTGGGGAATCGACTCTTGTATGTCAACTTTTGCTCCCCCTTGTTCTTCATTTACACGCTCCGTTTTCTGGTGAATGGCTTCATATCCAAGCAGTCCAAGTATGACAAGCCAAAAAACCCACTTCTTCATTCTTCGTTTCCTCCTTCTTCTTACTAGACATAAGAATAGGGCAAACTTTTTAAGAAAGAAGTGGGTTAAAATTAAAGTTTTTCTTAAATTTCTCTCATTATAGCGGCAAACGCACCTCGAAGAGCGTGCGAACCAAGCTGCTTTGGGCAGATATCGTTCCTTGATGCTGCTCCACGATATTTTTGGCAATGAAAAGCCCGAGTCCGGTACTTCCTCCTTGATGCGTGCGAGCCCGGTCACCGGTGTAAAACATGTCAAAAATATGCGGCAGCTCTTCCGGTGGAATACTATCGCCATAATTTACAACTTGGATGACAGCTTCGCCTGCATCAAGATGGCAGTTGATATCCACGAATTGGCCGTCTTTTCCGTACCGATTCGCATTTGTTAATAAATTTTCAAAAACACGTGCCAGCAGCTCGCCATCACCCCGAATTTGCAAATGCGGTTCAATATTCAGTCTAACCAGCAGGTGACTTTTCTCGAAAACAGGATACAATTCCTCATTAAGCTGAATGAGAAGATCACTCAGATCGATTTGATTTTTCTCAATGGAAAGCATGCCGTAATTCATTCTTGTGAGTTCAAACAGTTCGTCAATAAGCTTCTCCAGCCGTTTGGACTTCGTAAAAGCAATGGTTGTATAATGCCTGATTTGTTCCGCCGTCAATTGATTGTCCTGAAGCAGGAAATCTAAATATCCTAAGACCGAGGTAAGTGGTGTCCGCAAATCATGCGCTAAATTCAAAACCAGCTGATCTTTGCTGCTTTCCGCGAAATCGCCCCGCTCTACCGCTTTTTGCAGCTTCTCACTTGCCATATTGATATCTTCCGCAATTTCTCTGAACTCATCGTTCGATGAAATATGAACACGGCTTTGGAAATCCCCGTTTGCGAGGCGATGAATCCCTGTGGAAATCTCATGAAAATAGGTGGCATAAGGTTTAGTAAGGAAAAAGAAACAAACAATCGCAAGCGGGATGAAAAAGATGAGAAAGAAATTAAAATCCCCAATATTCGAGATAAAATGGCGTAGTTTCGCCAAAGGATCTTCAGCCCGAACACCGCTGTAGTAAAGCTGAAGGACCTTATAAAGGATGAAGGTGAAAGCACCCGACAAAAGCATGCTCATTCCTAATAGAACGATCATTTGGAAGCGGAAACTTCGTATCATTTTAGCCATTGAACGTATATCCCACACCCCAAACAGTTTTGATCCATTTGTTTTTATTGTTCTCATCTTCACCCAGTTTTTTGCGCAGTGTACGGATGTGCACCATGACGGTGTTGCCACTTTCATAAAAGGCTTCGCCCCATACGTGCTGGAAAATATTTTCCACACTGAACACTTTTTTGGAATGAGCCGCCAAAAGATAGAGGATATCAAATTCTTTCGGAGTTAATTCTATAATTTCACCGTATAGATTCACTGTCCGTTTGTCAGGATCAATCGTCAGTCCGCCTGCTTCCAGCAGGTTGTGGTCGACTTTGGCTTGACTTAACTGCATGGACCGGCGCAGATGAGCGTTCACGCGAGCGACCAGTTCCATTGGATTGAACGGCTTGGTCATGTAATCGTCGGCTCCAATTACCAATCCCGTTATCTTATCCAGGTCAGATGATTTAGCGCTTAGAAAAATAATCGGCATTTGATGCTTCTCACGAATTTGCCGCGTCACCTCATGCCCATCCAACTTCGGCATCATGATATCCAGAATAGCCAAATCAATTGAATGCGTTTGAATCGCCTGGACAGCCTCTTTGCCATCCGCCGCTTTGATGATTTGGTACCCTTCTCTTTCTAAATGCAGCGCAATCAGATCGGCAATCTCCGCCTCGTCATCCGCGACCAAAATCGTAATACGTTTCATCGATATCCCTCTTCTATTTAAAGTGCTTCATTCTTATTCTATCCGAATTCAGCGCATTTGCCCATTCTCCCTCTCATGGTATTGGTTCATCAGGTCCGCCAGCTTGCGCGCAGCATCGTCCGAAAAGCAAAGCTTGAGATTCGCATCAGATATCTCTGCTGAAATCGACGAGTAAGCATACATCTTCTCCTCGTAAGCTTGAACAGCCGTGTTCAAGTCATCGTGTTGAACGATGGACAATGCCAGCTCAGTGGCATCTAACATCGCTAAATTCACGCCTTCACCAGCAAAAGGGGACATCAAATGCGCGGCATCTCCAATCAGGGTGACACCAGGTTTATGCGTCCATTGGAGTCCAACCGGCAAACTATAGATACGTCTCGGCACAATTGGCCCATCTGCTGAGCGGATATAATCAGTCAGTGAAGCATCCCAATCGCTAAAATACTCCAGCAACTGCTTTTTCGCTTCTTCAGGCTGATCGAACGGAATACCGCACGTATCCAGCCATTCACGTTCAACTTCAAATGCCGCATATACACAAATTCGGCCATCTCCATTCAACTGGCCCAATATGCCTTTATGATCGGCAAGAGCAAACATTTTGCCGCGTCGATTAAAAGCAGCCAGTTCCGGATGTGCAACAGCGGCATTGTCAACATAGAGCTCAACCATACTTAGTCCGCTGTAGGCAGGAACTGATTCTGTAAGCAGCGGACGAATACGGGAGAATGCCCCGTCTGCGGCTACGACAAGATGAACGGTATCCACATGCCCATTCTGGAAATGCAGTTCGTGCATCCCATTTTCCGTAGGAATAGCCTCAACTAATTCGTGTCCCCACTGAATGGTGCCAGGGTCGATAGCGTCTAACAATAAGTCCCGCAGCGTCCCGCGATCGATTTCAGGTCTATCCCCTTCACCGCCCTCCGCCACTTCATCCATATACAGATTACCGAATTTATCGAGAAGCTTGAAATCTTCTCCTTCATATCGGGCGAGCGCCTCAAATTGTTCAATTAAGCCAGCTTCTCTGAGTGCTTTCTGTCCAGAATCGGAATGGATATCTAATGAACCGCCTTGTTTGCGGCTTGAAGGTGATGTTTCCCGTTCATAAACGGTAGTTTTGATCCCATGCTGCTGTAAAATCCGGGCCAACGTCAGTCCTCCAGGACCTGCACCTACGATAGCAATGCGTTGCTGTTGTTTTGTTGTGTTCATACGAATCGACCCCTCGTCGTTAGATTTTGTTTATCAACTGACCCAAATATACGACTGCTTTTTAAACTGAAAATAAACGAGGTCGTTTCTCTTAAACGGGGACACGTTTCTACAACTTTCACATACAAAATGGTTTACAATAAAACAACCACCATCAAGCAAATCCTGCAGCCGATGTAGAATGTACCAGGGGGAGCTCTCATGAAAAAGAATCATTTTGTCATCGCAATCACATGTCTTTTCTTTGCAGGAGCTATTGTTGGATTGGGTTTAATTGAAGATACTAACGAGACAGAACCGATCGTCAAGAACAAAACGAATAATTTGCCGAACAAAAAACTTTATGGTTTTGTATTTTATGAGGAACCTGCCTCTTACATTTCATATCAAAAGTAGGGAAAACTAACTGTGAGCGATCTCCCTACTTCATTCTACGATCAGAGACATTCGAATTGGTACCCGTTAACTTCTCGCTGATCTGCCAAAGCTTAGTTGCATATTCAGGGTCAATGGCCCATGGACGTACGCCATAACCTTTCGTGCTGTCGCCCGGAACGGTTACAGCGATATTCAAATCTTCACAAAAACACACGCCCCTACCAGCCAACGAATAACTATTGCGATTCATAACCTGTTGAATCTCGCATAAGCGGTGCAGCCATGATCCCTGCACTATTGATCAACATATGGAGCGGAATTCCGGTTAATACAAAACGTTCTGCAAAGGCATTGATGGAGAGTGGATCCATGAGGTCCAGAACCTCTAACTCCACTTTAGGAATGCCACTCGCCGGAGAACGCGCCATATCTTAGGTTCACCATTTTCATAATAAACTTCACAAACCTCGTATTCCTCGTTTACAATAAGATGTTAAATATAATTGCGAAGCCATAAATAAAAGCTACAAATAGGAAAACCAAAAAAGAACGAGAGCTATTACATATAGTAACCTTTTCAATGTGTTGACACGCTCCCAAAAAACTCATTTTTATTATTTCAAATTGCCACAAAAAACTCAGCATTTTTTACTTTATCTATTTCTAACTTTCCTGTAACTCCCTACAATCGCCAGTTTGCCAATTTAATTTCTTCTTCATCCTCGGAACAGCGCCTTCTATAAATGTCGAATATCTTTTCCCAACTTGACCTTAGTGAATAGATTGTTAATAACAGCACAGATCATTCAGTTATTTAAAACAAAAGAATATCTTTAGGATACACTTGGAATTCGTCATCCTGCCTCTTCAATTTGAAGTTTCTTTGTGCATCATTGTAGTTAATGCGGAGCCCTAATATACTTATCACCGCAATCCAAGCTGCTTCCATATCGTAGTTCATTTATCCAATATTTAATGGCAAATATTTAATTTAAAAATTTATGTTTTCAGAAAGAGTTCACACAGCCCTCTCTGCTGCATCCTAAACCTATCTTCTTTATTCTAACTAACCAAATATACATCTTCTTCATTTCGACGTTAAAGCCCATGTCAGCCAACTTGTAAGATTCATTGATTCATTTGTTACATCGATTGTATCGGCCAATTGAGTGCATACAATTGCTCCAGTGACATGTCGCGGCTGTCTAGTTGGTCTCCATCTGGATTCATAAACATTACCTACAACATTGGAAGACCACTCTTTTCTAATCAAATTGTTGTTTTAATAGACTTCTCTATAGAGCCTGCCATTTTGGATAAAACCATTCCTTCCATAGAAACGAACCAAGTCTTCCCTTGTTAAATTTCTATTTGGTTTAATTTTACCGTGAATATATTTAATGGGATTTTCGTAATTAATTGAACTTTTAAATTCATCCCATGATGAATATATACGTCCCAAATTTAAGTACTTTTGTTGATTCTTCTTTTCTATATCTTCATTAAAACGAGGCACCATTTCCAACAAACATTGCAGCATAAATGCCCCATGGCGTTTTCTTTCAACATATGAATTGAGTTCGTCAATTTCCATTCTGCCATCACTATAATAAGTAACGTCCATGTAACTTCTGTTGTGATGGTTTCTACACAACCCATATGATAAATAAATTGTAGAGATGGAACTGGAATTTTTAAATTCCGGCAAATAAACACATATCAAATTATCTTCAGAATCAAAATTAGTTTTCAGAAAATATTCCTTGTCATTATTTTCTTTATGTAACTTAGATATATCTTTAAAGAGTTCGTTTACTGTTAAAAACTTTTGAAAAGAGTCTTGTAAACGATATTTCAAGTTTTGGCTTTTATAATCAAGTGATTCAAAGTTATCTTCACAGTGTTTAGGAGATAACGAACAAATAGCGCTTTGATTTCTTTCCTGAGATTTCTCAACTGTAGGTAATTTGACATTGTAGAAATCATTTGAAGATTTAATCTCAAGCAATCTCATCATTAATAACTTATATTCTGCTTGAGATTTATCTACTGCATTTAAGTAATATTCTATTTTACTTTGAAGTGCAAAATACTCATCTTTATTGCATCTATGATTTATTTGCATCAATCTACAATTAATAGTTTTAATAATAGACATGTAACTCAGCCTTCCATAATAAAATTATCTTTTCATTGTCTGATTTCGACTTAAGTAAGCAAAGATCTGTGAAATTAGATATTGTAACTTTGAATAATATCTGGAATTTATACATGATAAATTAAGCACCTTTAATTGTATTAAATTAACCTTTTATATTCTTCTTACTCAAGAATTATCACTTTAAGATTGTTATCATAAATTGATAAATTTTCTCTTTCACTAACTACTTCCAACTTATTGTAACCGGATTCTATGCAACAAGTAGCAGTATCGTCGAATGGTTTGTGTCAGTATTCGTTCCCTATTCTTTTAAATATCTATTTAATAACTCTTCTTATTTCTCATTCTCCTCTTTTTCATCATCCACTTTTCGCTTTTTAGTATTTTCTTCGTCATCTTTATTCTCATTTTCACTTTCTGTAACAGGAGCTTCTCGTTTTGACTTTGCTTCTTTTAGTTTTTCTTGGAATATTGCATATCTATTAGCAAACATAACTTGGTCAACATCTGAACGCCCATTTTTCGCTCTATTTGCCCTAAAGAATGGAAACCACTTAGCTGCAATTTCTTCCGCTGATAAATCTAATCTTCCTGAATCTTTGACTAGGTCAATAATTATGTTATTGGTGGTAGCATTTCGTCTCTTCTTTCGCACTTCCTCCTCAGCCGCCGCTTCGATTCTAGCGGCATTCTCTTGGTTTTGCAAAACAACATCTTCATTCGCAGCTTTAATTTCAGAATAGTGTTCAATACCATCTAACATATCTTGGTATTGATCAGCATATCCGCTAAGTCTTCTTTCATCACCCCTATTTAAAGGGGTATCAATTAGATCACCTTCATCCGTATAATATGCACGATTTCGGCCTTCATCTTCTGTAATGTGAAAGGAAGAAACCCATCTAGGACTAATGTAGTTGTAGTTTAATGGACCAGCAAAATCTGGTGAATCAGGGAATACTGTTGCATGAACTCTAGGAGTAAATTCTTGCACTCTGCTATCTGTACCTTGTTTGTTATGCGGAACCTCACTGTATAATCTTTTAGCTTGAATAACATTGTTATTTCCAAGTAATTGTCCCACCATTTTATTTCCAATAGTCCGTTGAAGCTGTGTAATCATATTACCTGAGAGATTCCCTAGAGGCACATTGTTACTTTTTGTTTCTTTCTTGGTGTCGTTGTTATTGTTGTTAGATCGGTGAACATTTGCTTTTTGATTAGGTTTATGATTATTACCATCTCGTAACATGTTAACTCTCCATTCAAAATACAAGTATAAAATAACTGGTTAATCGTAAAACCACCAAGCACTGCTATGCTTTTGAAAAACCTCAACCAACTTGATTTAATCTGACATTCACCTAGACCTCATTTTCCATTAAGGAATGCTTTTAATCCCAATTTTATCAACTCTGTGCTACAATTATCTTAAACTATTTCCTTTAATTTCCTTACCTCAAATATAACACAACCAATGATAGTAAAGAGCCCAAGATGTCCATCTTGGGCTCTTTTCATTATCTTCAACGGAGACATCATTCATTCTCAAACTGCACGGGATAGCCGGCGCCAAAAGGCGCGTCCGGTCTTTCGAATTCTCCCATGAGATAACGCCGTGTCGGTGTTGTACGCGCTAGAAACTCTGGATTGTTCGCAAAGCGATCGGAGCAACGTACCCACGGCGGACTATAAATATAATGCATCGTGTAACGGTCATAATCACCGTCGTGTGCATATGTGCGGTGCCAAACTGCATTGTGAAAAAATAAGACTGACCCTGCCGGCGCACAGATGACATGGCCGATTGGCACGTCTTCCCTGTTCGATCGAATCGCATCCGGCAGCTGAACCTGGCTTCGATGGCTTCCTGGAATAAGCTCCATATTTCCGGTTCGCGGAAGCGTCTGATCCGTTAGTAAAAAGGAAGCGCGCAGCTGTAGCAGGGGAATCGGATAACCAAGCTTACGGAAGTCGTAAGCACCTGATCCGTCTTGATGCCATCCGCCTACCCCACCGAAAGCCGGCTGTTTCGTACACCAGCCCGACTGCATAATAAACCGATCACCATAAAGCGCTCTGACTTTGGGCAGGATAGCCGGATGATCGATCAGTCGCTCTAAGGATATCTCTGTTTCATATCCTCTGCCCACTTGTGCCCAGCCGGTGGTGCCGGCTGATTGGTGTAAGCGAATGGACGCCTCCAGACATTCATTGACTTCCTCTTGCGAGAGGACATTTGGAATCAAGAGATAACCCCAAGATTCAAATGTGAACCGATCTAACTCCGTAAATTCTCCTGGACTGGAAATGGGGTCCATGCGATAACTCCTCCTTCTCTTTCTCCGCACTTAGACTTTCGCTGTTAACCGGCCTGTGGATTCCCCTTCTACTAAAGCTGATTTTACGATCCATTTCATAGGTTCATTCATCTTTTCTTTGTTACCTAGCAATTGAAGCAGCATTTCAACCGATTTGGAGCCTATTTCCTGCTCATGTTGATCAATATGAGTGAACACACGGTCATCAGTTAGCTCAGAGTATGGATTGTCGTAGGTAATCATAGATAATTCATTCGGGACTTTCATCCCTAAATGTTTAACGAGTCCAGCCATAAATAAGCCCAACTTCATGTTCAAGGTAATGTATGCGGTTGCCGTACGATTTTTCAAGAACAGATATAGCGGGTGTTTTTCAATCGAATTCGTATCGTTCACCTGAAAATCAGTTACAATCAGCGCTGGATTAATCATCGAGCCATTTTGTTTCAACGCTTCCATATATCCCCGAATCCGTTCGTCAACGGTCATCGTGCCAATCGAAATATCAGAGCATATGGCAATATCTCGATGCCCAAGCTCCCACAGATGATGGACGGCCAACTGAGCGCTCACCATATTATCCGAGCAGACACAATGCGTTTCAAACCCTGGCAGGAAACGATCCACGAGCACAAACGGGAATTTGTTCATTTTCAAGATCAAAATTTCTTCGTTGTACGTCTCTGCATCAATCGGAAAAATGATAAGCCCCGCCGCCCCATTTTGAATCAACTCCTGGATCGCTTCCTTCTCCCGCTCCTGACGATTGTGCGAAAGGACGATGGATAAGTAGTAATCGGTGTCTTCCAGAGCGGTCTGGATTCCCCTTATAAGTCGAATTGCGAAGAAATCTTCCAAAAAGGGAAGAACTAACCCGATCATTTTGCGCGCAGATGCATGTCGGCCTAACTCTGAATGCTTACCATTAGCTGATGGATGGTCCTTGGAGTTGTCGTCCGAATTTATACCAAACAAGTTCCCTTCATACTCCGAGCTGACAAAGCTGCCTCTCCCTGGTATGCGGTAGATCCATCCATCTTTCGCGAGCTGTGTTAGCGCATTAGACACCGTCATTCGACTAACCTTGAATTGCTCCATCAACTGCTTTTCGGTCGGAAATTTGCTATTTACTTCCAATTCTCCAGAGAGGATTACCTGTTTAAAATGCTCTTGAATTTGCAAATAAAGCGGCTGTCGCTCATCCCTTTTGGTTGATTCCCGGATTCTGCTCATATAGCTCCTCCTCAGAAGGGCTCTGTTCGACACATCGCCAGGCTTGATCCAAATCTTGAATTAAATCTTCAGGGTCCTCAGCACCGATGTACAGTCGAACAAGGGTGCCTAATTGTGGATCCTTAGCATTTAATGTATGTAAGGCATTCACATTGATTAAACTTTCGAATCCGCCCCAGCTGGCTCCAATCCGGAAAAAGTGCATGTGATCCGCCCAAGCTCTGAGCTTGTCGACGGATTCCCGAGATTCAAAGGAAAATAAACTGCCGGTACCAGTCATCTGTGTTTTTGCCAGTTCATACTGAGGATGATTCGGCAATCCGGGATGATTGATTCTCGCGACATAACGTTGTCTGCTCACGTATTCAGCAACTTTAAGCCCGCTTGATTCATGACGCTGCATCCGTAATGGCAGCGTTCGGAGTCCACGTGTTACCAATCCCGCAGTTTGTGGGGTCATGACGCCGCCGAATAACATGTATTCGGTAGACATTAGCGGGTCCATCAACCGCTTGGAACCAACGACGACGCCCCCTAAGCAATCGCTATGACCGGAAATATACTTCGTTATGGAATGGACGACGAGACCGACCCCCAGTGTGAGCGGATTTTGGAAACAAGGCGTCGCCCAGGAGTTGTCGAGAATCGTTTCCGCTCCAATAGAGGCCGCCAAATCCGTACAACCGCGGATGTCCTGCAGCTGAAAAAACATACTCGTCGGACTCTCCAAATACAGCAACCTTGTATTTGACTGTACGGCGTTTTTCCAATGATCTAGGTCACTGCCATCGACAAAAGTGGTCTCAATACCGAATTTTTGCAAATAATTGCCTAGAAATTCTCTTGTCGGGCCATACGCCTGATGCGAACAAATCACATGATCGCCTGACCTAACGATCGACATAATCGCCGCCGAAATAGCCGCCATACCGGACGCAAAGCATTTTGCCCTTTCTCCCCGCTCCAACTGGGCAAGCTTGTCTTCCAGGAACCGAACAGTTGGATTATTGCCTCTTGAGTACACGAAATTTTCTTGCTCATCCACTCTTGCCAAATTAAATTGTTCATACGTATCGAACGAAAATAAACTTGTCTGGTAAATCGGAACATTGATAGAGCCGTGATGGTGATCATCATGTTCATCATGAGCCACGATTGAGAAATTTTTCTCATTAGCCGTCATTAGCCTTTCACCGCCCCTTGGGTTAGTCCCTCCACGATAAATCGCTGTGCGAGAGCGAACAACAGAATAGTCGGAAGTACAGATAACACGGTACCTGCGGACATGGAGCCCCAATCGACATTAAATTTGAGAATAAACGAATTCATTGCGACCGGCAGGGTTTTCAGCGATTCATTATCAATAAACATAACGGCCAAGAAAAGCTCATTCCAGTTCTGCACGAATGCGAAAATGAACATGGAGGAAATTCCCGGCATCATAATCGGAATGATAACTCGCATTAGAGCGGACAGCTGGGAACAACCGTCAATCATCGCCGCTTCCTCCAAATTGGAAGGAATCCGTTGAAAGAAACCCCGCAGCATAATGGTGGAAAAAGGAATGAGAATGACCGTGTACATTAAAACTAATGAGATGCGTTGATTCAGCAAATGCATATTTGACATCATCATATAAAGTGGAGCCAATGAAATGAAACCTGGCAGCATTTGCGTAATGAAGAAACCGAGCATAATTTGCCTATGCCCCCGAAACCGGAATCGCGCAAGCACATAAGCGCTGCATATCGCAATCACGATAACAATAAGCGCAGAAGTAATGGAGACAAGCAGGCTATTGGCGATATACACATTGAATTTGGATACTTTGAAAATGTTAATGTAATTTTGGAAAGTAAATTGCTCAGGCCAATAATGGATCGGATAACTGAAGATTTCCTTCTGTGGTTTCAAGGAAGTTATGACGATCCAATATAAGGGAAACACCATCAGGACGAAGTAAAAAGAGAGAAAGACAACCTTCGTGAGCCGATACCACAATTTACGTTTCATCAAAAGTCACCTACTTTCTCAGACTTCGTGACCATCAGGTAAAATACAGTGTACAAAAACAGCATCACAATCATGATGACGCCAACAGCCGAAGCCGCACCATAATCCCCGTCATAGATGATTTTGTTCAGCATTAAGGAAGACAAAATGTGTGTGGCGCCTCCCGGCCCCCCATTCGTCATGCCATAAATAAGCGTTGGATCATTGAATATCCAGATAACCCGCAGCAGCGTCGTAGCGATTATGGTTGGCATAATATACGGAATCGTCACATCAAGCAGCTTGCGATAACTGTTAGCACCATCAATGCTTGCCGCCTCATAAAGCTCCGAAGGAATAGATTGCAGCGCAGCTAGCAGCATGATCGTAAAGAAGGCGATGCCGTACCATACATTGGCAATAATCACAGAGGACATCGCCCACTTGGGATCCGACAAGAAACCAATTCGGTCTTCAATGATGCCTAGCCGCAGCAAGAGGTCATTAACGACACCGATTTGCGAGTTAAAAAGCCATTTCCAAATAAGACCAATGAGAAAGCCGGATAATGCCCATGGATAAAAAATAAACCCTTGATATACGCCTCGTCCCCAAAATTTCTTATTTAAAAACAGCGCCAGGATGAACCCCAGAAGAAATTGAAAAATTAACGAAAAGAACACCCAGTACAAGCTGTTTTTCAGCGCTGCAAGAAATTGATGATCGCGGAACGCATCAACAAAATTTTGCATGCCGACAAAATGCACCTGCTTCAGATTGAATAGCTTATAATCTTGGAAGGCCATAACAACCCCCTTGAGAAAGGGGTAATAGGTAAAAATAGCGACTAGCAGCAGTGCGGGCAGCAAGCTGGAGAGTATGAATTTTTGCCGAGCACTCACGTCGAACACCTCCCCGGTAAGACAGCAGCGGCAGGCGATGAGCGCCCGCCGCTTGCTGCTTCATTTCTTATTTTTTCATACCTGCCTGCTGATCCAGCCAAAATTTATCCCATTCCTTCAGAAGATCATCAGCGGATTTTTTGTCCAGCAAATAGGATTGCTGCCCTTTCATGCTCAGCTCTCCCCAGCTGCCATTACCCGGATATTTGAAAGGCGGAGTATAGCTAATAAAAGTATCCGCTTTTGCGGTCATATCCAGGAGCGTTTTATACGGCCCTGTTTGGAAGAACGTGTCCGCCGTCGCCGACGTATGGATCGGAATTGTACCGATTTGTTTGGAGAATTCCGTGTTTTCTTTCGGACTAGAGAGGTAGGAGATCAGTTTCCATGCTTCATTTTTATTTTTTGAATTTGCGGTAATCCCCCATCCTGCTGCTCCTGTGCTAACCAATGATTTGCCGTTAGGTCCCAGAGGCATAGCTGCCGTCTCTAAGGTTTTGGGGTCCATTTTGTCCTGAAGAACTTTAATAACGTCAGGATCCTGCAGCAAAATACCGGTTACGCCTGATGTAAAGGCTTGAACCTGGTCTTGGAAGCCCCAGTTGATGGAGTCCGGCGGTGATGCCTCTTTGTAAAGCTTTTTATACAATTCTAGCGCTTGTTTGGCTTCGGGAGTCCCGTAAATCGTCTTGCCGTCCTTCGTAAATGGCGCATCGCCAAGATTCATGACTTTATCATTGAAATCATAAATCATATGGTCAAAATTACCATTTGCTCCCGGTCCACCCCGGAAGGAGAAGCCATACCGATTTTGCTTTGGATCGGTTAATTTTTTGGCTGCATCCACCAGCTCATCCCACGTTTTTGGCACGGCTAATCCCTTGGCTTCAAACCAGTCTTTGCGATAAAACATTTGTCTCTGATACAACGCATTGGCGATAAAGTAAAGTTTGCCGCTAGTGGAGCCTACGACCTTGGACGTACCGGAAAGTGTTTTACTATCCGCCCAGCTTGATGCATAGGAATCCAAGGGCTCAAGGTATCCGTTATTGACATATTCGGCTATATTGAGGTCCCTTACCTCCAGAATATCAAGGTCTTGCTTAGCGGCCAGCATCGTTCTGATCTTATTGTCTGCTTGGTCAAAAGGAGGCGAAATAAGCTCAACCTTGATGTTCGGATTGTCCTTTTGAAACCGTCCAATCGCATCCTGAAGCAGCTTCGTGCGCTCCGGGCTCGTTAAACTTTCGATCATCTGGAGTGTCACTTGTTTTGCAGCAGGCTCCGTACTTTTCGGAGCGTCAGAAGAAGCCGGCGTACTTCCGCCAGGCGCAGGCGTAGTGCTTGTATTCCCGCTTCCGCTGCACCCTGCCAAGCCTCCCAATAACATGACTCCGGCTAGCATAGTTGTCCATCCTTTTATTGCAGCTGCCCCCATATCTCACGGCCTCCCCAAATTTGTTATATTCAACTATATTGTCTTAATTCAATAGATATGTCTTAGCCCTTTATGAAAATAAAGAAGCCAGCCTCTGAGTATCAGAGACCGGCTAGTTCACTCATGGTACCTTGATCGTTATTCCGAGGCAATCGGCATCACCATGTTCCATGTATGAGAAGCTTTGGTGAATCCGCCTGTTCCATCGGCTGTTGCTGCGAACAAATGCGTTGGTTTTCCATCTTGGAAAAGAATGAAAGGTCGCTCAAAACTGCCCATGACCGTCTCCGTACCGTCATCCCATCGAACCTTCCTGGAGTAGGCTTTAGGATTGTCAGCTACATGCCAGGTTAATCCATCTATGGAGTGAGCCTGAATTCCTGCATGCACCTCTCCGCATATGCGACCGTCCATATCTTTGGCGATAAGCTCATATCGCTCACCCGTATGCCAAATAAATGGATCTTCGAGATGGAATTTTGCTGGTGGAAATACGGGATCTTCACTGATTACGCGATAGGGACCCTCGAAATGGTCAGCGCGCGCCGCACCGATCATCATATTCCCGTGTACATTTCCTTCGTATTGACGTGCCTTATAGATGAGCATGACGGAACCGTCCTCATGAATACATGGCGCAGGATTGGAAGTCAGGAAGGAGTCAAAATGCCCTGGTCTTGTCGGTAAAATTGGCGCGTCCCTCCGCTCCCAAGGACCGAACACACTCGTAGATGTCGCTATGCCAATACGCTTATTTGCGCGAGCAACAATACATCGTGGATCTTTAAGCCCGAATTCTTCGCCTGGCAGTACATCAGCCAGAGGGTTTGTTGAGCCCATATAATACAGCACATAAGTATCCCCGTGTTTTGTAATATGTGGGTTATGCGTGCTGCGCCCGTCCCAATATTCAGCTCCGCGTGCGGGAAGCACAATCTCCTGAAACGCATAAGGCCCTTCCGGCGTATCGGAGACCGCCCGAACAACCTCCGAGTGAACAAGCCAACCTGGATGCATAGGCAGGTGTTTGGGCCATCGGGATGCAAACATGTGAAAGCGACCATCCTCTCCTTTTATCACGGAGCCGCACCACACCCAATATCCTTCCATTCGGAATCCTCCATTCTTAGGTGCTGGTTGCAATCTGTCGTACAAGCTTTTAGTTTGAACAGACATATAAATCCTCCTTTAATTTTAAAAGTGATAGACGCAATTGACAGCTTATAGTAAGCGGTTTATCCTAAGAAAAATGCGTAAAATGGCAGCATTCTTGCGTTTCCGCAGACTAGAGGTGTTTACCAATGACGGAATTAACTTCTATCGTCTCCATCGAGCCCTCCATTCGGGCAGCTCATTATCATGCCTATTCCGGCAGAGTGAAAGAGAAAAACAGATTTGGCTACTGCTTTGCTTTTCATTTGATTTATAAAGGGTCTGGCTCCGTGCAGATGAACGGCAGAAGTTATCCTTTAAAGAAAGGCACGCTCGTGTTTATTCCTCCCGGCCTTAAGCATACTTTCCACATGAATGAATCGCAGCCGATTTCTTCATATGATATGTATTGCGATTTTTTCATGAAGAAAAAGACGATTCAGCATCTGTATTTCGATCCTCAGCTCGATTTCGAACCCGATCTTTTGACAGAAAGCAGACCATGCCAAGAGCTGGAGCAATTAACAGGGATTACACAGCTAACCCGGTATCCCGAACTCATTCAAACCTTTATTCAGATCGTTCGTATGAATCGATTAGACATTCAATTTAAAGCAGAGATCGTAAACAGCCTGCTTTACAGTTGGATTTTGCAGCTCGTCAATTTAAATCTGTCGGACAACATCCCTGATTACCGTATTCAAAAGATCATCGATCTCATGGAACAGTACCCCGGGATGAATCCGCCCTATGAACAATGGCTTGAGCTGTGCCAATTAAAGAAATCCCAATTCTACAGCATGTTTAAGAAAATGACCGGATTGACACCAAAAGAGTGCTTCTTTCGGATTAAAATGCAGCGAGCATACGCGACGATCCATGAAAGTAAACGCTCGATCACATCGATTGCGGAAGATCTGGGATTCTCTTCGGTTCATTATTTTTCGCTGCAGTTTTCCAAATACTTCGGCCTTCCTCCCTCCGAGCTAAGGAAGCAGACGAAAGTGGCAACGGTGTCCTATTCCAAGAAGGAATCCTGACTTTTAACAGTGGCAGCGCTAATTCCCAACATCCGTTGTATCAACCTCATCATAAGATTCTTTCTGTTCTTGATTCGTCGACAACGGAATGAATGTAATAGCATGAAGCCTCATGAGCTCATTCCCTTCGATGGAGACTGGCATCATCAGGATGTCATGCTCTCCTGCGGCAAGCGTCACTTCGTGCTCAATCTGTAGCGGAACCGTTGTTTCAGAAGGTGCAATCTGACCGGGAATCCGCTGCTCGCCAAGGCATAACACATAGCTTCCCCCGTACGCAGGTCCAGGTGCGCTCATGCGGATCACCAGTTTATAAACACCTGGATGATTGAATCTCACACGCCACTTGACGAATTGGTGGATACTTGTCCATTTGCAGACATAATCGTTGCCCTTCTTGCCGTCCCCGTAACCAATACCTTTGCTTACTTCTGCATCAAAAGCTCTTAGCGTCGTTGTCTGACTGCTGCTTATCAACCGTCCAAGATGTACAGCAGGTTCCCCATCCACTTCTATGACCACAACTCGATGATACTTGCTGTCCGCCTGCTCTGGCACATGGATCTCCCAGTCGTAGTAATTCATTCTGTGGACAACCAGATCATTAGCTGCTTCATCAGCCAGCAGCCAAGCTTTCTTGATATGGCTTTTCAGGCCTCCTAGCACTAATTTCCCGTCTTGTGGCCAATCAAAAACGTGAAGATACAGCTGATTCCCTAGCCTCGTAGACTCTCCCCAACTTTGGACGGCAAGCGGCGTTTTCTGGGTACCGTAGATGCTCGCCCCGTTCACTGCCAACCAAGTTCCGATTCCTTGCAGAATCGAACGATCCTTCTCATCGATGAGACCGTTTCCCATTGGCCCCAGATTCATGAGAACATTGCCCCCTCGCGCAGCTGACTTCGCCAACAATTGAAGGAAGACTTCTGCAGGCTTGTGCGAATGATCATCAACCGAATAGCCATAAGATTCATTGGTCGTTGGAATCGTTTCCCAGTCACCTTCACACGGAAAAATCTCCAATGCGCGATCTGCCGTATTCACATAATCAGAGAAAGTGTCAAAACCGTATCCATGAGCAAGACGCCCATTAACGACAATGCGGTCGTCAGCCTCACGAATCGCTTTCAGAATTCTTAAATTTTCCGAAAGCGGCAATTTATGAGGCGTATCAAACCACAAAATATCCGGCTCATATTTGTTAATTAACTCGACAATTTGCGGGATCGATTTCTGGGTCACATACTGGTCTGCTACTCTGGGCACAAGCTCCGGATGTTCGTTGAACCACAGCTTGCCCTTTCCTTCGTATAAGCGGAGGTCGCCTCCCGGATTCGCATATTCCCAGTCGTTACCCGGAGCGTCCGGGTGCTCCCAATCGAAGGCATGTGAATAATAAAATCCAAACCGCAGGCCATGCCGTTTGCATGCATCCTTCAGCTCTTGCAGCGGATCTCGTTGAAAAGGGGTCATCCGTATATCAAACGGATAGGCATCCGACGGATAGATCGCAAAGCCGTCATGATGCTTAGCCGTTATGACGACATACCGCATGCCAGCCGCTTTAAACAGCTGTACCCAGGTTTCCGCATCAAATTGTTGCGGATTAAACTTCTCGATGCACTCCTTCTTGTATTCATTAAGACTGATCTTCTGAGCTCTCATGAGGTGTTCCGCATAACCTCGCGACGGCTGGCCTTTCCATCTTCCGCCGGTTACCGAATATGCCCCCCAATGGATGAAACAGCCGTACCGAGCTTCGCGCCACCAGGAAATCCGCTCTTCTTTGTTGATTAACGAAACAGGCCACCAACTCGCTACTGCCTGTTCAACCGCCAATCGATCTCGCTCTTCTGGATCAGGGATCGTTCTATTAGATTTTGTCATCTTGATGTAGGTCCTCCAAGTAGTTTTCCTACATTATGCCGTCCGATAGCGGATTTGTATTTAGATGAAATTCCGTTTATTTAGATAAATTTCCAGTGTTTTAGGATCTTTCTTTGGGGAACATTGTTCATCATTAATGCCTACAATCCGACAACGAGTTTCGAGCGACATTTTATATGCACTCTATTAATCTATAATTAATACTATGAATAATAAGGAGGACCACTCGTGGCACATAAAGTGATCAGTGATGAAGAACTATTGTTGCTGCTGTCTCCTATTTGCGATAATCAAGAAACGAACGTGTCTGAGAAGCCGAAACTATCCATGAAACTGCTGTATGAACTTATTAAAAAGTTAAATCAAGAAAATGTGATCCTCTCGAATCGGATTGCTGAATATGAGCGCAGGTTGGATATCCTGATGGAAAGCAAAGCCCAAATCGCAAGCAGCGCGGAGATGACCGTTCTCATCGAACCCGTACGAACAACGGAAGTCAAGCAAGAGCTTAGCTTGGTGCTCTCCCCTACTGATTTAACGCCGCGCTCCATGCGGCACCCCTCACCGAAGAAAAAGTCAATATCCCTTTTATTCTTAAAAGCTTTAACAAAATTGTTCGTTCGGCGCCGCCGATTCCATCCTTTAAGACACTAAAAAGCCGTCTCCAAAGTAGTCTGTGCGACTTTGGAGACGGCTTTTTAAGCCTTGAACGAAAGGAGCGGAACTGTAATCCTTCCTCACATACATCCTATTTTTTAACTTCAAATGCTGTCCCTACCGCCCCTTCAAATTTAACGAAGCCATCCTGATCCGAGACAATCAGCTCCATACCTCCACCCTGTCGAGTCACAATCAAATCCATCTCTCGCCCACATAGATGAACAGACCGAAGCGCCATATGGTCCCAAGCATCGGGCAATCTGGGCTTACAAATAAAGCTGGTTAACCCTGTAGGCTGAAGCCCAAACATGCCCTCTGTAATAATGCGGCCATATAACGCGCTTTCCGCGGATAGATGCCTCTGATTGCCTTCCGGATAAGCCTCAACCGCGTAAGGGACATGATTACCTAATAATCTCCGCCGGGAATAGGAAAGCAAATAGGAGATTGCCTCCTCCGTTGCCCCTACGACAAATAACCCCCTTAAGGCATAAAGCGTGGATCGGTCCCAAAATGTGGTGTCTCCCGCTTGTGTGACTAAACCGTCTTCTGACCATAGCCGTGGGGATAACAAAGCCTGAATCGTTCCGGATTTACGCTCCTCTATGCCCATAACTAACGGCGAACAGATCCATGATCGCAAAATGTCATTTCCATCGTAATATCGATACGTGTCATAACCTTCCACTACAGCACCGAAATACTGTTCGATGGCCTCATAGAGCTCTTGAGCGCTGGAAACGTATTGTTTGGCAATTTCCCCATAGCCAAGTTCTAGAGCTAAACGCGAAGCATAAACATACGAGGCATATACCAAACAAGAGGTCGATAGATTCGCCGAACCACTTGGAAAACGCCCCTCCAACTCGTCGGAGTCCGATGCAATAACGCCATCCTTATTTCTTTGCTTTTCACAATAGGTTAAACACCAAATAATCGCTGGCCATAGTTCAGCTGCGACAGCCCGATCTCCTGAGCTAAGCGCAAAAAGCGCCGCACCGTAAGCATACATCGCTGCATCGCCCCGGTCTCCCGCACCTTCCCAAATATCACTGCCTTCCGCAATAATAGAGCTTGGAATCGGTTGGTAGTCCGGCCCCATGAAAGCCGTATATAACCGCAGCGCATTACGTGTTGCTTCATTTCCAAGCGCATATCCCAAATAGGGGAAAAAGGGCCCGGCGTATTCCACTTGGTCATTGGTCCAGATCGCCGCATAATAACGTCCGCCGCCAGGTCCATGCATGGGTCCATTTTTCGTCTCAAAAATGCTTTCCGCGGTTCTTAATTTCGCAAATGCAAACATTTGATTGAGAACCGGATCCGGTGTTTCTAGGCGTAAATTTTGATTCATTTGCCTGATCAAATTGGATCTCTGTTCCTTTTCCTGACGAACATCCATCCTTATATCCTTTTCTTGCAAATGCCTTGCGCTTATGCGAAAACTGAATTGACAAGATTCCTGCGGGCCGAGCCGGTACTCACTGGCAGCATCGTGCGAAACTTCGATCAAATAAATGCCGGATACGCCTTTTACGGATTTTCGCGACAAAGAGGAACTTATTTGAATAGAAACAGCTTGATCAGATGTATTCGTCATCACGATTTTCTCATAAACACTTTTCGAACTCGTTGAAGGAAAAAGGGTTCTCTCTATCCGTATCCCCTCATTCGCTTTACTTCGAATATACAGCAGCCCATTGAATTGAAAGCATATCGGCCTCTCATTCATATTCGGATGCCCATTTATCCATATAGCCGGCATCGAATCCAGCTCAAAATCATGGATCAAGCTGCCGTGCGTATCATTAGGAATCGTCCTAAGAGTTGGCCAGACTATTTTGCGGGACAGCATCAGCTTTCCTGCTTGGTTTACACCGTAGCTGACAATGACGGACACTTTCTTGCCGCTCATTTCAAGATGATCTTCGTGAGCATCCACATGGTCTTGCGGGGTGTTCCATTGGATACCATCATCTAGCAAGCGCCATCTTTCCGGATGTTTAGACACTTTATCCCCTCCTAGCAGAACCGTTGATATGGATATCCATAATCTAAGCGTATTCTATTTGGCTAAGCATATGTCTAGTTTGCGAGTCATGCATACGTTACCCATGTTTGGCAAACAATGTACATGAATCATCAAGAAGGGGTCTGCTCATCTATGAAAATCATTTCATTTTTATACTTCTAGTCATTTCAATTCTTTTAAGTGCCACTGGTATTGATCTTCTCGCAGGGATCGGTGTCGCATCCTTTTTTACCTCTATGAAACAAACCTATTTCCTCCTTAAGCCAGTAGAAATGATGCTAGCTACTACCTATTTACTGCTCGTTCTTACGCTCGCCTTTACGTTGAAGCGATAGATGACGGAAAAAGCCCACAGCTAAAAGCAAAAGCGGAATGACGATACGCAGGACAGGATGCACATCGACGGGCAATATTTTAAGGCCTTCTTACAGATGATCCGCCATATTCTCCGAAACAATTAATGAGGAATATAAAATGACTACAGCGATCGGTACGACTAGTTGCCGGTGGTTACTGAATTAAAACAATTCAGCAGCGCCTCTCATTCCAGCGTAGAAATAGATGGACACTTTGAAGAACACTCCAATGAATTAAGGTCAAGATCAACAATGGATCCAATCGTTGAATAAAATTGGCAATGTTGATCATTCTCACAAGCGTTAATAGTGGAAAGTTGGATCTTCCGGCCATGTTTGCCCCAAGCACCCATATATCAAATAATAAAATTAGAACATGCGGATATAGATGTAATACAAGACCGAAGCAATAAGCAACGACAATAATGGAACCATCCAGGCGTCCTTCTTCGCAGACAAACCGGGATTAAATACAACGGGAGTTCCAAGTTCGAAGAGCAGCATCATCAAGTAACAATTGTGATGGTTCCCAAATCCTTGATATTATGAAAATGACGTACAAAAAAAGGTTGAGCTCTCGCTCATCCCAAAACATAATTCTTATCTTTTGAAAAAGGGTCTATTTCAATGAAAAAGTACCGAGTAGTTCCACGTTGAGGAGAAAGGATCGTTGAAGGAGTTAATTTCCTTCCGTAGTTTAGCTTGTTAAGAGCCTAATGGGAGCGAATTTGGGCGGTGGAGAACACCCAACACCGCTAAAAATCCAGCGTTACGGAGACATCTGGCGGAGGGGGCATCCTCATAGGAGAGCCAAGCTGGCTGGCAGGCCACTTGGAGGAACTACAGGGTGCTATGCTAACAAATTAAACCGTTTCCGCGTTCAAGCGGAACTGCAGGGTCTTATTTGACCGCCTAACCCCGATTTCTTCAAGAAAACGGACAAATAGAGGACGTCAGTTCCCTTCCAAGTGAGGAGTAGCCTATTTCGATGAAATAGGGCCCTGTAGTTCCCCTCAGGGAGGAACCGCTGGAGCGATTCGCAGCGACAGTACGGCTATGTTGTATTTTGTGCAGCCATTTGGCCATAAAGGGACCTCACTTCGCCACTATATTGCACTTCATACAACGATTGTTCCATTTAAACCGCTTACAATTCACCTATTGCAACAAATGGTTGTATGATGTGCATCGAAAGACTGCAATCGCGGTCTGACCACACCATTACGTTGTATGTAATGCAACGTAGCCCCTCAACTTTGCTGCACAGCCGTCTTTACTACGAAAAATAATTTTTTGAGTAGTATTCGATTCCATACTTAGATTTTAACAACAATATTAAATAAAGCTTGAGCTTTCGCTCAACCCAAAACATATAAATTCTCATCTTTCAAAAAAAGACCCGCGCTAGTCGCGCGGATCTTTAAGTCACTATATGAATTATTCCACGTTATGATAAACTTGCTGAACATCTTCTAGATCTTCTAAAGCTTCGATCAATTTATCGAATTGGACTTGTCCTTCCTCCGACAACGTGACGTTGTTTTGAGCCAGCATCGTCAACTCAGCAATAGCAAACTCGCTGATGCCAGCTTGTTTGAACGCTTCTTGAACAGCGTGGAACTGCTCTGGGTCTGCATAGACCATGACCATTTCATCTTCTTCCACGATGTCGCGAACGTCAACATCCGCCTCAAGCAAAACTTCCATGACTTCATCCATGCTTTTGCCTTCCAGCCCGATAACCGCTGTCGCGTCAAACATGTAAGCGACAGAACCGCTTACGCCCATATTCCCGCCATTTTTATTAAAAGCCGACCGAACCGCTGGCGCCGTGCGGTTCACGTTATTCGTGAGCGCGTCCACAATAATCATCGAACCATTTGGCCCAAAACCTTCATAGCGAAGCTCTTCATAAATTTCATCCGAGCTGCCTTTTGCTTTATCAATAGCGCGATCGATAATCGCTTTCGGTACATTGTACGTTTTGGCCCGCTCGAGAACAACTTTCAATGCGCGATTCGCTTCAGGATCCGGTTCGCCCTTGCGTGCAGCTACATAAATTTCAAGTCCGAATTTCGCATAAATTCTACTTGTGTTAGCGTCTTTTGAGGCTTTCTTTTCTTTAATGTTATTCCACTTACGGCCCACGTTTGTTCCCACTTTCTGTTTTTATCTCATTTAACATAATAACCTATTTTCATTCAAAAAGTAAAAATAAAATCACGGAATTTAGCCAATTCCTTCAAGCTCGTACAGCGATGCTTCTCTGTTCCGAATGATTCGTCGCAGCAAGGACGCCATATCGCGCGTAATGTCTCCACGCTCATAGAACCATTGCACGGCATCGCGCTCCGCCTGGATAGCGATCCAATGCAGCTCACGACGGCTATCGATGAAGGAAGTATCTTTGCGCCTTGAGCCGAATGCGAACCTGCGGAGCCTGTCCACCATTTGCTGATAATAGTCCAGCACGCCCTCTGTTGCATCATCGCTTTGATAGGCGCACCGTTTGGAGAACTCCTCGACGACAGCTTGGCTGCATTGCATTTTCAAGGTCCGAATCTCTGCCAGATCAGGCTCTACGATATTAGAAGCAAGGCGCGGCCGCGCGAAGAACGTAAATAGAAGCTTCAAGCGACGCCAGATATTTTTGACCAGCACTTTGCCTAAATCGAGTTTATTGGCCAAAATCATTTCTATTTGTTCCAGCATGTTTAGATAATAATTAGCCTGTTCACGGCTCACTTGTCCGCTTTCCAAACGCTCATTCACAACCTTGCGTTCAATATCCAGAGCCAGCAGCCGCATCTCGGCTTCTTCTTGTTGGAATCGCGGCAGACGTTTCATATTTCCGTCTTTTTGACCAAGCTGCTGCATCATTAATTTGTAATCGCCAATCACGGTACCTACGGCAACCTCATTCTTCTCGTTGCTAGTATTCTGCAGAGCTCGAATGGCCGCAGCCATAACCTCCAGCTGCCACTCACGCTCCAATCTTTCCTGTTCCGCATTGCCGTCCGTATTTTTCTTTTTCGCGATCAGCGGCAGCACAATGCTTGCGGTCAGAAGAGAGAACAAAATGATCGAAGAGGCTAGGAAGATGATAAGGTCCCTTTCCGGAAACGGATCGCCATTTTGCAAAATAAGCGGTATGGAGAAAGCACCTGCCAATGTGATCGCCCCGCGTACACCCGAAATCGCCGTTAACGTCAGCATCCGCAGGCTTGGTACCTCTTGATTTTTATTCCCGAACCAGCGTCCTCCTCTTGCAAAAATAAACGTCCAAACAAAACGCAAGACCAACAGTAAAACAAAGATGAGTAAGGCATAACCAATCACTTTGAAATTATCGAAATGAGGATCTTTGAGAATCGTCCTGGATACACCCGGGATTTGCAAGCCCAAAAGAACAAACACCAAGCCGTTCAGCACAAACAAAATAACAGACCATGTTGAATTAGAAACCGTTCGAAGATTCGGCATCGTAAACGCCAATCGCTCATTTTCGATCGCATGCACCAATCCGCCTGCTACCGCTGCCAGAATGCCCGATACACCTAACTCCTCGGCAATTAAATAGAGCATAAAAGGCGTTAATATTTGCAGCAGCATATGCATCGTCTCATCCTCAAGACCTGCACGGCGCAGCAGCTGGCGAAGTCCGATAATTAAAAAGGCGACTAATGCACCAACCACCAGGCCTCCAATGGAGATAACGATAAAGCTAAGACTTGCTTTGGGGAACGAAAACACACCGGTAACCGCCGCGGCGATAGCGAACTTGAAGGCGACGAGGCCGGATGCATCGTTCATCAAGGCTTCTCCTTCAAGGAGCCGCATCAAGCTTCTTGGCAAATGAATGCGGCCGGCTAAAGCACTGACGGCTACGGCATCCGTAGGCGAGAGAATCGCCGCTAATCCGAACGCCGCCGCAAGAGGAATGGAAGGAATTAGCCAATGAACAACATAGCCTACGACACATACCGTTATGAAAACGAGGCCCACCGCGAGAAGCAGGATCGGCGCGCGCAATTTCCACAACTCGTCTCTTGGCGTATGCTTGCCATCGTGATACAACAACGGGGCAATGAACAAAAGAAAAAACAATTCCGGTTCCAGTTCCAGGTGAACACCTATCGGTAAGATCACCAGAACGGCCCCCAAGGCAATTTGAATCAAGGGCACCGGAATAAATGGAACAAAGCGGTTCACGACATTGGATACGCCAATTAGAACCAATAAGCTCAGAATGATAATAAAAACATGCAAGTTTATGTCTCCTTCCCCGCTAAGTGCTATGTACATACGAATACCACCGCTGTTACTTTTGTGGTGTACTTGTGTAGTATTTCAATATTTTTCTTAAAGATTCCTTCCCAAGATGAGCAAAAAAGGACATCCGATCCAAAGAACCGAATGCCGTTTTTATACAGGTATGCACTTATTATTTCTTAGTCACCATTTTCACAGTTTCATCAATCATAAGGGAATAAGCCGTCGGTCCAAAGCCTTGGAACCATAGGTCGTAATCGACGGGATGCACTTGTTTTTTTTGTACGGCTTTTAACTGGCTCGTTTGCCTGCTGGATATCGCTTACGCAGTAGTTGGTACAAATTGAAGCTGACATCCCCCATTTGGTTCCATAAATTATCATTAATCATCGTGAATTGAGCTTCCCTTCCGTCCTTCTCATTCTAATATCTATGATAATCATTATCATCAACTTCATCTAGTAGTTTTGTGTCTCATTTTCATCCAATGTTCACAAATTTGAAATATTTTCAATTATAATTTTGTGTCCATTAGGTGTACAATACCTAAATACGGTTTATATCCAATTGTGCGATGTTGCTTGACATTTTCTTATGTGAAAAATGTTACAACCATGTGGGAAACGTTTGTTTCGCCCGTACACATTGTGACAGTACCCGATTTTTTTTCATCGCAAAGGAGGATTTTCATATGTCACAGACATCTGCTGTTCAAGAAGTAGCAGCAACGGCTGCTGCGGAACCAAAATCGTTAGACGTACTCGACCAATTGCTTAAGCCTGAGGTGCAACAATCTCTGACTGTACTGGTCGATAATCTGCCTAAATTGGCAGAAATGGTGACTGTGTTAACCAAAGCTTATGATTTTGCGCAAAGTGTAGCTACAGACAAAGTATTGATCAACGATTTTGCCCATGGTATTGGCGAGTTTGTTAAACCGGTACAAGAAAAGGCAAAAGACATTGCATCCGCGGCTATTGAAGCTGGCGAACGCTCACAAGCTGATGCAGGAGCAACAATCGGTCTATTCGGAATTCTAAAAATGCTGAAAGACCCAGAAGTGCAAAAAACACTTCGTTTTGCACAAGCATTCTTGAACGTACTTGCTGAACGTAAAAACTAATACGGACTAGGGATGATAACGATGGCTAAACAAATACTTATTCTTGGCGGCGGTTATGGCGGCCTTTTGACCGCATTAACAGCGCGCAAACATCTGACAGCTTCAGAAGCAAACATAACAATCATCAACCGTTTTCCTACGCATCAAATTATTACGGAATTACACCGTCTTGCTGGCGGAACGATTAAAGAGCAAGCCGTTGCCCTTCCTTTGCAAAGACTACTCGGCAACAAACAAGTAAACATCGTGGTTGATACGATTAAAGAAATTAAACCGGATGATAAAAAAGTCATTACAACCAGTGGCGCAGTACATACTTACGATGCGCTGGTCGTTGCTCTTGGAAGCGAAACGAACTACTTCGGCATTCCTGGACTGGAAGAGAACAGCATGGTTCTCAAATCAGCTTCCGATGCGAACCGTATTCGCGAGCACGTTGAAGCGCGTCTGGATGCTTACAAAGCATCCGGCAACAAAGCTGACGCAACAATCGTTGTTGGCGGCGGCGGTCTGACAGGCGTTGAGCTTGTTGGCGAATTCGCGGATAAACTGCCTGAAGTTTGCCGCAGCAAAGGCATCGATTTCAGCGATGTCTCCATCTTCTGCGTAGAAGCAGGTCCTGCTATTCTGCCAGTATTCCCTAAAGTGCTGATCGAGCGCGCGGTGGAAAGCCTTGAGAAACGCGGCGTTACTTTCTTGACTGGCGTTGCCATTACCGAAGCTACCAAAAACACGGTATCACTGAAAAGTGGACAAACCATCGAATCAAATACGATTATTTGGACCGGTGGTGTGAAAGGTAACCCGGTTGTCGGCAGCTGCGGAATCGCAGAAGACCGCGGTCGTGCGACTGTCACTTCAACGCTTCAATCGACTTCCCACTCGGATGTCTTCCTTGCAGGCGACTGCGCGGTTGTTTTCCCTGAAGGTGGCGAAAGACCATACCCTCCTACTGCACAGCTTGCATGGCAAATGGGTGAAACCGTTGGTTACAACCTTTCCGTTCAAGTCAAAGGTGGAGCAATGGACAAATTCGTTCCTGTATTCTCCGGAACACTTGGCAGCTTAGGCCGCAAAGACGGAATCGGAACAATTGGCGGAAACAACACACAGCTGAAAGGCTTACCGGCTTCCTTGATGAAAGAAGCAAGTAACATCCGTTACTTGTCCCATATCAATGGTTTGTCCGCTCTAGCTTATTAATATCGTAAAAAAGGATGCCCCCAACCTCTCGAGGCTGTCAGGACATCCTTTTTTCTTTTTTCCAATTTACGTATACGCTTACAATAAGGTTTGAAAGGAATGCCGGATAACGTCTCCCCTGCTAATGATGCCAACTAATACGCCGCGATGGACCACCGGCAGTTTTTTAATTCGTTTTTTACCCAAAATGGCTGCGATTTGCTCGATATCTTCTTCCGCATCTACGGCAATCACTTTCTTTTGAGCGATTCTCATGACACACATTGGAAGTAAGCTGCGAACTCTTTCATCAAACTCTTCGTCATCCCCTTTGACCACAGCTGTGTACATATAAGATCCGAATACATGATCATCATGCTTACCGATGTAGCGCATAATATCTCCATCACTAATATACGCAACCACTTCATTTCGCTCGTTGACAACAGGAAGCCCGCTGATTCTGTATTTGATAAATTTCTCAATCACATCGCTAACAGGGTCGTTTTCTTTCACTTTGTAAACTTGGCGAACCATGATCTCTTTTGCTTTCATGACGATCCCCCCATATCATTGCCTTCTGATGTATCTAGATGTATAATGCAACTATATATTTGTATTATACAACTATATACATAGAACTTCAATTGTAATTCGCACCCTATTCTGAAACATATTCAAAATAAACCTTGTATGTTACGATGAATTCATAGTCATATCTACTAAATTATAAACGAGGTACTCCATGTCCGAAAAGATCGATCATCCCGCTGAAACGATTGAGCTCGAACTCGCCATCCTCATGCGTCGATTCCTTGCTGCGACGACCAATAAAAAAATCGGCACGTTAGACCGTTCCGCTTATCTATTGCTCCATCAGATCTCTTCGAACGGCTCGTCCGGTGTGAAAGCTTTGGCGGAGGAGTTCCAGCTGGATATCTCGACAATCAGTCGACAGACCGCTTCACTGGAGCAAAAAGGCTACGTCTACCGGATTCCCGATCCTCAGGATGGACGCGCCTACTCGCTGCAAATCACGGAAAGCGGCGCCGCGGAATTGGCCTCCAACAAGCAGGCTCGCTATGAACGCGTTGCGGAACTGCTGCGAGATTGGCCTGCGGAAGATCAGCAAAAATTCGGTGAGCTCCTAAGTAAATTTAACAGGATCTTTGCTTAACACAAAAAGGCTTGCCCTCCTTGGGCAGCCTTTTTGTGTTTGCATGTTCTACCACTATATGTTAATGGACATAACGATATTTTAATAGTAACATACTAAATGTTAGTCAATAAAAATAATTTAATATTTCAATATAGAAAGAAGGAATTAATAATGTCAACTGTACTTTATATCTCTGCTCACCCTATGCAAGGTGAAGCATCTTATAGCACAACTGTCGGGAACCAATTTATTCAAGCTTACCGCGAGGCTAACCCGAATGATGAAGTGATTTACCTAGACCTCTTTCAAATGGACATCCCTCGCATTGACGCCGAAGTTCTCACCGCTTGGGGAAAATTAGGTGCTGGCACAGCATTTGATCAATTAACTGCCTCCGACCAAAAGAAAGTTAGCCGTCTATCCGGGCTTGTTGATCAATTCGTTGCAGCTGACAAGTATGTATTCGTCAATCCGGTGTGGAATTTCTCCTATCCACCAGTGCTCAAAGATTATATTGACGCGATCTGTGTCGCAGGCAAAACCTTCAAGTATGTGGCCGGTGTAGGTCCTGTTGGGCAATTAACCGATAAAAAAGCCCTTCATATTCAAGCTAGCGGCAGCGTCCTCTCTCCTGGATCGGCTTACGCTGATTTCGAAATGAGCCATCGCCACTTGGACACCATCATGAAATTCTTGGGCGTGCCAAGCTTTGATGCTATTTTTGTAGAAGGCATGGCTGCTGCTGCGGATCAAGCTCAAGCTATTAAAGAAAAAGCCGTTCAAGAAGCTCGCACACTAGCATTAACTTTCTGATTTATTTCTGGTGAAATTCAAAACCAGCTCCTCGTGAAATTGACGAGAAGCTGGTTTTTTTTACAACCCATACTGAATTATCCTTTATTGCATGATAATAAGAAGACGAATTTGCTAAAGTTTACTCTCAGCTTTCATCTAGCCCTGACGATCCCAAGCTTCTATAAGCAGCTCATTATTAATTCCAGCGCCCGCTAGAGCACCTGATGAGGCGGCTGCAATCGCTTGATACATTTCTGAAGAGGCGTCACCAGCACCATAAATACCCGGAACGTTCGTTTTTCCGAAAGCATCTACGACAATAGCCCCGGCTTCCGTCCTCTCGCAACCAAGCGTTTGAGGGAGATCAGATCCGGCAGCAAGCTTCGGTGCAAAAAATATACCCGTGCAAGGAACAAGCTTGCCGTCTTCCAGTAACACTTGCTGCACCATTCCCTTGTCTGACTCAATGCGTAAGATCGGTGAATCATATACGGATACATGATGCTGCTTGAGTTCTTCGCGTTGTTCATCCGTTAACTCATCAGGTCCATTCGTGCAAATAACATAGTCCGAGGTCCAACCGGCCAGCAATTTGGCCATATGCATCGCTTTCGCGCCTTTCGTAATCACGACAAGCGGTTGGTCTCGCAGCTCCCATCCGTCGCAGTAGGGACAAACGAACGCGCTTTTGCCGTACACTTCAGCCAAGCCCTCTATATCGACCGGAAGGTCTTTCATGCCTACGGCGAACAGCAATTTTTTCGCCCGGTACGTGCTGCCTTGTTCAGTCGTGATCTGAAAGTCACCATCGGCGCCTGTTATCGTTATCGCTGTCTCATCAGCAAACTGAACGGATGGATACGCTTGAATCTCTTCTCTCGCAATCCGCCGAAATTCCGCCGGGGTAATGCCATCCCGTGTGAGAAAACCATGCGTGTGCCGTGTTACTCGATTTCGAGGCCGGCTTTCGTCGATGACCACGACGTTTTTTCTGGCCCTCCCGAGCACAAGTGCTGCGTTCAATCCTGCTGGTCCTCCGCCGATAATCCCTACATCCATGAACTGTTTCATATCCATCACCTTTCTGGATCTTTAATATCCATAATATAGCCATAAGAAGCTGATAGCTCCTTGTTTACTGCTTACTTTGTACTTGTAGCTGCCGCTGAATCAAGTACCCCCTGAATCGTGTGCTGCTGTAAATAATGAACCATTTGCTGTTCAGCGCCATCCATCACTTTTTTAACCAAACAGCCGTTGCCTTCATGATGGCCGGTATGCTGTGAAGCCTGCTCTTCTGATTCAAAAAACAATTGATGCTGCTGTGAATCCAGATTGAAGCATTCATACATCTTCTGACGGCCTTCCACAACTTGAATGACATCAAGAAACGTAATCAGATTGGCTGATTTAGCCAACTCGTAGCCCCCACTTGCACCTGTCATTGCACGCACGATGCCATCCTGCCGCAGCTTCGACATGATTTTGGACAGATAGCTCTCGGAGACTCCCAGAAGCGCAGCTAATTCCTTAATGCCTACATGCTGGCCTCTTTCAGCGCGAGCTAAATGAATGACGGCGTGCAGAGCGTGGCCTGTGCTTTTGGAGAATTGCATAAGTAACACCTTCCAGCGATTAAAATATGTTCAGCATCTTTATGGACCTGCAATATCCATAATAGCTGACCTTCACTTTTTTTACAAGTCATTGATTTTGCGAAAATCAATTTTCAATCTGTCGTACTCTTTTTCCCGAAGATCGGTACCACAATAACATCCCGATTGAGACTAAACCAATTAGCAGCAATAAACCATACACGTGCTGATAGGACAGAGCAAGGCTCGTATGAGTTTGAACCTCAAGCAAAATGCCACACACGGCAACCGAAATCGATCCGCCGCAGAACTGAATCAACTGCATCAGTCCCATGCCCGATCCGATGAGCGTTTTCGGTAGAATACGCGAAGTCTCGTTGTTTAAAGAGGACAGCGTTGCTGAAAAGGCGGGTGAAAAGCAAATATACCCGACAAGCACAACGATGGACGAAGTCCCTACGACAGCGTAAAAAAGCAGCATAACTATAGAAAGCACGATGTGCCCGATCAGCAGAAAACGCAAGTTCCCATAGGTGTCAATCCAGCGACCGACGAAGCGAGTCAAGAATGCCGACAAGATGGCGCCTGGCGCAATCGTCAAGCCGATTTCCATCGCTGAGCGATGAAACAGGTTTGCCAGGACTAGCGGCATCAGAAACAGATTTCCGAGATTTAAAACCAACACACAAAACCCAATGACGACCAATTTGCGAAAATCATGATTCCTCAATAAATCCGGGTTGATGAACGTCTCTTTCCCCCGTCTCAAATGCCACGCATGCAGCAAGAAGGATACAACGCTGACCAAAATCCAAATCATAGATAATTGCGTTACTGCTAATAGAATGGTAGCGGCATTGATAACCGTTAAGATGGCTCCGATGAGATCGAAGCGGAAAGGCTGAGGGTCCTCCTTCGGAAGCAAACGAAGCAGTACCGGCAAGATGACCAAGACGAGGCAAGTGATCGCAAACAGCCCGTTCCAGCCAAAATATTCACTGATAAGCCCTCCTACAATCGGGCCTAAACCGAATGCCATGGCACTTCCAGCTGAGATCATGGCGATGGCGGAGCCGCGTCTTTCCATGGGCACGTATCGGCTCGCCAGCACCAAACCTAATCCAGCCATGACGCCGGCACCAGCGGATTGAAGGATACGCGCGGTAAGTAAAGCACCGAAACTGTGAGCAAAGATTCCATATACGGAAGAGAGGCCAAGCACAAGCAGCCCCACCATCAGCAACCTTCTTAATGGCACAATGTCCGTTAACCTGCTGTAGATAACCGTGGATAACGCATATCCGATGGAATAACTAGAAATGACCCACGCCCCGAGATCCGCCGATATTTGGAGATCACCAATAATACTGGGGATAGAAACATTAAACATCGTCGTATTCATGATAACGATAAATAAGCCGACCGTCCAAACCGGCAGCACAACTTTGTCATTCAAATCCTTTCACCTCAACACATGTTTGTTGTATGTAGCATGCCATCTTCTGTAAAATTCTAAACTCATTGTATCATACAAGTAATAGGGAAGTAACCTTTTATCGAAAAAACCGCGCTAAGCGCGGTTCGCTAATGCTTTTTTTCAACATCCTCTTACTTCTCAGTTCCGCGTAAACCCACGTGCATAACCGTACGGCTTCCACCCCACGTCGAGATGAAATCTACTTGGCTGGAGCAAGAGCGGCTCTCGTAATTGGCATGGCCTGTTTTATCCTGTGCCGTCCCATTCCCCGGACTATGAATATTTTCCAGAAAATCGACTTTGCCGACCGAACTGTTATACGCGATGCCAAAATCACGCCATTCATCATGAGCGGTTTGCAATTCCTGGGCAGAATACGATCCGCCGATCTCCAAATAACCCGTTGCCCCGGCATTTGCTTTCGTACTATTCCATATCGCTTGTGTCAATGCGCTGCAACCAGTAATTGCATAAGACTGCTCAGCGGCTAGAATCGCACCGTCGATCTTCGCTTGCTTTTTGGCCGCTTCTTTCTCCTCAGCGATCCTGGTCTCATGGGCATGAACCAATGATGTTAGGGCAAGTTGTATTTTTTCTTTTGCCGCTTTAATTTTTTGATTAAGTGTCAATATCTTCTCTCTTTCGAGATCCGAATTGTTCTCTTTCTCCCATCGCGCAGCATGCCTTTCCTTGTCTGCCTCTACGAGATCAAAAGCGAATGATTTATCCAATTCAATAATTCGATCGAGGTTGAAGGTCCCTTGGGTTTGCTTGCTTGCGATATCAGCAGCTAACAGATCATTGAATTCCACATAAGTTCCCATATCGAAACTTTTGAAGGGAACCACTTTCTTCGCTGTAAGGAAGGTAAAAATAGCCCTTACATTCCCCTCACTAGGATCGCCCGAAAAACCTTGTTCATCCATCTGTGCTCCTGTGCATTTGCTCCTTAACGTTTTCCATTCCGAGTGGCTAAGTTCCTTGGGAATAATCTCAAATTGTTTATCCGAAGTGCACCACTCATAGAATTCCTTAACATCCGAATTGTCCAAGTCGCTCCAATATTCATCGATTTGGCTAATTAGTTTGGTTTGCTGCTTAGCAGATGGCCATCTCATAGCTTGTATCAGTGGCGTTCCGACTATCATCTGCTGGACAGCTTTATTTCCGATCGTTCGTTGTAATTGTAAGAGGGATGAATAGGGATGATTCGAAACATTCTGCTGCGTACTTGACCTTCTTGAATTCCCTCCTTGTGCCGGTTGTTTGACTGCTTGACTCGAGATACGTGCGTGCATTGGGCTCCCCCTTGCAAATATACATCTAATTTCGCAGGATACGAATTCGACAATATCTTATCACATTCGCCACACCTTGGATATATTTTCCTGACTCAAAAAAACCTTACCTAAACAGCAGCATGCTGAATAGATAAGGTTATTGAAGCCTACATTAAAAATAATTCCTTAAATGCGCCGCCGCTTTCACGATACCTTCCCGTTCCTTCTCCAATGTGCCCCAGAACCGGTGATCCTCCAGCTCAATGGAAATCGCGCCCTTGTAGCCGAGTCGGTCTAATCGCACAGCGACCTTGCTCCACTCAACATCCCCTTGGCCTGGTATCGTATAACGCCAAGAGCCTTCAGAGAAGCCATATTTCGCACCAAAAGTTGCCGGCAAGATGCCGCATTCATACAACTCATCATGTAGAATTTCGGTATCTTTGCCATGACAATGATTGATTCTTTCGCCGAACTCTGTTAATGCGCGCAAATAATCGATACCCAGCCGCACCATATGAGACGGATCATAATTCAAGCCAAAATGCTTCGACGGGAGGGCTTCAAACATGGCGCGCCACATTTCCGGTGTACAGCCAATCGTCGGATAATGAGGGGCTGGCCCAGGCCAACCCTCAATGGCGATGTAGACGCCTTCGCGTTCCGCATGGCCGACAATCTCCGGAAATGTATCCTTCCATATGGCGAAGCTCTCCTGACGCGATTGCGAATGATCCTCCGGCACGAGACACATGAACATGACCTTCGCACCTAGCGCAGCCACTTCCGTTATCTGCTTCTTGACGGCTTCGGCCGCATTTTCTCTGCGAGCATCCTCTTTGCTTAGAAGTGTTCCGCCCATTTGCACCGCATCTACGGAGCCAATGCCGATTCCCGCTGCGTCACATATTTGTTTGACTTCAGGATTCAAATGAGGGACATCGAGGACGTCCAAACCTGCTTGAACGGCCCATGCAGCCGTTGATTCCAAGCCTTCAGCACCGATTCTAGGCGGGATTCGCATTCCTATCTGTAATTTCATCGTAGTTCTCTCCTTATGCCAACTTAGCCTTAATAAGGTTTATAGCCGCCAGCCTGATAAATCATCTCCGTAAACTTAACGACTTTCAGCGCAAATGTCCCTGGCACCTTAACCTCATGCCGTCCTAGAATGGCGTCGATAAAGCTTTTATCCTGATTCGTCGTTTGTTTAGGCAACTCAGGAACAATCGGTTTTTCTCCAAAGCGCTGGATCGTAATTTTACCATTATCGTAAAAAATTCCTCCATTTTCCCCGCAAAACACATAGGTTTCATGCCAGCATGGCGCAAATCCGATAATGTTTAGTCCAGCCACAGCCCCTTCCTCAAACCGGATAGAGGTAAAAGAATCGATCTCCACAGGTGCTCCCTGGGTGTGCAGGTTCGTCTTCACTTCAGCAGGTGTAAGCCCCGTCGTCCATAGGAGCACATCGACGATGTGACTGCCGGAATCCATCAGCATACCGCCGCCAGACAGCTCAGGAACTTGTCTCCACAAGCCGGTCGTGAACTGTTTCCATTCCTGATATAAAGATGCCGTAATCGAGGTTAGCTTCCCTATCTCACCGCTTGCAATCGCATCGCGAATGAACAGGAATTCCGGCTGGAAATGACGCTGGTAAGAGACCTGCATGACTTTCCCAGCCTTCTCTGCCGTTGCAATCAAGAGCTCCGCTTCCTCCGATGAACAAGTCATGGGCTTCTCAATAAGGACATGCAGCCCTCTGTTCAGCGCATCGGTCGCTTGCTGGAAGTGCAGCGTATGCGGCGAGCAGATCACCACAGCATCCAATTCGATCTCATCCAGCATAACTGTATAGTCTGTATAATGCTTTACGCCTTCAAGCTCAAACTTGGCTGCAAACTTTTCTCTGTTCTCCGTGCTCGTATCACAAAGCGCTACAATGTCCGCTTCCTCTAATTCCAGCAGTTGACGGCCATGAACTTGGGAGATTCCTCCCGTTCCAATCATACCAATACGAATTTTGCTCATTCGATTGCAGCCTCCTATTTAATACCTGAGAAAGTGATTCCTCGAATAAATGCCCTTTGCACAAAAAAGTAAAGCAAGATTATAGGCAGCGTAATCATAACCAGCGTAGCCATCATCATCTGCCATTCGGCACCGTGCTGCGATTTGAACGACTGCATCCCAAGCATCAACGTGTACTGGCTATCGTCGGACAAATAAATGAGCGGCCCCTGGTAATCCGTCCAGCTGCCCATGAACTGGAATAACGCAATCGTCAGCAGAGCAGGTCGGCACAACGGAAGAATAATTTGCCAATAGATGCGAAGTTCTGAAGCGCCGTCAATGCGCGCAGCATCTTCCAGTTCTTTGGGCAAGCCCATAAAGAACTGGCGCAGCAAGAAAATGAAGAACGGTGCGCCGAAAAAAGCGGGAAGCCAAAGCGGGATGCTGGTCCCGACCCAGCCGAAATTTTTGAAGGCGATAAAAATGGGAATCATCGTGACCTGATAAGGCAGCATCATGACAATGAGCGTCACGGCAAAAAGCGGCTTCGCCCCCCTCCAAGGAATTCTAGCCAAGCTATACGCAACAAGCGGGCAGGATAACAGCACCGCGAATGTTGCCAGGCCTGCAATCGTAAGCGTATTCTTCAAATATTTGAAAAAAGGAATATAATCTAACGCTGCAGGATAGTTGCTCCACTCCATGACATGTGGAATCCATACGGGTGGCCATATGAACAATTCATCATTTGCTTTGAGTGAAGTAGACACCATCCATAGAAATGGCGAAAGGAAAAAGGCGCCAACGAGAATTAACAAGAGATGTGAAAATATTTTTCGAACCGTTCCAAGTTCTGTGCTTCCCATAATGATCTCTCCTCCCTATTCTTTTCCTTGATAATGGACCCAGCGCTTCTGTGACGCGAAGATCAACGCCGTTAAACCGACCACAATCAAGAAGAGAATCCAGGCCATCGCTGAAGCATAACCCATTTTCAAGTAACCGAAACCGTTCGTGTACAAATACATGACATAGAACATCATGGAATTAGCCGGCGTTCCCTGCCCATTCGTGAGGGTATAGGGGAGAACGAAATTTTGTAAAGCTCCGATGGTGCCCATAATTAGATTGAAAAAGATAACAGGTGTCAAAAGCGGTAACGTAATCGTTTTCGTTCGCTGCCAAGCACTGGCTCCATCCACGCTGGCCGCATCGTAGTAATCTTGGGGGATATCCTGCAAGCCTGCCAAATAAATGACAACGGCTTGCCCTGTACCCCACAAGCTCATTAGAATTAGGGATGGCTTAGACCATGCCTCACTTCCGATCCAAGGCGGACCGGAAATTCCGATCTTTTCCAGCCAAAAATTCACGAGACCGAATTGCGGGTTGAGCAGCCACAACCAGATGATTGTCGTCGCGACTGGAGGGACTAAGCTAGGAATGAAAAACAGCGTTCGGTAAAAGCCTTGACCGCGTATTTTCAAATTCAACAGCAGCGCCAGACACACGCCAAATGCAATGCTTAGCGGTACGAAAATCACCGTATAGTACAAGGTATTATAAATACTGATCCAGAATACCTGGTCTTTAAAAAGATTTGCATAATTATCGAAACCTACGAATTCTCCGGGTTCAAGAATGCTGTAGGTGGTTAGGCTGTAGTAAGCTGACATAATAAGCGGATAGGCGTGAAAGAGAAGCAAACCGATAATCCAAGGCATTGCGAAGATCAATCCGAATAAAGAAATCTTTCTTTCGAAGCGCGTTTTCTTCGTCTTTACAGCACTTGCGGAAGCTGACAGTTTATTGATGGAAGTTTCAGTCTCAGCCAATTTCAATCCGTTCCCCTCCTTTTCTAAGTAAAAGAGGCAGGGCCATGCACAATGCCCTGCCTCCTATTTTTCTAGAATCTAGTTTCCAACTTTAGCCAATTCCGTGTCCACATTCTTTTTCACTTCATCAAGCAGCGTTTTGGCATCGCCTTTGCCATGAATCGCCAAATCTTGTACCCTGATGGATTCATTCCACAAGAAGGCGCCTACAGGGGATACCGGTCTTGTGTATGCATTTGGCATTAAGTCAAGAAATACCTTTAAGTTCGGGTTATCAGACAGCTTCAACTCTTCATTCACTTGCGGCATTGCCGTAATATCATTTCCGGCTTTCGGACGTTTGGCGTAGAGCAGCGTACCTTCCTTGTGCGCGACGAACTTGACGAATTCCCATGCTTCCTTCTCATGCTTGGAGCCCTTCGGAATAACGTAGGACCAACCGCCAGCCCAAGTCGTCGGTTTAGCGCCATCTGCTACAGGCATTGGGGCAACGCCCCAATCGAAGTTCAATTTGTATTTCGCCAAATCATTCAAAATCCAGTTGCCATCAAATTCGAAACCAACCTTACCCGTCCAGAATGGATTCATACCGGTTTGCCCCATGGCATCGGAGAAACTGGTCAAGTTCCCGATGTCATACTTTTTCGCATAGTCGGCCATCCATGCAAGCGCTTTAACGTTCTGCGGATCGTTTGGCGTCAAGTTATGGCTGCTATCTTCCCACTTCCCGCCAAAGTTCCATGCGTGCGTGAATAAGTATCCTTGGTTCATCCATGGGATGAAACCGATTTGCGAATATTTTCCGTTGCTTCCTTTTTTGAAAATTTTCTCCGCCATTTGATCTAACTCTGCGATCGTTGTAGGCGGCTTATTCGGATCAAGTCCCGCTTCTTTCATCAGCGTTTTGTTGTAGAACATTCCGCGATTATCCGTACCCCATGGTAATGCGTAAACTTTGTCTTTATAAACCGTTTCGGCCCAAAGCCCTTTATAATAATCATCTGGAGATATTCCGCTGCTCTTCACATAACCCGATAAGTCTGTCAGCGAGCCTTTGGCCGCCCAAGAACCGATCAAGAATCGGTCGAACAAAGCGACATCAGGCGGATTTCCGCCGGCAATAGCCGTCAACAATTTATCAGAGGCTTGTGTTTGGCCTGTTGTCTCCACGAAGGTCATTTTCACTTTTATGTTAGGATGCTGCTTCTCAAATACGTCTACTACCGTAGCTTTAAAATCCTTCTGATAGTCTCCGCCCCACGGAAACCAAAAATCAATGGTAACCGGATCTCCTGAACTTGTAGCCGCTTTAGGTGTGCTGGCGTCTGTGCTCTTTGTGTCTGTTCCTTTGGTACTTGGACTGCTCGATGCGGTGTTCGTGGAACTGCAGCCGGCCGCTGTCAGAGTAATTGCCAGTGCTGCTGAGAGGGGGAGTGCAATCAACTTTTTGCTTTGCCAATCGATACGTTTTTTTCTATTATTCATATTGATCCTCCTTTAAGTTTCTCACTCGCTGATGAGCTCACCTTTATTGTAGGCGCTTTCAAGGCCTCCTTTAAACGTGGGGATTTTTGTTTTTAGTGTATTATTTTTGTTCGTTCACGGTTTTCGTCATAATCGAAGTGGCAGCACGAGCTTCACTGTTGTTCCTGACCCCGGCGTACTTACAATCGATAGACCATACTCTTTGCCATAAGTTAGCTGAATTTGTGAATGAATATTTCTTAGAGCAAAATTATGCTCTCCCTCCCACTCCTCACTTGCCATCATAGCCGTGAGCTCTGCCATTTTATCCGGTTGAATCCCGATTCCGTCGTCCTCTACCTCGAAGTGTAAAATCTGGCCGTCCATTTTCCAACGGATGTCCAACCGCCCTTTGCCTCGCTTATTCTCAAGCCCATGATAAATCGCATTTTCAACAAGAGGCTGAAAAACGAATTTCAACACTTTATGGTTCAGCATGGCGGAATCTGTGTACATATTCACTGTAAATTTGTCCTGATATCTTACTTTCTGAATCGATAAATAACTTTCAAGCAGCTCCACGCTTTCTTTAACAGTTACAAAATCATTTCCTTCACTTAAGCTGATCCGGAGATATTTCGATAAGCCGAAAATCATCGTACTGATCTCATCAACCTTATAAATGCGGGAGATCCAATGAATGGAATCCAACGTGTTGTATAAAAAGTGGGCGTTAATTTGCGAAGCCATCATTTTCAATTGCGTTTCTTTTTTAAGCAGCTTTTGAATGTACACTTCATCAATTAAATCCTTAATACGCGTCACCATCGTGTTAAAACCATGATACAACATGCCGAATTCATCCTTGCGTTCATCCGTAATTTGCACATCGAAGTCGCCTTCTCTTGCCCTGCGCATGGACCACAGCAGCATTCTGACCGGCTTATGCATTTGCTTGGCAAATAGGAACGCTAAGGCGATTGCCACAACGCTAAAACCTATGACGAGATAAACTGTGTAGTAGGCGATTTTTCTTGAATCACTGACCAAATTTTGAATCGGGGCCATGCCGACAAGCTTCCAATCATTAATTTTCAATTGATCATAAACGACCATGAGTTCTTTCCCATCGACCCTGTCGGTTAAATACCCGCTAGGATTCGGGGGAAGATTCAAGCCTGCTGGGCGCATACTTAATGAGCCGTCCGAATCAGCAACAACAGTGTCGTTCTGATTCACAATATAGGTTGTACCTTGCGCTTGGAAATCAACCTCGGACAAAAATTGCTGGATCAATTCCGGATTAAACTCCATGATGAGCACTCCAAGCGTTTGATTCAGATTGTCGAAGTTTTTGAGCGAGCGCCCCATCACAAAGACGGGTTTATTGTCTTGATCAATCGTTGATTTAAAAAGGGGCGATCGGATGCCGTACCAGACCACCTGACCGTTAGCCGCTTTAATCTGCTTGTACCAATCCTGCTCTTTCTCTACCTTGCTTACCATCGGCAGTTCTGTGAAACCCGTGTTCGTGAACCGGTAGGAAGCACTGCGCTCTCCCAAAATATAAATGTTCAACGTATCATTTTTGACATTTACCAAGTTGGATAAAAACTTGCCGATCTGTTGGTTGTTATAGCTTTGATCATAGCTGTCCCGGTATTCACCCAGAATGCCTTTCTGAATTTCCTTATTGCCAAAAATCAATAAAGACCTGTTATCATATTCGTTCATAATAAGCTCAAGCCGCCTATTCGCTTGCTGAATCGTTTGCCAAGCTACTTGCGAGACTTTGGAGCTGATAATTTCATTGGCTTTATGATAGGATAAATACCCCATGAGCATGATGGAGATCGTGATGCTTGCAAAAAATAAAATGAATAATTTATAGCCTACGGAACGCCATTTGAGATGCGCTAGAAGCTTCAAGCTATTGTCCCCTCCAAATTAGGCATTAGACGCCAATATCACGATACTGAGCTGGCGTCATGCCCTCCTGCTCTTTAAACAGTTTTACAAAATGCCTGAAGTCCTGGTAACCCACCTGCTCCGCCACCTCATAAATTTTAAGCGTTGAAACCTTGAGCAGCTCTTTAGCTCTGTTGACCCGAAGCCGAATTAAGTATTTACTGAACGTCTCCCCCGTTTTTTCATGAAATATTTTGCTAAAGTACGAAGGGTTCAAAAACAAATGCTCGGCAACCCGGTTCATCGTAAGCGGTTCTGTATAATGTTTTTCCATATAGTCGACAGCGAGCTCGATAAATCTTTTTCGATTTCCAGAGGCGTTATCGCCTGGTTGGAATTGGAGCAGAATCGTAAGGAGCACATCCTTGAGATCCGACAAAGCAAAGTAGGGAAGGACAAAACTCTTGGTTGCCTCTTTCAAATCTGAAGCATAATTGATTTCCAATTTCATCTCCACTTCCGTGAAGAGTAAGGTTAAGCCCTTTCTCAGCACAAACGGCGAACATTTCTGTTTATGCATTTGCAAATGTGCGAACAATTCATCAATCAAAGCACGAAGCGCAGCATCATCGCTAAGCTTCACAGCATGCACAAACCTGGTTACCCAGCCATTAGGCTGCGTATATTTAGGGAGTGAATGGGACTGAGGCACGTCCATCTCATTCGCATCATAAACCTTCCCGTATCCTTCGTAGAACGCATAGGCGGAAATCTGCACGGCTTCTTGGAACGAGGCATGGATGTCAGTAATCTGACTATTTTTACTGATTCCAATGTTAATACCGATTCCCAAGTACCGCCAGCAAGCAGAGATGAGCGTCTCCCAAATCCCCTGCTCATGAGCAAGATCTGCTTCCTTGTTGGGCGACACTAGAATGGCTAAATCTGTATCGGGGTCGTCATGCAAAGAACAAGCAATCATCTTCATGGCATGTTTTCCGGTTTCTTTAGCGAGATTACCAATGGCATGTCGCAATAAGTAGTGCTCCTTCGGGTTGTGCTCATGCACGCCCCAGTCATAAATCTTGATCATGATAACTTTGATCTGGTCGGGGTCGAGCGGAATGTTGAGACGATCCCACACCGTTCGCGAGAATTGCTGTGAAGCGCTTCCATTTGTAAGAAGTGTTTCAACATACCGCTGCCGCGCCAGTGGCAAACTTTCTCGAACGCGTTCAGACATCTGCAAGAATTCGTTATGATCTTCTCTTTCACGTTTGATTTGCTCAATACACTTTCGCACAACCTCCAGCATGAGGGTTTCCTCGATCGGCTTCAGCACATAATCAACGGCTCCGAGACGCATCGCTTTTTGCGCGTAGCTAAACTCGCTGTATCCGCTAATAATTATGATTTTGGAGGGCATATTGGCGTTTTTGACGGCTTCAATGAAAGCAAGACCATCCATCCGCGGCATTTTAATATCTGTGATGATGATATCCGGCATCTGGTTTTGAATGAAGGTTAATGCATCTTCTCCATCCTCTACATCTCCTATGACTTTAATACCTTCTGCTTCCCAATCAATCGTTGTAACTAATCCTTGACGAACCCACCTTTCATCATCCACGATTAATAAAGAGTACATCATTCATTCTCCTCTCGTATAAAAAGGTCTGTTACCCTTCAAAAACGTTTATTTCTTAGATGTCTTTTCCATACTTTACATGAATTTGATAGATCTGAAAAGTAGGTGCTAAAAAGATGTCCATGTCTATAGAAAGGAAATAACTGGAGAAACTCCAGCTATTTCGACGTTTATACCTTAAACCTCATTTTTGTTGCCCGATTTCCGCCGCTTCATGATGTTGTTCACCAAGTTTTGGGTTGCGTCTTGTGTGGAATCAAACACATTCTCGATAGCGTTTTGGACATAATTTGTAGCTGACTGCCCCATGTTATTAAACATGCTCGTTTTGTTTTCAACGATATTCTTCTGGCCCTTTGACGTATCAGACATCGTATATACCTCCCATTTCGATTAGTTTGACATTCGGTCTAATTTCCCAATTATGGACAAATCTTATTCATAAAGCTCATCCCAAAACATAATTCTTATCTTTTGAAAAAGGGTCTATTTCAGTAAAAAAGTGCCCAGTAGTTCCTCGTTGAGGAGAAAGGATCGTTGGAGGAGTTAATTTCCTTCGCCAAACTGGCTGGCAGGCCACAGCTTGGAG
>NZ_BILW01000010.1 GCF_004000765.1 Paenibacillus chondroitinus NBRC 15376 | reverse complement strand
CCCTATTCAGACTCGCTTTCGCTGCGGCTCCGTCTTTTCGACTTAACCTCGCACGGGAACGTAACTCGCCTTAAGAATCTCAAGATCTCTCTCATTCAGGATTTTACCTTTATTGAAAAGGACATTCCCTAATTTCGTTGTTACATTGTCTCCTAGTTTTTCGCCATACTTTAATTGAGAAACGGCTACTGTCGGCACGATCGCTCACTCACCTTACTTTATCTTATACATGCTATTGTAAAATAAAAAGGATGGGTTTGTAAGCCCATCCCTGCAAATTATTATTCTGTATCCGTCGATTCCGTATCGGTTTCTTCCCAATCGCCGTCTTCTTCGTTCTCATTTTGATCTTCGTTCTTCTGTACTCTCGCCAGGGTTCCTACTTCATCATCCTCACGAATGTTGATTAGACGAACACCTTGCGTGTTACGACCCATAACCGAAATACCATCCATACTTGTCCGAATGACCGTTCCTGAAGCAGTAATAATCATGAGATCTTCGTCTTCTTGAACGACTTTAAGACCTACAACAGGACCATTCTTATCCGTGATGTTTAAGGTTTTGATCCCTTTACCACCACGTGTTTGGATACGATACTCGGAAACAGGCGTTCTTTTTCCGAAGCCCTTAGTCGTTACAATCAATACGCTATTATCTTCATGGACTACGTCCATATCAATTACAGCATCTTCCTCATCAAGCTGAATACCTTTCACCCCAGTAGCCGATCTTCCCATTGAACGCACATCTTGCTCTGGGAAATGAATCGACATACCGAACTTGGTCCCCATGATGATACCTTGATTGCCGTCGGTTAATTTAACGCCGATAAGGTCGTCGTCCTCACGCAAATTAATCGCGATTAGACCGCCTTTACGAATATTGGAGTAATCGTCAATTGGCGTCTTCTTCACAACACCTTGCTTCGTCGCAAAGAATAAGTATTGATCTGTTTCGAAGCTCTCAACTGGGATCACAGCATTGATCGTCTCACCTTGCTCGATCTGGATCAAGTTAATGATCGGAGTCCCGCGCGCAGTTCGGCTCAAATCTGGAATCTCATAAGCTTTCAACCGATACACTTTACCTTTATTCGTAAAGAACATCAGGTAATGATGTGTATTGGTTACGAACAAATGTTCTACGAAGTCGTCGTCTTTGGTTCCCATTCCGACAATCCCGCGTCCACCACGCTTCTGGTTCTTATACGTAGTGACAGGTAACCGTTTAATGTAACCTGTATGCGTAATTGTAATAACGACATCTTCTCGTGGAATGAGGTCTTCATCTTCGATGCTTTCCTCACCAATTGTAATTTCGGAACGGCGTTCGTCACCGAATTTCTCTTTAATCTCATTAAGCTCTTCGCTAATGATTGCTAGAATCAGCTGCTCGTCAGCAAGAATCGCTTTGAGTTCAGCGATTTTCTTCATGAGTTCTTCGTATTCAGCTTCAATTTTTTCACGCTCTAATCCAGTTAAACGCTGTAGGCGCATATCCAGAATAGCTTGAGCTTGATCATAGCTCAAATTAAACGTGTTCATGAGGCCATCTCTAGCTTCCTCAGTGGTTCTGGAAGCACGAATCAATGCAATAACTTGATCCAGATGGTCCAATGCAATTCGCAAGCCTTCCAAGATATGAGCGCGTGCTTCAGCTTTGCGCAAATCATACTCGGTTCTGCGACGAATGACTTCTTGCTGGTGTTTGAGATAGTACTGAAGCATCTCACGAAGATTCAATACTCTTGGTTGGCCATTAACAAGCGCCAACATGATGATACCGAAGTTGGACTGCATAGCCGTCTGTTTAAACAAGTTATTGAGAACGACATTCGGATTCACATCCCGGCGAAGCTCAATCACAACACGCATTCCGTTACGGTCGGATTCATCGCGAAGATCGGTGATACCGTCAATCTTTTTCTCACGAACGAGTTCGGCAATCTTCTCAACCAATCTAGCTTTATTTACTTGATAAGGCAGCTCATTAACAATGATTCTGGCCTTATTGTTATTTTCTTCAATGACGGTTCTAGCCCGCATCGTAACAGAGCCTCTACCTGTTGTATACGCTTGTCTGATGCCCTCACGGCCCAGAATAAATCCAGCAGTCGGGAAATCCGGCCCTTTGATCGCTGTCATCAGCTCCAAAGGCGTAATTTCAGGATTCTGGATCAACATTTGAATACCCTCAATAACTTCCCGTAGGTTATGCGGAGGAATATTCGTAGCCATACCTACCGCGATCCCTGAGCTTCCGTTCACAAGCAAGTTAGGAAAACGGGAAGGGAGAACAACAGGTTCTTGTTCTTCTCCATCGTAGTTCGGCGCATAATCGATCGTCTCTTTGTTGATATCACGCAGTAGTTCCATCGCAATTTTGGACAAACGAGCTTCCGTATAACGCATAGCTGCCGCCATATCGCCGTCGATCGATCCAAAGTTACCATGGCCGTCAACGAGCATGTAACGAAGAGAGAAGTCCTGCGCCATCCGAACCATGGTTTCATAAACAGCGGAATCCCCGTGTGGATGGTACTTACCGATTACTTCGCCGACGATTCTCGCTGATTTCTTATATGGTTTATCTGGAGACATGCCGAGTTCTGACATCGCGTATAGAATACGACGATGAACCGGCTTCAGACCATCCCTTACATCTGGCAGTGCACGACTGACAATGATACTCATCGCATAGTCTAAGAAGGATGTACGCATTTCGGTAGAAATGTCAATTTCTTTGACTTGCGAACGTAATTCTTCGCTCATGAATGTTCCTCCTGAAAGCTTACATCGTTAACAACGTCTAAGACGTTTAGACATCTAGATTTTTCACGTAAATTGCGTGTTCCTCGATGAAATCTCTTCTAGGCTCAACGTTATCTCCCATCAAAGAATCAAAGAGCGTATCCGCTTCAATCGCATCTTCAATCGTCACTTGCAGCAAAGTGCGGCTTTCTGGGTCCATCGTGGTTTCCCATAGCTGCTCAGGATTCATCTCACCAAGTCCTTTGTAACGCTGTACATTGACTTTGGCACCCTCGCCAAACTCTTGCATGATTGCTTCTCTTTGCTTTTCGTTATAGGCATAACGTACCGTTTTATTCCTCTCCAATTTGAAAAGAGGAGGTTGTGCGATATATACATAACCGGACTCAATTAACTTTTTCATGTATCTGTAGAAGAACGTGAGAAGGAGTGTACGAATATGCGCTCCATCAACGTCGGCGTCTGTCATAATAATGATTTTGTGATAACGAGCTTTATTGATATCGAAATCATCGCTGATTCCCGTACCGAAAGCTGTGATCATCGCCCGAATCTCCGTATTCGATAAAATACGATCCAATCTGGCTTTCTCTACGTTCAAAATCTTTCCGCGAAGTGGAAGAATCGCTTGGAAGTGACGATCACGTCCTTGCTTAGCTGATCCGCCCGCAGAGTCACCTTCTACGATGTAAATCTCACTGATAGAAGCATCCTTAGAGGAGCAATCTGCGAGTTTACCTGGCAGAGCGCTGACTTCCAGCGCACTTTTACGGCGAGTCAGTTCTCTCGCTTTGCGTGCTGCTTCCCTGGCTCTAGCCGCTTGAATCCCTTTTTCCAGGATGCGTTTGGCAACCGCCGGGTTTTCTTCCATGAACGTTTGCAATTTCTCAGCAAATAAAGACTCGACAATACCGCGGACTTCGCTGTTACCTAGTTTCGTTTTCGTTTGCCCTTCGAATTGAGGCTCCGGAATTTTCACGGAAATAATCGCAGCAAGCCCTTCACGGACATCATCACCGGAAAGGTTTGAATCGCTTTCTTTCAGGGAATTCGTTTTACGAGCATAATCGTTTAGAATCCGTGTAAGCGCGCTTTTGAAGCCTGATTCGTGCGTACCGCCTTCATGTGTGTTGATGTTGTTGGCGAAGGAATAAATATTTTCGGTATAGCTGTCATTGTACTGAAGGGCAATCTCGATAGAGATATTATCCTTGGAACCCTCTACATAGATCGGCAATTCATTGACAACTTCGCGATTTCTATTCAAATGCTGAACGAAGGAAATGATCCCACCCTCATACATATGGGTTGTGGCCGTATCCGTACGCTCATCGATTAAATTGATCTCGATGCCTTTGTTCAGGAACGCAAGCTCGCGAATCCTGGATTGAAGGACATCAAAGTCATATTCCGTTGTCTCTTTGAAAATCTCCGGATCTGGCTGGAACGTAACCGTCGTGCCCGTTTCTTCCGTCTCCCCAACGACTTTCACATCATATTGCGGTGTTCCGCGGCGGTATTCCTGTTGATGAATTTGGCCTTTATTCTTTACTTTCACAGTTAAGTGCTCGGACAACGCATTAACTACGGAAATACCTACACCGTGCAGCCCTCCGGATACTTTGTAACCGGAATCCTCGCCACCGAATTTACCTCCCGCATGCAGGACGGTAAGTACGACTTCAAGCGTTGGACGTTTGAGCTTCGCATTTTCCCCGACCGGAATCCCACGTCCGTTATCTACGACGGTAATACTATTATTTTTATGAACAATTACATCGATTTTCGTACAGAAGCCAGCAAGTGCCTCGTCAATACTGTTATCGACAACTTCCCAAACGAGATGGTGAAGTCCACGGGCACTGGTTGAACCAATATACATACCCGGTCTTTTGCGAACGGCTTCTAACCCTTCCAAAACCTGAATCTGACTATCATCGTACGCATTTTGATTCACAGACATGTTAATCTCCACCTGCTTTTTTATAGTGAGATAAACCTCTTATACTCTCTTATGTGAACAACAAAAGGTTAGTTCGTTAACAAAAGATGCGCTCTTTTCTTGAGCGTGGTAGAGGAGATCGGGGAATAATACACTTTACTCTTCGTAACAACGAGAGATTTGCATTCTTCCTCACCGATTTTTTCTGTTTTTTTATCCTTAACAGCTTGTTGAATGAATTGTTTCGATATTTTTGAGGATTTTTCTATCGAGATATCGAATATAGCAATCAGTTCGGAAGCTCGAATAATTTTTTCTCCACCCAAATGAATAAACATGCTCCTCAGCTCCTGCCACTTACATTTCCTTTCAAAACATGAAACACGGAAGCATGGTTCAGTTGGTCCAAATGGACACTCTCTAGACCCGTCGTGGTGATAAACGTTTGCACTTTTTCTTGGAACGTGCGGATCAACTGCGTCTGCCTATATTCATCAAGCTCTGAAAGCACATCATCAAGTAATAAAAGAGGATATTCGCCAACTTCCTCATGGATGAGTTCAATCTCCGCCAGCTTAAGGGAGAGTGCAGTTGTGCGCTGCTGCCCCTGGGAGCCGTAGGTTTGCACTTCTTTGTCGTTGATGTAAAAAAGAAGATCGTCGCGATGAGGGCCCACAAGTGTAACGCCTCTTCGGAATTCCTGATCTCTGACCAAAGATAACTTTATCATAAATTGGTTTAATAAAACAGATTCATCTTCAAACGAGCCCATGTCAAACGAAGGGGAATAGCGGATGAGTAGCTCTTCACTGTCATTCGTTATTCCTCGATGGATCGTTTCAGCCCATTGTTGCAGCTTCTTTATAAAGTTTTGACGCTTTTTCATAATTTTAACACCATACAGTGCTAATTGTTCATTCCAGATGTCCAACATCGCGTCAGGTGAGCCTTTTCCAGCAAAATTTTGCTTTAAATAATTGTTACGCTGAAGCAAAATTTTCTGATATTGCGATAAATCATAGAGATAGGAGGGCTGAACCTGACCAATCTCCATATCGAGAAATCTTCGTCTGATACCAGGCGTGCCTTTGACAATTTCTAAATCTTCCGGCGCAAACATAACAACATTAAGCGCTCCAATAAAGTTGCTGAGCTTTTTTTGCTCGAGCCCATTAATTTTTGCTTTCTTGCCTTTGGTTGAAATGGAGAGATCCAATTGACAGCTGCCATATCGCTTTTGGATCTGTGCATGCAGCTGCGTTTGATCACCGTTCCAGCCGATCAGTTCTTTGTCTTGATGAGTACGATGTGATTTGGTCATTGCCAAGACATAAATGGATTCTAATAAATTCGTTTTGCCCTGTGCGTTAGGTCCTACGAAGATATTGACATTGCTATCCGTGGTCAACTCGATCTGATCGTAATTTCGGTAAGACTTAAGCGCGAGTCTGTTCAAAAACATGATTACTCATCCTCCTGGCTTGGCCCAATCAGGAGCTAACGACTTCGAATTGTCCGAAACCCTCCACGGTAACGATATCTTTCGGAACGAGTTTCCGTCCTCTGCGATTTTCTGCCTGTCCGTTCACTTCGATTTTTGTATCCACAACAAAAAATTTGGCTTGTCCACCTGTGGATATACAGTCCGATAATTTGAGAAACTGCCCGAGCGTAATGTAGTCCGTGTTAATAGCGATTTGCTTCATACTGGAGCACTCCTTAATTCGTTGTTCGATATGGCAAGATCAGCTGAAGAATGTTTGTCGAATCTTGCGGCTTCATGATGATAGGCTGCATAGCTCCAGTAAATCCAATATGAATAAACTCTGAGTCGAGAACTTTGAGCGCATCAAGCATATATTTGGAGTTAAAAGAGATTTTGAGTAAATCACCGACAATATGCTGCAAGTTAATTTGTTCCGTTACTTTGCCCAGCTCGGAGGAGCTGGATGAAATTTCGATGGTTTGGTCTTCCAGCATCATCATTTTAACAATATTCGTCTTATCCTCTTTGGAAAGGAGGTAAGCGCGATCGATGGCTTCAGCCAATTCTTTCGTCGGAACGACCATTTCCGTTTGGAAGGACTGAGGAATGAGCTTCGATGTATCCGGATACGTACCATCCAAAATGCGTGAGTAAAATAAAATTGAATGAATTTTGAATAAAACCTGATTGTCCGAAATAACTATATCAATAAGTGAGTTTTGATCAGGCAAAATTTTGCTTAATTCATTCAAGGTTCGGCCTGAAATAACAATATTAGGCAAATTGTGCGCGTTATCGTTATCAACAGTAACTTCGCGGCTGGCAAGTCGATGACGGTCACAAGCAATAAATTTCAGTTTATCACCAGTGATATTCCAAAGTACACCCGTAAGAATCGGCGTAGACTCATTCGTTGATACTGCGTAAGACGTTTGTTTAATCATTGTTTTAAGCAAATCGCTTGGAAGACGCAGCATTTTGCTTTCTTCGATTTCCGGCAGCAGCGGATATTCATCCGGATCAAGTCCCATAATTTGAATTTCAGAAGAACCTGAACGAATGATGGTTTGAAAATTGTTGCCTACTTCAATTTCAATGAGTTGAGCAGGGAGCTTACGGATAATTTCAACGAAAAATTTAGCTGGAAGCACAACACTCCCGGCTTGATATAACTGAATAATTTTGTTCGTACCATTTTCACTTGGCGTAAAGCTTTGAATGGAAATATCGGTATCGCTTGCCGTAAGGGTTACACCGCTTAAGGTTGCATCTATTTTGATCCCTGTAAGGATTGGAATTGTTGTACGTGACGAAATTGCTTTGGAAACGTGACCAATGGATTCTATTAAATGGTCTTTAAGGATCGTTAATTTCATGACTTCACTCCTGCAGTTCTTTTTTGGGGTGCGTTAGCATATCTTTATATAATAACATTCTTTATTAGTAATAGCAGTAGGGGCTCTGGATATGTGGATATGTGGATGAACCATATATAGAGCAAGCCTATCCACATGTGAATAGATTGTGTATAGGCTCACCCGAAATCAAATGTTATTAAGAGGGGTTTTTGATACGCTCCGTAAGATTATGAACGATCTTATAGAGCTCTTGGTCCGCTTGCAACATTTGCGATATTTTTTCATGGGCATGGATAACCGTGGTATGGTCGCGGCCACCAAAATTATCTCCGATTTTCGGCAAAGAGAAGTCCGTCAGCTCTCGTGCCAGGTACATAGCGACCTGTCTCGGGAAAGCTACGGCTTTCGTTCGTTTGCGCGCTTTAAAATCCTCAAGCTTTAATCCATAGAATTCACCAACACGCTGCTGAATATCCTGTATGGTTATAACCTTTGGCCGATTTGACGGAATGATATCCTTCAAGGCTTCGGCGGTTAAATGTACGCTAATATCCTGATTAATTAAAGAGGAGTAGGCAACTACCCTTATTAAAGCACCTTCAAGTTCACGAATGTTCGTATCGATTTGATTTGCGATATAGATCATCGCTTCATTTGGAATCTCAAGATTTTCGGCTTTCGCTTTTTTCCGCAAAATAGCGATGCGCGTTTCTAAATCAGGCGGCTGAATATCGGTAATTAAGCCCCACTCAAACCTAGAGCGCAAGCGGTCTTCCAGCGTTGGTATCTCTTTGGGAGGCCGGTCACTGGAGATAATAATTTGCTTACCTTCTTCATGAAGAGCGTTAAATGTATGGAAAAATTCCTCCTGCGTACCTTCTTTGCCGGCGAGGAATTGAATATCGTCAATTAGTAGTACATCAATCGTTCTATATTTATTACGGAATCCTTCACCGCGGTTATCACGAACAGCATTAATGAATTCATTCGTAAATTTCTCTGATGAAATATATAAAACACGGGCCCCAGGGTTATGTTCCAGCACATAATGGCCGATTGCATGCATCAAATGGGTCTTACCTAAACCAACGCCTCCGTATAAAAAGAGCGGATTATAGGCTTTGGCTGGCGCTTCGGCCACAGCTAATGAAGCTGCGTGGGCGAAGCGATTGCCTGATCCGATGACAAAAGTATCGAACGTGTATCTCGAATTCATCATATTCGTGAAATTTTCTTCACCTGCCACAATGGCGGGACCTTTAGGCGGTATAACGGCCGGTTGAGTGGCAGCAGATTGCGCTTTCTGTTCTTCGGTCTCGATGATGAATTTCACGGAAACATGTTTGCCGGTAAAATCATAAATTGTGCCTTCAATCAGCTTGGTATAGCGGCTTTCCAGCCACTCCTGGGCAAAATTGTTGGGCGCACAAATAACGACAGTCGAGTCATTAAAAACTGTCGCTTTGGTTGATTTTAGCCAAGTATCGAAGCTAGGTTTGCTAAGCTTAGTTTGTATAATCGATAAGATTTGCTGCCATAAGTCCGTAGAATGGCCTTCCACAGTAATTCACTCCTTTAAAATCAAACATGTGGCGTAAAGGCCAGGTTTCCTAACAATGCGATCTGTGTATAAATCATTATGGTTGAAGCTCTAACTGGAGCGATCCGAAAAACGTATAGATTGAACGCAATCAGAGTATATTCTGCGCGATTTATTGCGAAAAGAACCAACATGTCTAATGGGGTCAAAAAAGGACGGCTTTTGTCGTTTTATCCACATTATTAAGAATCGGTTAAAATGACTTATTCTTGTAGAGGGAATTTTGTTCACAATGTTATCCACAGACTGTTGATAAATCGGAGAAGTGGTCGTGTATATCCACAACAGAAACATTATCATCTTAACAAAAGATAGCCTGTTAATCAACGGATTGTTTGGGATTATCCACAATTACAACAAGTTGTGCATAGAAATTGTTCACAACACAAGATATTGTTAATATTCTGTTGATTTTCGACAAGCTTCTCTTTTCGGTGGATAAAATTTATACACAGGTTATTCTTTTTCGATTTATTGTGATCATTTTGGCATTTCCTTCTGCACGCTCGGGTAGGTTGACTTTCTTGAGTGATATATGATTTAATGAGTAGTAGAAATTTTGTAGGATGGATATCCTCAGGTAGGGAGGTGCTATAGATGGGTCCGACGTTTAACCCGAATACGAGAAAGCGTAAGAAAAATCATGGTTTCCGTAAAAGAATGAGCACGAAGAACGGTCGTAAAGTTCTACAAGCTCGTCGTCTTAAAGGAAGAAAAGTTCTTAGCGCGTAAAAAGAGGCTCCGGAAGGGGCTTTTTTTTTTGCATTTGGATGGACAGTTTATATGCCGTCATTTCGGTCAAAAATAGATAAGATGCCTAAGTGGTGATTTGGCTTATCTGAAGTTAACGGTCTGGAGCGTACATGTCTGTGGAAAAAGAATATAGATTAGCTAAAAGAGAAGACTTCAATAAGATTTATCGATATGGCAAATCAATGGCCAACCATCAATTCGTTCTTTACTATTTACCTCAGCCTAAAATGGAAAATTTCCGACTTGGTATCTCGGTGAGTAAAAAAGTGGGGAACGCGGTTGTCAGGAACCGCTTGAGACGAATGGTGAAAGAGATCATCCGTTTGAAAAAAGAGAATATGACGCCGCATTATGATTACATTTTGCTGGCTCGAAAACCCGCGGTAGATATGGAATATGCCGAGATGGAGAAAAGCATTTGGCATGTAATCCGAAAAGCTTCTTTATTAAAAAGAAATGACACAATAAAAAAGTGAAGCATTATTTCTTTTCGCGCTTAAATTGTGTTATAGTTTATGTTGGAAAAGATATTTAGGAGGATCTCATTTTGACTCGTCGACTTTATTTGCTTGCAGCTCTTTCTGCGTTGATCTTATTGTTGTCAGGATGTAGTCCTAGTAGCGCTGCTATGGCACCGATTGATCCTAATACGGCAGGTTTTTTTGTAAAATATTTTGTGTACCCGCTTTCGCAGACACTCGACTGGTTCGCCGTCAAGTTATGGGGCCAATATGGCTTATCGATTCTGGTCGTAACCCTCATTATTCGTCTCATTATTTTGCCTCTGACGCTGAAACAGTATAAGAGCTCCAAACGGATGCAAGAGTTGCAGCCTGAGATGAAGAAGCTTAAAGAAAAGTATAAAGATGATGCGAAGAAGCAGCAGGAAGAAACAATGAAGTTATTTCAGTCAAATGGTGTAAATCCGCTAGCTGGATGTTTTCCAATCATTGTTCAAATGCCAATTCTGATTGCGCTTTATCAAGCTATCATGCGTAATGACCACATTCGAGAGCATACTTTTTTATGGATGAATTTAGGACAGCCCGATCATTATTACATACTTCCTTTGATCGCCGCGGCAACAACATTCGTTCAACAAATGTTTATGTCTTCTCAAATGAATCAACAAATGAAAAGCTTACTATACATTTTCCCGGTTATGATTTTCGTGATGTCCATGAATTTCGCAGCTGCGCTGCCACTTTACTGGATCTACGGTAACATCTTCACCATTATTCAGTCTTACTTTATTTATGGTTCTCCTGGAAAACAAAAAAATCCTGGATCTCAAAATAATAAGGGTGGCCTGTCCAAATGAAAAAAATTGTGGTGACTGGAAAAACTATTGAGATCGCGGTGAAAGCCGGTCTTTCTCAATGGCAGGTTTCGGAGGATCGTGTTAAGATTCATATTTTGGAACAGCCCTCCCGGGGGTTGTTTGGGTTTATTGGTTCCAAAGAAGCTAAGGTTGAGCTTGAATTGATACCAGATCCGCTTGAGGAAGCCATTGCTTTCTTACAAGATATGTTCGAAGCGATGAAAATTTCCATCACCATAGACACGTCAAAGGATCGCGAAGGCTACCAGTTGAATATGAGTGGTTCGGAGCTTGGTATTTTGATCGGTAAAAGAGGACAAACCCTCGATGCGCTGCAGTATTTAGTGAATATTGTCGCTAATCGTTATGCAAATTCGCATTTCCGGATTATTTTAGATGCAGAAAATTTCCGAGATCGACGTAAAAAGACGTTAGAAGAGCTAGCATTAAGGTTGGCGAATCGTGTCATAAAGTCGAAAAAAGAAGTTATTTTGGAGCCGATGAACTCGCAAGAACGCAAGATTATTCATGCTGAACTGCAAGGGCATCCTGTTGTCAAAACTTATAGCAAAGGCGAAGAACCGAACCGTCGGGTCGTGATCGCCGTCAAATAACCTTAGCCGCAATGACATGAGCATAAGTCATTGCTTTTTCTTTAAGATGAGGTAAACTCGAGGTGTTAATACTATGTTAAATGATACGATTGCTGCTATTTCTACGCCGCTCGGTGAGGGTGGGATAGCGGTTATTCGTGTGAGCGGGGATGAAGCAGTTCCATTAGTGGAGCGTGTTTTTCGCTCAAAAACGAAATTATCTGATGCTGAGACGCATACGGTACATTATGGATTCATTATAGAACCTGCTTCTGCCGAAAAGGTAGAGGAGGTTCTCGTTACTTTAATGAAATCTCCGCGTTCTTTTACAATGGAAGATGTGGTCGAAGTTAGTTGCCACGGCGGTATTGTTTCTGTAAAGAAGGTGCTGGATTTATTGCTGCAGCAGGGGATACGTTTGGCGGAGCCCGGTGAATTCACGAAGCGAGCTTTCCTTAATGGTCGGATTGATTTGACGCAAGCGGAAGCTGTAATCGACTTAATTCGAGCTAAATCGGACAGAGCTTTTAAAGTGGCATTAAAGCAAGTTGAAGGAAATTTGTCGAAGCAAATCAAACATCTACGATATGTGTTGGTAGAATTAATGGCTCATGTGGAAGTCAATATTGATTATCCAGAGCATGATGTTGAGGAAATGACGAATGCTTTCATAAAGAGTAAATGTGACACGGTAATGCTTGAAATTGACCGTCTTTTGGTGACCGCTGAGCAAGGTAAAATTTTGCGCGAGGGTATTGAGACAGCAATTGTCGGTAGACCGAATGTAGGGAAATCATCGTTGTTAAATGAATTGGCGCAGGAGAATCGGGCGATTGTAACCGATATTCCAGGAACAACAAGGGATGTCATTGAGGAATTCGTCAATGTTGGCGGTATTCCGCTTAAACTGTTGGATACAGCGGGGATTCGCGAAACGACAGATATTGTGGAACAAATCGGAGTGGAAAGATCGAAAACTGCTTTGGCTGAAGCGGAACTGATTTTGTTGGTGCTGAATAGCAATGAAGAACTTCAATTAGATGAGCTTGTTTTAATGAAGCAATTAGCGGAGAAGCAAACGATTGTTATTTTGAATAAGATTGATCTCAGTCGTAAGCTGGATATCGATCAAGTGTTGAGTTATTTTCCACAGGAACGTATTGTCGAGCTATCCCTGATTGAGAATAAAGGTATCGATCATTTAGAAAAAGCGATTGCGGCAATTTTCTTTGAGGGCAAACTAGAGTCAAGTGACTTGACGTACGTTAGCAACGTTCGACATATATCCTTATTGAAGCAAGCAAAACGCTCGTTGCATGATGCGCTTGAAGCAAACGAGCAATACGTGCCAATTGATATGATACAAATCGATATTCGAGCGGCTTGGGAGCAGCTTGGAGAGATTATTGGTGATTCTGTTGGTGAGTCGTTGATCGATCAAATTTTTACACAATTCTGCTTAGGTAAATGAAAACCGACAGCATTTTCGTTTTCATAAAAGAGGGAGGGACTTTGAACTATGGGATATCATGCTGGTGAATTTGATGTTATTGTCATTGGCGCTGGACACGCAGGTTGCGAATCTGCTCTGGCATCTGCCCGGATGGGATGTAATACACTACTTTTAACAATTAACTTGGATATGGTTGCTTTCATGCCATGCAATCCATCTATTGGTGGTCCTGCAAAGGGCCACGTTGTTCGGGAGATCGATGCACTCGGCGGCGAAATGGGCCGCAACATCGATAAAACCTATATTCAAATGCGCATGCTGAATACTGGTAAGGGTCCAGCTGTGCATGCACTTCGTGCACAAGCCGACAAATTTTCATATCAGCACAAAATGAAAGAAACGATTGAAGCAACGCCAAACTTAACGTTACGTCAAGGTATGGCCGAAGAGCTCATCGTTGAAGATGGCGCGATCAAAGGCGTTATTACTAAAACAGGCGCTGAGTATTATGCGAAAGCAATTGTTCTTACGACAGGAACTTACCTAAGAGGGAAAGTTATTATGGGTGAGCTTATGTACGAGAGCGGTCCGAACAATCAACAGCCTTCGGTTAAACTATCGGAGTCGCTTCGCAAATTAGGTTTTGATCTCGTGCGTTTCAAAACGGGAACTCCGCCGCGGGTTCATAAAGATACAATCGACTTTAGTAAAACGGAAATTCAGCCTGGTGATGATGAACCTAAGTTTTTCTCTTTTGAGACTAAATCAGGGGCTGCTAATGAGCAATTGCCTTGTTGGTTAACGTATACGTCTGAAGAGACGCATAACATTATCAATTCGAACCTGCACCGTGCTCCAATGTTTTCAGGTGCGATCGAAGGTACTGGGCCAAGATATTGCCCTTCTATCGAAGATAAAATTGTTCGTTTTGCCGATAAACCGAAACATCAAATTTTCCTGGAACCGGAAGGCCGTAATACATCTGAGTACTATGTACAAGGTTTATCAACGAGTATGCCGGAAGATGTACAGCTTGGCATTTTGCGCTCCATTCCAGGTCTTGAGAAAGTAGAAATGATGCGTACTGGTTATGCCATCGAATATGATGCGGTAGTTCCTACTCAATTGAAGCCATCTTTGGAGACTAAGCTTATTAGCGGTTTGTTTACTGCTGGACAAATTAATGGGACATCTGGATATGAAGAAGCAGCTGGGCAAGGGGTTATGGCTGGAATTAATGCGGCTCGCAAAGTTCAAGGTAAAGAAGCAGTTGTGTTGGATCGTTCCGAAGGGTACATCGGTGTTCTTATTGATGACTTAGTTACAAAAGGGACAAACGAACCATATCGTCTATTAACGTCCCGCGCGGAATATCGTTTGCTGCTTCGCCACGATAATGCTGATTTGCGTTTAACACCAATTGGCCATGATATTGGGCTGATTTCTGAGGAGCGTTATGCGACGTTTTTAAATAAAAAAGCATTGGTTGACCAAGAAATCGAGCGTTTAAATACGGATAAAATTAGACCGGAACCGCATGTTCAACAGCTTTTAGAAAGCTTGGAAAGTGTAGTTTTGAATAATTCTGTTCCAGCAATCGCGCTGCTTCGTCGCCCTGAAATTGAATATAAACATATTGAACAAATGTCCCCTTCACCACTTGAGCTGGACGATGAAATGAAAGAGCAAGTTGAGATTCAAGTTAAGTATGCGGGTTACATTGAGAAACAAAGTAATCAAGTAGAGCGTCTGCGTAAAATGGAGAAGAAGAAGATTCCGGATGATATCGAGTATAGCGAAATTCATGGAATTGCAACGGAAGCTAAGCAAAAGCTTGCTAAAATCCGTCCGATTTCGATTGGTCAAGCATCACGTATTGCAGGTGTGACACCATCTGATATTTCTATCCTTCTTGTGTATTTGGAACACTATAACAGAGTCACGGCGGCTAGAGGTTAACATATGGATGCTATTCAACAACAATTTGTTCAATTTTTAGAGAAACAACAGATAACTCTTTCCACTCTACAACTGGAACAGTTTGAGCAATACTTTAAGACACTTGTAGAGTGGAATGAAAAAATGAATTTAACAGGTATTACGGAGAGAGAGCAGGTATACTTAAAGCACTTCTATGACTCTCTTTCTGTTTCTTTCAATTATGATATGAGCTCCATATCTACGATTGCAGACATTGGCTCTGGCGCCGGGTTTCCAAGCATTCCTTTGAAGATCGCATTTCCTCATCTAAAGGTTACGATCATCGATTCTTTGAATAAACGAATTTTGTTTTTAAAAGAATTGGTTTCACAATTAGGTTTAACGGATACGGAATGCGTTCATGGTAGAGCAGAGGATATTGCTAGACTCCCTAAATATCGTGATCAGTTTGATCTGGTTACAGCTAGAGCTGTAGCTAGACTTCAAGTGTTGAATGAATTTTGCCTTCCTTTTGTGAAGAAGGATGGTACGTTTATTGCAATGAAGGGGTCTGAGATTGAAGAAGAGCTAAGTGAGTCTGCTTATAGCTTATCAGAGTTGAAGGGGAAAGTTATTAAAGTTCTTAAGATGCAGCTGCCTGTTGAGGAATCGCTGAGGCATTTTGTAGAAATTCAAAAGCTTGCTGTAACACCAGCTAAGTATCCTAGAAAGGCTGGACTTCCTCTAAAAGAGCCTCTTATGAAAAGGTGAAAATGTTCCACGTGAAACATTATTCAATTAAGTTTCACAATTGCTTAAAGCAGGAAATCTTGCTTCGATGAAGAATATATTATAGTAAGAATCTATTCTATTTGTAGTGAGTTTATGTGATTGCACTTGTCATACTTCGCCGTATTCTTGACAAGCGTTTTCGTTCTGTAGGACGAAGAGGTCGTCTATCTTTGGATCGTAATGGTCGCTTAAACTACGGGAAGAGTTGGTGGTAGGGTTTCCTATGAAAGAACAAATTTCAAAGCTATTTGGACTTGCTGATCGTTCGTCGACGGATGAGGTCAAAAACATACCGGTTAATACTATTATTCCAAGTCCTTATCAACCTAGAACCTTATTTGATGATGATCGTATTGATGAATTGTGCCAAACGATTCGAACGCATGGTGTTATTCAGCCAATCGTTGTCAGAGTCAAAAACAATACATTCGAACTCATTGCCGGAGAACGACGCCTAAGAGCAGTTAAGAAGCTAGGTCTTGATACAATCCCTGCAATTGTGAGAGATTTCAATGATTCTCAAGCTGCATCCATTGCTCTTATCGAGAATTTGCAGCGCGAAGGTTTGACTGCAATTGAAGAGGCTGCTGCTTATCAGCAATTGATTGAGATGCATGATTTGACGCAGGAAAGCTTAGCTCAGCGTCTTGGTAAGAGCCAATCAACGATTGCGAATAAGATCCGGCTTTTACATCTAAGTGAACCTGTTAAGATGGCATTGATGGAGCGGAAGATCACGGAGCGTCATGCGAGAGCTTTGCTTGCTCTGGATCAAGAAGAACTGCAAGTGAAAATTCTTGAGGAAGTCATTGCTAAAGAGCTAAACGTAAAACAGACAGAAATTAAGATTAACTTTTTAAAGGAAGCAGCAAAGATTAAAAAGTCGCGTCGCGTATCCTTTTCAAAGGATGTTCGACTAGCTTTAAATACCATTCGCCAATCCGTTGAAATGGTTACAAGCTCGGGCCTGAATATTAACACGTCTGAGAAAGATCATGAGGATCACTACGAAATTATAATTAAAATTCCTAAGAATAATTGAGCATTTATTGCTACCTTAAACGGCGCAAGCCGTTTTTTTGCATCTTATGAGATAAAACTATCAAATATAGATAAGGTAACTGAATGATAGATATGTTAAGATAGATATACTGCTTTAGTATGGCATTTGGAACATAAGCGATTGAGGTGAAATGGTTTTGTCTAAAATTATAGCAATAACGAATCAGAAGGGTGGCGTCGGCAAGACGACAACTTCTGTGAATTTGGGTGCTTCCTTGGCTTCACTAGGGAAGAGAGTGCTTCTCGTTGACATCGATCCACAAGGGAATACGACTAGTGGGATCGGGGTTAACAAGGCCGATGTCGTGAACTGCATCTATGATGTGCTTATTAACGATGTCCACCCCAAAGATGCAACAGTGGATACGAATGTTCCAAATCTTAAGATTGTACCTGCGACGATTCAACTAGCAGGAGCTGAGATTGAACTTGTTCCAACGATCTCACGAGAAGTACGCTTGAAGAAGTCTTTGCAACTTGTTAAGCATATGTACGATTATATTCTTATTGATTGCCCACCATCTTTAGGTCTTCTTACAATTAATTCTTTAACTGCTGCTGATTCTGTTATCATTCCAATTCAATGTGAATACTACGCGCTTGAAGGATTGAGCCAACTGTTGAATACAGTTCGTTTGGTCCAAAAGCATCTTAATACAGGGCTTCAAATTGAAGGTGTTTTATTGACGATGTTTGATGCTAGAACGAACCTCGGCATTCAAGTCATTGAGGAAGTTAAGAAATATTTCCAAACAAAAGTATATCAAACGATTATCCCGCGGAACGTTCGCTTGAGCGAGGCTCCCAGTCATGGACAATCGATTATTACTTATGATCCTAGATCAAAAGGCGCGGAAGTGTATTTAGAGCTTGCGAAGGAAGTGATCTCGATATGACCAAAGGCCTAAACAAAGGTTTAGGTAAAGGATTGGATGCATTAATTACATCACTACATATTGATGAGAGCGATAAAGTCATTCAAATTCCTTTAGCACAATTGAGAGCTAACCCTTATCAACCTAGAAAGCATTTTAACGAAGATAGTATTAAAGAGTTAGCGGATTCGATTAGAGAACATGGTGTTATCCAACCTATTATTGTTCGTAAGGTTCTTAAAGGTTATGAAATCATTGCCGGTGAACGTAGATTCCGAGCTTCTCAGGTTACGGGAATTGCAACGATTCCTGCTGTTGAGAGAAACTTCACGGATCAACAAGTCATGGAAATTGCCTTGATCGAAAATGTTCAGCGGGAAGATCTGAACGCAATGGAGATTGCTTTTGCATATCAGGGAATTATCGATCAGTTTTCGTTAACCCAAGAAGAGCTTTCTGCTAAGGTTGGAAAGAGCCGCTCCCATATTGCGAACTTCCTGAGACTACTTCAATTACCGGAATCAATAAAACAATATGTTTCACGTGGAACATTATCGATGGGACATGCAAGAGCTATTGTTGGTGTCAAAGATGACAAGATCAAAAAAGAGCTTGCGGAAAACACCATTAGTAAGCAATGGAGTGTTCGCGAACTTGAAGAAGCAGTGAAAATGCTCGAGGAATCACCGGGTCAAGAGAAAGAAAAAACGAAGCAAAAAGAAAAGAATAGAGATCCTTATATCAACCAAGCTGAAGACCAATTAAGAGATATTTACCGTACTACGGTGAAAATCAAGAATCAGCAGGATAAAGGTAAAATCGAACTTCTCTACTATTCAAAAGACGATTTGAACCGTCTGCTAGAATTGCTTCAAGGCAAAATCTCTTAAAATTAGATAGCATACCGATGGTTTTCTTTCGAGCAGAAAGATCAAACTAAGGTATGCTATATTTATGAGTAGAATTCTGAATCCGTGAGAGGGTGGGTGAACATATGAAAGGTGTTATGTATTTTGATCAAGCTGCATCCTCCTGGCCAAAACCGCCGGCTGTAATGGATGCGATGATGACTTGTATGCAAGATTATTCGGCTAATCCAGGACGGGGAAGCCATCAGATGGCTGTGAAGGCAAGCCGGGTTTTATTTGAAACAAGAAAAAACTTAGCACGCTTATTTGGAATCAAAAACCCGAATGATCTATCTTTTGCATTGAATACGACACATGCACTGAACCAAGCGATCAAAGGGTTTGTAAAACCCGGGGACCACGTCATCTGTACGAATATTGAGCATAACTCTGTACGCAGACCATTGGAACATTTGAGAGCTACGATTGGAATAGAAATTACTTATATCCGTAATGATGAAGAAGGAAATATCCAGTTGGATGATTTCAAAAAGGCATTACAGTCAAATACATCACTAGTAGTTGTTAATCACAGTTCTAACTTATTGGGGACAATTATGCCTGTGGCAGAGATCGGGGAGATATGCCGTGCACATGGCGCTAAGTTGCTTGTAGACGGGGCTCAGAGCGCTGGTATACTGCCTATCCACGTAGGAGATATGAATGTTGATATGCTGGCTTTCCCAGGCCACAAAGGGCTTCTAGGGCCTCAGGGAACGGGTGGTTTATATATCCATCCTGACATTGATTTGGAGCCGATTCTACACGGGGGAACAGGTAGTCAATCAGAGGCCATTCATCAACCAAAGGTAAGGCCTGATCGCTATGAGGCAGGTACGCAAAACACAGTTGGTATTGCTGGATTAAACGAAGGCGTGAAATTTGTAATAGCTGAAACGATTGAGAAGATCCATGCAAAAGAGTGGCGTCAAACGCAAATGCTGATGGAAGGTTTACTGGGAATTGAAGGAGTCACGATTCTTGGCCCAGCTCTTGGACAAAATAAAACAGGGATTGTTTCCTTTAATGTGAATAACGCGGATTCATCGGAAGTCGCTTTCATATTGGATCAATCTTTTCAAATCGCCGTTAGATCCGGCTATCATTGCACACCGCTTGCCCATGAAACGGCAGGTACGTTAGCTAGTGGAGCGGTAAGAGCAAGCATAGGTTATTTTACAACGGATGAAGAAGTGGAAGCTCTTGTTTATGCAGTGAAAGAGATCCAATCGCAGTATGCTAAGTAGAAAGAGGGATCAACCATGGGGGAACTGTTCGGATTGAATGGCAACTTTGTTGTATTAGTCATTGTGGGATTGATTTTAGTTTTATTCCTTATCGTCATTATTCTTTTGGTTAAATTATCATCTTTACGTAAACGATATACGCAAATGATGAATGGTTCAAGTTCAGATAATATCGAGCAGCTTCTGATTGAAATGCAGCAAGCCATCAACGATCAAAAGGCCGAGTCAGCAATGACATCAGCCCAGGTTGATACAATTCGCCAATCCCTAACGAAGATGAAATCCAAAGTAGCGATTCATCGATATAATGCCTTCAATGATGGAGGAAGTAACCTGAGCTTCACAATTGCCATTTTGGATGATTTTCAAGATGGTGTAGTTTTGACAGGAATACATAGCCGTGAGCAGATGTACTTGTATGCGAAGCCCATTCAAAATGGACAATCCACTTACACATTAAGTCCAGAAGAGAAAGAGGCAATTAGTCAATCTGTAAAGCCGTCTTAGCACTTGGTGCATAGGCTTGAGTGCGACGTAATGCAGAGTGAAGAGCATCGCCAATGACATTCGCCATGTTCATGACAAGACTGAGCCGCGTATTTTGAAGAACGAAATATTCCATGAATCCGCCTACGTTGACGATCCCCGTCACATGGATATTGCCAACGGGAGGAAGGTCTTTATTAACGCCGGCACCAGGCTTAAGCGGACCATCAGCAACTTGAATGCAGCCTACGCTGGATACTTGGCCTAAACAAGCATCGACGGCAACGATAAAAGGGTTATCGAATTGACGTTGAATTTTATCAACGGTATCAGACAGGTTCATGGCATGGACAGGTTCATCTAATGTACCGAACAAGTGAAGGTTACGAAGATTCGTCGTACGGTTCAAATGAGAGCCAACTAACGGACCAAGTGAATCTCCCGTAGAACGGTCGGTGCCCACACAGATAACAACGATAGGTTGATAGGTTGGTAGCTTACTAAAAATGGATTGCAAATGCTTAGAGAGAAGAAAAGGGGTATCGGCGTCTGTGTGCTGAATTTTGAGTGGGGTCAGTTCCGTGTCTTTCATTCCGTCGAAACCAATTTGGAATTTCATCATATCCCTCCAAAGTACTTCTTCTTTTTTACTAGTATATGGATAGATAGAGACATTTATACGTAGGAGAGGAGGGATTTTCCTTGAATTTTTCCGTTATGTTGTTAGCCTTCGATTCTACGCAGCAGGCTCTGCGCGCCGAGATGCTGCTAGAGTATGCGGATATAGAAATTGACATCAGACCTACACCGAAAGAAATTACAGCTGGCTGTGCCCTTTCTATTGAATTTCCTGGCGAAAATCTAGTACAGGTTCAAGAGATTATTGAATCAGAGAACGTAGAAATCAGAGGCATCTATTTTAAAAAAGAAGATAAATATGTTACCATGGAATGAAAAAGGAGGTCTAAACCGTGGCCTTTATTACGAAGTATTTCACGGATTTGATGAACTGGATTCGAGAGCATCTATCGAACCCTGAAATACTAGCTTCGCTATTTTGGATTATCGTAAAAATTGTTCTCATATATGTTGTTGCAAGAGTATGTATCAAAATTGCGGATAAAACAATTGCACATATGATGGCTGCTAGAGACAAGTCGCCACTGAAGTTTGATAGACGTAGAACAAATACGATAGGAAGCCTTATACATAATTTAATAGCCTACACCGTGAATCTCATTTGCATTATGCTGATCCTTGGACAAGTTGGTTTAAATCTTGGGCCTTTGCTGGCAGGGGCAGGAGTGCTAGGACTTGCGATAGGTTTCGGAGCGCAGAGTTTGGTGAAAGATGTGATTACGGGTTTCTTTATCATTTTTGAGGATCAGTTTGGTGTAGGGGATGTCATTCAAATTGATTCATTTAAAGGGACCGTTGAAGAGATTGGCATCCGAGTCACAAGGATTAAAAGTTGGACGGGTGAGGTCCATATCATTCCGAACGGAAATATTAAACAGGTGACCAATTTTTCTACGTACAATTCATTAGCCGTGGTCGATGTGACGATTCCTCATCATATAAATATTGACGATGCTACACAAATTCTCAAGGATACCGTCAAGCACGTACAAGAACTTACCGAGGATATTGTGAAACAGCCCGAAGTGCTCGGTGTTCAAGTGGTGGGTACGACGGATCTGAAGATTCGCATTATTGCTGAGTGCAAACCAACGCGACAATTTAATGTGACGAGGCTTTTGAACATAGAAATTAAGAAGAGACTCGATAGTGTGCAAATTGAGACGATGTAGTTGAAAAGGCGGTGGCGGACGTATGGAGAAAAAGCAGTATCAACTTGGCGATATTGTGCAAATGAAAAAGCCCCATCCGTGTGGCACGAATGAAATGGAAATCATACGGATGGGGATGGATATTAGAATAAAGTGTGTAGGGTGTAAACACAGTGTTCTGGTACCAAGAACGAAGTTCGAAAGTAAACTGAAGAAAGTGCTTCGATCTAACCCAGATAAAGAGGAAGAATCCTCATAAAAATGCTGTGGAAAAGCACTTGCGGGGACAGGAATTTTTTGATATAATGAATCCTGTTCTCGCGTTTTATTGGAAAGGTACCCAAGAGGCCCAAGGGGGCTGACTCGAAATCAGCTAGGCGTCGCGAGGCGTGCGTGGGTTCGAATCCCACTCTTTCCGTACAAGCTATTACTAGCTAAGGAATGAAAGTCTTCTGCATCTGCAGGAGGCTTTTTTATTTTAACGAGAATGTCAAATTCCAATATTTAAGTTCCACGTGAAACATTTTAAGAGTTTAAAACGTCTATTAGGGCGTAAAAGGCTCATTTGCTTTCAGTCCTTTGTCTAATCCAGTAGGGATAAAAAGGCTAAAAGAAAAGCAGAATAAACTCATATCGATGTGTTGGCAACAAGAAGGAGGTAAGCGTAATGAAAAGATGGATGATGATATTCCTGGTACTAGCTGTAGTAGCCACAGGATGCGCTAAAAAGAGTGAAGAGGGTGCATCGCCAAGCCCAACAGCAGGAGCGACCGTAACGCCTTCCACAGGGGCTACAGCGACGCCTGGTGCAACAAGTGGGACAGGTGGTGGAACATCTGCCACAGCAACGCCAGCAGCAGGTGGCAACGATACAACAAAGGATGAGCCGCTTCCTCAGATAACGAAGGAGCAAGCTGATAAGATAAGCATGACAAGCACCTATGATGATCTAGTGAAGCAGACAGGAGCAAAAGGCAAGTTGGTGAAAGACGAGAATGGTAAGAAAACTTATGATTTCGCCATTTCTAATCAACCTGGCTACATTGCGGAAATCGTTTATTTTGCAGATGGAATGATTTCCGAAAAGAAAGTATTTAGGAAATAAATCAAGTCGTGCAGCGTGAAAGCTGTGCGGCTTTTTTAGTACCTTCCTCATAATATAAGAGTTTATACTTTGTTAATATTCCATTTAGATGGATTCAATAAGGATATATTAATATAAATATAAGGAAACGTTTCCCGTACATTGTGTTAAAAGGAGAAAAGAGATGAAACTTAGTAAAAAATCCGTTACAGTACTGTCCTTTACGATTGGAGCGTGTTTATTCGTATCCACGGCATTTGCCGACACACTGCTTGGATCGGGTTATGACCGGTTAAAAGGTTCAGCAAAAACAACTGCAAACATGATGGAAAAGGATATGAAGAATTACACGCTCGAAGCGCTGTATACGTTGAAAGATAACGATAAAACCTTAATTCAAGGATCAACGTCGCAAAAGATGGATGTTGAAAAACAAATGAAGGAAGAGAACACAACGACGAAAGACGCCAATGGCGAAACAACATCAAGATACTATTATTCCGACATAACGAAATCAGTTAATAAAAATGGATCAGACAATACTTATTATGTGACGGAATATCCGGCTAGTGACAGAAAAAATCGCACCGTGGATTTTAAAAATCCATTTAAAGAAAAGGGAGCACCAGAAATTGAAAAAATCGTTGACGCTGTCGTTGGCGGTTTGAAAGATTACGTGCAAGTAGAGGAAGGACCTGAAGGTGGAAAAGTATATTCGGGCAGCTTGTCTGAAACACAGGTACCAGCCGTCCTGAATGCTGTCTCCTCTTTTGGTATCAAACAGATGCTGAACGATGAGCGCGATTTGCCGACCATAGAAAGCGATGTATTTGTGAAAAAGGTGGTAGGCACGGCTAATGAAAATAAAGCTGGCTACCTAGAAAATGTAACAGGTGATATTACACTGTCCGGCAAAGATAAGAACGGTGTTCAACACGACTTGAACCTGAATGTTATTGTGAAGCTATCTGAGGTTGGCAATACGAAAATTACACTACCTGATCTAACTGGCGCAAAAGTTGAAAAGGTTAGCTACTCCAATGGATTTAGCAGCAAGTATGTAGGTAAATATAAAAACGATATCGTGATGGAGAAAGACGGCAAGTTTGTGAAAATCGGCGAAAGAATGGTTGAGATCACAAGCGTAGACAACGATAAAGTGAAAGGGAAATATTCCGAAACGGTTATTCCAGGTTATGAGAGCGAATATCCGAATAAAGATGTTTTCGACTTTGAATATGATCCAGCCGCGTCCTCAACATTCACGTATAAGGATGCAAAAGGCGAGCAGAAGAATGGTTCCATTCATCAAGGCGCTACAGGCAAAGTTTATTTTGAAATGAATGTTGAGATTGTTAACGAAAATTCATACAGATCGATCTCCAAACCATATTACGATGGAGAGTTTAGCCGCATATTTGAATAAAACAGAGAGGTTCAGGAGGCTGCCGGTGCGGCTTCCTGAGCGTTTTTTGGGGAGATGATAGAAATTGACAGTCAAGGCGATTGAGATAAGTGGATTAACGAAGGCATTTAAAAATGGCCGGGGGATCACAGAGTTAAACCTAGATGTTGATCAAGGTGATGTATTCGGATTCCTCGGACCGAATGGTGCAGGGAAGACGACGGCTATGAAAATGATAACGGGCCTAATGAAGCCAGACCGTGGCGATGTGAAAATTTTCGGTGCCAGCATTTTGGAAGACTATGTTAACGCCATGAAGCATGTTGGTTGTTTGATTGAAACAGCAGAGTCGTATCCTTATTTAACAGCTAACGATAATTTAAAGATGTTCGCTAGATTTTATCCGCATGTTGATCAGAAGAGAATTGATGAGTGCCTTGAACTCACAGGCATGTTGAAATATAAAAATGAGAAATCTCAGAAGTTTTCACTGGGGATGAAACAAAGACTGGGGATCGCAGCTGCGATACTGTCGAAACCTAAATTATTAATATTGGACGAGCCTCTGAACGGACTGGACGTTGAAGGGATGCTGGAGATGAGGAAATTGATCAAACAACTTTCTCAGGAAGGCACGACATTTTTCATCTCAAGCCACTTGATTCATGATGTGGAACTGACGTGCACAAGAATCGGCATCATTTATGGGGGCAAGCTTGTTAATGTAGAATATACGCAAAATATTCTTTCCTATTATTCTTCGTTGGAGAACTTTTTTGTTAGCGAGGTGGACCGGAATGGAAGGGTTTAAGGCCGCATTTATCAATGAATCCGTGAAGCTGTTGAAAAAGAAAAAAATGATGGCGGCTGCCATTTTATCTATCCTTGCTGTTTTGGTTGGACAGATCGCTGTAACCACCATCAAGCATGGGCTTGGATTGCGGGTTGTAGGTAGCGTTGAATTTCCTATTGTCGTTCTATCATTTATTACTTATACGCTTTTGCCGCTGTTTGCCATTTTTGTGGCGATTGATATGTTTAACGGTGAATCTTCATCGAATACAATGAAAATAACACTTTTGAGACCTGTCTCCCGATTCAGTGTGTTTAGCGCAAAAGTGTTGAATTTAGCTTTATTTATTGCCGGGAATCTCTTATTTGTAATGATTCTTTCGTTATTAGCGGGGTTTATTTTTAATCCCTCATCGGCTAGTTTGCCAGGGATCTTCAAGGTTGTTTTATCGTACGGATTAACCTTTTTCCCTGTATTTGTGTTTGCGCTGATTGTCGTCCTGTTGTCTAATGTGATACAAGGGGGGTTAGCTGTATTTTTCCTCTCGATCCTGATATTTATCGTTTTTAATTCATTGGGTATTGTCTTCTCATCCTACTCCAGTTTTTTCATTACATCGATGTTGGATTGGTATACATTATGGATATCGGAAACGATGAATGTGTTTAAAATATTCCGCCAGATTCTAATCATGTCGGGCTGTGGTATGATGTTATTTACAACAGGGTATTATTTGTTTGACAGTAAGGATATATAGAAAGGGATCTTCATGCATTTAACCAAACGTTTCTTCACGATGAATGCGCTGGCTGTGCTGCTCTCCGTTGGTTTGACAGTTCTGGCTGTCATTATTTTCGTTGCTGCTTATACGAAGGTTTTTGGCCGCGAAGCCGAGACGAAGGAGTTTCAGAAGGCTTTCGAAGTTCGAGCGGCGATCAGTGAGATCAAAAGAGAAGCACAGCCCCTTAAGTTCGAGCAGCTGCTGGATACGAAATTTCAACAAGAGCTTGCTAATCGGATTAACGCTTTGGATGCCAGTGCGATTATTTTAAAAAATAGAGAAGTTGTATACGCTACGCAAAATTTCAACAGGATCGATATTGAGAGAAGTCTTATGCTCTCAGACAACGAGGCAACCCGCGATGAGGTCGAACTTGCCGGCAAAACATATATGATTACAAGAGTGGATTATAAGGTGCCGGCTGGCGATCCCGGTGTTCTGCTGCTGCTTGCGCCAATCAAGCTGAAAACGAACGTTTTTATGGTGCTCGGCATTTTTACAGTCAGCGTATTCACCGTTGTTTTCTTGTTAACGAACTTTTGGGTGTCGTATCGATTCTCCCGCGGTATTATATCGCCGATCTCCAGGCTTAAGGCTGCTGCTAATAAAATTAGCGAAGGTGATCTAAGCCAAGGGATTGCAGAAGAAGGCGAAGGAGAAGTTCGAGAGTTATGCAGGACGCTGGAGCTTATGAGAATTAAGCTGAAGGAATCGGTTTATATGCAGCAAAAATATGATGATAACCGAAAATTTCTGGTTTCAAGCATATCTCATGACTTAAAAACGCCTGTGACCTCGATCAAAGGATATATTGAAGGAATTATCGATGGGGTCGCCAAGACACCTGAGAAAATGGACGAGTATCTGGAAACGGCACGATCCAAAGCGATTCTCGTGAACGCTATGATCGATGATCTGCTTCTATACTCAAAGCTTGATTTGAACCAGCTTCCGTATCATTTTGAAAAGAGTGATTTGGCGAGCTATTTCGAGGATTGTGTCGCGGATCATAAATATGAATACGAAAAGGCTAACCTATCGTTATCGTTAATCAACGAACTTAATGAGCCTGTCAAAGTTTTAATTGATCGTGAAAGATTAAAGAGGGTCATACAGAACATTCTTGATAATGCCATGACATATGTAGAGAAAGCGGATGGAAAAATTGAGATTATTCTCAGGGAAACAAGAACATCTGCGATCATAGAAATTAAGGACAATGGAAAAGGAATACCGGAGAATAAACTTCCCCATATTTTTGAGCGATTTTATCAGGTGGATCCTTCAAGAAAAATCGGCAGTGGACTAGGACTTGCTATCGCCAAGCAAATTATAGAAGGCCACGAGGGGAAAATATGGGCGAAAAGTGCCGTAGGAGAGGGTACTCAGATAATGATATCTCTGAAGAAGTTCTAGTAGGCTTGGAGGTTATGATGAAAAAAATTCTGATTATTGAAGATGATCAAAGTATCGCCAATCTCCAGAAAGATTACCTCGAGTTGAGCGGTTACTCTGTTAAGACAGTGAACAGTGGATTAGCGGGATTGAAAGCTCTCAAGGATGAAGACTTTGAGCTGATCATTTTAGATATCATGCTGCCGGATATCGATGGATTTGAAGTATTGAAGAGAGTGCGCGAGCATGACGATATTCCCGTTCTTCTGGTATCGGCAAGAGCAGAGGAAATTTATAAAATTAATGGTCTGGGCCTTGGGGCGGACGATTATATTACCAAGCCTTTCAGCTCCGGCGAGCTGGTTGCGCGGGTAGGGGCTCATTTGAAAAAGTTCCAACGGATGAAAGAACGGTTTGGTAAAGGGAATGAAGGAAGCACGATTCAAGTTAGAGGTCTGGAGATTCAGAAGGAGGCAAGGCGCGTCTTTGTGAACGGAAATGAAGTCGTTATGGCGCAAAAAGAATTTGACCTGCTTCTATTTCTATTGCAGAATGCCAATCGGGTGTTTGGCAAGGAAGAACTCTTTGAGAGAATTTGGGGCTTGGATGCGATGAGTGATGCCTCGACCGTCACGGTTCATATTGCCCGAATCAGAGAGAAAATCGAAGAGACCCCGTCTAAACCTCAGTACATAGGCACAGTTTGGGGATCCGGGTACAGGTTTATTGTGTAAAAGAGCTGGTCCTAAGCAGGTAAATGAAACTGCCTAGGGGCCAGCTTTCCTTCATTTCAGCCAATTAATAGCTCCTGTTGCGGTTTCTGTAACTGATAGAGAAACGATCAATGACATAGCCGACTAGCGCCCATGTAGCGATCGTTAATACATAGATGACCAGCATCCGGAACATGGAGATCTCATAGATGTCCGTGAATGTGGATGCAAACCAGGCAGGAACACTAAGCGCGTAGAAGATCATGTAAAAGGCATCATGATCGTGAAATAAATAATGACCTAAACAGAGGGCTGCACCAATGAAGGTAAACAGCCAAGTAAACGTGGATGTTCTCATGGTGAATTTCTCCTAGTTAAGGCTTTTTGCGGTGCCATTTCCGATTATGGTTGCTGTTGGCCGGAAATCTGTCTCCTTTTTTTAACGTGACTATTTTCGGGTTCTCAATACCCATGTGGACGGCATTCTCACCCATCTCGATGTATACGCCGTCGTTAGGTACATGATCGCCTTCATTGAACTGTGTCCATTCACCCACATTGATCACCTCTTCGAAAGATTTTCAATCAGGTTTAGATTACCCTCCTGAAGGGGAAGCATGTACGATAGGCGTTGCCATGTTCATCCTTGAGAAAAAGACTTGTAATCTGGCGTTCAATTTGCTATAGTATTCAGGTGCGAGTTTTGAAAAAGAATCCTCGCTCCTTGCTCCTTCGCTTGTGCGAACAAGCTTGAACAGGGGCCGCTTAGTCCAAAAGGAGGTGACATACATGCGCAAATATGAACTGATGTACATCATTCGTACTGACGTTGAGCAAGAAGTTGTTCAATCTACAGTAGAAAAGTTCCAAGGCATCATCACGAACGGTGGAGGCGAAGTCTCCAAACATGACCTGATGGGCAAACGCCGTCTTGCGTATGAGATCAATAAGTTCCGTGACGGGCACTACGTGCTTGTACACTTCAACGCAGAACCTGCTGTTGTAACTGAACTTGATCGCGTACTTAAGATTACGGATGAAGTTATCCGTCACTTAATCACAAACGACGTAGCTTAATTGCATGCCAGTATTTTCGTCAGGGGGAATGTTCTATGTTGAACCGTGTCATTCTTATCGGTAGATTGACCAGAGATCCAGAACTTCGTTATACGCCAGCCGGCGTTGCGGTTACGCAGTTTACTCTCGCAGTAGACCGTCCTTTCACCAGCGGAGGTTCGAAAGAACGCGAAGCGGACTTTATCAATATCGTCACGTGGAGGCAGCTTGCCGAAACATGCGCGAACTATTTGCGTAAAGGTCGTTTGACAGCAGTGGAAGGCCGAATTCAGGTACGTAATTACGACAACAACGAGGGCAAGAGAGTTTACGTGACCGAAGTGATTGCCGATAATGTACGCTTCCTTGAATCCAGTAACGGTGCCGGAAATCGTGAAGACGGTGGATCGAACGCAAACGCTAGCTACGGCGGCGGAGGCAGTGGCAATCGTGGCGGTGGGTCACGCGAACAGCAAGATCCTTTCATCGATGACGGAAAACCGATCGACATTTCCGATGATGACTTGCCATTCTAAAGTAGAAAGGACTGAACAAATTCATGGCTTTCCAAAAAAGAGATAACAATAGTGAAGATCGCGGCGATCGCAAATTTGCTCCTCGTGGTAAAGGCGGTAAAGGTAAACGTCGTAAAGTTTGTTACTTCACAGTTAACAAAATCAAGCACATTGACTATAAAGACATCGAAACTCTTAAAAAGTTCATCAGTGAGCGCGGGAAGATTCTTCCTAGACGTGTAACTGGTACTTCCGCTAAGTACCAACGTGCATTGACGATCGCTATCAAGCGTTCCCGTACAATCGCATTGTTGCCTTACACAACGGAATAGGGTTTACTAAGAAGGCAGCTGTTTATACGGCTGTCTTTTTTGTATGCCGAGAAGTCCATAGGCGAGAGGAGAGATCGCGCGGCTTTGTAGAGGCTTTCTTTTCTCCCCCTATTTTGTGGTATAATTAACGCTATAGTCTTTTGTAGGATGAGGAGAGATGACGGTTGCTGAATAGGGAAAAGGATGTAGACCTAGCCAGACGAGCCAAAGTCATTGAGTGGCTCAAGACAGAAGTCGTAGATCACGTAGCGCACCTGCTTAAAGGCATATGGGAAGGCAGCCATGTCAGAATCGTGGATGGCTTGGCCAGTTTAATTTCAAGCGGCTATATTTTGGGGAGAAGACTGGGTATATCTTATCGCGATTTGGACGAAGCCATTGTAGAGAAAATGAAGAAGCACCGCCAAGAGGGCCATCAACTTGAGGACTGGTACGGCGACATTTCATCGCTCGAAGAACATTTACGTAAGAGGTGAGCCCGGTTGGGGAATCGAAGTTGGCAAAGCATCATCTGGAGTGCGGTGACGATCCTTTCATTGCTATCTCTAATGACGCCTTTTATTATTTTCACATTTAGTTTTCTCATGATTCCTGTATTGATGTTATATGTAAAATCAAGCACCAAACGATTCGTCATCAGTTATGTCATCAGCTTGCTCGTCGTTTATTTGCTTACCCAGTGGCATGGGATATCCCTCATGTCCGTATCGCTATTCTTCTTGCCGCCGGTACTGGTTATGGGTAACTTATATAAACGCAAAGCCGCCGCTAGAACCGTACTTACAGCAGGAATTATCACCATTCTGGCGGAGTCACTGCTCAGTCTGCTCATCGGGTATTCGCTCGGATTCGATCCGGTAGCGAAGTTCAAACTTTTCATGATGGACAGCATAGCAAGTATGCCGCCGGGGATTCGGGAGGTTCTTCCGAAGGATCAGGACTGGTATGTGAATTTCATTGTGCAAGTAATACCTTTGTATCTGATTTTTGTGGCGTTGTTCTACACCTTTGTCACTCATGGCATCAGCCGCTGGCTGCTCAACAAAACAGGAGAAGGTATCCCAGGTCTGCGCCCAATGCGCGAGTGGATGCTGCAGAAATCGTTGGTGTGGATTTATTTGATCGTGTTTGTGCTCGATCTCTTTATGAATCCAGCTTCCAATTCACTCATTCCGACGCTGATGATGAATGCAATGCCACTATTGATGCTGGCGTTCGCTATTCAAGCGATCTGTTTTCTATTCTTTGTTGCGCATGCGAACAAGTGGAAGCCAATTTTGCCGATCGTGGCGATGATCATTCTTTGTTTCATGCCGCCACTTTTTATCGTTTACAGCTTACTAGGGGTATTTGATGTTGCGTTTCCAATCCGTGAACGGTTTAAGAAAAATTTATAGGATTAGGAGCTAGTTCGAATGCCGAAGTTCCTTTTGAAGCGATGGCACGGTCAACACATCGTGTGGATTTTCGTTCTGCTCATCATCATGTCAGCTACCATCTATATGTTCAAATGGTGGCTGGGCGTTACGGCCTTCCTGGTCTGCGCCGTTCTGGCATACTTTACGCTCCAAGCGGAAACAGCTTTTCGCAAAGAGCTGAATATGTATGTCGGAACGATTACGCATCGGGTCAAAAAAGCCGGCAATGAAGTGATGAGCGGCCTTCCTATCGGAATTATTTTATATAATGAAGAGAAGCGCATCGAATGGCACAACCCGTTTGTGGCGAAAATGCTGGGGCAGGATTCCGTCATCGGCGAGCCGTTGTACGAATATTTGCCAGACCTGAAAAATCGAAAAGATAAAAGCGATAAAGTAGATCTCACCATCGGGAAGTCCATTTATCAAGTCTCGATTCGGGCGGAAGAAAGACTGCTCTATTTCCGGGAAATCACGGAGCATGCGAATTTGGCGAGAAAGTACGAAGATGAGAAGACGGCGATCGGAATCGTCATGATGGATAATCTGGAGGAGTCAACGCAAGGTCTGGATGATCAAACGCGCAGCATTATGCTGGCCAAAGTTACGGGTGAAATTACCGAATGGGCTCAGAAAAATCAGCTTTATTTGCGCCGGACGTCCTCCGACCGTTTCCTCATTCTGATGGATCAGAAAGCGCTGCGTCAATTAGAGCAAACGCGATTTGAAATTCTGGACGATGTACGTGATCTGACGATAGAGAACAAGCTTCCGATGACGCTGAGTATCGGGATCGCATCTGGTGCGGAGCAATTAATGGAGCTTGGTCAAATGGCGCAGATGGGCCTGGACATGTCTTTAGGCCGCGGCGGCGATCAGGTGACGGTGAAAGTGGGCCAGAGGCTGAGCTTTTATGGTGGAAGAACGAATGCGGTTGAGAAGCGCACGCGGGTCAGGGCCAGGGTCATATCCCATGCCTTAAGGGATTTGATGAAGGATAGCGATAAAGTGATTATTATGGGTCATCGCTTTCCGGACATGGACTGCATCGGCGCATCGATCGGCATCTTGAAGGCTGTGCAAGTGATTGGCAAGGAAGGTTACATCGTGCTTGAGGGAGTGAATCCCTCGATCCATAAAGTGATGGAGACGATTGCCGGTGATGAGCGGCTGCATCGCTGGTTCATAACACCGGAGCAGGCGATGCAGATTACGACGCAGCGTACCTTGGCTGTGGTGCTGGATACACACAAGGCTTCCATGGTAGCCGAGCCTAAGCTGCTCCAGCAGACGCACAGGGTCGTTGTGGTCGATCATCATCGCCGCAGCGAGGAGTTCATCAATGACGCGACACTCGTCTATATGGAGCCTTATGCGTCTTCTACCTGTGAGCTGGTGACCGAGCTGCTGCAGTACATCAATGAGAAGCTGACGATGGAAGTGCTCGAGGCTACGACTTTGCTGGCCGGCATCGTAGTCGACACGAAGAGCTTCTCCCTCCGCACAGGGGCGAGAACCTTCGAAGCCGCTTCGTATTTGCGCCGTAATGGCGCAGATTCCGCGCTGATTCAGCGTTTGCTGAAGGAAGATCTCGATTCGTACATCGAGCGAGCCGAAGTGATCAAGCATACAGAAACTATCCATGAGCATATCGCTTTGGCAGTTGCTGAGCCTAATCGCAAATATTCTCAGTTGATGATTGCACAGGTTGCTGATACATTGTTGAATATGACGAATATTATGGCTTCCTTTGTCATCGCTGAAAGGCCGGATGGACTGATCGGCATCAGCGCCAGATCGCTGGGGCAGATGAACGTCCAACTCGTGATGGAGCGGCTGGGCGGCGGCGGTCATTTGACCAATGCAGCAACTCAGCTCGATGGCACGACGTTAGAGGGAGCAACGAACCGATTGAAGAAAGTACTCGATGAGATGCAGGAAGAGGAGGGACTTTTCGAATGAAAGTCATTTTACTAAAAGATGTTAAAGGCCAAGGCAAAAAAGGTGAAATCAAAGAAGTATCCGAGGGCTACGCACAGAATTTCCTCATTGCTCAGGGGCTTGCAGCTCCCGCGACAACGGGCACAGTGAAAGTGCTGGATAATCAGAAAAAAGCGGAACAGCGTAAAAAGGATCAAGAGAAAGCCGATGCCAAAACGCTGGGCGAGAAGTTGAACGAAATGACGGTTCAAATCAAAGCGAAAGCCGGTGAAGGCGGCCGATTGTTCGGTGCCATTCCAAGCAAGCAAATCGCAGAAGTTTTGGAGAAACAGTACAAGATCGTAATTGATAAGCGCAAAATCGTCCTCGACGAACCAATTCGTACACTAGGCGTTACGAAGGTCCCTGTGAAGCTGCACAGCGAAGTTACAGCAAGTTTGAACGTACAGGTTCTGGAAGAGAAATAAGTGACTGAGAAAGCAAATGAGAGTCCCTAGGAGGGGCTCTTATCTATTGTCTGGTACCAAGACTACTAAACTATGAAAAGAAAGGCGGGTACTGAAGCATGAGCGGAGACAATATGTTTATGGATCGCGTACCCCCTCAAAATATAGAAGCCGAGCAAGCCGTACTCGGCGCCATTTTGATTAACGGTGACGCTTTAATTACCGCGATGGAGCGGATTACGAGCGACGACTTTTATCGGGGGGCGCATCAGCGCATCTTTGAAGCGATCGTTGAGCTGGCGGAGGATCAAGAGCCTGTCGACCTGATCACGCTAACATCGCTTCTGCAGAACAAACAGCAGCTGGAAGAGATCGGCGGCGTTACGTACTTATCCGAGCTAGCGAACGCGGTGCCGACAGCTGCTAACATCGACTATTACGCGGCTATCGTCGAAGAGAAATCAATGCTTCGCCGTTTGATCCGCACAGCCACCCAAATCGTCACCAATGGCTACGCCAATGAAGACGATGTAGGGTCCATGCTGAGCGAAGCGGAGGCGAAGATTCTTGAGATCTCGCAGCGCCGCAGCTCGAGCGGCTTCGTGGTCATTCGCGATGTGCTCATGGAAGTCTTCGAGAAGGTAGAGTCGCTCTACTCGAATAAAGGCGGATCCACAGGCGTTCCTTCGGGTTTTATCGACCTGGACAAGATGACGTCGGGCTTCCAGCGCTCCGACTTAATCATTCTGGCAGCGCGTCCTTCAGTAGGTAAAACCGCGTTCGCGCTGAACGTAGCGCAGAACGTCGGAGTACGCGCCAAGGAAACCGTCGCGATTTTCTCGCTCGAGATGGGCGCGGCGCAGCTCGTTCAACGTATGGTCTGCGCCGAGGCGAACGTCGATGCGAACCGCATGCGGACGGGTTATCTCGAAGGCGATGACTGGGAGAAGCTGACGATGGCCATCGGCGCCTTGTCGGAAGCGAATATTTTCATCGATGATTCGGCCCAGATCACGGTTGCGGATATTCGTGCGAAATGCCGCCGTCTCCAACAGGAGAAGGGGCTTGGCATGATCCTCATCGATTACTTGCAGTTGATTGCCGGCCGCGGCAAAGGCGACAACCGTCAGCAGGAGGTCTCTGAGATCTCCCGTACGCTGAAGCAAATCGCGCGTGAGCTCAATGTACCGGTTATCGCGCTCTCGCAGCTCAGCCGGGGTGTTGAGCAGCGGCAGGACAAACGTCCGATGATGTCTGACCTTAGGGAGTCGGGTTCCATCGAGCAAGATGCCGACATCGTAGCCTTCCTGTACCGGGACGATTACTACGATAAAGAATCTGAGAAGAAGAACATTATCGAGATTATCATCGCCAAACAGCGTAACGGTCCGGTAGGAACCGTTGAGCTGGCGTTCTTGAAGCAATTTAACAAATTCGTGAACATGGATCGTAGTCATCAAGAAGCAGCGGCCGCGCAGTATTAACGGCCTGCTGCTTTTTTTCTTGCGTATGGAAATAAGGGAACTGGAGGGTCTTATCAGTCCATAAATGCCTACATGTAAGCAGAAGTTGGAGAGATAGAGGATCGTAGTTCCACTAAACCTCTGGATGAGTCGATTTCAGGAGAAATAACGGCCTGTAGTTCCCAACGTAAGGTTTCACATATGAACGACGAAGTTGTTTATCCTTATAGGGCAAGTCGGAGGCAACTTTATAGTATGACCAATATCCGAACGATTATACAGGAGCACTTATTATTGTTCGTTTTTCATTGACTTTGCGTAGGGGGACTGCTACACTAAAGACGGTGAAAAAAACCTTGTTCGTCTGCCTGCATGATCAGATCTAAGCAGGGCAGCTTCGAGTTAAGGTCGTTTTTCATGCCGAAAGGTAGGTGCCCTTCCTGCAGGTTACTGCCGAGGAGACCTGGTTCCTTCGGTGAGTAGTGGACGCTGAACACTTTAGTGCTTTAATGAGGTCCATGTTTTTCAGTGATACGAAAGCCATAACGGCTCATTATGGGTGACTCGTCACCGTACGGAGGTAAGTGCATATGTCAACGGTTGTTGTTGTCGGAACGCAATGGGGAGATGAAGGAAAAGGGAAAATCACGGATTTCTTAGCGGAATCTGCTGAGGTTGTAGCTCGTTACCAAGGTGGTAACAACGCAGGCCATACGATTATTATCAGCGGGAAGAAGTATAAGCTGACGATGATTCCTTCCGGTATTTTTTACCAAGACAAAGCATGTGTTATCGGGAACGGTATGGTTATTAATCCCGCAGCACTCATTGAAGAAATTAATTACATTCATGATAATGGTTTTTCGACAAAAAATTTAAACATCAGTGACCGCGCGCATGTGATCATGCCGTACCATCTGGTGCTTGACGGTCTGGAAGAAGATCGTAAAGGCGATAGCAAAATTGGCACGACCCGCAAAGGGATCGGACCTTGTTATATGGATAAAGCAGCACGTAACGGAATTCGTATTGCGGATTTAATGGATGCGGAAGAGTTTGAATTGAAACTAAGACGTATCATCGCAGAGAAAAACGTATTGATCGAGCAAGTATACGGTTCCACAGGTCTGGATGTAGAGCCAATTCTTAAGCAGTACCTCGAATACGCAGAAATCATTCGTCCTTATGTAACGGACACTTCTGTTGTTCTGAATGAGTACATCGATCAAGGACGCAGAGTTCTGTTTGAAGGCGCACAAGGCGTTATGTTGGATATTGACCAAGGCACATACCCGTACGTAACTTCCTCCAACCCAACGGCTGGCGGCGTATGTATCGGATCCGGCGTAGGTCCAACGAAGATCCACAACATCATCGGCGTAGCCAAAGCGTACACAACTCGTGTCGGCGACGGTCCGTTCCCGACGGAACTCGACAACGAAATTGGCGCTTGGATCCGTGAAAAAGGCTTCGAATACGGCACAGTAACAGGCCGTCCGCGCCGTGTTGGCTGGTTCGACAGCGTGGTTGTCCGTCACGCAAGACGCGTTAGCGGCATTACAGGCCTGTCTTTGAACTCCATCGACGTTCTGACAGGGCTTGAAACGGTTAAAATTTGCACAGGCTACATGTACCGCGGTGAGCTTATCGAGCACTACCCGGCTAGCTTGAAAGCCATCTCAGAGTGTGAGGCTGTTTACGAAGAGCTTCCGGGCTGGACCGAAGATGTCTCTGGTGCGCGTACACTGAGTGATCTGCCTGAGAATGCAAGACACTACGTTGAGCGTGTTTCACAGCTGACAGGCATTCCAATCGCGATTTTCTCCGTAGGCCGTAACCGTGAGCAAACAAATTTGGTTCGTCCAATCTACGCATAATTCAATCGAGATAAATACAAAATCCTCTAGGCGCATCAGCAGCTTAGAGGATTTCTTTTTTGCCTAATGGGATTTAATGGGCACGATTTCGTCAATACTGGGAAGGAGGGAACAGATTCAAGCGTCAGGAGTGATAGAGAGAATGAAAGTATTAACGTGGCTGGGCAAAATCGTCATAAGCAGTGTACTTATTACAACAATCACAATGTTTACGACATGGTATGTTGTTAACATGTATGTAGAGGATATATTTCGACAATATCAGATACCGGCTTTGGGTAAAAAGGTTCAATTTAGTGATTTTGCTGCAAGATTGGCGGGGGACCTGAATATAGTTATGCGTAGAGACGGGGGGAAGCAAGCTACCCCGGTGGAAACACCGCCGGCAGCTACGCCTAGTCCCAGCCCGTCTGGAAGCGTGCCTGGTTCTAATTCGAGTGATCCTTTACATTCGGACGCAGGAACAAATGGCCAATCGGCTTCCCAAGGAGTGAAGGATGATGATGCCGTAGCCGTCATGGGGCGAGTAAGTGATGCAAACGAGCAGAAGAAGGAGCTTGTCATGTCGACCGAGGATTTCGCTAAAAAGAAAGAAGCGTTATCCAGTGATGATAAGATGAAAATATTTTCTCTTGTTGTTGCTAAGCTGCCGCAAAATGAGGTGCAGCATCTGTCCGCTTTGCTGGAGGACGGGATTACAACAGATGAGCTTAAGCAGGTCAATGATACACTCAAGAAATATTTGAGTGAGACGGAACTCCAACAGTTAACAGCTATCCTGAACAAATACTAGCTTTCCTCATTCGAGATCTTGGATTAGTCCTAATGGAGCTGTCCGCCGAATTTCATAATCGTATCCTCAGCTTGACGGTAGCGCGATTTCTCTACGCAAACGATGAGCGCGTAAGAAGGTTCAGCTGCCGAAAAGCTATCAACCGATTGGATTAAACCGCCGGCATAGTTGTCCGTATGTGGCTCACCGCCATAATTGAATTTGATATCCAGCACACCTTGAGATCTAAGGACTTCAGCTGTTTTCTCCATTGTAGACCGATCTGTGAACGTAGCTTCCAAATTAATTTCCATGCATAAGCTCCCCTTTCAAATTTTCACTCAAATTCGTCATTTCTCGTAATTGGGTGTAAATCTATTGGATTTATGTACAAAAAAGTGAAACTTTAACGTCTTCTTTTGGCGGTGGACACGAATCTATCACATGGAGATCGAGTATTTTGTTGAAATAAGCAGAGAAAGTGTGTTAAATTTAACAAAAGGTAGATATCTTCACGGATATTATGTCTAATAAAGGTTTATTTATGTATTTTGGAGTAATTAATCATTAGGATGTATTTGAATAATTACTTCATGGATGCAAAACCGTTCAAAGGGAGAAGATCATGACAGGTTTCAGGGGTATGCGCTTTGTTCAGGATCTCATCAAGAGATTCACGCCGAAGCGAGAAAGCTTGACCGGAAATGAATCAATATCAGACAAGCAGCTGGAAGAAGTATCGACAACTACGACGCTAACGGTAATCAAACGACATAAATGGTCTCTAGTTCTGGGAGTTGGTGCGGTAGCGCTAACAGGGGCTATTACGTTTGCAGGTCATCAGTATGTGCAAGCGAATATGGTAAATGTATATCACGTTATGCTCAACGGCAAAGAAATCGGCGTCGTGAGCGATAATAAATTGATTGATGAATATAAGCAGCAAAGACCAGAAGAAGTACAAAAGAATTTCCCAGATGTTCATGTCGTTCTTAAGACAAACGGTGTCACCTACACGCCTGAAAAGGCTTACAATCCGGTGACGGATGATTCAGCTGTAATCGCTACGCTTAATAAGGCATTAGTGCCCCAACCGGTCGGGGTCGAATTGAAGGTAGATGGGAATACCATCGCGATTGTGAAGGATCAGCAGACAGCTGATCAGATTTTGGAACAAGTTAGTGCGCCTTTTACACCAAAAGCCAAGGAAACAGCTAAGGTCTCTGCCCTATCAGCAAGCCAGGGCGAGGATATTTCCACTGCGCCGTCAGAGCTGGAGAAAGTGGAATTTGTTCAGAAAGTCGATACAGTCGAAGTGCCGATTGAGCCGGAAGATTTGGCCAAACCGGAAGATGTTGTGAAGAAGTTGACGACGGGCGATGTGACGCCTGCGAAATACACGGTAGTTGAGGGAGACTGCGTCTCCTGCATCGCGAAGAAATTAGGAGTAACAAAGCAATTCATCTATGATAAAAATCCTGGTCTTCAGGATGACAAGCTGAAGATTGGCAATCAGCTGGAAGTTACGGTGCTTAAACCTAAGCTGTCCGTCAAAACGACAGAAAAGATTGTGAAGAACCAAGAGATTCAATACGATACGGAATATGTAAAAGATGATTCGCAGCGCGTAGGCGTCGTTCAACCGATTTCACCCGGCAAAAACGGGCTGAAGAAGGTGACGATCCAAGTGACGAAGGTCGATGGGTTAATGACCAACGAGCAGCTGGTGGATGAAGAAATTATCGATCAACCTGTCACGGCGAAGGTGAAAAAAGGGACGAAGGTCGTGAAAGGCGAAGGCACAGGAAAATTCGCATGGCCTGTTATTTCCCCGAGTATTTCCAGTACGTTCGGCGTGCGTTGGGGCAAGCTTCACAAGGGAATCGATATTACGGGTAACAAAAACATCATGGCAGCCGACAATGGCAAAGTAACCGAAACAGGATATAAATCAGATTACGGCAATTATGTGATTATTAATCATTTGAATGGTTACGAGACGTTGTATGGCCACATGAGCAAAATTATTGCTACCGAGGGTTCGATCGTTGAAAAAGGTGATGCCATCGGTATAATGGGAAGCACAGGCGATTCCACAGGCGTTCACTTGCATTTTGAAATACACAAAAGCGGCAGCTTGGAGAATCCATTGAAGTATTTAAATCGTTAATTTACATAGAGGCAAGGTCAAACCGGACAACTCGGGGGCCTTGTCTCTTTTTAGTTGAATATATGATAAAATAAAGGGTAGTATGCAAGGAATAGGACGACTTCGCAGTTTATCCTGGAGTAGGCGGTGGTAGGTTTGTTTGGGAAAATTCTCGTGGTGGATGACGAACAACCGATTGCAGATATTTTGAAATTTAATTTGGAAAAAGAGGGCTATCAGGTGGTCTGTGCTTATGATGGCGGAAGCGCTGTAGAGCTTGCGTTCTCCGAGCAGCCCGATCTTATATTGCTGGATCTCATGCTTCCCGTGAAGGATGGGATGGATGTGTGCCGAGAGGTGCGCTCGAAGCTGAACACACCGATTATTATGTTAACAGCCAAAGATACCGAGCTGGATAAAGTACTTGGCCTGGAGATGGGTGCGGACGACTATGTCACCAAGCCATTCGGCACAAGAGAGCTGCTGGCCCGAGTCAAGGCACATTTACGCCGCCAGACGAAAGTGCAGACAGCTCCGACGGAGTCGGATACGCAGCGCAACGGGATGCGAATTCACGCTTTATTCATCGATAACGACATGTACATGGTGTATAAAGATGGGGTTCCGCTCGATTTGACGCATCGCGAATTCGAGTTGATTCAATATTTGGCCAAAAACTCCGGCAAAGTGATGACACGCGAGCACCTGCTGCAAGCGGTGTGGGGCTTTGAATATTTCGGCGACGTGCGCACCGTCGATGTGACGATACGCCGGCTGCGCGAGAAGCTGGAGACGGACCCAAGCCGTCCGGAGTACATCATGACGCGCAGGGGGCTTGGCTATTTAATGCGCAGCCCTAAAGCCGGAGGCTTCTGAGCATGAAGGGCATCCGCTTCTTTCAATCGATCCAAGCGAAGCTGATTATTGTGTATGTCCTGCTTATTTTGATTGCGATGCAGCTGATCGGGGTGTATTTCTACAAAACGGTGGAGACGTATTTCAAGAACGACTTCTTGGTTTCGCGCAATAGCCAGGTTACGCTGCTGGCAGGTTTCGTGGGGTCTTACCTTACAGGAGACCAAGACAGCAAGAACGCTGCCGAAGGCAAGAAAACGTACGCGGATTTGAACGAGTTCGTTAGCAATTTATTTTCGATTAATAATGCTGAAATTCAAATTATAGATGCCAACGGGAACGTCATTAGCACGTCGGTTCCCAATCATTTAAAGCAAAAAAATACGCAGCCGGAAGTCATCAGGGCTCTGCAAGGGATTAAGGACAACCAGCGGATCTTTACCGACGAAGATGGTTATCGGAAGGTCATTATCGCTAAGCCTGTGGGCAGCGGTGCGCGAGTTCTGGGCGCTGTCTATCTGATTGCATCCATGGAGGATGTCTATAAGACGATCAGGTCGATTAACCGCATTCTGATTTCGGGAACACTGATTGCGCTAGGATTAACGGCTATTCTTGGTGTGATCCTCACCAGTACGATTACAAATCCAATCAAAGAGATTACGAAACAGGCGACAGCGGTTGCGGAGGGGAATTTTGATCAACAGGTCATAATTCAAGGTACCGACGAGATCGGCCAGCTTGGCCATACGTTTAATTTCATGATGAATCGGCTCAGGGAAGCCCTGTCTCTCAATGAAGAGGAGAAGGAGAAGCTGGCCTCCATCTTGACGAATATGAACGACGGGGTCATCGCAACGGATGATAAAGGCCATGTCATCGTCCTGAACCGCAGGGCGAAGCAAATTTTGCAAGCGGAAGAAGACACGACGATTGGCCTCGATATTTCCAAGGTGCTCGGGATTCCGGACGAGACGATTCAAGGGCTGCTTCAGGGAGAGGTGCGCACGACGCTTCTCAATATAGAACTGCCGGATGATGATGAGCAGCTGTCCGTAAGGATTACGTTCACACCGATTCACCGCCGGGGAGAAGGGCAAAGCGGGATTATTGCGGTGCTGCAGGATGTGACGGATCAGGAGAAGCTGGAGCAAGCCAGACGCGAGTTCGTCGCGAACGTGTCGCATGAGCTGCGTACACCGCTGACGACGATCAAGAGCTATCTGGAAGCGCTGGATGACGGCGCCATCGAGGAACCGCAGTTAGCCTCTCGCTTTATCAGCGTGACACGCAGCGAGACAGAGCGGATGATCCGTTTGGTGACAGATCTTTTACACTTGTCGAGGCTGGATTCCAAGCAGTCGATGATGAGTAAATCTACAACACTTGTGAGCGAAATGCTGGAGGAAGTGGCCGATCGGTTTTCTTTTCAGCTGCAGCAGCGCAAGATTGAGATTGTGATTCGGGTCGAGAAAGGCGTAACCGGCCTGCTGCTCGACCGTGACAAAATAGATCAGGTTCTCGATAACCTGGTGTCCAATGCCATTAAGTATACGGGCGATGAAGGCGCCATCCGGCTGGAGGCTCGGAAGATCGAGAAGGATATGCTGGAGATTTCCGTTCAGGATAATGGGATTGGGATTCCGAAAAAGGATTTGACCCGCATTTTTGACCGCTTCTATCGTGTAGACAAAGCACGCTCACGGAATATGGGCGGTACAGGACTTGGGTTGTCCATTGCCCGGGAAATAGTCAAAGCGCATGGCGGTACGATTAGTTTAGAATCCGAGTTGGGACAAGGGACCCGTGTTGTATTTACGCTGCCGATTCAGCAAGAGGAGGAGGATGAGCTATGATTGAGAGTTTAAAATCTATCGCGCTTGTCATCCTGATTGGTACCTCGCTGTATCAAAGTTTTTTGCTGGCGTCGTACAGCCCGCCTAAGATTGAGCCCATTCAACAAAGCAACTATGTGCAGACAGAGACACTTGGGAAGCAGGCAGAGCTGCAGGATATGCTTTTTCCCGATCAAATTATTGTCCATCTGGGCAATCAACAACATTCCGTGCTGTATCCCACGAATTATTACTATACAAGATTGCTTGATAACATTAAGCAGCGGAGCTTTAAGGGCTTCCGCAAGACATCAATGTATTTGGTGAATGTGAACTGGGAAGATGTTCGCAATAAGCAGCAAGGCGTCGAGATCCGGTTCCGGGACGGCATTCCGTTCACCATTTTGCAGCAGGTGCTGCGGATTGAAGGCGAGCTGCCGGCGGATAACGATAAAGTGACGCGGATATGGATTTATTCGAAAGGCAATAACGAAGATGTTCGCGCTTTCTTCTTTACGGATTCACCAGGCGTAGGCTATGAGGTGATCGGGGCCGATTTTACAAGTAAAGACGTGGAGAATTTTGCGGCCTTCGGTGATGTTACGAATCTGTATAAGACGACGAACAGCGGCGATTACTATCTTCCGGTCAAGCCGCTCAGGCTGCCGAGTTATACCTTCAATTACACCCTGCTTACAGCGGATCAATTGAAGCAAAGCCTGTTCGTAGATCCGGGCATCACCCGCTATCTTAAAGAGCGCGATGGTTCGGAAATCTACACGGACAGCAAACGCGGTTTTCAGCTTAATCGCGACCTGCGGTGGGTGACGTACTCCGACCCTGTCGCTCCTGTGGAGAGCAAAAGCGAAGTGCTTGAGAACTTGCTTGCGGGTATTAAATTCATCAACCAACATATTGGTTGGGACGGTAAATATATGGTGGCTCGGACGCCACAGAAGCAGCTTTTTGACAATCAGGCCTTCACGTTCCGTCAGTATTATGAATCCTTGCCGATTGTGACCTCACAACCTGAGGGTTATGGTTCGCTGAAAATGCAGGTACAGAAGGGAATCATCTCTGGATTCGAACGGTCCATGATTATTCCGGATCTGAAGACAGCTCAGCGGCGTGACGGGGAAATATTATCCGGTGACGCTTTAGAAGAACGGTTGCAGTATTATCAGCGGCGGTCCAGCATCGTCTCTATTTTTCCGGCGTATCATCCGGTTGTTTCGGAAAAGACCCTCACGTTAGTTCCTGCATGGGCTTTGGAGCTGCGAGATGGCACATATGATTTCATCGAATAAGGATGATTAACACTATTTTTATGGAAAGGTTGGTGAGACCATGAATTGGAGCAGGGCCAAAACGATCTTGATTTGCTCCTTTTTGCTGCTCAATATGATTCTTGGCTTCCAGCTGTGGTCCACCAATCGCTCCAATCAGACGGAAATCTCGCTAGACACGTCAGGGACGATCGAGGAGCTGAATCGCGCACTCCACAGTAAAAATATTCGATTAGCCGATGAATTGCCGACGGATGTTACGAAGCTGAAGGTGATTACGGTGAAATATGACGATAGTATAAAGCCTGGGGACAAGAAAATGCTGAAAACGCCGTTAAGCATGAGCGCGCTGCTCGGCAAAGGGGCAAGCAAAGAAGTTCAGGCTCAGTCGGAAATTCCGAATTTTAACCTGTATCAGCTGGATTCGGCGGTAAGAACGAATGGTACTTATGTATTTAATCAGCTGTATGGCAAGCTTCCGCTTTTTGATGTGACGGTAGAGTTAAATGAGGAAAATGGAGAAATTACCAGTTACCGTCAAGCCTACGTTGAAGTAGAATCAGGAGTAGAACAAACGGAGCAAAAGCTGATTCCCGCTCAGTTAGCGGTACGCAGCCTTGTAGACAACTATTTAAGCGAAGGCTCGGTTATCACAGAGGTCAGACTGGGGTACCATGGACAGCCTTACAATTCCCAGACACAGCCGATGTTCCCGCACTGGCGGATTACGATTGATAATCACGATATTTATTATCTGCAAGCGTTCAACGGCGCGGTGGAGTCTCCGCAAAAAGGGTCGGATCCTGTGCCATTTGGAACGCCGGAAGGCGGCAAACCGGCAAATACAAATAACAACGATGATAAGAACAAGCCGGAAAAAAAGTAGAGTAGAGTGGTAGCGCAGCGTTTTACATAAATAACTAAAACATGTGTACATGAATGCATAGAGGAGCAGGGTAGGATGGGTATGAGGTTTACAGTACTGTCGAGCGGTTCGACGGGAAATGCGACGGTCGTCGACAATGGGGAGACCAAGGTGCTTATCGATGTGGGCTTCAGCGCGAAGAAGATGGAGGCGTTGATGAAGGAACGCGAGCTTGCCGCGGATACCATTGACGCCATTGTAATCACGCATGAGCATTCAGATCATATCAAAGGTCTAGGCGCGCTGGCGCGTAAGTATGATTTGCCCATTTATGCGAACGAGAAAACATGGGTGGAATTGGACCGCCAAATCGGTGTGATTGCAGAAGAGAACAAGCGGGTTATGGAAACCGGCAGCATCGAAGAATTCGGTACACTGCGTGTGGAATCGTTCGGGATTTCGCATGATGCGGCGGAACCGGTGGGCTATTGCTTTTATGATGGGGAGCAGAAAATAAGTGTCGTCACGGACCTCGGCTATATGAGCGAGAAAGTGAAAGAGAAGATTGTAGATTCAGATGCACTGGTACTAGAGACGAATCATGACGTAGACATGCTGCGCGTAGGGCACTATCCTTGGAGCATTAAGCGCCGCATTCTCGGGGATAAGGGGCATTTATCCAACGAAGCCGCGGGAGAAGCGCTTTGTGACGTAATGACGAATAAGACGAAGTCCGTCTATATGGCCCATTTAAGCCGTGACCATAATTTAATGGATTTAGCCAGGCTAACGGTGAATAACATAGTACAAGAGCGCGCCCCGGAGTCTAAGCAGTTACGATTAATGGATACGTATTTTGACCGTTCTACGAAATGGGATGTATTGGATTCGGAGTAAGCGCGGCGTCGATTTCTTTGGATTTGAGCTGTATTTCCTGCGGCGTGATCAGACCTTTATCAATCAGTGTTTGAATGAGAGATGAAAGCACGAGGGATTGGTGGTAGAGGCTGTCCTTGAGATCAGCGAGCTTCCCGATCATATTGATTTCGTCCATATGGGATGGAATTCGATTCATAATGTGCATTCTCCTTTGGTTTTCTAATTTAAAGTTACGGTTAACTCTAGTAATTCCTTGAGAGATTTGGTTTACTATTATTGTAGGCAAGAACGGAACGAAACATTCCTATTTTTTGCAAATAAGATTCTGAGGCAAGAGCGGCATGACCCGCCCCCTGTCAGCAAGGAGGGACACCCTGTGAGTTTGTTTGATGATGATTTTTATTCGACGAAAAGAACCAAGCAGCGAGAGCCTGTGTGGCGTCCTAAAAGGTCGGGAGGATTTACAGGCTTTACGGAACGCAGACGAAATGTGGCCCTTATCGCAGGTGTAGGCGGGGCTTTATCGATGCTTTTGCTAGTTGGCTTAGTTAGCGGTTTGGGTCATAAGGAATCGCAAACCGATGCAATAGCGATACCGGCTGCAGTCGCGAATGCAGAGACGCGTCCGATGAACATCAACGACTCTGTCGTGGCGGCAACGGAGAAGATCAAGCCGGCTGTAGTCAGCGTGATCTCCTCCAAGAAGGATGATAAGGGTCAAGAGAGCGGGATCGGGATTGGATCGGGCGTCATTTTTTCCCGGAATGGGGATAAGGTGCGTATCGTAACCAATAGCCATGTTGTTGAAAATGGGAACCAGTTTGAAATCGTCAATTTTCAAGGTGAACATCGCAAGGCTACGCTGGTCGGCCGTGACCGTATCACGGATTTAGCCGTTTTGGAAGCCGATGGCAAGGATATTAAGGTCCTTGCGGAATTTGGCGATTCTGAGACGCTCCGCGCTGGGGAAATGGCGATTGCCGTCGGTAATCCGCTAGGACTTGGCTTCTCGCCCACAGTCACGCAGGGCATCATCTCGTCGCCGAAGCGAACGATACCGGTTGCTTTGTCCCGCGAGGGTACGGATTATGACTGGGAGATGGATGTCATCCAGACGGATGCGGCGATCAACCAAGGAAACAGCGGCGGACCCCTGGTCAACATCGACGGTAAAGTGATTGGGATTAACTCGATGAAAATTGCGGATACCGGCGTTGAAGGGTTAGGTTTCGCAATTCCTATTAATAGCGCCAAGCCGATCATCGATAATCTAATCACCGATCACAAGGTCAAAAGACCGCTGATGGGTGTCTCGACGCAGGAATTGCAAGCTTTTAAAGGGACGGATGTATTAAAGCTGCCCGCAGATGTGAAAACTGGAGTTATCGTCTTCGAAGTATCCGGCCCTTCCAAAGAGGCGGGTCTGAAGCCGCAGGATGTCATCGTGTTGTTGGATGACCGGAAGATTGATAATACGATCACGCTGCGTAAGTATTTATACAATGAGAAACATATTGGTGATAAAGTGAACGTTACTTTCTATCGCGGCGGCAAGAAGATGAATGCGGTCGTAACGTTAGTGGAAGCAACGGATAAATAAGATATAGAAACAATGCGGATGAGAGGTAGTTGCATGCACGTAGTTTGTAAGGATCATGTGGAAATCGCGATTGATGAGTTTGTCGATGAATACGAGGAAGCGCCGGACGTTGTGGATTTGCTGAAAACCCACTTCGCGAACTGGGAGCCTCCTTCCCATTGTGAGCATTGCCAGGAGTTGGCGCGATTTCTAGTTGTATGAGGAAGGCTTAGGCCTTCCTTTTTGTTTTTGAATAGATTAAGAAAGGGCGTATTCGTTTATGCAGATACAGATTTTAACGGTTGGGAAGTTGAAGGAGCGCTATCTTGTGGATGGGATCGCGGAGTACGTCAAGCGCCTTGGGCCTTATGCCAAGGTGCAGATGATTGAGGTGCCGGATGAGAAGGCACCGGAGAACATGAGCGCCGCTGAGGAGCAGCAGGTGCGCGATCGTGAAGGCGCGCGTCTGTTGACTGCGCTGCGTCCGGATGTGTACGTCGTGGCGCTGGCCATCGACGGCGAGATGTGGTCGAGCGAGCAGCTGGCGGCCTCGCTCGATAAGTTGGCCACCTATGGGCGGAGCCAGGTGGCCTTCGTGATCGGCGGCTCGCTGGGGCTCTCTAGCGAGCTGCTGCGCCGTGCGGATATGCGGCTGAGCTTTGGCCGCATGACGCTGCCGCACCAGTTGATGCGGCTGGTGCTGGTGGAGCAGATTTATCGCGCTATGCGGATAAATCGGGGCGAGCCTTATCATAAATAACGGCAGGTTTTTTGTATTACAAGTTAAGCGATGTGGGAAACTAAATAAGTTAGCTCTTAACCAAGCTAATCGTGCGGTGTTCACTTCCTGCTCTGTTTTGTTGATTCTCAATCTGCAGACCACCTAAAAATGAAAATGACCCCTCGAAAGGGGTCTTGGATCTACAGTTCTAGAGTGAATGCAAGTCTCAAGTGACTGATCAATACTCCTAATTGCTCACTAAACTTCCCAGACGTAGAGCAGTATCTGCTGAAGCTATATAAATCATAATCTTCAGATCCGGATGGGTCGGCTGCTGCAGGGTCACATGTTCAAACTCCATCTCTCCGATACGAGGATCGTACCACCGTTTATGGCAATCGGTTACGACCTGAACGTCATGCATCGGCCAGCTCTCGCGAAACAGCCGACTTTTCTGCATAAATTCCTCAATAAGCTCATTGAACCCCGGATCATTCGGGAAGTGTCCGTAATCCGCACGAAAGCGTGCGATCATGATTTGTCTTTTGGCTTCCCAATCCTTTGTGTCCGATCCCAGCTTGTTGTCCATCAGGAAGAATCTCATATAATTAGGTCTCTGCTGCAATTGATCTGAAAATGATGGGAAATGGAATACAAACTCAGCTGCTTTGTTCCAAAATAGTAAATCCCAGTATCTTCCGAGTACAAATGCCGGATTCGGTTCAAGAGCCCTAATCATCTGTTCCAAGCCTGCATTTAATTGCTGATGTTCTACCTTTTCCTGTTGTGCCGGTCTTGCAAGAAGATGGAGATGGGAGCGTTCATCCTCAGTCAATTGCAGCGCTTTTGCTATGTTATTCAGTACATCCTCTGACGGATTGACACTTCTGCCTTGTTCCAAAGAGGTGTACCATGATGTTCCAATATGGGCAAGGTGGGCTACTTCTTCCCTTCGAAGCCCTGAGGTCCGGCGTTGTCCATAGGATGCCAACCCTACTTTTTCCGGAGTAAGACGTTCCCGGCGCGAGCGCAAAAATTCACCTAACGATTTTCTGGAAGGGATTTCTTCCATTCAAACTCCTCCTTATCCTGACACTTTCAATCATACGATAATCGCAGGATGGTTGCTACTTGCCCGTTCTATTATACTGCCGGTATAGCTTCTAAAAACCTAGGAGGATTTGAACAATGAACATTTTTGTAACAGGTGCCACAGGAAAAGTAGGAAGCCGTTTTGTTCCGCGTATACTACAGCGGGGTCATAACGTTAAAGTGTTGGTTAGGGACGCTGCAAAGGCGGATTGGCTTCATCAGCAGGGAGCTGAACTTATTGAAGGCGATCTTTTGCAGCCGGAAGATTATGGTGACGCTCTCCAGGGCACTGCTGCTGTGATTCACTTGGCTGCTCAGTTCCGCGGGGTAGACGAGAATACCGCCAAAATCTCAAACCTGGATGGCAGTATATCCCTAGCACGGGCTGCGTTGCAGGCGGAAGTTCCAAAATTTGTTTTTGCCAGTACCAATAATGTATACGGCTCCGGGAATCGTTCAAGACCCAACCGTGAAGATGACGAGCTTAGACCTGCCTTTGCATATCCTCAAACCAAAGCCGCGGCCGAAACGGCTCTGCTGCAGCTTCATCGCGAACAGGGACTGGGACTGCGTATAGTACGACTTCCTTTTGTCTATGGTGATCAGGACCCTCATATCCAGGAATTTCTTCCGTATATGCGCAATTGGAATCCAGCCAAACGAATGCATATGGCACACCATGCGGATGTAGCTCAAGCCCTGATGCTCGCCGCTTCCACACCAGGAATTGATGGCCGTATCTACAATGTTGCCGACGATGCGCCGATCTCCGCTGCGGAATTGGCCATGCTTCATCATAGTGAATTTACCCCAAACGCACTGCAACAGGCTTATGATCCATGGGATATGGTCGTTGATACCACTCGGATCAGAGAAGAATTAAATTATCGGCCGATTTACCCGTCATTTTATTCGGCAAGAGATGCAGGTGCTATCTAATAAAGTTGAAGGTACCTGAGGAGTCATTTTGATGGGTTGGCTAACGGGTACGACCCAAAAAGGCCATCCTGGCATGGATGGCCTTTAAACTTGCCGTTACAGGCAGCGCGGTGAATCATATCACAAGTAGGGCGATCAGTCTTTGGTGAACGGGTGTAAGAGGCCCTTCTTTCCCAATGTCTTCCCATACGAATTCTGCAGTCTTGGTGGTTGTATATCCTCACGTAAATGTCCTTTCCTTCAACGTAAACGTTGGTTGCTGCTTCGTCGGTTGTGCAAAGGACGAGACGAACGGTGTGGGTTGGCGGTTCGCCGTCTCCAGGTAAGGAACGAAAAAACGAACAGTGCTGAAGATATTCATCAACTTGTTCAAAAGCTGGGACATGACCAAATCCATCTAATGGGAATGGACATAGGCGCAATGACGGCCTTTGCGTTTGCTACGTCCTATCCGGAAAGCATTCGACGACTCGTTATATCGGAATCCGTGTTGCCGGGATTCGGGCTAGAAGAACTGATGGATGTGGCCAAAGGGGGTTCGTGGCATTTCGGATTTCATATGCAGGCCGATTTAGCTGCAAGTCTGGTCCGGGGAAAAGAAGCGGAATATCTTGAACAGTTTTGGAGACATATGTCTCCAATTAATCCGCTTGATCAAACGCTGAAAGCTGAGCTGATCAGTAAATTTCAATTACCGGGCGCCATGCGAGCTGGATTCATGCATTACGAAGCTTTACTACGCGACGGAGAAGTCAATCGGATGCGAGCGGCTCAGGCTTTAAGTATAAGTATGCCGGTACTGATCTTGAATGGATCTCACGGCCTGCCTCAGGCGCCTCTGCTTTATACTGCTACCCAGATGAAGTTGCAAATGCGGCATACAATCCTAGAGAATACCGGACATACGCTTGCGGAAGATAGTCAGGTTTTGCATGTGGTCCACTAAGAACCTCTAAGCGACGCTCTATGAGGGATACGGGAGGCTGGGTCCTTACTTACCCGCCAACCTCAAAGCCTGCTCCTCAGCATCTTTATACCCTTTTTGCAACACTTCATCTCTATCCAAAAAGGCTGTTCCTTGAATCCGCACCGCTTCAAAATCTTCAATCCCCATCAAATCAAACATGGACTTCAAAAATTTATTCGTGAACTCCAGCTCGGCATAGAAGTCATTATTAGTGTAAATGGACCCACTGGCTTGAATGGTAACGACGCTTCTTCCATCATTGAGAAGTCCGACAGATGCTCTTCCGTTACTCATTGGGGGGCTGATATATTTAAATGTTTCCCTGGCAATCATAACATTATCAATATAATCCTTTAGTTTCGACGGGATACTGAAGTTATGCATTGGAAATACAATGACGTATTTATTAGCACTTTTGAATTGTTTTAAAAGGGTGTTCATACGATCGGTTACTTCTTTTTCTTTACTAGTCAACTCTTTCTCTTCCGCTAGTTTCGACCATGCACTCAATACATTTTTATCAAGCGCGGGTACTTCGTCGTCGTATAGATTAATTTGTTCAATAACCTCGTCATTGGAATGCTTCTCTTTATATACTTTCAGAAAATAATTAAACACATCGAGACTTGCAGAGGTTGTGGAATCAAAATCCGGGTGTGCATTGATGATAAGTAATTTACTCATGTATAGTTCCTCCTAGACGTATATTGTCGACTTAATTTATCGACGATTTATATAGTCCATAATATATCTTCCCCAGTTGCATGTCAATTTAGATAAGCAAGAAGTTTATGTAAATAAACATATTGAAATCGGTGCGCCTATGCATTTTTATGCCCCTCACTACGTATTCATTGGCCGATCCGCAGGACATAGTTTGCCTATTTTCTTTTAAATACGACACCAGAAAATTATGATAAGATAATAGCAGAGAGTACCATTCCTATCTCATAAAATGGAGGCGCTTACTTATGGACCAACAATTGCAGCAAGAGGGATACTTTGGGGAGTTTGGCGGCAGCTTTGTCCCGCCGGAATTACAGGAAGTGTTGAGTTATTTGAGTGAGCAATTTTACAAGTTTAGAGACGATCCGGAGTTTAAGGAAGAGCTTCGTTATTATCTAAGCGAATATGTTGGACGTGAGAATCCATTAACGTATGCGGAGCGGCTGACCAAAGCTTGGGGAGGGCCGAAAATATACTTAAAGCGCGAGGATTTGAATCATACAGGAGCGCATAAGATCAACAACGCTATTGGGCAGATCCTGCTTGCTAAAAGGATGGGGGCTAAGCGAATCATCGCTGAGACGGGCGCCGGACAACATGGTGTGGCTACGGCAACGGCTTGCGCTATGTTTAATATGGAATGCATCATCTATATGGGAGCTGAGGATACACGTCGGCAGGCGCTTAATGTGTTCCGAATGGAGCTGCTGGGCGCGACGGTTGTACCGGTACATAAAGGACAAGGAAGATTGAAAGATGCGGTAGATGAGGCGCTGGACGATCTGGTTCGCAATTATAAAAATACATTTTATTTACTAGGCTCCGCCGTTGGTCCGCATCCGTTTCCGACGATGGTCAAGCACTTCCAGGCCATTATTAGTGAAGAATCGAAGCGGCAGATTGTGGAGAAAGAAGGTCGTTTGCCGGATGCGGTGGTGGCCTGCACAGGCGGCGGCAGTAATGCCATCGGTGCGTTCGCTCACTACATCGACGAGCCGAGCGTTCGCTTAATCGGGGTCGAGCCCGATCAAGCTCCGTCTTTGACCCAAGGCGTTCCGAGCATCATACACGGCTTCAAGTGTTTAGTGCTGCTGGACGAGGAAGGACAGCCGAAGAAGACCTATTCCATCGCCGCGGGGCTGGATTATCCGGGCATTGGGCCGGAGCATAGCCACCTGAAGGTGTCGGGCCGGGCTGAATATGCAACGGTCACGAACGAGGAAGTGCTGGAAGCCTTCCAGGAACTGTCGCGCACGGAGGGAATCATTCCTGCCTTAGAGAGCGCGCATGCGGTTGCCTACGCGAAGCAGTTGGCGTCGACGATGAGCGAAGATCAAATTATTATCGTCAATCTGTCCGGCCGCGGGGATAAGGATGTCGAGCAAGTTTATCAAATGCTCAAATAGAGAGACAGAGGGCGTCCAATTGGACGCCTTTTGATTTGGTTTTGTAAGGTAAATGCTGCTATTCCCCAAATGGGATTGTAGTTGATTGTAAACAGTGTTACTCTTACAACGGTAAACTCATAATCTACGTTTGTATAGAAAGGTAACACTATGATAAAAGTTGATCACTTATCCTTCTCATTTCCGCAAAAAGAACTATATACAAACATTTCCTTTACGCTTGAAGAGGCACAACATTGCGCTTTTATAGGAACAAGTGGCAGTGGAAAAAGTACACTGATAGATATACTTATGGATCCAGAAAAATATTTGTTCGAGGGCAAGTTAGAAATAGACCCGACTTGCAAAATCGGGCGTGTGAGCCAATTCTCACAACTGGATGAAACGAAAGAAACAACCGTTTTTGAATATATAGGGGAAGAATTCATTAAGATTCAAGATGAAATAACATCGATTTGTGCGGAAATGGAAACATCACCGGATGATATGGATTCGTTATTAGAAAAGTATCAATTAGCGCTAGATGCATTTGATTCCATTGGTGGGGCTGATTTTGAAAGTAACATAAATAAGAAACTAAATTTAGCAAACCTCATGAAGCTAAAGGATCTTAGGGTATCCGACCTAAGTGGTGGGGAATTCAAACTTATTCAAGTAATGAAGGAAATGCTCAGTAGTCCAGACTTGATGATTATGGATGAACCAGATGTATTTTTAGACTTTGAAAACCTAAATGCGCTTAAAAATCTTATTAATTCTCACAAAGGAATACTACTAGTTGTTACGCACAACAGATATCTATTGAATCATTGTTTCAATAAAATCATACACCTTGAAAACATGGAGATCCAAGAGTTTGATGGGCGATATATGGAGTATACTTTCTCATTACTTCAGACAAAAGTTGAGTTGCAAGAAATCGCAGTCGCTGAACAAGAAGAAATTGAGAGATACGATAACATTATTGATAATCTTAGAGTTATTGCAACTATTAATTCAGAAGCATCTAGAGGTAGAGCATTAAAAGCTAGAGTTAGGTTTCAAGAGAGATTGGAAGCACGTAGAATTAAGGCTCCTTTTGTTGAAATTAAGCAACCGAACATCAGTTTTGGTATTAAGAATGAAATTGAAGACAGCGTTGTTGTAAAGGTCAATAATTTCAGTGTTACTTTTGATGAGTTGCTTTTAGACAATGTTAACTTTGAGATAAAATCTACGGATAAAGTAGCCATTATTGGTCCAAACGGTACCGGGAAAACGACTTTACTTCGAGATATCTTTAAAAATAAGCATGATTCCATTGAAATTAATCCTGATGTTAAAGTGGCTTATTTATCTCAGTTTCAAGGTGAAATGCTAAAAGATTCTAATACAATTCTAGAAGAATTCATCGATGCTGGGTTTAAAACTTATGATGAGATTAGATCCTATCTTTCAAACTATGGCTTTGAAGGGGAAATCGTTAATCAAAAGATACAATCTTTATCTGGTGGAGAAAAAAATATGCTTCAGTTGGCTAAGGTTTCTGCCAGCAAAGCAAACGTATTGCTCCTAGATGAACCGACAAGCCATTTAGACACCTATACACAGATAGCACTGGAGAAAGCCATTGAAGACTACAAAGGTGCGATTCTCATGATTTCTCATGATTTCTATTCGGTTGTAAATGGTATGGATTATGTTTTAATCATTGACGATAAGACGATTAGAAAAATGAGTATGCGGAAATTTAGACAGATGATTTATGCTAGTCATTTTGATAAAGACTATCTAGAACATGAACAAAATAAAAAATCACTTGAAATGAAAATAGAATTGGCATTAAGAGATACGAATTTTGAACTTGCGAAAGTATTGGTCGAGGAGCTGGAGGAGCTCATTAAGTTGTTATAATAAGTGATTGGAAAAAGGGAAGACTACACGATATCGCTTTTTCGCCACAACCTTATTATTTCTTGGAGGATGACAAATGAAAGGCAAGTCAACCAAAGCAGCATTTTGGATAGTCGCCTGGGTGCTCGTGCTCTGTTTATGGTCGAGTGCAGCACCTTCCATTGTGTTTCCATTATATGCAACGGATTGGCATCTCTCGAAAGCAACAACGACTGGTATCTTTGCTATGTATCCTATTGCAATCATCTTCGTGCTTGTGATAGTAGGTAATATTTCAGATTACATCGGACGCCGAATGACGTTAATGATCGGACTTATGTTCCTCCTTTTTGGCGCAACCGTTTTTGCATTAGCTCCGAACTTGCACTGGCTGTTTGTGGCCCGAGCCCTACAGGGCATTGGGGTTGGATTGACATCGGGGGCGGGGGCCGCAGCGCTTGTAGAGTTTAATCCGACAACGAACACGAAATTTCCCGGATCGATAAACACGATTACTCAGGCAGTTGGTGTGTTCATTGCATTAATTCTTGGGGCAATTCTGATTAAGTATGAGCCATTCCCGCTGCATTTAAGTTATTGGGTTTTATCCTTACTCATATTGGTCAGTATCCTCCTGTGCGTATTCCTTCCGAAAAATCAAACATCTCGATCTGGCCGTAAAACGAACTGGAAACCAGCGGGGATTAAGATACCGAAAGGACTATGGGGCATTTATCTCCTGGCAGCTTTGGCCGTAGGAATCGGTTTTGCCTATGGAGGAATATTTTTATCTCTTGGGGCTCAAATTGCGCGCGATGTCGTTGGGACGAAAGATATTCTTGTGATCGGTATGGTCTTATCGATTTTGAGTTTGCTAATTGCGGTGGGTGCTACGATTGCAGGGCGAATGAGTCCGCTGCCTTCAATTCGTATCGGAACGCTTCTGATAAGCTCGACATTGATTCTTCTTGTCATGGCGTCGGAAATGCATTCTTTCATCCTATTCGTAACGTCGTCGATTATCGGAGGACTTGGTTATGGATTCTCTGTAACCGGCGGGATTGGCCTTGCCAACTTGTACGCGTCACCTGAAAACAAAGCGCAGTTTTTATCTTCTGTTTTTGTCGTCTCTTATCTGTTCCAAGGAGCCAGCGCATTTGGCGGTGGTTTGGCTTCCACTATTTATGGCTTTAGCTTCGCAATATGGATGCTTTCTCTTATAGTCGGATCCATTGCGCTTATTACGCTACTGTCTACGCTGATGATCACTGGGAGAATGGTCTATGCCAAGTAAATCAAAACACGAAAAGTAGGCCATCCTTCCTCAGGGTGGTCTACTTTTTGCTATAATAGAAATAGCAGGGCTGTTTAATTTTTGGACAAAAATGGAATCCTAGTCATATCAAATATTGATAGAAAACGAGGGATGGTAATGTCGTATATCGTTGATTTTAAAAATGTATCTACAGTAGGTTTAGAGTCTTCACCTGTAGCAGAAGCGCTTGCCGGTTTGCGCGCGAATGAAGCCCGTTATTTTATGAACAAATACAAGCATGAATTCGAGGTTATACCCGCCAGTGAAAGTCAGGAAAACCTTGATTATGTGAACAAAGTTTTAAAAGAACGTGACATTGAGTTTGCCGCCAAACCCTTAGAAACCTCACATTTTCAAGTGGAAAATATTCAGTTTACCTATGTTTTTTATGAGGATGGCCTGTCAATCAATGTCATGTACACGGTGGATGACCCTAAGAAGCGGGCGGTTGGTTTTAAGCTTTCCGAGGGGATGGAGATACCTAAAGAGCTAGAACCGAAGTTCAAGTTCGCTAGGCAGAAGTCTAAATTAGCTGGAACAATTCGGGGGTCGTTTTTCGTCATCAAAGGAGAATATGCATATAACTGAAGCTTGATGAGGTGATCTTTCATGGCAAAAACGAATCCTAAGGTTGACGAATTTATCAGTAAGGCCAAAACCTGGAAGGAAGAATACATAGAGTTGAGGTGAATCGTATTTTGGCTTTTGAAGCCTTAACACCCGGACGGCAAAGAAATGATCTGCTTCACTTTTCTGAGCCGAAACAATCAAAAACGCGACAGTCACGGGTAGAGAAAAATGTGCCGAAAATTCTCGAAGGCAAGGGATTAAACGATTAAAGAAGAAAACCATCCTTCTGCAGGGTGGTTTTTTGCTATTTTATGACTCAGTCGTTGAACTTGACAAGTATGGATTACAAATGTAATACTGAGTGTGTATTACATTTGTAATCCAAGTGGAAAGGAGGTAGCTAATGTGAAAACTGTCCCACATATTACGGATGCTGAATGGGAAGTAATGAAGGTGCTCTGGAACCAGTCCCCACGAACGGCGAATGAAGTGATTGAAGCTATGCAGGATCAGACGGATTGGAAGCCGAAAACGATTCGAACCCTGTTAAACCGATTAACGCAGAAGCAGGCGTTGTCTTTTACGCAAGAAAACAGAGTGTATGCCTATTTCCCTTTAGTTTCTGAGGGTGAATGTGTGAAGTCAGAAACGCAATCTTTTCTGAAAAGAATGTATGGCGGTGCCTTTAAGCCGATGCTGGTTAACTTTTTGAAGGAGGAGCAGCTGTCGGAGGAAGATATTAAAGAACTAAAACAACTTCTCGAAAATAAATCCAAATAAACAGCGATGCCAGAACAGGCGGCGCGGTTTCAGGAAGGAAAGGGTGAAAGTGAACCAAACCAATGAACTTCTCAAAGGTATTTTTGAGTGGATTTTGTCGGTATCGGTAATGGCCGCCATTACGGCCGTGTTGATCATGCTAACCCAACGTATTCTGCATAAACGGATAAAACCTAGATGGCACTATCTCATGTGGTTGTTGGTCATAGTGCGATTGCTTCTACCTTGGGACCTGGAAAGCGATTTAAGCATCTACAATTGGCTATCTTACTCTGGCGGCATTCACGAAATCGATTCCGTGGTTCAGATGGGAACACAAGAGAGGTTGGCTGCTGTGGACTCCGTAGGTACTATTTTGTACAGGTATTCCATGTATGTATGGCTGTTTGGTATTGCCGTATTTGGCATATACACGTTAGTGATTAACCGTAGATTCGCGCAGAAAATAACAAATGAAACGAGTCCGATGACAGACACCGGCATCCTGCAGTTGTTCTCCCAATGTCAAAAGCTCATGTCGGTACATAAACCCGTCACTTTAGTCGTATCGGACCAATTGACGATGCCCACGCTTTTTGGATTTTGGAAACCACGGTTAGTTATACCGCAGAGGGTGATTAACAGCTTGAGCCAGGAACAACTGCGGCATATCTTTCTGCATGAACTGGCCCACTGCAAACGGAATGATATTGGAATCAATTGGATCATGCAATTTTTATTGATTATTCACTGGTTCAATCCTGTACTTTGGTACGTGAATCAACGCATGCGTGAAGATCAGGAGATAGCAAGCGACGCGTTAGCACTTTCTTATCTTGAGCCGGCGGGAAGAGACAGTTACGGATATACGCTCATTCAATTATTAGAGAGCTATATACGTCCAGTAAGTGTACCTGGCAATGTTAATTTATCGGGCAGCAAGTCACAGTTAAAAAGGAGAATTATCATGATTAAACAGTTTCAATTTAATTCATACCGTTGGTCGTTCGTTGGCTTAGCTGCTGTTTTGATCATTAGCGGATGTTCATTGACGAATGCGACGAATACGGATAAGCAAGCTTCAGCTCCACCGAGCTCTCCGGCTATTGATCAAAAGACGACAGACACAACAAATAATACAAACTCAACAGATACGACGAATACAAATACGAGTACAGAGACAACGGATACGGATAAAAAGACGGAAACAACAGCTGATACAAAACCTGTTGACTCCGTGAAACCAACTGCGTCGCCAACGGTTACCACAGAAGAGGCTAGACCTACAGCAGCAGTTACAAGAACGGACGAGTTGAAGCCTTCACCGGTAGCGTCTGTCACGGAGGCAAGACGAAATGCCGCGGCCGCACAGGCAGCGGAGAGTCCAAGACAAGTACCTGCTTCACCACGACAAGCGAGTGAGGTAACGGCAGTGCCTGAATCTCGAGATGTGAAGAGGCCGACGGCAGCGCCAGTACCGTTACCGGATACTCGCCCTGCACAGGCTGAGCCAACCGCCAGTGTGCTAACTCCGGAGCGAGCGGCTCAGTAAACTTCGGGGCAAAGTTAACAAAGAAGAAGACACCTGTAAGGGTGTTTTCTTCTTTGTCTATATGAATCTTTATGAAAACTTGACCAAAATTTAGGGAAATTTGATATAAAATGATACCTCCTCACGGTATAATTTAAACATTATACGAGAAGGGGTCGAACTATGTCGTCACTATTGCAAAAACAGAGTTTAACATCGGAACAGCTTCAATTGCTTGCTTCCGAAATGAGTAAGAAACAGAAATCAGGTGGTATTGCATGGCTACTTTGGTTTTTCACTTGCTCATTTGGGGGTCACCGTTTCTATTTAGGTCGAATTGGAACAGGAGTAGCTATGTTACTCACACTAGGCGGTTTGGGTATTTGGTCACTCGTTGATTTGTTCCTGTTATCAGGGATGATTAGAGATACGAATGAAAAAGTTGAGAATGAGATTATTTCCGAAATCCGTCTGATCCACCAAGCACGAGCAAACTCAGAAGCTGCTGTAGCGCAGGCATAACGTACATCATATTATGGATAATTTAAATTTATTGCGTACGCTAACACTGGAAGAGCTAGCTATCTTAGAAGCAGAACTGTTGAAGAAACGCAAATCTAAGGAAGTTGTATGGGCGTTATGGTCTGTGCTGCATTATTTTGGAGCCCACCGTTATTATACAGAGAATTATCTGTATGCAAGCTTGATGTTTACGGCTACGGTCGTTCCTGGTCTTGCAATCATTCTATTGGCGGTCTACACAGAGTTAGAAGCATTTAGTTACTTTCTTTTATGGTTTAACATAGCCATATTAGCTGGATCTTTGCTTTGGAGCTGGATTGACGCTTTTTTTCTAAACAAAAGAATAGAAGAGATGAATCAGGAGCAGGAACGTGTAGTGATTCGTCGTATAAAAGCAACAAATATAAACCAATAAGAAATGAGGCCGTCAGAAACCACAAGGTTTCGAACGGCCTCTCTTTTTTATACACACGCTAATTAAACAACAAAGCAAGTAAAACCACGTCAAGAAAGGTCTTCGTGACCTCGTGCATTAAATACTGCTTCAGCAGCCCCTCTTCTTGAAAACCGAGCTTTTTTAATAGCTTCAGTGAGGCCACATTTTCAGGGTAGACTTCGGCTTGAATTCTATGAGGACTTATATGTGTTTTGCTGAAATGGATCACCGCTTGCATGGCTTCGGACATTATGCCCTTGCCCCAATAATCGGTCTGTAGATCATAGCCGACAGTTAAAGGATAACGGTGATCGGCATCAAATATGCCTCTTGTAGGCATAAGTGTAATGGTTCCGATAATATGCCGAGATTCGCTAGGATAGAAGGAAATTCCCCAAGAAATTAACCTTCTGTCTGCAAAAGCCTGATTCCACGAGTCGATTAGCATACGGGTGTCCTCGATCGAAGAGGGGCCATGCCAATCCAAGTGCTTGGTGACTTGAGGGTCGGAGTAAAAAGCATAGATATCCTCCGCATCCGCGACATCCATTTGCCGTAAGACGAGCCGTTCGGTATAAATGAAAGGGAAAGAGGAAAATAAGGATTCCACATGCATCATTTTATTTATTTTCCTTTGTAGTAGGATAGTCGTTTGGAAAAATTGTATCCTAAGATCCTTAAGAGCAACTTAAAAAGTGATAAATAATCAGTGTCATTATGAAAGCTGAACGTAAAACGAAGTGGTCTCATTCAGCACGCTTTTCGCATAAATCTTCCCTTTATGCTGTTCGACAATGGATTTGGCGATGGCTAGTCCCAGGCCGTAGCCGCCGCTTTTGCGCGAACGGGATTGATTAGCGCGATAGAAGCGGTCGAAAATCCTCCCAAGATAATCGGATGGGATACCCTCGCCCGTGTTGGTCACCGTGAACAGAATATCGCTATGCCGTTTCTGCAAGGTAATCGCAATCAAGCCTTTCGGTTTGGTGTATTTGATCGTTACGATCCCGGAGAATCTGGGGTACGAGGAAGCGTTTGATGAGATTTTCAACAAATTCGGCATTGCTTATGAGCTGAGAAAAGTTAAAACGACGGAGCTCGGCAGCTTGTACGAGTTGGTGTACATGGTTACAATCGACCATCTCACGAATCAAAAAGACTTTCTGGATGCCATTAGATGCAGGAACGGAAACTTGGATATTACGTTGACGATGAATCCAACGGAAGCAGCGCAGTATTAACAACCATCTGTGTCGAAAGGGTTAACTGTTAATCAGTTAGCCCTTTTTTACATGTTAGGAAGCTATATATCTTTCGACAAATCAGGTAATATATATATTATAAATGATTGCCAATATTTTATAGTTGAAATGAGGTCTAGCAGTGCATCATTTGCATGGTACATACGATATGGTTTTAGTTGCATTTTCCTATGTGGTTGCTGTCGTGGCATCCTATACTGTCCTCGATTTAGTAGGAAGAATCAGCACGTCCAAGGGGATGTTTCGCTGGTTATGGCTCCTTTTCGGAGCGATCGCAATGGGGCTCGGCGTATGGTCTATGCATTTTGTCGGGATGCTTGCATTTTCGCTGAACATTTCAGTTGCCTATAACTTAGTTAATGTCATACTTTCCGTCGTGGTCGTTATCGCGGCTTCCTTCCTGGCGTTGTATGTGGTTGGCCGCAGTCAATTATCTTGGCGATTATTACTTGCAGGAGGGCTGCTGCTAGCAACGGGCATCTCGGCCATGCATTACATCGGGATGGCGGCAATGGAAATTCATATTTCCTATAAGCCTTTTTATTTCGTACTATCAATTATCATTGCTATTGTGGCGTCTATCGCGGCTTTATGGTTAGCATTCTATTTCCGCAAGGGCACAGAGCCAAGTAGAATGTGGAAGAAGCTAGGCAGCGGCTTAATTATGGGAGCTGCCGTGGTAGGCATGCACTATACGGGTATGTATGCAGCACAATTTCAAATGCTAGATGCGCTAGACGAAACGAAGGGTATGTTTCTGGACCAGAAGCTTTTGGCTTATACGATTGCAGGGGGTACATTGTTCACGTTAGGTTTGTCGCTTTTTGGCATATTTATATCAAATCGATTGTCACGAAAAGATAACGAAATTGAGGAACATGAGAAATGGTATAGATCTTTATTTGAAAATAATCAGGATGGCATCATTTCAATTAATATGCAGTATCGCATTATTGGGTTCAATTCGGCTGTCACGCAGCTCACAGGGCTAACCGGTGAATGGTTCCGCAATCAAACGATCGACAATATTCTACCCTTCATTGTACCGGAAGATCAGGAGCGCACGAGGGAGATGTTTGTAAAGTCGCGCGGCGGCGAGATGCAGACGTACCAGACTGCGATTATCCACGAGCAAGGGCACCGTGTTGAACTCAGTGTGATTAACGCACCGGTTATCCTCGATGGGGAAGTAGTCGGCAGCTACATCATTGCCAAAGACATAACAGAAGAAAAGCAGTCCAAAGAGAAAATTCAACACTTAGCCTTTCATGATGAGCTGACGGGGATGCCCAACAGGCGAATGTTCAATGAAGTGCTGGGCAAAATGATTGATAGCGAAGCTAAGCAGTTCGCCGTTATGGTGATGGATCTGGATCGGTTTAAATTAATTAATGATTCGCTTGGACATACATATGGGGACCAATTTTTGCAGGAGATGTGTGAACGTATCCGCCGGTGCATGGAGGGCATGAATGTGACCTTGGCGCGTATGGGCGGTGACGAGTTCACATTGCTCTGTGACAGCCGTTACGAGAGAGAAGAAGTTGCCGATTTTGCTGAACAAATCATCAGAGCGATTGGCGTGCCGTATCGACTTAAAGAAAATGACTTCTATGTTACAGCGAGTATCGGTATTGCCGTTTATCCGAACGACGGCGCAGATGCTGTGCAGCTGCTCAAAAATGCGGACACTGCAATGTACGAAGTGAAGAAAAACGGCAAGAACGGGTACCAGTTCTATACGGGCGAACTAAACGCGCAGCTGCAGGAGAAAATTGAGCTGGAAGTTGAATTGCGTCAGGCGATTGCGCGCAAACAGCTGTTCTTGAATTACCAGCCGCAAATTCGAGCCGGGGATGGCCAGATGATTGGCGTCGAAGCGCTCGTTCGTTGGAATCACCCGACGAAGGGCACGATTTCTCCAGGCGTATTCATTCCGATAGCCGAAGAAACAGGCATTATTTATGAAATGGGCACATGGGTGCTGAGAGAAGCCTGCCGGCAAATGAAAGAATGGCATCGCGGCGGAGGGCCGCTGATTCCTGTTTCCGTTAATTTATCCTCCCAGCAGTTCCACCAGACCAATTTGGCGATGTACATTAAAGAAATTCTTGAGGATACGGGACTTGAGCCGCAATATTTGGAGCTGGAAATTACGGAGAGCATGATGATGGATGCGACGGTTTCCAGAAGCATTCTCAATGAATTGACGGAATCGGGCATTCGAATCAGCCTGGACGACTTCGGAACGGGATATAGTTCCTTGAGTTATCTGAAGCTTCTGCCGATCCACAAGCTCAAAATTGACCGTTCGTTTATCCGCGATATTACGGAGAACAATAATGATAAAGCGATTGTGGCTACGATTATTTCGATGGCGCAGCATTTGAATATGGACGTTATTGCGGAAGGCATTGAAACGAAGGAACAGTTGGATATTCTTATGGATAATGATTGCAAAAAGATTCAGGGTTATTATTACAGCAAGCCGTTGCCTGCTCAGGATGTAGAGGAAGCTTTCTTCGCGCCGATGCGAGCAAGCGGATCATAAAGATGCCAAGTTAGAAGCCCGATTAGCTCAGATGAGCTGGTCGGGTTTTTGCGTATAAGTAATTCTTGCCAAACAAATAATACCATGAAGATCTGACAAATTACGTTGGAAGGTGGGGACCGAAAATGATGGTGAGTGAGTCCCTTTCAGATAGTGTTAAATCGATTATGGATGTAGTCGGGCACAATCATGATGTCGTTTTGCGAGAAATTGCACTTGGAAGTACGGGACGAAAAGCAGCCATTATCTATATTGCTACACTCGGGAATGCGGAGGTCATTAATAAAAGCCTGCTGCAACCGCTCATGCAGATGAAAGCGGCCGACGGAGATGCGGATTCGGATCGATTCAAAGAAAGAGTGATAGACGCCACAATTGTGCTTACTGAACTGGTAGAAGACGACTCTGTGGCGGTATGTATCCGCAATATTTTAACAGGAAATACCGTACTCATCATTGACCAAATTAACAGTTATATCATTCTCAGCACGGCGCATCTAGAGGGCAGAAGTATTGAGGAACCGAAGTCGGAATCCGTGGTGCGCGGCTCGCGTGAAGGTTTTGTTGAGAACATCTCAACGAATATTTCGCTCATCCGGCAGCGGATCAAAGATCCCACTTTCACGATGCTCCAGTATCACGTTGGCAAGCGTACCGAGAGGGAGCTGGTTATAGCTTTCATTAAGGATATTGCCAACGATCAGATTGTGGAGGAAGTTTGCCGCCGAATTGAGACCGTCGATATCGACGATGCCGGGGATTCGGGGTTTATTGAACAGTTTATTGAAGATAATACCTTCTCTCCATTTCCGCAAGTGATGAACACAGAACGGCCGGATCGAGTGGTCAATGCCTTGATGGAGGGCAAAGTGGCGATCATCTTGGACGGTACGCCCTTTGTGCTTATTGTGCCGGTGACATTTCCCATGATGCTTTACTCTCCGGAAGACAATAACGAACGCTGGATGTATTCAAGCTTAATCCGCATGATGAGGTATATCCTCGCTTTCGTTTCTCTATATTTGCCATCCTTGTATATTGCCTTTATTTCCTTTCATCAGGGGCTAATTCCCACCAAGCTGGCCATATCCATCACCTCCAGCAGGGAGGGTGTTCCTTTCCCTACCTTTGTAGAAGCTATGATGATGGAAATAACCATTGAAATCCTACGGGAAGCCGCTATTCGTTTACCCAGGCCAATCGGACAGGCCATCGGTATGGTCGGCGGTCTTGTCATTGGGCAATCTGCGGTACAGGCGGGTATTGTGAGCCCAATCATGGTCATTGTTGTAGCCGTCACGGCCATATCTTCCTATACAATCCCCATTTATTCGGGAGGAATCGCCATGCGGTTGCTAAGATTCTTCATGATGTTTGCAGCCTCGATGTTGGGCTTATACGGCATCATCATGGTTACGCTGCTTCTGCTGTCTCATATCATGAAGCTAAAAAGTTTTGGAACCAACTATGCCGGCGCGTTCGTGCATTATCACCCTTCAAACTGGAAGGATTCGATCATTAAATATCCCTTGAAGTGGTTCAAAGAACGTCCGAATTTGATTGATCCCAAGGACAAGAAGCGTGCGAATTAACGCAACGAAGGAAGGGGGATGGACACATGAAGATCGTGCGAAGCGATCAGATATCGATATCGCAATTAACTGTTTTAAATACGTCCATGATTCTCGGACTGTCCATCCTCACGCTGCCAAGGGCTACTTCGGAGAAGATCGGTACCCCGGATGTATGGATCAGCATCATCATAGCGGGTTTCATCTCTGTGGCGCTAGCCGTTATATGTGCGAAGGTAAGCCAACGGTTTCCCGGAAAGACATTTTTTGAATACAATCAGCAGATTGTCGGTAAAGCCATCGGGATTGCTTTCAGCCTGGTGTTCTGCGTTTACTACATTTTGATGGCTGCCTTCGAGGTACGCATGCAAGCCGAGGTGATCAGGCAATTTCTATTAGATCAAACGCCGATTGAAGTGACAATGATCACTTTTCTGTTTGTTGCCGGTTATTTGCTTCTGGGACAAATAAATCCTATTGCCCGACTTATGGAATTTTTATTGCCGGTTACCTATATAAGCATTTTGTTTGTTATGCTGCTCAGCGTCCAAGACTTTGATGTCGATAAGTTGCGTCCAGTTCTGAGCGAAGGGATGCGCCCTGTTTTTAACGGCCTTCTTTCGACAGCACTTTCATATTCAGGCTTTGAATGTATTATGGTGTTCTCCGCTTTCGTGGATAAACCCCAAAAAATGGTGCGCTCCGCCATCATCGGCGTTGCTTTGATCATCGTCCTGTACACGATAAATTCAGTTATTGTTATTGATGTATTAGGCGTCTCAGAATCCAGCACGTTAACCTGGCCGACTTTGGAACTCATTAAAAACGTGGAAATGGCAGGGTTCTTTTTAGAAAATTTTGAGGTGGTTTTTATCGGGGTCTGGCTGGTAGAAATCTTTACTACGTATATCATTTCCCATTACATCGCAAGTCTTGGAATAAGCAAACTGTTTCGCATTCATATCAACTATGTACACATCGGTTTGTTGGTTGTTATTTATATCATTGGCATTTATCCAAGCGATTTGAACGGCAGTATAAAACTCGGAGAACTCATTGGCAATATATCGTTAGTTACGGCAGGCGTCATGCCGATCTTATTGCTGCTCGTTGCTTCACTTCGCAAAAGGAGACAAACCCCGTGAAAACTTGTACAAAACGGAATGTCTTACTTCTCTCGATGCTGTCACTGCTAGTACTCCCAGGATGTTGGGATAAACGGGAAATCGAACAAATCGGCATGGTCGCCGGAATCGGACTCGATCAAGGGGAAGATTCAGCCAACCATCGGATAAAAATGACGCAACAATTCGTCAATACGACCATCGGAACGAAGGAGGGGATTGTGAAAGGGTATTTTAACCTTACAGATGAAGGTTCCAATATATTCGAAATCATTAGAAGAACGTCAATGCGAACGGACCGGTCCCCCTATTATACGCATTTGAAGGTTATCATTTTAAGCGATAAAATTACATCCTCGTCGCAATTGATGGACTTAATTAATTTTTTTCAGCGGGATCACGAGATGAGACGAACTGTTCGTGTGTATTTTGCCAAAGGGCTTGCGAGAACAGCGCTCGAAAAAAAGACGGAAAATAAAGAAATTCCGGCTTTTAATATTTTTTATAAATCGCGAAATCATTACAAAACATTAGAAATGCCCCGTCAAGTAACCTTGGGGGGGATGTCCGTCCATCTGTCAAGCGGTGAAAGTTTCCTGGTCCAGGAAATTGATCTTACGAACGAATCTGAAATGCATGGAGCCGCAATCGTTTCAGGAAAAAAAACGCGGTTAGTCGGTTGGTTGGATAAAGAGGAAGTGTCGGGAATCAATTGGGTGTTGGGAACCGGAAATGGAGGTAAAGGAGGGATCTTAACGGTAGTTGATAAGAAAACAAAGAAAGAGTTGGTCTATGAAGTTAATGAAATAAACACAAAAATCAACCCGAAGGTGGAGGGGGAACAGATTTCCTTTCTGGTTTCCATTGAATCCGAGGGCCGACTTGGAGAAGACTGGACGGTAAACGATGCGTTTAAAGAGGACTTTATTAAAAAAGCGGACGAGCTGATCGCAGATGAGGTCAAATGGATTGCAGAACAGGCCATTGCCAAAATTAAGGATACCTATAAAGTCGATGTTGCTGGCTTTGGTGAACAATTCAGGATCAAGAACTACAAGGAATGGAAGAAAGTAAAAGATGACTGGGATGAAGCGTTCAGCCGTTCAACCGTAGAGGTGGAGGCAAAAGTGCACATTCGTGAGTTTGGATCGAAAGGAAGGAAGGTTCCGAAGATTCCCAAAAACTAAGTCAAACATAGGGCAGGAATCTGATAAGTCTGCGCAAAGCCAATACATTCTTAGCGGCTTTGCGCAGACTTTTGCCGTTTATTTAATCAATTCGATATCTATTGATTTCCCATTTACTGCATCAAACTCCACAGTCGTTGTCTCAGCACTTGCGCTAACTACCCGCGCCTCGCTGTTGGCATTCTTCAGATGCCATGCCCCTTTTAATATAACGGTGGCCTTTAACATCGTACTCGGCGTTAACAAACCGGTAAGACGCAGATCAGGATCCGCAACGCTTAGCACAATATTGTCGGAACTTAATGACTGGACCATCGCCATGAGGGGGATGCTGCTGCTTTGAATCAGGCCTTGATCGACCGGCACATGGCTGTTAAAGATGGCATAGCCGGTAACTTCCTTCCCGGGCTCTGTATTTTTGACAATATGGGCATCGCTATTTTTTTGCAAAACTGTGTATTGCATGTTGTTCGCGAACGCGGCCGTCCCCTGCGCTCCGGCCCCTACTTTCATGGCATATTCGTAACCTGCCGATGCTGGAGCAGAACCGTGATTGATATAGGCCGTGGTGTAGCTTCCGGACGTGTTTTTCGTGCCAGCGCTGTTTCTAGAGTTCTGCGTACCACGCATAATGACAGTTCCAGCCGCATTCGGCAGCACATATCCGTTCCCATAAGGGTCTACGATCCAGGCCGGGGTTGTATTTGTAATTGTACTCGTATAAGTGGCATGAGTTACCGAGGTGGTGGAATTATACCAGAATGGCATCGAACTGTTTGGCATATACGATTGAAACAGGGTAGTTTCCGTATTGTGGAGGGAATCTGTGTTTTGAATATCGGAGCCTAAGCTGATCATTTTATCGCCAAAAAAGAAGACGGATTTGTTGGCTCGGAAACTGGAGTCAAAGACGGTATCATGCAGTTTCATAGCGAAAACGCCATATTTATTTTGAGAGGACACTCCGCCTACGAAGGTGATATCCGTGAAAAGCCGCATCTGATCAGCTTTTTGTGCCAACTCAGCCAGAGACAGGTGCTTGACTGTCGTGCCAGGCCAGCGGCTCCAATCCCATCCAGCGTCAAGATGAATTCCGCTTTCGACGATTCCGGAAGTCAGTCCGTTCTTCACGATCTGCATATTGCCGTAATTCTGATATGCGCCATACACGTTTTGATTGCTGGCAGATTCGAAGTTCCAAGCATAGTTACTCCAGCCTTTTATTCCGATCAGTAAGTCATTTACTCGATTAACAGCCATTGCACCATAGGGCATGACCATGTATCCTTGCGGATTGGCTTTCGGCGGAACTCCCGCCTTCGACAGTTTGTCTGCAAGCTGCAAGCCGCCAAGCGTATCCATATACTCAACACCGTACGAGTCGGCTTGTTTGAACAGGCCCTGCAGCAACTTGGATTGCGGATTCCAAAGTCTTGTGAAGGTGGAAGCAAGTTCCGTATCGATGGGGGTATTGGCCATGGCGAGATAGGAGTATGCCAGCAAACTTGTCAGCGGGCTGGTCGTATTGGGGAAACGTCCGGTTGCCCCAACGGGCATGGTGTAGGTATTGGAGGTCAGCTCTAGCGTGAGCAAGGTTTTTTTGATGTTACTCTTTGCACCATCGGACAGGGCATAAGGAGTACCGCTCAGGAGATAGGCAATCAGTGAAGCCGTCTGCATCGCATGATCCCCATAGGCATTCATATAGACGCCGCGATGATGGAAAAGGGTGCCGTCAGGCTTAATCGTATCGGCGAAACCAGGTGCGATTTGCAGCGCTTGTTCGTACAGGCCGACGAGACCTTTCATGTACTGTGCTTTCTTAGGGGTATTATCCATACCTAGCACGTAAAGTAAGTCATACATGAATTTTGTTCGGATTTCATCCGCCGTTGTCTCTTCATAAATGGAATTATCGAATGTTTTACCGAAATTCGTGTACCAGAATATGGTGTTGAGCTCCCGTTCGAAAATACCTGCCGCCTTCAGCTCATTGCGCATAAGATAGACGGCATGAAAGTACCCGCTGTGCCTGTTTGCTTCATGATCCTGAGTGCCGATGGCGCTTCCGTTCGCCCACCCTTGGTCGTTCATATAATCGAGTACATCGATCACTTTTTGCTTGCTTAACAGATTGCCGTTGATTTTGTAATCGAAAACGAGCGGGAGCAGCACCGTTTGGCTGACATCATCGCCGAATTTAAGCGAATGCGGGTCTGCGTTTGCATAAAGCGCTTCTCCGGTCATCGTACCATTAGGGTGTCTGACGATGTGCAGCGCGTTGTAAGCAGCAAGGCCCGCGCGAATGAAGCTTTGGAGGGCATCGTATCTCATTTTGAGTGGTCCGGTTAACTGTGCATACTGCAAGGCATCTCCATAAATCCACTTCTCATATCGGCTTGAGATCGTATCGAAGGCACTAATTTCCTGCGGAGTGATAGTCGCTGGCAGCGGAAGCGTAGTTTGTTGTTGACTGTAGTAGTAGACATTATCCCATGAGCTTTGGCCGACATTCAGGCCAGTCTTGGGCATTTGATCATCTGCGGATCTTGCCGTTACCATGAAAGGCCAAAATTCCAAGTTATCGAAATAAAGGCTCCCTGATGGTACAGACGCAGGGGGTACGATTTGCATCGCCTCGAGCGGCTCATTCATGTTTTGCGTATAAGCGGAATTTTTACCTTCTTCTCTAAATTTGACCCAGACGGCCCGCCATCCTTTGAAATTCAGGTTCACTTTGAATGAGAAATGATGAATGCCATTGTTGATTTCTGTCGTTTTGCCGAAATTGAAAGTCACTTGATCATGGACTGGATGTTCATTATAAATCCATAACTTCATGCCGCCATGCTTGACGTTCGCTGCGGCTAGATCTGCCGGCTGTGTGTCGCGCAGCTTGGAGCCATTCGACCATGACCAATGCAAGGAGCTGCCCCCGTGTTTGTAATGCTCTGTTGATAGCTCAACCGAGCCGCCATTCTCCACGCTCCAGGTGGAAGGCGGCGCAGCGCCCTCGAACGACTCTGTGTGGGAATAATCGTCGGCTGCATGCGTGGCGGTTGGATAAGCCCCTACGCTGGACGCCAGAAGCAGCGCCGCGGCCAGAAGCCGCATGTTGTGTCTTCTTCTTTTTTGCCATGTTGATCTCATACTAGTTCCTCCTTAAATTTTTTATGACAGTGTTCTATATGGCTCGGGAATTCGTGCCTATAGTCCCCTGTTGGTAAGTACTTGTCATGATCACCTCCAAACTTATCTTGAATATCGGACGGGTATTGACTAAACATTATGAAAATTACAAAAAAACATAAAAATGCATATTTGGAACTAAAAATGGATCTATATGCTAATAAATGACAGCAGTACAAAAGACACCCATGGGGTGCCCTTTGTACTAGCTTTCATTTGAGAGCGGTCAGCACAGGAGGTTTTAGAGACCTTATGGCGAAATAAATAGATGATTGTCTAAGAACGCCGGAGGTGGAACATGAAAGCGCTATTTATTGGAGGAACAGGAACAATTAGTTCAGCAATTACGAAGCAGCTGCTGGACAGTGGATGTGAGCTTTATCTGCTGAATAGAGGCACAAGAAATGAATCGTTGCCAGCGGGGGCCAACTTGCTCACTGCGGATATTCGGGATGAAGAGCATGTGGCTAGTCTAATTGAACACTTGGAGTTCGATGTTGTTGCGGATTTCATCGCGTTCGAGCCGACTCAGCTGGAAAGAGATTATCGCTTATTTCAAGGGAAAACCAAACAATTTATGTTCATAAGTTCAGCGTCTGCTTATCAAACACCGCTGTCTGACTATAGAATTACGGAAGGGACGCCTTTATCGAACCCGTACTGGGAGTACTCAAGGAACAAGATTGCTTGTGAAGATTATTTGCTCAAGATGTATCGCGACCATGGTTTCCCTATTACGATCGTAAGACCGAGCCACACTTATGATGAACGCTCCATACCGCTTGGCGTGCATGGCAGTAAAGGCAGCTGGCAGGTTGCCAAACGTATGCTGGAGAACAAGCCCGTGATCATTCATGGAGACGGCACTTCGCTGTGGACAATGACGCATAATAGTGACTTTGCTAAAGGTTTTATTGGACTAATGGGCAATATACATGCTATTGGGGAGTCCGTACATATCACTTCCGATGAGACACTGACTTGGAATCAAATCTATGAAGCCATTGCTGGTGCGCTAGGAGTCAAACTGCAGGCGGTTCATGTTTCGTCCGAATTCCTGGATGCGTGCAGCACGGAGAATTACAGAGGCGGATTGCTCGGAGATAAGGCGAATTCCGTTGTTTTCGACAATGCGAAGCTCAAACGGCTTGTTCCGGAGTTCGTTGCGACGACTCGTTTTGATCAGGGGATTAAAGCGACCGTCGCCCACATTTTAGCTAAACCCGAGTTGCAAAGAGAAGATCAGGAATTCGATCAATGGTGCGATAAGGTGATTGGCGCTTTAGAAGCAGCTGTACAGGCAATTCGGGAATAGATTTGAAGGAGAATACGAATGAAAATCACGGTTGATATCAGGAATAACTCCAAAGTCGCTATTGTGCAGAGCGATGACATCCTCATAAGCAATGTACAGGAAGCTTTGGATTTGATGGCTTCTGTACAATATTTGGAAGAGGCCCACAAAATTTTGATGGACAAATCCAACATATCGGAAGACTTTTTCGAGCTGAAGACCCGCCTTGCCGGTGAAATTTTGCAGAAATTTACGAACTACAAGGTTAAATTTGCGATTGTTGGCGATTTTGACGTGTATAACAGTAAAAGTCTGAAGGATTTTATCTATGAGAGCAATCAAGGAAACTCGGTTTTCTTCCTCAAAGACAAAGAGGCAGCGCTGGACGCTCTGCATAATGCCGATTAAGGTTATTTCGTTCCTAGTGCACGTTAAACGAAAAAAAGCACCGTTCCTCCACATTGGAAGGATCGGTGCTTTTTGCTGCTTAAAAGCGGATTAAAAATCAAAGTTGTCCGGGTCTGGTCCGACACGTCGATTCTCATTCAAGGCATCGATACGAGCCATGTCCGCATCGGTTAACGAGAAGTCAAAGACGTTGGCGTTATCGATGATGCGCTGCTCTTTGATGGACTTCGGAATCGTCACAATGCCGCGCTGCAAATCCCAACGGAGAATGACTTGAGCAACCGACTTGCTGTGGCTAGCGGCGATATCATTGAGAACCGGGTGATCGAATAGCTGGCCCTGCATGAGCGGAGACCAAGCTTCTAACTGAATATTATGCTTTTTGGAGAAGCTGAGCAGGTCTTGCTGTGACAGAAGCGGGTGAAGTTCAACCTGGTTCACCATGGGCACGATTTCCGCGTCTTTCATCACATCTTCGAGATGATGAATTTGGAAGTTGCTGACGCCGATTGCTTTCACGCGGCCTTCTTTGTACAAAGTTTCCAAAGCGCGCCAAGCCTCTTTATATTTCCCTTTGACAGGCCAGTGAATAAGGTACAGGTCAAGATATTCCAGACCCAGCTTGGATAAGCTGGCTTCGTAGGCGGCAATTGTTGACTCATAGCCAAGATCTGCATTCCACACCTTGGAGGTTATGAACAGATCCTCTCTAGCGAGTCCTGTTTCCGCAAGCGCCTCGGAAATAGCTTGTCCAACACCGGTCTCATTCCCATAAATGGCCGCTGTATCAATGCTGCGATAGCCATTTCGAATGGCTGCTTTGACGGAGCTTACGACCTCAGAACCGTCTTCTACTTTAAAAACACCTAGCCCGAACCATGGCATTTGAACGCCGTTCAGCAGGGTTGTTGTGGATTGCAAATGGTTGATCGTCATGCGTAATTCCTCCTCATGTAACTGTTTATATGTTGGCCAACCGGCCGTCATCGCATCATAAAATCCTCACCATCAGTAGGATGTCACCTGTTGGCAATTGCTATTATGAACGTTTCATGAGGAGATGAAAAGTACGTACTTTTTAGTACGATAGTTACTCTTCTGTGACTATTGGCGCTTAAGTGATCCCATATTCCTCGATTTTACGGTATAAAGTTGTCCTTCCAATCTGCAATTTGGCGGCAGCCTTGCTGAGATTCCACTCAGAGGAGGTCAGCGCCATCTTGATCGCTTTAATTTCCGCCTCTTTTAGCGTTAGAGGATGATTCTCGCTGGGGGGTTCGCTCAGCGTCTCATCCACTTGCGCAGCCTCTAACATTAGATGATCAGCATCAATCGACTGATCGCCAGCAAGGAAAATCGCTTGCATCAGAATGCCGCTCAGCTCTCTGACATTGCCTGGCCAATTGTAGGCCAGCAGCTTGCGCTTGGCGGCTTCCGTGAAGGCACAGCATGGCGAAGCATGCTTCTGGAGCAGATGAAGCGCCAGTGCCAGGATATCGCTTCTTTCCCGTAAAGCCGGGAGCGTAATCGGGATGCCTTTCAGCCGATAATATAGATCGGCCCGGAATCCACCAGCCTTCACTTCTGCGGCCAAATCCTTATTCGTTGCGGCGATTACGCGCACATCAACGGTTTTGCTCTTCGCACTCCCAACCGGAGTAATCCGCCCGTCCTGGAGCACACGCAAAAGCGCAGCCTGCGCCCGAAGGGGCATATCGCCGATTTCATCAAGAAAAATCGTGCCTTTATGCGCGGCCTCGAATTTCCCGATATTGCCCTCCTTGCTTGCACCTGTGAAAGCGCCGCGGGCATAGCCGAATAACTCGCTCTCGACCAGGCTGTCTGGGATGGCGCTGCAGTTAAGTGCAATGAACGGCGCTCCCGACCGGGAACTTGCCGTATGGATGGATTGGGCGAACAATTCCTTACCGACGCCGCTTTCGCCCAAGAGCAGAACAGGGAAGTCAGCGGTTGAAGCCTTCTGGGCTAACTCTTTTCTTTGCAGGAACGTCGGACACGTGCCGACGAGATCATGAAATGTGTATAAATGCTGATCATTTCCAGTCACTTTTCGAATGGAAACAGACTGCCACAGCTTTTGATGTTCATTATGTAAGGTTTGAACGGCAAAACCCTCTAGTTTCGGCATGAGTTTACCGATGACGTCGCTGCCCATGATCCGCATAGCGGCGTGATTGGCGCGAAGGATACGGTTATCTCGGCTGAGCGAAAGCAAGGGCAAAGGATGATGCATGGAAGAGTAGTCCAGCTCTCTTAGCGTGATGAGGTGTTCCTTCTTCGACTCCTCGAGCAAAAATTTGTTTTGCAGGGATTGAGCAGCCAAACAGGCGAGGGAAAAGGTATAGGCATGGAAATTCTCTTGCTTGCCGCTAATATTGACGATTCCGATCAGCTCGCCGATCGCGTTGAAGACAGGGGCAGAAGCGCAGGTCAGGAAATGGTTTGATTGGAAATAATGCTCTTCGGCATGCACACGCACGGGCTTCCGCTCTGTAAGAGCGACGCCGATGGCATTCGTCCCTTTCCGATGTTCGGCCCAATTGGCGCCTACTTGCAGCTGAACTGCCAATGCTCGCCGGGAGAAGTCGATATCTCCTGCCGTATGAATAATGGTTCCTTCCGGGTCGATCAGCAGTGCCATCTGGCCGGATTCTTTGATGCCGACATGCATGTGTTCGAAGATTTGCTCGGTGTATTGGATGGTTTGCTCATTTTGCTTGAGGAGAGACTGCATGTGAATTCCTGTTAAAATGTCATCGTCAATGGGGTCGGTGGGCACTAAACCAAATTCGTGGTAGCGCTTCCAAGAAGCTGCCGCTGCGTCGGATAAAAAGTTATTTTCCACGGATAGCAAAAAGATCCCTCCATTGCAATCGTATCTTACCCGATCATACCATAGTTGCTTTTATTAATGGAGGGCAACCGGCAAGAATGTCCCAAAATGGAACACATCCTTTGTATCAAAACGGAACATCGAACTTCGTACACCATTCATAAACCCCATTGTGACGGGATTTTGTCCGTTGGCACGATTCTTGCTTATCTATTAATGTATACCATTTTAAGGAGGCTGAGCGAAAATGATTTATGCACAACCTGGACAAAACGGATCCAAAGTAACGTTCAAAAAACGGTATGAAAACTTTATCGGTGGACAGTGGGTTGCACCTGTTAAAGGGCAATACTTCGATAATCCGTCTCCTGTAAATAATCGTGTGTTCTGTGAGATTCCACGCTCAACTTCTGAGGATATCGAGCTGGCTTTGGATGCTGCGCATGCTGCCAAAGAGGCATGGGGGCGCACGTCAGTCGCCGAGCGCGCTGTTATTCTAAATAAAATTGCTGATCGCATGGAAGCTAATTTGGAAATGCTCGCGGTTGCCGAGACTTGGGATAACGGCAAGCCTGTTCGCGAAACGCTTGCGGCCGATCTGCCGCTGGCGATTGATCACTTCCGCTATTTCGCAGGGAGCATCCGCGCACAAGAAGGTACGCTCAGCCAATTGGACGACAATATGGTGGCTTACCATTTTCATGAGCCGCTCGGCGTCGTCGGGCAGATCATTCCATGGAACTTCCCGCTGCTGATGGCGACGTGGAAGCTCGCTCCGGCGCTTGCGGCAGGTAATGCTGTCGTTCTCAAGCCAGCTGAGCAAACGCCGGCTTCCATTCTGGTGCTGCTCGAGCTTATTCAAGATTTGCTGCCGCCAGGCGTTGTTAATGTCGTTAACGGCTTCGGCCTTGAAGCGGGCAAACCGCTAGCCTCAAGCAGCCGTATCTCGAAGATTGCGTTTACCGGAGAAACGACAACAGGCCGTTTGATTATGCAATATGCTTCACAGAACTTGATACCGGTTACCTTGGAGCTGGGCGGTAAGTCTCCGAACATCTTCTTTGAAGATGTGCTTGCGCGGGATGACGCTTTTTACAATAAGGCGCTTGAAGGTTTTGCTATGTTCGCTCTTAATCAGGGGGAAGTGTGCACAAGCCCGTCACGCGCATTGATTCAGGAGTCGATTTACGATCAATTTATGGAGAGAGCTCTGAAACGGGTCGCTTCCATCACACAAGGCAATCCTCTTGATACAACTACGATGATTGGGGCCCAGGCTTCAACGGAGCAAGTTGAAAAAATTATGAGTTATATCAACATCGGCTCGCAAGAAGGCGCGGAATGTCTGATTGGCGGTGACAGAGGGAAAGTGGATGGGGAGCTTTCGGAAGGCTACTACATCCAGCCGACTGTACTCAAAGGGAATAATAAGATGAGAATTTTCCAAGAGGAAATTTTCGGCCCTGTCCTTGCGGTAACGACGTTCAAGAACCAGGAAGAAGCCTTGGCTATAGCGAATGACACGCTCTATGGTCTTGGAGCAGGCGTTTGGACGCGCGATATGAATACAGCCTACCGGATGGGCCGGAGCATTGAAGCAGGACGCGTATGGACGAATTGCTACCATGCCTATCCTGCCCATGCAGCCTTTGGCGGATATAAAACTTCAGGCATCGGCCGAGAGAATCACAAAATGATGCTGTCCCATTACCAGCAGACCAAAAACTTGCTCGTCAGCTACAGTCCTGAAGCATTGGGCTTCTTCTAAGAGAGCTGCCGCGATGACAGAGGCAAGCAAGGTTGTTGCTACTGAGGCTGCTCTGGAGCTAATTGAAATCGTAAAAGCCAAGCATGGCCCGGTTATGTTTCATCAATCCGGCGGCTGCTGCGACGGAAGCTCTCCCATGTGTTACGCGCAGGGGGAGTTCCTGATCGGTGACAGCGACGTTTGGTTGGGTGATATCGGCGGAGCCCCCTTTTATATGAGTAAATCCCAGTACGATTATTGGAAAAACACGATGCTGATCATCGATGTGGTTCCCGGCAGGGGCGGCATGTTTTCGCTCGAAGGACCGGAGGGCCGGCGGTTTTTGACGCGTTCGCGGATGTTTACGGAGGAGGAGCGGCGCGTGTTAGGTTTGTAAAAAGTGTACATTGGACCTGGCGATGTTTTATCGCTGGGTCTTTTTGCACTTTTTCATGGTGGATTTTACAACAAAAGTACGAATATACTAATGGTAAGCGATTTCATGGTTTAAAAGGAGGCGTTTGCGGATGGAAATTTCAATAGGTGCACTGCAGGATCACAGAATGCAGCTTACCCCACATATGCGGCAGTCTATGGAAATCCTCCATATGTCCTCCTTGGATCTGCATGAGTTGGTGAAGCAGCAAGCGAATGAGAATCCTTTTATTGAGCTTAAACATAGAAATCCGGCAAGCCGAAATATCAGCGGTTCTAATCCGGATTGGCGGCTTAATGTCGATCCTAGCGCTACGCCTACGTTGGAATCGGTTTTACTAGAACAGATAGCCTGCATGAATTTGGATAGTAGACTAAAAAGTTTATGTAAATGGATCATCGGAAATCTGGACGCAAAGGGCTACCTTCCCTATACGAGAGATGAAATTTCCGCTATTCAAGGCTCCACGTTGGAGCAAGTTCGTCAAGCTGTTCAAATCATCCAATGCTTAGAGCCATACGGTGTAGGGGCTTCAACCTTAGCGGAATGTCTTCTCCTCCAATTGCAGCAAATGAAGGGAATAGACCCCTTGGCGGCAGATTTAATCCAACAGGATTTGCCCGATATTGCCGCTGGCAGGATTCATCAGTTAGCGGTGAAATACGATACAGAGCCATCCCGCATCCAAGCGGCGATTAAACAGATAAAAGTACTCAATCCGAAGCCTGGAGCCATGTACAGCAGAGAACAGCCGCAGTATGTAATACCAGATCTTACGTTAAAGCTGATGGAGGGGACATACACTGTTTTTCTCGAAAATGCTGCAATTCCGGGCATTACACTCAGCGATTCTTATCTTCGTCTGATGGAGGAAAAGGCTTCGCAAGATGTTTACCGCTACTTGAAGCAGCAATGGCAGGCCGCAAAGGGGCTTATGGACAGCATTGAGCGAAGAAAAGCTACGCTGCTGCAAACAGCAAGCCTTATGTTCGAGCTCCAGGCCGATTTTTGTGCGAAGGGCACCGCTCATATTGGGCCGATGACGATGAAGCAGGTGGCTGAAGCGCTGCAAGTACATGAATCTACCGTAAGTCGCACAGTCAGCCGGAAGTACGTTCAAACCCCGTGGGGAATATTTGAGCTCAAATATTTCTTCTCCTCTTCGATGAAGCAGATCGATGGAACATCGGTTTCTTCTTTTTACATGAAGGAAAAGCTTCGCGAAGCGATTGCGGGAGAAGACCGAAACCGTCCCTACTCGGATCAACAGCTTTCGGAGCTTTTAATCAGCAAGGGTTTCGTCATTTCACGCCGAACAGTAGCTAAATATAGAGAACAGATGAACCTTCCACCTGCTCTAAAAAGACGATCTAACGTTTGAAGGTTAAACTTTAAAGTTTAAGATTTAAGGTTTAAATCCTGAAGTTTAAGGCATGAACTTTACCGTTTAAAGTTTAAACTTTAGACTTTAAACTTTATTCCAGTGAAAGCGTAAAATTAACGAAATATTCCAAATACCCACTCATTCTACGTTCCTATTGCGAATAGGTATATAGATTCAAATCAAGGTAGGAGAGGGGAATTGACTTGACAAAGAACGAAGTCTTAACCACTACCATCACACTGTCCATTGATAACGGCAGCAGTCATGTCAAGGTCATCTATGACCATTTGGACTGTAGCTTCATTTTCCCTAATGTACTTGCACAACCGTTTGGTGAACGATTTCTTTTGATGGAACAAGGTGATCCCCTGGATTTCCTCGACGTTCAAATTACATCGCCTGCCATTGAAAGCGATCAGTACCGACACGTTTACGTGGGGAATCTCGCCATTGGCGATGAAGGTATTCTTCATGAGATTGTCGGAGATAAAGCTGTGCAAAAGAAAGCCCAGAGACCGGAGACCATGGTGACGCTCCTGACGGCTGCCGCTTATGCCATTGCCAAACAACATGAGGACGCAATCAAACGGGGTAAAAAGCGGATCAAAGCTGCCGTAAACCTGGGCACCGGCCTGCCCATTCGCGAAATCACGAAATTCCGCGATGAATTTGCCCGTAAAATCACCGGAGGCGTCCACTCCGTCACGTTCGTTACGACCCCCGTATTCAAAGGGATTACGGTTGAAATGGAATTCACGCTTCCAACCGATATCAGCATAGACGATGTATCCGGCGTTTATGATTTGGAAGCAACTTCGAAATCCCATCTGTCGCACAAGGGCTTCGGCATTGCCGATGTCGGCGGCGTAGATATGGATATTGCTTTCTTCCGACCAGGCCTGGATCTGGATCAAAGACACTCCACCGGCGCCAAAATCTATCTCAACGATGCACTGGAGAGCATTCGTAATGAAGTGAATGCGCAAGGTGAGGAGCTGCTTGCAAGCACAGCCGAATTGACGCTCATGCTCGTCAACAAAGAATATGAGATCTATGCCGAGGGCAAGGTCGTATTTGATATGACGAGCCTGATCAACAAGCACATGCGCATATTAGCGGAGAAGGTGCTGAAGTTCGCCCGCAGCTCCTGGAAGCACGTTCGTTATGCGAACGAGTTCTGGTTTATCGGCGGCGGGGCTGTTGTTTTGCAGCCTTGGATTGAGAAAATAAACGCCGAGCTGGGCTTGCCTATTCGGTTTGATACAGCCGAGCACAGCCAATTCCGGAATGTGCGAGGCACGTTCCTCATGCTGGACCACGCCCTGCAACATGCGGACGAAGTCGCGGCAGGCACAGATGCCAAAGGAGTCTCCGAGAACGGGAGCGGTCAGGATTGAAAAAACGCCGATCCACCGTCTACGTTCGCTCTGGCAAAGATGTAACTTTGTATATTCCATCAGATACGCCCGCTGAGGTCATCGACTATTTAAACCAGTTGAAGATGGATGGCTATTTTAGCCAAGGTATTATAGATATTCTAACGAAATATGTTCGCGAAGAGCGCGTGTCAGCATCTGCAACAACTGAAATCGAAATATTTCCCGGGAAAGAAATGTTCCACGATATAGACAAAGTAAGCCCTCCTGCAGGATTAGAGGAGATCGATCCCAAGGTAGAATTGGACGAGCCTCTAGAGCCTGCTCAAGCGCCTGCTCAAGCAGCAGGTGCGGAAGGGGAACAGAAGAAATTCAGCTTGGCACAAATATTCCGGCAGTCCCGGCAAAATTCAGGGAAGCTAGTGCCTACTTCGGATCATGGAAGGGAACCTGAGTAGGGGAACTCCATGATTCAGGATAAGGAGGACACCTAATGGATAACAATCAGGGGAAAGAAGCAGCTAGGCATTTTACATTGACTGATGATATATTTCGTTATCCTGGCATGGATGTTTATTCGCAAATGACTGTAATCGTATTGAAATGTTTCTCCTCTGAAGCAAACGTCCCCGATTTGGTCGATATTGCAAAACTGGGTCGGATGAATCTGAAGCAGGCAACGAAGGCGATGCAGAATCTCGTCGAGATGAAAATTATTTCCCAGAAAATGTTTCGCCGGTTGGTCGGTGATTTTCAGGACGATCGGTTATCCTGGGCGGCCAAAGGTTTGCTCGCTTTTTGCAAGGAACATCCTAAGATTGACTTAACCGATTTATTGGATCTCTCCAGCGAGTCCGGCGAGGACGAGAGCAGCATCCGCAAGGCACTTACGGAGCTCCACCAGTATGGTTACTTGGATGAGTATCCAGTCTGGAGTCAAATTGCAAACTGAGTAGAATTCATGATCAAAAAAAGCTATTCCCCACAATCGGGAGGATAGCTTTTTTGGCATGCTGATTTTCTTTATGCTTTTTTCAGCAATAAGTAGATGAAATAAGGCGCGCCGATCAATGCGACCATAATACCGGCGGCAATCCCATCGGGGTCGAGCAAATTGCGACCGACGGTATCAGCCAGAAGCAGCAGCCATCCGCCGATTAGAACAGCGACGGGAATGAACAGCTGGTTCCTGGGCCCGACCAAAGCTTTCGCGATATGCGGAGCCATAAGCCCGATAAAGGTAATGCCTCCCGTGACGGAAACGGCAGAGGCCGCAAGTGCGACAGCCGTAAGAAGCAGGACGATGCGCTCTTTCTCCACCGATACACCAACACCGATTGCAACAGGCTCGTTAAGACCAAGCAGATTTAACCGGTTGGCTTTGTACAAAGTGAACGGAATGAGCACGATAAGCCACGGCAGTAGCGCCCAGATGAACGGCCAATCGGTTCCCCAGATGTTGCCTGCCAGCCATTTGGCGATAAAGTCCACCTTCGCACGTTCTGCGGATGAGATGATGACAATCATGATGCCGGATAAGGCCATGGAGAAGCCAATGCCCATTAACACTAATCGGACGGGTTGAAGACCTTCTTTTCGACTATAAGAAAGCAAGTAAATGCAGGCTGCGGTTAGCAGAGCTCCAATAAAAGCGACTACCGGTAGAAAATATACGAAGGAGCCTGCTTTTACCGGGAAAAACAGAAAAAAGACGGCAACGGCGACACCCGCACCGGAGTTTATCCCAATAATGCCGGGGTCAGCTAAATCATTGCGTGTAACGCCCTGCAGGATTGCGCCAGATAGAGCAAGCGCCATGCCGGCCAATAAGGTAATCAGAATCCGGGGTAATCGAATTGAAAATAAGACAAAATGTTCTTTGAAGCTCCCCTGGCCAAACAGGGTAGGGAGCAGCCGGTTATAGGACAACGAGGAGTAGCCTAGTCCCATACCGATCACAATCGTTACGATAATAAGAGCCAGAGCCCCAACTACGAGCAGGCGTTGTTTTCTGAGAATGGAAGGATGAATCATGGGAAGGCTTTGCCTCCTTTACGTACGATAAACAGGAAGAAGGGTAAGCCCAGCATCGCGACAATGGCCACTACAGGCGTTTCATAAGGTGCATTCATGGTACGTCCGAGTGTATCTGCGAGCAGCATGAAGGTACCACCAGAGACCGCGGACATTGGAATAATGAACCGGTAATCGGTGCCTACGATGGCACGTACGACGTGCGGTATCATAAGCCCAATGAAAGCCATATTGCCGATGAGGGCAACGGATGCGCCTGCCAGCAGAATAATGATGATGAAGAGAATCGCCTTAATTTGCGCCGTTTTTTGCCCTAATCCAACAGCCACCTCTTCGCTTAAGCTAAGAATGGTAAGCTGCCTGGAGAGCAGGAGAGATACCAGCGACCCCACCACGATAAAAGGCACGATCACTTTCAGCTGGTCCCAAGAAGCGCCGATCAATCCGCCTGCTGTCCACATGGTGACATCTTTTGAGATTTTGAAATAAAGGCCGAGACCCTCGGAAACGGCGTATAAAAAGGCGGAGATCGCAGCTCCGGCGAGTACGATGCGGATAGGTGAGAACCCGCCTTTTTTCATCGCACCAATGCCGAAAACCAGAAGTGCTCCTATGGCCGCTCCAATGAAACAAGCGAGCATGATGCCCAAGTAGCTTGTTGACGGGAATAAAGCAATGGTTAGGGCGAGTGCTGCGTTAGCACCTGCCGTTAGCCCCAGCAAACCGGGGTCTGCTAACGGATTTCGGGTAATCCCTTGCATAATGGCGCCTGAGACGCCTAAAGCCGCGCCAACGAAAATCCCCGCGATTTCGCGGGGTAATCGTATTTCACGGATGATCGTAATCGCATCACTTGTGGTGTGTGAAGTTAGTGCCAGCCAGACATCCGAGAGGGTAGCATCTGCTGCCCCAAACACCATAGCAACAACAAACATTCCCACAAACACAAGGAGCCCAAGGGCAAATTTATAACCAAATGAAATGGATTGTTTCATCCGAGACGGCTCCTCCGTGATGTTATTTAAGCAAATTTTTGATGAAGAAATCTAGTTGGTATTCCAGAGTTAACGGGTCGTTGAAGTAGAAAACCTTGGCGTTAGCTTCATAAACGTGGCCGTTTTTTGCAGCCGTTGTATTTTTGTATGTCTCTGTTTGTTGGAAAGAGTTGTCGGCATCCGGGTTTTTGCTGAAAATCACGTAATCGCCCATGAATTGCGGCAGAACTTCCGTCGACAAGGCATAATAGCCTTCTTTCAGAGCTGTTTCCTTCACTTTGGCAGGCATAGGCAATTTCATTTCCTGATAAAGAATTTCCGTCCCACGACCCCAGTTATCGCCATATACGTAAAGCTGTTTGTCGAAGCTCTCGATGACGGAGATGGTTTTGTCCGCGCCGATTTTGGCTTTAATGTCAGTACCTGCTTTTTGTGCACGTTTCTTGAAGTCATCAACCCAAGCTCTCGCTTCACTTTCTTTGTTCAAAAGCTTTCCGATTTCGATATGTTGGGTTAGATAGTCAACTTTCCCATACGTGTATGTAACGGTTGGAGCGATTCGCTTTAGCTTATCTATATTTTTGATCGTTGATAGACCTATAATAAGATCGGGTTTTAGTTCAATGATTTTTTCCAAGTTTTCATCTGAAACTTCCTGCACATCTTTTAGGGTTTTGTCAAAGTTAGGATTAGCTTTGGACCATGACTCCACACCGACAAGCTTCACATTTAACGCCATTACGTTTCCTGCAAAAGCAGAAAGGACAATAACACGCTGTGGATTGGCAGGCACTTCAACGGGTCCATCTTCGGACTGATATGTAATTGTTTTGGACCCAGCCGCAGTTGAAGCAGCAGGTGTTGCAGAGCCATCTTCTTTTTTAGGTGACGCAGATCCGCAAGCGCTAGTAGCTAGTACTAGGATGAAGAGCAGGAATGGTATCAATAGTTTTTTCACTTGAGTTGTCTCCCTTTAGTAAATTGTAGGTAATGCACATGGGTTTATGGGTCCGAGGATCTCTTCCGATCTCCGCATCAATGTGGAAAACTTGCTTGAGAACTTCAGGCTGCATCACTTCTTCGCAATCGCCGGCTTTGACAATTTCGCCATCTTTCAAAGCGATGATGTAATCCGCGAAGCGAGCGGCTTGGTTCAAATCGTGCAGCACCATGACAATCGTTTGGCCTTGTTCCCGATTCAAGCGCTGCAACAGCTCCAGCACCTCTAGTTGATGGGCCAAGTCCAAATAAGTCGTTGGCTCATCCAGGAAAATAATATCGGTTTCCTGGGCGATCGCCATCGCAATCCAAACGCGCTGCCGTTGACCGCCGGATAAGGAATCGACAGGCCTGTATTTAAAATCTTGGGTGCCTGTCACTTCGAGCGCCCAGTCGATGGCGTCATAGTCCTTTTTTGTCAATCGGCCAAAGCCGGTTTGATAAGGGAAGCGGCCATAAGACACTAATTCGCCCACGGTCAATCCGCTGGCGCTTTCAGGCGTCTGTGGCAGGATCGCCATTTTTTTGGCGAGAACTTTGGTGTTTTCTTTCGAGATGAGCGCTCCGTCCAGTACGATACGACCGGATTGGTGAGGAATAATCCGTGTTGTTGCTTTTAAAAGGGTGGACTTGCCGCAGCCGTTAGCACCGATAATCGTCGTAATTTTTTTGTCGGGAATGGCAGCGCTAAGGTTTTTGACAATCGAACGTTCTCCATAACCAATGTTGAGTTTATCTATATACAGGCGAACCATAAGACACCTCCATGATGGTCATCGATATTGATAATCATTATCATCTAGATGACTAAACATACTTTAAGGCACCAGATTAAGGTTGTCAATGATTATTTTGTTGTCAAAAGAAAAGAATAGCTTTATATTTAATTGATAATGATAATCAATTGCATGCGAGTGAAGAGGAGTGAATGTTTATGGATAATCAGGAATTGTTTGATGTCACGATCATCGGAGGAGGCCCTGCAGGGCTTTATTCTGCTTTCTATAGCGGCTTGAGAGAAATGAAAACAAAGATTATTGAGTATCAGCCACAGCTTGGCGGCAAAGTGCATGTCTACCCGGAAAAGATGATCTGGGACGTTGGCGGTCATACGCCTCTGCCTGGCGCAAAGCTGATCGAGAAACTTGTCGAACAAGGATTAACCTTCTCGCCGGAGGTTGTCTTAAGTGAGAAAGTCGAGTCGATCCGGCGCAATGAAGAGGGGATCTTTGAACTACTCACTGCATCCGGCGTAAAGCATTTGTCGAAAACAGTTATAGTCGCAGTAGGCGGGGGCATTCTCAATCCCAAAAGGCTGGAAATCGAGGGCGCGGAGCGGTATGAGGTATCTAATTTGAACTATACGGTAAAGTCCCTTGGGCGCTTTAAGGGTAAAACGGTCGTCATCTCTGGCGGCGGCAATTCAGCCGTTGACTGGGCTAATGAGCTGGAGCCTGTGGCTGGAAAGGTCTATTTAACGTATCGCAAGGATGCGCTCTCCGGTCATGAAGCTCAAGTGAAGCAGCTTTTGGAAAGTTCCGTGCAATGTATTTTCAATTCGTCCATTTCTAAATTAATTGCCGGCGCAAATCACGAAACGATAGAGCATGTACAGATTGAGAACCACGAAACGGGTGAAATTTCGTATTTGGAAATTGATGAAGTCATCATTAATCACGGCTACGAGCGGGATACGACTTTACTTCAAAATAGCGAAGTGAAGATCGAGATCGTAGACGATTATTATATTAAAGGCAGCGCAGCGAGCGAATCTTCTATCGAGGGAATTTATGCAGCTGGCGATATTCTCAATCATGAGGGGAAAGTTCATCTGATCGCCGGAGCCTTCCATGATGCAGCGAATGCTGTAAATAAAGCGAAACAATACATACAGCCAGGCGCCTACAAGTATGCTATGGTTTCTTCGCATAATGAAGTTTTCAAAGAACGAAATCGGGAATTAGTGAAGCAAATGTTCAGCTAGGCAGGAGAGCAGGACTTCGAATTGTCAAAGAACGAGTGAACCATGCAATATCTGAGAAAGATACAGGCAAGGCCCATGTTTACAAATTTTTCCTAACAAAAGACGACAAGATTCCTTGGTATTCCCGAAAAAGACTATAATCTTGCTCCCCTCACTTCGACAGCTATTCCAAGCGGAGTGTTGTACTATTTTAGTACATACATCTAGGAGGTGCAGTGGTTGATAGATAAGCATATTAAGAGCAGAGCAGTCATGTTCGTAAAAAGTGAAATGGAGCGGGTTGTGAGGGATTTGGAAAGTGGGATCATCACTAGGGATCAAGCCATTGGCAGTTTGAATACACTTTTCAATATCGCTTCAGGGATTGAGGATACGATGCAAATGCAAATGATTTGCAGAATGATTTCCTACATACGAACGACAAGTTTTTACGGTCAAATCAAGAAGATGTATGCGAATAAAATGTTTCATGATCAGCCAACCGCAGCGCCTGTGCAAGTACCTGTAGCTGAAGAGATAGCAGCCACTTCTATGAAAATCCTCGAGAAGATCGTTCGATAAGCATGTTAGGGGTTCTACATAAAAAAGCCTTCAATCCAACGGTAGAAATGGAATGAAGGCTTTTTGACATTCCGTTCGGTCTTTAGTTGTTCGTTGGTTGGTCAGTGAAAATGTGGAACCCTACGCCAAACTTGTCGACGACTTGGCCATATGCAGGGCTGAAGTGGGATTCTGACAGTGGGATGATGACGCGTCCGCCATCTTCCAGTGCATGGTAGATCGCTTTGGATTTCTCAACATCCTTGATCGAAATGCAAATGGTAACATTGGCACCCTTCTGAATAGGTTGTCCAGGGAAGGCGTCGGACAGCATCAGACGCGTATCGCCTACCATCAGCATCGCATGTCCGATAAGTTCATTTGCTTCTGAAGGGAGAGGGTAGTCAGGATTTGCAGGCATTTCGCCAAATGTTTGTACGAAAACTTGCTGGGCACCTAATGCCTTCTCATAGAATTGGATGGCTTCCTTAGCGTTTCCTTCCATAACTAAATAAGGGTCTAAGCGTAATGTCATCAACCTTCAGCTCCTTGGGTTAAATTTGATTAGGGTCATTGTTAAAAAAACCTTACCTCTTATTATTAACACAAAACGCGACAAAAATAAAGAACATACGTTCGATTTATTTGTAAATCTTTCATGAAACACTGGAAGCTCACTCCTCTTGTGTTCAAGGACGATTTTTGGCACAATAATAAGTAGATGGTAAGCTTCGGCTGTTTCATAGAATTTGGACTGTAAGTGAAAGTCTTGAAAAGAGGATAACACATGAATAAAGGATCCATATATGGATTAACGTTTGATCAATTAGTGGCTTGGCTCGCTGAAAAAGGCTTCAAAAAGTCGCGAGCTTTACTTGTATGGGATTGGCTTTATCGGAAGCGGGTAACCTCGTTCTCGGAGATGACGGATGTTAAACAGGACTGCCTTCAGGTGCTGGAGGATCATTTCGCCATCCAAACCTTGACGGAGCATCTGAAACAAGAGTCAGCGGACGGGACAATCAAATTCCTGTTTAAATTGATGGACGGCAACCTGATCGAAACCGTGCTGATGCGGCATAAATACGGGCTGTCCGTATGTGTAACAACACAAGTTGGCTGCAATATCGGATGCAGCTTCTGTGCCAGCGGTCTGCTGGCTAAGAGCCGTGATCTGACTAGCGCAGAAATCGTGGAACAAATTATGAAGGTTCAGCTTCATTTGGACGGCAAGGGCGCGAATGAGCACGTTAGCCATATTGTGGTGATGGGAATTGGCGAGCCTTTCGATAATTTCAAGAACATGGTCGATTTCATCCGCGTCGTGAAGGATCAGAAGGGTCTTGATATTGCCGCTAGACATATCACGGTTTCCACAAGTGGTCTTGCTGATAAAATCAGAGAATTCGCGGATTCCGATTTGAAGACGAACCTCGCGATTTCCTTGCATGCCCCGACGAACGAGCTTCGGACGCGGATTATGAAAATTAATAAAGCGATTCCGATTGAAAAGTTGATGAGTTCGATTGGGTACTATCTGGAGAAAACAAACCGGAGAATTACGATCGAGTACATTTTGCTGAAAGACGTGAATGACGGCAAGGAGCATGCGATCCAGCTGGCTGAGCTGATTCAGCACATCCGCCAACTCGCTAATGTGAATCTTATCCCGTACAATCCAGTGGATGAGCATAGCCAGTACCAACGGAGCGAGCGCGAGTCCGTGCGGGCTTTCTATGATACGCTCAAAAAGCAAGGCATTTCCTGCAGTGTCCGTCTTGAACACGGAACCGATATTGATGCCGCTTGTGGACAATTACGCAGTAAACAGATCAAGAAATCTACAGAGGATAACTTGGTTGCTCAATAAAAAAGAACCTTCCAGGCCACAATTTCGTGGTTTGGAAGGTTTTTTTCAATACTTGCTAGTTTCCCGACCGCGCATAAACATCAAGGCCAAACCGGCAACAATGAGCAGAGCGGCGAAGATAGGCTGATTGTGGAAAATGCCGGAGAAGAGCGATCCGATCGAGAAAATCGCAAAGAACAAGAGGGACAATACGGTCAAAATGTTGATCGGAATAAGCAGCCATTTGTTGCGTCCTCCGAACCAATACAGCTCGAACAAACCGACGGCGACCGCAAGCATAAAGCCAGGCCACATGAGATGCCAAATGTCGAACAGCATGGATATTTGGCAAACGACCCCTGCTGTAAGCAGAATGCCGCCTGGCACTAGCACTCCTACGCCTCTGCGATGCATGATGAAGAAGTACAGCCAATGAAAGAACACACCGACGGGAATGACGAAAAAGGTTGGCCAGAAGTATTCGAAAATGGTGCCTGTGCTGAACGTGATTTCCCCTTTTAGAAACAGGAAGATGCCTAAAAGAATCAAGATCGGGCCAAGAAAAGCGCTGCGGTTCATATTCACTATTTTCACTCCTATTGGATTATTCATTACATCTAGCATATCACGGTGCAAGAAGCGCGTCCTCTTGCTTAGGTATAGGAACTTCTCGGTCTCCAGACTGATTTTGACCCACCGAATTTCTACATGGTAACTTCATGCCGGAGCTTCCTCCCTCTTTTATGAATGAAAACGCTCGAGCGTACACAATATAACGAGCTGTTTCCAATTTATATGAAAAGGAGAATTTACCTATGCAAGGCAAGTTGATCAAGTTAACGCTGCTGTCTCTCTCTATTGCTTTCAGTGGATTCGGCGAAAAGCGGGAATACGGCTGAGTTCGACAAAGTTAACAAAGAGTGGTACCGCAACGCTGATGATATCGCCACCTTTTTTAGCAAAGCTAATCCGAATTGGCCGATGAAAAAGATGCAGGATTTAATGTATGTTCATCTACAAATGCTGACGGAAGATGTAAAGCCATGCTGGCTAAGGACTGGGAAGCTGATTTCCTGTGGTTAGATAAAGGCGCGAATCATCTTACGATGATCGCCGATGTGTTGACAGACGGCATGATCAAGCAATTTCCGCAAAAGTTTAAGTAGAAAGTGAAAAAGGGACTGTTCCGAAGGTCATTTCAGACTTTCAGAGACAGTCCCTTTGATTTAGAAAAACTTCACGAGCTGATCTTTGATCTCCTCATTCGAACCGCCGACAACCGTTTGGAACTGCGGTTTGTCGAATAGAGCTTGAATTTGCTGCGGGTAGGTTTGCTCAATACCGCGCAAACGGATCGACTCATCGAATTTTGCCGGATGAGCGGTGGAAAGGGCGACCGTTACCTCGCTGTCCGCTGCGATACGGTCGGCAGCAGCTACACCGCACGCTGTATGCGGATCAAGCAAATAGCCATACTCCTTGTAATAGGAGCTGATTGTATCCAAACACTCCTCGTTCTGTACGCCGTACGCGGCGAAATCCGCTTGCACGGCTTGCAGCTTGTCGGCAGGAATCACAATGCGGCCTTCGGCTTTGAACTGCGCCATCAGGGTGGTCACGGCTTCTGAATCTTCGCCGTATAAGTAGAACAGGTAGCGCTCGAAGTTGCTGGCTACTTGAATGTCCATGGATGGGCTGTACGTGCCGCGGAAAGCTCCCGGCTGGTACACGCCTTCCTTCACGAAGCGCTCAAGGATGTTGTTTTCATTCGTCGCAAGAATGAGCTTATGAATAGGAAGGCCCATCTTCTGAGCGAGATAACCGGCGAAAATATCGCCAAAGTTGCCAGTCGGCACGCTAAAGTTAACTTTAGCGCCTGCATCCCTAGCTGCAACTTGGAAGTACGCATAGAAGTAGTAGACCGTTTGCGCTAAAATGCGGGCAATGTTGATGGAGTTAATTGCGCGCAAGTGGTAGCGATGCTTGAATTCAACGTCGGCGAACAGCTCTTTGATAATGCGTTGGCAGTCATCGAAAGTACCTTCAACGGACAAATTCAGCACATTTTCGCTATCCACCGTTGTCATTTGCAGCTCCTGCACGCGGCTTACCTTCTGGTGCGGGTGAAGAATACAAATGCGGATGCCTTCTTTGCCGCGCACACCTTCAATCGCAGAAGCTCCGGTATCACCGGAAGTTGCGCCGAGGATGTGGATAATCGAGTTCGTCTTGCGGGAGACATACCCGTACAGATTGCCCAGGAATTGCAGCGCGATGTCCTTGAAAGCAAACGTTGGGCCGTGGAACAATTCCAGCACATAAGTGTCATCGTTCAGGCGTTTAACAGGCGTTACAGCTTCATCACGGAACGTGCCGTAGCTGTCCTCAACGAGCTGTTTCAGCTCTGCGCGCGGGATTTCGTTTTCAATAAATAGGGAGAAAATTTCAAGAGCCAGCTCCGAGTAGGAGAGGTTTTGCCACTTCTGGAGCGTGTCTGCGGATAGTTGCGGGATCGTTTTGGGAACAAGCAAACCACCGTCGTTCGCCAATCCCATCAGGATGGCATCGATAAAACCGAGGGGTTCTACTTTTCCGCGTGTGCTAATGTATTCCATATTAGTCCCCTTATTCGAATGAATTTTCAGTTATTGTATCAAAAAACGAATCATTTGGACAGTGCGATCAGCCATGTTAAACAAAGAAACCTCCCATTTAGTATGGAAGATTTCAGCTTTTTACAAAAAATTATTCTTCTTTATCCGCAACAACGATTTTCCAAGCAGTACCGATAGGCGGCAGGCTCTTCGTCAAGGCAGGTCCGTAGAATCCAATGACATTCGCACCTTTTACTAGCTTCGATGTCGCAACTTTGCTCCCGTTCTTGTCTACGATGGCCGTAGCTTTCGTCAAAATCAGCACAACTTCACTTGGAGAAGATTCAGTTAAGCCCTCGCCTTTTACAAGGATTCGCAGATCATCCTTATTTTCGCTGCGCACTTCTTCAATCCTACCCGCCGTTCCCATCAGATCCTTTTGTATTTTTGCATCCAGAACCGTTACTTTAGACGTTGGCGTTTGCGGTGGCAGGCTCATCGTCATCACCATGGAATGTTCAGCCAAAACGGTTAAGCCTACGTGCAAATCGGCAAGACTAAGCTTAGTGCCGTCAGCCATTTGAAAGACTGTATCTTTGTCGACATTAAGAACAAGACCGTCTGTGCCAACACCTTGTATGTGGATTAATGCATGATCACCGTCCATGCGAATGGAAGTGATGACGCCTGTTGCTTGCAATTTTTTGGCTTCTTCTTTCATGGAGAACGAGACGGTATGGTTACCATTCATCAAAGCTGTAGCATATGTATCGCTACGCACACCGTAAGCTGTACCCGCAGTGATCATGGCAGATAGCGACAGAATGGCAAAACTTTTTTTCATAACAGGATTCATGGAAGGACTTCCTTTCTAGATGTAGAGTTGTCCTTAGGTTGCCCTTCTTACATAAAAAAATTTCCAAAATGTTGCAGGCACAGGAAAGTTTGATTAAATCGAACTTCCTCATGGACTTCATTCGAGCGAAACTATAGAATCAATTTATGTGTGTAACAATGGAAAGAGGTGGAATTCTTGTCTTTTATCATCAAGCTTCAGTGGTTTTTCAAAGAAAGATGGAAATATTATGCGCTGGCGATCGGTCTGTTAGTAGGTGTCAATTTATTGACGACTATCCCGCCTAAAATGATAGGAAATACAATTGACCATATCCGCAGCGGGAATTTGTCCGCTACTGCGCTCAACCATACGGTCCTTTTGCTTATAGGCCTTGCTGTGCTGCTATACATAATGGCGTATGTGTGGATCACGACGTTATTCGGCAACTCGGCTTTGGTTGAAAAGGTGCTTCGCGGCCGCTTGCTTGCACATTTGTCGAAAATGACGCCGGCGTTCTTTCAACGCAACAGCACAGGCCAGCTAATGGCGCTGGCAACGAATGACGTGCTGGCGATCGGTCAAACATCGGGGTATGGCGTAATGACGCTGGTGTCCACGTTAGTAGGGGCAACGGTTGTTATTGTCATGATGGTTTCCCTCATCTCTTTTAAATTGATGATTGCGGCGCTGATTCCGCTGCCATTCCTAGCTTTTGTGATCAGTAAATTGGGTCAAAAGGTGAGAGTGCGCTTCCTCGCGGCACAAGCTTCCTTCGGCAAAATGAACGATCATGCACTGGAATCGATTTCAGGCATTCGCGTAATTCGATCGTATGTACAGGAAGATCATGATCTAAAAGCCTTTGATCAAGTCACATCCGAAGTGATGAATAAGAACAAGCGCGTATCGATGCTCAATGCGCTTTTTCAGCCGTTAACTTCCCTCATTGTAGGCTTGAGTTATTCCATTGGAATCGGATATGGTTCTTATCTGGTGTTTCATCATGAGATTTCACTGGGGCAGCTCGTTTCGTTCAACATTTATCTGGGGATGCTGATTTGGCCGATGATTTCCTTTGGCGAGTTTATTAATGTCTTGCAGCGCGGCAGCGCCTCCGCTGACCGACTGGATACGGCCCTGACACAGAAAGCTGATATCGTAGATGTGGATAATCCGGTAGCGGTGAGTGTGCCTAATCGGATCGAAATGAAGGATCTCAGCTTTACTTATCCGACTGCAAATCACCCAAGCCTGGTACATGTGTCTTTCGAGCTGGTGCGGGGCCAAACCTTAGGCATTGTAGGCCGTACGGGAAGCGGCAAAAGCACGCTGCTCAAGCAGCTGCTGCGGCAGTACCCAATCCCTCCTGAGAAGCTGTTGATCTCCGATGTACCGATTGAGCAAATCGCGATTGATCGGGTGAAAAGTTGGGTTGCCTATGTTCCGCAGGAGCATTTGCTGCTGTCCAAGTCGATCCGCGACAACATCGCGCTCGGCAAACATGACGCTCCCGCAGATGAGATTGCTAGAGCGGTCGAGATGGCATCTTTTACCCAGGATATTGAGCAAATGCCGGAAGGTCTTGCTACCATCGTCGGTGAGAACGGCGTCATGTTGTCTGGCGGGCAGAAGCAGCGCTTGGCGATTGCCAGAGCCCTGCTCATCGATTCCGAGATCCTTCTGCTGGATGACTCCTTATCCGCGGTAGATGCCCGGACGGAAAGCCGCATCCTGCAGAATATCCGCAAGGAGCGGGCAGGTAAAACGACATTGATCTCGACCCATCGGTTATCCGCGGTAAGCCATGCGAATTGGATTCTCGTTCTGGACGAGGGACGGATTATTGAAGAAGGAACACACGAACAGCTGATGCAGTTTGGCGGTTGGTACCGGGAACAGTGGGACCGTCAGCAGATGGAAGCAAGTTTAGATGAATAATGGCAGAAGGGAGGGGAACACGATGAATCAACCATCAACGGCAAGAAGGCTCGTCTCATACGCGCTTGTCTATAAATTCAGGATTATCGGTGCGCTGCTCATTTTATGTTGTGCGGTAAGCGCCGAACTTGCAGGACCCTACATTACAAAAACAATCATCGACCAGCATCTTTCCGTAGATACAAGTCAGATGTCCTCTGTGCTGAAACTGATTGGTCTCTATATGGGGCTGCTTTTAGTAGCAAGTATTTGCAACTATTCTCAGGCTTATTTATTCCAGTCCACGGCGCTTCAAATCATCAAAAACATGCGTATGGACTTAATGCAGCACATCCAGCGCATCGCACTTCGTTATTTCGACAACACGCCAATCGGTCAGGTGGTGTCGAGAATTGCCAACGATACGGAGGCGATACGCGACTTATTCATGAGCTTCATGGCGACGTTTGTCGTCAGTACGATGCAGCTTATCGGGATTTTCGTCGCCTTATTTATTCTGGATTGGCACTTGGCTGTGTATTGTTTGGTGCTGCCGCCAATTTTCGCTCTCATTATGAAGATTCACTTGAAATATTCCAAAGTGTTCATCACCATCATGCGTGCAAGGCTTAGTGACATGAACGCAATGATTAACGAATCGATCGTCGTCATGCCGATTATTCAGGCTTTTCGCCGCGAGAAGGTGACTTTGGACGAATTTGAAGTGTTGAATCAGGACCGTTATGTGAACCAATTGAAGCAGTTCCGCGTTTTTTCCTTGTCCTCCCGTAACATTGTAGGTACTATCGGGAGCTTGGTGACGGCCATGGTCATTTGGTATTTTGGCCGGGAGTCTTTGCAAGCGGCTATTTCCTTTGGGGTGTTTTATGCGTTTATCGATTATCTGGGGCGGATTTTTCAACCGATTATCGGGATTTTCGATCAGCTGACGAATGCGCAAAGGGCCTTTGTATCCGCAGATAAAGTGTTCGCTATCATGGATATGGAAGGTCAGGATGTTGAGAAAACAGATAAGGTGAGCCGTCCGGAAGGAATTGTGAAGTTTGATCAAGTGACCTTTGCCTACAAAGAAGGGGAAAATGTACTGAAACAAATCTCCTTCGAGGCTCGCAAAGGGGAAACGATCGCTCTTGTTGGCCATACAGGCTCGGGCAAAAGCTCGATTATGAACCTGCTGCTTGGTTTTTATGAACCCAATGAAGGCAGTATCACTATAGATGGGCGTGACATCCGGTCGATGTCCAAGCAGGCGCTGCGGAAACATATGGGCATCGTGCTGCAGGATCCATTCTTATTTGCAGGGGATATTAAGTTTAATGTAAGCCTCTATAATGAGGAGATTTCGATCGATCGGGTTAAAAGCGCACTGAAAGATGTCGGCGCAGCACCTTTCATCGAGCAGCTGCCTCATGGTTATGATGAGCAGGTTGTGGAGCGGGGCAGCACGTTGTCCTCCGGACAGCGGCAGCTCATCTCCTTCGCGCGAGCGCTCGCCTTCGACCCGTCCATCCTTATATTGGACGAAGCGACAGCGAGCATCGACAGCGAGACCGAAGGGCTGATCCAGCAGGCGCTGAAGGTTGTCAGCGAAGGGCGCACGACACTCGTCATCGCGCACAGACTGTCTACGATCCGGGATGCGGATCAGATTCTTGTGCTGCACCGCGGGGAGATCGCAGAGCGCGGCAATCACGATGAGCTGATGGCGCTGAATGGCCGGTACGCGAAGATGTACCAGCTGCAGAAGGGCGAGTCGGCTGTGGTGGGTTAGGAATGGTATAAGCCCCCTCTTTCTTAGGAAGAGGGGGTGTCTGTTGTCAAAGTGGTGGAGCATGGAGCTAATTAGAAGAATAGCAGCATCGGAGTCCGTTAGAGTAGGGTGAGCCGTCCATCAAACAACAAATTTTAAAAACAGGTGTTGACATTTATCTTAAATTAAAGTATCTTTAAATCAAGACATGAAGCACAAACAAAAACAACAACGAAATGAGGTGAACCTAATGAGCGAAATGCGAAATGATTCCTTGGATCTCTACATCGCACTTTCCAGAGCAAGTGAGTGGGTCAATGCACACGGCGACCGCGACATCCGCAAGCATGGATTAAACCGGACCGAATTCGGCGTACTGGAGCTTCTATATCACAAAGGGGCACAGCCTATCCAACAAATCGGCTCCAAAGTGCTGATGAGCAGTGGAAATATCACCTACGTGGTCGATAAGCTGGAGAAGAAAGAGTTTGTTGTACGCCGGACATCCACGGAAGACCGAAGACTTGTTTTTGCGGAAATTACGGTTAAGGGCAAGCAGTTTATTGAAGAAGTTTTTCCTAAGCATATCGAAGTGATTGAGAACGCTGTGGCTGGACTGACTGCCGAAGAGAAAAGGATGGCTAGTCAATTGTTAAAAAAGCTCGGCAAGTTCGCCCAAGACGGTTTCAAATAGAGAAGTAGTTTGTCCTCAAAGATGAGGCGTAACTACTTTACCTTTTACCAAATATCTTAAATTAAAGATTCTTAAATTTGAAATGGAGATGATCGTGATGAGTATCGCATTAGGATTGTTGTTGATTCGCTTGGTAGTGGGGCTCAGCTTCATGGCCCATGGCTCTCAGAAATTGTTTGGCTGGTTCGGGGGTTACGGTCCGAAAGGAACGGGCGGTTGGATGGAGTCCATTGGCATTAAGCCTGGCGTCGCAATGGCGGTTCTGGCTGGTCTGATGGAGTTTGCAGGCGGTTTATTGTTCGCCGCGGGCTTGGGCACTGTGTTTGCTTCCTTGCTGATTGCATTGACGATGGTGATGGCGATTGCCAAAGTGCATGGCAAAAACGGCTACTGGAACACATCAGGCGGTTACGAGTACAATTTACTGCTGCTTGTAGTTGTTATAGGTGTAGCACTAACCGGCGCTGGCGCCTACTCCATTGATGCATTATTATTCTAAGATTCTTTCTTCAAAGGGCAGGACATAACTAAAACTAACGGATTAAACTAATAAAGAGGAGTGTTTTCAAATGACAAAACAACAAACAGCAGGTATTCACCATATAACAGCTTTCGTTCAAAGCGCACAAGGAACTGTAGATTTCTACGCGGGTATTCTGGGATTACGTCTGGTCAAAAAAACAATCAACTTCGACGCACCTGAAGTGTACCATCTCTATTTCGGCGATGAGCACGGTAGTCCAGGGACCATCATCACATTCTTCCCTTGGGCCGGTTCCCGCAAAGGGCGTATCGGCGGCGGCCAAGTAGGTATCACGACATATGCGGTCCCTGCAGGCAGTCTTGCCTTCTGGGAAGCACGTCTGAACCAATTCGGCGTATCCTTTGAGAAAACAGAAAGATTCCATGAGACCTATCTGCAATTCGAAGATCACGACGGCTTGAAATTGGAAATCGTTGAGCGTGAGCAAGGAGCTCCTAGCACATGGTCATTTGGCGGCGTTCCTGCAGACAAAGCGATCAAAGGCTTCGGTGGTGCTATTCTCTACAGTACGGCTCCGGACAAAACATCGCAGCTGCTCGAGCAGGTTATGGGGCTTGAGAAAGTTGGGCAAGAAGGTGCTTATGCCCGATTCAAATCCTTTGGCGATATTGGGAATATCATCGACATTCTTGTGAATCCAATGCCATATGGAGCAGGCGGAGCGGGTACGGTCCACCACATCGCATGGCGGGCAAAAGATGATGCTGAGCATGAACTATGGAGAAATCATGTGCAGAACAGCGGGTACCACCCTACGCCGATTGTAGACCGTCAATATTTTAACGCGATCTACTTCCGTGAAGAAGGCGGCATTCTGTTCGAAATCGCGACAGATCCTCCAGGTTTCGCAAGAGACGAAGCTCCTGAGGCGCTTGGCGAGAAAATCATGCTGCCGGAATGGTTCGAAGCGAACCGTGCCCAAATCGAGCGCAACCTGCCGCCGATCGCGGTGCGTGAATTGGAGGGGAACAGACAATGAGACATATTTTCCAACAAGGAACAGACGTAACGGCTCCGGTGCTCGTGCTCTTGCACGGGACCGGCGGCACCGAGCGCGATCTTTTGCCGCTGGCCCAAGCTATCTCCCCGGCTTCATCCGTCTTAAGCATCAGAGGTAATGTGCTTGAGAATGGGATGCCGCGGTTCTTCCGCCGACTTGCGGAAGGTATTTTCGATGAGGAGGACCTCATCTTCCGCACCAAAGAGCTGAACGACTTCTTAGACGAAGCTGCCGTAGAGCATGGTTTTGACCGCCGAAATATGGTGGCCATCGGCTACTCCAATGGCGCCAATATTGCGGGCAGCCTGTTGTTCCACTACCCGGATGCGCTCCGTGGCGCGATCCTGCATCATCCGATGGTGCCGCGGCGCGGCATCCAGCTTCCGGATTTGACGGACACTCCCATCTTTATCGGGGCGGGCCGCAATGATCCGATCTGCTCGCCGGAAGAGACCGAGGAGCTGCAGAAGCTGCTAGGCGAGGCGGGGGCCGAAATCGAAGTCCATTGGGAAAATGCCGGACATCAATTGACTCGTTCGGAAGTTGATGCAGCGGGAACTTGGTTTAAGGCAAATTTAACTTAAATAATTAAGAAAAGGGGTGATGTCTGTGATCGCCATCGACCCTTCGAATCAGACCGAACGGGAGAATTACAAGCTGCTGATCGGCAGTATTATTCCCAGACCTATCGCCTTTGTCACGACTCTTTCGACAGAGGACGTCCTTAATGCCGCACCGTTCAGTTACTTCACGATTGTGACGGCGGACCCGCCGATGATCGCCGTGTCGGTGCAGCGGCGACAGGGCGAACGCAAAGATACATCGCGTAATGCCATCGCCAAAGGGGAGTTCGTTGTTCATATCTCTGACGAGTCATATGTCAATGAAATCAATCAAACGGCAGCTGCACTGCCGTCTGATGAAAGCGAAGTGGTGTTAGCTGGCCTGACACCTGTTCCTAGTGTGAAGATAGCTGTACCGGGCATCGCGGAAGCAAGCATTCGGATGGAATGTGTTCTTGAGCGGGCCATACCGCTTGGGGGGACGGAAGACTCTCCTTCTGCGGATTTGCTGATCGGCCGGGTGGTGCATTTTCACATCGCCAATGAGCTGTACGACAAAGGCCATATTGATGCTCAGAAATTGAGGCCTGTTAGCCGGTTGGCCGGCAACTCCTATGCAAAATTGGGAGAGCAGTTTGAGATCGAGCGTCCTGTTTGACGCATGGGGCGAGAAAAGCCATTTGTACCCGCTGGTTGATGGGGGCAGATGGCTTTTTTCTATTCATTTTATGCACCGGAAACCCGATAAATTTAGTATACTTACTAGAGTTACGCAGGGCGGAGGAATGATAGTGAAACGGAAAAATGGGAATAAGCTGCGTTGGATTGGCGCAGTTCTAATGGTCGCGTTGCTGGTTAACTTTTACCAGCCCGCAGCTTATGCATCTACAACAGTGGAACAAGTGATAACAGGCCCGGCTTCGTCCATTTATGGAGAGTCGGTGCCATTAACTTCGGTTGTGGCGGATCGTGCAGCGAACGGTTCTACCCCAACTGGGAACGTAACGTTCTACGATGGGAGCACACTGATCGGGGGACCGCTGGAGCTTGTTGCTTCAGAGCCGGAGGTTGTTTATAAAAGTGCTGGGCTTGCTCCGGTGCAGTCTGGCAAAAAATTAACTTGTTCGGACTGCCCTGTGATTCAGTGGGGTGGGCTTGATTACTGGGCGTACAGCGATACCAATAACAATTTCTATGTGTATTTGTATGCCTTTGATGCGAATAACAATCTGGTAAAGTCCTGGGACTTTTCGGAAAATCGTTACGTGACAGCAATCACAGTAAATAAAGTCGATAAAACAGTTACACTTGTCGGCCAAGATAATGTACTCACGACACGAACTTGGGGAGAGCTTGAAAACTTCAACGCTTACACGGCCATGTCTTTCTCCGGTCTAGCCGTCGGTGAACATACGATAACAGCTAATTATTCAAGCAGTGACGGTATACATGGTGCAAAGACGTCTAGCTTTGTACATACGGTGTCTAAGATTCAAACCAATACGACGTTAAGCTCGAATGCCGGATTCATTTACGTCGGCGAGCCGATCACCTTCACGGCGACAGTCACCAACACAGGCGGCAGTACGGTTATGCCGGGAGGGACGGTTACTTTTAAAGAAGGCAGCAATGTCCTGGGCACTGTGAGTGTCAACGGAAGTGGTGTTGCCAGCTTCACAACGTCGTCGTTGCCGGTTAGCGGGTACTCGGTTACGGCTACTTATGATGGTGATGGGCAGCACCTAAACAGTACGTCAAGCAGTTTGTCGCAATCCGTGCTAGGGATACCGACCGTAGTGACGGTTAGCGCCAGTCCGGGAAGTACAACTTACGGGAATTCGGTAACGTTAACGGCAACCGTGACGAATGGGCAGGCAAGCATTTTTTCACCGACGGGTACCGTGACGTTTAAGGACGGTTCGACAGTGCTGGGCACAGCGACGTTGAATTCGGGAACGGCAACCTGGACGGCCTCCAATTTGGATGTGGGATCCCATTCGATTACAGCGAGTTACGGAGGAAGTCTGACCCATACTGCGAATAGTTCAAGCTCCACGCCAGTGACGATTAATCTGATTCCTACGTCTTCCACATTGACGGTTACAGGAGCGACGGACGCGGCTTCCACCTACGGGACTCCATTGAAGTTAACGGCAACCGTGGCGAATACAAATGGCAGCTCGATTATGCCAGGTGGTACCGTAACATTCAAAGATGGTGCAACCACCTTGGGTACCGCGACACTAAATGCAGGAACGGCTGATTGGACGATGCCGAATCTTTTATCGGCGGGATCCCACTCGTTTAAAGCGGAGTATGGCGGAGATGCCAACCATGCGGTTAGTCTAGCAACTGCAATTGGGCATACGGTAAACAAAGCAAGCACATCAACAACCCTGTCGTCATCGGGCGGGATTTCTGTTGGTGAAACGACGACTTTAACGGCGCAGGTCATAAATACAAGTAATCCTAATATCAAACCTACAGGTACGGTTACGTTCAAAAATAACGGTGAAAGCTTGCAAGTACCGATCTCACTAGACAACAACGGCTCTGCGGTACTTACCACTCATGATCTACCGGTTGGCGATCTCGTCATTACGGCGGAATATAGCGGTGATAGCAATCATGTCACGAGTGTTTCACAGTCAATCACCCAGCCGGTTTCCAAAGCGCCGGTTACGGTTCATCTGTCTGTGACGCCGCAAGTGGGAGAAAGCATCTACGGGCACAAGGTTAGCATAAACGTGCAGGTAGCTAACGCAGGTAGCGGAAGTTCTGTCCCTACGGGGACGGTCACACTTTCGGGTACAGATGGCTTCAGCAATTGGCCGGGGGCTATGACGCTGACGAACGGGACAGCGACTTGGGAGACTGAGCAGCTTGCCGTTGGCACGCACACCGTCCTCGCCAACTACTTGGGGGATGACGAGCATCTTGACGGGGTGTCAACGAGCAGCAGCTTGCAGATCAAGCCGATCCCTGTTACCGTCGTGGTTACCGCTTCAGTAACGGAGGCTGTTTATTACGGAAGTCCAATTACATTTACTGCTCACGTGACGAATACGAATGGAGAATCGCAAATCCCTGGCGGCCATATTGTTTTTAGCGGCGGCAATTTGCTGGATACTCCAATAGATCTTGACGCTACAGGGACTGCTGCAATGACATCTTCAGCGTTGCTGCCCGGCACATACGCCATTCAAGCCGCATACGTTCCTGATTCGGTGCACGAGGAGCGGATTTCAGCCCCGATCACCCAAATCATCAAACCCAATACACAGGGGACTGTACTCATTTTGAATCATCCGAGTGGCATTTTTCAGCTTGGGGAAGCTATTCAATTCTCCGTATCTGTAGGGAACTTGATTGGTGACCTGAATCAACCCGGCTACATTTCATTGAGAGAGTACGGTACTGAACTAGCGAGGGTAACGACAGACGTGTACGGAAACGCCGAAATTAGCTTAACAGGTGTGAGCTCCGGTACACACCGATTCACAGCGCTGTACGAAAGAAGCGGCATCACGGACGGCACGGAGTCCCAAGCAGTAACTGTTGTTGTGCAGCCTGCTTTGGCGCAGCTTGTGCTCACGAGTGATGACTATGGCAAAATGCTGCCAACGACCACGTCGTGGACCGCAGCTGTTGTTCATGGCGCTAGCCCGGCGTTTATCTTTCATGCAGCATCTTCGGAAGAGGGCACTAGCACCACGCTGAAGCGAATGGATCCGCAGAGCGGCGAGCTGGGCGCAGCCATTGCAGTGGCGAACGGACAGAGTGAACCTGTTACTTTCGTGGAAGGACTGAACCGATTCCAAGTCAAAGTAGTGAGCTTGGACGGTACAGCTTCGACCGAACGTATCGTGTCCCTCTTTTATCAAAAAGGGGAGAAGCTTTGGGATATTACCAACGTTCTCGCCGTGACGCCATTGCGCTACGATATGGATGGCAATAGAACGTTCGATAAAGCGGACGTCATCGCGTTATTGAAGTTAATTGAGCCGGTTACCGCGGAATCGCAGCGGCCATAACAGAAAAGGCATACCCTCAGTAGTAACTTCTGGTGGGTATGCCTTTTGTTGTTCTCCGACCGCCGGTGGGAACTGGGGGCCGCTATGCAGGCACATTTGACGATATACAAAGTGCTAGCGGAACTACAGGGTTTTATTTGCCCGCTAAAGCCAGAAAATCAGAGTAATACAGCGAAATAGCGGCACAGGGTTCCCTTTCCGGACTAATTAGCTTTTTTTTGGTTTAAATAGCGTACCATAGTTCCCTCCGCTTGTTTGTCTAACACGAACCTGTCGTCAAAGGGAACTGGAGTCCGCGATTTGAGGGTCAGGTTTGTCCTGCGAACCTACGAGTTACCCGACTAGTTTTTGCCCATCTGGGGTTGCACTTGCACGCTGCTCTTTCCGCTCCAACCCATAGCTGACGAAGCCGATCAGCAACCCTAGCACAGGTAGCAAAGCCCCAGCCCAAGGGAGATAGGTCAGCCCCATATGAGTAATGACCCACCCGCCGATAAAGGCGCCGCTGGCATTGCCGAGATTATTCGCCGAATGATTAGAGGTCGAAGCCAGCATAGGCGCGTCCTTCGCCATCGTCATAATGCGCAGCTGGAGCCCCGGCAGAATGCCGAAAGCAGCCGCGCCCCAGACGAAAATAGTGATAACAGCAGCAACGGGCAGATGAACCGTGATATTAAAAATAATAAGAATGAGGGCCAAAGCCGCGTAATTACCCAGCAATGCCGGCATGAGCTTCCAGTCGGCAAGCTTGCCGCCAATGATATTGCCGAAGGTGACACCAAAGCCGAAAAGAACGAGAATCCACGCAACACGATGTTCCGAGAAGCCTGTCACTTGTTCCAGCAGCGGTGTGATATACGTGAAAACGGTGAACAAGCTCCCGCTGCCCAGCGCACCCATGAGCAGCATCAACAGCAGCTTAGGCTGCGTTAAAGCACGGAACTGCTGAAGAATACCTGCGCTTTTCTCCTGCTTCACGCGCGGGATTAAAAAGATAATGCCGATAAGCGAAACAATGCCCATCAGCACAATCGCACCGAACGAGGCACGCCAGCCGAGCTGCTGTCCGATGAAAGTGCCAAATGGAACGCCCATAATATTGGCGATCGTGAGACCGGCCATCATAATGGAGATGGCCGCCGCCCGTCGATCCGGGCGAACCAGATGCACGGCGATAACGCCGCCTACGCCGAAGAACGTCCCGTGCGCTAGCGCTGTCACAATGCGAGCGCCCATCAAGATGGCATAGTTGGGTGCGATGACGCTGATGGCGTTGCCTAGGATGAACACACCCATTAACAGGCATAACAACAGCTTTTGCGGCAGTTTGTTTGTGAACAAAGCGAGAATCGGAGCACCGATCGCCACACCCATGGCATAGCTCGTGATGAGCTGGCCGGCTTGTGAGATGGTGATATGCAAGTCTTCCGCAACATTGGGCAAAAGGCCCATAATCACAAACTCCGTCATGCCAATGGCAAAGGCGCCAGCGGTTAAAGAAAGCAGGGAAATCGGAAACCGCCCTTTGGGAGCATCGGTTCCTTGTACGGTTTGATGACTCATTTTTCTGTCCAACCTCTCCGGTAAAGTCTAGTCTCTGTATCTATCTCTCTACCATGTTGCGCCATAGGCCCAAACAGGTCAAGATAATAGTCAAAAAAGTCAAAATAACAGGCTAACGAATGGCCTCTAATTCTTTATAATGAAAGATATGTAGCTTGTAAATGGTAAGATCCAGGAAGTCTGCTCGGACGGAAGGCCAACCGCCTTCACATGACATGGGAAAGTGGGTCGAATTACGATGAGTATATCTGTAGACAACTTGAACTTGGAAAATGTAAAAGCAGCCCTGCTAGCTGCGTCGAGTACCCCTTCACAGCTGTTGTTTCAGGATGAAACGCCTCTGCAAGTAAAGGCCCGTTTACTGCAAGGCAAGGAAAGCAAACAGCTGATCCAGGAGATCCGAGATGAAGGGGACAAGCTTTTGCAGGAAACGATACCGGCATTGACGTATTCCCTGTTTCGTTTATTCTCCACAACTGGCTCTCGAAGGGAATATGAGCTTGTGTATTTCCGCCGTCGCAACCGATTGACGACATTTGGTTTATTAGCTTGGTTAGATGAGGCGGACAGCCCTTATTTGGATGCGCTTTCTGATACAATTTCGTCCATTTTGGATGAGTATACATGGTGTTTGCCTGCGCATATTTTGCATGGGCCGGAAATGAGGTCTGCGGAAGAGTCGCAATATGCAGCAGAAGGGCTTGTGAACCGCTCCGCGGAGTCGTTCACCATTGATCTCTTCGCGGCGGAGACCGCCTTCGCGCTCAGCGAAATCAGCGCGCTGCTCAGCGACGCGCTTCCGCAACTTCTCCGCGTACGCATTCGCGAAGAAGTGCTGCGCCGCATTCTGCGGCCCTTTGTGACGCAGGCTCCCAGCCACTGGGAGACCGCGACTCACAACTGGGCCTCTGTCTGCGGAGGCTCCATTGCTGCTGCAGCGATTTACACGCTGCAGGACGAGGACGAGCTCGCAGCGGTGCTGGAGCGAGCTTTTCCCGCGCTCGCTTCGTACCTCAGCGGCTTCGAAGAAGACGGAGCATGTACCGAAGGGTACATGTATTGGCAGTACGGCTTCGGCTACTTTACCTATGCCGCTGATTTGATCTTGCGGCGTACCGGCGGCGCCGTCAATTGGTTTCAGGCGGACAAGGTGCGGCAGGTAGCCTTGTTCCAGCAAAAAAGCTTCCTCCATGGGAGGAAGGTTGTGAATTTTTCCGACTCGCAAGGGGAGGCGGGGATTTTCATGGGATTAAGCGGCTACCTGAAGCAGCTTTATCCGGAGATTGAGCATCCCGAGCTGTCGCTGCGTGCAGGTTTCCGTGATGATCACTGCAGCAGATGGGCGCCTGCGTTAAGGAATTTGCTCTGGTCTTTAGAGGAAGTGGAGGGAAGCGCTTGGCGAACGGCGGCTTACTATTTGCCGGATGCCCAGTGGCTGGTGTCCAGGCAGCTTCAAGAGCAGGGCGCTTATGTTTTCGCGGCCAAAGGCGGGCATAACAATGAACCGCATAATCATAATGACATCGGACATTTCATCCTGTATGCGCAAGGCGAAACGCTGCTTCCGGATCTGGGGAGCGGGCAATATTCGCGAAAATATTTTGGACCGGAGCGTTATGAAATCTTGTGCAACGGCTCGCAGAGCCACTCTGTACCGATCATTGACGGCTTGTTTCAACAGGCTGGGGCGGAGCATCGGGCAGAGGTGCTGGAGTATAGCAGCAATGGGGAGCAGGATGATTTCGCATTAGAAATATCCAGCGCCTATGGGATTGAAAAGCTTAATGAGCTTGTACGTCGATTTATTTGGCATAAAACAGAGCCGCCAACTCTAGAGGTGACGGACAGCTATGAATTCGCGCAAGCCCCAACAACCGTCGTGGAGCGGTTCGTGGCATGGCATCGCCCGCAGCAAGCGGAGGATGGGCGGATTTTAATAGCGGCATCGGCACAAGCACGGGTTTTTGTATCTTATGAAATGGACCTGTTTGATTGGGAGGTCGAGACTCTCCATCACGTGAATCATTTTGATCAGCCGGAGACATGTTATGCGCTTGATTTCAAGTTGAAGCCGGGCGTGTTGTCCGATTCTAACCTCAAAGTTCATGCCGTGTTTAGATTTGCCTTTCAATAAAATTAACTTAGGATGTGATCAACATGAGTACTTCACTAGATTGGGTTCAGGAAGCTTGGGACAAGACGGTCCACAAAGTAGCAAAGACAAGCCAAAGAATCGGAGACCGCTTCCCGCATGCCAGTGTGAAGGGCGAATACCAACTGGAGCCAGCATCTTGGTGGACGGCAGGCTTCTGGCCGGGACTGCTGTGGCTGTTGTACCGCGACACGCAAGATGAGCAGCTGAAGCTGCTGGCTGAGTCCTGCGAGGTGCAGCTCGATCAAGTCATCGCGGATTATTACCGCTTGGATCATGATATCGGCTTCATGTGGACGCTGACGAGCGTTGCGCGCTACAAGCTGTTAGGCGCGGAGGACTCCAAGCGCCGCGGCTTGCTCGCGGCTAATTTGCTTGCTGCACGATTCAACGTGCAGGGCAATTACATTCGCGCGTGGAACCCGTGGCGCGAGGGCGAGGATAATGCCGGCTGGGCCATCATCGATTGCATGATGAACCTGCCGCTGCTGCACTGGGCCTCCCGGACGACCGGAGACCCGCGGTACTCGCACATCGCCGTGCGGCATGCCGACATGGCGTTAGAGCACTTCATTCGCCCGGATGGTTCTGTGAACCATATCGTGGTCTTCGATCCGCACACGGGCGAGAAGCTTGAAGTGAAAGGCGGGCAGGGCTTCGCCCCTGACTCCGGCTGGTCGCGCGGCACGGCGTGGGCGATTTACGGCATGGCGCTGAGTCATCTCCACACGGGAGATGAACGGTATTTGGATGCCGCCAAGCGCGCAGCGCATTTTTTCATAGCCAACTTGCCGGAGGATCATGTGCCGCATTGGGATTTTCGTTTGCCGGAAGGAATCACGGCATATCGTGATACGTCGGCAGGCGCTTGTGCGGCCTGCGGGTTGCTTTTGATCGCAGAGCAGGTAAGCTGTCAAGAGAGCAGCCTGTACCGTCAAGCGGGTGAGCGCATCCTGCACTCGCTCTACACAAACTACGGCGCGTGGGACTCGGAGACGGAGGAAGGTCTGATCCTTCATGGTACGAGCCATTATCCGGAAGGCAAGAATGTGGATGTGCCGCTGATTTACGGCGATTATTATTTTGTGGAAGGCCTATCCCGGCTGTTGGGGCACGGGGAGATGTTCTGGTAGGCATTCGAATAAGCTGTCTGAGGTCAGAGATGACTTTGGGCAGCTTTTTTTGTTTGTAGTCATTCATATATAGACACGTCATATATCAGTGTGATATATTAACAGTCGAAATATCAAATATGAGCTTTTGTGGAGGAGATCTCACCTTGAACAGTCAGGACGTCATTTTAGGTACATTAATGGATCGTTCGTTAACTGGTTATGAAATAAAACAACTATTTGAAACTTTATATTCCTATTTCTATAGCTCGAGTTACGGCACAATTTATCCAATGCTTCACCGAATGGAGAAAGATGAGCTGCTGACGAAGGAAAGCATTTTGCAGGATGGGAAGCCGAACAAAAATGTTTACACCATCACAGAGAAGGGGAAGAAACAGTTCAACGAATACCTGAACAGTCCAATTGAAGCGGAGAATGTGAAATCGGATTTCCTGATGAGGCTGTTTTTTGGCGAATATGTGGGGAATAGCAAGGTCATCGAGTGGCTGGAGAAAGCTCAGATCCAAATCATGGAACAGTTAGATCAACTGAAAGACTTGTGCGTGTTGTACAAGGATAAAATGCATCCTTCGCAAGTCATCTGTATTCAAATTGGCATGAAGAATTATGAAGCTAAGCTCGAGATGATTACGGAAGGTCTGATTCGGCTTAGAAATTTAGAGCAAGAAGAGAGGGATTAACATGAATGGTTCAGGTTCAAATAAAAAGCTCATTATTTTGGCCATGGCGTTAGGCTTATTGATGTCATCTTTGGATAATACAATTGTGGCTTCCTGCATCAGTAAGCTAAGTGAGGATTTCAACGTGTTTGATAAAATCAGTTGGGTATTTACCGCGTATATGCTGGCGGCGACAAGTACCATGCTAGTGTTTGGAAAAATGTCGGATTTATTCGGCAGAAAAATGTTTTACCTGATCGGGATCGGTCTGTTTCTGGTTGGTTCAGCCTTATGCGGGATGGCGCAAAGCGTGGATCAGCTCATTTTGTTCAGAGTCATTCAGGGGATCGGTTCTGGCGCGCTCATGCCCATTAGTTTCACAATTATCTATACAATCTTTAACGATCCGAAGGATGCTGCTAAAATGTCAGGTGTTTTCGGGGCGATTTTCGGTCTTTCTTCCGTTGCGGGTCCGCAGTTGGGTAGCTTTATTGCCGAGCATCTAGGTTGGAGATGGAATTTCTATATCAACGTGCCGATCGGCTTGGCTTCTATGCTCGTTCTGATCATTGCCTTGAAAGAGACGCGTTCGGAACGCAAACCGAAAATCGATTATCTTGGCACCTTATTTCTCATTATCACAACTGTTTCTCTCATGCTGGCGCTGGAATGGGGCGGAAAAGATTACGCTTGGAGCTCGTGGCAGGAAATTGGCCTGTTCGCTGTGTCGGTGGTTTTTGCCGTTTTCTTTATTCTGGTTGAAAAGCGGGCTGCTGAGCCGGTCCTTCCACTCACCATTTTTAAGAACAAAATGGTGCTAGGAACCAGCATCATCGTCTTCTGTCAAGGTGTGCTTATGTTTTCGGCTATCACCTATCTTCCTATTTTTAGCGTTGCAGTGCTAGGTCACACCAACTCTAATGGCGTGCTTACGCCAATGATGGCCTCTCTTATTTGTGGTGCTGTTCTATTCGGCTTTTTACAATCCAAATTCGCCTTCCGTCCGCTGCTGCTCGTTAGTATGACGATGACGATTGTTGTTGCGCTGCTGCTGACCAAAGTTGGCCCGACCGCCTCTAGCGGGTATATGATCGCTCTTATGATTCTGCTTGGAATTGGTGCAGTCGGACCGCTGATGAGCGTTGCACAGAGTGCGATCGCCGCCAATGTCGACCCTAAATACATGGGAGTCAGCTCCTCCATCGTTGGCTTCTGGCGCAGCATTGGCGGAATCATGGGTGCGTCGATTATGTCAACAATAGTCAATAATAACTTGAGTGATCTGATAGCAGATGGTGCGGCCAAAGCTGGGATTCCCGCCGATAAGATTAGTACTCTGGCGAATCCAGAGCTGCTGATGCACGCAGGCGGAACGATTCCGCCTGAGATCCGTCAGTTCCTGCAAGGTGCGTTGGCGACCGCAATTAATCACGGCTTCATCCTCAGCATTTGCGTAGGTATCATCGGCTTCATTACCGCAATGTTTGTGGGCTCAAGCAGACTTGAATCCACGAAGAAGAGGCAGGAAGCTAGTCCTGTTCATGTGTAAAAGGCGGCCCTCACGGTGAGGGATAAGTCATAAAGCTGTCAGCTTGAAGCAGAACTTTTGCTTGGGTTGGCGGCTTTTTTTGGAATGGGTTAACACTTGGTGTGAGGTGAGGAAGAGGTGTGGATTGGTAAGTAGAGTAGGTAATGGAGCTGATTGGTGAGTGAGTAGGGAGTAGGGAGTAGTAAGTAGCAAGTCGTAAGCAGCAAGTAATAGGGGGTAAGAGGTACGTGTTAAGGAGCATGTAATAAGTAGTAAATAGTAAGTAGTGAATAGTAAATAGTAAATAGTGAATAGTAAGGAGTCGCGAGTAAGCACTAAGCGGTAAATGTAACGGAAAAAGCAGAAAAGAGAAGGGAGCAAGTGTTAAGTTAAGTAGTAAGTAGTAAGTAGTAAGTAGTGGGGATGAGTAGAGAGTGGTGAATAGTGAGTGGGAGGCAGAGTGGAAAGTTTCGGAGTTTCGCCTCGTTGGATGAAATCCAACGAAAATGGGATTTAACTGGTCAAAAAGCACCTTTCATTGGATGAAATCCAACCAAGTGTTCGATTTTGGGCTAATTTAGCAGGGTTTGAAGGTACCTCATTGGAATTCATCCAATGAGAAGTGGGATTTGCTCCAATAAATGAAGGTTTGATTGGAAATCGTCCAATGAAACGGAGAAAGGGGTCTCCAGATCGAGATCGGCCCCTATTTGATGAGGCCTGCGTCAGTCCTCGTTGCACTTTCTGCAACATAAATGAGGTCTGCAGCATGTAAACCCACTCTTTATTGTAGAAAATACAATGATTTGACCCCAAAAGCCCAGAAACGGCCTGTTTTAGCTGAAATTGTTGTACTTAGTACAACATAGAGAAGGGCAGAGGCCAATTTGGGCCCCTTTTGTTGCACAAAGTACAACAAAAGGAGAGCATGGGACTGCTGTGGCCCATCTTGTTGCACAAAGTACAACAAAGGGGTGAGCAGGGGGCTGCCAGACCCCATCATGCTGCATTTTGCGCAGATAGGCACTCACCCCCCCGTTACTCTGCCGTTCGCCAAGCGCTCAGCAGCTTCTCATGCTGCTGAGCAGCTAGATCGAAGCGGTAGGTAGCAAGCAGATTCTCCAGCTTCACTGGCGCAAGGAGCGGGTTCACCGGAATATCCGGCGCCACTGGAAAGGAGAAGGCGGTGTTCATGTAATCCGTCTGCACCTCGCGGGACAGCATGAAATCGACCAGCTGCTTAGCCGCAGCGGTGTTGTTGCCGCCCTTCAGGATCGACACGGCTCCAATCTCCCAGCCGGCCTGCGGCGGAATGAAGGAGGAGATGTTGTAGCCGGAGTTTTTGAAGCGCAGCTGATCGCTCAAAAACGAGACGGCCGCCGCCATCTCGCCTTCTGCCAGATGCTGCGCGCTCGTGTTGCCGGCGAACGTCATGGAGGCGCTCTGCTTCTTCAGCGCCTGCATCAGAGCGATCGCTTCGCCGTCGCCGCGCTGCTGGGCGAGCGAAGCGAGCAGCGTGTAGCCGGTTCCCGACGTCTCGGGGTCGGGAATCTCGATCTTGCCCTTGAGCTCAGGGCGCAGCAGATCTTCGTACCGCTGCGGCAGCGGCAGACCCTTCAGCTGAGGGTCCTGCTGCCAGACGGTCTGGTTCACGCCAATGGCGAGCGCCCCCATGTACATGCCGGTCCAGTAGCCGGCGGCATCTTTGTATTTAGCTGGAATGCTGCTTGCAGCTGCCGGAGAGTAGCGAAGGGATTTGCTTTTGTTTTTGAGCTGCTCATGCAGATCGGCAGGGCCGCCGAGGACCACGTCGATGCCGGTTTTACCCAGCGTCAGCAGATGGTAGCTGGCTTCGCCGCTCGACATTCGGATGATGTCGTAGGACTGGTCCGTTTTTTCCTTAAACGTTTCGAGCAAAATCCGCCCGGCATCTTCCTGGAAGATCACGTACACTTTGAGCGGCTGATTGCTTTTCTTTTCCCCGATGAAACGAAAACCAAGGCAAATCCCGATTCCCGCTAGGAGCACGAGCAAACTTTTTTTCCACATGCTGCAAAATCCCTCCTGAACAGCCAAAAAAGGAAACGCAAGTTTCCCTTTTCAGCCAAGCTGCTAATTGTATTTATGTCCTATTGATTTATCTTCATTAAATGAATTTTATCATCACTGGCATGGATCGTGACATTCCCTTGAAATCTGGTTAATCCGATGTCATACGCATCAACAATCCATTCTTTCATATTATTGTCCAGAATGAAATACCGCTCTTTCTCACCGAGGAACATCGATGATTTCACGAAGCCGCTAACGACAAAGCTGCCGGCCTCCGGCGCATTTATCCGCATAGATTCAGGGCGGATGCTAAGCAGAACCTTTTCGCCTGGTACAATAGCTTCATCCGTCGTTACGCTAGCTGTGCGGCTGCTCGCGCCATATTCCACTATGGCCTTACCACCCGTCACTTCGCGCACGGTAGCATCAACGAAATTGGTTGTACCGATAAAATCGGCGACATAAGGGGTGCGAGGCTTATAGTAGATCTCATGCGGCGTACCGTACTGGTCAATCGCGCCTTTATTAAAAACAACGATGGAGTCGGACATCGACAAAGCTTCGAGTTGGTCATGGGTGACGTAGATGACGGTTAACCCCAGCTCTTGTTGAATGCTGCGCAGTTCCACGCGGACTTCTTCCCGCAGCTTTGCATCCAGATTACTGAGCGGCTCATCCAGCAGGATGATCGGGGAGTTCATGACCAGCGCCCGGGCCATAGCCACGCGCTGCTGCTGACCACCGGACATTTCGTGCGGGTAGCGCTCCTCCAGGCCAGTCAGCTTCACTTTGGCCATCGCCGTTTTTACGCGTTCTTGCACTTCCGCCTCAGGACGCTTCTGAATATCCAACCCGTATGCGACATTATCGAACACGGTCATGTGCGGGAACAAAGCGTACTCTTGGAACACCATCGGCGTTCCGCGTTTATAGGGCGGCAGATCGTTGACGAGCTGGCCGTCTATTTTAATTTCACCCTCATCTATCGTATAAAAGCCTGCGATGGAGCGCAGCAGTGTTGTTTTGCCGCATCCGCTAGGTCCGAGAAACGTAATGAACTTTCCCCGTTCGATTTGCAAATCGATCTGTTTGAGCACGTGGTTGCTGCCGAACACTTTGCTGACATTTTTTAAATCCAATAAAACTTGTGTACTCATCATTTCTCACTCCTCATCTAGAAATCAAATATTTTAACCTTCGAGCGGAAAATAAGCTTCATTACACCGAGTGTAGCCAGTGTAGTTCCCATCAATCCGACAGCTACAGCGGCTGCCCAGTAGTAAGTTCCGGTCTCAGCGTAGTTGAAGATCGATACGGCGGCGACGACCCATTTGGGCGTAATCAGAAAGACAATGGTGCTTAAGGTGTTCATATTTTTCATAAAAGCGTAGACGAAGTTGGCGACAATGGTCTTTTGCAGCATCGGAAACACAATGGTTGTCAGTGTGCGGCGGCTGTCCGCTCCGAGATTGGTGGCTGCTTCCTCGATGGATTTGTCTACCTGCTTGAAGGAGGCGGTGAGTCCCCGATATCCAACAGGCATTTGTTTAAGCAGCATGGCTACGATGATTAAGATGGCGGAGCCTTGAAGCATGATGGGCCCGTTGCTGAAGGCCACGATCAAAGCCAAACCTACGAATGTCCCTGGCAAAGCAATGGGCAGAACGGCCGTGAAATCGAGCATTTTTTTACCTGGAAAAGGCTTTCGAACTACGACATAAGCCAGCACTAAGGCGAAGCCGACGGCAAGAATAGAAGCGATGAGCGACAGCACCAAGCTGTTAAGAACAGCGGGGCTGGACGGGTTGAACACCATTTTCGTGATATGACTCAGTGTAAATGTGTTGTCTCTCCCGAAGTTCTTCGTGAACGCAAACAAGATCGTAATGGCGAACATCGACAGAATGAAAAGTGCCATGATGCTGTTAAAAATAAATAGAAGGATGTCCGTTTTGCGAGACGTTTTGACTCGGTTTAGTCCAGAAACGGGTTTTCCGGTTATTGTGGAATAGGAGCCCTTGGACAGCAGTTTGCTTTGAATGACGAAAACTAACAGGGCGGGAATTACGAGAATGACGCCCATCACGGATGCGAGGCCAGGCTCGTTATTAATGATTTCTCCGTAAATTTCAACAGCCAGAAGGGAGTAGTTGCCCCCAATCAGCTTGGGATTTCCGAAGTCGGCAAAGCAGTTGATCGCCACGAGCAGAAACGCGTTGATAACGCCCGGCAGCGCTAATTTGAACGTGATGGTGCGGAAAAGCTTGAAACCGCGTGCCCCCAGGTTCTGCGCGGCAATTTCCAGGTTAGGCGATATGGAGCGTAGAACGCCCGTAATGGTCATGTAGGCAAGCGGGAAATACGAGATTGTTTGTACGATCCAGAGGCCCGGCAAGCCGTATAAATCAAGCTCGACGTTGAACCAAGCTTTGAGTGTTTGCGACACCATGCCGCCTCTGCCGAATAGAAGCAGGAAGGCGAGGCCGGTCATCACCGAAGGCGCGAGAATCGGGAGAAAGGCGATAAACCGGAAAAACTTTTTCCCCGCAATGTTGCTGTAATGAATCGAATACGCGTAAATAAAACCGCAAACTGTTGCCGTTAATGCGGAAAGGGAGGAGCTGACGACCGTATTCAGCAAGGCGGTGCCGTAACGGCTTTTGCTGAAGAAGGTCGTCCAATCCGTTGCTCCCGGCAAGGCAATGACGTAAATAAGCGGATAAATGACGAAGAGACAGAGTACGGCGAAACTGATGAGTACGAGGATCAGCGAGGAGGGATCTTTCACCAGCTTGCTGATCGAGGTGCCCATGCCTTTTTTTTCTATAATCATAAGGGGCTCACGACCGCCTTCCACATTCTTGGTTTAGAGGGGCATTGGTCCGCAGAAGATGCGGGTACATGCGGGACCAATGCCCCGGAAACGCTGGAAACGCTTTCTTATTTGAGGTTCTTGAGCGCGTCCTGCAGCTCTTTGCGCTGCTCGGCAGCTTTCCATAAGCTGTAGCTTGTATTGTATTTGGTTGTTTTGATGTCGATACCGCCTTTAGGGATCGGTACCGTAGGTTTCACTGAGCTTGCGAAAGCCGATTCGGTATAAAGAAGTCCAGGTTCATTCGTTAGCATGAAATCCATGAGTTTCTTGGCGCCTTCGGTGTTAGCGCCGCCTTTGACAATCGCCAGTCCGCCAACTTCATAACCTGCGGCTTCCGGAACGATCGAAATAATCGGGCTGCCTTGATTTTTCATTTTCAGCTGGTCGCCAAGAAAGGTGATACCGATGGTGTACTCTCCTTTAGCCGCTTTTTGAATCGGCTCGATTCCCGACTTTGGTCTTTCTTTCAGGTTGGGCAGCAGCTTGGCCACATAGTCCAGCATTTTGTCTTTGCCCCATACTTGAGCAAGGGAAGCAACGGCTGTATAAGCGGTACCGGAGGTTGCCGGGTCGGACATGCCGATTTCGCCTTTAAATTTAGGGTCAAGCAGCTCTTGGAACGTCTGCGGATATGGCGCAGCAGCGTATTTCTCTTTCCAACGCTGCTCGTTGATGCCAATAGCAATTGGATTCAGGTAAAAACCAGTCCAGGATCCCTCTTTATCTTTCATGTTGTCTGGGATATCTTTGGCGTTCGGAGAAATGTAATTCTCCAGTGCGCCTGCTTTTTTCAAAACTTCGTGCGAATCCGCCGGGCCGCCCATGAGGAAGTCCGCTTGGGGTTTGCCCATTTCATTTTGAACGCGTGTCACGGCTTCACCGCTTGGGAGACGAAGAACGTCGTAATCGATTCCGGTCTCTGCCTTGAATTTATCCAGAATCTTACGCGCTTCTTCTTCTTGGAAAATGGAATAAACGGTAATTTTGCCTTTCGCTTTCCCGCCAAAAACACCAGACTTGTACAGGAAGAATCCTGCGACAAGCACGACAACAATAACGGATAAAATCATAACGGAGCTGTTACTTTTCTTTCTAGCCATTTCATCAACCATCCCCTCGATAGGTTAGGAGGCGTCACTTAACTTGAAATAGGCTTTATGGTTGGTTTCGTCCAACAAATCGAACACGATGAAGTAAGCGTTATCATAGAGATCGATATGCAGCCAATGCTTTCCGCTCGCGGCTTCATCCTTTAGCTGTACAACATAGTGGGCGCTCGGGCGCTCTGCCATGAAGTCAAAATGGCTGAAGTCGATCAACCGGACTGCCGTTCGCATCTGTGCCGTCAGCGCAGTCCGATCCCTCTCGGATAACGCGGTAAGAACGCCGTCCTGCAAGCGAAATACTTGATGGATCGGGTTCGCAATCACATTGCCGACGGTTTCTGCGGTGAGCGTTTTGTCGATCAGCATATTTTGCAGTTTGCGGATCTCCGCGCTAGTATCCAGCGAGTTCACGAGGTCACTGCCGAAACGGAAGCCGCTGGTCCCGATTTGGAAAGGCACATCCTCTTGATCCAAGTAGGCCATGGAGCCTGTTAGCAGCAGCCGTGAAGCGTTTGCACGAGTGGGCTGCCCACTGCCGTTTAATAAACGCGTGAATGAAGCTTTCCACGCAATCAACTCTTTGGGATCATCAATCGAGATGGTGCCGATACCCGGGTACGTGACATTCATGCTCATGGGAACGCCGTCGAACATGTCACGGCTGTTCGGGTCCTTCGGAACCGTTCGAACTTCATCGACGCCGATTCGGAATACATAAGCAAAAATGCCGATCAACGTACAACCGATCACGATTTGCAATAAGATGAGACGCAACCATGAAAGCCCTTTCTTCTCCTCTTGCATGTAGATTACTCTCCTTTTATCTCAGAAAAATCATTGATTTGTATCAATTTTGTAACAGACCTTGAGGGCGTACAGGTTCCATTTGGAAGCTCAAAATGACTTCCGTTCCGCTTCCCTCACGGCTGTGCACGGTGATGTCGCCACCTTGCAGCTCCATCAATTGCTTGCAAAGCAGCAGCCCAAGCCCGTGCGAGTGGGCGGATACAGGCCGCTCGGCTTTTTCAGCAGAAGGATGGAACAGCGTGCGCGTTTCCTCTTCGTCCATGCCTTTGCCGTTATCGGTAATACGCACGAGACACCGGTACTCCTGCTGCTCCAACCGTACGCTTAGCTGCGTGCAGCCGCTATGTTTGATTGCATTTTCTATGACGTTGAACAAAACCTGCTGTGTACGTTTTGGATCCATGTATACCTCACACGGTTCTACTTGGACAGCAGTCGTAATGGCGGACTTATGCAGTGTAGGCTCCAAAATGCGCAAGCTATCCGTCAGGATCGCAGCCAAGTCGGTACGCTCAAGCTGCACCCGCCAAGCCTCATCGCCTTTGAGCGACGATTGCAGCAGCTCTTCGACCATTTGCAGCAATCGTGTGCTTTCCTTGCGGATGTATACATTGCATGTTCGAATATCATCGATGCGCTCCATTTTATCAATCAGATCGGAGAAACCGATGATGGAGGTTAGCGGCGTTTTCAACTCGTGTGTGACATTGTCGTAAAATTTTTTCTGCTTGCTCTGCTCATAATGGAGCAGCTCGATATGCTCTTGCAGCGCCTCGGACATTCGATTAAAGTCATCGGCCAGCTCCCGCACCTCGTCCTGGCTGCGTACGGTTATTTTTCGACTGAAATCGCCTACGGTCACTAGCTTCAAAGCCTGCTGCAAGGCGTGCAGCGGTTGCATGATGAAGAATGAGAACGAGTAGCTCGCGAGCAAAGCAACAAGCAGGCAGCCTAGTGCGACGCCAATAAACCAGGTCCTCATCGCGGACAGGGTTTCTTCGTGTTTATTTAGATCGAGCAGGTAGCGGAACCCGCCGACAATTTTGCCTTCGTAAAGGAAGGGGGAGGCATAGATAAGCATCTTGCTGTTCTCACCTTCCGTAATGACGGTGGCGGTTTGCCCTGCGAGCGCAGCGTCGATATCGCTTCGCTTAACCAGATCTTCCCGGTTTCCGCTATCGCCGATAATGGTGCCCTCCGGATCAAACAGCTGGACTTGGAAGTTGCTGTTGGCAGCGAGATGCGAGGCGATCAGCGGGGCATACGTCCCGGAAAAAAGCTGCTCGATGCTAATTTTTTTATCGTTTACAATTTTTAACGCCTCGATGCGGTGGAGGTCGTAATATTGGCTAAGCGTCTGGGTATCCCGCTCAATCATACTTTTGCTTAGCGTATAGTTGACGACCACATACATCGCGGCCAGCAGCATGATAATCGTAATGGTGTGCTGAATGAACAGCTTATTGCGCAGCTTCATGGCTTAAACCTCCAGCTTGTAGCCCATTCCGTGAACCGTGGCCAGCACATGATCGTGGGGTTTCATTTTCTCGCGGAGCCGGTTCACCATCATATCGACGGAGCGGGTTTGTCCGTAGTATTCGAACCCCCATACCTGGTCCAAAATGTGCTCCCGCGTGAACACCTTCTTCGGATTTTTACACAGCAACCAGAGGAAGTCGAACTCTTTGCTGGTTGTTTTGACAAGCTGGCCCGCCACTTTCAAAGACCGCTCATTCCTATCGATCTCTATGACGCCGGCTTGGAGGATATCGACCGCGTGTGAAGTTGTATCCGGGGTCATTCGGCGCATAACCGCCCGAATTCGCATGATTAGCTCCCGTGTTTCAAAGGGCTTGGTCAAATAATCATCGGCGCCGAGCTGGAAGCCTAATATTTTGTCGTTCATTTCGTTTTTCGCTGTGAGTACGATAACAGGTATGTCTTTATACGATTGTTGCAGCGTTTTCAAAAGCTCAAAGCCCGACTGATCCGGCAGCATCAGATCCAGCAAGATCAAATCAATCGGCTGCGCAGCGAGCACGTCGAGACCGGAGGCGACGGTCCCGGCTACGATCGGGTGAAAGCCCTCAACTTCAAGGCTTAATTTGAGCAGCATTTGGATGCTGGAATCGTCTTCAATAATTAATATCGTCATTTGGAAAGTTCCTTTCCGGCAGCATTATGCATATCGTAGGCATGTCTCATTAAGCATCATCTATGTGTATACATTCTACACAACAGACGAGCTATGTAAATACGATTGACTTATATTGCCTTTTACAAAAAGCGTTTTCAACCTTATGATGAGAGTGGTGATGTAATATTTCTTTCCGTATTAGGGAACTTAATTTGATCTGCAACGTACTACAACAGGTGACAACAAATCAGATCCGACACGATGTGGAGAGAAGGAGTTCTAAACGGAATGAAGCATGATGATAAAAATGGGTGGCGTTCAGACATCGCGCCATACGAAAGAGCGCATATGAAACACAGCCTATGGCAAATTATGAATACATTAATTCCCTTTTTTGCATTATGGTATTTTGCCTATTTAAGCCTTTCGGTCTCGATCTGGCTTACGCTTGTGATCGACATTATTGCCTCCGGCTTCTTGGTGCGAATTTTTATCATCTTCCACGATTGCTGTCACAAATCATTTTTCAAAAATAAATGGGCGAATGAAATTGTCGGTACGTTGACAGGAATCCTGACATTCGTGCCATATCATCAGTGGCGTTACACGCACTCCATTCATCATGCATCCAGCGGCAATTTGGACCGCAGGGGTGTAGGCGATATTTGGACGCTGACGGTTGATGAATATCAGAAATCCTCATGGAAAAAAAGGCTTACCTACCGGCTATACCGCAATCCGCTGATCATGTTCATTATTGGACCGATCTTCATTTTTCTTATCGATTATCGTTTTAACCGCAAGCGTGCGGGAATGAAAGAACGCATGAATACGTATATCACGAATGTTAGCATCGTGGGAAGTTTAGCGTTACTGTGCTGGGCAATTGGCTGGCAGTCGGTGCTCCTTATTCAAGGTCCGATGTTTTTCGTTTCGGGCATGATGGGGATTTGGCTGTTTTATGTGCAGCACAACTATGAAGAGACTTATTTTGAAAATGAACCTGAGTGGGATTATGTCAAAGCGGCGATGCATGGCAGTTCTTTTTACAAGCTGCCTAGAGTGCTGCACTGGATCACGGGGAATATCGGGTTTCACCATATTCATCACCTGAGTCCGCGGGTTCCGAACTATTACTTGGAAAAGGTTCATAACAAAAACGCTGTGCTGCGCAACGTGCAGACGATTACGCTGATGACGAGCTTGGAATCGCTCAAATTCCGTATTTGGTGTGAAGATACGAAAAAATTCATTCGTTTCAAGGATTTGAAGCCTATCAAAGTGAAGAGAGGCCTCGTCAAAACGTTGGAAATGGACTAGGTTATGAGGCAGAGCCGGCAGTTAAAGTAGATTCTACTTTGATTGTTGGCTCTTTTTGTTGGGTTTGTGGTTGGTGAGGGAGATTTTGGAATGGACCGCGGGCGTGAGCTGGGCGTTCATAAGTGAGCTGATCCTCGTTGGATGAAATCCAACGAAAAGGCGATTTTGGGGTGCTTTTAGACCCGGTGCGTTGGACTAAATCCAACGGGGGGCTCGATTTGGCGCTAATATGAGGCCATTTTGCGGTGAGTGATTGGATTTCATCCCATGGAGCTGAGGATTTAAGGCGATAAAGCGTGTTTCCATTGGAAATGATCCAATGGAACTTGAAGTAGCGGGGGGGGTTACCCTCAAGCCGCCTACGTTTCTTATCTACGCTGCACTTTCTACAACGTAGAAGCCGCATAAACAGCACAAGCCCTACACTCATTGCACAAAGTACAACCATTTCACCCAAAGTCGCGCTTAAAGTAGCTAATTTTAGCGATATCGTTGCACATAGTGCAATGTAGAAAGCTCGAGGTGTGTGTTATCTGCCTTTTCGTTGCGCATAGTGCAACGTAGAGTGCTCCAGGTGTGCGTAACCAGCTTTTCGTTGCACAAAGTGCAACATAGGCTAGATTGACTCGAAACGCGAGGGGAAACTGGTGGCATCGAACCGATTATTTGAGATACAAGGGTGCGGTTGTAGGTGCAGGTTGAATTTTCTTCCACCTGACGAGATGCTCTAGTCGCCCCATATTGTATTTTGTGCAGTGTCGAGCACGCAACAACTTCAACCTAAAAAAAACACAAGTCGGTGAAAAGACATTCCATTGTTGCAAGCGCTTTAGCAAGGTACCATAGGGGTATAACATCGACGAAGAAATAGTGAGGGGGGCTAGATGATGGCGGTAGGCGCGCAAGCGGTAGAACAGATGAATAAGCGTGCGCAGACGAAAAAGGGCAAGTCCTTTCTGCGAACGTTTTGGAAGTATAGGGCGCTGTATCTGATATCAGTACCTGGGATTTTATATTTTATTATTTTCAAGTATGTACCGCTGCTAGGTTCAGTTATTGCCTTTCAGGATTACAACATTTTTGACGGCTTCACCGGAAGCAAATGGGTGGGTTTTGAACATTTTACACGGATGTTTGCCCATTATGATTTTATCAAAATTTTGAAAAATACAGTCTTAATCGGGATCTACGATTTAGTGCTTGCATTCCCTGCGCCAATCATCCTGGCTCTCTTGCTTAACGAGCTGCGCGTTGTGCTGTACAAGCGCGTTCTCCAGACGGTCGTCTACATGCCTCACTTCCTGTCATGGGTTATCGTGAGCGGGATCGCCATCGGCATTCTTTCCCCTTCGACGGGCGCGGTGAACCATTTCATCGCTTGGCTGGGGTTTGAACCGATTTACTTCTTGGGCGAAGAATCATGGATCCGCACGGTTCTTATCTCGTCAGGGATTTGGCGGGATTCAGGTTACGGCACGATTATTTATTTGGCAGCGCTTGCGGGAATTAATCCGGATTTATATGAAGCTTCGGAAGTGGACGGTGCCAACCGTTGGAGACAAACCATTTCGATCACGCTTCCATCGCTGCTGCCAACCATTATGATTTTGTTCCTGCTGCACATTGGTAAATTCTTAGATTTCGGCTTCGAGCGCGTATACGTGTTCTTGAATCCGCTGAATAAAGAAAATGGTGAAATTCTGGATACCTACATTTATACCGCGGGATTATTAGGCCAACAGTTCAGCTATACAACGGCCATCGGTCTTTTTAAAGCAATAGTAGGTGTCATCTTTATTGTAACGGGTAATGTGCTCAGCAAAAAAACAACGGGTGAAAGCTTGTATTAAGACGGAGGTGAACGCTATATGAATCGCAAGCCGACAGCCGGTTGGCAAGTTTTTAACATATTTAATGTCGTATTTCTAACGCTCTTATCCTTGGCGATGCTCCTGCCGTTCTTAAACGTGCTGGCTCAATCGTTCAGTTCATCTCAAGCTATCGTGAATGGCAAGGTTTTGTTCCTGCCGGTTCAATTTACAGCGATCAACTATCAATATGTATTTAGCGATGCGGCCATCTGGCGTTCTTTCGGAGTAACCGTGTATATTACGGTAGTGGGCACGCTCATCAACTTGATTGCAACAGCTTCACTGGCTTATCCGGTGTCCCGCCCCGAGTATGCCGGACGCAATGCGGTCGTGATTATGGTTCTAATTACGATGGTCTTTACAGCACCATTAATTCCTAACTTTATTTTGATGAAAAACTTGCATCTGACGAACTCGCTTTGGGCTCTTATGATTCCAGGTGCGATCAGCGCCTTTAACTTTTTCGTAATGAGGTCGTTTTTCCTGCAAATCCCGAGCGAATTGATTGACTCCGGCCGGATCGACGGCTGTTCAGAGCTCAGAATGATCTGGAATATCGTACTTCCTCTATCCAAGCCGGTTATGGCGTCCCTTGGGATTTTCTATGCCGTAGGCCACTGGAATACGTATCAAAGCGCGCTTTACTATATCAACAAACCAGCGCTATGGCCTCTTCAAGTGAAGCTGCGCCAGCTCATTGTATCTGAAGATATCAGCATCGATCCTAACTCTTCGCAATTTAGCGGACTGGCTCATATGGATCCGGAGGGGATCAAAATGGCGACGATTATTATCGCGACGATCCCGATTATCCTGATTTACCCGTTCTTGCAGCGTCATTTCGTCAAAGGGATGATGGTAGGCTCCGTCAAATCATAAGAAACCATTTGTGAAATGATGTATGAGATGGCGAGTTTTAACAACATTCTAAAAAAAAGACAATTCGAACTAAAGACAGCCCATATCGACAAATTGTAAACGCTTTTACAATGAATGTGTATGAGGTCATATTTTAGCGAAATGAAAAGAGGGGTAGAAATGAAAAAATGGATTCCCACGACGATGGCCGCAGTTCTCTTGGCCACTACGATGGCAGCTTGCTCTTCCAAGCCAGCAGAACAACCGGCAACCAGTGCGGCAGCTAACGGAGCTAGCGCAAAGCCGGCGGAAAAAACGAAGTTCTCCATCTCCTTGCGTACACTGGCATTCGGGCACGTGGAGAAGTCTCCTGATATCAACCAAGACAAATGGGTAAAGAAACTCGAAGAACTAACAAACTCCGATTTGAATATCGTGCTTGTTCCGCACAAAGAATATGAACAAAAAATGATCCAAATGTTTGCAACCAACGACATTCCTGATGTTGTTCAAGGCAGTGGGGGTGTGAACGGGAAAGAAATGGCGGGTTCCGTCAAAGCAGGCGTATTCATGCCGCTGGACGACTTGCTGAAGCAGTACGGCCCTAACTTGCTGAAAAAAGTGCCGAAAGACGCTTGGGATAACGTAACATACAACGGTAAAATCTATGCGATTCCGGAGTATTTGTCCAACCCATCCCGTCGCGCGATCTTCGTTCGTAAGGACTTGCTGGATAAAGCCGGTCTAGGCGTGCCGAAAACAGTTGATGAGTACATGGCTGTACTTCGCAAGTTCAAAGAAATGGGCGTTGAGAACCCCTACATGGGTCGCGAAAACTTTAAATATGCGGATTCCTTCTTTGGTGCCTATGACGTCTATCCATACCTCTCCATGTTTGAGAAGTCCGGCGATCAAATTTTGCCGAAGTTTTTCGATACAGAGAATATGACCAAAGCGCTTCAAACCTACAAAACGATGTTTGACGAAGGTTTGATTAACAAAGAATTCGCAACGATCAACGCAACGGTATTCAAAAACACAATCCTTGCGGGTAAAGCAGGTATGTGGTCCATGAACGCCAATGAAATGCTGCAATGGGAAACACAGTTGAAAACGACGGTGCCAACGGGCGATATCGAAATCATCGCGTCCCCGACAGGACCGGACGGTAAAGGCGGCCACTACTTGTATGGACCTGCGCCGCGTGCTTACTTCATCAACAAAAACGTGAAAAATGCTGCGCAAATCATCAAGTTCTACGACTGGATGATGTCAGACGAAGCTGAGAAGTTCTTCACATTCGGTATCGAAGGCGACACGTACAAAACGGTAGACGGCAAAATCGACTACAAATCGCCGACAGATTCTGCTGGTGTAGATGAAGAGCGTTACCGCCAATCCTTCTTGTGGTTGGTTCAAGATACAACTTATAATAAAGGCACACTTAGTATGACAGAAGATGGCAAGAAATTAATGAACGTGTACGATACGACTTTGAAAAATGAAGGACGCGACGGCATCAACTTCGAGCCGCGCTTGGAGTCCTTAATGAAAAATCCTGATATTTCACCGCTGTCCGACCAAGCGCCTCCTGTTATTCTTTCTCACATGGTCAAAATGGTGTACGGCAAAGAGCCGATCTCCGATTGGCCAAAAGTATTGGAAGAGTGGAAGTCCAAAGGCGGCAACGAAGTGATCAAGGAAGCTACAGAGAAGTTCAATAGCAAAGATTCCGGTACGACTGTGTCGATGCCGCGTAAATAAGCTCAAGCAATTGAGCATGACCGACTCCTCACGAGCACACCAGCGCGTGGGGAGCGGGCATTTCAGAAGGGTAAGAAGGGAGCTGCCGCCTCATGTACCGCATCCTCATTGTCGATGACGAACCGATGATACGCAAAGGATTACAAAAGCTAGTCGAACAATCGGAGCTGCCGATCGAAAGCCTGCGAACGGCTGAGAATGGTGTTGTCGCCTTACAGCGGATTCAAGAGGATCGACCTGACTTCCTATTTACGGATATTCGTATGCCCAAAATGGACGGTTTGGAGCTGTGTGCCCGCGTGGCCGAAATGGATGCGGACATCCAGGTTGTCGTTATTTCCGGGTATAGCGATTTTGAATATGCCCAGAAATGTGTTTCTTATGGTGTCAAAGAGTATTTGCTGAAGCCTGTAAATATCAAAGGGTTTCAGAACGTGTTGGAGAAGCTGATCCGTACCAAGTCCAAAGTAAGCTCGGAATCTTTCATTGCCGTAACGAAGCTGGAACAATGGGCAAGCCGCATGGAGCATGCGGTCTGGATGCTGCACCAGGCGGAATTAGACAGCTTGCTCGAAGAAATTCATACAGAGCTCAAAGATTATAAGCTGAAGCTGAACCGGCTTCTCGATATTTTGCAGGAAATTCATACCCTGCTGCATCAACGTTTGAATGTGCGCGATGTTTATCTCATGCAAGGCGAGCTTGCCCTAACCGGCGCTGACAGCGAAGAGGAAGCTTGGCTCCGATTCACCGGTGCGGTCTACGGCCACCTGGATGAGCTGAGGAATAAGCGGAAAGGGAAGCTGAAAGACCCCGTAGAGGTAGCGAAGCAATACATGGAGACGCACCTCGCAGAGGAAGTTTCCTTAGAGGAAGTAGCTGAATTCATCGGACTCAACCCGTCGTATTTTAGCCAACTATTCAAGCAAAGTACATCGGAAACATTCGTGCAGTACCGCACACGCAGGCGCATGGAAAAAGCGAAAAAGCTGCTGGAGCAGCCGCAATGGCGCATCACGGATATTTCGGGGGAAGTCGGATACGCTGACCACCCGCATTTTACGAAAACATTCAAGAAGTATGAAGGCTGCCTTCCATCCGAGTATCGCCAGCAAATGGGGATTCGTACATGAGAGGCAAGACGCTGTCACGGCAAATTTTTTCCAACTTTCTCATTGTGATCGTGCTCTCCCTCGTATCGGTTGGCGCTTTCTCCTATGTGCAGTCTTCCAGAGCGCTCGATGGCCAGGTGAAGCAGTACATGGAGCAAATGATCGATAGTGCCAACTATCAGACGGATAGTTATTTGCAAGCTTACGAGCTCCTCAGCAACGCGTTTTCCTCCAATTCGGATGTGCGCGCATTTATGGAAATCAAACCGGATGATTCGTACGAGTACTATGTTTACAGCGAAAAAATCAAGGAATTTGCACGTATTTCGGTCATTTCCGTTGTGACGTTATATAAACAGTTGAACATGATTTATGCGGTTGGCCAGCATGGGCGCTCAGTCATCTATGAGAATCAGAATTTGCTGAACTTCGATCCCGTACTGGTGAAAGAAAAGTATGATTATTTGATGAAAATGACGCCGGTAGACGGCAAAATCTCGCTGCTGAATATGAGTATTCGCGAGGTGGATCAGGGCTCTGTCGTGACGATGGCGCGTAAAGTAAGAGGACCTTCTTACGGGGATGCCAATCGCGGGGTCGTCGCCATCGAGATCAAGCTGGATGAGCTGGCGAAGACGTGGGATCGGGTGAGTCTGGGGAAAAAAGGTTTCTTTTTCATCATAGACGATGCCGGGAACTACATTTACCCTCGTTCGATGAGCGAGCGCAAGCCGCAGGACGATTTGGCTTCGCATGTGCTGGCAAGCGGCAACCAGACCTTCATTTACAAGTATGACGGTGAGGAGCGCATGTTTGTGTCGCGCAAATCGGGTTACTCCGATTGGAATCTGGTCGCTTCCATGCCGGTTGACGAGCTGCGGCGACCAGCTGATACGATTCGAACGACAACGATCAGCGTAGGTTTGATTACCCTGGCCATTGCGTTGTGGTTGGCAACCCGTTTCGGGCGTTCGATTATTGCGCCGATTCGTTGGTTGAAAGACAGTATGAGAGAGACGGAAAAGGGAAATTGGCAGTACATTGATGAATCCGGCCGCACGGACGAGATCGGCGGACTTATTCACAGCTACAACCTGATGGTGACGCGCCTTTCCGATATGATTGAGCGGGTCTACGAGGCGGAGCTGGAACAGCAGAAAAATGCCTTGGAGCTAGGGGAGACGAAGCTGGAGCGGCAGCGGGCGGAATATCAGTCGCTGCAGCTGCAAATTAATCCTCACTTTTTATATAACACACTCGAAACGATTAACTGTTATGCCATTGTTCAGGATTCAACGGAAATCACCGAGATGGTGGAAGCCATGGCGTTCATGCTCCGTTATTCCGTTCAAACCAACCTGGAAGAGATTACAGTGGCAAATGAGTTGAACCATGTTCGCAACTACATGATTGTTTTGCAGCATCGAACGGGCAAGGAGTTTGAAATTGACGTGGCGATCCCGCCATATCTGCTGCTGGAGAAAATGGTTCGGCTGACACTGCAGCCATTGATTGAAAATATTTTTCAGCATGCTTTTCCGGACGGTGTGGAGCCGCATCACTTTATCCGTATTAATGCCAAGAAGGAAAACGGCTTGTTCCAGGTTTTTGTGGAAGACAATGGCATCGGCATGAAGCCGGAGCGGCTTGAGGAACTGCGGAAGAAGCTGGAGCAGAACCGATTGGCGGAGCCGGAAGAGAACGGCTCGCCTCGCCGAGGCGGCATTGGCCTCATGAACGTGCATCGACGCATACAGATGGTGTTCGGCGAGGCTTACGGGCTGTCTGTCGACAGCGAGTGGGGACGCGGCTCGTGCCTGACGATGACGATGCCGGAGACGACGCGGCCGAAGATGCGGAACTGATGGAAGCGGGCCAAACCCGCCTTGCCACTGCCCATCTACGGGCAAGCGAGTTGGGCTGAATGCGGAGGAGGAACGCCTGGGGAACGCTTGAGTCACGCTGAGACACAATCTGAGAGCACTTGAGGCAACAACTAGAGACTTTCTTCGAGACGATGGCTGGAAGGCTGAGAAATCAGCAGGTTCGAAGGTTGCCAATCCGCCACTCTCCCCACGTCTCTGCTCATCTAAAAGCTAACGGACTCAGATGACCTTAATCGGCTCAAAAGTCTATCGCCAACTATTTTAAAGGACACAGAAGACCTTATTGGCTTGATATGATGGCATTTCTATGCTCTGAAGAAGAAATAGAGTCGCTCACCTCCGTTAGCCTTCAAAAAAGAAGCAAATAGACTCATTTAACGTTCCTAGAGTCCGTTACACTCATCGAGACGTCTAGACGCCAAGGCGAACGATCAAAATTTTCGTTGGTAAACGGGAAATAGAAGTCGCTAGAGGCTCTTATTTTCCCATTCATATATATCTTATACAAAACATGGGAGGAATTCATATGAACATCAACTTAACGGGGAAAATTGCACTGGTAACAGGATCAAACGCGGGGATCGGACGCGCGATCGCACTGGCTTTGGCTAGCAATGGAGCAAAAGTTGGCGTGAACTGCCTGAACAACGTAGCACAAGGGCAAGAAGTTGTCGCAGCCATTCAAGCGGCAGGCGGGGAAGCTGTGTTAGTGCAAGCCGATGTGACGAATATCGAGCAGATCGATAGACTCGTTAATGAAGTGGAGCAAGCGCTGGGTGGCACCATTGATATTTTAGTCAACAATGCCGGTCATCTGGTACAGCGTGTGCCGAATTCCGAAATGTTTGAAGAGATGTACGACCGCATCATGGATGTTAACTTGAAAAGCACCGTGTTTATGTGTAAAAGAGTGCTTGCCGGCATGAAAGCCAAAGGCTATGGCCGTATCGTCAACATGACATCTGTTGCTGCGCATAACGGCGGCGGACCAGGTTCGAGCGTATATGCAGCAAGTAAAGCAGCCGTACTTACTTACTCCAAAGGCTTGGCGAAAGAAGTCGCAGCAAGTGGTATTACTGTGAATAACGTATCCCCAGGATTTATCGGGAACACGATGTTCCACGCGACATTTACAACGGACGCAGCTCGTACAGCGACCATTAACGGCATTCCGCTTGGACGTGAAGGAGCGCCTGATGATGTAGCTGGCGCCGTGCTTTACCTGGCTTCCGATTTGGCTTCTTATGTAACAGGTGAAACGATTGAAATCAACGGCGGGATGATGATGCGATGAGTACCGCGCTTAGATCGGACCGTATAGCCCATCTATTAAAAGAGGAAATCGACAAGCTGCAGCAAGCCGGCAGCCTGTCGATTCCGAAAGAACCTGGTGGCTGGTGGCACCAGTATGTTTGTCCGCATCATCATACCGAACTGGTGTTCGATGATGGGCAAGTCGATGCATCCGAGTTCGCGTGCCCGCACGGCTGCAGCATTGAAGGCGAAGCTTACCGCGGCGCTTGGCTCGTGTTTAAACATCAGTCGCTGGCACGCGTTGCGTTGCAGGCAGCGGCTGTCTATGCGACGCTTGGCGAAGCTTCTTACGCCCAGCTTAGCAAAAGACTGCTCGTCGAATACGCCGAGCAGTTCCCGCTCTACCCCGTGCATCCGGAAGCGCAAAGCTGGATGCTGAAAGGGCGCGCGTTCCATCAAGCGCTCACGGAAGCGATCTGGTCCACAACCCTGATTCGCGCTTACTTATTATTGCGCGATAAAGGCGTTGTGTTCGATGAGAAGGAGCAGGCGGCTATCGACGTCTTCCTGGGATTGCTTGCCGGGAGTATGGAAGAATACCGGCACATTCTCATTCATGAGCGGAACAATGCGGAGAACAATTACACCGCTTGGCTGAACGCGTCATTGTCTTGCGTCTACGCCGCTCGCGGCGAACAAGCGGCGCTGGAAGCGCTGATTGAAGGCCAAGGCGGCTTCAAGCATCATCTCTCGATCGGCGTGAAACCCGATCAGTTCGAGTTCGAAGGAAGCACGTATTACCACGTATTCGTGCTTCGGGCGTACTTGATCGCTGCGGAGATGGCGCAGCGCTTCGGTATTGACCTCTACGCCGTCACAGGCGCAGAGGGCCAATCCATGCGCGGCATGCTGGAGGCGCTCGCCGAGCTGGCCGACGACCAGGGCGCGCTGCCTGCCCTGCATGACGGGCCGCTCGCGCGTGCTCCTTATGCCCGCGAGATCGCTGAGATCGCGGAGCAAGGGCTCGCGATCTACGGCATTGCCGGCCTCGCGCCGGTATTGCGCGAAGCGTACCGGCAGCTGTGCGCTGCCGGCGGCGAGCAGCTGGAAGCGCTGCTCTATGGCACAGACGAGCGCCCGCAGGCTCCTACGGCTCCGCGGGCTTCGAGACTCTGGCCGGATGCCGGATTCGTCATCGGCCGCGTGGCGGGGAACCCGCTGTCGTTCCTCGCCGATTTCGGCGAGCATGGCGGTTCCCACGGCCACTACGACAAGCTGCATCTGACGTTGATGCACCCTGCGCAAACGCTTACTCCCGATTTTGGCATGGTGCCTTACGGCTCGCCTATGCGGAAATCGTGGTTTGCCGAAACGTCCAGCCACAACACCGTGTCGCTGGACGGCATGTCGCAAGCGCCGCATGAAGGGCGCTGCGTTCGTTATGAGGCGGCTAGTGACGGGAAGTCCGTCTATGCCTGGTTGCAATCTACCGGAGCCTACGAAGGCTGCACGATGAATCGCCACCTGATGCTTACGGAAGAGTGGCTGCTGGATTGGTTCCAGGTGGAGCTTGCCGAAGGGGCGCGAAACATGGAATGGTGGATGCACCCGGCTGTTCAGCCTTTAACAGGAACGCTTGAAGAACGGGACGAGGTGTACACACTTCGGATTCAAGAGAAGGATGCTTCCTCGTTGGCAGAACAGAAGCTGCCGATCATTGGCGGGCTGGTGCCGGATGTTGGCCAACTGCAGCTGTCTTATGCACTCGGTGAGAACACCGTTGTGTTCCACACAGCCTTGGCGGAGCCGGGCGACGAGCTGCTGGCGGTACATACGCCAGGGGATTCTATCGACCCGAGTCAACCGTTGACAGCGGTCCTGCACCGTCGTAATGACCGTAGAGCTGATTTCATCCACGTGTATCGGGCCGATAGCAGCGCTTCAATCACCCGCGTATCCGCGCAGGAAATTGAGATTGCCGTACCCGGTCAACCGGAAAGCACATCACGTATTCAACTTACGGAAGATAAAGGGTTAATTTTCATATAGAAGAAGGGAGCATCGTGATGACAACTCTGTCGCCATTATACGAACCGCAGAGCGGCGTATTAACCGTACAATACGAACCGAATGAGCAAACTAAACTGTTGGAGAACCCGCCACGATTCACGTGGATTCCGGCCCAACTGGAGAACGACCGTTACGTGCTGCAAATTTCGCAGTCGGACGTATTTTCTGAGGCAGACACGCAAACGATCAAGCCGATTCCCTATAATTTATATACACCGGATGATGCCTTTGAGGCAGGAACTTACTTCTGGCGCTATGCTTTGCTCGGGGAGAAAGACGAACAGACCGCTTGGAGTAAGGTGAGACGTTTCGAAGTCCCGGCTGATCTGCCGGAAACTCCGCTGCCTAGTCGGGATCGCCGTTATGCCGAAGCCTCCTTGCAGCACCCTCGGTTGTGGCTCCAGTCCGCTGAGGTTGATGCTTTCCGACGCGAGTTGGAGGCTGATCCGACTTATTGCGGGTTCGATGTCTTTTATGAAAAGTCTGTGAAACTATGGATGGATCGCGAACTCATCGCTGAGCCACAGCCTTATCCAGGCAACAAACGAGTTGCCAAGTTATGGCGTCAAATGTACATGGACACACAGGAAGTTTTGTATGCCATCCGTCATTTGGCGGTAGCCGGAACGATTTTGGCTGACGAAGAGATGCTGGACCGCGCCAAAACTTGGCTGCTTCACGTCTGCAGCTGGGATGTCAACGGTACAACAAGCCGCGACTACAATGATGAGGCATCCTTCCGAATGACGGGAGCGATCGCATGGGGCTACGACTGGCTGCATGGGCAGTTAACGGAGATTGAGCGGAAGCTTGTACGAGAGGTTTTGCTTGCACGTGCACGGCAAATTGCTACACATGTCATAGACCACTCCAAAATTCATCACGTGCCATTTGACAGCCACGCCGTTCGTTCGCTGTCCAGCGTGCTGGTCCCGAGCTGCATTGCCTTGTTAGAGGAAGAGCCGGAAGCGCGCGAATGGCTGGATTATACCCTCGAATACTATGCATGCATCTATTCCCCTTGGGGCGGACCGGATGGAGGCTGGGCGGAAGGTCCGATGTATTGGACGACCGGGATGGCTTTTGTTACGGAAGCGATGAACTTACTGAAAAAATATACGGGCATTAACTTCTATAAGCGGCCATTTTTTACGAAAACAGGTGATTTCCCGCTGTACGCTTTCAGCCCGGATACGCTTCGCGCAAGCTTTGGCGATCAATCCACGCTGGGGGATCCTGTTAGCCTGAAAACAGGCTTCAACATCCGCCAATTCGCCGGAGTGACGGGTAACGGCCTGTATCAGTGGTATTTTGAGCGGGTACGTGAGACAGATACCGATTCTGAAATGAAGTTTTACAACTACGGCTGGTGGGACTTCCGTTTTGACGAAATGGTTTTCCGTCACGATTATCCCCAAGTGGAGGCCATTGTGCCAACGGATGCGAATATCGAACAGGTAAAATGGTTCCGCGACATCGGTTGGGTCGCCTTCCACTCGAATATGGCGGATCCTGAGCGCCACATTATGCTGCTTACGAAGAGCAGCAAATATGGCTCTGTCAGCCATAGCCATGGCGACCAAAACGGGTTCCTGCTGCACGCTTATGGTGAACCGCTTGCGATTGAGAGCGGCTACTACGTGGCGTTCAGCTCCACGATGCACATGAACTGGCGCAGACAGACGCGTTCGACGAATAATATTTTGATCGACGGCCTTGGCCAATACGCGGAGAAGAACAAAGTGCTGAACATGGCGGCGAACGGGTTCGTTGAAGTAGCTGAGCAGCGCAAAGGCTACGGCTACTCCCGCAGCAATGCCACAGCAGCGTATAAGGAGTACGTTCCTTATCTGGAGCGGTACGTACGCGAGCTGTACTTCTTTGGGACCTATGTTGTCGTCGTGGATCACATCGATCTGTCGCAGACGGGCACCGTGGATTGGCTGTTCCAGACGCTGTACGAAATGAAGCTGAACGGACAGACCTTCAAAGTCCAAGGCCGCAAAGCCGATATGGACGGTCGCTTCGTCTATTGCTCTTCCGGCGAGCTGGAGCTTACGCAGCATGAGGGCTTCGCGGATGTGGACATGAGCGAGATCGAAGGTTTGCCGCTGCATTGGCATCTCAAGGCGACGACGAAGCCGGCGCGCAGCCACCGGATTGCTACGCTCCTGGTGCCGATTAAGCATGGCGAGCCGAAGTATGTGTCCTATTTCATGGACGATCAAGGGTTCGACACGCATATTTATTTTACGGAAGATGGCGTGACTCATCGTGTTGAGGTGCCTAAGGCTTACTAGGCTATTTATTAGAACGGCTCTCCTTTGCCAATTTGGCGGGAGGGTTTTTTTATTTTCACGGCATGCGTTGAGTTGAGCTATTAGAAAATAGTGGGTAAATCTAGTTATTTGAGCGTTACTGAGGCGTGAATATGGATTAACTGGAAAAATTCCAACTAAACTGCTAGGTTTCTATGCTTTACAGAGCAATTATATGAATTTAGCCTGAGAAACTCCATTTATTTAAGATAAAACCTCGAAGCTGGCTGAATTAGTGATAGTTTTTCCAGTTAGTTGTTCGTGCAAGCCCACCAAATTTGCGATACCAAGCCACATCTTACCGCCTCTGTACGTCACTACAATCAACAATAAGGGGTATCCTACTGAATACCGGGGCTATGGCAAGCATTGCTCCACTTTCAAAGCTCTTTACGTCTTGAGAGTACTTTCACGCTCTTGTTAGCCCTGCATGCTTTACCACTCTTCATGCTCTTTGACAGTCACATCTCTCAACGCTTTTAAGCTATTTTCAAACGCATCTCAAACTCTTTCCAAGCACCATTCAAAGCTCATTAAACCCTATCGCTGGCATTTTCCAAGCCCTTGAAAGGATACATTCAGGTACATAAACCTATAAAAAGTAAACATGAATCCTAAAGTTCACACATTGTAAGGGCTGCCATTTTCGAGCGATAATAGGGTCATCAAGTTCACCAATCAAACGAGGGGGATTCACATTGATTAAAAAATATAAAGGTCTTCAATTAACAGCAGCAGGCTTACTGGCTATCTCCTTAACAGCATGTGGCGCAGGCGGCAGCACAACGACACCGGCACCGGGCGCAAGCGCATCAGCAGCTCCAAGCGGTGGAAGCACAACGAAAGAAAACGTAACGATTACGTTCCAAAACATATATCCCGATCCGACAGATCCGAAAAACGGCATGTTGAAAAAGATCGTGAACGACTACCAAACGAAAAACCCGAACATCAAAATCGAGCTTGATTCCCTGAACACGGACCAACAAAAGCTGAAGCTCAAAACACAAGCAGCATCCAAAGAAGTTCCGGACATCACGATCGTGAATCCAGCCGCTCAAATGAAACCTTTCGTAGACGCAGGATTGTTCGCGCCGCTTAACGACATGGTTGAGCAAAACGGCCTGAAAGGCACGTTCCAAGAAGGCATCTTGAACTGGTACACATTCAACAATAACATCTACGCATTGCCGGATGGTAACAACATCGGTCTCGTTTACTACAACAAAGACTTGTTCAAACAAGCTGGCGTAGAAGTACCGAAAACATTCGAAGATATGGTTGCAGCTGTAAAAACACTGAAAGGCAAAGGCATTCAGCCAATGGCGATCGGTGAAAAAGATTCCTGGACCGGTTCCTTCTTGTTCATGAACGTGCTGCTTCGCACAAATGGCGGCCCTGGCTTCCTGCAAGCCGTTGTTGATGGCAAGAAAACATTCGCAGATCCAGCATTCACGGATGCTGTAAGCAGCTTCCAAGACCTGATTCAAGCTGGTGCATTCCAAGAAGGCGCAACTTCTTTTGACTACAACGCAGGTGAAAACTTGTTCAAAACAGGTAAAGCCGCTATGTACTACATGGGTTCATGGGCAACAGGCGGTATCGAGACTTCTTCCGTTAACGGTAAAGTCGGCGTATTCAAATTCCCAACGGTTAAAGGCAAAGGTAACCCTGACGAGTTCATGCTTGCACCAGGAAGCGCGTTCGCAATTTCTGCTAACAGCAAACACTTGAAAGAAACGAAAGATTTCTTGAACTACTTCATGCTGAACTTCCCGAAAGAAGCATTCGCGGTTAAAGGCGCAGTAGGTATCGCTCAAAAGGTTGACGGTGACTTCAAAGCGGCTGGATACTCCGATATGGCGATGGAAGTTCTGGATATGTTCAAACAAGTTAAAGGCGGCGACCTTGCATTCGATAACACAATGAACCCAGGAACAGCACAAGGCCACTTGGCAAGCATCCAAAACCTCTTCGTTCAGAAGAAAGATCCTGCTGAAGTTGGCAAAGAGCACCAAACAGCTTACGATACGAACAAAAAGTAAATAAATAATCATTTAGCAGCCAAATCGGAATTTATCCTAAGCGCCGCAAGGGTGTGGAGGATGAATTCCGATTGGTATATCTCATGAAGGAGGCGAGCCAAGTGAATGTGTTAAGAGTCTCCAAGTGGACGATTGCCATGTTTGTACTGCCATGTTTGTTGATTTATGTCTGTCTCGTTTTTGTACCGATTCTAGTATCGTTATATAGTGGTTTGCTGGATTGGAACGGGATCAGCGGTGCAAAATTCGTTGGTTTGGAGAATTTCCGTAACTTGTTGTTTCATGATCCTGTGTTTTGGCCGTCCGTGAAACGGACTTTAATGTTTGCTGTATTTTCAATGGTTGAAATTCCAATTGCCTTAGGTGTAGCCGTTCTCTTGAACCGATTCATCAAAAAGCCGAATTTTCTAGTTTCTGCATACTTTTTACCGGTTATTTTGTCTGTTGTTATCGTCGGACAGCTCTGGAAAACCATTTATAACCCTGCCGCAATGGGCGGTATGCTCAATCAAGTATTGGACATGTTGAATCTGCATAGCTGGTCTAGATCTTGGTTAACGGATCCGAAGATTGCTATGTACTCTCTGTATTTCGTGGCCCTGTGGCAGTACCTGGGGTACCACACCTTGATCCAGTTTACCGGCATTCAGAACATTCCTGCTGATATTTATGAAGCAGCGCGAATTGATGGAGCGGAAGGTCTTAAAGCTGACTGGTATATCACTTTCCCTATGAATATTCCGATTTTCAAAATATCGATCGTTCTTGCCTTTATCGGCTCTTTACAAGCGTTTGACATGGTCATGGTTATGACCGGAGGCGGCCCAGCGCATGCGACAGACGTCATTTCTACACATATGTACAACATGTCCTTCCTATCCATGAAGTATGGATATGGTAGTGCGATCGCTGCATTCTTGGTTGTTTTATGTTTGATTGCAACTGTAATTATCAATGGTATCTTTAATAAACTAGAGAGAAGATTTACTTAAGGAAGGGGAGTGTCACCATGCAAGATGTCAGGAAAGCAGCGGTAGCTGCGCCTGCAATGACTCGGAGACGCAAAAGCTTCTCTATCCTGAAAGTTTTGGTCATTGCACTCTTGTCGTTGCTCGTAGTTACACAAGTGTATCCACTGCTTTGGTTGTTTATTTATTCGTTAAAAACGAATGAGGAAATCTTGTCGGGGCGGTTTTTCGCCCTCCCGCAAGTGCTTCAATGGAAGAACTTTTCCTCTGCTGTAGAGGCGGGGCATTACTTCCAGTACTTGAAAAACAGTCTTTTCGTCACATCAGTTACAATGGTCTGCGTTATCTTGCTTAGCTCCTTGGTTTCTTTCGCGATTACAAGGTTTAAGTGGAAATATGGCCAAGTCGTCATGATCATCTTCCTGATCGGGATGATGGTTCCGATGCAAGCAACATTGCTGCCGCTGATGATTATTTTCAAAAATCTCAATGCTTTGAACACGCATCTATCCATCATCTTGCCTTATATCGCGTTTCAGACGCCGATTGCGGTTTTTATCCTCAGCGGTTTCATGAAATCCATTCCGGCTGAGATTGAAGAATCTGCTGTCGTAGACGGCGCGGGGGTTTTCCGAATCTTTGGAAGCATTATTCTACCGATTTCGATTCCTCCAATGATGACAGTATGTATCTTGACGTTCATCAATATTTGGAACGAGTACATCCTTGCGGCGACATTCATTTCGTCCGAGCGGCTCAAAACGCTGCCTTTCGGGGTGAACAGCTTCGTGAGTCAATATTCGGTTAATTACGGGGCAATCGGGGCGTTTCTCGTGTTAGGCGCGCTGCCGGTCATTATCATTTATTTCTTATTAGCCGATAAAATTACAAAAGGTATGGTAGCGGGAGCGGTGAAGGGTTAACCTCACCCCTCTCTTTTTGCCGTTTAGGAAACAGCCTGTGATATGATAACCTGTAACGACTAACGAAAGGGGACCGATTTCGAAGTGACACGGGGCCTTCATTCTATTCATAGCCGGCTGTTTTTGCTTTTTATTTCCTGCATGCTGATCCTCTTAACCTTGGTAAGCGTGCTCTATTACAAGAAAACAACGGACATTATTCATAGCAAAATCAGTGATTTGGCGGAGAAAAATATTTCCCAAACAGTGGGCCTGTTTGAATTGCTTCTGCAGGGTTATGACAGCATTACGAAATCGCTTAACAGTAATTACGAGATGCTTAGATTAATCCATGACCGTGATACGAGCAAAGATGAAGCAGTTAACATTATTAATGAGCGCACCATTACGAATATCATGGGAGCCGCCTACTACTCCAGAGACGACATTTTCGGAATTCATATCATTACGAATGCGGGCAAAAACTATAACTATGAACGCGGCTTTGACAGTGTCATTAATGCGGACTATGCCAGTACGGCCTGGTACCATAAGCTGCAGGATTCCTCCGGTGAAATGGTTTGGCTGGGTCTATCCAAAGGTTCGATCATCAACCGGTTTCAGCAAGACTCCGTTTTCGTATTCGGACGCAAACTGTACGATTTAACCGATCATCGCTTGATTGGCGTTCTGGTGATTGAAACGAACCCGCAGCCGATTCTGGCGGCGCTTTCGAACGTGAGGATTTCCCCGAACAGCCAGGTTTATATCGTCGATAAGGAAGATCATATGATTGCCTCTACCGCGGGGGAGAAGGACAGTCCACCTTCTTTCGGAGGCCTGCCGCGCCCGCAAAACAATGAGATCGTCGTGGACGACAGAACGGAACAACTGATTGTTTCCGCCAAAGCGAAGATGTCCGATTGGACCGTATTCGGTTTAACTCCCAAAAGTGATATTAACTCTGAGGTTGTGAAAACGAGAGAGTACCTGTACCTCGTGATTCTGGCGGTGGTGTTCCTGTCCTTGGTGCTTGCGAGCATTATTTCCCAGAACATTTCCTCGCCGCTTAAGCTGCTGATCCGGGAGATGAAGCAGGTGGAGATGGGGAATTTCAAAGGTTCAGTAACGGTCAAATCGTTCGAAGAAATCAACTCGCTTGTATCTTCCTTTAACCGCATGGTGAATCGGATGGATGAGCTGATTGATCGCATCACGCTCGCCACCGTGAGTGAGAAGAACGCGGAGCTGCAGGCGCTGCAATCTCAAGTTAATCCGCATTTTCTCTATAATACGCTCGATATGATTTATTGGATGCTAGACGAACGGGAAAACGACCGTTTAGGTAAAGTGATTTTAGCTTTGTCCCATATGTTTCGCTACAGCAGCGACTGGCAGGAGGCATCGAAGACCACCCTTCGCCAAGAGTTGGATCAAATGCGTCATTATATGACGATCATTGAGAGCCGCTTAGAAGGCAGGGTCAGCACTGTTTTGGACGTTGCGCCCGAATGTCTGGATGTGGTCCTTCCGAAAATGACGCTTCAGCCAATCATTGAGAATGCGGTTAAGTATGGACTAGAGCCGCTCGATCGGCCTGGCTTGCTGCGGGTCTACACGGAGATCAGCGAGCATGAGCTGCGGATTGTGATTGAGGATAACGGTGTCGGCATCGAGGAGAGTGCCCTCCAGAGCATGCAGGAGCAGCTCATCAAGGACGCATCGGATATTGACGGCGCTATGGCATCCCTGCAATCTACACAGACAACCAGTGCATCCGGCCAAACTAGACGGGGCATTGGCATTACCAACGTGCATCGCCGGATCGTTCTTATGTTCGGAGATATTTATGGACTTCGCATTCATAGCAAGCAAGGAGAAGGAACGACCGTCGTCATTGCGATGCCGCTCCCTCGGAAAGGAGAGTAAAACCATGGACATTCTCATCGTAGATGATGAAACGGTGATTCGGGAGGGCATCCAGCGTACGCTGCTCAACCGCTTCCCTGAGCATCAGGTTCATCTCGCGGCGAACGCAGAGCAAGCGATTGCCTTGCTGCGGAGCCATCGCATTCAAATCGTCCTCACCGACATTCTCATGCCGGGTATGACTGGGCTGGAGCTCATGAATATGTCCCGGAGCCGGCATCCGAATGTGAAATGGGTGGTCATCTCCGCCTATTCTGAATTTTCGTATGCGCAGGAGGCTGTGCGGCTCGGAGCCAAGGATTATTTGCTGAAGCCGATCGGCAAAGAGGTACTCAGCGAGATGATCCGGAAGCTTGGCGAGGAAATCGCTCACGAAATCGAGCTGAACGAGGAGTCTGAGCTCCTGAAGGCGAACCGCAAATATTTGCAGGAAGCTGTCTTTCAGCGCTTTGTACAAGGGCTGGATACCGGCCGCATCGATATGAAGCCCTTCATGGAGCAGCACCCGCATTTCCATCTCATTATGGTGAAAATGGAGAGCGATAAGGCCGTGTTCCTCGAAAATTTCATTATCGAGAACGTCCTCCAAGAGCTGATCGAGCGCTACGGCAAAGGTTTCGTAACGGTCCACGACAGCAAAAGCCTGCTCGGCATCGTCACACTCCCGGATGCCGCGCTCTTGACGACACTCGTGGATGAGCTGCGCAGCCACCTCGTGAAGTATTTGAAGGTGCCCTTTCAGATTATGAGCTCCGAACAGATCAACCGCTTCGAGGCGGTGCCAGCCGAAGTACAGCGCATGCGTCAAGCTTCGACGACGCAGGTCTACGAGCATCATGCGAGCGGCAGCGACCGCTCGGTGGATGTGGCTCTGCAATATATTCGCACGCATTATCATGACGACCTGTCGCTGGAGAAGGTCGCAGCGATCGTGTACTTGAATCCGGTTTATTTCAGTCAGTTATTTAAGCAGAAGATCGGACAGGGATTCAAGGAATATGTCACGCATCTTCGCTTGGAACAGGCGAAGCAGCTGCTTTTGAACCCTAAGCTGAAACTGGCGGACGTCGCCGATCGGATCGGATATCAGGATATGCGTCATTTCTCCCAGGTGTTTCGCAAGAAATATGGTGTGACCCCCTCTGAATACCGAAATGAGCAAACGCCGAACTCGGTGTGAGTGTTGTCAAGAGGTAGGGACTCAGCCAACTTTAAGCAAATTCTAATAAAAGCGCTTAAAGCTAGGCGCCGCTTGGATATCCCAAAGGACTGGTAAATACCGGTCCTTTTATGTGTGTTATGGTGGACCCAGGGCCAAACAAGCCCAACACCATGATCCATGAAGGAGGATATCCCATCATGCTACTAGTGAAAAAGAGCCGCCTTAGCAAATCATTCGTGGGAATCGGCCTTGCGCTTTCCTTATTAACGTCCGGAACCATGTTATTCGGACCTCAGTCAGCCTTCGCTGCTGCGAGCGATTCTGCAGCAACTGCAGCCTATAGTGCCACAAGTACGAGTTCAAGCAAAGCAAGCGGTATTGTACGAACGGCACGATCCTATATTGGTAAAGTGCGCTACAAATTTGGCGTCAGAGACACGTCGCGTTTGATTCTGGATTGTTCTTCTTTTACACAGCTGGTTTTCAAGAAAAATGGGATCACGATCCCATGGAGTTCGGCAGATCAAGCGAAGTTGGGGACGGCCGTTAAGAAGAAAGCGAACCTGCGCGAAGGAGATCTCGTCTTCTTCAGTACGTCCAAGCCCGGCCGCATCAATCATGTGGGCATCTATGTCGGGAATGGCAAGTTCGTGAGCAACACGGCGAGCTCCGGCGTCGTCATGTTGGATATGAATGATAGCTACTGGAAAAATCGATATATCACAGGCCGTCGGTTGTAATTGACCGATGGCTCCCTTTAGTGTTATATAAAAGAAAACCTACATAAGGGAGCAGGGAAACGATAATGACTTTGAAAAATGCTTTTGACGATGTGAAAAAGTTTCACCAGACCTTTGAGCACCCGGTAGGCACGACGCCGCAGCGCTTGTCGGAGAGCCGCAAGGCAGCTCGCTTGGCTTGGATGCAGGAAGAGCTGGACGAGTTTAAAGAGGCGGCGACACTGGAAGATGAAGTGGATGCCATGATTGATGAATTGTACTTCGTGTTGGGTACCTTAGTTGAGATGGGGGTCGAGCCAGGGCCGATTTTTGACATCGTGCATCACGCTAACATGTCCAAAGTGTGGTCGGACGGTCTAGTCCATAAGAACGAATTTGGCAAAACCATTAAGCCCCCCGACTGGCAGGACCCTTTCGACAAAATTAGAGCAGAAATTCGCAGGCAAATGAACGATAAATAAGTTTTCAGTGGAGGAGGAAGAGGCATGTTATTTCATACCAGGCTGAAAGAGCTGAGACAACAGCAAAATCTAACGCTGCGCAAACTTGGCGAGAAAGCGGGCGTCAGTTATTCCATCCTGAATTCCATCGAAAATGGTCGAATACAACCGTCGAATGATGTCGTAATTGCACTAACAATTGCCTTGAAAATAGAGGATAAAGAGGAACTGTTATCCTTAGCAAGAAATGCCTCTGAAGGGTAATTGCATTACCCAAATATGTGTGGTACAGTATTAATAGTCTTTGGGGTAAAACCTGAATTGCTTATTGCAAAGGGTTATCATTTTAGATTGTGAAACCTTTTCCAATGTGTAATTTTTTTGTTCGAAACAAGAAAAAAGACATGTTAATTAAAACTTTGGAGGTATTACCCATGGCAGTAGGAACAGTTAAATGGTTTAACGCAGAAAAAGGATTTGGCTTTATCGAAGTAGAAGGCGGCAACGATGTATTCGTACACTTCTCCGCAATCCAAGGCGAAGGCTTCAAAACTTTAGACGAAGGTCAACAAGTTGAGTTCAACGTTGTTCAAGGCAACCGCGGACCACAAGCTGAGAACGTTGTAAAGCTGTAAGCTTTTGCTTGCATAGATAGCAGTTCGGAGAAGAACTCTTAACATTATGTTAAGAGTTCTTTTTTTTGCCGTAGGGATCTACGGGGCGCTATTTCCATGAAAAGTGGCATTTTTCACCCGGGAGGGAACTGGGTTCCGCTATTTTGATAATTTCACCTGAAAACAGGCATCCGCAGGTCGTATAAGACCCTGTAGTTCCTCTCAAAGAGGAAACAACTCAGTTTTCGGTTGAATAGAGGATCATAGTTCCCTCCATCATGCTTGTTGACACAGAGCTCGCGAAGGGCGCCTAGAGTGTGTCCACTCAGCATCCGCAGGTCACAGGCCTGCCACACAGATGCTGCCCATACGAGGCATTTTGCGATGCGCTCCGAGGCTCGAAGAGGGGTTAGTTCGTTACTGTGTAATAAACGGAACAGAGACGTGCTCAGACGCCTCTCAGGAGGCGCCCGTGCCATACAAAAGGGCTGCCCTCGAGTAGATGATCTACTTCAGGGCAGCCCTTCTTGGTGCTTATCTATCTATGGGAATTTATTGATACTCTTTGGCCTTTTTCACAAGCTCGTCATAAGCAGCTTCCGGGGTAACTTTGCCGAACATAACTTTCTCGCCAATCGTTTTGAAATCCTTCGCTGTGTAGTTGCTCCAGCCTTTAGCCCCGGCATTGAAAGGTTGAGCGTCAGGAGCTACGTTCTTAATAAGCTCAATTTGCATTTTATCCGCAGGGGTGAGTTTCGGTGTTAAATACTCGAGCATTTTCTTGGAAACCGGTACGCCCCGTGTTGTGGTTAGAATATCTGCCGCTTCGCTGTCATTCACGAACCAGTCGATGAATTTCTTGGATTCTTCGGCATATTTGGAATCCGCGCTCACAGACCAGAACATGGAAGGCTTCAGCCAACCGCTGGATTGCACGCCTTTCGGTTGATTCACAAGGGAATAAACGTTAGGTTTTACAGCCTCATAGCCAGGCAGCAGAGCGGCGAAAGTACGCTTCATAAACACGTTGTCATTGTTCATGAGATCGAGCTTTGCGTCAGACTCTTTATCCGTGGTCGCAATCTCTGCCGGAGGAATGACACCAGCTGTGCGGAGCTCGGCATATTTTTTAACAAAAGTCAGGTAGGTGTCTTTGTCGATGTTGAATTTGCCGTCTTCTGTAATCGGATAGCCTTTGCCTTGGCTCAGTTGATAAGCGGTGTAGACCGTATAGTCAGATGTTGCGTCCATTAAGACATATTTATCTTTTTCCAGTTTGGCTTTGGCATCTTTGCCGAATTGGAAATATTCATCCCATGTCCAGTTATTTTTAGGTGGCGTGATTCCGAGTTTATCAACCGCATTTTTGTTGTAAATCATGCCGGTTGCGTTATTGCCTAACGGGATCGCGTAAAGTTTATCTTTGTACTTGCCTGAGTCGACGAGCGACTTGTCGATATCTTCGGTGCGAATGCCTTTGGATAAGTCAGCAAGCTGGTTTCTGCCCGCATATTCGGAAAGCCAAGCCGGGTCCATTTGAATGATATCAGGCGCATTTTTGGCAGCTGCTTGGGTAGCAAGCTTATCGGCATAGCCGTCAAATCCCGAAAATTCCGGTTCGAAGGTTACATTCGGATGTTTTTTCGTATAAGCATCCAGTGCTTTTAGCGTAGCATCGTGTCTTGCTTGTGAGCCCCACCATACAATACGCAGTTTCACAGGCTGAGTGCTTGCAGCGTTCGGCGCTGTCGTTGCAGCTGTGCTGCCTCCTGCTGTATTTGCTTTATTCCCAGAACCGCATGCGCTTAAAGACAGCGCTATCAAAGCAGTCATGCTCAGCATGCCCCATTGTCTCATCTGCATTTTCATTGATAATCCCCTCTCGCTGGCTAGTCGTCCCTACAATCTCATTATAGGATTAACGGAAAAAATGAAGAATGATAGTAATGAACACACTTCTTTCACTTTTGATCACAAAATAACAAAGCACAAAACATAATCTTGATTTGGTGAACGATGGTTATCCGCTTTTGCCTACTTCGCTTGGACTCATACCTGTATACTTTTTGAAAATAGAGCTGAAATAAGGGACGTTCTTGTACCCGACCTTCTCAGAAATTTCATAAATGAGATGTTTGCCTTCAGCCAGTAGGGCCTGCGCTTTCTTCATTCGAACCTGAATCAGGTAGTTGGTGAACGTTTCGCCGGTTGATTTTTTGAAAATCTGGTTCAAATAGTTCCGGGATAAGTACAGCTTTTTCGACATATCTTCCAAGGATACCTCTTCGGCATAGTGGTCATGCGCATATTGAATCATGAAATCGACAGCTTCTTTATGTTTGGAATTCTCATTCCAATGCCGGCTAGTGGCGATGATATGAATTTTGGCGCGCAGCCACTCTTGCAAGTGGGTTGTCGTTTGAATTTGCATGATTTCCGACGGCAGATGCATGTCCGGAAACAGCTCATCCAGCACAATGCCAACGCTGTACAGGGAATAGGCGAAGATCGTCCATAACTCTGTGCATAGATACTGCAAGTAAGCAGGCGTTATCGTTGGTGTTTGCTGCAATTGATGAATATAGGCATCTACAATTTGCGAAGCAGTCTCTTCCTTCGAATACACAATGGCTTCCGCAAGCTCCTGATAAAACTTGATTGGCCGAATCGCCAAATCCGATGGCAGGGAGGTTGATTTGCCTGGCTGCGGAGTCATCGTTTGCTGGAGCAGATCCAGGAAAGCCTCCTCGGTGGAATCGGATATTTCCTGCCAAGCTGTTTTCATTTGACCTATTCCGATTCGGATGTTCAGTTTAAGATACATGAGCACACAGTCAGTAATCCGATTGCCGATTGCGTGAATACGGCTAAGGGCTGCGTCAGCAGGCTCCGAAGGCTCTATATGAAACATGATCGCAGCATGATGGCTGTGAAGCTCGATGAAGTCCGATTCAGGCCAATCTTCCGATAAAATTTCCTGAATGATATTAGCCAGTGCAAAACGGAATAGATTCCAATCGATTAGCGACAGGTTTGCCGTGCGTATTGTGCTCATCAGCTCAATGCCCATGACAAGGTGGTGGCGATGAATCCAGTGCTGCTGCTCAGCAGGAGGGAGATTTAGGCCGGAAACCCATTTGTGGGACGTCCCGGTCATGACCGATTTCAGCCATTCCTGCTGTCCGAATGGTTCATAGAGCATCAGCTTTTTTCTGATGTCTTCTTGTTCCATCTTGATCAGCTCTTTGGCTTCTAGTTCTTTAATGACTTTCTCCAGCACAGTCCGAAGCTCATCTACGGTAACGGGTTTGGATAAATAGTCACTGACGTGAAGACGCAAGGCTTGCCGTGCATATTGGAAATCGGTGTACCCGCTCAGGATAATAATCTCTCCTGGGAAGTTCGCTTCCCGGAGTTTTTCAATCATTTCAAGCCCGTTCATCACAGGCATATAAATGTCCGTAATAACGATATCCGGCTGGGTTTGACTGATCATCTCCAACCCCTCGGCTCCATCGCTGGCCTCGCCTGCAAATTCAGCGTCAATGGCTTCCCAAGGAATTGCCTTTTTCATGCCTTCGAGCACTTGAAAGTCATCGTCAATGATGAGTATTTTCCACATAATACCGCTCCTCCACCTGTTCTTTGTATTGAATTTGTGGCAGCAGAACCGTGACAAGCGTGCCATTGCCTTTGGAACTGGTCATTTGAACACCGTAGGGAGGCCCGAAATAGGCTTCAATCCGCTCCTTCACGTTGCGCACGCCATAACCGCCCGTCTTCCTTACCTTCGGTTGATTCCAATCGGGACGCAGCCCCACCCCGTCATCTTCAATCTGGAATTGGATGTCTTGATTGATCAGCTGTACGTTCACCTTGATCTCACCTTTTTTTCTGCCGTGGAAACCATGAATAATAGCATTCTCAATAAAAGGTTGCAGCGTTAACCTTGGAATATAGAGCTCTCTGGCGGACTCGTCGACGTTAATAGTGATTGACAATCGGTCGCCCCAGCGGATCTGCTGAATTTGCAAATAACATTCGACATGTGTGATCTCGTCGGCGATCGGAATGAGCGTCTCTCCGTTAGATAGGCCGATACGGAACATTTTGCCCATCAAGGAGAGAATTTTACTAATTTTGTCTTGGCCTGAATCAATGGCCAACCAGTTTAGTTGATCCAACGTATTATATAAAAAATGAGGGTTAATCATCGCTTGCAACGCTTGAATTTCCGCTTCACGCTGGCGCTTATGCTGCGCTTTCAAGGAATCCAGCAGTTCCTCAATGCGTTCCATTTGTTTGCGATAACCGTTAAACAGGTTTCCGAACTCATTGGTATAGTCTTGAGGCAAGTCTGCAGCAAAACCCCGGTCTGGCAGCTTGCTCATGAAGGCGAGCAGTAACCGGATGGGCTTGGTAAATTGTCTGGAAATGAAAAACGTGACAAAAAATCCAATAATAATAGCGGAAAGACCTACCGTTAAAAGAATCAGTGCCAGACGGATACTGCCGTTAATGATGTTCTTCCAAGGCGTGACCTCAACCAACATCCAGTTGGAGGGCGATTTGCTCCATACCAGTAGGGAATCGCTTTGCTGTTTGGTTGACAGATGCGTGCTTCCGGACTTTTCAGTTACGACTTTCAATTTATCCAGTTCATCAACTTGCAGGCTTTGATCCCCAATCGAGGTCATTTTCCTGCCGCTAGCATCGAATAACAGCCGGCTACGGCCTTCCGTTTCTCCGCGAATCAGGTCCTGAATTTCCGAAGATTTCACATTCAGCATCAGCATGCCATAGTAAATACCGGAGTTGTTATAAAGCTTTCTGGCATAGCCGATTACATTGAGCGGACCTTTGTTGGTCTGAATCGTCCGTTCTTTAATCCAAGCGGAATCGTTATTTTGAATATCCGGAAACCAGTCTTCTTCGCGTACTTTTTGCAAATTATAGACGCGAATAGGACCCTGCGAATCCGGCATAAAAGGCCGCTCCGTATACAAATAAATCGACTGCACCATGGTTGTGCTGTAGGTGATGCTCGCCAGCAAATTCTCCAAATCCTGCTTCCGGCGATTGCGCTCAAATAAGTCGCTTTCGAGCGGATCGTATCCGATAATATCGATGTTTCTGGAAGCGGCCAATGACATTTGCTCTATCGAGTTTAGCTGAATGACCAGGCGTTTATTTAACTCATTTAATAGATCCTGCTGATAATTAGCGGTATTGCTGGCCAGCTCGCGCGAAGTGAGGCTGTAGCTTATCCATGAGGTGACGAGCAGCAGCACGGCGATGAAGGCGGCGAAGCTGCCGAAGAACAGCCGGCCGATGCGGACACGCTTGAACATAGTAAACAAGGCTGATCCCCCTCATAAGATGCTGTGAAACTGGAAAAAGGCTGCCAATTTCGCAACCTTTTTCATATTTTATTTCATTTTAGCCTTTCACAGCACCGGAGGCAATGCCGTCAACAAAATGGCGCTGCGCCATAAAAAAGATGATGAGCGAAGGGATGATGGATAGAAGCGACATCGCCAGCAATTGTCCCCAAGGCAGGGCAGACTGGCTGTCCACGAACAGTTTCAAAGCCAGACCGACAGTGTATTTGCTAACCGAGTTAATATATAGCAGGTGACCGAAGAAGTCGTCCCAGTTCCAAAGGAAGCAATAAATAGCGACCGTGACGAGCGCTGGCTTTGTAAGAGGAAGCACAATTCGCCAGTAGATGCCGAACCAGTTGCAGCCGTCCATTTTGGCCGACTCGTCGAGCTCACGCGGAATGCCGCGGATGAATTGCACCAGCAGGAAGATGAAGAAGGGGCCTCCAATACCTCCGGCCAAAGCATGCGGCACATAGAAGGGCAGGTACGTATTCACCCATCCCCAAGTATTAAACATGATGTACTGAGGCACCAAAGTCACTTGGCTTGGCAGCATCAGGGTAACCATCAGGATGGCAAACCAGAAGTTTTTTAGCGGAAAATCCAACCGCGCGAAGCCGAACGCAACTAAACTGCAGGAAATGACAGATGTAATAAGCACTCCGGCAATTAACTCAAATGTATTGAGATAGAAATGGGTGAACGTAAATTTAGGAATGGCGATCCAGCCTTCGCTGAAGTTACTCCACAACCACTCATTGGGCAGAAGAGAAGGAGAGCTCATCTCTGCATTGGACTTGAAGGCAGCTCCGAACCACCACAGCATGGGATAGATCATGAGTAGGCTGAATATAGCCAATAAGGAATGAGTTCTTAACGTTTTAGCGGATATAAGTGAGTTTCTCATTTACCTTTCGCTCCTTCTGTTTCGTAAAATACCCAGTAGCGGGACGAGGCGAAAATGATTGCCGTCACAACAGCGATTACCACGAGAAGTATCCAGGCCAGCGCCGAAGCGTAACCCATCTCATACCGGGAAAAGGCGCGATCATAGAGGTACAAAGCGTACATATAAGTCGAGTTAATCGGGCCGCCCTTTGTAATAATGAAGGCTTGCGTGAACATTTGAAAAGAACCGATAGTTTGCAGCACAAGGTTAAACAGCAGAACAGGAGATAGCATCGGCAGGGTAATACTAACAAACTGTCTTACTTTTGAAGCGCCGTCAACGGATGAAGCCTCATATAATTCAGTGGGGATTTGTTTAAGGCCCGCAAGGAAAATCACCATGGAGGAACCGAACTGCCAAGCGACAAGAATAATCAATGTTCCTAAAGCCGTCTTGGGGTTGCTGATCCAACTGGTGCCGTTAATGCCGAGCATGCCTAGAAATTTATTGATAAAGCCGTCTATGCCGAAAATGTTTTGCCAAAGGATCGCTACCGCAATGCTGCTTCCAATGAGAGAAGGCAGATAGATGAATGTGCGATAGACCGAAATTCCTTTAATTTTCTTATTGAGCATCATCGCCACCATCAGCGCGCTAAACAGCTTAATTGGCACAGATAATACGACAAACAAAATCGTTATTTTCAAAGACTGTCGAAAAATCTCATCATCTGCAAAAATTCGCTCATAATTGCGCAAACCAATCCATTCCGGTGCGTCAAGCAGCGTATATTTCGTAAAAGAATAATACATCGATTGGATCATCGGCCAAAGTGTAAGCAGCAGAAACCCAAGGAGCCACGGGGAAATAAACAGATACCCCGCAAACGGCGACTCCCAGCGGCCTTTCAAAGAGAAGGATGATGTTATTTTTCGGGACTGAACTCTTTGTGTAGCAATACTCGTTTCAGCTTTCATCGGGAATAACCGCCTTTCATGTCAGAACATCTTTATGCTTAGTATAAAAGCTAACAGCTCCCTGAAACATGAGAGTAATGAACACAAATCATTCACAATCGAACACTGGTAAAACATCAAATATTATCATTGACGCATAGACGAGGCACCTTCTATAATTAGTAATGATAATCATTATCAAAAATATGTTAGAAATATTTACATAGAAGAAGGTTAAGGAAATGCCAAAGAAGCAGCTCATTCGTTTTATCGCAATTCTGCTGGTGATGTGCTCGCTTTATTTAACATGGCGATGGTTCAATTCAGAGGAATGGCTGCAGGATGTCGTATTCATTTTCCGCCAGCCTCGGTGGTTCATGTTTATGACGGGTGTTTATTTGATTTCCTTCCTATTTAAGGCGGCAGCTTGGCGGTTGTATGCAGGAACCGGTGTGCGGTTCGGTGTTTATTTCCATGCCATCAGCTATAGTTTGTTCATTAATCATATACTCCCGATCAAAGCGGGGGACGGCGTACGTGCAGGTTTGTTCATGAAGCACGGGAAGGCTACATGGGACGAGGCGTTTCATTCAGTGGCGGTTATGCGATTGATTGATATGCTCGTCTTAGCGGCGATAGGCGGCATCGGCATTATACGACTAGGGTTGCCCTCCTCCTGGATATGGGTGACGGTTATGGCCGGTGGAGCCATTTTTCTGGCGATCGCTCATTTCCTGCCTGTCATCCGCCGAATGCCATTCATGGCGAAGCATGCCGCCTATTTTAACCTTCAAATTCTTTCGCTAAAAGGGGTCGCCATCATCGCGCTTATCACGCTAAGTTGGATGTTGGAGGCAGGTGTAATCTACGCAGTTGCCCGCATGATGAGTCTACAGCTGGGTGCTATTTCCCTCGTGTGGGCGAACAGCATGACGATCACCGGTCAAATTTTTCATATTACCCCCGGCGGTATTGGTACATATGAAAGCACTATGAGCGGATCGCTTTTGCTGCTGGGCGTAGATGGAAGAGACGCGTACCGGGCGGCGCTTGTCTCGCATACATTCAAGTTCCTATTTGCATTTACATTAGGCGCTTACTCCCTTATACGAATGCCACTGCATTGGCATGAAATAAAAAATTGGATCCATCGACTTAAACCAACTATCTCAAGAACAAGACATGGTTTTCTACGGAAGGATGACATCGTATGAAGAAAGCTTCATCATTTGAAATTGTAGCGGCCAGGTGCTGGAACCTTCTTAACGAAGGCAAACCGTTTACTCCGATTTTCGTTGTAGGGGTTTTCCTGCTCTATCACATCACTCAGTGGTCCGATCCGGGCTTTTGGTCAGCTTGCGGCTTGGGTCTTCTTGTGACCCTCCCTCTTTTTATCCTGTATTATTGCTTCGATTTTCCGCTTTTTTTACGCAATTACTTGTGGTTTCCCCTTGTTGCCGCCATCTTGATCTGGGAATCATCAGAATTTTCACTTTATTTATTGGCAATTGGACTATTTTTATTTTTCACCATCTACTTCTGGGGGACTTTTTATTATCGTCTGAGAATTGGGACAACTTGGTGGAACTTTACCCGCTTTTGGAAGCTTGTTTTGAAGAACAGCGATTCGACCAGCGGCAATGCCCAGGAACAGATGCCTAAGTTCTTGCTGTTGTTGTTCGTCTGGAACCATTACTATCGTCAATTTGAAAATGGCACTTCCTCCGGCGTAGGCACAGGCCTGCTATTTGCAGCTGGTTTGCTGTTGTACAGCTTTATGCTGCATCGGTACTTATTTGACTGGAAGCCTGCGGAAATTTCAACCTATACCCGTGATTCCAGTAAGGTTCAAGCCGGTGGTGAAGCACTTAATAAAAAAGTTATCGTCATCGTGGTAGACGGCATGCGCAAAGAGCGCTTTGAAGAAGCAGACGCGCCATTCATGAAGAAGCTGCGTTCGGAAGGTACGGAGTACGCTCAGATGGAGACTGTGTATCCTGCGCGAACCGTTGTTTGCTTCTCCTCTATGTTCACGGGGACGTATCCACGAGAGCACGGTATCCGGTCCAATATGGTTTGGAGATTGGGAATTCGGGTTGAGAGCATCTTTGATTCTCTGCGGAAAGTGGGTAAAAAAGGGCGCCTCCTCGGTATTGCTCACCTGATTGATTCTATGGGCGACGATGTGGAAAGCGTAACAGCCGTCATGCATAATGACGTTGCCGACCGCAATATTATCGAACGCGCTAAGAAAATAATGGCCGAGCAAAATCCGGATTTGCTGGTTGCCCAACTGATTGGCGTTGATCAAACAGGTCACAGCCGTGGCGTGTTATATGACGACTATACGCAGAAAATTGCAGAAGCCGACAAGTTGATCGAGGAGTTTGTGGGCTGGCTGAAGGAGCAGGGGATGATGGAGAACACAACCCTCATTCTTTGTGCAGATCACGGCCAAGCAGACGGTATTGGCGGTCACGGCCATCTGGATGAGGGGGAGCGTTACGTACCTTTCTTCCTCCATGGTCCAACGATCAAACAAGGCCACCGCATTGATGAAAAGCATTCCCTTGTATCTATGGCTCCAACGCTCGCCTATCTGCTCGGCGCACCGTTCCCAAGCCATAGCCGAGGACCTGTACTAACGGAGGCTATTGACCAACATGACTAAGAAGAAAATTGTCGTTTTCATGCCGGCACATAACGAAGAAGAGAACATCAGCGGGGTCATTGCCCGCGTCCCGAGATACTTCCACCCCGACTATGCGGTGGAAGTGCTGGTGATCAACGACGGCTCCAAGGACCGTACGGTCGCCGTCGCCAAGGCAGCGGGAGCTGACCACATTGTGTCGTTTCCGCACAATCAAGGACTCGGCGCTGCCGTCCGCGAAGGGCTGAAGCAATGCTGCCTACTTGGCGCCGACATTGGCATCATGATCGATGCGGATAATGAGTATCCGCCGGAACAAATTCCTGACGTCCTGGCGCCTATAATCGCTGGACGTGCGGAGTATACCTTTGGCTCGCGCTTCAAAGGGAGCATCAAAGGCATGAAGCTGCATCGGAGACTTGGCAACTACGCGTTCACTTTGCTGCAGGCGATTCTTCTGCGCAGGTGGATTTACGACGGCCAATCGGGGATGCGCGGTTTCTCTCGCGACGCCATGGAGAATGCCGTCATTATTCATGATTACAACTACGCCCAAGTGCTGACGATTAATCTCGTTCGTCAAGGCTACAGGCTGGAGGAGATTCCGATTTCCTACCAAGTAAGGACGAAAGGTCAATCCTTCATTAAGTTCAGACAGTACGTTTCCTCTGTTCTTCCCGCAATCTATAAGGAAATGAGACGTCCAGTCTCCAAGAAACGCCAAGCGAGTCTTCGGTTGAAGAGGGATGAAGCGCGTGTATGAAGCATAAGGAAGTGAATAGTCTGCTGATGCTGCTGGCCATTGCTGTTCTCGGAACAGTGGCGTGCCTTAGCATCTTCTATGCAAGTCCCTATGTGCGAACATGGGATGAGGTGGATTTCACGCTGGCTTTAGAGCGCTTTGATCTTCTTGCTATGCAGCCGCACTTTCCAGGATATCCTTATTTTATTTTAGGCGGATGGATAATTAACCTATGGATACACAACGGGTTGAAAGCGCTGTCCATTTTTAACGTTTTAGCTGTATTAAGCGCCGTGCTGCCGATCTTTTGGCTGGCACGTCGTTTAAGCGGCAATGGGACGATGAGTTTATTGCTCCCAGCTCTTGTTTTGAGCAGCCCTTATCTATGGCTGATGTCCTCGCGTCCCATGTCCGAATGTGCGGGAATGGCTTTGCTTTGGTGGTTTCTATGGAGCGTACGTTACGCCATGGAGCGCCAAGATTCGCTATTTCGACATGGCTTGTCACTCATGATGCTCGGTTTTTTAATGGGTACACGATTATCATTTTTTCCATTCGCGTTTGCGCTTGTACCTCTATGGCACAGCCTGTGGCAGGGGCCGCGCAGATGGCGCAGAGTGGGAGCTGCGGCTTTGGTTGCGCTACTATTTCAACTTCTGTGGGTAACCGGTTTGGTTATGTCCGAAGGCACATTAGCAGGCTTCTGGAAGCTGTCATTAGCCTTCGTCGAAGGCCACTTTTCCGAATGGGGCGGTGGAGTTATCTCTACACCCATGCCTATTTGGGAGCGCATAACGCAGCTATTTTTCAAAAATCTATTAGGATCTGCATTAACTGGAGGTTCAACGCTTATAGCCGTTGGTTTTGGCTTGCTTGCCATCACGGCAGGCGCTGGTCGATTGCTCCTCGGGAAAGAAACGCAGAGCAGGGAGAACCATCGGTTTATATATGGACTAGTCGGCTGCGCCATTCTATACGGGCTTTGGGCATTGTTAGGTCAAAATATTGAAAAGCCACGCCACATTGTACCGCTGCTTGCCCCTATTCTCCTGCTGCTTTTCGTACTAACCGCCCGATTAGCGGAACGAGTAGAGGCAGCTAAGCAGTCTGTTGTACGCTCCATGCGTGCGGTTCTGTACAGTCTGCTGGTTGGTCTGATTATGATACAAACGATTTACGGCTCCGCGCTGCAAAAACGTCAAGCCGTAGAGGAACCGGCTGTTTACCAGCTGCATGACTATGTCCGTCAGATTCGGGAGCCTTTCGTCCTTTTTACATGGGAGGAGACGCGGGTGCTGCACTATTTGAAAGCGGACTACGACCATGAGCGGATTTATACGTACGCGTATTTTCAAGCGTTAGCAGATTCGAATTCGGGCCGGCGTGTCCTGCTGACCGACCATGTCGTACAAGGGTTTATTCAACAGGGGAAGCCTGTAGAGGGGCACTTGAAACGGATCGCGGAATTTACTTCGGAGCCTTTGTTTGACCCCGCCTATCACGACATCATTTTATACGAATGGGTAAGCGAAAAAGATAGAAAAAGTGATTAAAAATACTTGTTGACACTTTAAATGATATTGAATATCATTATCATCGTGCAATAGACTCGGAATAAAAAATATTCGAAATATTTAAAAAATAGTTTGGGGGTGAAGAATTGAAACGACATTTTTTGGCTGGTCTACTGGTAATTCTGACAACGTTAGTCATTCTGCCAGTATCAGCTCTGGCTTATTCCTACGGTGATGCCAATACAGAAGACGTAGCTGAAACGTTCAAGCTAGTGCAATCCAGCATTGGTAACGGGGCGAACGATTGGAACGCTGCGGAGAGTGCCTATCAAGAGAGAAGAGCAGAAATCATATCTCATTTTGGCGAAGCGGTTGGCAGTACCTTAGATGCTAATTTTAAGACGAAAGACAGCAAGGCGGTCATTGCGAATTTTAAAGGGGTGCTCGTCATGAACTTGGATCGGCGTTTTACTTACGCCATACAGGGGATCGATGATTATGCAGCATCCAAACTGTTGCTTGCTAAGGCCAAAGCGACCTATGATACGCTGCAGCCTTATATGAGTTCAGGCAAAGCGGATATCGAGAAAGCTTTTGATGAGGCGCTCGATGCCTTAGGGAACCCAGGTTTGTTCGGAGTCGGGAAGAAGCCGGTACAGCCTGACGTTTTTAAAGAGAAGGTTAACTTCATCTACAGTAAAGTGAAGCCGGTATTTCCTTACCAAGCGGCTGCAGCGCCTGCTGCGACAAGTGAGCCGACGCCTGTCGCTCAACCGACAGAAACACCTAAGACGGAGCCCGTAGTGAAGTCTGAGCCGACAGCTAAGCCAGATCAGCCTGTTGCTGCGGAGCAAGAAGCTAAACCAACGGAAACAAAAGCTCCGGATGCGGCAGCTGCCGTAGAGGCGAAGGCACCCGAGCCGTCTGCGTCTGCATCGGCTAGTCCTAGCCCGAGTCCAAGTGCAAGTGCAACGCCGACTGCAGAAGCGGCTTCGGCAACGCCTGCTGCAACAGCAGCAGCAACTGCAGCGCCTGCTAAAGCGGCTGACACTGCAAGCACAACAGCGAAACAAGCCGAGCCTGTCAAAGAGGCGTCCGCACACGCACCTATGCAGCGTACAGACAAAACAAACTCATTTGTGAGCATAGCTGTCATCGGTGGGGTCATTGTTTTACTAGGCGGGGGCATATGGTTTGCCCGCAAGAGGAAGTGGATTTAAATCGTAAGGTCAACCAATACATTAAATGATTAGGGGAGAAACTCATGCGTAAATTTCTAGCTGTAGTTTTAAGTGCATCCATCGCTTTATCCAGTGTCGTTACTGTAACATCCGTTGCTTTTGCAGAAACTAAATTCCAAATCAAAGAAGATCAAACGATTTCTGATAGACTTCAAGCGTTCACGGATATCAAAGCTCTTTTTACAGATAAAACCGTACTTGCTGATGTTAAGAAATTATACGTAGATAAATTCCAAACGGATGTAAAACGTCTTGATGTGAACATTAAAGCTGATGATCCTAAAATCGATGCAAATATCTTGCTAGTACTGGATGCAGCCATTAAAGGCGATTTGCAAGTAGGCCAAGCCAAAGAAGCTATCGACAAAGGTCTGCAATGGTATTTCTTCTTTTACCTTCGTGATCTGATGAGCAACCAAGTTCGTCCTGCGTTGACCAAAGGTGACGTTGCTGGAGCGACTGCTGCTTTCGATAAAGTGGTTCAAGTCTATGAAGGCGCCTTGCAGGCGAACGTTACGAAACGTGATACAAAATTCAGCTTGAACATGGTCACTCTTTTGAAAACAACGATTGAATTAATCCAGAAAGATATCAAAGATAACAACTTGAACGACTTCAACTTCCACCGTCAAATTCTTGACAAAACGTTAATTAAGAACTATGCGTTAGCCGCCTATACATACGCTGAAAATGTTGGATTAGCAGCACCTGCTGATCAACCGAAAGCTATTACAGAAGGCTACTTCCTCTTCATGCCTGTGTATACGTACCTGAAAGGCGGAAGCCCAGCTGATGCTGATTTCGTGAAAAATGCATTCGCATCTGGCGATGCTAGCAAAATCAAAAAGGATGAGATTGGCGACGCGCTTCAACGTACAATGATTGGGAAAGTTTCCGAGTACATCAATCAAGTATTTGTTAAACAAGATGCTGGGGACTTACAAGGTGCTCGTGGTTATGTAGCGGAAGGCACCATGTTCCTTGCTAGCCAGGAAGTTTTCCTAGGTAAAGAGAAATATGCTGCTGCAAGTGTTGCAGCCACGGAATTAACAGAAGCTGTTGATAAATCCGATGTTGCGGCTACCAGAGAAGCTGGTTTCGAAATCTTAAAGTATCTCGTTGACAAAGATGGTTCAAGCTTGAAAGTTGGCGACAAGGCTTATAAAGTCAATGGCGCTGCATTCACGGCTGAGAACGCTCCGTTCGTCAATCAAGAGAGCGGCCGTACCCTAGTACCGGTTCGTGTTATTGCTCAAGCGATTGATGCGCAAGTAGAATGGGTAGAAGCTACGCAGACTATTGTTATTACAAAAGATGGTAAGAAAACAGAAATCATGGCTGGTTCTGACCAAGTTGTTGAGAATGGGAAAGTGAATGAGAAGGTCAAACTGGATCAACCTGTTGTTCTTGAAAACGGCAGTTCTTTCATTCCATTACGTGCAGTAGCTGAATTGTTCGGATACGGCGTATTCTACCAAAACGGGGACATCATTATTCTTCGTTAATCTTTTCGCTCATAGAAAGACACTTGTGCCGCTATTAACGCGCAAGTGTCTTTCCGTATGAAGGGATGATAGAGGACTGGGGGCGAACTATGGATTTACAGGCATTTCTCATTACGTTTCGCGAAGCGCTTGAAGCTATTCTTATTGTTGGTGTCATTCTTACCTATTTAACCCGTATTGATGCGATGAAGTGGCATAAATGGGTGTGGGTCGGCGTGTTTTTCGCCGTAATCGTTAGTTATGGATTAGCCCTAGCTTTCCAGGTGTTGTTAACGGGATTTGCAAGTATGGGTAGTCAGAATTACATGAAAATCGGCATTATGCTGATTTCATCCGGTCTGTTAACCCATATGATCATGTTCATGGGCAAGCAAAGCAGTGAGCTGCAAGGAAAAGTTCAGAGTAAGGTTGCTCATATTCTGACCATTGGCGGCGCAATGAATATGATTGTTCATTCCTTTCTGGTCGTGGTGCGTGAAGGAGTGGAAACGGTTTTCTTCTTCGCAGCAATCACAGGCGGCAACATTCAGAAGGCGCTTGAAAGCTGGGGGGCGCTATTTGGACTTGTACTGGCCATTGTGGTTGGGCTTCTTTTTTTCAAAGGAACCCAAAAGATTCGCTTAGGTACATTTTTCCGCATAACCGCTGTATTTCTGATGATGATCTCAGCAGGCCTATTCGTTCAGGCTATTGGAATCATGCAAGACTTAGGCATTATAGGTAGTTTATATCGAACAGCAGGTCACCAAATAGGTGAAATCTATAATATAACGGGCCTCATGCCGGAACACCCTATCGACGGTGTGCAGTATCTTCGGGATTACGGCAAAGAGCCGCTGCTCAGCGGTCAAGTTGGGATATTTTTTAAAGCGTTCCTAGGCTATACGCAAAATCCTTCCTTAGAGGAGTTCGTTGGTTATTGGGGATATTATTTCTTGGTCTTCATCCTGCTGGGTGTACAGAAAAAGCGCCATGAGCGGGAGCAGGAAAAGGAAGATCAGGTTGCAGCATAACAGCATCTAGCACGTTGTAAACAGCGAATGAGAAGGAGCGAGGGTTATATGATAAAAATGGGTATTGTTGGCTACGGGCATGTGGGAAAAGCGATTCACGTATTATTTCCGAATGCGTCAGTGTATGATGCACCTATGGAAATAGGCAGCAAATCGGAAGTAAATGCTTGCGAGGTAGCTTTTGTTTGTGTGCCAACTCCCTCGCTTCCGGATGGTCAATGTGATACCTCTATTGTTGAGGAAGTAATCTCGTGGCTGAGCGCTGCTGTGATTGTGATTCGATCGACCGTTCCTGTCGGCTTTACAGATGCAATGAAGGAACGGACAGGAAAAAGAATCGTGTTTCAACCCGAATATTATGGGGAAACCGTCGACCATCATTTCTCAGATTTGCGTCACCGGACATGGTTAACGTTTGGTGGGCAATCTGCTGACATCTCCATTGTCATTCGTGCCTACCAGCAAGTATATAATGCAGAGGTTCGAATTCGGCAGACGGATGCCCGTACCGCAGAGTTGGCGAAGTATATGGAGAACTGCTTCCTTGCGCTTAAGGTATCTTTTTGCAATGAGTTTTACGATATTGCCGGAGCCCATGGCATCAATTACAACGAGCTTCGAGAGGTTTGGCTGGAGGATCCGAGAATAGGGCGAAGCCACACCTTTGTCTATGAGAACAATCGCGGCTACGGCGGCAAATGCTTGCCGAAAGACGTCGGCGCGTTGATTCATATGGCCGATGAACATGCGGCCAATGCTGATCTGATGAAAGCTGTACAGCGCAAAAATACCACCCTTCGCGCAAGCAACGAGGGATAAGAGCAAATTCAAGGCCAACCAAGAACAAAACGAACCAAGGACAAGACCGATCAAGACCGATCAAGACCGACATCGACGCAAATAAGCCTCCAAGCCCACCTTCTGTGGGTTTTGGGGCTTATTTGTTATTTATGATCTTGAACAACGGTGATCGAGTTTTCATTGCCGACATAAATCCGGTTGCTCCGCTTATTCAAGGCCATGCTCCCTGCTGACTGCCCCGTTCGCAGCTTGACCAGCAGCCGATTGGTTAGTCCGCTGTATACGAACAAATTTCGCGTGTCTGTATCTCCGACATAATAACGGTTCGTCAACGGGTTGACGAGGAGCGAAGAGAACGTGGGAATGGATAAGGTTGCTGTAATCGTATGGGTTAGCCCGCTAACAACGAACAATTTGCCTTTCCCCTCTTGCTGAGCGCTTGTCAGATAGACGAGATTCGTTAGGTCGTTTACAGCAAGCTCGCTTTGGAGCTTTCCGAGTTGAATGGGCTTGCTTTTACCGAGCGTTGTTCCTGATATCACAGAGGCAAATCGGCTTAGGTTATTAGCTACATAAATCCGGTTTGTCTCAGGGATGATACCCGGCGTAATGATTGGATTTTTGCCTACTTTAATCGTTTTAATTACGCTCAACGTAGTGCCATCGATAACATGAACGGAGTCTTTCATTACATTAGTGACATAGATCCGATTGGTTCGTTCATCGATAGCGATAAGGGCCGGTGATCCGCCGACTTTTATGGTTTTCAGGACACGGTTGGTGACGCCGTCGATCACGCTTATCGTTCCACTCGTATTGGCGACATAAATGCGATTGCTTATGCGATGGACAGCAATGCCAAAAGGGCGCTCACCGACAGGTACGTTGGTGATGACCTTGTTTGTTTTCCCATTAATAACAGTGACGTTAGCAGCACGGAAGTTTGTTGAATAAATTCGGTTGGTACGCGTGTTCACAGCAAGAAATGTAGCGCCATCTCCCGTCTGCACGCTGCCAATCACTTTATTCGTGTTACCGTCCAGCACGCCTACTAGATTTTCGTCAAAGACATAATAGACGCGGTTTGTAGTTGAATTAACGCGAATATCGCTGACTTGACCAGCCACGGGCACAATTTTGATAACTTGCGGGTTATGGGTTTGTTTAATCTTTACTTGGACCTTAGTTTGTATAAGGGGCTTTGAGAAGTGGACCATTGTAGTCCCTCCTTCCCTGTATTTAATGAATGCAATAGTATATGGTCGAAGAACGAAATCGGAAACTTGTTTACTATAGCCTCAGATGAGTTTTAGAGAACTATAGGTCCGTTAAGGGGGTTGGCCTGCTCGGGTTTGTCTCTGGTGGCGGCGTCCTTCCAGCATCCCGTATACCGGGAACTCGTCAGGAACAGCTGCGAGTGGGTCGTGGGGGCAAGGTGAGGGTTCAACTAAGCAGAGAGCGACCGGAAAATTTTCCGGTCGCTCTCTTTGTAGAACTGCGCGTATACAAGACGTTTGCTATACCGCCTATTCCTTAATATGAAACCGATGTGCCATCTCCTTGAGGGTCGTCGCCATGTGATTCAGAGAGCTGGAGGATTGCGCGATCTCATCTATCGTGGCAATTTGTTCTTCTGTGGCAGCGGTAATCGCCCCAGAACTTCTGGCCGAATGCCTGGCAATGCGATCCAGTTCCTGCAACGTGGCGGTAATCTCTTGGGAGCTTGCCGACATTTGCTCAGAGGCTGCCGAAGCCTCCTGAATTTGACCTACGACGCCTTGGGCCGTTTCCACAATTTTGGCAAATGCTGTTCCTGTTTGCTCGATAGCAAGCATGCCTTGCTGGAATTCGTCGATGCCTTGGACAGTCGAACTGGAAGCCGAAGCGATGTCCGCCTGCACTTGGAAGACAAGCTCCTTGATCTGCTCGGACGAATGTTTCGACATTTCCGCCAGCTTTTTCACCTCGGACGCAACAACGGCAAACCCCCGGCCCTGTTCCCCGGCCCGTGCGGCCTCAATGGACGCATTCAGCGAAAGCAAGCTCGTTTGCGAGGAGATATCCGAAATCACAGTGACGATGCCGCTAATTTCCTGGGAGCGCACATTCAACGTCTCCATCACCTTGGAGATATTGTTGACCGCTTGCTGCACGGACTGCATTTTGGCAATCGACTGTTCGATCAGCCCGAAGCCATATTCCGCTTCCGTCTTCGATTGAATCGACGTTTCATAAGCTTGCGAGGAGGTATCGGCAATGCGCAGAATGCCCTGCGTCATTTCTTCCATCGCCCTGGAACTTTGCTCCGTGCTCATCGCTTGTGTTTCAATGCCGGCCGCAATCTGCTGCGTGGACTCCGCTATATTCCTTGAAGCTTGCGTCGTTTCCTCAATAGAGGACTGCAGCGTTTGGGAGGCAATGGAAACTTGATCCGAGCTATGCATCACTTGCTTCACCAGCGATTTTAAATTCGTACTCATCGTCGTAAAATCACTGGCCAGCTTGCCGATCTCATCCCTGTTCTTAATGCGCAAGGCATCCGAAGTCAGATCGCCTGTCGCCATCTTCCGAGCCTCGGCGGCAATCTTTTTAATCGGTTTGGAAATATGGTTTGAAAATAAAATAACTCCCGCCGCTCCGAGCACAAGGCAGATCACCAGCACCGTGATCGTGGAGTGCAGCATGCGAGCCTGCCCTTCATTGTAGTCCTGGTAGTAGGATCCCGCCGCAACAATCCAATTCCACTCCGGCACCTTGAGCGCATAGGCGATTTTCAGCGCTTCCTTGCTGCTACCCGGCAACGGCCAATTGTAAAACGTAAACCCGCCGCCGTTTTGCCCCTGTTTAATCATGTCCTGTATGTAATAAATGCCGTCCGACGACTGTTTATCCCAGATGTTCTGGCCTTCCAGACTCGGATGCGCTTGCAGCTCTCCCTTGTCATTTAGCACAAAATAGTAGCCATTCACACCCAAATCAATATTGCGATTAATCGGTCTTGTCCCATCTGCCTGCTTGCTGCCTAGCATGATAAGTTTAGCGTCTTCCTCCGCTTGCTGCTTGGTTAATTGACCGTTCTTCACCAGATTATTCAGTTGAATGATATTTTGAACCATCAGTTTGACGCTGTTCTCGAGGTTTTTCTCAATAAGCCTGTCGGTTTCATCTTTGGCGTTAAAGTAACTGGTTATTGATAGGGAAAGTGTAGGGATCAATAACAACAATAGACAAAAGGCCATAAGCTTGTTCCGAATTGTCCAGCCCCATTTCAAGGGAGTACCGTTAACTTTTTGCATCTTCTTCGCCTCCTGAGCAGCTCGCAAGCACACAAATATTGAACTAGGTATAAATATCTAAATATTTAGGTATTTATACCTGCATTATACTTGATATTCTCTTAGATTGAGCAGGCATGTGTTACGAAAACAGTACTTTTCGAGTTATTATTTTATCTGTTACTATGCTTACTTTTTTCATTAAAAGTGCTTCGACGTATTTGATTACCATCTACTTTATGCTTCTATAAAAAGAAAAATATTTCTCCGATATTATAATATTTTCAAATAGATCAGCCTATTATGTATCGGAATCAAGTGCAATTCGAACCGATGCCTATGCCTGGGACGCAGGGCGCGATGTTACGAAACTTACGAAGCTGGAGGCTGGGAAGCTGCTTTGGGGTAAATAGTGGATAAAAAGCCAGCCCCCACCGGAATACGGTAGAAGGCTGGCTTTAGCTCGTTAGCGCAGATTTGCGCGCTTCAGCAGCCGCTGGATCGAGCGGTTTGCCTCAGGCAGGACAATGTCCTTGTCGATCGTCCGCATGATGCGGTTTTCCATGACGATCCGACCGTTAATGATCGTCGTCTCCACATCCGCACGTGTCGCGGAGTACACGATGCGCGAGATCGGGTCCACGTCGAAGGACGGATACGTGTGGAAATTGATGAGATCGAGGATCGCCAAATCGGCTTTCTTGCCGACTTCGAGGCTGCCGATCTCTTGCTCCATACCGACCGCACGGGCGCCGCCGATGGTCGCCATGCGGAAGACCGTCTGCGCGTTCATTGCCGTCGGTCCGTGCACGGGCTTCTGGATGAGCGCAGCCAACCGCATTTCGTTGAACATGTCGAGATTGTTGTTGCACGGGGCGCCATCAGCGCCAAGCGAGACCGAGATGTCGAGCTTCAGCATGTCGGGCGTCTCGGCAATGCCCGAAGCAAGCTTCAGGTTCGAGCCCGGGCAGTGGCTCACGTGGACGCCTCGCTCATGGATGATGCGCTTCTCCTCATCATCCAACCAAATGCAGTGCGCCAGAATGAGGCGCTCATTCGCTAAGCCCAGATGGTCGAGATATACGACATTGCGCATGCCGGTCTCGGCCTGCACAATCTCAATCTCGCCCAGATTCTCGGATGCGTGAGTATGCACTTTCACTTGGTACTGCTCGGATAAGCTGCGTACTTCACGCAGCAGCTCCTCCGTGCAAGAGATGACGAATCGCGGCGAGAACGCGTACTGGATGCGGCCACCATCGTGGCCATTCCACTTTTCCAGCAAATCGACGCTTTGCTGAAGCGATTCGGATGTTTTTTCTTGCAAGGGAAATGGCACCTCATCGCCCTTATCCATCATCACTTTGCCGGACAAAGCGCGGATCCCGCTCGATGCGATGGCTTGGAAGGCGAAGTCGGTATGATGAACCGTCTCCATATCTACGATGGTCGTTGTACCGCTTTGAATCAACTCGCCGACGCCGAGCAATGCGGAATAATAGATGGATTCCTCGTCATGGGAAGCTTCCAGCGGCCATATCCGCTGTTTCAGCCAATCCATCAGCTCCAGATCGTCCCCTTTGCCTCGGAACAACGTTTGGCATAGATGAATATGAGTCTGCACGAAGCCTGGAATGACCGTTCGGTTTTTAGCGTCAATCACTTTATCCACCTGTGCAGTGTCCACATCCAAGTCAGGTCCAATGGCCTTAATCCTGTCGTCTTCAATGAGAATATCCCCAACGAAAATATCCCCGTCGCGGTTCATTGTTACTATTTCTGCCTGCTTAATAAGAATTGTCGCCATGGGCATAAACCTCCTGCTTCTGTTTATTGTATGACGTCAGGAACATAAAAAAACTAGCCACGAAAAATATGCAAATGCGCACATTCTTCGTAGCTAGAAATTTACGGTTTCTAAGTAGAGACCCTTAATCCGATTATTAAGGTTATACGAAAGAGATTATTCAGTTCGTGTCGTTCCTGCTTTTCTCTAGCGTAAACGGACATCAGCATTTTGTCAACGAAATGTTATGAATGCTAACACGAACCCTACATCCCTTCCCTCTTTTTACTCGGGATGATTTTGTGTTCCGCTGCCCACGACATAAGGGGTCGTCACACCTTCATACATGAGGTGCATCGACATGCCTGCGGCGGCATGCACAAGATTGTGGCAGTGATCCATCCATAATCCCGGATTATTGGCTACAAAGGCGACCTCATACGTCTCCCCGGGCAGTACGTCCAGCGTATCGGACCACCAAGGGCTGCCAGTTGAGGGCTTGCCATTGCGCGACAGGACAAGCACGTGATGTCCGTGCAAATGCATCGGGTGGTCGACATTCCCTCGATTAATGAAGGTTGTTTTCACGAGATCCCCTTCCTTCACCATAAACATCGGCGCATTCGGGAATACTCCTCCATTCAAAGTATAGAGGAAATCAAATTTGCGGTTAAAAATACCGAGCTTATTGTCCAGAATCAAAGTAAATTCTCTGTCGAAGCGGCTGCTCGCATCAAAAGCGGTTGCCGCCCGGCTGCCATAGGTAAGAGGATCGAACGCTACGGTTGGCGGAGTTTCAGGGACGTCCCCACTGCCATCTGAAGACATGAGGATGCCTCCGCTCCGATTCTCTCCTACATCTAGGTAGACCGGGCGTTCAGGCATGATGAACGTGATATCATACCTTCCACCTGTAGGGACAACTACGTGTGTATTCGTTAACACATCGGGCTTATTCAGCTCTGTTCCGTCAATAGCCGCCACTTCAAAATGTGTGCCAACGAGTGTGAAGTTCTGATTCACCCAATCGTCCGTATTAATCAGCCGCATTCGGACAGGCGTTCCTGGAGCGATCGCCATGCGTTCGAGTTGATCCGAGGCGCCAACGGCAATCGAAGCTCCTTTCCAACGATGCGTCATCACGGTAATGTCTTTGACTGGCTGAAAAGGTTCCGTTTTCGGCTCCACGATCAACGCCCCGAAGAGTCCCATGCTGACGGCTTCGCGTGAGTCCTGATGGGAGTGATACCAGAACGTGCCGACCTGCTCGGCGCGAAAGCGATACGTATACGTTTCACCCGGCATGACCGCATTTTGCGTGGCTCCGGCAACGCCATCTTCAGCATTCGGCACATCCAGACCATGCCAATGCGCCGTAACGCCTTGCTCAATATCTTGGTTAATGAGTGTAACCTCAATTAACTCTCCCTCTTTCATGCGAAGCTCGGGACCCGGAATTTGCCCGTTGTACGTCCAGGCATCGACAGTTTTGCCGGAACTGAGCGTGACGGTCTTTCTCTGAGCGGTTAGTGTAAAATGACGATCCGGTATCCCCTCGCGCGGGCCCGTCAGGTCGGCGACAGAGATCATTTTGCCCGAATTGCTCGTCATTGCGGCCATTCCGCTTTGGTGATTATGCATACTCGTATCGGCCGGCATTACGCCGCCATAATCATGTGTCCCGCTTGCCATATCAATTTCGGGCGGCAGCTCACTTTTGTCCATGGCATAGTTAAAAAGATAATAGCCTGATGCTCCCAGGATGGCGAGTACACTGACCATAGCCAAGCCTCGTTTCCAAAAGGCCGGAGCCGTATAAGCTTCCATTTTATTTACCCCCCTGTAACGGAACTGATGCCTACACCAAAGTCCTGCCGTTGCCAGCACGAAGACAGCCAGCGGTATGGAAATATCAAGCCATTTGAACGGCACAGGCGGAACTAGCGCGAAATAAAAGGAAGTTAATGCGGCGAGCGCTGTCATTTGAAAAGGAATGATGAGGCCTGGAGCGGCAGCTCTCAAGTGTGCTGTTGAATCAACAGTCGCTTCCTGCTCCTTGTCACCTTGTGGCTGTTTGGTAATCGAGCGCAGCTTGAACAGTTTAGGCACGGCTACGAACCAGATGGTTAGAAGCGGTAAAAGGATTAGCGGTGCTTGAATCAGCGCACGATCGATCCAAAAGGCAGTGAGCATGGTCTGCTGCATCCAGGCGATAGCCCCTAGAATAGCTGCAGCCGGAATGATTGGGAACCAGGCCCAGAACAACAGCTTGCGCGTTTTGCGATGCATGCGTTCAATGGTGCGGCTATAGAGCAGTCGAGAAGCTTTCACACTCCCGATCCAGGTGAATATCACAAATAGCAACGAAGCTGCCAGAATAGTTCCAATACTGATGTTGTACAAAATGAAGCCCCTCCTAAGTGTTTACGATACCTTCAGTATAGAGACGCTGCCTGAAGCGGCAAACGGTCCGGGGACCAAGTAACTACCTAGACTAAAGTTGGGGACGCTCTCTTTTTTATTTATCAAGTGGGTCGGGTAAGCGATTTCATTAGCATGTAAGAATTGGAAATAGTTTGCGTTTTCAAATGTGATATGTTATGATGAATCCAATCGACAAAAAGAACCTGAATTCACATATTGTAAAGGGTTTTCATTTTTGTTAGTGAACCTTTTGCAATGTGTGAATTTTTTCTCTTTGAAGAATAAAAAACATGTTAATAATTTTTGGAGGTATTTCTCATGGCTACTGGTACAGTAAAATGGTTTAACGCAGAAAAAGGTTTCGGTTTCATCGAAGTTGAAGGCGGCAACGATGTATTCGTTCACTTCTCCGCTATCCAAGGCGAAGGTTTCAAAACTTTGGATGAAGGTCAACAAGTTGAGTTCAGCGTTGTTCAAGGCAACCGCGGACCACAAGCAGAAAACGTTGTAAAACTGTAATATAATTTAAAAGACTGCCTTTACTCTGTAATGGCAGTCTTTTTTCAATTTAGCTATTGAAGTTTACTTACGTAAAACGCTGAGGAGGTCCATCATGTATTCCAGAAAAAAGTCCTTTGAAGAGATGCCTCTAGAAAATGTGACAATATGGTCTTGTGAACAAGAAGGTTGTAAAGGCTGGATGCGAGATAATTTTACATTTGATCACGTTCCGACTTGCCACTTGTGTCAGTCCACTATGGTTCGAAGCGTCAAGTTACTTCCTTTAGTTAATAACACGAGCATTGATCAGAAAGCGGCCAAAAAAGGCGTGCAAATTTAATATAACAAAAACCCGGAGACCCTGCTGTCTTCGGGTTTTTTATGTTATTATGGACACGTATTGGAAGAAATTAGCCCATCGCAAGCGAGGGAGGTATAGATGCTGTGAAATCAAAAAAACGCCGGCAATGGCCGCTGCTGGTAGGCGCTTGTGTGCTTGCGGCATGTGTCGTCATCGTGATCGGCAAATCGCCGTTTGGCCCGGTCTCATCTTGGAAGGCTGCCGGGAAGGATGCTCCGGCTGCAGCAACACCAGTGCCCACGCCTCCGCCTAGAGTGGCATTGGAGTTCCGCATGGTCGATCTGGACCATGGCTGGGTGAAATACGCCGACGGGATCGCGGCGACAGAGGATGGCGGCGGTATGTGGCAACCGGCCGCTGGAGAAGTGGCTGCTGCGGAAACAGCAGTCGACGGCAATCTTGCTGAGCTGCTCAGCTTGGAAGCTGGAGGTGGTTCTACTCCTGCCCCGTCGACGGCCACGTTAGATGGGGCTGCGCTACCGGTGAAGCAAACGCAGTTCCTGACACCGCGTATTGGTTGGGCGCTGCCCGCCAGCAGCAAGGATGCGAAGAATCCGCTGCTGATCACCGTCGACGGCGGGCAGTCTTGGGTGGATGGCATGACCGGGGATGTCAAGGAAGCCATCCTCAAAGAGAAGAGCCATTTGGACCAGCTGGCGAAGGAAAGGGATCTTTACGCCACGAAGGAAGCAGCGAAAGGGATCATGAGTGCCAAATGGAAGCTCATGCCTGAGAGCGCTGCGCCCGGAGATGCGGTGCTTGTTCGTCACGACGAGCCAGGGACGATTACCTGGCTGAACAAAACATACACGCTCCAGCCATATGGAGCGGGCTATTTCACCTATTTGCCTATTTCGATGAGTGCGAAGCCCGGCAAATACCCGATCGGCGATCAGACGCTCACCATCGTGACGAAGAAGTTTGAGACGCAGTATCTCAAGGTCACGTCGGAGATGGAGAGCATGAAGCAGGATACGGCGCGTATCAACGCCGATCAGAAGAAAATCGATCTGGCGCGAAGCAAGTCCGAGCCGGAATTTCTGTTCAGCGGGCCGTTCGTGAAGCCCATCGAGGGGATTTTGACGACGCCATATGGGTACACCCGTTACGTGAACGGGAAGTACGATAGCGCTCATATGGCGGTTGATCTGGCCGCGAAGGAAGGCACGCCGATCCAAGCGACCAATGACGGGATCGTGGCGCTGGCCGAGAGCCTGTATTTGACCGGCAATTCCATTTATCTCGATCATGGGATGGGGCTTTTTTCGCAGTACGCGCATCTCTCCGAGCTGCGGGTGAAAACAGGCGACCATGTGAAGCAGGGCGACATTATCGGGCTCGTCGGCACGACCGGATTCTCGACGGGACCGCATTTGCACTTTACATTTTGGGCGCATAATGTACAGGTGAATCCGGATTTATTTTGGAATACGACACCGTTTCGTTGGGTTCAGCCGGCACAGGCTACTAAGCAGAAGGGTTGAGCAGATAAATAAAGTTATAGGACACCATTCTTCGCTATGCGGAGAGGCCGGTGTCCTGTTTGTTTTATTTTAGCTTAGAAACACGCTCGTAGGTTTCCGTGTCGCAAATGACGAAAAGCTGCGCATCCTCGGGAATGAGTTGATCTAGTTTCTGATTAATATTCAATTGATCGCGGTCCGAGATCAATGTCGCCCCCTCAAGGAGCAGCTGCTCAAAGGCGTCGCGGTACGTGCGCCAAGAGCTCCTTTTGCGAAGCACTTGCAAGTTGCTGCTGGACTGCCTGGTCAAAAGCTGGGACACAATCCTTGATGATCCCGGCGAGAAAGCAGAGCGAACGGCAAGCTGGGAAATCGTCTCGGAGCCAAGGATGAATTCATTCACGTTAACATGCTGGAAATTTTGCATATTTTCGCTGTTTTTAATCTCGACAATGGAGTGGACGTTGCGGTAACTGCGCTCGATGGTTGTAGCGATTAGCAGCGTTTTGCCATCGACAAAGGAAGGGTCGCGCAGCATCGCGTGTTCTTCCGTGATCTCATTGGCGAAGACGAACACGGAGCGGGCTTTTTCCATATTGGCCATCTCCAAAGTTTCCATATGTGTAGGAATACCCCTTATGTAATGAACTCTATTATGTACAATTGGGGTTTTCTCGAGGGTATCGATCAGCACGACCTCTGTTGATGTGTCGGTGTTCAAAATTTCTTGAATCGCCAGCTCCGCATTTTTGCTCCAACTAATAATTACAAAATGCTGCTCGCCTTGATATCTCAATTTGCCCGCTTCCTTTCGCTGTCTGTATACGAATAATGAATCAATGACTTTACTGATCGTGACGGAGATGAGGCCAATGCCGAACACATATAGAAAGAGGCCGAGGCATTTGCCGGCCACGGTTTTTGGCGTATAGTCCCCATACCCGGTGGTGGTCACGGTCGTCATCACCCACCAAAGTCCATTGAAGACGCTGCCGAAGGTTTCTTTTTCCAGCATATAAGCACTGATAGCTGATAGAAGGATGAAAAGAAAGGCCAGACTATAGATGAACTTATTGTTCATTCGCAGCAGTTTAAGGAATATCTTACTGAAATAGAACATGGGGCTCCCTTCCTGAAAAAGTAGATATTTGGTCCGTCCGCATGCTACAATAAAGAACAAATGTTCTAGAACGGAGAAGGACGAATGGCTGAAACGATCAACATTTCCGTGCGCTCTCTGGTTGAATATGTGTTTCGCAGAGGGAGTATTGAGTCCGGCTTTCGGACAAGCACTGCGCTGGTTGAAGGCACGAAGGCACACCAAAAACTGCAGAAGCAATATGGCGAATCGGATCAGCATGAAGTGTATGTTTCCGCTGAAATTGCCTGTCGGGAGCTCCTGTTCGTGATTGACGGGCGGTGCGACGGTCTTCTTCAAGATGCGGACGGGGGTCCTGTGACAGTGGATGAGATTAAGTCTACCTCCTCTGATATCAGCGAGATTGAAGAAGATTCGTACCCCGTGCATTGGGCGCAAGCGATGTGCTATGCCTATATGGTAGCCAAAGATCGCGAGCTTCATCATATGCGTGTTCAACTTACGTATATGCAGGTGGAGACGGAAGCTACGCGCCGCTTTGTGAAGGAAGCTTCGATCAACGAGTTGGAGCAGTTCGTGCATGACGTGGTGGAGCAGTATTACCCCTACGCACAAGCGATTTATGAGCATGAGCAGCGAAGGAATCGCAGTATCAAAGAGCTGGCGTTTCCATTTCCAGCCTATCGTGAAGGCCAGAGGAAACTGGCAGGAGCGGTGTACAAAACGATCAGTGAAGGGCGTAAGCTGTTTGCCAAAGCGCCGACCGGCATCGGGAAGACCATGTCGACCTTGTTTCCGTCGGTGAAAGCGATTGGCGAGGGGCTGCTTCAGCGGATTTTTTATTTGACAGCGAAGACCATCACCCGCACGGCGGCGGAGGAAGCATATGGCCTGCTTCAGGCACATGGTCTTGAGCTTCATGTCGTGACCATCACGGCGAAGGAGAAGGTGTGTCTGAAGGACGAAGTCCGCTGCACGAAGGAGTACTGTGAATTCGCCGATGGGTATTACGACCGCATTAACGGCGCTGTGCTCGATCTTCTTCAATCGGAGACGATTATGACGCGTACGGTCATTGAGTCGTATGCTCAGAAGCATCGGGTTTGTCCCTTTGAATTTTCCCTCGATGTCGCTTATGCCGCCGATGCGGTTATTTGCGATTATAATTACATTTTTGACCCGCGAGTCAATTTAAAAAGGTTGTTCGAGGAGCAGAGGCGGCATACGACTTTGCTCGTGGATGAAGCGCACAATTTGATTGACCGGGCGCGGGAGATGTACAGCAGCACGCTCTCCAAATCCGGATTTCTTGCGCTGCAGCGGGAGTTCAAAGGCTTTCGCGCAGATTTGCACGATGCGGCTAAGGCCATCAACCAATATTTCATTACGCTGCGCAAAAGAATCGGAGACCGCCAGATGCTGGTGGAGCCGGAGCTGCCGGAGGATCTCTTGGCGCTGCTGGACGGTTTCCTTGCAGTCGCTGAAAAAGAGCTGGCCGCAAGCGGGGGAACCCCTGCGAGCCCGCTGCTCCTGGAGACTTACTTCGCAGCCCACAATTTCGTACGTATTTCCAAGCTGTACGATGAACGCTATATGACGTTGTTCACGTCCGATCGTAACGAAGTCAGCGTGAAACTCTTCTGCCTGGACCCTTCCCACCTGCTCAGACAGATGGGGAAAGGCTATCGCTCGCATGTGTTCTTCTCGGCGACCCTTTCACCGTTGTCCTTTTTCATGGACACGCTGGGAGCGGGAGAGGAGGATTACTCCGTGAGCGTGCCTTCGCCTTTTGCCAAGGAACAGCTGGAGGTTTTCGTCCAGCCGCTGTCGACCCGCTATCAGGATCGGGAGCGAAGCCGGGAGGCGATTGCCCGTTCGATTTATCAGATGGTGACCCGTCGTTCGGGCAACTATTTCGTGTTTTTCCCCTCATATGCGTATATGAGTAGTGTCTATGAGGCTTTCACGGATCTTGTAGGTGAGCGCGGAGAGGATAGCCAGCTGCGTGTCCTGGTTCAGACGGTTCAAATGCCGGAAGAGGAGCGGGAGCAGTACTTGGCCGAATTCCAAGCGGGACGTGATGGCATGCTGGTCGGCTTTGCCGTGATGGGCGGCATCTTCTCGGAGGGCATCGATTTGGTTGGCGAGCGGCTGACCGGCGTAGCGGTTGTTGGCGTAGGGCTGCCGCAGCTTGGGCCTGAGCGCAATCTGATCAAGGCTTACCTCGAAGACACGGGCAAAAACGGCTACGAATACGCCTACGTCTTCCCCGGCATGAACAAAGTGCAGCAGGCTGGCGGCCGGCTCATCCGCTCCGAAACGGATCGCGGCGTGCTGCTGCTGATTGACGACCGGTACCTGCAGCCGCTGTATCAGCGGTTGCTGCCGGAGGAGTGGCGCGACTATACAGTGCTGCGGTAGGCAACGGGAACTACAGTTCGCTATTTGTCCCCGAATCCACCATTTGGCAGAATGGAGGGAGCTAGGGGCCGCTATTTCGCCGGATTTGGTGAAAAAAGGGTCGATCAGAGGACAAATAAGACCCTGTAGTTCCTTTCACCGCTGAAATTTGCGGATTCAGCATAAATAGCAGCCTGCTGTTCCCCTTTGCTGGCGGAATAAGTGATCCGGCCGCTTGCCCATAAAAAAAGAGCTATCCTCAAGCAAAAAAATCTGCTCAAGGATAGCTCCTTTTTATAGGGACATCCGGTAAATGTTAACGACATCCTCGCGTGTAAGCTTCTTGAAGTTTCCAAAATCGCCGTACACCATCGCTTTGTCAGCCATCAGCTCGATCGTGGAATCGTCGATGTCGTAATCCGCGAGGCGGCTCGGCGCGCCGATGGAGTTAAGGAACCCGCGAAGCTCCGCGATACCTTCCTCGGCTACCTGGCGGTCCGTTTTGCCGGTAGTTGTAACGCCGAAGACGCGCTGCGCGAACTGCTTGTACCTCGCTACATTGGCATCCAGCGTGTAGGTCATCCAGTTCGGGAATAGAATGGCAAGGCCTCCGCCGTGCGGGATATCATGGACAGCTGACACCGCATGCTCGAGATTATGCGTCGCCCAGTCGCCGCGAACTCCCATGCTAAGTGTCCCGTTCAGCGCCATTGTGCCACTGTATAGAATCGTCGCACGGTTCTCCAGATCTGTGAGATCCTGTAGCAAGCGAGGCGCCGTATCGATCACGGTGCGAAGAATGGTTTCACAAAAGCCATCTTGAAGAAGCGTATTATCGACATGATGGAAATATTGCTCAAAGACGTGTGACATGATATCGACCATACCGTATACGGTTTGATTTTCAGGCAAGGAAGTTGTGTGAGCAGGATCCAAGATTGAAAATTTTGGGAAGGAGAATGGGCTGCCCCAGCCGAGCTTCTCTTTGGTCTCCCAATTCGTAATCACTGAGCCGGAGTTCATCTCCGAGCCCGTTGCGGCAATCGTCAGCACGGTGCCCAGCGGCAGCGCCCCAGTTGCGGATGCTTTACGCGTAACGATATCCCAGAAGTTACCCTCATATTTGGCGCCGACGGCAATCGCTTTGGCACAGTCGATGACGCTGCCTCCGCCTACAGCGAGGATTAAGTCGATGTTCTGAGTCCGGCACATTTCCACACCGCGGTGGACCGTTGTAAGCCTTGGGTTAGGCTCAACACCGCTCAGCTCGAAAATCGAAGCATCGATGCTTTTCAGCAGGTGAACAACTTGGGTGTAAATGCCGTTCAGTTTAATGCTTCCGCCGCCATATACGAGCAGCACGTTCTTACCGTATTTGGGTACCTCCGCAGTTAATTTCTCGAGTGTCCCCTGTCCGAAATGCAGCGTGGTTGGATTATAATAAGTAAATGTATTCATCGAATTACCTCCTCGAGATCATCTATATGTAGTCTTACCCCTATATTGTATAGAAAGAAACAGCAAAAAACAAAAATAGAAGGATGAAGGCGCAGAACCGGTTCTAGCTTGTATCAACTCCATAATAGGAGGAATCACCATGGCAACATTAACACCTTATTTTTATAGCAGAAATGCAAGAGAACAGTCGGACTTTTATGTAAAAGCGTTTGGCGGAGAGATCGTCAGCTTGCGTACGTTCGCAGATATGCCGGGGGCTGATGAGTCCATGAAGGATCGGGTGCTTCATCTGGAGCTTCAGGCGCTTGGTTTACGCTTTTTCATGGCGGATGCAGGTACGGAATCGGTGGATAGAGGCAAGGGGTTGGATTTGACATTGGAATTTAAGGGTGAAGAGGAGGCGAGACGTATTTTTGAAGCGTTATCCCGGGGTGGTAAGGTGATCATGCCCTTTGAGCGCATGTTTTGGGGGGCGATGTTCGGTCGACTTGAAGACCCGTTCGGTGTGATTTGGCAGATTTCTACGGAGGTTTAAAGGGTGAGAGCAGCCCCTCTACATCCCCGGACCGATTCGTTCCTGTTTATATTCCGTTTAAAATACAGGTGTATGATTCATTTTGCAAAGAGATACTGAAAAGCAAAGAATCATTCAGATGACGGATGAATATTCGATCGGGTAAAGGAGTAGAGATACATGGCAGTTACAAGGAAAGAAGCGCCTCAGAGCGCAAGCAATTGGCGGGGATTCATCCGCTTGATCATGCAGGCGAATCCACCCAAGCTTCTTCTAGGCATAGCATTAGGATTAAGCATTATTTCAACATTGGCAGGACTTGTGATACCGTTATTTACGAAAAATGTGGTCGACAGCTTTTCGCTCGACAACTTGAATTGGATGCAGATTAGCGGCATGGCGATCGCTTTTGTTGGCTCGGCAATTGCCTCGGGCGTCTCGGTTTATTTATTGAATCACGCGGGTCAAAGCGTTGTGGCCGGTATTCGTGAGCGACTATGGAAAAAGCTTCTGGTGCTGCCGGTTCGCTATTACGATAACAATCAGACGGGCGATACGATTTCCCGGATGACCAATGATACCGCTGTGATTAAGGGCCTAATCGCCGAGCATATGTCAGGGTTCGTGACAGGTATTATTTCAATTATTGGTTCAATTGCGGTGCTTTTGTATATGGATTGGAAAATGACGCTCATCATGTTCAGCGTATTCCCGATAGCCTTCCTCATTCTTTTTCCACTGGGGCGGCAAATGTTCAAAATCTCCAAGGGCATGCAGGCTGAGACGGCAAGTTTCACTTCTGTGCTCAATCGTGTCCTATCCGAGATCCGCTTGGTGAAGGCAGCCAATGCCGAACCTGTAGAGTACCAGGAAGGCAGCTCAGGGATTCAAAGACTGTTTAAATTTGGACTTCGCGAAGGCAAGATTCAAGCCTTAATGGCGCCGCTTGTTACGTTTGTTATGCTGATGCTGTTTGTTGTTCTGTTCGGTTACGGCGGTATGCGAGTAGCCTCAGGCGCGATAACCGCGGGTCAATTGGTGGCGTTCATGCTCTATTTATTCCAAATTGTCATGCCGATTACGCAGATCACACAGTTTTTCAATCAGGCTCAAAAGGCGATGGGAGCAACGGATACTATCCTCAAAGTGCTGGATCATGAAGAAGAAAATCCACATGCAGGTGTGCCCGTAGCGAATGCTTCACAGCCGATTCATTTCGATCAAGTAACCTATGGCTACAAAGAAGGGGAGTCTGTCCTGAAAAATGTCAGTTTTACGATGGAAGCCGGCAAAGTGACGGCAATCGTAGGACCGAGCGGAAGCGGGAAGACGACGACGTTCTCCCTGCTCGAGAGATTCTATACGCCGCAGAAGGGCTCTGTTACCTTAGGATCTGATCCAATTGATCAGTTCTCACTTATTTCCTGGCGCAGCCAGATCGGTTATGTTTCACAGGAGAGTCCGCTGATAGCAGGCACGATCCGGGATAATATTTGTTATGGCTTGCAGCGTGAGGTAACGCTGGAGGAGCTGAAGCGGGCTTCGCAGATGGCCTATGCGGATACGTTTATTGAGGAGCTTCCGCAACAGTATGAAACGGAAGTCGGCGAGCGCGGCATTAAGCTGTCCGGCGGACAGCGGCAGCGGATTGCGATTGCGCGAGCTTTGCTGCGCGATCCGAAGATTTTGATGCTGGACGAAGCGACATCCAGCTTGGACAGCAAGTCAGAGGTTGTGGTGCAGCAGGCGCTGCAGAACCTCATGCAGGGAAGGACGACGCTGGTCATCGCGCATCGCTTATCGACGGTGGTGGATGCCGACCAGATTATTTTCCTGGACAAAGGCGTGGTGACCGGCAGCGGAACGCATCAGGAACTGCTGGAGTCGCATGACATGTACCGCGAGTTTGCTACGCAGCAGCTTCAGCTGCAGGAGCAGTTCGCCGCGGATTCGGGTTTCGTGCCTGAGGAAGCGTTGGCTCCCGTGGAGGCTCCTTCGCAGCGGTAATTAGGGTAACCTGCAGCGGCTTGCTGCAGATCAGGTTTCTAATAAGGGCTGATTCAAAAGCAGATTAGTTTGCTTTTGAATCAGCCCTTTGTGCGGTTGAGAGTATGTTGCACTTGAGAGTAAGGCAGCTTAGCGGAACTACAAGGCGCTATTTGAGCTAAATTCGGTGAATTCAGGGTCTGAACGGAACTACAGGCTCTTATTCCGCCAAAGAATCTTACATTTGAAGCAAGATGGGAGAAATAGAAGCCTGTAGTTCCCCATCCCTGTTGAGATTGGCTCATTCGCACGGAATAGAGGCCCCTCGTTCCCCATCTTCAATTAAAATGTGTTACGAAGCTCAAGGTTTTTTCGCATCAAAGCAGCGATATTCCGTTCATTCTCTCGATTGAGAGCTTCCAACCTCTGAATGACGAGTTCTTGGCGTTGAACGACTTTGCTTAGACCGGACAAGTAGGCGGAATCTACGGATTCTAAATCATAGAGGCTATCGGGCTCCTCGTATTTTTCAATCAAGCTTATCATGGAGGACATCACTTCATGTTCATCGTCGATGAGCTCGGCTTGCCCGTAAACATGAACAGCCACGTAATTCCATGTCGGAACGGAATCGCCCGTTTCGTACCAGGAGGGGGAAATATAGCTGTGCGGCCCTTGAAAGATAACCAGAACTTCCTGCTGCTGTAGACCTTTCCACTGCGGATTCGGACGAGCAACATGTCCATACAAGCATTTGTTGCTGCGATCGAGCGTAAGCGGCAAGTGGGTAGCCATCGGGCGGTTGTCATGCTGGGAAATCAGGGTTGCAAAGCCATTTTGTTCGATAACCTCATACATGATGTCGTCATCTTTTATTTTAAAATAGGAAGGAATGTACATGTTGCTTTTCACCTGCTTTTTTAAATTTAATGATATTGTAACAAGGGGAATGGTCCCAATATAGTGCCAATTTGAATGGAAAATGGTGTACCAGTATACAAAAGGAGGAAGAACGCGGTTGTCGAATAAGTAGAGTAGCATTCAAATGATGATCTGGAGGGATACGTGAATGGATAAAGTGCGGTGGGGAATTATTGGTTGTGGAGATGTGACTGAAATTAAAAGCGGGCCAGCCCTCCAAAAGGTGGCGGGCTCTGAGCTCGTGGCCGTCATGCGGCGCAATGGCGTGTTGGCGGAAGATTACGCGAGAAGACACGGCGTTGCTAAATGGTATGATGACGCGAATGCGCTTATTCATGATCCGGATGTCAATGCCATATATGTCGCCACGCCGCCTGGTTTTCATCATGAATACACATTGATGGCGGCAAAAGCAGGGAAGCCGGTTTATGTGGAAAAGCCCATGGCTCGGAATCACGGGGAGTGCCTGGAGATGATCGCCGCGTGTGAAGAGGCTGGGGTACCGCTTTTCGTTGCTTATTATCGTCGGGGTTTGCCAAAGTTTGTTCAAATTAAAGAGCTGCTGGACAGCGGTGTTTTGGGGGAAATCCGGTTCGTTCATACGACTTATCTGCAAATGCTCAGAGAAGACCAGGGTCAGGATCTGCCGTGGCGGCTGCAGCCTGAGCTTTCGGGAGGCGGACTTTTTGTCGATTTAGCTAGCCATACGCTGGATGTTTTGGACTATTTGCTGGGGCCGATTGGCGAGGTCAAAGGGTTTGCGCGCAATCAGAGCGGCCAGCTGCAAGTCGAAGATATCGTGACAACGGCGTATGCGTTTGAGTCAGGCGTGATGGGGACGGGCATTTGGAGCTTTAACAGCTACAAGCGCAGCGATGTGAACGAGATTGTCGGAAGTCTGGGCAAGGTCACGTTTTCAACATTTGGCGGCGATCTTCGCTTGGAAACAGCGGACGGTCAAGTGCAGGATTTTTCAATCCCGAATCCGGCCCATGTGCAACAGCCTTTGATCGGGATGGTGGTGGATGAGCTGAGAGGCGTGGGGAAAAGCCCGAGTACAGGACGGACGGCCGCGCGGACAAATCGGGTCATGGATGAGCTGCTGCGCGACTTTTACCACCAGAATCAGCACTAATCCCGTCCATATATTAACAGAATAGATAAAACGATTGACGGAAACACGCCAGCCAATTAAACTATGGTAAATTAGCATCACAGCTTGGATACCAAACAGCGCCTACACACTTTGTCGAGCAAAAGCGTTAAAGTGGTGAGCGGGCAATGGGTTCAAGTCAACCAAAAGGGAAAAAAGAGAGGGGTAATTAGGTTGAAAAAGAAAGCACTTGCATCACTTGTATTATCAGCAGCTCTTATGGTCGTAGCCGGTTGTGGTCAAAAGACAGAGACAACGCCTGCAGCAGGCGGCGCATCAACAGCTCCAGCAGCAACGGCAGCTGCGGCAAAGACATACAAAATCGCGATTTCGCAAATCGTGGAACATCCATCTTTGGATGCTACTCGTCAGGGTTTTTTGGCAGCGCTTAAAGACGCTGGAATCGTAGAAGGCACGAACCTGAAGGTAGACTTCAACAACGCGCAGGGCGATCAAACGAACAATTTATCCATCGCGCAAAAAATTGCTTCCGCTGACAACGACCTAGTGCTGGGTATCGCAACACCATCCGCTCAAGCGGTTGTTCAGCAAGTGAAAAAAGCGCCGGTTCTCTTTGCGGCTGTTACAGATCCGGTTGCAGCTAAAATCGTAACGAATGTAGACAAACCGGGCGGCACGGTTTCCGGAGCATCGGACACGAACCCAATGGCGGTCGCACAATTGATGGATTTCGTTGCAGCTAACATGCCTAAAGTGAAAACAGTCGGTCTTGTTATCAACGAAGGTGAGCCAAACGCTGTGATCATGGCGAAAAATGCTGAACAAGCTTTGGCAAAAAACAACATTAAACTTATAAAAGCGCCAGTAACAAATACATCTGAAGTAAAACAAGCGGCTCAATCCCTTGTTGGACGCGCAGACGCTTTCTTGATTACACTCGACAACACGGTTGTTAGCGGTGTAGACGGCATCATTCAAATTGCTAACGAAAAGCACATTCCGTTCTTCTCCAGTGACCGCGATACCGTGGAAAAAGGAGCTTTTGCAACGGTTGGCTTCAAATACTACGATCATGGTTACCAAGTTGGTCAAATGGCTGTTGAAATTTTGAAAAACGGGAAAAAGCCAGCGGACATGAAAGTAACTGTTCCTGATAAGCTGGATCTGATCTTGAACCTGAAAGCAGCTAAGGCGCAAGGCGTTGAAGTAACGGATGCTATGAAAAATGCTGTAAAAGACAAAGAGAAAAACATTATTCAGTAAGATTTTGGGATACAAAAGGGGTGGACGTCACTTTCGTTCATCTCTTTTTTTCTCCCGTCTACCTGAGGTTAGGCGTTGTTTATTTTAAACTAGGAGGTTGTTTCAACATGATGGATTCCATGAGCGGTGCTGTCGAGCTGGGTCTTCTCTATGCCCTGATGGCGCTTGGTGTCTACATCACTTTTCGCATTCTCGATTTTCCTGATTTGACGGTGGACGGGAGTTTCACGACTGGCGGCGCAATTGCAGCCATTATGATTTCACACGGATATTCTCCGCTGCTCGCTTGTTTGGCTGCTTTTGCAGGTGGACTGGCTGCCGGGGCTTGTACAGGATTGCTTCATACGAAGGGGAAAATTAACGGTCTTTTGTCCGGTATCTTGATGATGATTGCCTTGTACTCCATTAATATGCGGATTATGGGCAAACCGAACATTTCACTGCTTGGCTCGGATACCATGTTCACGTCCATATCCCCGATTGCGGTAGGTTTCCTTGTTGTCATTTTGTTTAAACTGTTGCTGGACGGATTTCTGCATACCGATTTGGGACTGTCTCTGCGTGCAACGGGCGATAATGCCCGCATGATTCGCAGTTTTGGGGCAAATACAGATAATACCACCATTCTTGGTGTCAGCTTATCTAATGGATTAGTAGCGCTTTCCGGCGCGATGATTGCTCAGCAATCCGGGTTTGCGGATATTTCCATGGGCATCGGGATGATTGTTATTGGTTTGGCTTCTGTTATTATCGGGGAAGCGATCTTTGGTTCCCAGAGCGTGTTCCGAGCGACACTTGCCGCTGTTCTTGGCTCCATTGTGTACCGTATCGTGGTTGCTTTGGCACTGCGCGTGGAGTGGCTCAATGCTTCTGATTTAAAATTAATCACTGCGATTATCGTTATTATCGCACTCGTCCTGCCATCCGTGCAGCGGTCTGTCCGGCAAAAAGCAACCGCCAAACGGCGCTCCGCTGAGCTCATCGCCCGCGCCGTGCAAATGAATAAGGGAGGTGGCCGCTGATGCTGAAGCTCTCGAATGTTTCCAAGCTATTTAACCCTGGTTCAGCCGACGAGAAAATCGCGCTGATCGGTATTAACTTAACCCTGAAGCCCGGCGACTTCGTCACGGTCATCGGCAGTAACGGCGCCGGCAAATCGACACTGATGAACATCATCTCCGGTGTGATGACGCCGGATGCCGGCGAGGTGGCGATCAGTGGTGAGACGATCCACCACCTGCCTGAGTATGAGCGCAGCCGCTGGATCGGCCGCGTCTTTCAAGATCCCATGGCGGGGACCGCTCCTCGAATGACGATCGAGGAGAATCTCGCCATGGCGTATACCCGCGGCAAGAAGCGCGGGCTTAGCTTCGGCACCAACGCGCGTAGACGCGCGTTGTTCCTGGAACAGCTGCAGCGCCTCGGCATCGGCTTGGAGAATCGCTTGCGCGCGAAGGTGGGTCTGCTCTCCGGCGGAGAGCGCCAAGCCCTCAGCTTGCTGATGGCGACCTTCACCCAGCCGCAGATTCTGCTGCTGGATGAGCATACCGCCGCGCTTGACCCTGCGCGGGCGGAGCTGATCACACGATTGACCGAGGAAATCGTGCGCGAAATGAAGCTGACCACGCTGATGGTCACGCACAACATGGAGCAGGCGATTCGTCTAGGCAACCGCCTGATCATGATGGACAAGGGCCGCATCATCCTCGATGTGAGCGAGGAGCGGAAAAAGGACCTCACCGTGGAGCAGCTGCTCGGTGAGTTCGAAAACATCAGCGGCAGCAAGCTGTCGGATGACCGCGTGGTGCTGGGTTAATAAAAGAAGCCTTCAGTTTAAGGAGTTTTCCTTGGCTGAGGGCTTTTTTTGCGTTTGGGTAGAGATGTGCTTATTAGAGTAAATGGTGTGAGAAGTGGGGGGGAACAAGTTAAAGAGAAATCGGTGCTATACCACCGATGTAGGAGGAGCTACTCCAAGTGACAATGATGCAGCAAATGTGCTTATTAGAGAGAATGGTGCGAGAAAGGGAAGTTAAACAAGTTAAAATGAATCGGAGCAGCTCCAATGATATGGAATCGGGTGCTCCATAAGTGCAGGCTGCTCGCTCTAGCCAATGTGCAAATGCGTGCCAGCTCTTGATTGCACTTCATGCAATCAAATACACCTAATAATGCTGCTAGAGCATGCTATGTTGCATTTAATACAATCATTTGCTTCATAAAGATGGATATACAGCACTTTTTGGGTGAATTTGTTGTATTTTATGC
>NZ_BILW01000009.1 GCF_004000765.1 Paenibacillus chondroitinus NBRC 15376 | reverse complement strand
AGCCGACTCGGGCAGGAGAACGGCTGCTGCCGCCAGCGAGCGGTCGAAAAAGGCCGTCTCGGCGGCTGGGCGGTGATTAACGGACGAGAAGGCTGGCTCGAGAGAGCCGAAAAGGCCGTCTCGGGCAGGAGAACGGCTGCTACCGCCAGCGAGCTGTCGAAAAAGGCTGTCTCATCCGCACGGCGCTAATTGACCTAAGTTTTTAACGACATGAAAGGGGAAGCTCAGATGTCCATATATAAAGCTCTGACCATCGCCGGCTCCGATAGCGGAGGGGGAGCAGGAATTCAGGCCGATTTAAAGACGTTCCAAGAGCTGGGCGTCTACGGCATGTCGGTGATTACGGCCGTGACCGCGCAGAACACGCAAGGCGTTCAAGGCGTGTTCCCGATGAGCGCCCAGGCGGTGGAACAGCAGTTAGCGTCCATTGGAGCCGATTTGCGACCGGATGCGCTCAAAACGGGGATGTTATTCTCATCTGAAATCATCCAAATCGTAGCTGCTGCGATAGAAAGCTACAAATGGGAGCGGGTTGTCGTCGATCCCGTCATGATCGCCAAAGGCGGAGCTTCTTTGCTTCAACAAGAGGCGATAGACGCCATGATTGAATACCTACTGCCGCTGGCTGACGTGGTCACGCCAAACATTCCGGAAGCGGAGGCGCTTAGCGGGATATCGATCACAGATAGCGAGTCGCGTCAGCAAGCAGCAAGAAAAATTCATGCATACGGCTGCCAGCATGTGATGATCAAAGGCGGACATGAAGCGGATTCGGTTTATGCTACGGATTTGCTCTATGACGGAAAGTCGTTCACAGAGTACTCTTCCCGACGTCTACATACACCGCATACGCACGGTACAGGCTGCACATTTGCTGCGGCTATTACTTCTGGACTTGCGCAGGGTTTGCCAGCTTCTGAATCTTTACATTTGGCTAAAAATTTCATCCAAGCTGCCATCGCCGAACCACTGTATATAGGAAGCGGCCATGGGCCAACGAACCATTGGGCTTACCAGCGGGGGCAAAGGCTGGAGGGCGCTGTATCCTCCAACACAATAATAGTGAGTCACGATGTTTACGCTGGAGGTACGCGATGACGAGGGAAGAACTGCGCAGAGCGCTGCGGTTGTATTTGGTGATGGGCAGCCCGAATTGTGGAGGGGCTGACCCTTATGCGGTGCTGGAGGCGGCGATTGCCGGCGGCATCACGATGTTTCAGCTCCGCGAGAAAGGCGCCGGGGCCCTGCAGGGGCCGGCGCTGCTCGAGCTGGGCGCCCGGCTGCGCCGCTTGTGCGCGCAGCACCGGATCCCTTTCATCGTCAACGACGATGAAAGGCTTGCTCTAGAGCTGGAGGCCGATGGGATTCACATCGGCCAAGAGGACGCCCCAGCCGCCGCCGTGCGGCAGCGGCTGAAGCATATGATCGTGGGCGTGTCAGCCCACGATCTGGGGGAGGCGCAGTCGGCGCTGGCCGAAGGCGCCGACTACCTGGGCGTAGGCCCCCAATACGCCACGCGCACGAAGCTCGATGCGCGTGAGGTCCAGGGGCCTGCCATGATTGCCCGGATGCGCGAAGGCGGCATCCGGCTGCCCTTGGTTGGCATCGGGGGCATCGATGCCACGAATGCTTTGCCCGTCATCCGCGCAGGGGCGGATGGCGTGGCGGTTGTGAGCGCGATTGCTGGCGCGCGCTCCCCGCAGGACGCAGCGTCGGAGCTGGATCGCATTTTAAACATGCCGTAGTCGTTAATACAATTACCCATTTAAAGGAGGTCATGATGTGACAACAAGCAAGAACAGCAGCCCCGTGAAAGACGTTCAAGTTTCTACATTTCCTGGCAGTAAAAAGGTGTATCTACAAGGGTCGAGACCGGATATCCAAGTACCTGTGAGGGAAATTTCGCTCGGGACATCCACGAATATTCACGGCGACGAAGTAGCGAATGAGCCTGTACATGTGTATGATACAAGCGGTATTTATACGGATACCGAACAAAATACCAATATTCGCCAAGGGCTGCCGGCTAACCGCTTGCCATGGATTGAAGAACGCGGGGACGTAGAAGCCTATGAGGGACGTGAGGTAAAGCCGGAAGATAACGGACTTTCGTCGCCGGATGCAAGAGGAGCTGCGGAAGTATTCCCTGGATTAAATCGCAAGCCGCTTCGAGCTAAGCCGGGTTGTAACGTAACCCAGATGCACTATGCCCGCAAAGGGATCATAACGCCCGAGATGGAGTATATTGCGATTCGCGAGAATCTGGATAGTGAGTTTGTGCGGAATGAAGTGGCGCTTGGCCGTGCTATTATTCCTTCTAATATTAATCACCCGGAAAGCGAGCCTATGATCATCGGACGCAACTTCCTGGTGAAAATCAATGCGAACATCGGAAATTCCGCTGTCGCTTCTTCCATTGAGGAAGAGGTGGAGAAGATGACGTGGGCGACCCGTTGGGGCGCAGATACGATCATGGATTTGTCGACAGGTAAAAACATACATACAACGCGTGAATGGATCATCCGTAATTCACCGGTTCCAGTAGGTACGGTGCCTTTGTATCAAGCACTTGAGAAAGTCAACGGTAAGGCCGAAGACCTCTCATGGGAAGTGTATCGGGATACGCTGATTGAGCAGGCGGAGCAAGGGGTCAGCTATTTTACCATTCATGCGGGCGTGCTGCTGCGTTACATTCCTATGACCGCTCAGCGTGTAACGGGGATCGTGTCTCGCGGGGGATCCATTATGGCCGCCTGGTGTTTGGCGCATCACCAAGAGAACTTTCTGTATACGCATTTTGAAGAGATATGCGAAATTATGAAAACCTACGACGTCGCCTTCTCTCTTGGCGACGGGCTGCGTCCCGGTTCGATCGCCGATGCGAACGACGAAGCGCAATTCGCCGAATTGGATACGCTCGGCGAACTGACCAAAATCGCTTGGCGCCACGACGTCCAAGTGATGATTGAAGGGCCGGGTCATGTGCCGATGCACATGATCAAGGAAAACATGGACCGTCAGCTGGAAGTCTGCGATGAAGCGCCATTCTACACGCTAGGACCGCTGACGACGGACATTGCGCCGGGTTACGACCACATCACCTCCGCCATTGGTGCGGCGATGATCGGTTGGTTCGGCACGGCGATGTTGTGTTATGTGACGCCGAAGGAGCATCTCGGCCTCCCGAACAAAGAGGACGTCCGTGTTGGGGTCGTCACCTACAAGATCGCTGCGCATGCCGCCGATCTGGCCAAAGGGCACCCGGGCGCGCAAATTCGCGACAACGCGCTGTCGAAGGCGCGCTTTGAGTTCCGCTGGCGCGACCAGTTCAATCTCTCGCTCGATCCGGAGCGGGCGATCGAGTATCACGACGAGACGCTGCCGGCCGAGGGCGCCAAAACAGCACACTTTTGTTCCATGTGTGGACCGAAGTTCTGCTCCATGAGAATCACGCAGGATATCAGGCAGTACGCGCATGCACGGGGGCTGGACGAAGAGTCGGCGGTGAGCAGCGGGATGCTGGAAAAGTCTCAAGAGTTCCGTAAAGCGGGAAACCAAATTTATAGTTAAAAATTATGGGACGTTTTGCGCCTTTCTTGGTGACAGAAACGTCCCTTTTTGCTACCATAGAGAATAAAGCTTAACTTCGGTAATTCGTTAACGCGTTGAAACATTTAAGTGAGGGGGATGTCGATGAGCATTGCAGAAACGGCAATTGACATGATTTCCTTTTCGCATTATGATACGGTTAAAAAGATTTGACCGTCGTTTAATTAATCTCGCAAGAGATTAAAAGTTGACCAACAGACGCTTGTTTACACGGCAAAATTGGTACATGAGAGGGAGGTCGAATCCAGGATGAAGCTGCAACCGGTCTATATTATTGAAGAGTTAGAACAATTAAAAACGATAAGTGATCCACTGCGCGCCAAGGTGCTGCTTTATCTCATCGAGAAAGCGTATACCGGCCAACAATTGGCTAAACTATTAGGAATGGCGCGTGCCAAAGTACATTATCATTTGAATGAGCTGGAAAAGCATGGATTGATTTCAGTGATACGTACGGAACTCAAGAATGGTATCGTTCAAAAGTTTTACCGTGCCGTCGCGCGTGGCTTCGTGCCTAGCGAAGCGCTGCTCCCCTATGTTTCCGAGGTAGAGAACTACTACCGTGAGAGAACCTTGAGCGTGCTTGCGCGTGCCAGACGCAGAGCGATTAATGCCCCGGAAGAGGCGTTTCAAATTCCCTCTGCAGACCGTGCGCATTGGCCAATTATTATGACGCAGGTCGAAGTCAAAATGAGCAAAGAAAAATATGCGGAATGGCTTAGAAAGTTTCGCGCCCTTATTTTTGAACTCGATTCTCAGCAGGAAGAGAACGGGGAATGGTTTTACTTGACGACAGTCGGCTTCCAGACGAATGAGCCGTCTTTTGACCCAGTGGATGAAGTAGAGAAGAAATAGAGGAGAGATAGATATGTTAGATCCAAGATTAACGAAACTGGCTGATGTGCTTGTGAATTATTCGGTTAAAGCGCAGCCTGGCGAAAATATTTTGATCGAAGCTTACGGCATCGATAACGCGCTTGTCAAAGAACTCGTGAAAAAGATTCACGCAGCCGGCGCTCATCCTTATGTTAACGTGCGGGACCATGCGGTCATTCGCCAGCTTGTTATGGAAGGAACAGAAGCTCAAATGCAAACTTGGGCGGATGTGGATGCTTTCCAAATGAAGAAAATGCAAGGCTACATAGGCGTGCGCGGCGGAGCTAACATTTACGAGCTATCGGATATCCCGGCGGACCGGATGAAGCTTTACAATTCTATTTACTATCAACAAGTTCACTTTGATGTTCGTATAAAGGATACAAGATGGGTCGTTCTTCGTTACCCGACTTCTTCCATGGCGCAGCTGGCTAGCATGAGCACAGATGCTTTTGAAGAGTTCTATTTCAACGTATGTACGATGGATTACGGCAAAATGTCCAAAGCGATGGACGCGCTGAAAGATCTGATGGATCGCACGGATAAAGTGCGTCTGGTCGGTCCTGGAACGGATTTGACGTTCTCGATCAAAGGAATCGGCGGCGTGAAATGCGATGGCGAATTGAACATCCCGGATGGTGAAGTTTACTCCGCACCGGTTCGTGAATCCGTGAACGGCGTTATTTCCTTCAATACGCCTACGCCGCATGACGGCTTTATTTTCGAAAACATCGTGCTTGAATTTGAAAATGGGAAAATCATTAAAGCGACGGCAAACGATACGGATCGTATTAATGAGATTTTCGATATGGATGAAGGCGCTCGTTATGTTGGGGAATTCGCGATTGGCGTGAACCCGTTCATCCAACATCCTATGAAGGATACGTTGTTCGATGAGAAAATCGACGGCAGCTTCCACTTCACACCAGGCAACTGCTATGACGATGCTTACAACGGCAACAAGTCCTCGCTGCACTGGGATATCGTGAACATCCAACGTCCGGAGTACGGCGGCGGCGAGATTTGGTTCGACGATGTGCTGATTCGCAAGGACGGCATTTTCGTTCTGCCTGAGCTTTTGCAGCTGAACCCGGAAAATTTGAAATAATTTGATTGATAAGGTCCTCTAGATCCCGCTGCACCTGTGCAGGGGATGGGGGGCTTTTTGTTTTGAGGTGGCGTTATAGCGGCAGATACGCGCGCATAGAAACAGCCCCCGTCCTATGACGGGGGCTACGTGCGCTATCAGCCCCGCCGCTGCTGCGCCTGGTACTGGCGCGGGGGAAGGCCGACCGCTTTTTTGAAGGTGCGGATGAAGTTGGAGTAGTCGTTGAAGCCGGCCAACTGGCATGTATCCGTGACTGTAGAGCCTTCGCGGAGCAGCTGCTTCGCTTTGTTAATGCGCTTAAATAAGATATGCTCATGAATGGTGCTGCCGGTATGTTTTTTGAATAGTCGGCAAAGATAGGAGCGATTCATAAACACAACATGCTCCAACACTTCGAGCGAGAGATCCTGATCCAGATTTTCGTCAATATACGTAAAAAGGGAGGACAACTTATCAGGTATCATGACCTGATCCTCTTGTTTGCCTTGATTGAGGAAAATCCGGTTAATAAACACGAGCAGCTCGGTAAAGGCGGCCACAAATAAAATGTCCGATCCAGGCAACGCTTGAGGGCGCGTGTACAGCTCCATGCGCTCGAATATTTTCAGGAAGTCATCAATTTGCTGGGGATTCAGACGCATCCGGTTTTGTTCGCCGAACTTGCGGTTATTGAAGCAGTGCAGCAAATCAAACTGAGAAGAATTCAGGTTTGCGAGCAGCGCAGGATTAAAGTGGATGACGCAGTTCTCATACCGCTGTTTTTTGGATTGGAAATTAGGCCTGTGAAGCTCGTTGCTGTGCATGATTAACAGATCGCCATACTGCAAATGATAGACCTGCTTTTCGATAAAATAGTGGACATCCCCGGTTAGGAAAAAATAGATTTCATATTGATCCTGATGCTGATGGAAATCCATCGGCCGCGGCTCATTCGTCAAGGTATGGCGGAAATTGATCAACTGATGAAGATTTTGGTATAGATCCTGCATGAGAGGTTCTCCTCTATTAAACTGGAGTCAATATTAGCAAACTTTTGCCCAATTAATGCAATGAATACGTTTTTATTATACTGCAAAATAAAGAAGAGTTAAACAAACAAGCTATTCTACTTACAACGATGATCGATACTCTAAGGAGGATTCAATATGAAATTGTCTATTTTTACAGTAGCAACACCTGACTTAACACCTGAGGAACTGGCCAAGGCAGCAACAGCAGCAGGTATTGAAGGGATTGAATGGCGTTTTAAAGATACTCCGGCGGAAGTGGCTAACGAGAAGCCGTCTTTCTGGCGTAACAATCTTTGCTCCATTGATCCAAGTGCTTCCGATGAAGAATTGGAGCGTTTCAGACTTATTGCTGTTAACAATAACCTGGTGAATTTAAGCGTTACTCCTTACTTGAATGACTGCAATGTGAATGAAACTGAGCGTGTATTTAAAGCGGCGAAAAAAGTAGGAGCTTCTTTCATCCGTTGCGGAGTTCCTAATTATGATAAAAGCGTAAACTATAACGATTTGTTTGCAAAAGCTACGGACTATCTGCACCACGTGCAAGAGTTTTCGCAGCAATATGGCATCAAGGCGTTGGCTGAAATCCACCATAACACAATTACTCCAAGCGCGGGGCTGTCTCATCGCCTGGTTTCACAGTTCAATCCAGACCACATCGGCGTGCTGCATGATGCAGGCAACATGGTCCACGAAGGTTTCGAGAACTACCGCATGGGTCTTGAACTGCTAGGGCCATACCTGGCACATGTGCATGTGAAAAATGCGCAATGGGTACCGACAGGTGAAACGCAAGACGGCATTAAGCTTTGGAAAAGCGAGTGGGCACCGATTGACGCGGGTATCGTGAACTGGAAACAGCTGCTGGTTGATTTGAAAGCAGTTGGATACGACGGATACCTTGGCATCGAAGATTTCAGCGGTCAATACGGCTCGCAAGAAATGCTGAACAATTTCTCTTCCAAAGTGAAAGAATGGTTAGCTTAAGTTGTTAGATCAAAGTCTCATTCGCTCAAGCAAGGGCGGGTGGGACTTTTTTTGTGTAGTTTTTGGGCGATAAGCCATATTGACAGTCCGCGAACCCCCGTGTGACAATAAGGGAAGGTATAACAAAAGGCATAACAACAAAATAATTCAAAAGTGAGTGAGCGCGATGAGGGATCGGCTGAAGCAGGATACCGGACAATCGCATAAAACCCTCTTTTTTAAAATGGGACCGTATGGAAGAGAACATCTTCCGTACGGTCCCTTTCTTTTATTAAAGCGAGAAAGGGGTCTGAATAGACATGGCGATGATATATGAAGAGAAGCTGCAACAAGATGACGGAGGAGGCCAACCTCCGGTGAAATTAGATGGTGAGCAGTTGACGCCGGCATTAGTGGCAGCGGTTGCTTACGAAGGGGTGCCTGTGGCACTGGAGGAAGAAGCGATGAAACGCGTGGTGAAGTGCCGCGTTATGGTGGAGGAGCTTGTCGCGACAGGCCAAGTGGTGTATGGCGTCACGACGGGTTTCGGGAAATTCAGCGACGTACGCATTTCCCCGCAGGACGCGGTACAGCTGCAGCTCAATCTGATCCGCAGCCATGCTTGCGCGGTAGGCAGGCCGCTGCCGGAACCAACCGTGCGGGCGTTGATGCTGCTGCGCGCAAACGCCCTGGCCAAAGGGCACTCCGGCATCCGGCCGGAAACGCTCCAGCTGCTGGTCGATTGCATCAATGGCGGCGTGCATCCTATTGTGCCGGAGCAGGGCTCGCTTGGCGCAAGCGGGGACTTGGCGCCGCTGTCTCATCTGGCGCTCGTGCTGATGGGCGAAGGCGAGGCCATCTACCAAGGGCAGCGCCTGCCGGGCGCTCTGGCGCTTGCCAAAGCAGGCCTGAAGCCGATTACGCTTCAGGCGAAAGAAGGGCTTGCCTTGATCAACGGCACGCAGATTATGGCCTCGATCGGCACGTTGGCGTTCGTCAAAGCGGAGCGCCTCGCACGGATCGCGGATGTCATCGCGGCGATGACGGTGGAGTGCTTGCGAGGCATCCCGGACGCTTATGCCGATGAAGTGCAGCGCGTTCGTCCTTACCCGGAGCAGATCGGGGTAGCGGGTAACCTGCGCACGCTGCTGCAGGGCAGCAAGCTGACGACACGCCAGGGCGAGATTCGCGTGCAGGACGCCTATTCCTTGCGCTGCTTGCCGCAGGTACATGGTGCGACGCGCCAAGTTCTTGGTTATGCGGGAGACAAGATCGCCATAGAGATTAATTCAGCGACAGATAATCCTTTACTATTCGTGGATAAAGGACTTGTCATCTCGGGAGGCAATTTCCACGGGCAGCCGATTGCTTTTGCGATGGATTTTCTGAAAATCGGCATGAGCGAGCTTGCGAACATTTCAGAACGCCGCACGGAGCGGCTGGTGAATCCGGCGTTATCCGGCGGACTGCCTGCTTTTCTCAGTCATAACCCTGGTGTCGGCTCCGGCATGATGATTACTCAGTATGTCAGCGCATCGCTTGTGTCGGAGAATAAAGTGCTGGCTCACCCTTCCAGCGTAGATTCCATCCCGTCTTCGGCGAATCAGGAGGATCATGTGTCGATGGGGACCACGGCAGCGCGCCATACGGCCCAAGTGATCGACAATGTGTCGAAGGTGCTGGCGATCGAACTGATCTGTGCAGCTGAAGCCGCCGAGTTCCTTGGTAGCGAAGGTCTTGCGCCGGCCACTCGCGTGCTGTACGACAATCTGCGAGCGGTCGTCCCGCCCGTGATTGAAGATCGTTCCACCTCTCATGAGATTGAGGAAGTAGCTGCTGCGCTGCTGGAAGGCAAATGGCTGCGAGCCGTTGAGGCAGTTACAGGTTCGTTATTTTAAAATCCAAAGGAGATGCTGATATGACGAATGCTAACCACGGAAAAAGAGTAATCCGCGCCCCTCGGGGCACAGACTTATCCTGCAGAGGCTGGGTGCAGGAAGCGGCGATGCGCATGTTGATGAATAATTTGGACCCTGAGGTCGCAGAGCGCCCGGAGGATCTTGTGGTTTATGGCGGTATCGGCAAAGCAGCACGAAATTGGCCCGCGTTTGACGCTATCGTTCGTGAGCTCCAACGGTTGGACAACGATGAAACCTTGCTCATCCAATCGGGTAAGCCGGTAGGTGTTTTCAAAACGCATGAGCGGGCACCCCGTGTCCTGCTGTCCAACTCGGTGCTCGTGCCCAAATGGGCCAATTGGGAGCATTTCCGCGAGCTGGAAGCGAAGGGCCTGATGATGTACGGCCAAATGACGGCGGGCAGCTGGATTTACATCGGTACGCAGGGCATTCTGCAAGGTACCTACGAAACTTTCGCTGAAGCGGCCAGACAGCATGCAGGAGGTACGCTGCAAGGTACGCTGACCCTGACAGCAGGCCTTGGTGGCATGGGCGGCGCACAGCCCTTGGCTGTCACGATGAATGAGGGCGTCGTCATCGCCGTGGAAGTCGATCGCACGCGAATCGAGCGCCGCATTCAAACCCGCTATTGCGATGTTTTAGCAGAAACATTGGATGAAGCGCTTCTCCTCGCCGAGAAAGCGATGGCAGCCGGGAAGCCGCTCGCCATCGGACTTCTGGGCAATGCGTCTGAGGTGTATCCGGCATTTGTGCGGCGCGGGATTAAACCGCATTTTGTAACGGATCAGACTTCGGCACATGACCCGCTTGTCGGATATATTCCGTCCGGGATGACGCTGGAGGAAGCGGCCGAACTCCGGCAGCGCGACCCGGAAACGTATGTGCAGCTTTCCAAAAGCAGCATGGCCGTGCATGTGCAAGCGATGCTTGATCTGCAAAAGATGGGTTCCATTGTATTCGACTATGGCAACAACATTCGTCAGGTTGCGTTCGACCAAGGCGTCGCGAATGCTTTCGATTTCCCTGGCTTTGTTCCTGCGTATATCCGACCGCTGTTCTGTGAAGGCAAAGGGCCGTTCCGCTGGGCCGCGCTTTCCGGCGATCCGGAGGACATTCGCAAAACCGATGAGCTCGTGCTGCGCCTTTTCCCGGACAATACCCACTTGCATCGTTGGATTAAAATGGCGGGCGAACGCGTCGCCTTCCAAGGACTGCCGGCGCGGATCTGCTGGCTGGGCTATGGTGAGCGCGAGACATTCGGGCTCGCGCTTAACGAGATGGTCCGCAGCGGAGAGCTGAAGGCGCCGATTGTTATCGGGCGCGATCATCTGGATTGCGGCTCCGTCGCTTCGCCGAATCGGGAAACGGAAGCGATGAAGGACGGCTCTGATGCCGTTGGCGACTGGGCGATATTGAATGCGTTAATCAATACGTCAGCAGGCGCCTCATGGGTTTCTATTCACCATGGCGGTGGCGTAGGCATGGGTTATTCGCTTCACGCAGGCATGGTCGTGGTGGCGGATGGAACGGAAGCAGCGGCAGAGAGGCTGCGTTGTGTACTGACCTCAGACCCTGGCATGGGCGTTATCCGCCATGTGGATGCCGGGTATGACGAAGCGGTCGAAACGGCGGAGAAACACGGCATTCGCATTCCGATGCGCGAGCGGGAATAGGAGGAGCGAAGATGGAACGAATTGATTTGCTCCTCACCGGTATAGGCAGTTTGGTGACCCCGCAGGGAAATAGACCGCGCTGCGGGGAGTCCATGAAAGAGGTCTGTGAGATCAAGGATGCGGTAATCGCCATTAGGCAGGGGAGAATTGCTTGGTTGGGACCGGCGAACGTGTTTCAGGACCAGTTTGCAGGGAGCCAAGTAGCGGTGAAGCTGGACATCGGCGGACGGCTAGTTACGCCCGGTCTCGTTGATCCGCATACCCATCTCGTGCATGGGGGTTCTCGTGAGCATGAGCTGGCGCTAAAGCGGTCGGGTGTCCCGTATTTGGACATTTTGGCGCAGGGAGGGGGCATTCTTCATACCGTCAGATCTACACGCGCAGCAAGTGAGCAGGAGTTGTATGAGAAGGCGCGCCGCAGCCTCAACGAAATGCTGCTGAATGGCGTTACAACTGTTGAAGCGAAGAGCGGCTACGGTCTCTCGCTAGAAGCGGAATTAAAACAGCTGCGCGTTGCCAAACGTTTGGACGCGACACATGCTGTTGATGTTGTATCCACATTTATGGGGGCGCATGCGGTGCCTGAGGAGTATAAAGGGCGACGCGAGGAGTTCGTCGATGCTATTGTAAGCGACATGCTGCCTAAAGTAGCGGAAGAGGGCCTTGCGGAGTTTTGCGACGTGTTTTGCGAAGATGGCGTTTTCTCTGTCGAGGAGTCGCGTCGCATTTTAACGGCAGCGCAGCGTCTGGGGCTGCGTGCGAAGATTCACGCGGACGAAATCGTTCCGCTCGGCGGTGCCGAGTTGGCGGGAGAGGTAGGCGCGATATCCGCCGAGCATTTGCTGGCGGCAACGGATAAGGGACTCGCGGCTCTGGCCGAGAGCGGCGTTATCCCGGTGCTGCTGCCGGGCACATCGTTTAATCTCGGTCTAGCCACCCATGCGCGTGCCCGTGACATGATCGACAGGTACGATCTGCCGGTAGCCCTGTCCACGGACTATAACCCCGGCTCCTGTCCGACGGAGTCGATCCAGCTTATCATGATGCTGGCGTCGCTCCATTTGAAAATGACGCCGGAGGAAATTCTGACCGCTTGCACGATCAACGCGGCGAATGCGCTGGGGCGCGGGGATGATATCGGATCGATCGAGGTTGGCAAACGCGCGGATCTAGCGATTTTCGATGCGCCTAATATGGCCTATCTCCCGTATCATTTTGGGATCAACCACACATATGGTGTGATAAAAAACGGGAAACCCGCCGTTTGGAACCGCCAGCTTGTGGCGGCGACAGAGGAGGAGAAAGCGTTATGAGTGGTGAGATTCCTTTTTTGAAATCGCCCGATCAAGCTGCGTTTCGTGATCATATGGAAACCAAAGTCGCCCAGTGGATCCGCCCTTGGGACGGCCATGAGGAGCTGCTTGCAGGGATTGTCGGCGTACCTTTATCCAAGTCGTCGATCTCGCACTCGGGCGCTTCGACGACCCCTGCCGCGGTTCGCGCGGCGTTTAAGTCATTTACGACCTATTCGATGGAATATGGCGTCGACTTGCAGGATTTGGCCGTCCGTGACTTCGGCGATATCCAGATGCATGTGACCGACATCGCGGAATGTCATCGGCGTATCGAGGAGAGTCTCCGGGCTCTGTATAAGGAACAGCCTAACTTGATCCCGATTATGGTTGGCGGCGACCATTCGACGAGCTGTCCGTCGCTCAAAGCCTTTGCTGACCGCCATCCGGGCCAGAAGGTGGGCATTATCCATTTTGACGCGCACCATGATGTGCGTAACTTCGAGGATGGCGGGGTGACGAATGGTACGCCGTTTCGCGGCATCCTTGAGTCCGGTGTGGTTCACGGGCCTGACATCGTGCAAATCGGAATCCGCGGGTTCATGAACTCTAAGCCATATCATGACTACGTGAAGAGCAAAGGCGTACACGTGTATACTTCAAGGGATGTAAGACGTATGGGGATTGATGCCGTGCTGGATGAAGCGATTGGACTTGCCGGGAAAAATACGGATGTGCTGTATGTGAGTTTTGATGTTGACGTGATCGACCAAGCTTATGCACCGGGCTGCCCGGCCATCGGCACCGGCGGGATGAACCCATGGGATGCTATGGATGCCCTTTATCGCTTAGGAATGCTTCCGAAGGTGCAGGGACTGGATTTTGTCTGCATTGATCCGACTGTGGACCTCCGCAATGTGACCTCGCGTTTGGCGGTTCAGTTCATGCTCAGCTTCCTGGCGGGACTGGCAGCACGTCCGGTTTAACTGGGTTAGTAATGTTTTGCAAGGCACTTGCCGATAAGTTGGTAAGTGCTTTTTTTTATGGCTAATTCGTTAACTTTTATGGAAACTAGTGGGAAACTCTATCCCAAACGCCTGATAAATTGTACAATGGTAGGATGTCATTAGAAGTTGAAGATGTTTTTCTTTTCGGAAAGGATGAAGAAAATGGACAAGCGCAAGAGCGCAAAAAAACAGAATGAGGCTTATGTAGGGGAGGAGTTTGGACCCGAGCTTACAATTCCGCTTTCACTCGCTGACTGTCTTGTTCGATTAACGAAAGGCGATCTTACGGAAATTCGGACTAATTTGGAGATTAAAGGGGTAAGCACTTTAAAGAAACAGGATCTAGCTATGGCATTGGTGGAGCATATTCCAAACGCGCTGCCAAGTTTATTTTTTAAATTCGATGATAAACGTTATCAAATTATGAAACAAATTGCTGGGCGCGGCGGCGTTGCCCCTAGTACGCTGATTGATGTAGAGCAGATTTCTTATTATGTGGAGCGAGGGCTGCTTTTCCTTGGCAGGCACAATGGGAAACCTGTCATAGCCATGCCGAAGGAAGTGCGTGAAAGCTTTCAAAAGCTGGACTACAAATACTTCCGCGAGAAGTTCCAAAGAAATGCGGAATGGATTAAGCTCACGAACGGCCTTTTGTATTATTATGGTCATCTCAGTTTCGAAGAGCTGCATAACCTCGTTGAGAGCTACATGGGGACGGAAGTGTACTGGCAAGAGTACTCAGCTGTTATAGAGGATTCGCTTGTCTTCTATATGCAAATTAGCCCGGACTCCAGAGGCTACCATAATATTCTATTGAATAACCCGAAACAAGTGCAGCAGGAGCAGGAGTCCCGATTGAGTGTCTCCCTGTATCCTTTCACCAAAGAGCAGCTTCTGGCTGCTGGGGAGAAAGATTTTGTGGATCGGACTCCAGCGTACAAAGCTTTCGTGGACTTCATTCGCAAAAACTATACGATTTCGTATGAAGAGGCAGACATTATCGTTGAGGATTGTGTGGATCATATTCGCAACGGAGCAACGCCGGGTTTTCTGCTTCAATCGCTTCAACGAGATCTTGAAATCAATGACTTAGAGCTTACAAGGAGCTTTATGAATCACATTGCAGCTCTGAATAATACGACAAGGCAATGGATTCTCAAGGGGTATTCGCCGAATGAGTTATATCCTGCGAAACCGCTTGCTGTACTCCAGCAACCTCCTGCTATGGCAGATGTCATTGACATGAAAACACGCACGAAAGTAGGCAGGAACGATCCTTGCCCGTGCGGAAGCGGTAAGAAGTTTAAGAAGTGCTGTGCGGGTTAAGTATTTGCGGAAGCAACCTTGCTAAATAATTGAGAAAACCGTCGAGACCATTTGTCTTGGCGGTTTTTTTGGCATTGGGTTGGGCCATGAGTGGTTCCTCCCTGGCCAGCGATGGGAACTACAGGGCTCTATTTCATAGAAATAGTCTCTATTTCGCGCGGAGAGGAACTGTGGGACTCTATTTGTCCGTTTCCTTAAAGAGAACGGGCTTAGGTGGTCAAATAAGGCCTTGTAGTTCCGCATGAACGTGGAAATGGGCTGGATTTGATAGAATAGGGGCCTCCAGTTCCTTTATCCTAGCACAACAATTTCAACCAGCCTCTTAGCCCCACACTACGAAGCCTTGTAGCCGCCAATAAGCAAAAGCGTCAAATTGTTGATATTGCCCCTTCGGTTTTGTAAGATGGAAATCAAATAAGACTGTGCCGAAAGGAGACAGCCCATGGCGCGTTCGAAGTCGCTTTGGTTATTAGTGGGATGGTTTCTGGCTGCTGGAGCGGGCTTGCTCGTACTACAATGGACCGGAGTATGGGCTCGATTGGATTTAAGTCGAGTGACGGAATGGCTGCGGCATTTAGGCCCGTTAGGCGGGCTATTATACATTATTGTTTACACGCTGCGTCCTTTGGTGCTGTTTCCAGCAACGCCGTTGACACTGTATGGGGGTTATGTGTTTGGCGCTTTTTGGGGGACGGTCTACGATATCATTGGAGCCGGTGCCGGTGCGATGCTTTCTTTTTATATCACGCGAAAATGGGGCAGAAATGGCTTTCAACGGATTTTACGCAATAAGAAGTTGCAATCTTTTGATCAGAAAGCCGAGGAGAAAGGGTTCATGGTCGTGCTGTACATGCGCTTGATGCCCTTTTTTCCGTTTGACGGTGTCAGTTACGGGGCTGGGCTTTCTAAAATTCGTTTTTGGGACTACACATGGGGGACGCTCATTGGTATAATTCCAGGAGCAGTGGTCTATAACGTGTTTGGCGCATCACTGCAAGACATTGGATCTGGAAAATTCTATGCAGCCGTCGGGATGTACATCCTATTTGCATTAATACCGCTGCTGCTCAAAAGAAGACAGTCGGCACGGGCTCGCGATCGGGCCTGACAATAAGGAAATCTAACGGATCGTCAGAGGGGAAATCAGCATGCAGGGAAAACCATTATACAAGGATTTAGTCTGGGGGTTAGGGGCGGCATCCGTGCTGCTAATTGGCTTTGTTATCTTATGGCAGAGCCTATCGTCCAGTTGGTTACAAACATTTGATGCAGGAATTAGCAGCGCTATTCAGTCACTTCGAAGTGATGGGCTAACGCCCGTCGTTATCTTTATTACTACGCTCGGAAAAGCAAAAGCAGAAAGCATCGTTTTCGTAGTGGTTGCTGCAATCTTATTGTTTAAATGGAAACAGAGATGGGAGACGCTTGTGCTTTTCATAGGTGTTCTGGCTACGTGGGGGCTTAACATCCTGATTAAAGGATTAATTGAACGCGAACGCCCAGTGGGACCGTGGCTCATTGAGGAAACAGGTTTCAGCTTCCCCAGCGGCCATGCCATGGTGTCTATTTTATTTTACGGATTGATAGGCTACTTGATATGGATCAATGTGCGCAGCGGATGGAAGGCAGCATGGCTGGTACCGGTTGTGACTGTTGTATTTGTTCTGTGCATTGGAGCAAGCCGAATTTATTTGGGCGTTCATTACCCCAGCGATGTGCTGGCTGGATTCACAGCAGGCGGTGCCGCGCTGAGTGGATGCATTCTGGCCATTCATCGTATTACAGATCGTAAAGCTCGCGTACAGCAAGGAATGAACCGGTCAAATCGTTCAGGCTACAACCATCCTGCATAGACAAGATGAGGTATTTTTACAAAAAAGTAAGGCATAAAATGATATCGAAGCCATACACTTTTAGTAAGTAAGAGGATCACTAAAGACATAGTTCACATCGGGGACAACGCCTTCCAGGGGTTCGTCCTTTTTCTTTTGCTTCCAGGACGTTGTATAATTAATCCATCGGCAGATGACTCAGAAAGAAGGGATGACTATGCTGAAACTAAGTATTCTTGATCAATCACCGGTTTCTTCCGGTTTTACGCATAGCGATGCGCTGCAGCAAACGATTCAGCTGGCGCAGTTGGCTGACCGCCTGGGCTACACGAGATTCTGGGTGTCGGAGCATCATAACTCGCAAGGGCTCGCCGGCTCTTCTCCGGAGGTGCTGCTATCGACTTTAGCGGCGCGCACAAGCCGCATCAGGCTCGGATCTGGCGGCGTGCTGCTGCCGCATTACAGCTCCTACAAGGTCGCCGAGAACTTCCGGATGCTCGAAGCGTTGTATCCGGGGCGTATCGACCTTGGCATCGGGCGTGCGCCGGGCGGCACGCCTCACACGGCCAAAGCGCTGAGAGGAGTCAGCGCCGATCTGTTCGAAGGACTTGAGCGGTTCCCGGCGCAAGTCACAGATCTTCTCGGGTTCCTCACCGATTCGGTGGAACCCGGGCATGTGTTTGAGGGCATCCGCGCCACCCCGATGGTGGCTGGAGTGCCCCAGGTGTGGCTGCTCGGCTCCACGGGGCAGAGCGGGGTGTACGCCTCGCAGGCGGGCGCAGCGTTCTGCTTCGCGCACTTCATTAACGGCGCGGGCGGACAACATGCGGTGCGAAGCTACCGCAGCTCGTTCAAACCGTCCGCGCTTAATGTCGTGCCGCAGGCGACGGTATGCATCTATGTGCTCTGCGCCGAAACGCAGGCAGAGGCGGAGGAACTCGCCGGTTCCATCGATTTGCGTATTCTGCAAATGGAAAAAGGCGAGTTCACCGGAGTGAAATCGCCTGAAGAAGCGGCAAACTATGTTTACTCGGATTGGGATCAAACGCGAGTAAGGGATAACCGGTCCCGGATGATTATCGGGGATCCAGGGCAAGTTCGGGAACAAATGCTGAACTTGGCCGACAGCTACCAAGTGGATGAAGTCATGGTTGTTGCCGGCGGTTACCTGCCTGAGACGAGGCAGCGGACGATTGAGTTGCTGGCCGAAGCGTTTGATCTCGCAGCAATTAAGGTCTGATTTCCTTTAGGGTGTTAACGGTTTAGGGGGTTAACGACTTCGTTTGTCCCTTTTATCGATCTCCTGTGTCACGATGAACGCAAGTTCCTCGTTGCCGAAAAGAGACAGCACGCCTAATACGGTGTGATCCGCCACCTCGCCGGCTTCCTCTTTGGGAACCGTTAAATCGAGAGCTTGCTGAAGTGAGGCATTATCCTCTTGATCCGGATAAGCAGCACGATAAAGCGCGGCCGGGTCCAAATCATGATTGATACACCACTGGGCAAAAACGAGAATCATCATATGCTCCTCGCGTTTATAGTTTTCGATCATCTGTTCTTCTAATTGTTTTTTATTCATGTTAGGGTACACATCTCCTTCAATTACCTATTCGACTTCATATGAACGGATGGGTTCATTATAGCGAAAGATCAGGTGGAATCACAATGATTAAGAATGACTTCGCTGCACATTAGCATTACATGGCATTTATAGTGGTACCACGAGCGCATTCGTCCCTTCGAATGCGCTCTTTTTGCATTTATTTCAGATTCGTTATAAGTGGCCGGTTGAGTTATTCCAGTTTTTGTCAGATTATGTCGAATCCTTTACCAAAGCTTATCATGCCGCTTATGCAGCCAAAACAAAAATTAATAGAATGAAGTAGTAATTGATTTTGCTCGTTACATTCAGAAAGGATAATAAAAATTGAAAAATAGACGAATGAAGAGAAGTAACATATGGGTGCCAATTATCATTTTAATTATGCTAGCGATAATCATAGGTGTTTTAGCTGTAAACAAGAAGAACAATGAAAAGACATTATTATATCCGATACAAGTTGATGGAAAATGGGGCTATATAAATAAAAGCGGGAAGATTGTCGTAGAACCAACTTACGCATGGGCCGATGATTTTCATGATGGTATCGCAGTTGTTCTATTAAATAATAATTCAGATGGCAGCAAACAGACGATGGAACAAGATAGTGTAAAATATGGCGCCATTGATACTACAGGAAAAATGGTAGTAAAGCCGGATTATTCCTATATAACCAAGTATAACGAAGGTGTAGCCGGAGCGATTCAAGTAGATGCGATGACGTATGATCTTACCTATTTCATCTTGGATAGTAAGGGTAAGGTTTTATACACGTTACCTCCTGAAATGCAGATCGTTTCCATGCTGTTCAATGGAACGGGTTTGCAGACGCAGAGTGAAGGTCTGATATTAGTGCAAGACGATAAAACCGAAATGTACGGGTACATTGATCGCTATGGGAAAATGATTATTCCAGTTCAATATCATGAAGCTAGCAGCTTTTCAGATGGCTTAGCTACTGTAAAGGATGACAAGCACTACCAGTATATTGACAAAACAGGAAAAGTGATGATTGACGCTAGTAAATATGTTTCCGGCAAAAGCTTCTCGGGTGGCTTAGCAGCCGTAGCAGTGCAGAATAAGGATCGGTCCACTGTTGAGTACGGATATATTGATACTAAGGGCAATATGAAGATAGAGCCTAAATATGCAAGGGCATATGATTTTTCAGAAGGGCTTGCAAAGGTATGCGTGGGCGAAAGTATCAACCAATATTCAATAGGATATATAGATGAAACAGGAGCTTATAAAATTGGCCCTACTTTAAATGATAGCTATGATGAAACGCTGATAACAGAGGGCTTAGCTCCCATTGCTGATGGGGCTGGCGGGTATATGAATAAGGAAGGGAAAGTAAGTATTGCTCCGGTTATTACGAAAGATGAGAGCAACTATTTAAAGCGCAATGTGGCCGGAGAATTTAGAAATGGCATTGCCAAGGTAAGCTTGTCCGATGGAAGAATTGGATATATCGATAGAATCGGAAAATATATCTGGAACCCTCGCAAGTAACTGGATATTGGAAAGTTTTCATCTATTGAACTTAATAATTTAATTACAAGTATTTGACTTGGATATAACAATTGAATGATAGATTTGGTAAGCATCGAATATTACTACCGATTTCTGCAGAACTAGAAGCAGGAACAGAAAAGGAGGGCATATATGGCGGTTTGTCGATGGCGTTTCTTTCTCTCAATTTTCATGGCGCTGATTGTGCTTCTGTCCATTGATCATCGAGCGGATGCTCATGCCTACAGCGCGACTTATTCGACATTGGAATTTTATAAATCCAAGACGGAGCTTACTTATGCACTCGATGACTTATCGGTCATAGAGCTTGTAGGTGGCGATACCAATCATGACGGAACTCTCGATTCAGAGGAATTCGCTGCAGTGGATCAGAAGCTGCTGACAGTTCTACAGAACAACCTCGTTGTGAAAATTAACGGAGAAGCCGCAGCGTGGCCCCAACTCGAGAGTTTCGGTATGTACCGAAAAAGGGCAATTATGAAGATCTCCTTCCCAGCGGTAGCGGCATCCCAGTCGATCCAGCTGACCGATCAATTGTATTTAAATGACACAGCGAGTAATTACGTAAATCTGATGACGATTTATTACGGAGCTCAGAAAAGCACAGCCGCACTTTCGGGTAACAACCGGACCTGGACGCAGCAAATGACGGAAAATGATTTCGCCGGATTGCAGTCGGGCGATACATCGCCTCAGTCGCAAAAGCCTGAGGAGGAAGCTTCGTCAAGCAAGATGAACGGTTGGTTTTCTTTTTTCGTGTTGGGGATGAATCATATTTTATCGGGATACGATCACCTTTTGTTCTTATTCTCCTTGCTCATCGCAAGGCAAACGTTCAAGCAGTATGCGGGGACGATCACAGCGTTCACGATCGCGCATAGTATTACCTTGGCCTTGACGGTCACAGGTGTGATCCATATCTCCTCACGTATTGTGGAACCAGCCATTGCGCTGAGCATTTGTTATGTCGCTTTGGACAACTTGATTCGCAAGAAAATCAGCTATCGATGGGTATTGACCTTCTTTTTCGGGATGATCCACGGGATGGGTTTTGCGGATATTTTAACAGAAATGAACATTCCGAAGAGCGAATTGGCTGTTGATCTGATTAGTTTTAATGTCGGCATTGAAACCGTTCAGGTAATCATTGTTGCTCTGGTACTGCCCGCGTTAGCTCTTCTTTATCGCTGGAAGCACTCGAGGCACGTGGCTGTTGCCTGCTCTGCTCTAGCCCTGGTGCTAGGCGGACTGTGGCTTGTCGAACGAGTAATTTCTAATGTTTAACCATTATTTGGATTAATTATTAACCTTTGTTTAATTAGATTTTTAAGGAAACGAGATGACAAGTTGATCTACTAGGGACATTTCATAATGTCCCCATTAGGTATTGGTAAAACATCAACAATGTTTGTGAAAATATTTGCCCAAATGAAATAATCGGAGAGGCAGCGAGACAAAGCGGCGGTCATTTCGCCATCCTGCTGACTCTTTAGATCCTTTCATTTAAGCGAAGATTTTACAATAAATAAAATGAAACAAGGAGCGAGGACATGAAAGCATTAAAAAAAGCGCTGTGGCGTATAGGCATGTCATTTATATTATTAATGAACATGATATTGCCTGCTTTACCAGCTACAACGGCATTTGCTGCAATTAGCGGCAGCAATTCGGTTGAAAATCCACCGCAAAGTATTGTGGAAAAAACGGATATTGCAACCTGGAACTATACCAGTGCTGCGCAAGTTACTGCTGCGGCCCCAAGCTTTGCAGCAACAAGCGGTTATTATTCCAATCCAAGTTCAACTTTGCAATTATTTAAAAGTAATGCCCAAGTAACCTCAGGATTAAGCTATGCTTCTGGAGGGATCTCAAACACTAATTTCAGTGGACAGATGGATAAAGGATATTGGATCATTAAGACTTCCACTGTTGGATTTAAGGATCTGATTTTTAATTATGGCACACGTTCTTCAGGAACTGGTCCTCGTGATCTTAATACAGAGTGGAGTACTGATGGAACAAGCTGGACTGTATTCGGAAATAAAGTTGCCGATACAGGTTATACCGTTAAAATCGAGAGTACGTCTCTCGAGCAATTTGGTATGACTTTGCCGGCAGAGGCAGCGAATCAAAATACGTTATATATCAGAATTATTCAGAAATCTGATGCTTCTGAAGGAAATGGTACAATCGGTACAGGTGGTACTTACACAGTTAACGGTCTTCAACTCTACGGAGCCAAAGATCCAGCGTATACGACACCTGCCGTAACAGCGTCGCCGGATACAACCGGTGCGATACTAGACGTTACACCCATTACTTTAACGAATACAGATACTAACGCACAAATTTTTTACACAACAGACGGTACAACTCCGGCGACAACAGCTGGCGGTTCCACTAAATTATACACAGCGCCTTTCACAGCTCTTTCCGAAGGCGGTTTTACAGGAACAAACCCATTTGTCGTAAAAGCTGTAGCGAAGTCGCCGACGAAGCTTCTGCCGTCCGATGTCGCTACATTATCCTTCAATCAGCAAACTATCACATCGAATGCTGACGCGAAAAAGCTTGATGCTGGGAAATATGCATGGGTAAAAGGCATCGGTACGTACTTAGACGGAAATACGACCTTATATATTCAGGATGGTATGAATGCTGGCAGTGGTCTCGTTATTTATAAATCCGGTGCAGACTTTTCCTCCTATGTGGGCAAAGAAATCTATGTCTATGGGAAAGCGTCACCGTATAATGGCTTGATGGAGATTGTTCCAGATGCTGTGAACGCCTCAAATATCGTTGTACGTAACAGTAACCCAACGACCCTTCCGACCCCGACCAAAATTATGTTCAGTCAGCTTGCAGACAGAACATATGAGGGCATGCTAGTTTCCGTTGATACAGTGAAACTTGACAGTGTTACAGGAACTGGGACGAGCTATTATGATCACACAGTAAGCCAGGCAGGTATAACGGCTAAATTGCGTGCTAAAGCTATCACTCTAGCAGCCGGAAGTTACGTGAACATCACAAAGGCCGTCGCGAAATATAACAACGGCGTACAGCTGCTTTCTACCAATGTTGCCGATCTCGTCGCGGTTCCAGCGCCGACCGTTGAATTTATGACATCTAGCGTGCCTACCGGAACGACAATCCCTCTTAATTCCAGAGTGACACTTACCACACCAACAACAGTCGCGCAAATCACTTATAGCTTAAACGGAGGCGCTCCTGTAACTAGTGTGACAAATTCCGTTTATATTACAGTTGATGCATTCCAAAACGGAACAGCAACGATTACAGCAACAGCGTCAGACGGCTCCTATACAACGTCGACGCAAACTTTTACCTATACACAAAGCCAGGTCGCAAAAGTATTAGCAAGCCCAGGGAGTTCTGCAATTAATCCCGCTACACCCATCACATTATCATCAGATACGGCGGGTTCAACGATCATTTATTCTGTATACAGAAATTCCTTTACTTCCACAGACGGTACTCTGGTGGGTACAGCCAATCAAACCTATACAGCTCCTATTACCTTGGATGCTTCGTACTTCCCGGTAAGAATAGCTGCAAAGGCAACACTTCAAAACTATGTGGACAGTGCTTCTGAAAGTTTCTCCTATACGGCTAAGAAAGCAACCGGTGGCGAGAAGAACTATTACGGCTCACTTCACGCACATACGATGAACTCAGACGGTCAAGGAACCTTGCCAGAGGCGTACGCTTATGCAAGAGACCAGGGTAAATTTGATTTCTTTATCGTAACAGACCACTCAAACTCTTACGATTCAGCAACTTATGACGTCACCAAGGATCAAAATATTAATAATTACAACACAACCAACGCTCCTTGGCTTGCCGGTAAAAAGGCGGCGATAGATGCAGCCACTCCTACTTACATAACCGACTACGGTTATGAGATGACATGGTCCGGCGGTCCAGGACACATGAATACGTTTAACACAACAGGTTTTGTCAGCCGGAACAACGCGACTTTGAATAACAAAACAAATGATGGTGGTCTGCAAACCTATTATCAAATGCTTCAGAGTACGCCGGGCTCCATTTCACAGTTGAATCATCCTGGAGCTACATTCGGTAACTTTGCCGATTTTGGTTATCACAACAATGCGATTGACGATAAAGTCACTCTCGTTGAAGCAGGAAACGGCGAAGGCGCGATCGGCTCAGGCGGATACTTCCGATCTGTCGACCAGTTTATTTTGGCATTAGATAAAGGATGGCACGTAGCCCCAACAAATAACGGCGATAATCATAAAAAAGGTTGGGGAACATCGAATACCGCTGCGACAGTCGTTTACACAAACGATTTTACATTGAGCGGAATTTATACAGCATTGCACGACCGTTCGGTATGGTCGACAGAAAACAGGGATTTGGATGTCACCTATCATCTGTCCGACGGGACGAACACTTACAGCATGGGCGCAATTTTGAATGCTCCCCCTGCGACTGCCAACATTACGGTAACAGCAGCCAATAAAAACCCAGGTGTAGCGACTAGTAATATCGCATCTGTCAAGCTGATAAGCTACGGAGGAAAAATTGTAGATCAGCAGACCTACTCTGGTGGAAGCAGTAACGTTAATTACACCTATTCGATGACGGCGCCTGCTGCTGGTTATTACTTCGCGATTATCACGGATAACCAAGGTTTTGTAGCTGTCACAGCGCCGATATGGCTTGGTTCAGCGCCGAAAGTCGGAATCACTTCGGTAACTAACAGTTCCGTCATGCCTGTTACAACAGAGGCGTTGAATGTAACAACAAATTTCTTCAATAATGAAAGCACACCCGTCACACTTAAGTCTATTTCTTATACCGTAGACGGAGATTCCGCAGCCAACAAATCGTATACGCCTGGCACAAGCATTGCGCCTTCCGGTGTCGCAAAGCATGAATTCAGCTATACACCGACGACCCCTGGGCCAAAAACAGTAACAATTAACGCTGTGCTTACGGTGAACGGAGTCGATAAGACTTATACAGGGACCAATACGATGAAGGTCGTAGATATCAACTCCGTGTCGTATGTCGGGCTTGACGCCTCACACGGCAATGAGTACGTCAGCGGAGGCAGCTATCCGGATACAATGGCCAATATGATGACTCTCGCAGGCGCAAACAGTGTGAGAGTTGTACAGTTGAAAACGTCGGCGGATTTCATTGCCGCTACAAGCAATCCTAAATACAAAATGATCATTTTAAATGCTCCGTCTAGAAAAAGCGTTACTGCATGGCCGACTCCGGCGAATTACACACCGGAAGAAATTGCTGCGTTGAAAGCATTCTCGGAAAACGGAAACACGCTTGTCTTCGGAAATATCGCGGACTTTGGTGAATCCACAAACACGGATCCGTCTTCGCCGAAGAAACATATGTCCGAGCTTCAGAACGACGTCCTGACAGCCATCGGCTCCACGCTGCGCGAAAGTGACGATGAGGTGATGGACGATGATAAAAACGGAGGACAACCATACAGATTGTATCCGACAGAGTTTAATATGGCTAATCCTTTGCTGCAAGGCGTCGTCGACGGGCAGACCTACAGCCAATACTCAGGTTCAACCATTTACGCTGTAGACCCGGCGACAGGAGAGAGAACCTCAACGCTGCCGACTACGGTCAGCCCGCTTGTTTTTGGCTTCCCGACCACGTATTCGGCTGAAACCGATAATGACAACTTTGGATACGGGACGACTAAAGCTACTTTTCCTTACATTACAGTCGGAACGAATAAAACCGATAAGGGAATAAGTAATTCTCAAGGGCTTTATATTCCGAAATATGCAAATCCAAACAGCAAGATGGCAACAAACCCGGAAGAAAAAATGCTGGCGGCATCTGAAACTGTCACGCATCCGAACGGTAAAACTTCGCTTGTCGTCGTTGCCGGCGGATCATTCATGAGTAACTTTGAAATCCAAGTAACTTTGGACAATGCAGGGACATTGCCTTATGCCAACTATAATTTAATGGATAATCTTTATAAAATTGTTAATCCGATGACGATTACAAGCGTAGCCAACGCCAAGAATCTGTCGGATGGGACAGAAGTCATCATTGAAGCAACAGCGACGAGTGAGGTAAATACGCAAAGCACAAATCCTGATACAAACAAAGGCTTCTTCGACTCTATTTATGCGCAGGACGCAACGGGCGGTATCAATCTATTCCCGGTTGCCTCAGGCATCCAAGAAGGACAGAAGGCAAGGTTTGAAGGTACGATCACGCATTATCAAGGTGAGGTAGAGTTGACGGTTAGCAAAATGACTGTTTTGGATCCAAGTATCCAAAAACTGGCGCCTACTACGCTTACGACAGCTGGTTCCATGTCATCCACGAATACCGGAAACTTGGTGAAAACACAAGGCGTCGTGTCAAATATTTACAAAGACACGGACGGAACCATTAACCAATTTACGATTAATGATGGGTCCGGCCCGGCAATTGTCTTCATTAACGGATACATTACAAAGGCAACGGCGCTTCCGTTCGTTACAGACGGAGCAAATGTTTCCGTAGTCGGTTTGGCTTCTATCGGCGAGGTTTCCAGCGATTCGGATATGCACCCGAGAATCAGAGTCAGAGACCGTTCCGAGATCTTGAAGGTTACGTTAACTAATCCATCTAATCCATCCTCTTCATCTGGCGGCGGCTCCGCTCCTAGCGGCACTCTGATCTCCTCTTCTAACGGAGGAACGGTGAAGGATAACGGTGTGACGATCGTCATTCCAGCTGGAGCGGCAAACACGGATTTCCGGGTAACGGTCGAGAAAGTAACGAATACCGATGAAATGCTGAAAGGCACTTCTGGTAAGCTAATCAGCGATGTGTTTGAGATCAAGAAAGATTTGACAGGCAATTTCACTGCTAATCTAACAATTAGCCTACCGTTTGACCTGACTAAGGTAGATCTGACCAAGTCTGATGTGGCAGTCTACTGGTACGATGAGACAGCGAAGAAGTGGAATGCACTCAGCAACCCAAGCGTCGATAAAGACAAGTCGACGGTTAGCGGCATAGTCAACCACTTCACGAAATTCGCTGTAATCGCAACAGATAAGAAACCGACAGATCCAACGAATACCGGTTCTACAGGTAAAGGCACACTGTCCGATATAGCCGGCCACTGGGCGGAAGCGAATATTCGCGAGCTCATTCAAGCTGGAGCGATCGAAGGCTATCCTAACGGTACCTTCGGACCGGATCGTACGATTACCCGTGCGGAATTTGCATCGCTTCTTGTCAAAGCATTCAAGCTTCAAGAGAAGAGCGGCAAAGGTTTTGCCGATACGAACAATCACTGGGCGCGCAAAGCAATTGAAACAGCGGCAGCCTATGACATCATTTCCGGCTACAGCGACAGCTCTTTTGGACCGGATGATCAAATCACCCGCGAACAAATGGCAGTGATGATCGTTCGTGCAGCCAAGCTGCCTACAGCAGCGGCAGGCAATACATTCACGGATCGCTCAGCGATCTCCGAATGGGCGCAAAGCGCCGTTGCTTCTGCATCGGCTAGCCATGTGATCGACGGCTATAGCGACGGTTCCTTCAAGGCGCAAGCGAACGCTACGCGTGCTGAGGCCGTTACTGTTATCTTGAAAGCACTCAAAAAGTAATAGCAAGCTGAATAAGATCGCGGGCCTGAAGCTCCTTAATGGAGCGACAGGACGCGGTCCGGGACTTTTTTTCACTACTCAATATGGTATAGTTTATGAGAGAAGGTTGTACGTATAGGAGGTTATACGGGTGATGATTATGAATGAGAAAATCAAAGCCTCCGAGGTTCATGTCACGGGTATTCAGGGTGAAGATCTGGGTGTGATGTCCACGAAGGAAGCGCTGCTCCTGGCGAAGCAGTTGAAAGTCGACTTGGTGTGTACCTCGCTCATGAGCAGCCCGCCGCCGTGCAAATTAATTGGAGCGGGCCAGGCCAAGCAGGAAGCGATGCAGGAGAAACAGCAAGCCCGTAAGCGGGAGCAAGCGCCAAAGACGAAAGAACTGCGCTTAACGCCGCACATCGAGGATCACGATCTGGATACGAAGCGCCAGCAGGCGGTACGAATCCTGCAAGGCGGAGATGCCGTGCAGCTGGTCGTGAAGATTTCAGGCAAAGAAGGTGCCCAGGCCAAAGCTTTGCTTGAAGAGCTGGTGAAGGACTTAAACGCTTATGGACGCAAGCAAACAGGCATTCAGCTCAGCGGAAAGCAAGCTTCCGTGCAGTTGGATCCTTTATAAGAAAAGCATGAACGCTCCTTCGTTCTGGAAGGAAAGAGACGTTCATGCTTTTTTTTCGTTATAGGGAAAGCCGCTTAGTTCAAGGTAATGGCCTGCGAGCCCATAAGCTCCCACACTTGCTTGAAGTCGCTTAATACATAAGCTTCCTGCTGTCCGGTCATTGGGTCGTTCATATAGGCATAATCATCGTCCCAGCCGGTAAGCAGCAAGGCATGTTCAGGTTGATACCATTCCACGAGCCGATCCTTGTCATCTTGCCATTCCAGATCCAGATAAGGGGTATCCATATGTTCCGTAGCCCAAATCATGGCGGGCTTGCCTGCTTCTATGACGCTCAGCAGCGTTTCAAAAGAAGCGCCTGTGATATCTTTGAAACGCCCAGGCAATAGCTGGTTCATTGTGGCATACATCGGTTTATGGTAAATGCCATAGCCCGCCTTATAGGGGTTGCCGACAAAAACGTCTTCTGGATTGCCGCCCACAAAAGCCCCATCGGCGTTCTCAGCTGGCATCTCGCCTCTTGGGAGCGCATCAGCCACTTCCTCCTTGGTGACAGGAAGCCCAGCCCAATTCAGCAGCATGGTAGCCGCCACGGCTTCGCACCCATTAGGCAGCTCCGGAAGCTGTGATAAAGCAGGGGCATTAGGCACCTGATAATGGTGCTCTACAGGCGTAATGGGTTCAGCAGACGGCAGAGGTACTGGTACTGGTACCGGTACTGGCGCAGATGTAGCCAGTAGCGGCTCACTAATCTCACTAGCAGGCGGACTTGGCGCGACGGGTTGGAGAGCTTGTACAAATGCAGGCGCAGTAGGCTTGGGCAATGCCAAGCACATCACGGACCATATAACGATAAGGCAGCATGTCAACTTTTTGATGTGAAATCACTTCCGTTCCAGTACGATCTTTTCATTACATCATGAAGAATCTGGAAATGCAAGATGAAGTCAGTAAGACATATAAGGATGGTCAAGCGGCATAGTCTAGGAAAACGGACGGCATCTTGCGCATATTTTATGGCATGAAAGAAGGACTAGAGATGACCATATGAGGCAATAGCTCATACAATAGGGTAAAATGATTAAAAATACCCGTTCCATAGATAAGAGGGAAGTATATGAATAAGCATGAAGAGGAGAAAAAGGCGCTAGAGCAAGCAGCTATCGATATTTTTCTTGAACTATATAATATAAATAACCCGGTAGATCTGCGAATGGTTCGCCAGCAGGAGAAGCCGGATGCGCTTCTGGAGGATGCCAATAACGAGCAAGTAGGACTAGAAGTGACTCATTTGTTCTACGATATGGAGGAAGCCAGACGTATGATGTCACGATCCGAGCTCACGAAGCCTGGGGCGGAAGTGCTGGATAATTTCATTAAGGTCATTAATGATCGCATTGTGAGTAAGGAACAGAAGTTGCAGGATTATTCCCATGACTATCCTTGTATGCTGCTCATACGCAACGTATCTCTGTTGTTCGGGATGTCCGATGTGCTCAGTTTCAAGCATAAGCTCGTTCCGCCAAGTGGAAGGTTTACGCAAGTCTGGCTGTTGTCCAGAGATTTTACACCGGATTGGCTGTTAATTAACTTATATGAAGTTGGCGGTGGAGGGATGAAATGAAGCGTCTGTACATAGGGCTTGGCGCAGCTTTTGGCGTGTATGCGATCGTCATGATTGTGTATTTATTAAAAGGAGATGTATTTGGGATACCTCGAGATCTGGTTGGCACCAGCGCGGACCCGCACACGTTCATGACGGCACAGGAAATAGACAAAGCTGAATCCTTGTCACGCATTCGGTCATTAGCTTATTTTCTCAGTTCTCCGCTGCAAATTGGATTGATCCTGCTGCTCCTTGGTGTGGCTGTCCGTATTCGAAGCTTATCAGAAAAGCTGTTCAAGGCTTCCTTTCTGCAAATGGTCGTTTTTGTGCTTCTATTTACTCTGTTGATGGACGTGCTGTTCCTGCCGGTGGACTATTTCTTGTTCAAAATCGATCTAGCCTACGGAATCTCGACAGAGACGCTAGCGATCTTTCTAGGGGATCATGTGAAGGATTTTCTGTTAAATGCCGTAGGAACCATTGTGATGGTCTGGATATTCAGACTGGTGTTAAAATGGAGTCCCAACCGATGGTGGTTCTGGTTCTGGCTTTTGTCTGTTCCATTGATTGTGTTCGTCACGTTCATTCAACCCGTTGTGCTTGATCCCCTCTACAATGAATTCAAGCCGCTTCAGGATCAAGAGCTTAAGGCGCAAATTCTTCAATTGGCGGCGGAATCACACATTCCGGCTAAGCAGGTCTACGAGGTCAATATGTCCGAGAGGACCAATGCGATTAACGCTTATGTCAATGGAATAGGCGGCAACGCCAGAATTGTGCTGTGGGATACAACGCTGAAAAAACTGCAGCCCGATGAGATTTTAACCGTGATGGCGCATGAAATGGGACACTATGTAGAAAAGCATATCTATATCGGCCTTGCTTATGGCATTGCGCTTAGCTTGGTGGGTTTATGGCTGGCATTTCACGCTTATCGATTCTTCCTTCGACGCTGGGCCCATAGATGGGGAATTCGGGGAGAAAATGATCTAGCGGCGCTGCCCATTCTGCTGCTGCTGGTTACGGTCATGAGCTTTATCTCCGCGCCAGCTCAAAATGCCTTCTCCCGGGTAATTGAGCACCGAGCAGATGTGTATGCGATGCAACTGACAGGAGATGGCAACGCCGCCATTCGCGCTTTTCAGCAAATTGCCAAAGAGAACTTGAGCCCTGTCACCCAACCGAAGCTGGTTCATTGGTTTCGCGGCTCGCATCCGGAGATTATGGATCGGATTATGTATTTTAAGCAGTTTGACAAATAAAAGGCTAGTGAGGGAGCGGACAACCGCTGCTTCACTAGCCTTTAAATTTATTGCTCGTTCCTTCGCGTCATTTGCTGCCAGACCGAGCCTTCGGCGGCATGCCCGCCCTCGATACGCTCCAGCGCGATCTTGACCTGCATGCGCACTTCGAACTCAGGATCGTCCGCCGCTTCCTGCAGATCCTTCAGCACGGAGTTGTCGCCGACCTCGTACAAAAAGCGCGCCGCGCGCCAACGGACCAGCTTATTGCGGTCCTTGAGCGCCTTCGCCATAGCCGGCATGGCGGCGGGGTCGCCAAGGTCGGACAGCGTATCGCCAGCCGTCCGACGAACAGATGGGGTATCGTCCTCAAGGGCACGATACAAGAAAGGCAGTACCTCGGGTTCCTTGATATCCCCGAGGTAAACCGTTGCCAGTCGCCGAATCGACGTGTTCTCGTCCTGCAGGGCATGGACGAGAAGCGGCAGCGTCTCCAGCGACGGCTGGATCTTTTGAAGCGCGGCGTACCGCAGCTTCCAGTCACTGTGGCGCAGCTGTTCCAGCGTTGCGCCGCCGGTCTGATCTTCTTCGGAGGCTTCCGAAGAAGGAGGGACGTCGGTCTCCAGCATCGCGCTGGAGACCAAAGCTTCGACGCGGGCGTCGTCGTAAGAAGCGTCCAGCTCCTGGACGACTTCGCCCGCGATGTCCTTCAGCTCGCCGTAGCGCACGCCGAGCTCTTCCAGCTTGCGCTCCTTGATCAGGTTCGGCGATGCCGTACCTGCGCGGACCGCAGCTTGCGTGAAGCGCTCGGGCATCGCCACGCGCGCTTCTTCGTTGCCGGCGCGCACCCGTACCTGGAGCGGGATGCCGCGGAACATCTGCACGAGGACTTGTGCCTCTCCGAAGGCGGCTTCAGCTTGCGTTTGTTCCAGCGGCAAGTCATTACTGCTGGCAGAGCCTTCGGCAACACCCAAAATCTCGCGGGCTTTGGCTAAAATGAACTGCCAGTCCCCCTTGGAGGTACGGTCCAGCGCAATGAAATCCGCTGCATGGAATAAGCTGATCACACCCTGAACAGCGAGCAATTGCTGAACGTTGTCCGGGGCTTCCGTACTGTTTTTCTTTGTGTAGGTTTTACGCACGCCGGCAGGCAGCGATTCGTCCATGTTAAGTTTCATGGAATTTGGGCTTGGTGTAGGTTCTATGGATATAATTTTCATTAATGACACTCCTTCCAGTCGGATGTTACATGAAAAGACCCGGACGTAGGTACGTCCAGGCCTGTTTATAGGCATTTCATATTAATCCAAATCAACGAGGTTGCGGTTTAGGTATTTATCGAGCGTTTTGGTGAGATCAAACACCGTATGGGCCAAATCCACGTTCTCGAAAACGTGATCGCATTGATCGCGGAAAGCCAGCTCATCTTCGTAATAAGAGAGATACTTCTGAATGATCTCTTCGGAATCTCCGCTTTCTCTCATCCGCTCTTCGAGAATATCGCGCTGCGCGTAGATGAAAACCAGAATGACATGATCACCGTAATGTTTTTTGAGCGTTTCCGCGCCGAAGCGGTTCAAGATTAAATAAATGCTTCCGCTGTGTTCGAACATCTGTTCAATATCGGCACTTTTAATCCCATATAAATGATCATTGACGGTGCTAACCTCAATGAATTCACCGTTGGCCTGCGCCTGTACAAATTGAGCAGGGGAGATAAAGTGATAGTCTTGACCGTCTTCCTCGGTTGCTCTCGGAGGTCTGGTGGTGTAAGAGATAACCTGCTTCATGCCCAGTGTAGAACCTGACATTTCAGCAACCGTCTTACGACCGGCTCCGTGTGGACCGGTGAATACAAAAATCATTTCCTTGTCCTTTAATGCGTACATGGAACATACCTCCTTATTTGTGAAAAGTGAGGGGTAAATCCTACGTGCGTGCAACGGTATGAAACGATTTTTGTCTAAGTAGGATCAACTTCAGCCATACTTATATTTTACATGGTTCGGGTTATTCGGTAAAGGTCTAGCATGGAAACGCTTTTCTGACTAGCGTTTGCCGCCGCGTCCGCCACCACGTGGTGCACCGCCCCGAGGTGAACCGCTTCTGTCGCCACTGCGCCCATGCGATTGGCCGCCGCGTTCGCCGCCACCCTGGTAGCCGCGTGCTGGGCCTGGACGGTCACTGCGTGAAGCTGCGCCGCCGCGTGAGCCGAAGCTGTCGCTGCGTCCGGCACTGCGCTCGGCGCTATCGCCACGGCCTTTGCCACCGCTGCGAATCGCGCGTGATGCGCTTGCTGCATCGTCGCGGCCTGTGCCGGCGTACTTGTTGTACGGCGAGTAGGATTTATCGCCGTGCGGAGCAGAGCGTTTGCGGTCTGTGCCATCACCGCGTCCTGCAGGGCGTTGGTCGGATTCGCCACGACCCCAAGAACGGGTGACTCGCGCTTTGGCAGCACTCATGTTGTCTCCGCGACCCGGTCCTGCATCTACCGGCTCTTTTCTCTCTGCGCGACCCCAAGTGTTCGGGTTGCGCTCCGAATTAACCTTCGCAGGGCGTTGTCCTCTTGGCGCATCGCTGCGCGCACCAAATTTTTCGCCGCCTCTGGACGCGGAACGTCCCGTGCCGTATTGCACGCCGGCACGCTCTTCCCGCGCGCCGGATCTTCCGCGGCTTATCTGAGCGCGCGGCTCGGATGTTCGGCCACTGCGGCCGCTGCGAGAAGCTCCGCCGCCACGCCGGCCTGATCCGCGGCCTTCATGCTCGAGGTAATCTTCTGAGCTTGAACGAACGCGGCGCACTTGAGGCTCGGATGCTCCCCTTAAGGACATTTTGATGCCTTTTTCGATCAATTCGATGGTCGGCATATCCCGTTGCGTGGCGAAAGTCACGGCAACGCCCGTATCCCCGGCACGACCCGTACGGCCGATGCGGTGGATGTAGCTTTCTGCGTCTTGCGGTACGTCATAATTGAAGACATGGGTGACACCTTCGACATCTAACCCGCGCGCAGCAATATCCGTAGCGACCAATAACTCGATACGACCATCCCGGAATCGTTTCATAACTTGCTCACGTTTGGCTTGTGACAGATCTCCGTGTAGTTCGTCGGACATAAGCCCGAGTTCCTGTAAAGCTTCATTTAAAGCAATGGCTCTTGCCTTGGTCCGGCAGAAAATCATCGCGAGGTAAGGTTTATATTGTTTAATAGCGGCAATCAAAGCATCCTGCTTCTGACGGTCAGTCGTCGGAACGAGCACCTGCTCAATTTCGGTCAACGTTACTTGCTTGCTTTGAATTTTAATTTCTTTGGCGTCCTTCATATAAGCTTTGGACAGGTTCATCACTTGTTCAGGCATGGTGGCAGAGAAGAGAAGGGTCTGGCGATAAGGAGACGTTTGTGCAATGATGTCCTTCACTTCATGAAGGAAACCCATATGCAGCATTTGATCAGCCTCATCCAATACGAGTATTTTCAATTTATAGAAATTGATAGAACCGCGGCGAAGGTGATCAAGCAGTCTTCCCGGTGTTCCTACTACTATATGTATGTTCCCTTGAAGCTTTCTAAGCTGCTTTTCTACATCTTGCCCGCCATAGGCTGCAAGTACCTTTACTCCAGTCACTTGGACAAGGCCTTTCAGCTCATTCGTAATTTGAATGGCCAGTTCGCGTGTAGGTGTCAGAATCAGCGCTTGAACATCTGCACTTTCCACATCGATCGTTTCTAATATTGGAAGAACAAAGGCAAGGGTTTTACCTGTGCCTGTTTGTGCTTGTGCGATAACATCCGTGCCTTTTAATAAAACAGGTATAGCTTCCCTTTGAATGGGGGTCGGTTCGATAACGCCTGATGCTTGTAAAACTCCAACGAGTTTTTCTCTTATTCCTAATGAGGCAAATCCACTTGACATGGTAATTGGCCAGCTCCCTTTTTCCTACTATTGATAGGGATCTTTGGTGGTAGTCCAAAGTCTCTCCTTGTTAAGACGATTCCCCCATTGTACAGGAATGCCAGACAAATGGAAACAGGGGCCGGCCTACAAGCATTAAATATCTACTATATATAGTAGAAAATGTTTTTATTTACTGGGCAATACTTGTGCAGTTCCAAAAACGCGCTCCACAGTCTTGTTGAAATCGGTGAGAAGCGGCATAAGCGAATTCCCTTTCCAACTTTCCTGAGCATAGCTGTTCATTTTGTTAAGGAAATCCCGATTTGCTGAAATATAGACATCCATCACATTGGGTTGGAGCAAACGGATTTTCTCTGCCATAGCTTGTTTAAAACGATGAGATAACAGGTCATGATGAACGGCTGTTTCATAACTGTTATACCCGTTGTTCAAATCATTGGAAGGCAAATAATCATCGTGAGGAGCATTATCATTGTAAAAGCCTTTGCTCGTTCCTTGATTGTTTGTCTCCTTCGTTGTTCCTTTGGTGCCTGTAGCGCTGCTGTCAATCATAAGGGCGACATAGGCATTTTTGTCCGTTGTCATGACAATGGCCGTATTCACACCATTCATAGCGTTGAGTTGATTTGATAGAAACTGATTGTAGGCCAGACTAGTATTATTGTGCGAAACTGGACCAGAGAGCTGTTGAGTTTGGTAGGCTCTCTCGGATTCTGTCGATTTATCGACGGGAGCACCGAAGTTGGTATGATCGGGACTCTTGCCATATTCCCGTCCGCCCTCCCCGCAGCCTGATAAAGTCAGCATGAGGAATAGCAATCCAGAAATCGGAAAACCTAACTTACTGAGCATCAATAAAGACCTCCCAATCTAGAGTGTAATGTCTATAGGATGGGATGTTTCTCTCCTTTTATTCGTGTTCACAAATATACGCTTTTGTGCATAAAGAGGTGGGTGTATGGAAATAACCATGAAGGGAAAATATATCGCTACAGAGCGGTTTAAGAACAATTTGTGAACTCTCCTCCAGCGATTGACAAAAACTTTTCACGAATTTATAGTTAATAAAGTGAATTGACATGGGCATGGCCATCGTGGTAAAAATAATGTTTTAAAAGTGGGGTTGATACAATGAGTCGATTGAAAAAGTTATGGCGTCTGCTACCCCTTTTAGCGGTAATGACGTTCTTGCTAACCGGGTGTGGAGACCCAACTCTGTCTGCTTTACAGCCAAAAGGTCCTGTTGCATCAGAGCAATTGTTTTTGATGAAATTAAGTCTCTTTATCATGGTTTTTGTCGTAATTGTCGTATTTGCGATTTATGTGTACGTTTTAATTCGCTTTAGAAAGCGGAAAGGCGACAACAGCATTCCGAAACAAGTGGAAGGAAGCCACGTGCTTGAGATTATCTGGACCGTTGTTCCGATTCTCTTACTGTTAGTACTTGCGGTGCCAACAGTATCTTACACTTTCAAGCATTCAACGAACTACAATAAGGACAAAGCCGCCGTTCACGTCAAAGTCACTGCGCATCAGTTCTGGTGGCAGTTTGAATATCCAGATCTAGGCATCGCGACTGCTCAACAGCTAGTTGTGCCTAAGGATAAAATTATTGCTTTTGAACTTGTTTCCGCGGACGTTTCTCACGCATTCTGGGTACCATCCCTAGGCGGTAAAGTAGATACGAACCCTGGAATCACAAATACGCTTTACCTGCAAGCGGATGAAATCGCTACATTCCAAGGTAGATGTACAGAGCTTTGCGGAGCCTCGCACGCCTTGATGAACTTCACGGTTGAGTCGAAAAGCCAATCGGATTTCGATGCATGGGTAGCGAAAATGAAAGCGCCTGTCACTGTGCCGGCAACAGCTCAGAAGGGTGAAGAGCTTTTCAAAGAAAATTGCATGTCTTGTCACGCAGTTACAGCTAATGGTCCTGGTGTTGCTCCGAACCTTAAAGGTTTCGCTGATCGCGATACACTTGCTGGTATTCTGGAACATACTCCTGAGAAAATGGCGCTGTGGATACATAATCCGCAAGATCAGAAACCAGGCAACAAAATGCCGGCGTTCGGTAAAGAAGCAGGCGGCAAGCTTGATGACGCCCAAATTAACGATATCGTTCAGTACTTACAGACTTTGAAATAAACTTCTCAGGTAAAGGAGGTTAATACGTTGGCTCACTCTCATCCAGTAAAAAAACATACCGGTCTAATGGATTGGCTTACAACAGTCGATCATAAGAAGATCGGTATCCTGTACTTACTTGCGGGCGGGCTTTTCTTCCTCGTAGGAGGACTTGAAGCCATTCTGATTCGGATTCAGCTCGCTTATCCCGATCAACATATTTTCATCGGTGATTCATTTAACCAATTAACAACGATGCACGGAACTACGATGATTTTCTTTGCGGCGATGCCGATCATCTTCGCATTCATGAATGCCATCGTTCCTCTTCAAATTGGTGCAAGGGACGTTGCGTTCCCATTCGTGAACTCACTTGGTTTCTGGCTGTTCTTCGCCGGCGGCGTATTGATGAACACGAGTTGGTTCTTGGGTGGCGCACCGGATGCCGGTTGGACGGGGTATGCTCCTTTGTCCTCCATTACCGACAACAGTTGGGGGCAGACGCTCGAGGGTAACATTCAAGGTACAGATTTCTATGTTCTAGGTTTGCAAATTGCTGGTATTGGTACACTTATCGGGGGGATTAACTTCCTTGTTACCATTATCAACATGCGTGCACCTGGCCTTACGTATATGCGTATGCCAATGTTTACATGGGCAGCTTTTATCACTTCTGGTTTGATCGTTCTTGCGTTCCCAGCCATTACGGTAGCGCTAGTTGAACTAATGTTTGACCGTGTCTTTGGCGGAGCATTCTTCGATGCTGCCAGAGGCGGTAACAACGTATTGTGGGAGCATCTGTTCTGGATTTTCGGGCACCCCGAAGTTTACATTTTGATTCTTCCTGCGTTTGGTATTATTTCTGAGATCGTATCAACGTTCTCCAAAAAACGTCTTTTCGGATACAGCTCCATGGTCTTCGCAACTGTATTAATCGGTTTCTTGGGCTTCATGGTTTGGGTTCACCATATGTTTACATCAGGCTTGGGTCCAGTTGCTAACTCGATCTTCTCGATCGCAACAATGGCCATTGCAGTTCCTACAGGTGTTAAAATCTTTAACTGGTTGTTCACCCTTTGGGGCGGGCAAATTCGCTTCACTACAGCTAATATTTTTGCAACAGCTTTCATCCCGACGTTCGTTATGGGTGGAACAACAGGGGTTATGCTTGCGATTCCTGCAGCAGACTTCCAATACCACGATACGTATTTCGTAGTTGCTCACTTTCACTATGTTATCGTTGGTGGTCTGATCCTTGGTTTGTTCGCGGGTCTGTACTACTGGTGGCCGAAAATGTTTGGCCGTATGTTGAACGAAGGACTGGGTAAATTACATTTCTGGTTGTTCTTCATCGGTTTCCATTTAACATTCTTCCCGCAGCATTTCTTGGGTCTGATGGGGATGCCGCGTCGTGTATTTACGTACCAACCAGGGTATGATCTTGAAGTAGGTAACTTGGTTTCAACGATTGGTGCCTTCTTCATGGGTATCGGTACAATTGTGTTCATTATCAACATCATTGCAACATCCAGGAAACCAGTTACGGCTTTATCTGATCCATGGGATGGTCGTACATTGGAATGGTCGATTCCTTCACCGGCACCTGAGTATAACTTTAAACAAACTCCGCTTGTTCGCGGCTATGATGCACTTTGGAAAGAAAAAATGGCAGGTAATAAACAAATGACTCCGGCTGAACCGGTTGGTTCGATCCACATGCCGTCAGCATCCATATTGCCGCTAGTTATGTCCGTTGGTTTGTTCATTGCTGGTTTCGGTTTTATGTACAGAAACTACTATGTAGCAGGCGCGGGTATGGTTATTACATTAATTGCAATGTTCTGCCGCTCCGTATACGACGATCATGGTTGGCATATTGAACCGGAAGAACTTGAAGATGACAAGGGGGTAAAGGCATGAGTACTCATCACACGGGCGCACTGCCTGCTAATCCGGAAACGGCTACCCTCGAAGGGAAAAATAAGGTTCTTGGATTCTGGTTATTCCTTGGTGCCGAGGTCGTATTGTTTGGTTGTTTATTCGCAACTTACATTGCACTTCGGAACTCTGTTCCAGACGGTCCAACTGCCGATGAGATTTTCAAGCTCAAAACAGTGGGCTGGTCCACGTTCATTCTCTTGACAAGTAGTTTAACAAGCGTGTTCGCGATCATCGCGATGCACAAACAGAAGTTAGGCCAATTGTTATTCTGGCTTCTGATTACGGTATTGTTTGGTCTTTCGTTCTTGGGTCTTGAGATTTATGAGTTCGTTGAATATGTTCACGAGGGTCATAAATTTACAACAAGTGCCTTCTCAACTTCGTTCTATACGCTGGTTGGCTTCCACGGAGCGCACGTTGCATTCGGTATTTGCTGGATTACACTGTTGATTTTACAAGGACTTAAGAAAGGTCTTACCGTTGTTACAGCACCTAAGTTCTACGTAGCAGCGTTGTACTGGCACTTTATTGACTTAGTCTGGGTATTTATCTTCACAGTCGTTTATCTGATGGGGAAGGTGGGTCACTAAGATGAGCAGCAATTCTCATGATACACACGCACCTAGCAAACGAGTAAAGCATGAATCTCCATTGAACCACTACTTGTCTTACATTATCTCGATCTTGCTGACAATGCTTGCATTTGCAGTTGTGCTCTACGGAGACCTGGATCGTTCGTTTATCTTGATCTTCATCGTCACTTTGGCGCTTGTGCAAGCGATTATCCAGTTGTTCTTCTGGATGCATGCCAAAGAGAGAGGACACTTATTCCCGTTAATTTTTCTTGCGGGTGGAGCATTCGTAGCTCTTACAGGTGTTATTACAGCCGTATACTGGATGTGGTGGTAAACCACTGGAAGAGGCAACTTTGTCTAGGCAAAGTGCCTCCTCTTTTTTTAGAATGAAGGTCTAGCATGAATTTGAAAGGAGAAAGAGATCAGCTATGAGCCAAATTGGTGGATTTTTCGAGTTGTGGAATCCGGTATTACTGTTGGTGATCGTCGTTGTCGGATACATGTATCGTCGCTTTGTCGCTAAGGGGAAAAGGAATTCCGCAGAGAATGAAACAGTTTCGGTTTCGCAGCAGATTTCTTTCTATATTGGGTTGGCTCTCTTCTATATTGGTCAAGGAAGCCCGATTAATTATATTGGGCATCACTTCTTGTTCAGTATGCATATGTTGCAGCAAACTATTTTGTACTTAATTGTTCCGATCTGCATATGGCTGGGCACACCGGCGTGGATGATGCGTTCGTTGATGAAAATAACGATTATTCGTGGAATTTTTTCTTTTTTCACACGTCCGTTAATCGCATTATTCCTATTTAACATGCTCTTCTCCATATATCATATGCCTTTGGTTATGGATTACTTAATGATACATGATCTATCGCTTTTCGGTTACCACACGCTGCTGCTATTCACTGCTTTCATGATGTGGTTCCCTGTTTTTTGTCCACTGCCTGAGATGAATCGCTTAAATGATTTGAAGAAGATGGCTTACATCTTTGGTAATGGTATTCTGCTGACACCAGCCTGTGCGCTCATTATTTTCGCGGATACGATCATTTATGACATGTACGCGAATGTAACCGTACCCTTCGCCCATTTATCACCTCTGGATGACCAGCAACTGGGTGGCGTTCTAATGAAGATTGTTCAGGAAGTTGTCTATGGAGCAACACTTGCCTATATTTTCTTCCGGTGGTACCGCAGAGAGCGGAAGGAAGAGGACGATATGGATCTTATAGAGACTCAAGAGGGTCTGAATAATCAGGGCGGTAATTGGAATCGCGCTTAGGGGAAAGGATTTAGGGAGATGCACATTTTACCAACGATTTCTACGATGTTTATCGTGATCAGTGCCATTTTTGTCGGTTTCGGCTGGTATCATATTGTGAAAGGGAACCGGGAAACCCATCAAAAACTGATGGTTCTTGGAGCCATTTTCGCACTAGCGTTTTTTATTATATATATGTCGCGTACGCTGTTTGAGGGGAACACCTCATTCGGTGGACCTGAGAGCTTGAAGCTGCCGTATCACTTATTTTTGTTTTTCCATATTGCCTTAGCTACGGTAGGCGGTGTTCTTGGGTTAATAACACTTTGGTTTGCGTACAAAAACAAATTTCTCAAGCATAAGAAAATTGGCCGCGTTGCGGCAATTGTATGGCTTTTAACAGCACCAACGGGTGTATTGGTTTACGTTTTGCTCTACTTGATGTATCCCGGTGGAACGACGAAGCCGGTTATTGATGCGATTTTTGGACTATAAATAAAGTTCATTTTTTTCGAAGCTGATCTGCTTTCTGGCATCTCGCCAGTGGCTGAGCAGCTTTTTTTGACGTCTGCATCTTCGCCTCTTTGTATTGTTACATATGGTACAATTAGGTTACTAGTGCATTTTAGGGAAATTGCTTGTATGAATCTTGTTCTGAAGATATGAAGTTTTTTTGGGAGGTAACCGTACATGTTTTTAAAGAGTGTGACCATTCAAAAGGATAAAATAATTAATTTCACAGGCTATCCTTTTTCTCTGCCATTAATAAAGAAAATGAACACTTTAGATATTACAAGTAACGTTACATTTTTTGTTGGGGAAAATGGTTCGGGGAAATCGACACTGCTTGAGGCAATCGCCTATCAATGCGGATTCAATACAGCAGGTGGTGGAAGGAATAATACCTATTATGTGGAATCTTCTGAAGCTGCGCTGGGGAATCATGTGAGATTATCCTGGTTTCCTAAGATAACAACCGGATTTTTTATGAGAGCGGAATCCTTTTATGAATTTGCTACACACATTGATCAAGTTGGTGGCTACGAATCTTATGGCGGTCGCTCCCTTCATAGTCAATCTCATGGAGAATCATTTCTTAGTCTGTTTAAACACAGATTTAAAGACAAGGGGATATATTTATTAGACGAACCCGAAGCAGCATTATCACCAGCAAGACAGCTAGCGTTGCTTCAGATTATTAAGGATCTATCTGGATTTTCACAATTTATTATTGCAACTCATTCTCCGATTTTGATGGGTTATCCAGATGCTCAAATCATAAACTTCGATAGTAACCCTATCACACAAATTTCGTATGAGGACACATCTCATTACCAGATTACGCGAAGGTTTTTAGAAAATCGGAATAAAGTACTTAGTCAGTTATTTGATGAAGTAGGTGAATGAAGGGACCGAAGATACTGGTCCCATATCTGTAAATTTTATTTCTTTGTATAATTCAAAGCATTCAATGCGTCAATCAGCCCATATCCATATGAAGCTTTTTCCCCCATTTTAGTTGCAGTATTATCTAAAATCTCTCGAATATCTTTGTTTTTAAGATGGGGGGTGGCTTCCCATATTTGAGCGGCGACACCTGTGACGTGTGGAGAAGCCATTGAGGTACCAAGATTCATTGAATACTGGTCATTAGGAGATGTGCTGTAGATGCTTGCTCCTGGAGCCATTAGTTCTAAATCTTTTCCTGAACTTGAATAGAATGTTCTTTCATTTCTGCTGTTTATTGCTCCCACTGCTATAACTTCTTTATAAGCAGCTGGATAAGTGATAGTATCGCCTTCGTTGAATCCGATGTTTCCAGCAGCAGATATCAAAAGTACACCCTTTCTATAGGCTTCTTTTACAGCTTTTTTAAGTGTTTTACTGTCTGTTGTTGTTGTAAGGCTCAGGTTAACGATATTCATATTGCTTTTTATCGACCAATCAATTCCTGACACTACGTCGCTTACATATCCATCTCCTTTTGAATCCAACACCTTGATAGCAAATAATTGCGAATCAGGTGCTGCGCCCACGACACCTATAGAATTATTTTTCGCACCGATAATGCCTGCTACCGCAGTCCCGTGCCCAAAATCGTCCATATAATCTGGACTTCCTTTAACGAAACTTATCCCGCCAGTCACGTACAAATCATCATGTGTATAATCAACTCCTGAATCGATTATACCAATCTTGATATTTTTTCCTGTAAAACCTTTCTTTTGGACTTCTAGGGCATTCACTTTTTCAATCCCCCAAGGGATTGTTTGTGTTGATGTTGACTCGCTAAGGATAAGTGGTTGGGATGTCACTTTGGACATAAGATGAGGTTCAGGCAAAGAGTTCACATCTGATACAACATTGATTTTGAGATCAGGTTCAATAAACTCAACTTGAGAAGAAGAATTTTTTAAGTTTAGAACGTTACTTTCTGAAATTTCCACTACAACGGCAGGTATATTTTGATACTCTTGCAGTATTTTCCCCTCAAATTTAGAGACCAGATGGTAATCTATGGAGGTTTTGAATGATATTATATACGGCACTATAGGTTCTTGAGTTAATGTTGAGGATTGAGCTAATGCATCTGACGCCATACTCCAGAGTAGTATGCAGGGGAACACTATACGACAAATTTTTATTATTATTATTAACACCCGTTCTGATTGAATTTAAAACTAAGCACTAAGCAACTATGTTGTAACTTTAGAGAGTAGATAATCACAAACGTGAACTTGCATCCCCTGATCTTTCATTGCTTTTATAAGAGATAGAGGCAAACTGTCATCTGTGGTTGGCCAGATTTTTATAATTGAATTAATTACATCATCATATTGAATAGGCTGGTCACTAAATAAATAGTCAGTGGAATAGCTCTCAGTCTCTTTAAGACGAGTAGGCAAAGCATTACAAGCTAATTTTTCGGATAATGCCATAAACAGCCTAGTGATTTGGGCTTGTTGATCAGGTGTAATTCCATAAGACAATATCAAATCATAGAAAGGAAAGTCACCATTAGATGCTTTACAAACCGATAAGCGTAAAACTCTATCTGTTAATAATTCAAGTTTGCTTTGTATCTCTCGAAGTTGACCATTTTGTTTTATTACGAGTTCTTCTAGTTCTTTTACTCTACGTTCCATTAGTTTAGCCACCTTTCACATATCATTATAACAACAACCAATCAACTGTGGTGGCAATAGCCTCAGCAATACCTACACCGTATTTATCAGGTACACCTGCCAGGCGAAGACCATCAAGGATGATGCCTCTAATCGTAGCTGTAGTATAGTCGGTCAATTCATTGATTTTACCAATTGCATTGTCGATACCGTTGGCAATTTTACTAGAGTTGTTGGAGAGGTACTTAGCAGTATCTGCGTCGAGCCATTTAACTACATAGGAAAGTGCGTCACCCCCGTATTTAATAGCACTTTTGATAGCAACAAGTGCTCCTCTAACTAGAAGTCCCCATTTTCCAGCTGCTTCAACATGATCAGTTGTAACTCCGGCAGTCCCAGTTGTAACTACATCAGAAGGTTTTGCGGCGAAAGCTTGTGTGGTTGGGAGAATCGCATTAAAGGACAGTGCAGCGACAAGTGTAGATAGTAGAAACGTTTTTTTGAACATTTGATACTCCTCCTTAAAATATGTTATGGAAAAATATTCCATGTCTATTAAACTAGCATAAAATTATTCCGTTAATAAGGTACAAAAGTCCTAATATGGATATTTATAACAAAAAAAGAAATATAAATTATTTCCAGTTTTAATTTATTGGTTTTATATATATTTGCATCTTAAAAACTTTTCTACTAATCTTTTGGCGTATAATTAGAAGCAATAAACTAAAAATCAGTATTCTTGATTTGTTGGGTACTGGCTTTGGATTTCCTTTTTTTAAAACTATTGTAAGATGGTCTTATAGGCAGATTGGCAAGCAACTTATTTAAGAAAGGCAGGTCTAGGACATGACATACCCGCTGACGGTAGAAAACGTTTCGAAGCAGTACGGTGAGAAAACCGCTGTGAACGCTATCCATCTTCGTGTGCAGGAGGGAGAGATTTATGGACTGCTAGGCGCTAATGGTGCAGGGAAAACGACAACGATGCGAATGGTTCTCGGCCTTATCTATCCCGATCAGGGACATATTTTGTGGAAAGGGAAGGGCTATCGTGAAGAGTTGAAAACGCTTATGGGCTACTTGCCCGAAGAGCGCGGCCTATATCCCAAAATTAAAGTAAGCGAACAGATTCTATATTTAGCGGAGTTGCGAGGTCTATCCCGTAAGCAAGCGGAGGCAGAGTTGAAAGCTTGGCTTGACCGGTTCGACGTCCCGGAGTACTACAATAAGAGGGTTGAGGAGCTGTCCAAGGGGAATCAGCAGAAGATCCAATTTATTGCTGCCGTCATACATAATCCGGATATTTTGATCCTGGATGAGGCTTTTAGCGGACTGGATCCCGTGAATGTGGAGTTGTTGAAAAAGACAGTGAAAAGCTTGCGCGACGAGGGAAAAACGATCCTATTCTCGAGCCATCGCATGGAACATGTGGAGGAGCTCTGTGAACATATTTGCATATTGCATCGTTCGAATACGATACTGCAGGGGAGCTTGAAGGAGATTAAATCAGCATTTCCAAAAGAGAAAATCATCTTGCAAACCGAGCGACCGGTTGAGGGCTTGGAACAGCTTCAAGGCGTTACGGCTGTGGAAAAGCAGCAGAATGGCTATCAAATTCGGATAGATTCCACGGCTGATCCCCAACAGATTTTACAGCGTGCTATAGAGCAGTCTACTATACATAGGTTTCAAATCATGGAGCCAACACTGAATGAAATCTTTATTCAAAAGGTGGGGAATGCACATGAATAGGACCTGGACCGTTATAAAATTCACCTACTTAACTCGTTTCCGCTCCAAATCCTTTCGAGTGATGAGTTTGATTCTAATCGTACTCTTATCCGTTCTCATACATCTACCAACCATCATGGAAAAGCTATCTTCGCATGAAGCGACGAAAATCGGCGTGTTCCCGGGAAAACAAGAGCAGGTCGCAGACAAACTGGCCGCTTTTTACAATACTCAGCAGAAACCGGACATTGTCATTGTACCTCTACAAGACGCAGGAAGTGCCGTAGCGAATGAGGTGCTCGCTAAGAAGAAAATTGCGGATAAATCGATAAAAGGTTATCTCGAATTCACAGATACAACCGTAGCCGGATTCCCCAAAGCGGTTTATAAGTCCGAAGGAACGATGGAGTTTTCGCTCAAAAACAAGCTTCAGACCGCTCTACAGCTGGTCAAAACGGATGTGGTCCTGCAGGGAGCAGGAATTGCCCCGGAGCAAAAAGCCAACATGCAAGCTCCTGTCTCTTTGGAGACTGTGCAGCTTCTTATGAACAATGAAGGGGCTGCGGGCAAGACAGAGTCGCAAATGGTCATGTCCTATGCCCTGGTATACGTTATGCTCTTCATGCTGTATATGGGCGTCATTGGCTTCGGCAATATGGTAGCAATGGAAATAACCGCTGAGAAAAGCTCGCGGGTGATGGAACTGCTCATCACGAGCGTTTCACCGCTTAAGCAGATGTTCGGTAAAATCGTTGGTATTTGCTTGCTGGCATTAACCCAGATAGCCCTCTCTATTGCTGTAGGAGTTGCAAATTTAAGCTTATCCAGCAGCAGCCAGCTCGTCTCACAGTTTAATCTGAAGTGGGAAAACCTGCCGGCTTCACTTATTGTCTATTTCTTGATCTTCTATCTCTTAGGCTTCTTTATTTACGCAACTGTCTTCGCGGCGGTTGGCTCACTGGTAAGCCGCACGGAAGATGTGGGGCAGGCGATTATGCCGGTGACGATGCTGGTCGTAGCGGCGTTTATGATCGCGATATTCGGATTAAATAATCCGAATACCGGATTCGTTGTCACGATGTCCTTCGTGCCTTTCTTTTCGCCACTGATTATGTTCCTGCGAATAGGGATGAGCTCACCGGCATTGTGGGAGATAGGGCTGTCGATTGTCATCCAATTGGTCTCGATCGGAGCAATGGCTTGGGTGGCAGCTAAAATTTACCGCACAGGCGTGCTCATGTATGGTAAAAGGCCTACATGGCGAGAGCTGCGCAAAGCGATGCGGGCTTATAAGGTTTAAATATGTGAAAACGTAGGCATCTGTTGCCTGCGTTTTTTTATGTTTTGGGGTTCGCGAGAAGTGATGCTTGCCGGTCAACCGGCTGTCCCACCCAGTTCCAAGGTGAACCACCTTGGGCATGAACGTGCCAATTCTTCCACCTTTACTTCTGTCAGCCAACAAAATTTATCAATTGAAAGCACAAAAATTATCATGTGAAAGCGCGTCCATTCTCTCTAAAATTAGGCTTACAAAAAGATGATCTAAGGGGTATGCACCTGCACCGCTGTCATTACAAACATCATTGATGAAGGAATGAGGGAAGTACATGAACAACATAATGCAAAAAAGAGTGCTTATTTTTTCTTTTCTTGCGTTGCCGATTGGATTAATGCTGTTATTTCTCATCTACCCTACGGTGAAACTGTTTCAATACAGTTTGACTGACTGGAATGGAATTAGCAGAGATTTGCACTTTGTAGGGTTTGACAATTATTTGAAAGCGCTCAAAATGTCGCAAGTATGGCAATCGCTTTCGAATAACTGGCTTTATTTTATTATCCATGCGCTGTTGATTCCCATTGAGATTTTATTGGCGGTTATGTTAAATGCCAAAATGCGAGCTAGCGAGTTCTTCCGTTCTATCGTTTTACTTCCTTACATCATTAATGGTGTAGCGGTCGCTTATATTTTCGGATATTTGTACAACCCAGTGAACGGTCCGATCAACGAGGTGTTGATGGCCATCGGTCTGGAGAGTTGGATTCATAACTGGCTCAGTGACGTGAAAATCGTTAACTATTCTCTTGTCGCAATCTCCTTATGGCGATTTGCAGGTTTTCATATCATTTTATTTCTAGCAGGGGTGCAATCTATACCCAATGATCTGTATGAAGCTGCAACGATTGATGGCGCTAACAAAATACAGCAGATCCGCTATATCGTTTTACCAGGCATTCGCCGCGTCATTGAAATTATTTTGTTCTTAAATATTCGGGGAGCACTTCAAGTTTTCGATATTCCTTTTCTTGTCACACAAGGCGGTCCAGGTACTTCAAGCAGCACGTTTACGATTTTCACGATCAATACGGCCTTTAAATTCAATAGTTATGGCTTAGCTTCGGCTTTGGCAATTATTTTAATGGTTATGATCATTGCATTCAGCTTCATTCAGAACCTATTTATTCGTGAGAAAGGGGAAAAATCATCATGAGCATGCCTCAAGCCGAACTTGCAGCCAAACCTCGCAGAGTGGAAAAGGCAAATTTGTTTTCCTTTCTTGGCAAGTCACTCTATTACGTCATTTTATCGATCATCACGATCATTATCTTTGTTCCGCTGCTTGTGGTTGTTTTCGCCGCATTCAAGACATCCCCGGAGCTCGCGGCTACATCACCGTTTGCGCTGCCTAAGAGCTGGTCGTTCCACAACTTTGCTGTCGCCTTTGAGAAAGCGAATATGCTTGTTGGACTAATTAACTCACTTAGTGTCACGGTTTCTAGCGTTGTCATTAATGCTATTCTCGGAGCTATGACAGCCTTCGTACTTAATCGGTTCAATTTCCGCTTCAAAAAAACGATCTTCCTGCTATTTATCATCGCGTCCGTCGTACCAGCCTACACGACTGAAGTGGCACGTTTTCAAACGATTAAGTCGTTAGGTCTCTATAATACGATTTTTGCACCGTTAATCATTTATGCCGGAACGGATTTGATGCAAATTTTCATTTATCTGCAATTTATTGAGAAAATATCGAAGCAGCTGGACGAAAGCGCGCTTTTGGATGGAGCATCGTATTTCCGGATTTTCCGCTCGATCCTATTCCCACTCTTGCTGCCCGCAACGGCTACACTGGCAATCATCAAGGCCGTTGATATTATGAACGATATGTACATTCCTTATTTATATATGCCTTCGAAGAAACTAAGTACGCTATCTACCGCGTTGATGACGTTTGTAGGCGAGCGCGCGACCTATTGGAATGAGTTGTCAGCCGCGATTATTTTGGTGATGTTGCCAACCATCTTGATTTATTTGGTTCTGCGTAAATTTATTTTTGCCGGATTAATGGACGGAGCAATTAAAGAGTAATACTTTTCAACGATTGTACTTTGGGGGGACAACCAATGATTAATGACAAACTGCCATCCATCTATTATGGTGGTGATTACAATCCGGACCAATGGCCAGAGGAAGTTTGGCAAGAAGATATGCGAATGTTTAAATTGGCGGGGATTAATATCGTTACACTGCCTGTGTTCAGCTGGGCGAAGCTGCAGCCTTCGGAAGATACATACGATTTTGAATGGCTGGATAAAATTATTGCTACAGTCGCAAAGGAAGGCATCTTTCTTTGTTTGGCTACGTCAACAGCGGCGCAGCCTGCCTGGATGTCGCGCTTGTATCCTGAAGTGCTTCCCGTCGATATTGACGGCAGGAAGCGCACGCACGGTTCCCGCGTTAATTTCTGCCCTAACAGCCGCGTCTACCGAATGTTCTCGCAACGTCTCGCAACCAAGATGGCGGAGCGTTATGGCCAGCATCCATCCTTGCTAGTTTGGCACATTGGGAATGAGTATGCGCCTCATTGTTACTGCAATACGTGTGCGTCTTCTTTCCGTACTTGGCTGCAGAAGAAATACGGTACGTTAGAGGTTGTAAATCGCGTATGGAATATGAGTTTCTGGTCTCACACGGTATATGAGTGGGAAGATATTGTACCACCTACGAATTTGAATGGAAATAACAGATGTTTCCAAGGAATTGCGTTGGATTATAAAAGATTTATGTCGGATGCAATCCTAGCGTGTTATCAAGGCGAGTACGACATCATTAAACGGATTACTCCGGACATTAAAATCACGTCGAATATATGGGGACTCTTTAACGGGCTGGATTTAAAGAAATGGGCTGACCATATGGATGTTGTATCATGGGACAGCTATCCCCAAATGAATGAGCCCATGAGCAACGTGGCGATGAGGCATGATTACATGAGAGGGCTGAAGGACGGACAACCTTTCATGTTGATGGAGCAGACGCCAAGCCAGCAAAACTGGCAGCCTTACAACAGTCTCAAACGGCCCGGTGTTATGCGGCTTTGGAGTTATCAAGCGATTGCGCACGGGGCAGATACGGTTATGTTTTTCCAATTGCGTCGTTCCGTTGGTGCGTGCGAAAAGTATCATGGTGCTTTGATCGCTCACGCAGGCCATGAGCATACAAGAGTATTTCAAGAGTGCACACAATTAGGAAAGGAACTGCAGATGTTGGGGGATACGCTTCTAGATTCCGTAACGGAGTCCAAAGTAGCGCTGTTGTTTGATATTGATACTTGGAATGCCGTGGAAATGACCAGCGGACCGAGCGTGGATCTGGATTATCTTAAGCAGGCTCAGAAGTACTACAGAGCGTTTTATGATTTAAATGTTAGTATGGATGTCATTAGCCCGCTTAGTGATTTCTCTAAATATGAACTGATTATTGCACCAGTGATGTACATGTTGAAACCTGGCGTGAGCGATCGGCTGAAGTCGTTTGTGAAGCAGGGCGGAACGTTTGTTACGTCGTTTTTCAGTGGGATTGTGAACGAAAATGATCTTGTAACGTTAGGCGGTTACCCAGGCGAATTACGTGATTTGCTCGGCATATGGGTAGAGGAAATGGATGCGCTCCAACCGGAAATGACGAATAGAATTATGATGAATTCGACGTTCGGGGAACTTCATGGCGAATACGAATGTGGACTCTTGTGCGATTTGCTGCACCTTGAGGGAGCGGAGGCGCTTGGCGTTTATGGACGTGATTTTTACGCAGGCATGCCGGCAATCACCCGAAATACATTCGGGCAAGGGGAAGCTTATTATGTAGCAACTGACCCTGAACAGAGATTTTTGGAACAGCTCAGCAAAACAATTTGTGAACGATTGAATTTGACGACGGCTCATCAAGCTCCAGAAGGTGTCGAGATCAGAAGCAGACAGAAAGATGATAAAACGTATACCTTTGTTTTGAATCATAACGCTTATGAAACAGCAATTCTATTAAATGTTGGATCCTATAAGGATCTGCTGTCACATCGAGTTTATGAGCGGACGTTAGTCCTCGAACCGCACGGAGTAGCTATTTTAGAGATTAATTCCTAGTAAATTCATAGGGAAGACAGCAATGTCTTCTCTATCTTTCGTTGTAATTAATTGGATTTAATAGGGGGTTGACGTATTTCGTAATAAATTTTATGATGACGGTAGATGTCGAATCATGGTTAATACGCGATCGATTCACAAATGAAAGCGTAATAACTTTTACACAAATTACCTGGTGCCCAGTTTCCCGTCATGCCGGAATGTGTAATCTCACAGCATAGTTGTAACTTGAGAAAACGGGGGGACTGCCAGTGCGTATTTTGAAAAAGAGATGGCCAATCACATCGATTCTGTACGTGATGTTCTTTTTTGTGATCGTTATGCCTATTGTTTTAGTTGCGTTTCTGTCATTAAGAGCTTACACAGATATTCTGTTGTCTAACATCACTTCACGCACTATGCAAACATTGGAACAAGTCTCTTACTCCATCGACCAGGAGAAAAGTAGATATATCAGGACGGTTGCCGCAATTGCCTCGGATAATAATCTAATTTCGCTTGCTACTTCTTACCATCGCAGCACACAATCCAAAGACCTATTCAACTCTTCCATTCAATTAGAAAATCAATTAAAAAATTATTTGCACGATATGCCGGATGTGGTTTCAGCGATGTTCGTTTATCGTGACGGAGGCGCCTATTACTTTGAAGGCACTCATTTTCATAATATTAATACGCGGATTAACGAAAATCTTTTAAAGAGTACGGATCTTTATCAGAAAACGCTTCAGAACCAAGGGCGAGTTTTGTTATTCGGATCTGAAGAGAATGTATTGATTGAATCGAATGATAAATATATTTTATCCGCAGCAATAGCTCCCCAGTACGAAAGATCATTTAGTGATGTAGAGATGATCTATTTTGTGATACAAGCCAAAACATTTGAGAATCTGGCAGAATCTACGTCTAACCAGGACGGTAGTTTTATAATCCTGGACGGCAGTGGAAATATCATGCTGGATACAAGTAAAGATAAAAGTAAAAACATTGAAAAACAAACGATTGAACAAGCGCGAAACAAGAAAAGCGGCAACTTTGAAACGATGGTTTACGACGAAAAGATGTTTGTCACCTTTCTAACCATGGAGCGGACGGAATGGAAAATCATCTACATTACGCCATATGAGCAGATGACGGCCCAAGTCAGAGAGATCTATAAACTAGTGATGAATGTTTCCTCGGCAGGACTCATCATATTTTTAATCGTTTCGTTTTTCCTTGTCCGGAGTATCGTCGGCCCAATCAAATCGTTAATTTTCCAAATGAATAAAATGAAAAGCGGTTCTTTTCATGTGGATTTGGAGCTTGCGGGTCCATTGGAAATTTATTCATTGGGTAAAACATTTCAAAATATGACCGTCCGTATACAGGAGCTTATCATTGAAAGGCAAGAACAAGAAAAGCTGAAAACACGGGCGGAAATCGATGCGCTGCAATCTCAAATTAATCCTCATTTTCTGGTAAATACACTTAATGCCATTAAAATTATGGCGATGTTGTCCAAGGCTACCAATCTGGTGGAAATGACGGATTCTCTTATTAAACTGCTATCTGCGACCTTTCATCGCGGCGGCTCTTACATCCAAGTTTTTGATGAAATGCAAAGTTTGGAGAAGTATATCCATATTATGAAGGTGCGTTATGGTGACCGGTTTAAGGTCGAATACGACATCGATGATGGTGTAACAAACACCTATGTCCTGAAGCTGCTGCTGCAGCCTATTTTGGAAAATGCCATTATTCATGGATTTTACGGCAAAGAAGCCATGGGAATCGTCAAAATAACAAGTAGAAAAAAGAATGATCAACTCATCATCACCATCACGGATAACGGAAAAGGGATGGAACAACGGACAATGGAAGCCTTGCTGCATGAGAAGAAGGTAGAGTCCTTATGCGGAATAGGTATTGCCAATGTTAATGATCGGATTCGATTAAATTACGGCGAGCCATACGGTTTGAAAATTAACAGTGAGTTAGGAGTTGGAACAGAAGTCATTGTCATACTGCCGCTCTTATCGAGTGATCCGGATCATTCGCAGGCCTCATAGACCGATGTTTATACACTGTAAGTAACTGCTGCTGTCCTTGATGCATAGAGAAAACGGATAAAGGGGGGCGTGTCTTTCCTATGAAATTTTGCTTATATGATACCAAATATGATCGAGTCATCCTCATTGAAAAAAGCTTTCTTTCAGCCTTGTTGTTGAAGGAGAAATTCGGTCTATCCGTTGATATTGCTGTTCTGCCTATTCTATCCAAGCAAGAGTACATGTCCTTTCCCAGCTCGTTTCGCGGAGAAGTGGGCGGTCGATCTTATTTATTATACGAAGTTCCAGGAATCATAGAGCAAAAGTACGATCAAGTCATTGTTCAGGATTAAGGCAGCAATATCTGCTTTATTTAGAATGGGGGAAAAGAATGTTTAGAGTCATGATCATCGATGACGAGCCGCTAGTAAGACTAGCCATGGGGGCAATTATTCCGTGGGGCGATTTGGACTGTGAGGTAGTGGCAGAGGCTGCGGATGGTTATGAAGCATGGCAGCGCATATCGGTACATCAGGACGTTGATTTGATGATTGTCGATATGAGTATGCCAGTTATGGATGCCCTTACTTTACTATCTAAATTGCAGGAAACCAATTTGACGAATCCACCGCTTAGTATTGTGCTTAGTGCGTATTCAGATTTTGATTTTGTGAGGAAAGCATTCCTGCTTGGAGCAGTCGATTACATTATGAAGGCGGATCTCGATCCCGAACATATCATTCCTGTGATCAAAAAGGCGATTAGCCAGATCGAAGAGAAGTCGATCACTACGGCGAATTTGATGAAAAGCAACAGTGAATCCGACTTGAAGCAGAAAGAAGCCTGGCTGCGGGGCTTGTTATGCGATAAAGATTATATGTACAGCCATAACTTAACGCAGGACGACTCTTTTCAAAAGTGGATGACGCAATTTGTGAATTTTCAGCATGTTATCATATCTGTTTTGCCGGATATACCATCGACCGCTGCGAATTTGCCGGGGCACGCCGGTATGGATCATCAGGATCATTTAGTTAAGATCATTAAACAAGGGATGGAAATTGTTAAACACCCTTATGAATTATTGCAGGTTCAAGAGGATGAGTATGCGCTTCTGTTATGTTTTGAGTCATCGACGAGCTTTTTAAATTTACGTGGACACGTAATGGAACTCCTGGATTCCTTGCGCAATACGGTCAAAAACTTTTTAAATGTCTCGTTATCCGTGGGAGTAGCAGAATCATGCACAGACTGGAAAAACTGGCATCTCCGATACAGTCAGGCGAAGGGATTGGCCAGCCTGCGATTTTCAGAAGGTCCTGGGCGTGTGTACTATCCCGAAACGGTAAGCGTAAACGAGAAAGTGCTACCTACGCCTTTTGATTACACGGTGATGATGTATCTTATGGAGAAGGGAGATGGCAAGTGGCAGCAGCAATTATACACGGGATTAAGTCAATTAAGCGAGATACCGAATGTAACATTGGAAAGCTCACTCCCGATCTATGAAGAATTGATTTGGAATATAGGAGCACTCCTGCATGCCAAAGGGATGAACTGGACGCATGTCATTGAAACGCGACGAAGGCCGTATGAGATTGTTGAGCAATTCACGTTCCGTGATGATTTACACGAGTGGATTGAGAAGTTGGTGTTTCGACTGGCGGATTTACTGCATCCTGATAAAATTCGTGAAGAGAATCCACAACGGTTGGTGGAGAGGGTCAAGCGTTATGTAGAGAAACACTACTGTACGGCAATTACGCTGGGGCAAGTTAGTGAATGGGCGCAGGTGACCGAGAGCCATTTGAGCAAACAGTTTGTGAAAGAAACAGGCGAGCATTTTATTGAATATGTGACAAAACTACGGATTAATGAGGCGACCAGGCTCATAGAAACGGAAATGAAAATGTATGAAATTGCCGTTAAGGTGGGATATGAGAACCCTGAACATTTCAGCCGTGTGTTTAAGAAATATCGGGGAATGAGCCCTCAAAAGTATCGGGACAATTATTCAAGGAAAAAAGAATGAGCACAAAATATATCAAGCTAATCACCAAATATATCAATGAAAGCGTATTCTGTATTTTTGTAATATATAGATGTAAATAGGTCACGTTATCTTAAGGGGGTCAAGAAAGATTATGAAGAAAAGATTAGTAACATCTGTACTTTCAATTGCCTTGACGTTTGGATTAGCAGGTTGCGGCGCGAATACGGCGCCTACGGACAACAGTTCTTCAGCTGCTCCTACAGCAGCAGACAGCTCGAAAGAGAATGCGGTTACATTGAAACTTGCGATGTGGGATAGCGACAGCGAGTTCCTGGATAGCTGGACCAAAAAGGTAAAAGAGTTCTCAACCGTTATGCCGAACGTGAAGATGGAAGTTGAAACTTTCAAAAGTGACGGCGACTACCTGCAAGCGATGAAAGTTAGATTAGCCGCTAACGAATTGCCGGATATTATCGAGTTGAAGCCTAACTTTATCAATGACTTCAAAGCAGAGCTTCTGCCGCTTGATGGTTTGAGCGTTACGGCTAAAAATACAAAAGCAAAACAATTTGCTGTAGATGGTAAAGTGCTGGCACTACCGGTTATTTCTTTCCCAGAACTTGTTTACTATCATCCAAGTGTCTTTAAAGAGTTAGGCTTAAGTGTTCCGACTACGTGGGATCAGTTTGTAAGCGTATTAACGGACATTAAGAAGAGCGGTAAATATCAGCCTTATGCGATGGGCGGTAAGGACTCCTGGCCGAACTATCCGTTCAATGAATTTATGCCGCTGTTAGCATCCGGTGACGAAAATTATTACGACAAAATCGCCGGCATGGATAAGCCTTTTGAAAAGGGTACGGCATTCTACAAATCTTACAGCGATATCCAGGCTTTGTACGATGCCAAAGTGATGGGGGCAGATCCGCTGGGATTAAGCAATGACCAAGCAACAGGATTATTTGAAGCGAAGAAAGCGGCTGTCATTGCCGCAGGACTATGGTACTTGCCGCAATACAAATCGAAAGTAGGAAATATCGATGATCTTGCAGCATTCCCACTTCCTACTCGTCATTCCGAAAGCGAACCGCTGAAAGTAATGACGTTCACGGATAACTTCTTCGGGATTAACAACAAATCTAAAAACGTAGAAGCAGCGAAGAAATTCCAAGAGTGGATGTTTGGCTCGGATGCCTATTCCTTCTATGTGAACAAGAAGCAAGCCAACTCCGTCATGGAGGGTGTCAAAGCAGATGTTCCGTTCTTGAATGACTTCTACAAAGCCAACAAAGTGGAAGAGTTCAACTATCGTCCAGGCGGCGAAAACTTCAATAAATATGTAAACTCCATCCAATTGGATTGGAAGAAGCTAGGCCAAGAGATGATGGGCGGAACGTCACTTGATAAGATTGCTAACGATCTGAACGACAAATGGACGAAAGCAAGAGCCAGCAAGTAAGGTTTGGTATGTAGGCAGGAGAGGGATGGCTTGTCATCTTCTCTCCTCATTTATGGGAAATTGATGCAAATCGGTTTCCATTTTTTCAAGCTATTATGGTAAGCGTTTCCAAATTATGGTTTTGGTGGTTATACCATCTCAGAAGGAGGTTGTCTTGATGACTACAAAAGTTGGACGGAAAATATTTGCTTCCTGTCTTGCTGCTTCATTAGTTACACCTGCGTTTTATGGTCTAACAGCTCAGCAGGCAAGTGCCGCTGCAACAACATCAATCAATTTAGATCCGAGTAATATGCAGCAATCATGGGACGGTTGGGGAACGGCGCTAGCTTGGTTCGGAAATGTTACAGGCGGTTGGAATGAAGCGACTAAAAACGCTTTGGCCGATGCGCTGTATTCACCACAAGGCTTGAATTTCAATATTGCCAGATACAACATAGGCGGTGGTGAAAATCCTGCGTACAATACGATGCGCCAAGGCGGTGAAGTACCTGGATTCTCTCCTTCTCCTGGTGTGTACGATTGGACACAGGATGCGAATCAACGTTGGTGGCTGGGAGCTGCCATCGCAAGAGGGGCTAATAAATTGGAGGCATTCTCCAATTCCGCTCCGTACTATATGACGGTAAGTGGAAGTACGACGGGGAATTCGGATGCTTGGAAAGATAACTTGAAATCGACGGAGTATGACAATTTCGCAGACTACTTGGCGACGGTTGTCCAACATTTCGACGCTGAGGGGATTAAGTTCAACACACTGTCGCCGATCAATGAACCGAATACGAATTACTGGGGATTTGGCGGAGGGCAAGAAGGTTCTCACTGGGATACGGGCTCGCAGGCGAAAATGATTAATGCGGCTCGTGCAAAACTCGATTCCAAAGGACTTCAATCTGTCGCAATTTCGGCGATGGATGAGACTAGTGTGGACACGTTCATGACCGATTGGAACTCTTATGATTCAACAACCAAAGCGAACATAGGACAAATGAATACCCATACGTACAGCGGGTCAAACCGAACTGCGGTCAGAGATGCAGCTAAAAATGCCGGCAAACCGCTGTGGATGTCTGAAGTGGATCTTGGTCCATCGGGCGTTGCTCACAACCACGATGATTTTGAACCGGCATTGGCTTTAGCAGAACGAATTATGACGGATATTACTTGGCTTGAACCTAAGGCTTGGGTACTGTGGCAAGCCATTGAGAGCGAGAAAAACATGCAGAGGGAAAACATGAACTGGGGTCTCCTTCACGCGGATTTTGATACACAAGACTGGTGGTACGGTAAAAAGTATTACGCAATGGCGCAATTCAGCAAATTTATCCCGCAGGGATCCAGATTCATAGCAGATAACAATGATAACACGTTAGCGGCGTATGATCCTTCCAAGAACAAAATCTATGTTGTATATAGAAATGCTAACACGACTAGCCAAAATATTTCTTTAGACATATCACAGTTTGATGCTGTCACAGGGATTGCAACACCATATGTTTCATCTGCTGCGGAAAATGTAGAGCAGCATGCCAATGTTCCGATCGTGAATAAAACATTAACTACGACAGTCAGCCCGAAATCAATTACAACGTTTGTGATTGACGGAGCATCCTATACGGGTAATACGGTAATTCCGCAAAATCAGATGAGTGTAACGGCGAGCAGCGCTCAACCCGGGGAAGGACCTGAGAAAACACTGGATGGGAATGCTTCAAGCAAATGGCATTCGTCTTGGGATCCTTATGACGGAGGTCCGCATACCCTCACTTATAACCTTGGGCAAACTTATAACGATGTCTATAAGCTGAGCTATTTACCAAGGCAAGATGCTGACTGGAATGGCGTTATTACCAAGTATACCGTTGAAACGAGCACGGACGGCACCGTTTTCAATCCTGTTGCGCAAGGCACATGGAATAACGATAAAACCGAGAAAACGGCAACATTCTCGTCGACCACTGCTCAGTATGTAAGGCTGAAAGTGGACGAAACGAACGGTTCTGGAGCACAGTATGCGTCGGCTGCCGAGATCAACATTTTAAGAAAACCAAGTTTTACCGTAGATAAGGATACGCTGAATCAGACAATTGCCAGCGCAGAAGCATTGATAGCTACTGACGCCAGCTTGACGACATTGCAAACGTTAGTCAACGAGGGCAAGACAGTTCGGGATACCGCCTACGTGACACAAGAGGCTATCACAAACATCACAAGTAAAATTACCGCTGAATATAATCAGCAAGCTAATTCGTTCGGAATGATTCCGCAAGGCCAAATGACGGCAACGGCGGACAGTTCCGCATCCGGTGAAGGACCAGCGAAAACATTGGACGGCGACATCGGCACGAAATGGCATACAGCTTGGGATGACTCGTATACACCGCTTCCGCGTTCCGTCACTTACAACCTTGGCAAGGCGTATGATGGTGTGTATAAGCTGAGCTATTTGCCGAGGCAGGATGTAGATTGGAACGGCGTTGTAACGAAGTTTGAAATATCCGTGAGCCCTGATGGCAACGCTTTCACTAAAGTTGCTGAAGGAAACTGGGATGCAGACAGACTGGAGAAGTCAGCAACCTTTACCGCACACGGCGCTTCCTATGTGAAGTTTACCGCACTGGCTTCCAAAAGTGATGCAGGCAAGCAGTATGCATCGGCTGCTGAAATCAATATTTTCAACAAAGCTGGATTTACTTTGGATACGTCTAAACTCAACAATGCGATGGCTACCGCGGCTACGTTCATTACTAATTTTTCGGGTGATCCTGCCTATCTGGCTGACCTGAAAACATTGCGCATGCAAGGTACAGCACTGTTGAACAGCAGCACGACGACCCAGGAAGAGATGGCGAGTCTGGCAAACAAAATTATTGCCGAGATCGCGAAAATCCAAAGCAATGAGCAGCAGGCTAACGGAATTAGTCTCTTCTACACTCCGGAAGCTTATGCTTCTAATCCTTCCAGCCTCATGCTGGATAACAACAACTCAACGTTCTATGAATCCAACTGGGCATCAAACGGAAGAAAATACAGAGCTGGCGATTACATCATTGTAGATCTGGGTCAGAACAGGCCGGACATTGGAAAAGTCATGGTTACGCCAAGGCAGGATAAGGCAAACGGAAGAATTGGGCAATTTAAGATTTACTACAGCGATACGGATTTAACCAATAAACCGGTAGACGGTACGCAAGCTTATTTAGACCAGAATTTCACTTTTGCAGCGAATGGCGTTTGGGACACATCCAGTTCCAGCGCACAATCGGCAACATTCAAATCGCATAATGCCAGATATGTAGCGATTCAGGCTCTTGCTACAGGCGGGGACGGTGATACCCTAACTGCCGCAGAGATTGTTGTCAACCAGAAAAAATCCACTGGCTTCAATACGTCAAGCTTGGAGAATGCCATTACGCAATTGCGCACGGCGTCCAGCATTAGCCCGAAAGTAGCGGAGACGATTGAAAGTAAAGTTTCATCGATCGGAACGCTTAGCGATTTAACTGAGGAAAGCATTCCTTACTACACTAACACTCTGCAGGACTTATACAATTTATATCAGACCGTAGGTAAAACGAATTCCATTAAAAATGGTGAAGTGTGGCTGGATGGAGATGGCGTTCCAATTCAGGCTCATGGCGGCGGCATTCTGTATAACGAGAAAAACAAAACGTACTACTGGTATGGCGAAGACAAAACGGAGAATAATGTTGGCTCAGGTTATGTACCGGTAACAGGCGTTCACGCGTACTCTTCTAAAGATTTGTATAACTGGAAAAATGAAGGGGTTGTATTGCCGGTATTCAACAACCCGCAATTGGGCGAATCGGTACTGCCTAGTGGGAATTTGCCTTTATATTTGGACGAGAATAGCGATACGTATAAGAACAGCGGAGTACCATTCGATCCGAATCGAGTTGTCGATATCACGGATCGTTATGGGGACTATACAGGTTCGATGAAATCGCCGGTTAATTCATTAAGCAAACATAATTCACCTGAACGCATAGCTGAGCTTAATGCATTGTACGCAGATAAAACGAATGCAGAGAAGCAAGCGATGTATAAAGCTTTCAACTGGGATAAAGTTGTTGAACGTCCGAAGGTTGTTTACAACAAGAAAACGGATAAATATGTGATGTGGTGGCATCAAGACGGGCCGATCGCCGGTAAGTATTGGACGGCGGCAGGCGGCGTTGCGATCAGCGATTCGCCAGCGGGTCCATTCAAGTTTCTCGGCATATCCCGATTGCCGAACAATGGATGGGGGGGCGGCGAAGGCGAAGGCATGCTGCGCGACATGACGCTGTATGTAGACGATGACGGCAATGATGCGACGGATGACAAAGCTTATTTGATTTATGCATCCGAAGGGAACGAGAGGACTGTCATCACGATGCTGGATGATGACTACACGGGTCCGGCTACGAATGCGAACGGCCAGTCAGTGGAAGGTACTCATTATGTGAGAGCCTTCCCGTGGTACAGAGAAGCGCCGACGATGTTCAAACAGGATGGTGTCTATTACATGATTACATCCGGACAGTCGGGTTGGAACCCGAACCAAGCGGAATATCATGTATCGACAAATGGCATATTCGGCCCATGGGAACATAAAGGTGATCCGTTTGTGGACGACTGGAAACACACGACACATGATAGCCAAAGCACGTATGTTCTGCCTTACCGGGATGGCAATGGCGATCTTGTGCCGAATAAATTCATTTTCATGGCCGATCGTTGGTACCCTAATGATCTGAAGGATTCCAGATATGTATGGCTTCCATTCGAGATAAATACCCAGAACCGAACGATTGCCGCAAGCTGGTCCTACGAGTGGAAGCTCTCCGTCTTCAAAACGGGTACGACCGTGAGCTTCAACAGCAACGGTGGCAGTGAGGTTCGTCCTGTGTACGGAGCTGTACAAGGTTCGAAGATTGCAGCGCCTGTGGCTCCGGTGAAAAACGGGTTTACTTTTGCAGGCTGGTATCAAGATGAAGCCTTGACGGTCGGCTGGGATTTCGGCGTGAACACGATTCCGACAACGGATATTACGCTGTATGCGAAGTGGGAGCAAGTTGCTGCACCAGTCATTACAGGCGTTCAGCCAGTGACTGTAGTTACAGCTACCTATGTGGCGCCAATTCTGCCTGCCAGTGTCACTGTCGTTTATAACAATGCCACAATGGGGACAAAATCAGTTCAATGGGACTCAGTGGCTCCGTCCAAGTATGCGGTGGCTGGCAGCTTTAACGTGAATGGCATTGTAGACGGCACCGCGATACCAGCCGTTGCGAACGTGACGGTAACCGATAATGTATACCCTGTTCAATCAATTTCCGTGAGTGGCACAGGCGGCATGAATGAGATTACGGTACAGGGCGGCACGCTGCAAATGCAAGCCATAGTACTGCCTTCGAATGCCAATGGTCAAGTCACATGGAGTGTCTGGGAAAACGATGGTCTCACGACGACCAATAAAGCAACGATTAACGCCAATGGACTGCTAACGACAAATACGAACGGAATTGTGAAAGTGGTGGCGGCAGCTGCTGACGGCAGTGGTGTTCAAGGTTTCAATTATGTCCAGATCAGCGGTCAGACAGCGACGCCGACCGATGTGCCTCATGCTACGTTAACAGGTGCGGCAGCCGTTCAAGCAGGAACTGCATTCTCGACCAATTTTGGTTTAACGAACGTCACGAATAGCCCATCTTCCAGCGTATATGCAGCAGACATCGTAGTAAGCTTCGATGCAAATGCAATTGAATTCGTATCGGTGGATACATTGAAATCCGGCTTTAAAGTGGTAGATACGAAAACGGATGTACCGGGTCAAGTTCGGATTATTGCGATTAGCGAAGGAGAAGCGGGAGCTATTACCGCAAGCGGAGATGTATTCAGCCTTAAATGGAAGGCAAAGTCCCAACAATCATCCCCGACAACCAATCTGACTCTGACCAAGGTAGCCCTTTCTAATGCACTTAGTCAAAAGATGGATGCCTCCCTGGCAAATCTAACGATTTCTATTACAGGGGCTGAATCTGTAGACAAGACAACGCTGCAAACGGTACTAAATTTGGCACAGTCCATCTATGATCGTGCGATAGAAGGAACGCAAGTCGGACAACATGCAGTTGGTTCCAAAGCAGTACTGCTAGCTGTGATTCAAGCAGCCGCTGCCGTCAACACGGCTCCGGCGGTTAGCCAGCAGCAGCTGGATGACGCAGCTATCGTGTTAAACCAATCGATCCAAACGTTTAACGAGCAGTTCATCACGACCTACGCTGCAGGAGATGTCAATGAAGATAGACTCGTTGATATCGCAGACTTGGGTGAAGTAGCGGTGAATTATGGCAAAACTCCCGCAGCAAGCGATTGGGACAAAATCAAAGCTGCCGATTTCAATCATGACGGCAAGATTAACATTCTCGACGTAGTAGGAGTCGCTAAACGGATCCTGCAATAACAATCAATCTGAAATGGAAGAGAAAGGCCAGCCCTTTCTCTTTCCATATTCGGATGATATCCAGAAGGAGTGAACCCCATGTTACGCAAAACAGGGTTATTTTTAACAACTATGATGCTCTTATTTACGATTATCCCATTCGGCATGACGGTAAGTGCTGCTGGAATCCCTACATTTAATGTGAATCTAAATGCTTCTCAAGTAACCGTCGGCGACAATGTGGTCGTTACGATTCAAGGTACTAATGTAACAGATCTATATGGATATGAAGCTATTTTAAATTATGATGCAGACCGTCTGGAATTCAATTCAGTTCAATCGCAATCGAATGGCTTAATCAATGCGTACAAGATCGCGCAAGCTTCAGGTAATCAAGTCACATTTGCTAATACGAAAATTAAAAATGTACCGGGCGAAAATGGAAATCTAGTTATTTGCACACTGGTTTTCAAGGCGAAGCAGAGCGGACAAGCTAACGTAGCTTTGACAAAGATGACAACAGTGACATCGCAGGAGCTACCGTCTATTTGGAATGTTAATGCACAAGCCACTGTTAAAATTAACGGGACAACTCCTGGTCCTGGCGGAGGCGGCGGAGGCGGAGGTACAACAACTCCACCAACGAAAGAAGATCCGGGCCTCTATGTACCAAAAGAATCGGAGCTCCGAATTGAAACGACACAAGACGGCCAAACCTCTGTAACAGCAGTGATAGACAGCAAACGTCTTGCACAGAAATTAGCGGATCTGCAAGCAACGAGCGGCACCGTTTTGAACTTTGAGATTCCTGGCGAGCGTGAGTTGAATGCCTTGCAATTACCGTTGCCAACGTTGCTCGATAGCTTGAAGAATCATAAAGATACCATTTTAAGTGTGCGCAGCCATTTGGGCACTTACGATCTTCCGATGTCCGTACTGAACCAGTCGGATTTTGCGGGGGCTGACGTAGAGGGAGCGACGCTAATCATTCGGATCGATAAGGCTAAATCGCTGCATGAAACGAAATTTGACCAATCCATTTCCGATAAGGGCATGGTGCGTGTGAGTGATATGATCGATTATAAAGTCATTCTGAAAACCAAGGACAAAGAAGAGGAAATTCATAGCTTCGGTAATAGCTTTGTGACTCGTGTTATCCATGTAGATGAATTGATTCAAGATTCCTCTGCTGCGACGGCGGTCGTGTATGATCCAGCTACAGGAGAAATGAAATTCGTGCCTTCCGTGTTTAATGCGAAAGACGGTAAAACCGAAGTGAAGGTGATTCGAAACACAAACAGTTTGTATGCGATCGTTCAAAACAAGAAAACATTTGACGACATGATCGGTCACTGGGCTCAGAAAGATGTGGAACAGTTGGCTTCGAAAATGATTATTAACGGGACTTCGGACCGTACGTATACGCCTGAGATGCAAGTCACCCGCGCTGAGTTCGCTGCCTTGCTCGTACGAGGACTGGGATTGCCTGCAGAGGCTGGGCTGAATGTCTTCAAAGATATCGCAGGCACGCAGTGGTACGCCCCAGAAGTGAATACAGCGGCGAAATACGGCTTGGTTCAAGGCGTCGCGGAGGGGCAATTCAGCCCGGATGCGCAGATTACAAGAGAGCAAATGGTCGTGATGATGATGAAAGCGATTGGGCTCGTGAAAGGAACATCAGCATCTAGCGCAAGTGCGACGAATGTTTCTTTCGCCGATCAAGACTTGTTGTCGGATTATGCTCGCAGCGCGGTGGCAGATGCCGCCAGCAAAGGGTTAATTCACGGTAAAACAGAAACTACGTTTGCACCACAAGATGTAGCTACTCGCGCTGAAGCAGCCGTCATTATCAAACGAGTGCTGCAATATGCGAATTTGATCAATTAAGAAGAAAATTTATTACAGCATGTATGGTAAGCCTGCTTTCAGCAGGCTTACTTTTCAAAAGGAGGGGATTCAGTTGTACAGGAAGACTTCAATATGTCTAGGACTCATATTTATGCTACTTTTTGCCTCGATTACACCTGTTTTTGCTACTACCAATAATCAAAACACAGCAAACCCCGTTGTGAATGATAGCTACACTAATCAGAAAAATTACGTGGATCTCAGGTTTGGCATGTTTATTCACTATAATATGGGAACCTATCACGATCAGGAATGGGTGACACCAGGACAAGATCCGCTTTCTTTTAATCCTAAGCAAGTGAATACAGATCAATGGGCGGCAGCCGCCAAATCCGCAGGCATCAAATATACCGTTCTAACGACCAAACACCATGACGGATTTGCCCTATGGCCAACCAAATATGGCAATTACAACGTGATGAACAGCTCCTACAAGAAAGATATCGTCAGGCAATATGTCGATTCCATGCGGGCTCAAGGTATTTTGCCTGGGCTGTACTTCTCCATCTGGGATCGTCAGCAAGGCATTCAGAAAGGTTCCGTCAGCAGAGCGGATATCGACTTTATTAAAGGGCAGCTTACCGAGTTGCTAACGAATTACGGAGAAATTCCGGTTCTGATTATCGACGGTTGGGCCTGGGAGATGGGGCATAATGAAGTTCCCTACCAAGAAATTCGCGAATTAATAAAGCGTTTACAACCCAATATTCTTATTGTGGATCATAATGGACAAACGCAGCCATGGGATGAGGACATCATTTATTTCGAAGAACCTAAGGGCGTTTGGGCACCTGCCAACAATGCGTATGCCGCTAACCAGGGCATGCCGCTCGTGTCCAATCAATGGTTCTGGCACAATTGGATGACGAATACAGAGCCGGCAAGCGTGCAAAATATTGTGCAGGATCATCTTGGTTATTTGGAACCACGTTATACCAACTTTCTGCTTAACGTTTCACCGAATCCGGATGGGGAACTGGATAATAACGTAGTCAATCGATTGGGGGAGATTGGTCAAGCATGGTCGCCGAATGAATCTCGTCCTCCACTGCCTGAGCAGCCAATAGTGATGGAGCATCCGATTACAGCAAATTCGGCAACGTCTACTAGCGGGACTGCAAACAATGCGATTGACGGCTATATGGATTATGTTGGCTCTTACGTGGAGACGGTTTGGCAAACGAACACATCTCTGCCTCAATCCATCACATTAGATTTGGGCTATACGTACAACAACATTAACATGTTGAATTATTTGCCTTCGCAAAATTTATCACAAGGGATGATCACATCCTATCAGTTATACGCGAGCGAGGACGGAACGAACTTCACTCCGGTTACAAACGGCACATGGGATGGGGACAAGACCATGAAACGTGTGACGTTCCCATCGCAAACAGCACGCTATTTTAAAATGGAAGTGAGTGGAGCTGTAGGAGGCTTTGCTGCTGCGGGTGAGCTGGAAGTAGGCTCCTACACGAATAACATTCCAACTCGGACGGGGATCGATTCCTTTGATGTCAACACGCTTTATCGCATCGTTAATAAAGCGACCGGCAAAGTGCTGGGCGTTGGGAATTCGACGGCCAATGGAGCGGCTGTTGCCGGGCGAACGCAATCAGGTGAGCTGGATCAGCAATGGGTTATCGACGATTTAGGCCTGGGCAAATATAAAATTGCCAATAAACGAAGTAGACAAGTTATGGATGTTCCAGCTGCCAGTAAATCGCCTGGGAAAGAAGTTATCCAATGGACAGATTCTGAAACTGCTGCAGATCCTGCTGCCATAAACCAGCAGTGGGCCATCTCTAATGTGGGTAATGGTTATTTCAAAATTACGAACATAAACAGCCAGTTGGCATTGGAAAACAGCAATGGATCGGATGCAGAAGGAAATCCGGTTGTTCAAAACACCTTTACCGGAAGCGATAGCCAATTATGGAAAGTGGAAAGCATGCCTTCGCTGATCAAAAATGTGAAAGTGAACGGAGTGCCTGTCAAAGGACTTAATGCTGAGAATCGTACGACAACGCTGCCTGTTTTGAGAGAAGGGAATCTGGCGGTCCCAACCGTTACAGTGGACAAAAGCTCTGAAGATGTGCAGGTGGTCATCGATCCAGCCGACAGCTTGCCAGGCGCAACGACCATCACCGCTACAGCTGACGGCGGAGCGAAGCAGGAAGTCTACACGCTCAACTTTGAGTTGGTGGATCGTTATGCGAGCGACTTGGAATGGTTAAGTGCATCCTCAGGCTGGTTAACCGTTAAGAAGGACAAAAGCCTGGACGGCAATGCGATTCGTTTAATGGGCAGTAACGGAGCTGTCACATACGAGAAGGGCTTTGGCGTACATGCGGATTCAAGAATTATTTTTGACATATCGGATAAAAACTATGATTCATTCTCTGCCCTCGTCGGAGTCGATCAGGAAATGGCCAAATCACCGTCTTACGCTGATGTGGAGTTTAAGGTGCTTGTAGACGGCGTAGAGAAATTTGCGAGCGGTGTCATGAAGGTTACTGATGTGGCCAAACCGGTAGATGTCAATGTAACTGGCGCTAGTACCGTGGAACTTGTTGTTTCGAAGAGTGATAACGATAATAGCGAAGATCATGCAAGCTGGGCCAATGCGTCGTTTAGCGTTGCGGCAGGCAAATCCGAACAGAAGGAACAATTGCCTGAAGTTGACTATTTAAGCGATTTGAACTGGGCAAGCGCGAATTCCGGCTGGTTAACGGTTCAGAAAGACAAGAGCATTGGCGGCAATGCGATCGTATTGAATAATGGGGATCAGGATCTCGTCTTTGTCAAAGGGCTTGGGACTCACGCTAATTCAACGATCAAGTATGATCTTACTGGAGCAGATTATGACACGTTTTCCTCCTTTATCGGTGTAGATAAGGAAGTGAATGGCGGAAGTTATAACGGCTCGGTACAGTTCAAAGTGTCAGGAGTGAAGAACGATGACACGATCGAATCGCTTTACTCCGGAAGTGTGTTGAGAGAGTCGGGTAATGCCCAATATGTGAAGGTAAATGTGAAAGGCTATAAACAGCTAATCTTGGAAGTTACGGATTCCGGCAATGGCAACAGCGAGGATCACGGTGATTGGGCGGATGCGAAGCTGACTAAAGCTGCTGTTGAAGCGACACCGGTGATTACTGGAGTTACGCCAGTAAATGTGGTTACAGCTAAGAATGTTCCGCCGGTTCTGCCTGCGAGTGTCACAGCTGTGTATAACAATGGGACAACGGCTGAGAAGTCGGTTCAGTGGGATCAGGTAGATTCGTCCAAGTATGCAATAGCTGGTAGTTTTGTCGTAAACGGTGTTGTAGATGGCACAGTCATACCGGCTGTAGCGAACGTAACGGTTACGGAAGCACAGCAGGTGAATGTTCAATCGATTGCTGTCACAAGTTCGGCGACGACAATTACCGAGAAGGAAGGAAGTTTACAATTCCAAGCTTCGGTTCTCCCAGCCAATGCGACGAACAAGTCTGTGGCATGGGCGGTTTTTGAATCAGATGGGGTAACAGTAACAGATAAGGCAGTGATTACGTCCAGCGGCTTGTTAACTGCGCAAAAAAACGGGATCGTGAAAGTCATTGCGACAGCAACGGACGGCAGCGGCATTCGAGGCACCAGCTATGTCGTGATCAGTGGTCAGCTACCTGTGCCGACCGATGTACCGCAAGCTACGCTCACGGGACCTGGAGTCGTTCAGGCAGGCGCTGCATTCTCGACGCAGTTCGGATTAACCAATGTAACAGACAGTGTGTATTCGGCGGTTTATGCAGCGGATATTACCGTATCGTTTGATGCTGACACCATTGATTTTGTATCTGTAGATCCATTAATTTCTGGATTTACTAACGTTGAAACCAAAACCGATGTACCCGGCCAACTTCGAATACTCGCTGCGAGCCAAGGGACTACGGGAGTGGTAACGACAAACGGCGATTTATTCAAATTTAATTGGATTGCGAAGCCGAATCACTCGTCTACGACAACGAATTTGGTACTGACCAAAGTAGCTGTTTCTAACGGGCTAGCGCAAAAAGTGGATGCTACTCCAGCTAGTCTGACGGTATCGGTTACGGCAGCGTCAGACAAGATAACGCTGCAGACGGTCATCGGCTTGGCGCAATCCATTTATGATCGCGCCGTAGAAGGGACGCAAGTCGGACAATATACGGCTGGTTCCAAAGCGGTGCTATTAACAGCCATCCAGGCTGCCACTGCCATTCAATCGGATGTTACGGCTACACAGCAGCAATTGGAACAAGCAGCTATTACGTTAAACCATGCGTTGCAAGCTTTTTACGGGAAGATCGTTACGGATTATGAACGTGGAGATGTCAATGGAGATAACGTCATCGATATTGGCGACTTGGGCAAAGCAGCTGTGCATTACGGGAAGACATCAGATAGCAGCGATTGGAATGTGGCGAAAAGCGCGGATATCAACAAGGATGGCAAGATCAACATTGTGGATATCGTGGGGATTGCTAAATTAATACTGCAATAATCAGCTTGATGAATTAAAAACGCAACATCTTCCTTGGAAGGAGATTTTTATTTCAAGAAATCTCCTTCTTTTTTCTAGAAATTAAAAGGGGCAGTGAATTTGTATGATCATTCAAAAGGTAAGGAAAATGACGGCCATCGCAACCTCGTTGTCATTGCTGTCCACGTTGCTATTGGCATCAGGAGTTCCTTCTGTGGCGGAGGCTTCCGCTGCTGAATCAGCAAACACGGAAATGCCTGTTCTGAAGACGGGCAATTGGGACGATTTGAAATTCGATTGGACCACGCCGGCCAGCGGGACGGATTTTAACGGAGCGCCCGTTGGGAATGGATACTTTGGCGCCAAAGTTTCAGGTGGTGTAGCGACCGAAATTCTTCAACTTAATGACAAAACGTTTAATTCCGGGGAACCTTTCGATCATTCTGATCCGAATCGTAAAACAGCGCTGGAAACGACGAGAAGTTTGCTAGCGGAAGCTGATGCAGCAACGACCGTATCTTCTCGCGAGGATAAATTGAAGGCGGCTGAGACGGCAGCAACGGGGATGTGGGGATCAGAGAAATTGGCCGAATTTCTGCCGATTGGCAATATCGTCCTGGATGTCCCGAATACGGAGGGATATACGGACTATAATCGAGAGCTTCATCTGGATAAGTCGATGGTTACAACGAAGTATAAAGTCGGAAACACAACGTATACGCGTGAAGTATTCGCGAGTAACCCGGATCGCGTTATGGTTGTACGCATGACCAATGATAGCGGAAAGCCGATGAGTATGACGGCCAAGATGACACTTCCGGCAGAAATGAACACGCATGGGACAGTATCTTCATCCGGGAATGAAATCCAGATGACAGGAACGGCTCCGTACGATGACTATGCTAGTCAGTGGGCAGACGGGAGAGGTATGACATTTGACGCTCGTCTTCGCGCCAGAACGACAGGAGGAACCGTAACCGCATCTGGAGGTAATTTGAACATTTCTAACGCTACAGTCATCGAATTGCTCTATGCAGACGCGACAAGTTACAAGGATCCTTTTACGAATCCGAATCCGAGCCAAGGCGGCAATAATCCGACTCCGATCGTATCAGGGCTTATGGACGCTGCTTCTGCCAAAACCTATACGCAGCTCCTGGACGCACATCAGACCGATCATCGAAGTTTGTTTCGCAGGGTATGGACGGAAGTTAACGGCAATTCCAAACCGTTTACGCTTACCTACCAGTACGCCCGATACGTCTCGATTGCTGGTTCCAGGGCCAATACATTCGACCGTCCTCTGAATCAGAATGGCATGTGGATGAACCAGTGGTACACGAACTCCTATGGGGCACATTGGTTTAATGAAAATGTAGAAAAGACGTACACGTTAATCGAATCAGGGAATCTGAAAGAGAATGGTGACCCTCTCTGGAAGTATCTCAAAAATTTAGCTATCAACGGGGCGAAAACCGCGCAAACCGATTTCGGCTTTGATGGATGGGTGGTGCCTCAAGCATCCGATTTGTGGGCAAAAACGGAACTTAGCGCAGGTGACAATGAATGGGCAATCTGGCTTACGGGCGGCATGTGGCTCATGAATAATGTGTATGAGCATTATCGGTTCACACAGGACAAATCGTATCTTCAGGGCACCGCGTTCCCTCTGATGAAGGGTTCCGCAGAGTTTGCTTTGGATTTACTGGTTACAAACAAGGATGGTTATCTGGTTGCATCGCCTTCTAGTTCTCCTGAGACGAAATATGTATTGTCAGATGGTACGCCCATTGCCGTCAGTCAAGGTTCGACCATCGATATGACCGTCATTCGAGAGTTGTTTGAAAATATGCTTGAAGCGGGGAATGTGCTGGATGCAAACTCTCCTGCGGATGTTGATTTGCTTAATCGTATCCGAACGGCATTACCGAAGCTTCTTCCTTATCAAATGGGAAGCAATGGAGAGATTAAGGAATGGAATAATGACTACTCGATCGTAGATCCGAGCCACCGTCATGCCTCTCATTTAATTGGCGTTGGTTTCCTCGATCAGATCACGAAAAAGTATACGCCTGAATTATTTAATGCCGTTAAGGTGTCGCTGAACATGCGAGGATCGGGTGGATACCATCCGGATAGTGCGTTTATGTGGGCTCGTTTATATGAGGGGGACAAAGCTCTTTCCGTTGCAGATATTTACCCGACAAGTGAATTTGTGAATGAATGGCAAGTAAGAGGCGCTTATTATCCTGAATTGTTCGTGCAAAGTCATGTGGATAACATCATTGATATTTTACCGGCTTTACCTTCTACGTGGACTAGTGGAAATTTCTCAGGAATCATGGCACGAGGCGGATTTGAAGTTGGCGTGTCCTGGACGAAATCCCGGGCGACGAGCATCCAGGTCAAATCGCAGGCCGGAACAAGAGCCAAGCTTTCTTATCCCAACATTGCCGGGGCTATTGTGACCAATCAAGCAGGTCAGAACGTTGCTTATACGATGGATAGCAGCAATCAGATCTCTTTTGACACGCAAGTTGGAGATGTGTACACCATTAGCGCGATTCCTTCGGAAGAAGGGCAATCGGTCGATCCGTTTGATCAGAAAACGTTTAACATCACGGTTCAACACAGCCAGTTACGGATGGATGTAAACAACGGTTCAGGCGCGGACGGCACTAAGATCATTCAATGGTCCGCAGGAATGGGGCCGAATCAACAATGGCAGTTTGTAAAGACGTCGCCTGGATATTACAAAATCATTTCAAAAATTAGCTCGAAAGCACTTGCCGTCCAGAATGCCTCGACAGAGGATGGAGCGGGGATCGTTCAAGTCAACTACACGAATGATGCAATTTATAATGACGAATGGTCCATTGTGAATACCGGTGACGGTTACTATCAATTGAAGAACCGACTCAGCGGTAAAGTGATGGAGATTCCAGGAGGCAATACGGCAGGCGGCTTACAATTCGTACAGGGTACAGCCGGCACGGGAAGCAACCAGAAGTTTCAGTTCACATTCGACAGAACCGTGAATGATAATGCGACTGTTGCAGGCGCCGACCAGTTTGTATACAGCCCGGATTGGGGCTACACCGCAACCGAGTGGGGCGCGTACAGCGGTGACAACCACTACACAAACACGCCGGACGCTTATGCGCAGCTCTATTTTACCGGCTCCAAAGTGCAGTTATACGGTGCTAAAAACAATAATCAGGGCATTGCTGCGATCTCAATTGATGATGGTCCTGAAACGATGGTTGACACGTATGCATCATCGAGATTGGATCAGCAATTGCTCTTTGAAAGTAAAAATTTGACGAACCAAGGGCATGTCCTTCGAATCCGTTCGACAGGACAGAAGAGTGGCAGCGCGAGCAATACCTATGTATCCATAGACCGGGCAGACATTCAGTCGAGGATCGTTGCTGCTGGAAATGATCAGAACGAAATTCCACAAAACGAAATGACGGCAGTTTCAACAAGCCAACACAGCGGAAATGAAGCAAGCAAGGCGCTCGACGGAAACCTGGCTACTTTCTGGCATACGGAATGGGATTCGTCGGGTCAAGTGCCGCATTCGATCACACTTGATCTTGGAGGCACATATGACATTTCGAAGCTGAAATACTTGCCTCGACAAGACGGTAACGCGAACGGCAACATTACGGCTTATGAGATTTCTACAAGTGTGGATGGAACATCCTTTACCCCTGCGGCAAGTGGAACGTGGAGCGATGACAGCAGTGAGAAGATCGCAGAATTCGCTCCAGTTTCCAGCCGGTATGTGAAGCTTAAGGCTACGTCAGGCCATGGCGGCTACGCTTCTGCGGCGGAGATCAATGTGGTCAAGGACTCGAGCAATGTTCCGACGACGGTCACATCCATTTCTGTGAGCGGCGTTGGTGGCGTGAATGCAATTGCAAGCAAGGCGGGCACGCTACAAATGCAGGCCACCGTATTACCGGCGGGAGCGAACGGTCAAGTCACATGGAGCGTTCGGGAGGCCGACGGGGTTACGGAGACCGATAAAGCGGTGATAACGTCTGATGGGTTGCTGAAGGCTGCCAAAGACGGGACCGTCAAAGTGGTCGCAACCGCCACGGACGGCAGCGGCGTACAAGGCTCCAATTATGTCGTGATCAGCGGCCAGTCATCGGTGCCAACAGACGTCCCGCAGGCTACGCTTACGGGTCCGGCGATCGTTCAAGCAGGTTCTGCATTCTCGACGCGTTTCGGTTTAAACAATGTAACAGCCAGTGTATATTCGGCGGTTTATGCGGCGGATATTACGGTAGCTTTTGACGCCAACGCCATCGAGTTTTTATTAGTAGATCCGTTAGTATCCGGCTTTACGGAAGTTCAAACGCATACCGACGTACCGGGTCAAGTTCGGATCATCGCTAAGAGCCCAAGCGATACGGGAGTCGTAACGACGAACGGAGATTTATTCAAATTTAATTGGGTAGCGAAGCCAAATCAAGCGTCCACGACAACGAATATGGTACTGACGAAAGTAGCTGTTGAAGGCGCGCTGGGGCAGAAGGTGGATGCTTCTCTGGCGAATCTAACGGTTTCAGTGTCGGCGGTGACAACGGACAAGACAACGCTGCAGACGGTCATTGAGATGGCGCAGTCCGCCCATGATCATGCGGTAGAAGGAACCCAAGCCGGACAATATGCGGTCGGTTCCAAAGCGGTGCTGCTAACAGCCATCCAGACTGCCACTGCCATCGAATCAGATCCTGCAGCTACACAGCAGCAGTTGGATCAAGCAGCGCTTACGTTAAACCAAGCGTTGCAAGCTTTTAGCGGACAACTCATTACCGTTTATGCACGTGGAGATGTCAATGGAGATAACGTCATCGATATTGGCGACTTGGGCAAAGCAGCTGTGCATTACGGGAAGACCACGGCTAGCAGCGACTGGAATATGGCGAAAAGCGCGGATTACAATCAGGACGGCAAGATTAACATTGTAGATATTGTAGGGATTGCTAAATTGATCCTGCAATAGCTAGCGGTGCCAGGTTCAACGTTAAGTTGGCCCGACCTGGGCACTGTGTCGTTCCTAGCTTGCAGCAGATGATAAAAAGGTAGAGGAGCATATGTCCTCTACCTTTTTATGTATTTAAAGGAACGATAAGCCTCTATTTCCTTGAGAACTCGAAGTTTCCACAGGCATGGGGAACTACGTTCCGCTATTTTGCCAATTTCACCTGAAAACATCGCCGCAGAGGACAAATAAGAACTTGTAGTTCCGCTAAGATAGAAAATACGCTTGTTTTCCTAAAATAGTGGCCTCCGGTTCCCTTAAGCTAAGTTAAGCTGAGGAGAACCCTCTCAGCATCCTCGCCTTGAGCACGGGATCCCGGTAACAGCTACTCGCTAACCATGCGATTCGTCAAACTTCCCAGCTTCTCGATGGAAATAGTGACTACGTCGCCGTCTTTTAAATAAACGCGCTGATCAACTGGATCGCCAAGCACAACACCCTCCGGTGTTCCTGTGAGAATGATGTCTCCCGGGTACAGGGTCATATGCTGGGAAATATAGCTGACGATCTCGTCACAGTGGAAAATCATGTCCGCCGTATTCGAGTTTTGGCGCACCTTGCCATTGACCGTGGTGCTGATCTTCAGGTCATTCGGATTGCCGACTTCGTCTGCCGTGACCAGATAAGGGCCAAGCGGGCTGAAATCGTCACACGATTTCCCCAGCAGCCATTGCGCAGTACGCATTTGCAGGTCGCGTGCAGAGAGATCATTGACACAGCAGTACCCGTAAACATGCTCCAATGCTTCTTCTTTGGAGACGTATTTCGCCTGCTTGCCAATGACGATAACGAGCTCCGCCTCATAATCGACTTCTTTGGTGACACGAGGGAGGGCGATCTCATGGCCATGTCCTGTCAACGTATTATTAAATTTGTTAAAAAGAATCGGATACTGAGGGATAGGGGCATTCGTTTCTTCTGCGTGCTTACGGTAGTTAAGTCCGACACAAATAATTTTGCCAGGTTCTGTGACGCAAGGACCGTAGTTCAAATTCTCTTCATTAAGCAGCAGCGTTTGGCGCTCTTCACTTTCAAGAGCAAGGTGAACAAGCTGATGCAGCGCTTCGGTAGCAGCTGTCCCGCCTTGAATAGCTTCCATAACCGTGGTTGGAACTGCGAATGACGGTGAAAGCTGCTGGACAGCTTGAACGACATCGAGTACACCGGAATCGGTTTGAATACCTAGACGGGAAGCATTGTTTTGGTTAAATGTAAGCAGTTTCATGTAAAAAACCTCCTAAGTCATGATTTATATGAAGAGTTTATAAAAACAGAAGAGCAGGCTAAGCATTCTTGCCAAAAGTGACCCCGCCGTCCATATATAACGGTGAGCCCATCATGAACTTGGAATCGTCAGAAGCAAGGAACAAAGCGGCTGACGCTACATCTTCGGGACGGCCCAATTCGTTGCTGAGCTGTCTTGTTTTCAGAGAGGCGATAGCTGCTTCTGGATCGTCGTAAGAGGTGCGAATGTAATTTTCGACGAAAGGAGTCATGATCGTTCCCGGCAGCAAAGCATTCACCCGAATACCGTATGAGGCATAGTCCACTTGCATGGATTTGGTTAGCGCAAGGACGGCGCCTTTTGTTGCTGCATAGGAAGCACGGCGGGCAAGCCCGATTTCAGCAATGCAGGAAGACATGTTAATGATCGAGCCTGACTTGCGCTCCATCATATAAGGGAGTACATGCTTCGAAGGGAGGAAAACGCCCTTCACATTAATGCTCATGATGCGGTCCCAAGCTTCGGGTTCCAGCTCATGAAGCGCGCCGACGCCGCTAATGCCTGCGTTGTTGAAAAGCACATCAATTCGGCCGTAAGCCTGAATGATTTGTTCAACCATCGCCTTGACGGAATCGGAATGCGTAACGTCGGCCTGAATGAAGCGGGCTGCCCCGCCAGCCTCGATAATTTCATTCACCGTCTCGGTTCCCTTGGCCTCATCGAGATCATTGACGATAACCTGGGCGCCTTCCCGCCCAAATAAGAGCGCCGTACTTTTGCCAATCCCTGAAGCTGCGCCTGTGATGAGAATGACTTTGTTATGTAACCGCATGTTCAATTCTCCTTTGCTATTCGGATAGTTGATGAGCAAGCTTACAAACTTCTTCTATACAGATCTGCTTCTTCTGCTGCCACTGAGGCAGCATCATCGAGCAGCTGACAGCGGCGATGACCTTCCCATGCGAGTTGCGGATTGGAGCAGCAGCGCAGTTGAATCCGATAACAGCTTCCTCTAAATCGAGGGCGAAACCTTGTTGGCGGATGTGCTCCAGATCTTGTTTCAATTCTTTTAAGGAGACAATGGAATGCTCAGTTAACTGTGGAAATGGTTCTTGATCTGCGCGGTAAAATCGATCAAGTTCTTCATCGCCAAGATCCGCCAGCATGACCTTGCCGAGTGCAGTGGCGTGCGCTGGAAGGCGCATGCCGGGTCCAGAGGCGAGCCGAACTGGCGTAAGCGCTTCCTCTTTTGCAAGATACAGAACTTCATTGCCGTCTAGTCGGGCTAATTGCAGCGATTCACCCAGTTTCAGCTTGATTAGTGAGGCTTCCTTGTGGAAGGACTCGTTCAAGTCCCGATGCTGGACAGCCGCATGGCCCAGGCGAGAGAGCTCGCGGCCAAGGCGGTATGTTTCACCGGTATCCTTCTCAACCCAGCCCAAGTTCTCCAACGTTAAAAGCAGCGAATACATCGAGCTTTTGTTGATGCCAAGCGAACGCGAGAGATCAATGAGTTTCAGCTGACTGGGCTGCAGCGAGATTTCCTTGAGAATAAGGTGAGCACGTTCAATGGCTGGAACGCGGTATTTATCGTCCAATGGTAGGCCTCCCAGCTCATTTGGTTTACTATACAAAACTAAGTTTTCTAATTAAAACTATCATAGCATAGGCTTGTGCAAAAAAGTAGTGGTTAAAAAGAAAAGAGACTGTCCTAGAAGTCATAAAAATGACGTAGGGATAGTCTCTTGTGAGGTTTAACGCTAAGCTACCTAGCGCCCGGTATGAATTGCTTCAGCCATCCGCCGAAGCTCTGCGGATTCCGCGTTTGAATTAGCACAACGCCTTCGCCGCGGAACCGGCATACGACACCTTCACCGCTTGTGATGCTGGAGAGCCAGCCTTTGGCAGCTTTCTCAATTGTATACTGCGTATAATCCGGCCATGCGACCAGATGCCCGTTATCAATGACAACCTCTTGCCCGGGAGCAAGGTTGATGGCATGAATAGCCCCGTAGGAGGAGAGGAAAACCGTGCCTCTACCGCTAATTTCAACGATGAAAAATCCTTCGCCGGACATGAAGCCGCTCATCAGATTTTGCATCTTCGTATTCACTTGAATCCCGGATGTTCCAGCAAGAAAGCCGTCCTTTTGTACGTACAGCTTGTACGATCCGTCAAGCTCGACAGCTTCAATGTCGCCAATTACGGACGGCGCCAATAGCACTTCGCCACCACCGCGAGTGGGGGTCAACTCCTGGAAGAAGAATTTCTCGCCACTCAGCATACGGCCAAGACCTTTCATAATACCGCCATCGACTGTTCCTTTAAGCTCAATGTTAGGCGACATCGAAACCATTGCTCCTGATTCAGCTTTAATGTTTTCTCCAGCTTCAAGTTCCACGCGCAGCATTGGAAATGCGCCCTTATATAAAATCTCGTGTTTCATAAATCATCCTCCATCAATAAGTAAAATTTGAAAAAGCTACACCGAATTCGTCTGGCGCAAGGTCTCCAGGCTGCGGTTCAAGTAAACGAACATCGCACAGAGCAGCAGGATACCCATGGTGATATAGAACACCGACTTAAACCCATACGCTGCCGCAAAATGACTGCCAAGCAAGGGGCCGATCAGGTTGCCGAGAAACAGCGAAGACGTATTAAAGCCGTAGGCCGTTCCCTGAATTTGAGTGGGGGCGAGCTTCAAAACCAGCACGTTCAGGGAAGGAATCATGCCTCCGATGAACAGCCCCAGCAGGAACCTGCCGATTAGCAGCATTGTCATGCTGGTGGCGAAAGCCTGCGGAATGAAGGCGAGTGCCGCCATCGACAAGGCGATGACGAGTAGTCTCCGTTGGCCGATACGGTCGCCAAGCCTCCCTAAGGATGGCGCGCCAAACAAGTTGGCGATTCCCGTAATCGCCACGATTAAACCTGCGAACAGCTCCAAATGATTGCCGAAGTAAATCGTCTTGGCATAGACCGTCACGATCGGCTCGATGCTCATCATCCCGATTTGCGTAATCAGCGAAGCGGCAAAGACCGGCAGCAGCGGTCGAAACAGGCGCCATTCTGTACGCTGGCGCACTTTTTTCTGAGCGGGGGCTTTGCGCTCCTCATGGACGAAAATCATCACGATGAGGCTGGCGCAGAGCATGAGACCGCCGGTAACAAAAAAGATGTGGCTATAACCGATCATACCAGCTAGCAACCCGCCGATCAAAGGGCCGACAAGTGATCCGGCGATGGAGCCAGTTTGCAGCGTGCCGAGTGATTTCCCGGAATGCTCCGGGGGTGTCACGGATGCTTGCAGGGAGACCGCCATGGAGATGAAACCGGAGAAGAAGCCGTTCAGCAGCCGAAGCGCAAGCAGCTGCCAGGGCTCCGTGACGATGCCCATCAAGGCTGTCACAACAGCCATGCCGAACCCAGCCCGGAGCAGCATGATTTTGCGGCCGCGGCGATCTGCGATGGCTCCCCAGAGAGGCTGAGTAAGAAACGAGGTGATGAATTGAGCGGCAACGATCCAGCCTGTCCAACGCACGACATCGCCGACCTCGTGAACCCCAAGTTGTCCAACGTATAAGGGCAGAAACGGAAGAATAAGGTTCATTCCGCACATGATGGAAAAGTTAGCCCCCCATAATATCCATAGTGACTTTTTCCAATGTAAGGGTGCAGGCATCAGAGAGGCTCCTTTTCTTTTTTTTCCAGTATAGCATACTTCACTTCGATGCCATTTATAGCGCGGTTGAAAATAAAAAAAGCTATCCCTGAGCGGATGGGACCGCCTGATGAGGGATAGCTGCAAGATAGGGATGTTATGTATTTAAACTGGACATCACGGTCCCGAATAGGGTAACTCTCCCTCGCAGTCATTTACCTTACTGTATTGCCAGAGATCCCCATATATGCCTTGAGGCTGACAGAATTAGCTGCCCGCGGCTTTTCGCGCACACCTGCCCTTACCGCCGGTAGGTGCGGAAAATAATATCCCGGTTGTAGTTGCCGAAGCCTTCACCGTAAAGCGTAAGCCCGCCGACATGCACCGCATGCTCCGGCACTTCAATTCGCAATGTCCACTCGTTGCGCGACATGCGGATGTCCTTGATCGTGACGTCGGAAAGCCGCTGCCCGTCAAGGAAGGTGCCCTGTTCGGTGATCCGAATCACCTTCAACCAACCGTATTGGTTGATAGAGTCCGGCCACCAACTGGGTGTGTAATGCCCGCGGCCTTGCCCCGAATCGCCGGGGCTCGTCCAATAGCCGAGCAGCGTGTCGTTGACATAGAAATGAATGTCCGACGGCCAATTCTCGGCGATGCCCGGCGCTTCCGAGCCAAGCTCCAGCGAAATCTCAATCTCTTCCAGCGTCTGGCTGGGGAGCAAATAATTAGGGATGCGGTACTCGACGAAGCCGCTCCCGAACCAGAGAATCTTCGCATGCATGCGCTCAGGTTCGAGAAAGTAGCGCGGATCGTCGTACTGTCCGATCGTATGATCGGCCGTAGCGAGACCGCACGTAGGCTGCACGTCAAAGCGCGTGTAATGTCCGATGGGAATGGACACCTCATCGAACACGCGCTTGGGCTCGCTTTGCTGCGGCAGCTGGATCTCCACACGCGAAACCGCAAGCGTGCACATTTTGTGCGTGCCGCCTTGCTTGCGCACTAACGCCGTGTGAATCAGGCCGCCGGCTTCCAGCTTCTTCACGTGCATGGTCACGATGGCGCTGCTTAAGCCGAGCGTCTGAGCTAACTCCTTCACGTTCATCTCTTGTTCGGCCAGCAAATCCAATATCTGAAGCCGCACGTCGCTGGCCAAAGCTTCATAGAGCGGCAGCCATTTGCGGTCTGTTGATGCATGTATCATGATACAAATCTCCTTTATTCCTATCGATTCATAATGTTGTCTGATTCATATAAATATAAATCCAAAACATTCGCAAAGAAAGTCTTGAAATCAAGCATTGATTATTGTTTAATAGAGTCAACGTCATAATATTTGTATTAATTGATTTATATTTTTATTAATTATACGACGAGGTGAAGGCAATGTCTATGAAAGCAAGCATGATTGTGGACAAAGATTTTAAAATCGGAGAAGTGGATTCCCGTATTTACGGTTCGTTTATTGAGCATTTGGGACGCGCTGTCTATGGGGGCATTTATGAGCCTGGCCATCCGCAGGCTGACGAGCAAGGATTTCGTGCCGACGTTTTGGAATTGGTCAAAGGATTGGATGTCCCTATCGTTCGTTACCCGGGGGGGAACTTTGTATCCGGTTACAATTGGGAGGACGGTATCGGGCCGATCGAGCAGCGTAAGAGAAGATTGGATCTGGCTTGGCGCACCATTGAGCCCAACTTGGTAGGGCTTAACGAATTCATGGATTGGTGCCGCAAAGCGAACACTGAAGCTATGATGGCGGTGAACCTGGGAACTCGGGGACCGAATGAGGCTAGAGATATTATTGAATATTCCAATATCCAAGGCGGTACATACTGGAGCGATTTACGGATCTCTCATGGCTACCAGACGCCTCATAACATCAAAACCTGGTGCTTGGGCAATGAAATGGACGGCCCTTGGCAAACTGGAGCCAAAACAGCTGAGGAATACGGCCGTACAGCCTGCGAAACAGCGAAAGTCATGAAGTGGGTGGATCCTTCGATTGAGCTGGTCGCCTGCGGCAGTTCGAGTTTAACGATGGCGACATTCCCGGAATGGGAAGCGACTGTGCTGGAGCATACCTATAATCATGTTGATTATATTTCGCTGCATCAATATTACGGGAATCGCGATAAAGATTCAGCGAATTTCCTGGCGCAATCCATGGGCATGGATCGTTTCATTAATACGGTTATTTCAACAGCTGACTATGTTCAGGCCAAAAAACGCGGCAAAAAGAAAATCAATCTTTCCTTTGACGAGTGGAATGTCTGGTACCATTCTAATGAAGCAGACCGCAAAATCGAACCATGGTCCATTGCACCGCCGCAGCTCGAGGACATTTATAATCATGAGGATGCGCTCCTCGTGGGTTGTATGCTGATTTCCATGCTGAAGCGTGCGGATCGTGTGAAAATGGCTTGTTTAGCCCAACTCGTCAACGTTATTGCGCCAATTATGACGGCGAACGGCGGAGCCGCATGGAAGCAAACGATTTATTATCCTTATATGCATGCAAGCTTATTCGGGCGTGGAACAGTTCTCGTGCCTCTCATTAAATCTCCTAAATATGATGCCAAGGATTACACCGATGTGCCTTATTTGGAGGCCGTTGCTGTTCATAATGAAGAGAAGTCGGAAGTAACGATTTTCGCGGTTAACCGTCATTTGGCTGAGGCGCTGCCGTTGGAGTTGGATCTTCGCAGCTTCGGCGCTTGCCAAGTGACTCAGCATATCGTGCTGGAGAGCGACGATTTGAAAGCCGCGAATACGCTAACTGCTCAGGATCGCGTGAAACCGCATAACGGCGGCAATGCAGCGGTGGACTCAAACGGCCAAATTCACGCTACGCTTGGGAAAGCGTCATGGAATGTGATCCGTTTGAAGTTGGCTTAGGTTCGGTCTATAATCCGGTCAAATACTTTGCAGAAATGGGACATGGTAAGAAGGAGCAAGTGCTTCTGCCATGTCTTTATGTTGTTCTATTTCAGCTTTATCCTTGCATCATCTTAACAAAATAAATCTTTCTCAGGCATCACATACTATGACCAATCGGCCCAAAGGGAGTCTTATAGTCGTTCAGACTGGTGAATTCTTTATTTTGCAGGCCATGCTCTGGTATGATGGAGGGAAATCTTCCCTTAAGGAGTTTCCTGTATGAAAATAAAGCTGCTGCTGATGACTATGATCATTATCTCTATGGGGCTGACGGCCTGCGGAAATGGCAATCAACAACCCAAAGATGCACAGACAACGCCCGCGCAAGCCGATCCGCATAAGGTTTATCAGAACTTTTGTATCTCTTGTCATGGTAATCAATTACAGGGCGGAGAAGGCCCCAATATTCAAAAAGTTGGTGAACGTTTGACGGAAGATGAGATCATAAAGCGCATCCAAAAGGGTGGTGGCGGGATGCCGCCGTTCCAGGTCGCGCTCAAAGAAGAGGAATTGAAGGTGTTGGCTGCATGGTTGGCAGGTCTCAAGTAAAGGGAATAAATGGGTATCCTAAGGTTCCTTTAAGGTTATCTACATATTTTCTTCACAATTGGGGTTTACAATAGGGGGCAAGAGGAGAGTGATGCAAGATGCACTTGAATTTGAAGCCCCGGAGCCGTCTTCGCAAGAAGCCGAATAAGAAGATGAGACCACAACGACTGGGTGCGACGATTTCGTTAGTACTTTTTTTAATTTTATTACCCGTATTATCAGTAGCCGGCATGGAGCTGCTCGAGCGCGGCTCACTGCATAATACGATGGATTGGATAACCAACAATCAATCACTTTTTTTATTAAACGCAGGAATCACCTTTTGTTTGCTTATTTTTATCTATGCTTTGGTTGGATCTTTGGCGATCTCAGGAGCCATCTCAACCTTACTTCTCGGCCTAATGGCATTAATTTCTTACATGAAGGTGACTATGATCGGGGAGCCGTTCTTCCCGTGGGATATTTTGCTCAACAAAGAAAGTATGGATATCGCTTCGCTCGTGACGGGTAAAGCCGCGCTGATCAGAATCGGAGCCATCGTTGCTTCAATTCTTGTAGTACTTTCATTAAGATGGATTATTCCGCGTGCCACGATTTCTATTATCTCAAGAATCGGTTTAGGGTTGTTCTCGCTCTATGCCTTATATGCTTTTGGGATCAAAACACCATTGGCAGGCAAAATCCTGGACCATATCGGTGTGAATGAAATTGTCTGGAACCAGCAAGAAAATTACGCAAATAATGGTACGGCTCTTGCTTTTACACTCAACGTCAAAAACTCCATCGTTCAAAAGCCGGAAACCTACAGCAATGAAGCTATTGGGGCCGTAGCGGCGAATATTGAGCAAGTCACGCAAACACAGCCGGCAATGAAAAAGGCGTCCGTTAATCTGCAAGGGAAGAAGCCGAACGTCATTTTCATTATGAGCGAGGCATTCTGGGACCCGACGTTGCTGACGAATGTCAAATTTAGTGAAGACCCGCTGCCTACGATTCATCGTTTGCAGAAAGAGTCGACTTCCGGTTACCTGTTGTCTCCTCAATTCGGTGGGGGAACAAGCAACGTAGAGTTCGAAGTGCTCACTGGTAATTCCATGAGCTTCCTGCCGGGGGGATCTATCCCGTATCAGCAATATGTTAGTAAGCCTGTGCCAAGTTTAGCAAGCTATTTTGCCGGCCAGGGTTATAAAAGCATGGGGATTCACTCCTACGAAGGCTGGTTCTGGGATCGTAACTCCGTTTATAAACAGCTTGGTTTTGAATCTTTCAAAAGCAGCGAGCATTTCGTGAATCCGGAGACGAAGGGTTACTTCATCTCGGATGCCGAGGTGTCTCGAAACATTATCGATGAAGTGGATAAAACGGAAGATCCGATGTTTATCTACACGGTTACGATGCAAAACCACGGACCCTACGATGATCCGCGGTACGGTGAGAATCAATTCAAGGCGGAAGGCAATTTGACGCCGCAAGCCAAATCGATTTTGGAAACGTACACCCAAGGTGCGCATGATGCGGATCAAAGTCTGCAAATGCTCATCGATCATTATCAAAATTCGGATGAACCTACGATGATCGTCTTCTACGGGGACCATCTGCCGATGCTTGGCCTCGACTACCAAGTGTATAAAGAAGCCGGGTTCATCTCAACAAGCAACGCCAATGATTGGTCACTGGAAGAAGTGAAGAAAATGCATAGCATTCCGTTGGTGACTTGGTCGAATTTCGATATGCCCAAACAGGATATCCCATTGCTTAGCGATTCCTTCTTAGGTTCTCATGTGCTCGATATGCTGCACATGGAGAAACCGGCTAACTTCGCATTGAACGCGGAAATAGCCGCCCAAGTACCTGGATTGTTAAGTAACCTGGTTGTGGAACCAGACCAAACGCTTCATGCGCAGGCGCCTGATTCGGCCAAAGCACTTATTGACGATTACAGGAACGTCCAATACGATCTTCTCTTCGGTAAGCAATATTTGGCCGGATACCTTGATCACGATTATTTAACGAAGGCCTCGCAGCCTAGTTACAATGCCGAGTTTGATAACCCTGATACGAAACTTCGGGCTGAAGGGGACAGCGGCAGTCCTCCGGAAGCTAAGCCTGTGAGTGCGCAGTAAAAGATATAGAAGCAATCCCGAAGTCAGGTGATGACTCTGGGGTTGCTTTTTTTGTATGAAAAAAAAGATTGCCATACCGTGGGGAATTTTGGTAATATGAAACTCCGTCTCTACGCTGCGGCTGCAGTGGAAAATCGTTTTTTTTGCACGAAAAAACATAGGAGGTGTACGATGCTTTTCGCGGTTTTAGCCCGTAAGGCATACGCAAGGAATTTGCAATATCGCGGTTCGCATTTGCTCCACAATGCCGTCAGTGCAGTGTTTGGCTTTATTTATGCAAGTATCTGGTCCGGGCTCGGGAGCGATTCCTCGCTCGGCGACTACGGAGCCAGAGGGATGGTCGGCTACATTGCTTTTAACCAGGCGGTCCTGTGGATTACGCAGTTTACGACGAACGGACTGGGACTCGAACAGTCGGTGCGCACAGGCCAGATTGCGGTTGATCTCATGAGACCTGTTCACTTGTTCTATCAGGCCATGAGCAGGGAGTGGGGCCAAGTATGGTATCAGTTTCTGTATAAATTTATCCCGATTTACGTCCTCTATATGTTTGTTTTCTCCTTACAGCTTCCACAAAAGGCTTCCGTTTACGGCTGGACGGCGATTGCGCTGGTTGCAGCAGCTTATATCTCCATTTGCATGAATTATTTGATTGGCATCGCCGCTTTATGGACCACGGAATCCCGCTGGTTGTACTGGTTGAACTACTCTTTCAGCATGCTGCTCTCCGGATTTTTCATACCGCTCGAATGGCTGCCGGGTTGGCTTCGCACCATAAGCAGTTTTACACCTTATCCGTACCTTCTCTATTATCCAACTCGAATTTATATGCAATTTGAACAAGGCACGATTGTGCTCGGAGCTCTTCTATGGGGCATCGGGTTTACTTGTGTCTGTCTGGCTGTTACGCACGCGGTGCGAAGAAAGCTGGAGGTGCAAGGAGGATGATGTCAGTTAAGCTCTATCTCCTGTTGATCAAGGCGAGTTTGCGAAGCCGGATGCAGTATAAGTTTAACTTTCTTTTCTCGGTGGCCATGGCCTCATGCATACAAGTTTCAGAGTTTCTGATGGTGGCGCTGGTCATGATGCGCTTCGGCAATATCAAAGGCTGGACGCTGTATGAAGTCTGTTATCTCTATGGTGTCATGATGATCTCTAAAGCGATTTACCGTACGCTGGCTTCGGATGTGCATCATCTGGAAAAGTATCTCGTATCCGGTGACCTGGATGCGTTATTGACGCGCCCTGTTCCGGTGCTGTTGGCGCTAATGACCCAAAACTCCCGGGTACTCTTCGCTGAAATCGGGCAGGGAATCGTCCTCCTAGTCATTTCAATGCGAGTGCTGATGGCCAAAGGGCAAATCGAGTGGTCGGCCGTACCATTAACGGCATTAATGATTTGTACCGGAGCGGTTATTTTATTCGCGATCGGGCTGGCTACGGCGGCTGCGGGCTTTTGGCTGACACGCATCGAGTCCTTACAAAATATGACGGAAGACGCCTCTCAAACGGCGGCTCGTTATCCGCTTGCGTTATATCCGAAATGGCTGCAAGGCGCACTACTGGTGCTTGTGCCGGTAGGTTTCGTAAACTACATACCCACCTTATATTTGTTAAGACACGAAGGCGGCATCGGCATGCTGCTGGGAACCGTGGGCGTCGCTTGCGTTGCGCTCTGGCTGGCTATGCGATTTTGGAAGCTGGGCTTATCCCGCTATCAGAGTACAGGTAGTTAATATCGTTAATAACAAGGAGGGAAGGCATCAACATGATCACGGTCACGAATTTGCGTAAAACGTTTCAAACCCCGGTTATCCAAGAAGGCAGATTCTCAGGTATCCGCACCTTGTTCTCGCGGGCTTATAAAGAAAAGGAAGCGGTACGGGATCTCAGCTTTGAGATTGAATCCGGCGAGTTCGTCGGGTATATTGGACCTAATGGCGCAGGAAAATCAACGACCATCAAGATGCTGACCGGCATCCTGCATCCCACATCGGGTGAAGTGCTGATCCATGGCTTAAGTCCGCAAAAACACCGAAGGCGCGTCGTAGGCAAGCTTGGCGTCGTGTTCGGGCAGCGAAGCCAGCTATGGTGGGATTTGCCGGTTAAGGATTCATATGAAATTCTAACAGCGATGTATCGCGTGGAGGAGAGCACCTCACGCCGCAGGTTAGACGAGTTGAATGAACTCCTGGAGCTTAAAGAACTGATGGATATGCCTGTTCGCAAGCTATCGCTCGGTCAGAGGATGCGTGCTGATCTGGCGGCATCCATGCTGCATGACCCGGATATTTTGTTCCTGGATGAGCCTACGATTGGACTGGATGTTGTAGCGAAAAAGAACATACGCAGCTTTTTGCAGACGTTAAACCAGGAGTTTGGGAAAACGATTTTGCTGACGACGCATGACATGGATGATATCGAGCAGTTATGTAAAAGAGTGATCGTGATTAATCACGGTCAGATCGGATATGACGGCTCGCTGGATACACTAAGAGACAGAATCGGCTTGCCGACGATGATGAAGATCACGTATCGAGGGAATGTCCAAGTGCCGGAGAGCTGGGAACTGCCGTTCCGTGTAGTGGAACAGGAGGCGAACGTGCTGACGATCGCCTGCAATCGCCAGGAGCTGAAAGCGATGGATGTCCTGCGATTGGTCAGTCTTTGGGGCGATATGGACGATGTACATATGGAAGAGCCTGAGTTTGAAGAAGTCATCCATGGGGTATACAAATAGGCAGGAGGGAGAATAAATGCCAATTGATAAAGAAGAACGGGAGCGGGAAGATCAGCGGGTGGCCTCGGTACGCTCCCAAATTAAAGAGCGCATTATTGACTTGGGGGAGACGGTGGATCAACGCCGCTCGGAAGTCACGGAGATTGGGCGCAGCTTCTGGGACGATATCTCCGTTAATGCGGACAACGCCGACGACGTGATCGAGACAGCCGCGAGTATGGCCCAGCAGGAGCATGTGCTGATGGGTCAGAAGCGCAGCTTTCAGGTGGCGCAGGATGCGCTGTACAAACTGCAGCGTGTCGTTGATGCGCCGTATTTTGCGCGCATTGATTTTCAGGAACGCGGCGAGCAGGAGCGCGAGAAAATCTACATCGGTCTCACCTCCTTCATTGATCCGAAAACGGATGAAATACTTATCTATGACTGGCGCGCACCGATCGCCAGCTTATTCTATGATTACCCGCCGGGACCGGCCACGTACCACACGCCGGAGATGGATGTCAGCGGGGAGCTGTTGCTCAAACGCCAGTACATCATCAAAGCCGGTGAGCTGCAGGATGTGTTCGACACCGGGATCTCGATCGGCGACGAGATGCTGCAGAAGATGCTCAGCCGCAGCGCCGACGAGAAAATGCACAGCATCGTGACGACGATTCAGCGTGAGCAGAATCAGATCATCCGCGATGACCGGCACAAGGTGCTTGTCGTACAGGGCGCGGCCGGCAGCGGCAAAACCTCGGTCGCGCTGCAGCGCATTGCGTATTTGCTCTATAAATACCGGACGACGCTCAGCGCCGATAATATGATTTTGTTTTCGCCGAATTCGCTGTTCAGCGATTACGTTTCGCACGTTCTTCCGGAGCTGGGCGAAGCGACCATGCAGCAGACGACCTTTCAAGATTATTTAAACCATAAATTAAGCGATACGGGCTTGAAGCTGGAAGATCCCTACGATCAGCTGGAATTCATTTTGACCGGGACAGAGCAAGACCCAGCCTATAAAGCAAGGCAGCAGAGCATCATGTACAAAACGTCGGCAGCCTTCCTCAGCGTCATTGAGGCTTATGGCGAGAAACTGAAGCATGGCGGAATACGCTTCCTTGATTTGTCGGTCGGCAAGAAAGTACTGATTACGGCTGAAGAGTTGAGCGAACGGTTCTACAGCAAAACTTCGATTCTCGCGCTCGGAGAACGGATGGAGCAATTGTCTGAGTGGATGCTGGAGAAGCTGGATGAAATCCAAGCGGATGCGCAGAAACGTTTCTATCGCAAAATGGTGCGCGAGCCCAAATATGTGGGTACAGAGCCCGAGATGAAGAAGATGAGCAAAATGAAGGCGCATAAAGCGATCGCTCCGCTGAAGGAGAAGGCACGCAACCTTGCTTATGTCGACGTACTCGGCATGTATCGGGATCTATATACGAGTAGAGAGCTGCATCAGGAGCTGATGGCGCAGGCCGGCCAGCAGCTTCCCGAGGCTTGGGCGAGCATTAGCTCTTTCACCTCAGATGCCTTGGAACAAGGGATTTTGCACTATGAAGATGCGACACCGCTTGTGTATCTGAAGGGGCTTGTTGAGGGGCAGCTGCGCGTAGGAACGATCCGCTACTGCTTGGTGGATGAGGCGCAGGATTATTCACCGTTCCACTACGCGTATCTCAAGAAGCTGTTCCCGCGCGCCCGATTTACCTTGCTTGGCGACTGGAACCAAGGGATCTTCACGCATGCGAACGCGGCCAACGACGCAGGCGGCCCTAAGAACGAGTACAGCTCTATTAGCGAGCTGATGAAAGAGGAGGAAACGGAGACGATCCGTCTCGTCAAAAGCTACCGCTCGACGCGTGAAATCGCCCTGTTCGCGAGCCGCGTCCTCCCGTTCGGCGAGCCGATCGAGCCGTTCAGCCGCAGCGGCGAGGAGCCGCGTCTGCTGCGCGCGGCGAACGCGGCCGAGCTTAGCCGCTTGGTCGCGGATACAGCGCTGACCCGTCAGCACGGTGGTGCGAGCTCCGTCGCGATCCTGTGCAAGACCGAGCGCGAGACGGAAGCCGCACACGCAGCCCTTAAGCCGCTGCTGCCGGGCCTCACGCGGATCACGAAGGAGACGCTGCACTATGAGGCAGGCGTCATGATCATGCCGGCGTACCTCGCCAAAGGGCTCGAGTTCGACGCCGTGATCCTCTACGATGCCGGTGCGGCTGTCTACGCGGAGGCGAAGGAGCGCAAGCTGTTTTACACGGCTTGCACCCGTGCGCTGCATCACCTGGATGTATGCTATCTAGGCGAATTGACACCTTTTCTCCCGCAAGCTTAGAAAGCTGAAAGTCAAGATACCGCTCTTCGAGAAATCGAGGGGCGTTTTTTTTTATTTGCATAATTCCACATGGATTGGAAAACTTAACAAATAAAAAGTTTCCACCTAATACCAATGTGGGAGATTACTTCATGGCTGCACGTTATCGGAAAATTACTGCGCTTCAGTTGTATTACGTCATTATTATTTCAATTGCCATTACGAATCATGTGCTTCTAATCCCAGTATTGCTGCATTACGGCAAACGCGATTCCTGGGTAGGAGCGGGCTTATCGATTCTGCCTGCATTATTTTGGGTATGTCTCGTGTATATCATCATCAAACGCTCCAAGCAGCAAAACTTACTGCTATGGGTCGGACAGAGATATGGAAATTTCGTTGTATTCCTATTAAAAGTAGTTGTCATTGGCATCGCCATGACCCATGCGACCATTACTATGCAGGATATGGTGACATGGACGCACATCTCCTATCTGCCTAGGACCCCGCCGATCATGATTTCGTTGGCGTTTATGATTTTTTGCTTTTTTGCTGCCCGTGAGGGGATTCGCGCCATCGCGATAACCTCGGGCATTTTACTCCCCGTGGTTGTATTGCTGGGCTATTTTGTAATGGGCGCTAATTTTCAATACAAAGATTACAGCTTGCTTACGCCTTTATTTACTCACGGCTACGGACCTGCTCTGAAATCGATGTATCTAACCAGCGGTTCTTCGTTTGAGCTGTTAAGTATTGTTTTTCTCCAGCATCATGCAGATACTCGTATCCGGCTACCCTCCTTGCTTATCGTTGCGGCTTGCTTAGTGGGATTGACCGTCGGGCCTTTGATTGGGGCTATTGCGATTTTCGGGCCTTTTGAAGCAGATGAACTCAGGTACCCGGCTTTTGAGCAATGGCGGATGGTGACACTTGGGAAATATATTTCCCATTTGGATTTCTTATCGATTTTCCAGTGGATATCGGGCGCATGTATCCGTATGTCCATGTTGATGTTTCTCTCTATTGACGTCTTGATGATCCAAAAGAAACGTACCCGCACGTGGCTGCTGATTGGGATAAGCTTGTTTTTCGTAACGATGTGTCTATTGCCGATCACGGACAATCAAATGGCGAATTTTATCCAGGACTGGTATTACCCTATGATGTTTGTTACGGGTGCAGGATTGATTCTGGTGCTGCTTGTACTGATCTTCCTGCCGATGAGGCGAAAGGAGAACGTGATGAAGTGAACGAGCGAGATGTGCGAGATTGGTTTGCCTCGTCGGCCGATGTCATCATTAAAGAGTACCCGTTATCAGAGGGGGATGCCAGTAATAAGATCCTGCTCATGTATTGCGACGGTATGATTAATAAGGATCATATTGAGCAGCGTGTACTTCCGAACCTTCAAAATATCATCTCACATCACCGGGAAGGGAACATGTCCACGTTCGCGCTTCCTACACTGCTTCAAATGCACGAGATGACCGGACCTGATGTGATGGAAACGATGAGCGTCAATCTATATGCAGGGTTTCTGATTATATATTTTGAAGAGCAGCAGCGCTTTTTTGGGCTTGATTTGTCCAACCCGCCTAACCGATCGCCGGAAGAATCCAATACGGAGACTTCGATTAAAGGACCACGGGATGGGTTCACGGAGAGCATCATCACCAACATCGCTCTGATTCGCAAAAGGTTGTTAACCCGCAGTCTTTGTTGCGAGAAAATGGAAATTGGCAAGCGCAGCCATACTTCCATTGCTCTTATGTATATCGATGATGTCATCGATTCGGATTTGCTTCAGGACGCCAGGCGCCGACTGCAAGAAATTGATATTGATGCTGTAATTTCCAGTGCACAATTGGAAGAGCTGCTATCGGGGCAAAAAACCAATTTCTTTCCCTTGCTGGATTATGCGGGAAGACCTGATTATGTAGCCGATAGCTTGCTGCGTGGACGATTCGTTATCCTCTGTGACGGCTCACCAATGGCCCTCATTGCCCCGGCGAATCTCATGTATATTTTAAAATCACCGGAAGATGTGCACACTCCCTTTTATTATGTAGCGTTTGAACGTGTGCTTCGTTTGGGAGGACTAATCGTTGCAACGCTACTTCCAGGTTTCTGGATTTCGTTGTCCGCCTTTAATATCGATCAAATCCCTTTTTCTTTAGTCGCTACCATTTCCTCTTCCAGACTGGGATTACCGTTATCGGGTCCTATGGATTTTATCATTATGCTGCTGCTGTTTGAATTGTTTCGAGAAGCCGGCGCGAGGCTGCCTAAAGTCGTCGGACAAACTGTTACCGTTGTTGGAGGGTTGATTGTTGGCGACGCGGCGATTCGTTCTGGAATCACCAGCCCGACGACCCTCGTGATAACTTCGATATCGACGATAGCTATGTATACCCTCGTGAACCAGACACTTGCCGGGATCGTGACGATTTTGCGGGTAATTATCTTATTGGAATCGACGGTTTTTGGCATCTACGGGTTCATGGTGTCGCTGATCGGGCTTGTTTTATACATGTCGACCTTAGAGTCATTTGGTGTTCCGTACTTGTCGCCTTTATCGCCACCTCGCTTTAAGGAAATGATTACGGCGATTTTCGCCAAGCCTTTCAGCAGCATGAAGAGCAGGCCAAAGATGTTAAGCCCAAAGGATGATACACGTCAGAGTGAGGATCCTCAATGATCATGATGAAACGAATAGGACGGATGATGATTGGCGTGCTGATTCTCGTCAGTCAAACAGGCTGTTGGGATATCAAAACAATCCAGGACACGAACTACTTTACAGCGATAGGATTCGACTACCAAAAAGGGCGTTACATCGTCTATGCGCAGATGTTGGATTTCGGCTCCGTTGCGAAACAGGAGGGGGGCAAAGCCGGGCAGCCGCCTCAGATTTGGGTAGGTCGCGAAGAAGGAGCTACGGTGAATGAAGCCTTCAATCGATTGTACAAAACGACGCAGCAGCGTGTTCTTTGGGGGCATGTCAGCGCTTATCTGTTCTCCAGCGCTGCTCTGAAGCAGGGGATAAGTAAATTTATGGATGGGTCTGTCCGATACAGTGAAACAAGATTTACCCAATGGATCTATAGCACGGATGAATCAATTGAAACTGTATTCTCCGTTGTTCCTTTTTTCAATGTCTCCCCGATGGCCTCCATTTTGATGCATCCAATTGAAAATTATCGCCAACTTTCCTTTATACGTCCATTTCGATTGTACAGGGCTGCCGCTTTGCTTCGTGAACCCGGCTATACGTTGATGATACCGACATTGAGCATCCGGGACGATGTTTGGAAGAGAAATCAGAAGCCTGATCCCAAACTGGAAGTTAGCGGTGTATATGCACTAGGAAAAAACAGTATGGTCGAATGGTTTTCAGATGACCAGTTTAAGGGAGACCGCTGGATGGAGAAAAGCACCGCCCGTTCGCCATTAGTCGTCTATATCAACGGGAAGCCTGCTCAAACCGTTTCCATTAACAGGCCGAAACCGCGAATCACACTGCGCAAGGGAGATCATCTGATCTTTGATGTTCATATGAGATGCAAGTCAATCACGATTGAATCTCAGGAGACCGTAGATGAGGAGTCCTTACGAAAACAAATTGAAAAGCAGATTGCAGATGAAATCGAGCAAACGTTTAAGCAGGGAAAAGACCGTGGCGTCGATATCTATCAGCTGGAGCACGTCTTATATAAGCAGAATTTCCAGTTATGGTCCAAGCTGACCTCGAACGGTGAGCAGCCGCTTGAAGGGTACCAGTTAGGGGACGTTCGAGTGGACGTACAACTCACGCATACCGGCATGTTGAGAGAGCGGGTGGAAAATAAGCAGTACTGAATAGTACTTTGCACGCGGGAGACGTAAGAGGTGAGCGAAAGCTTGCCTCTTTTTGCTATGGCTGCTGCCAGGGACCGGTTGATGGGGAACCCAGTTTAGAAATATTTAAGAATTGTTTTAGGCGAGGTTAATAGGTGTTTTAGAGGCAATTAAGATAGGGGGGATAAGATGAATACATGGAAGCGAGGAACGCATCCAAATTAGATAAAGCGTTAGAAGACGCGGAGGCAGGCAGGTATGAATAAGAAATTAGCTATGATGGGATTAGGCGTGGCGGTAGGCAGCATGATGCTGGTGACGTCGGTTTACGCCGGTGTGGGCGATGCGCCCGGGTATGAGACGTTTAAATCAGCCGTGAAACAGACGGCAACCGTGCACAATGTAACACGCCAAGTGAACGTGACGCTGCAGGATAACGGAGCTCCATTGCTTAACGTAAAATCCACGATTAAAAGCAGCGGTGAGAATCACGCAGGAAGCGCAGAAGTGACCGTGAATAACGGCACGAACGAACAAACCATTCATTTCTACAACCAAGATGGCAAACAAATTATAAAAACAAATGATTCCGATGTGTACAAAGTGCTGGAAGGAGAGGGCATGGGCGGCAAATTCAAAGATCATGAAGGCGCAGGGCATACACCGGACCCTCAAGTCGTTAGCGAAGTGGAAAATGTAGTTGACGCCCTTGTCGGCAATCTCAAAAACTATGTCACCATGGATGAAGCGGCAGGCAACGTAAAAGAGATTCATTTCAAATTGTCAGGCAGCCAAATTTCTCCGGTTGTCAACACAATTGGCTCCCTGGCTATCAAGCATGCAACGATGGAAAACAGCCAACGTCCAATGCCATCCAAGGCAGATACGCTTGGTGTTGATGTGACGACTCTCAAAAACAGCCTTCCTCAATTAACTTCTGACATCAAAATGGATGAAGTTGAAGTGAACGCCAGCGTGGACAGCGATAATCATATTACCAATCAAACCGCACAAATTCATATTTCCGGTAAAGATGCACAAGGTGCAGCACACAACGTCGTATTGAGCGTGGATATGACTCTCTCAAGCCTGAACTCGACAACGCCGGACAAAGTGGATTTGACAGGGAAGCAGTTGGAAACCGTCAAGATCGACCCTGAGAAGTCCCACCACAGGAATTAAGGGAAAAAGGAAGGAGGCAGGGGCAATCCCCCAACCTCCTTATTATCTTGAAAGGCGGCTAATGCATGAAGCCTGTTGTAGAAATCAATCGTCTCACGAAAATTTACAATAATCTGCGCGGTATTCACGAGGTAAATATGACCGTGCAGCAAGGCGACATTTATGGGTTCTTCGGACCCAACGGCGCCGGGAAGACGACCGTCATGAAGATCATGACCGGCCTTGCCAGAGCGCAGCAAGGAGAAGTGAAGCTCTTTGGCCATTCTGTTTCAACGCACTATGAGCAGGCGATGGCCAAGGTAGGCGTCCTGATCGAAACGGCCGAAGCGTATTCCTATATGAGCGGCAGACGGAATTTGGAGCTGGCAGCGAGATTTTACCCGGGCATCGATAAGCAGCGCATAGACGAAGTCTTGGAGATCGTCGGACTTACCCTTTTTCAGAAGGAAAAGGTAGCGGGTTACTCGCTAGGCATGAAGCAGCGGCTAGGCCTCGCGGCAGCGATGCTGTCGAAGCCGGAACTGCTCATACTCGATGAGCCGACGAACGGCCTGGATATCGAGGGGATGGTTCATATCCGCGAAATCATTATGCATCTAGCGCGGGAAGAGCGCATCACCTTCCTGATCTCCAGCCATCTGATTCATGAAATGGAGCTGATGTGCAACCGCATGGGCATCATTCACCAAGGACGGCTTGTCCGCGAGGGGCTCGTGTCGGAGATTGCGCAAGGAAGCGCGACGCTGGAAGAAGCGTATCTGCATGAAATTAAAGAAGTAAGGAGGCTCGCTGCGCATGCATAGCCTAACCGCCAACGTTTGGAACGAAACGGTCAAAATAACGTCCAAGAAGAAAACGATCTTTTTCCTTGCGGTTACGCTGCTGCTTCCGCTCCTGGCAGGGCTGCTGTTATCGCAGTTTCAAAGCGGTATCGGAATCGGAGCGATTGCCTCGCAGGATTTCCCAATCATTATGCTGGGGCTGCTAACGAGTATTTTTCTGCCTTTATTCGTTTTTATGGGCGCTGCCGATGTATTCTCGGGTGAGATGGGCGACCGCACGATGAAGATCACATTGACGCGGCCCATTTCTCGGTTCAAAGTGTTCGCTTCCAAGCAGATTGCGCTTGGTGTTTTTATTGCGCTGTACTTAATTGCCGGATTGCTGGCATCCGTTATCTCAGCGCTGTTTTTCCAGCACTTTGGCGGCTTTGGCGCAGTGATGAACTGGTTCCTCGCGTATGGCGCGGCCTTTCTGCCACTGCTGGTGCTCAGCATCGCCGCTGTGTTTCTGGCACAGTTCTTCTCCAGCTCCTCTTCCGCGTTGACGGTGAGCATACTTCTTTATTTGGCGTTTAAAGTGGCCGCCTTTTTTATCCCGCAAATTGCCATGTATTCGCCTACGGCATACACAGATTGGCATATGCTTTTGATTGGAAGCGGCATGGCGCTTGGCAAGGTGAGCAGCATCTTTATGTTTTTGATAGCGTGTAGTATATTGTTTTTTACAGCAGGTTTTTATTTGTTCGATAAAAAGGAGATCTGACCACGATGTCGATTCGCTTACGGCTGGTACTCTCATACATTGCCATGCTGCTTGTACCTCTCGTCCTATCGGGGCTAGCCGTGATTCTAATCTCCATCGCAACGTTCGGCACATTGAAATCCGGCTTTCAGGTCGATTTCTCCCAAGGCAACCCGATCAAACGCGTCATTGAGCAAGAACTCGAAAATGTCGCTTACATGAAAGCAAAAACGGAAACCGAACCCGACGCATTCCTCGATCCCGTGTTTATTCAGGATTTGGAGGACCGTTTTCATAAAATCAACATGGGCATTATCATCCGCAAAGATAAAGAAATCACGTATAGCTCTCCCTATTTGAAAGAGGGCGAAGCGCAGAACAGCTCCAAACTTCCCGCTTATGGTACCTCATCAGGCCAATTTCAGCGCAATCAGGGTTCCCTGTGGATAACTCGGCAGCAGGATTTCCTGTTTTCCGATCAAAGTAAAGGTTCCGTTTTTGTATTCTTGGATGGAGGACCCTTTCAGAAATATTTGCACCAGTTTTCCAAATCGGTTGTTTTGACGTTCATCCTCATCCTTGTGGGTACGAACGGTGTGCTGACCTATTTCGTTTCTCGCAGCATCATCAAACCTCTGAAGGCGCTCAAACGAGCGGCGGAGGAGATCAAGGAAGGCAATCTGGATTTTGAAGTGGTGCAGCAGTCCGATGACGAAATCGGGGAGCTCAGCAGAGCTTTTGAAGAAATGAGGCGCAAGCTCAAGAAATCCGTGGATCTTCAGCTGCAATATGAAGAGAACCGCAAAGAGCTAATTTCTAACATTTCGCATGATCTGAAGACGCCGGTTACCGCCATTAAAGGATATGCCCACGGTATTATGGACGGCGTCACGAACTCTCCGGATAAGCTGGAGAAGTATATTCGAACGATTTACACGAAAGCGGCCGATATGGATCGACTGATTGACGAGCTCTTTTTATTTTCCAAGCTGGATCTGGGGAAAGTCCCGTTTCAGTTCGAAACCGTGGATCTAGGCCAGTATGTGCAGGATTGCGCGCAAGAATTACAATTCGATATGGAGAAAAAAGGCGTACAGTTTAAGCTGACGGAATTGCCAGATGAGCCTTTGCTTGTAACGGCAGACCGTGATAAGCTGCGGCGTGTGCTGCTCAACATCATCGAAAATGCCATCAAATACAGTGATGAAGGCAATTGCCGGATCACCTTAACACTCCGAGAAATCGACGGCAACGCCGTCATTCAAATAAAAGATGCCGGTCAAGGCATATCCGAAGAGGCGCTGCCTCATATCTTTGACCGGTTTTATCGGGCGGACCCTTCGCGCAACACCGCGACCGGGGGAAGCGGGCTGGGGCTTGCTATCGCCAAACAAATCATGGAAGAGCACGGCGGACGTATTGGCGCAACAAGCATGATCGGGCAGGGAACGACCGTTTATATGGCATTACCGCTTAACAAGCAGGAGGAGAGTCAGGAATGAGCCGGATTTTAATCATAGAGGATGAACAAAGCATCGCCGAGCTGGAGCGGGATTACCTGGAAATTAGCGGCTACGAAGTCGACATCGAGAACAGTGGGGTCTCGACGGAGTATGATCTCATTATTCTCGATTTGATGCTGCCGAAAATCGACGGTTTCGAAATATGCCGGCGCATTCGCAGCGAAAAGGACATTCCGATTTTGATGGTTTCCGCAAAAAAGGAAGACATCGATAAAATCCGCGGCTTGGGCCTCGGCGCGGATGATTACATGATCAAGCCGTTCAGCCCCAGCGAATTGGTGGCAAGAGTCAAAGCGCATCTTGCCCGGTACGAAAGGTTGATGGGGCGGCGTGAAGCGAGGAACGATGAGGTCCGTATTCGCGGTTTGATGATTGATAAAACGGCGCGCCGCGTATTTGTGAATGAGCGAGAGGTTGTGTTTACGACCAAAGAATTTGACCTTCTGACGCATTTGGCGATGAATCCCAATCGGGTGTACAGCAAAGAGCAGCTGTTCGATCTCCTCTGGGGGATGGATGCCATGGGCGAAATCGCGACCGTTACGGTGCATATCCGCAAGCTGCGCGAGAAGATTGAGCAGGATCCTTCGAATCCGCAGTATATTGAGACGATCTGGGGTGCGGGGTACCGGTTCCGGATTTAACTTTATATAGAAGAAAAAGACTGCCATTGCTCCCGGATGTGGGGCATGTGCAGTCTTTTTGTTTGGAATTTACAGAGTAGTTGTTCCGCCATGAGACGGAGGGTTTGTCACTGCTGCCGCCTTTCGCTTCAACTTGCGTTTATCTCTCCACAGAGCTAGCCGCAAATAGAAGGAAGGTACGATAATGAGCGTAAGGATCGTGGAGACAATAAGCCCTGAGATAATGACAACGGCCATCGGTCGCCATAAGCTGCCGCCCATGATCGCCATGGGCAGGAGACCGCTGATTGCGGTAGCGGACGTCATCAGGATGGGGCGAAGCCGCGCACGGCCTGATTCGGCAATGGCATCGTGCAAGGCCATGCCGTGATGTCTGGCGTCTTCGATAAATTCAACCAGCACGATACCGTTGCGCACGACAATCCCGGCCAGACTGACAAAGCCCATAAGCGCCATGAATCCGATTGGCGCACCGGTTATGAATAAACCGATTAGGGCTCCCCCCATGGCCAAATAAACAGTCATCATGACGAGGAACGGTATGGACAATGAATAGAATTGAATTGCAATAATGATGAAAATGAGGCATACAACAACAATTGAAAGCTTGCCGATGGAGGAGAAGGCGTCGTTCCGATCAGCGTTCTCGCCTGCAAATTCAATCGTGTAGGCGTTAGGTTTTTCCAGTTTGTTTACTTGTTGCTGCAGCTCGGTGACAATATCTGCCGGCAATCTTCCGTCCGTATAGGCTCTTACCGTAATCGTTCGTACCAGATTGCGATGCTGCACGGAGGTGATCATGCGGTCGTTTTGCACATTGATGAACTGCTTGATTGGGTACAGTTGCCCTGATTGTGAAGGAACGAGCAGTTCGCCAATCGTTTCGTCGGACGTCGTCTGGTTGGCCTTGCTGAATAAGGTAACGGGAATATCCTCGTTGCCTAGTTGCAGTTTGGAAACCTCAATTCCGTCGGTTGCGAGTCGGGCGGTTCCCGACAAATCCTTCTCCGTGACGCCGTAATAACGCGCTTTCTCCTGATCGAGCTGCAGATCCATTGTATAGGTTTCATCTCCGACGCTGTCAGAGACGTTAGTCGTGCCCGGGATGTTTTTCAGCATCGTTTGCACCTGTTTGGAGAGCGAAGTTAGTTCGCTTAATTCCGGGCCACTGATTCGAACGGCAATCGGCGCACCGACAGGAGGGCCTTGTTCCAGTTCTCTGGGCAGCAACTCAATGTCCGGATATATACGCTTGAGTTGATCGCGCCAGTCGGAAACGAGCTTGCCTGTTTGGGTTCGGGACTCGTCAACCTTGACGTATAATTGGCCAATTCTCGTTCCGACATTAGCGGTTTCCGCATAGTAAAACTTAGGTGTTGTCCTACCGGCATAGGTAGAAACAGACTGAACCCCATCCTGCTTAGCCGCCCAAACCGATAAACTTGTCATCATATCGGCGGTTTTCTTATAATCGGCGTTCACGGGCATTTTCACATCAAGCAAAAATTCGCTTCGTTCCGCGCTCGGAAAGTATTGAACTCCTAGAAAGGGCAAAAGCCCATAGCTCGCCGTACCGATGACAAGGCCTATCATTCCGGTTAACAGTGGTTTTCGCAGCAGCCGGCGAATGAGCTTTTCATAGAACTCGCTTAGGAGCCATATAGGTTTACCCAAAAGTCCAGGCAGCTTATTCTGGGAGGAGGCTCCTTTGCGGAGACTGCGTTCGCTGCTCCATTTGCGGAAAATCGGAATGATGGTTAACGACATCGCCATCGACGCGGCTAAAGTTAAGCTAACGACGACAGGAATCGGCTTGATAAAGTCCCCGATGTTGCCTTTTAAGAAAAACAGCGGGAAAAAAGCAGCCGCTGTAGCGATCGTTGCGGTAAGAATTGAAATCGCAACTTCCTGGCTGCCTTTCAGTGAGGCGTCCAGGGGAGAATCGCCCAGAGACAATCTGCGTTCGATATTATCGTTAACGACAATGGCATCATCAACAAGAATACCAAGTACAATGACCAGCGCGACAATGGATATCTGATTAAGATCGATGGACGTCATGCTGATCGGGAGGAAGCCGAGTGCGATGGAAACGGGAATCGCAAGTGCGACAATAATGGACGTTCCGAAAGCGAGCCCCAAGATACAGACAACAAGTACCGCAGCCATCCCGATCAACATTTCCCGCGACAAATCGGCAAACAGATGATCGACGTTCTCCTTTTGCGTAAACAACGATACCATCGTCACATGCGAAGGGAGCTGAGCCTGCAATTCAGAAACCCTTGCGTCGATCCCGTCTTGCAAAGTAGGAATATTTTGTCCTTTAGCCGGATAAATGACAACATCGACGGCGGGTTTGCCTTGATAGAAGACCTCCTCCTCCGTTTTCTTAGGGCCTATTTTAACTTCAGCGACATCTTTAATGCTGAGCGAATTGCCTTGCCCTGCAGGTCGGTAAACAACCGTATTGGCAATATCGTTGGCGGATTTCCATTCGCCGGTTAATTGAACATAAGTGTTGTTATTATTGGCAACTACATTCCCAATCGGTGTGCGATCGTGCGCGGTGGTGAGCGCCTGCATAACCAGGGTCCAAGGAAGCTGCAGGCTTTCGAGCTTCTCCTTGTCCAGAATCACCTTCACTTCCTGATCGGGAAGCCCAACAATTTCAACATCACTGACACCGGAAACTGTGCGCAATTGATCCTTCCATGTTGTAGAAATGGACCGTAAGGACTCCAGCTCAGATGGGTTTTCCACAATTAAGTGAATGATTTGCGCAGAAGTCTTGGCTAGATCATCATCGATCTCGGGCTGATCCGCCTCTGCGGGCAGTTTGGCTTGCGCGGTCTGCACCTTTTGTCTGAGCGTATCCCATGCACGGCTGTTATCGACTCCGGGCTGCATCTCTACAGTAATGAAGGACACGTTGGTAGACGAAGTCGAATCGATCGACTTGATGGACTCCATCTTTCTAATTTCCTCTTCCAACGGCTTGGTGACAAGCTGCTCGACCTTTTCCGGCGATGCGCCGGGATAGATGGTCTTTACCGTAGCCATGGATACGGTAATTTCGGGATTCTCACGCTGGCTTAACGATAAAAAGCTGAAGGCGCCCAGCAGCACGAGCACGATAAAGAATAACAGGGTAATCTTTTGATATTTGATCAGTTTGGCAATCAAGCGGATTCACTCCTTCTGTCCAGCTGTTCCAGTTAGACAATTGAAAACTACTGGCCGGGCGCTACTTTCTCCATATGTTTAAGTTGGTACTGACCGGAGACGATGAACACCTCGCCTGCCTTCAGTCCTTGTGTAATTTCCGTCCTGTCATCCTTGCTGCGGCCGAGCTTGACGCTCCTTTTTTCAACATGGTCTCCAATCAAAATGAATACATAGGGCTCGCCATCCTCACGTAAAATGCTGCCCGTCGGCACAACGATGACCTGCTGTTCGCCTCCTCCAGCCAGTAGAAGCTGGACGCGCATTCCGGGTTTGAGGCGGCCGTTTTCGTTTGCGGCTTCAAGTTCCAACGAATAGGTTTTCGTCTGAGTATTGGCCGTGTTCGCCAAATAAGTTACTTTACCTTCAAATGTATCTGGTGAATCCGACGTTTGAAAGATCAGGCTCGGTTTGCCCTGCACGAGCGGTAGGTCCGCTTCCGTTACTTCAGCGCGGATTTTGATCGGTGATTGCCGCTGCACGACGCCGATTTTTTGTCCTCTGGCCAGCGTCATGCCTTCCTCAATGGGCATTTCGGTCAAAAGTCCTGACGCAGGCGCCTTGACTTCAAAATAAGCGAGATTGACATCAGCATCTTGCAAATCAATATCGTTAGCCTGCAATTGGTATTGGATGGCGGCTAGCGGTTGGGTATTTTGGAGCGTTTGAAGCTTCTGCTGCAAAGTTTGAAGATTGAGTTTCAACGGTTTGACCTGAGATTCCATTTGCTCTTTCTGGTCTTTTGTTGCCTGCCCGGTGTCATAGTCATTCAAAATCCGGTTATATTGCTTGTTTGCATCGTCCAAGGACTGCTGGGTTATGGCAATATTGTTGGTTAACTCCAGAATGCCGTCATCCCAATCCTTTTTGGCTTTGGACAATTGTTCTTCGAGACTGGCTCTGGCATAAAGCAGTTTTTGTTTTTGTCGAAGCAAATCTTTATTATCCAGCTCGATGATCACATCGTCTTTTTGGACTTGTTCCCCGCGTTTTTTCAGGACGGATTTCACGTCGCCATCCACTTTGAGCACGACATTCAACTCTAATGAAGGAACCACATCGGCTGTGAGTGTCTTAGCACCTGCCCATGCTTGTGTGGCAACCTTAGCCGTTTTTACAGGCTTAATCGCTGCCTCTGCCGCATGTTCAGCTGTTGTTGCGGAAGATAATGTGGCTTCGTTGGAGCAGCCTGCGAGCGCAACGGCGGTCAGGATGAATAGAAAACTCGTTTTATGTAGTATTTTTCCAGTTGTTCTTACGATCTCGTCTTTCGGTTGATTTGAACGAGCAGCCATGATTGAGCCCCCTAATTATTAATGGTGTATAAGATCAGATATTGCTGTAAGTATGACTTTTGGTCAACTTTTTGGTTTAATTGGTTCAAATGAGTAAGGATATTTGATTCTTGATCCATGGAAGGACAATAAAAACCTAATGATTAACTTTATATAAGTACATTTATAACAATAAAGTGACTTGTGGTCAATATTATTTTTGGGGTTAGGGGTGAATCAGGGATGAGAGGAAGGTGTGGATAGGGAAAAAGTAAAACTATAGTTTCTAATTGTAAATACTTGCTAATTTAGAGTTTGTTCCTGTAGAATTCTGAATTAGAGGTAATTGTTCCAAAATAAGGGATATTTATTCTATGTATTGAGAGGGGGATCAAAATGAATATTTTTAGGGAGGGAGCGAGATCGGAGTACTCGTGGATTCGTTTATCAACAATAGAAGCTGAGAAAATTGAATTATGGAATGCAACATTTATGAAAACTGGAATAGACCGAGATACTGCAACGTTGCCGTTTCGCGTAGCAGAAACAGAGAGGCAAGAACATAGGGATGTAACCCTTATAGCGGTTTTAAAAGAAGAGATAGATGCTCTTTCTTAAACGATATCAAATCCGCACTTAATCATTTTTACAAATCGGAACGGAGTGGCAGTAGAATTTACTGGACCAGCAAACATAGTAAACAAATTGGAGTCTGTGAATGTTGGTAAGGGGACATCGTTTGCTTTAGAGCATGCCGGCATTAACGCAATTTCCCTTTCTATGCAATTGGATACGTTGGTAGCCGTAAAGGGTTTGGAGCATAGCTTGACGTTTTTTTCGAAATGGAGTTGTATGTGTTCTCCTATTAAGATTGGAAACCAAATACGAGGTTACTTGAATCTTTCCGTTTCTCTGACTGAGAATTTATGCTTTGTTGCCTCGTTATTAAAACGGTTGATAAGCGACATTGAATCTCGACCGATGTTAGCTGATCCAATGAGTAAAAAGGTATTGATTTATGAGCATTTTGATCTGTTTTCTCTAACGAATCGTGAAAAGGAAATTGGCTTTGGCTGGCTGCAAAATCAGAGTACTTTGCAGATTTCACTTGCACTAGGCATTTCAGAGGCTACGGTGAGGCATACGCTTAAGAAGGTTTACAGTAAGACGAAATGTCATGATAGAGGGGGATTTATTAAGAAATTTATGGTGTGAATACCCTGTTTGTGGTATTTTCACAAACAGAAATACAATTTATAGTTAAATTTGTAAGTAGTATAGAAGAAAGGAGGATCTATTATATGTTGATTACTTATGGAAAAGGTTTTTCGAAATCTGTTGTTTTGTTGCTTGTTTCAGTTGCAGCTGTTTTGGCATACGCCCTCTTATTGAACACTTTGCCATTAGCGGATTTAGCAAAAGAGTTTGGTGTACCAGCGGTTGTAGGGAACGCTTTAGTTCAAGCATTGGATTGGGGCTTAACTGCGGCAACAATTGCATCCATTATCGGCGCTTTTATTACTGGTGGTTTGAGCATCGTTGCTGCAGCAGGTACAACCGCACTGAAAACATATCTCAGAAATAAGCTTGCAGAAATGGGTACAAAAGCCTTCGTTGCTTGGTAATTATTTTAGAAGGAATGAGGGTGTTTGTGCCCCTCATTCCTTCTTGATTATTTTATGCACGCATTCTTAAGGAGTGATTGGCTCAAATGCTGCAATGGTTATTTTTAATTCGTCTTACAATTAAGAACCGTATTGAAAATCAATTCCTAAGGTTATTTGAAACTTTCGCAATTATTAAGAAATGGAATCGAGTTCGATTCTTTTTCTTCATGAAATTGTTGGGAGCCATACCTGCTATTATAGTAGCTTTTACATCACTAAAATTCTTGTATAGACCGGAGTTAAAGAATGTTTGGGGAGCATGTATTTTTTTGGGGTTTTTGATTTTCCATGCGATTCAAGGATTGATAGTATATCGAAGAACGCACTTTCCGACTGAGTCGAACCTATATAACGTCTCTCCAAGAAGTGAGCGGTTTATTTACTTAATGCTTTTAGCTGAACAGTGGTTTTGGTTGATATGCACATATCCAAGTATATATATATTAGCTTTTTCTGTTTATATTGGCATTCATCCGGAATTAACTTTAATTGGTAGTATTTTTGTAATTAGTACTGGTTTTTTTCTTGCTTTAATATGTTTCATTATTTTTAACTTAGGATACGGGTTGTATATGGTTCATAAAGTTTTAAAGCCAATAGGTATATTTAGGTTTGCAGGCTATATTATCACTTCCAGCATATTTTGCGCACTAGGCTATAGCATTATTTTGGTAATTTCCCCATTTATCTTTATTGTCAGAGAGCAGTTCAAGAGTTGGGATCAAGTGATTGATAACCGAATGTGGGAAGAGTTGTTCCCTTTGGTGCAGGACTACGTAACATTGAAGATGCATTGGATTTTTGATTTTGCATTTAATGAGAGTTCATTTCTTGTTAGGTTTGAGAATGAATTCTACTCAGGTTCGATGCTCTATTGGATTATCATAGTTTGTTTTGGAGGTTTTGTGCTGTTGTTTTTTAAACAGTTAATGCCTCAATACAATTTCACTGAAAGCATAATCCAACGGTCTTTTGGACGCGATTTCTTGGTGGCTTATAGTAAAATGCTTCAAAAATTTCGTGAAGTGCTTTTCCCAAATGATATTTTTCTCTGGAAAGATACTCAACAATTAAAAGAAAGTCGATGGATAATCTCACCACAATTTTTTTCATTGGTATTTTTGTCCTATGAATCTTCTTTTTATTTTGGAATATTCCTAGCTGCGGTTAATTCTGTTTCAAATGTTGGTTATATCGTTACATTCATAATTACATTTTCGCTTTTGACAATTGTGAATCAAGCCTATGAATTGAGAGAGGAATTCCCAATTTTATTTCTAATAAGCTCTGAAGGCAAACAAATTGAATTAATTCGATTATCTAAAACTCCCATTTTAAAACTTTATTTAGCTAAATTAAAGTTTATGAGACTAACAATGATAATTCCAATGATGATCATTATTATGATGAGCTTGTGGATGTTTCAGGGATTGTGGAGTCATCTATTCACGATTTTTTGGGTGCAATGTTTAGCTTATTGGATATCTCCGTTATGTCAGTTATATATATCTCCACAAATTAGTAAATTTAAAAACCAGAATAAGTTGGATGTCGGAGACACTATTGAGGAAGTTAATATATATCGAAAGTTTCAGGCGATCCCTAGGAAATTTGCTGTGGTGCCGTTGCTCATTGCTTTATATTTGTTGATCTTCTTGCATCTTCCACAAGAGGTAATAAATATGCTCCCATACGCATTTTCAATATATTTTACTTTGATTGTTATTGTTTTTGGAACAATTGCAAATAGCATTTCTAAGAGAGGTGCTAGCAAGTTGGAATTTGAAAGGCGGTTGTAATTGAGTGAAGGGGATGTGGGCACGGCAAAAATATCTGGCTTTAATTAGTTTAGTGTTCTTTATAGTGGGTGTTTTTTATGGTGTGTGTGATGGTGAAAATAATGTTCCTGGTTTTCTACAACCATCAGAAGCATCGGCAAAGGATATTATTATAAATAATTTGAGAATTGGTGGAGTAATAATTGTAGCAGGCTGGGTATCAGCTGGTCTTCTTTCAAACATAATTATATTGGGAAATGGTTATCTTATTGGCTACGTTATTTCATATGTTACATCCTTTTATGGGATGAATTCAATTTATAGAGGGCTCCTACCTCACTTTTTTTTTGAACTGCTGGGACTTTTGTTTTGTGCCACAGTTGGATCATTTTCAGCTCGAATTTTATGGATATGGTTTAAAAATAAACCTCAAGAGATTTCACTAATGGTTAAAGATGGTTTAACTCTATTATTTTGTGCATTACTAATGATTGTTATCGCTGGATTTGTCGAGGGTAGTATCAGTAGGGTCACATTACAATAAATCGGGGGAAGATATGTTTCATTTATGGACGCATCCCAAAACGTTTTTTGATACTGGGGTAAACAACAGGAGATTAGTGTGGTATAGTTTACCCCTCATTTTAATTGCTAATGTAGTTATTGCTATTATTGGATTAAGTCTATTGGAAACCCCTATAAATTCTAAAATGATTCTTTTCTTTATTGTATTCGGAGGCGTGGTTATCCCCCTTTATTATATTTTTAATGGAATTATAACTGCGTTATATGCCCTGGTTGCCATATTCGTTAAAGCCGATTTATCCATGAAGCGAGTATATTCTTTGCTTATTAACGTTACTGCGCTCCCTTTTATGGTTAGCTCAATTATTCTTCTTGTCATTTTAAATAATAATAACATTTACTTTGTGATTAATATGAATTTCATCCAAATAATTGTAAATGTTATATCTCTTCGCTTACTTTATTATGGGAGTGTTTCGTATATCCAAGTAAGCAAACCCTTTGCATTTATATTGTGTATGGTCATTTTATTGAGCCAGTTTTCCCTCATATTTATTGGAGTGATGCGCTATGCAGCCTAAACTACATATTCGGGACCTTATATTCTCCTATGAGGACCATGTCTTATTGAAACAGTTCAATTTAGAAGTTCAATCAGGTGAACGTTTGTGCATCACGGGCAGGAATGGTGCAGGTAAATCAACATTGTTAAAAATTATGGCTGGACTTATTGATGCTCGTAATTTTTTATTCTATGAAGGACGTCCTGTTGTAGATATGTCAGCTTATAAAAATAAAATCGCGTATATTCCTGTTGCACCATCATTGTACGAGTTATTAACAGGTATTGATAATTTACTGTTCATAATGAATCTATTTAAAGTAGATAATCATCAGAGTTATCTAAATAAAGTCAATGAGTTGTGTCATCAATTCGGTTTGACGGATTTTTTGAACAAAAGAGTTCTTGATTACTCAACAGGTATGAAGCAGAAATTGTTTTTTATCGCGATGATGGCCAGGGAAACAGAAGTATGCTTACTGGACGAGCCATTCTCTTCTTTTGATTCTGATTCTCAAAAACTAGCTATGAATTTATTATCTGAATATACTTGTGGAAATAAAGCGGTTATATTCGTCAGTCACGTAGATTCAATTATTAACACTCTAGCGAATCGAACGTTAGCTCTGAAAACTTCAAATGGGGGGTCCTAGAATGCGAAGACTGTACATAATTATTTTAGTTGTTTCAACTTGCGTGTTTTTAAGTATTCTCAGTACTCCATTAATACATTTCAGAGCGGCACAACTAATTTTAATGCTATCAGGTGCTTTTATGGCTTCTGCAATAATGAATATATTGAAGAAAAAATAAGGAGTTCCTAGGCTTGGATAATAAAATTCCCGCTAAATTATTGTTTTTCCGATGTTAAAAATTCGCGATAAGGTTGGTTAAGTATCAAATATTCAGTGCATTAAGATTCAAAGCTAAAGGCGGATTCTATGAAGAAGAAGTGGTTAATAACCATTATTGGCATTGGTATTCTAAGCATAGTGGGATTAAATATATTTTTACTAGTAAAGTCTAAGTTTTCCCACTCTAATGTTACAAGCGTACAGACTTTTGAAGTGAAAATGCAGCAAATGTCAGACACTTTAGTTGCTTCAGGAACTGTTACACCAAGGGAAGAAGAACGGATTTTTAAAGATGAATCCATGGGGAGCATTAAAGATATTTTTGTTAGTGAGGGGCAGGAAGTTAGGAAGGGGACAGAACTGTTTCGCTATGATGAAGAAGAGATTAATAACAAGATGAAATTGTTGGAGATTTCCAGATCTCGCTTATCGCTTGAACTTGAGCAGTATCGTGAAAAGCTGGACAATCTGGAGGCAGACTTTAAACATAATTTAAAAGATACGTTACAGATTGAGGAATCACTTCGACAAGCGGAGAACAATAAAAATGAGTTAGAGCGTCAAGTGAAGTATATCATGTTATCCATACAGCAAAATGAGATGGAATTAACTAGTCTTTTGAAAAAGAGGGACAACTTAGTTGTCAAAAGCGTGGTGTCTGGAGTTGTTAAGAAAATTACGAGGAATGCCAATAAATCAACTACAGATTCACAAGATCCTATCATTCATATCGCTTCTAATGAACCATACAAAGTTAAAGGCACAATTACGGAGTTTGATTCTGTTTTTGTAAAAGCGGGCCAGCCGGTAAAAGTGAGAGCAAAAGTTTTATCAAGTGAAGTATGGGAGGGGAAGATTGAGAGTATCCAGTTAAGTCCTTCTCAAAATGTCTTAAATGCAGGTGTTGAAAAGAACGCATCAGTAACTTCTTACCCGTATGAGGTTGCTCTCGTGGATAACCGAAAAGGATTGCAAGATGGCTATCATGTGTCTGTGGAAATACAAATAAACGTAAAAGACAATGTGCTTACCCTGCCTCATGATGTAACTTTCGCAAAGGATAGTAAAGAATTTGTTTTTGTAGTTGTAAACAACAGGCTGCAAAAGAGAGAAATAACGATTGGCTTAATGAACGATGAGTTTAAAGAAGTGTTAACAGGTGTTAATGAAGGGGATATCATTGTCAGACATCCGAAAGTAGAATGGAAAGACGGAATGGAAGTGAAAGTTGATGCTCCAACTTCATAATGTGTTTAAAACATATAAAACGGAGGCAATTCAAGTCCCTGTTTTACAAAGATTAAGCTTGTTGATTGAACAAGGCGAATTTGTAGCTATAATGGGACCTTCCGGTTCCGGCAAATCTACTCTCATGAGTATTATTGGGCTATTAGATACAATAACTTCGGGTACGTACTTTTTGAATGGAAAGGATGTCTCGGTATCCTCGGATAAGGAATTGGCCAAATACCGCAATAAGCACATTGGCTTCGTTTTTCAACAATTTCACTTGCTGCCGAGGTTAAGTGCATTAGCCAATACAGAGCTTCCTTTAATTTATGCCAGGGAGAAGAAAAAAATAAGAAAGGAAAAAGCTCATAGAGCTTTAGAGATAGTCGGGCTCAGGGATCGAATGAATCATTATCCAAATCAGTTATCAGGCGGGCAGAAGCAGCGTGTAGCAATAGCCCGAGCAATTATTAATAATCCCGATGTGATTCTTGCAGACGAACCTACAGGTTCCCTTGATTCAAAGACAGGTGAACAGGTTATGAGCATTTTCTCTGAATTTAATCGGGAAGGCAAGACAATTATTCTAGTTACTCATGAACCGGAGATAGCTCAGTATGCCCAAAGAACCATCCTTCTTAGAGACGGAATTGTTGTAGAGGACCGGAGGCGGTAGGGATGGAGTTATGGGAGTGCGTGAAGATGGCTGTTACATCGTTGTATGCGCATAAATTAAGATCGCTGCTAACGATGCTTGGAATAATTATTGCTGTGGCTTCTATAATTACCATTGTTGCAATAGGACAAGGGGGTGAAGCAGCATTAAAAAAGAATTTAGTTGGCAATGGCAATAATTCACTAGATATTCTTTATCGCATTCAAGAGACGGATGAAGAGGTTGAACTGAATTTTGATGAGATTGCTGTTAGATTTGATGAGAGTGATGTTTTTGATTTGCAAAAGCTTCCTGAAATATCAAGCATTATTAAGATGAATTCAGCTTCTTCTGTTTTACATTATTTAGATAAAATCGTTAATTCTCAATTAGTCGGTATAACGGAAGGATATTACGATTTATACCCACTTGAACTGATTTCAGGGCGTCTTATGACAAAAAATGAAATCCAACAAGGACGAAAGGTTGCACTGTTAAGTGAAGATGTAATCAAGAAATTAGGGAGAGGAACAAGCTTCGTAGGAGAAATCATTGAACTAGAAGGAATCTCCTTTAAAGTTGTAGGTATATATAAGGAAAAAAAGAAGAATTTCCTAAATTTTGGAGCAAAAAAAATCCTCGTTCCTATCTCAGTATGGCCAACTCTGTTCGGAGAGGACAGCATCCATTCGTTAGCCATTCAAGCCAAAGATCCGAATAAGCTGAAGGCAGCCGGGCAGAAGGCAGTTGACCTGCTTAATCTAAAATATCGATCTAAGAAAACAAACGGTGAATATTATATTTTTAATATGGAACAAATTCAAGAATCTCTCTCAACGATTACAAAGACCATGACAGCCATTATAAGTGGCATTGCGGGAATTTCGCTGGTTGTAGGCGGTATTGGAGTTATGAATATTATGCTAGTTTCAGTAACCGAAAGAACTAGAGAGATTGGCATTCGCAAAGCATTGGGTGCCACGCGGGGAAGTATATTGCTGCAGTTTTTAATTGAATCTATGACATTAACAACATTAGGGGGCAGTATAGGTATTCTCATTGGAACCGGGGGAGCTTATTTAGTATCGTTGTTAACTAACTGGCCGCCGCTAGTATCGGTTCCTGTAGTTATTGGAGGGGTGTTATTTTCAATGTCTATAGGTATTATATTTGGCATGCTGCCAGCGAATAAGGCCGCCAAATGTGATCCTAATGAATCGCTACGATATGAATAAAGCTTCATACCGCATAGGAGAATTAAATGAAAAATAACCGATTAGTAAACTTTGCTATGGCATGTAACATAGTCTTTATGCTGCTTGCTCTGAACGGTAAAAACTATGTTGAGTACGCTCCAACTATTGGATGGATAGGTGCAATCATTACATCTACTGCTATTTCCATACTATACTTCATCAAAAAAAATCGAAGTTTAGGTTTGGATAAGAAAACAGGAAGACGGTTCTTAATACTAATAGTATTTTTCACAATAGTTGGGGTTATAACCATGCTTATACGGGGTATGTTTGACTGGAGTTGGTTCACGATGTCTGTCATTTTTGTTCCAGCGTTCGTATTAAGTATGTTTGTATCGGTTTTTATGAATAGAGGATCGAAATGAAACTCTAGAATACAAGTAAATAAGCATATAAAAGAAGCCTGCCAGAGTGAACAACTCTAGAAGGTTTTTTTGTATTTTTTGACTAAAAAAGCAATTCATTCATCCCTATTTATATATACCTTGTTAATGTTAATATATTGTAAATGACTTCAAAATAGAGGAGACAACAACGATGCTAGTAACAGTAGACGTACATGATTTAATAAAATTAGGAATTGCAGCTATTTTCGGTTTAATTATTGGCTTAGAACGAGAAATCAGAAATAAACCACTTGGACTCAAAACCTCTCTGGTCATTTGTTTAAGCAGTTGCTTGCTAACAATAGTATCTATTGAATCTGCGAATAAATATGCGGTTCCCGGGCTTCATGTCATGGATCCTATGCGGCTTGCGGCGCAGGTGGTTAGTGGGATCGGATTTCTTGGCGCAGGAGCCATACTTCGGAAGCATAATGATGTCATTATTGGGCTAACGACGGCGGCGATGATTTGGGGAGCGGCTGGGCTAGGAATTGCCATTGGCGCCGGTTTTTTTGTTGAGGCGTTTGTGGGACTGCTGCTTATTATGGTGAGTGTCGTGTTACTGCCGTATTATATTAAGAAAAAGGGACCAAGACCGCTGCTGATGAAGGATCTGCGAGTCAAGCTCATCGTATCCCATGAGGGTAATTTAACGAATATCATCAAGGACATTATCGCTAGAGGGTATAGAATGAAAAGTGTACACATCAAAGAGTTGAGTCATGAACTGCAGGAACTCAATTTCATTGTTTTTATTGACCGTAAGTATGCATCAGAAGTATATGAAGAGTTAAAGAGTATGCCGTATATTGAAATGGCCGAAGTAGAGACTTTGTAGAAAATAGGGATTGGAGCAGCAGCGAAGCAGCTGTGTTCCGATCCTTTTTATTTGGAGCATAGCTGAGCTGTTGGGGAGTTTCGTTGCATTTTTTGCAGCGAAATAGGTGCTTTTTGCAGCCTGAAGGGCAGTTCGTTGTACTAAGTACAACGTTACTTAGCCAAATGGCGGTGAATGGGGCGATTTCAGCTGAAATAATTGCACATTGTACAACGAAAAACCAATGTGGTGCTAAAAACAATCAATTTCATTGTAAGAAGTGCAACATAGGCGGGAGTGTCAATGAGAAGCGAGCCCAGCGAAAAGCCAAAGCCCGCCAACATGTATTAGGCCGAAACAGCGACAGCAGCAGCGAATTTCGCGCCTAGTTCACGACATAATTTCTTTTGCTCGCTAGTCGGATTAAATTCGATTTTCAAACCGTCAAATACTTTCTCCGTTCCGATCTCGGCAAGTCTCTCTTCGATTGTGTCTACAGCTGCACCAAAGTGTGTGTAGGAAGAGTCAGCAGAGCCGAATGCGCCGGATTTGCGTCCACTTAGATCCAGATCTTCTAACTCATCGTAGAAGTCTTCGAATTCGTCTGGCAGATCGCCATCGCCCCATGTATAGGCTCCAAGCAGAATACCATCGTAGTTCACGAGATCTACACCGCTCACATCCATGACGGATTTCACAACAGGCTCAATGCCTGCCTCACGTATGCCTGCTGCGATTTCTTCAGCGATTTCCTCCGTATTTCCTGACATGCTGGCGTAAACGATAATGATTTTTGGCATGGGAATCCCTCCACGAAATGTTTTTATAGGTATGTAGTCATCTTGTAAATGTCCTGCTGTTACCAACCATCTTCATATTATTTGATAATGATTATCATTGTCAACAAATAATTGAGAATATATTGAGAATGAACATTTTTGGCTGAGAGGGCCGGCAAGGAAGGACTATACGACTTCGAGGAAGAAATCATGTTACAATATCGAAAACATGAACTTATCGCAGCTTATGAAAAGGGGAACTGGCATGGAGGATATCCACCTGCATTTGAAAAATCTCGGCTTCACCGACTTGGAAGCCAAGTGCCTGCATGTGCTTGCCGAAAGCGGCACACAGACGGGTTATGAAATCGCCAAGCAGCTTGGCGTATCGCGTTCGAATGTGTACTCCGCGCTCCAGAAGCTTGCGGAGAAAGGCGCCGTGCTCACCAGTCACGGTGAGCCGACGCACTACCAAAGCGTGCCAATCGAGGAGATCGGCGATCGTGTTGAGGCGGAGCTGCAAGCTTCAATCCGCTACGTGAAAGAGCATATGCCGAAGCAAGGTGCGCACCGGTCGGAGTATTTCAGCTTGGAAGGCGACACGAAGGTGCTGGATCGCATCCGAACAGAGCTGAGGAAAGCGAGGGAGGAAGTCCTTTGCGACCTTTGGGCGCAGGAGGCGCAGCTGCTGAAGGAAGAGCTGCGGAAAGTACCCGCACAAGGTGTGCGCCTGCTTGTTTCGGCGATCGGAGATGCGGCTCTGCCAAGCAGCGTACAGCAGTTCTCGCATAAACGTGATGCTGCGTGGAATGAACAGAGCGGGAGGAAATTCACGCTGCTGATTGACCGCAAGCTGGCCATTGTCGGCACAAGAGGCGGCGATGAGCCGACGCTTGCGATGTTGACCGAGCATCCGGCGATGGTCGAGCTGCTGCTCAATAGTTTTTGGCGTGATGTGGTGATTCACGAGCTGCAGCAGGATATGGGCGCGAAGCTTGAAGATAAATATGGGAAAAATTTTAAGAAAATTATCCAGAAATACGCGGCTCCCGAAGGCAGAGAGAAGGATACGCCATCCGCGGAGGGAGAACCGGCATCCACAACGGATGAGAGTAAAACAGGTGAAGGAAAGAGGAAAAAGAAGAAATGATGCAGCATGATGGAGAACACTTGACGAGAGAACAACAAGAGAGCATTTTACTCGCGGCGGAGGCGCTCGTGAAGGAAAAGCTGGAGCGCGATAGCAGCGGCCACGACTGGTGGCACATCTATCGCGTCGTGCAGACGACGAAGCGCATCGCCGCCCAAGAGGGCGCCGACGCATTCGTCTGCGAGCTTGCGGCGCTGCTTCACGACGTCGTCGACGAGAAGCTGAACGCCGATCCAGCCGCTGCGCAGCGCGAGCTGGAAGCATGGCTGGCCGCCAGCGGTACGCCGGCGGCCGCCGTGGATCACGTGCTGGAAATCATCAGCACGATGTCGTTCAAGGGCGGCGCGCGGCCTCCGATGCGCACGCTTGAGGGCCAGGTCGTGCAGGATGCCGACCGGCTGGATGCCATTGGCGCGGTAGGCATCTCGCGCGTATTTGCCTATTCGGGCTGGAAGGGCCGCCCGATTCATGATCCCTCCGTCACGGCGCGTGAGCACATGACTGAAGCGGAATATCGCGCGGGAAATGACACCGCGATCAATCACTTTTACGAGAAGCTCCTTAAGCTGAAGGAGTTGATGAATACCGCCTACGCGCGCAAGCTTGCGGAGGAGCGGCACCGCTTCATGGAGCAGTACCTCGAGCAGTTTTATGCCGAGTGGGAAGGCGAGCGGTAATTGCTTTTTGCTTTGAGGCAGGATGCGGCGTGCGATGCCGACTTTCGAGGCTTGGTTAATAGCAGGTGCGACTTCCTGTTAATCACATGAATAAAAAACCGTCGAGGCAATGTAAGCCTGACGGTTTATTTTTTTCATTCAAATGACGGCTTCGTCAGCGGACAATTCGGCAAACTAAGAATCTCCACGTTGTAATTAGCCAGCTTATGCAAGAAATAGCAAGTTTCCGGCAGGTGGTGCTCAAGGAAACGCAAGGTCAGACGGCTAAGCAGCTCCGTATCCTGATATTCGCGGATGACCTCTTCGACGAGTCGATAGAAGCCGATCACTGTCTCTGCAACTTGTCTGGCGAATTTCTGCTGAACCGGGAAACCCGGTGCTGTGAAGCGGAGGAAACCGCGGATGGCGGTGTTTTTGACGATATGGGCGCTGAATTGCTGCGCGTACTGCTGGGTGCTTTTCAGCAGCTCCATTTCCGTTGGATCCAAATGATTGCCCAGCAGCACGGTATGTCCAAGTTGATCCTCCAGCCACATCTCCATCAGCGCGACAAGCGGCAGGGGTTCGTAAGGCACACCGTTCATCCAAGCGTGCAAAATCCGCAGATACTCGCCGTTTTCCAATAAAGTCCCGTTGAAATACACAGGCGTCAGCGAGATAACGACCTTATTTTCTATTCGTAAATGCTGCATAAAGCCTTCGAACTGGTAATACCCATGCGCAACGGGGTATATGTCTTTAGAGAGCTGGATCATGGTTTCCGAGGAGACCGGCAGGGAAGGGTCTGTTTTCAAAATACGGTTGCGCAGTTCAGTGAATGCCGCTATGTACCGTTTGGCAATGCTGATCCATTGCACCTCTTCATTGGCAAGCGCCTCGTCCACAAAAATGGCATGATCCTGCAGGATTTCAACCCAAAACAAATGTTCCTGCCAAGGCGTAATGGTTTCATTCAGGCTCATGGAAAGGTTCCTCCTAGGTCTCTTAACTTCGGGCCAAGCCTTGCCGATATTTCACATACCGAAGTGTATTCAACAGTTTCAGGATCGAGAACAGCTTTCGTCGGAATTTGTGGTAAAATAGAACGAATAGCGATTGAAAATCGAGAAAGAAAGAGATGTTATGACGATGAAAAAAGAAGCAAAGTATATAGCAACGGTCTCCTTAGGTGTCATGGGAGCAGGTTTTTTGGCTACACTTCCTGTAGCTTCCACGGTGTGGGGAGGTTTCCTGCAAGGCGGCTTCGAAGCCGGGGTTGTGGGCGGTTTGGCAGACTGGTTCGCGGTGAGCGCCTTGTTCCGTCACCCGATGGGGATTCCGATTCCGCATACGGCGCTGCTGCCGAAGAATCGCGAGAAAATTACGAACGCCCTTGTCTCCACGGTTCAAAATGAGCTGCTCTCCAAAGAAACCATCCGCGCCCGTTTGCAGCAAATTCGTTTTCTGGAAAGAGGGCTCGAGCTGGCGGAAAGCCATCTGGATAGCGAGGCGCTTCATAAAGGCCTAAGTACGCTTGCCAAACAAGCGTTATCCGCTATTGATATTGAAAAATTAACTCCGCTGTTGGCGGATGAGATTAGTAAAGCACTCCAGGACGTGGATACGAGCCGCTTGGTTCGCACGCTTGTCGATACGGTCAAGGACGGCGGTTATGACGGCAAGACGTTTGATTTTGTCCTTGATAAAGTGGAAGCTTGGGCATTCAAAGCAGAGACCCGCGATCAGCTTGGGGCCATGGCGCTTAAGGCGTTCGAGGGGCTGCAATCCAATGGCTTCATGGCATTTGCCGTGAATGCGTTCATCGGGATGGTCAATGAGGAGAAAATCGGGGGCATTATCCAGAATTTCTTGCTTTCCTACATTGAGCAAATGCGCATGAAACAGCACCCGCGTAGAGAGGCCGTACTTTCCTTTATCCGCAATGAACTGAATAAGCTGGAGAGAAACCCGAAGCTTTTGGCCGAGCTGGAATCACTCAAAACGAAGCTGCCAGACATGTTTGAGATGGATGTGAAGCTATCTGCACTTCTTGTACGTCTTAAAGCTAGAGCTGAAGAGTTTGTAGACCAGCCTGATTTTATCCCTGTCCATGTCGTTCCGATCCTTCGGAATGTGCTTGCATCCGTGAAGGAGAATGAAGCTTTGCTGCAGCGCGGCGAGATCTGGGTGCAGGAGCAGATTGCTTCTTATTTGGAGAAAAATCACAGCAAAATCGGTCAACTTGTCAAAGAGAACCTGGATAAATTCGATAACGAGAAGCTGACTCAGCTGATGGAAGATAAAATCGGCAAAGACTTGCAGTGGATTCGTGTCAACGGTGCGATCTGCGGATTTATCATCGGGCTTGGTCTGGCGGGATTAAAGATGCTGTTTTAAGGGAAACGACTACGGGATATACCCGAGTGGGGGGAAGCATTTTGATCGAGATTAAAGGTGTCAGCAAGACGTTCGTACAGCGAATCGGCGGCAATTATAAGGCGCTGGACAATATCACTTTAACGATAAAAAAGGGAGAATTCGTCTCCATTCTGGGGCCATCCGGCTGCGGGAAATCGACGGTGCTGAACCTCGTTGCAGGCTTCGATACGCAAAGTGAAGGTACGATTGAAGTGAATGGTAAAAAGGTTACCGGTGCTGGGGCCGACCGCGTGGTCGTGTTCCAAGAGCACGGTCTGTTTCCGTGGCTTACTGTGCTGGACAATGTGGCTTTTGGCCTCAAACAGAATGGTATCCCCAAAAAAGAGCGCCACGAGCTCGCCATGGAGCAGATCAAATCGGTGCACCTCAGCCGCTTCGCCGATCGTTACCCGCATGAGCTATCCGGCGGGATGAAGCAGCGGGCAGCGATTGCGAGAGCGCTGGCGATGGATCCCGAGATTTTACTGATGGATGAGCCGTTTGCGGCTTTAGATGAACAGACTCGCCTTATTTTGCATAAGGAATTGGAAGAAATCTGGATGCGGACGCGTAAAACGATTCTCTTCATCACCCATAACATTCGGGAAGCGGTTATCCTCTCAGATCGCGTTGTGGTCATGTCTACACGCCCTGGCACGATTAAGAAGGAGTTCACCGTACAGGCGGCAAGACCCCGGGATGCCGCAGATCCGCTGCTGCACCATGTGGAGAATGCGGCCATGGACGCGCTGGCGGATGAGCTTGAGAAGGTGGTAAGGGAGGAGACGGGCGATGAGTACCGCATTAAGAAGAACGATTTTTCTGGTACTGCTTCTGATAGCTTGGGAGGCGGGATTTAGGCTGTTCGGTTGGGGCTGGAAATTTCCTTCTCCTACCCAGACGCTGCAGGCATTTTATGATGGATTGGTGCATGGCGAGCTGCTCGCAGCGACTTTGGCCAGTATGATCCGGCTGTTGGTTTCATTCGCCCTGTCGCTTGCCATTGGGACGACATTAGGTTTCTTGTTCGCACGATACCGTCTGCTGGATGATACGCTTGGTTTTCTGGTCGTTTCACTGCAGACGATTCCTAGTATTGCTTGGCTGCCTTTTGCTATTATATGGTTCGGTCTTAACGAATCCTCGGTTATTTTCATTACGACGCTTGGCGCAACCTGGACGATGGCGCTGGCCAGCCGCACAGGGATCAAGAACATTCCGCCGATTTACCTGCGTGCCGCACAGACGATGGGAACAGGCAACGGGTATAAAATGTTCGTACAGATCATGATTCCGGCGGCTTTCCCGCATTTGATCAATGGGGTGCGTACGGCTTGGGCTTTTGCTTGGCGCGCCCTTGTTGCCGGGGAACTTATCGCCAAAGGGGCGGGGCTCGGCCAATTGCTGCAGGATGGGCGTAATTTGGGCGACACATCTCTGATGTTGTGTATCGTCATCATTATCGCTGTGCTGGGTACGGTCTCCGACCATTTCTGCTTTAAGAAACTGGAAGATAAAGTGCTGGAGCGCTACGGCCTCGCCGGCTCGAAGTCTTAGCAGGGAGCGGATCGCATGAGAAAAAAAGCATGGATGCTGCTGCTGCTTTTGCTCGTCATTACGATGCTGAGCGCCTGCGAAGAGAAGCTTACAGCTTCGGGCAAGCCGCAGGTGGTCAGGGTTGGTGTTTTTAAAAATGTCACGCATGCCGCAGCCTATATCGCACTCGAAAAAGGCTATTTCGCCCGGGAATGGGGCGATGACGTGAAAATCGAGGTCACGGCCTTCGATAACGGCTCTGACTTATCGATTGCGATGGCGACAGGTGATATTGATATAGGTTTCGTAGGTCCGGGACCTGCGACAACATTTTTTCTGAAAAGCGGGAACTATCGGGTCGTGTCCGGCTCCAATAATGGCGGCGCGGTGCTTGTTGCCCGTAATGGCGCAGGAATTAATGGCGTTAAAGATTTGGTGGATAAAACGATTGCGATCCCTTCCAAAGGGAATACGAATGAGATTTCCCTGCGGATGCTGCTGCAGCAAGAAGGCATCTCCTTAGGTCGAGATGCGGGAAGCGCACATCTCATCGTGCGCTCCCCGTCGGATGCGCTGATTTCCTTCCGGCAGAAGGAAATTGACGCGACGCTCGTTCCCGAGCCATGGGGGACGCAGATCGAGAAGGCCGGGCTCGGTAAGGTCGTCGTCGATTGGCAGGCAATCCCGCCGAATCACGGCGATTATCCGACGGTCATTATGGTGGCGAGCGATACGATGATCCAGCGCCACCGGGATATTGTCAAGGGCGCGATTAAAGCCAATATGGACGGCATCGCGTTTATTCAGAAAAGCCCGGAGCAAGCCTATGAACTCATCAACAATCAGCTGAAGCAATATAGCGGTAAAGGGATGGACAAAGGCTTGATCCAGGCCTCGCTTAGCCGTTTGAAGCTCACGACTGATGTTGATGTCAAAGTGATGGAAGAGATGGCGCGGGTCTCGATTGCGGCGCGATATATTAAGGGCATTAAGGAAAATGAACTGGACCTCAGCAAGTTTGTTGATTTATCCATGCTCGAAGAAGTGAAGAGTGGGAAGTAAGCAGAAGCCTGTGTCGATCCGAATTTTGGATGGATGCGGGCTTTTTTTAACGCGAAATGCATAGATGCCTACTTGGATTATAACTTTGAGCATCCATACTATTTGGATCTGCATACCGGAGAAGTAATCCTGGATATGGATGAAATGTATACCGGGGAACCGGGAATTGACTGGGATGATGAGGAAAATGAAGATAAGTATATCCTCATTCCCAAGATCGATTCAAACGAAGCATTTCGTGTAATGGCAAGCTTTTCTCATAGTACGCAATCTGATCCTAATGGTAGGTTATTTGATGCGCTTAGAGGTGATAAACCATTTCGTAGATTTAAGGACATGCTTTACGAACTGAATATGTGGGACGAGTGGAACAAATATCAAAACCAGTATGCAGAAAAAGAAATACAATCGTGGATGGAGGAATCTGAACTAAATTTCAATGAATTGGACGAAAAGTACAAAGCTAGTCAATCTTTTTACGAGGAAGACGCTATATAATCAATTGTTCATTATCCAATTTTTTGTATGATATAATCAGTATAAAGAGTCAATACCTCGGGGGTGACGTGATGCGCTGGGAAGAAGTACAGGAACGATTCCCAAATGAATGGGTAGTTCTAGAAGCAACGAAGGCCTATTCCAGTGAGGGTAATCGCTATATTGAGGAAGTGGTTTTCGTTGATAGATTTGATGATTCAACGTTAGCAATGAGACGCTACAACGAGTTGCATAAACAGGACCCTCATCGTGAATACTGCTTTTTCCATACATCCCGTCGTGCTTTAGTGGCCCGCGAACGGTATGTTGGATTGCGGGGTCCTAGATGAATCCCCTCCTCAAAAAAAAGTCATTGCCAAATATAACCAACTCATCTATACTGAGATTAATTCCATATGGAAGCGATTCCAGAAGCCGCTTTCCTACACCTGATCCTCGTCATGAGGATTCTATTTGACAACAATCTGGAATCGATACCAGAAAAATGAGGATGTCTGAGGAAGGTGGTCATGACATGGAAACGAATCTGCCGCAAGCTAGTGTCGGCGCTGCGGTGAAGAAGAGAAATGCTGATCTGGGAAAACGAATAAGACAGCACAAGATTATGTACCTCATGCTCCTTCCCTGTCTTGTATTTTTCGTTATTTTCTCGTATATCCCCATGGGCGGATTGATGCTGGCTTTTAAGAATTATCAGTTTAACAAGGGGATACTGGGCAGTCCATGGGTGGGACTCACGTATTTCAAGGCATTTTTTAACGATTACCAAAGCGGAAAACTCATTAAAAACACATTGATTATTAGCAGCATTAAAGTTTTCGTGGGATTGCCTTTTCCGATTCTGCTTGCCTTAATGTTCAATGAGATCAGACATCGGAGGTTCCGAGGAATCGCCCAGAGTATTTCGTATCTGCCGCATTTCCTTTCATGGGTTATCGTGATCGGCCTCATGCAGCGGATTCTTGCTCCGGATACTGGACTGCTCAACGAGGTGATCCGATTTTTCGGCGGAGACGGAAGTACGTTTTTCATGATGGAAAGCAAGTACTTTTATTCTCTCATGTTCGGCAGCCATATTTGGCAAAGTATTGGCTGGGATTCTATCATTTACTTGGCCGCTATAGCAGGCATTAATCCTGAACTGCACGAGGCCGCCAAAATAGATGGAGCTAATAAGTGGCACGAAATCTGGCACGTTACTTTGCCAGGTATTCGCTTAACGATTTCCATTCTGTTTATTTTATCGCTAGGCAACATTTTGCAGGCAGGGTTTGATCAAATCTATCTCATGCGAACTCCTGGCAATATGGAACTGGCAGATATTCTAGATACCTACATCATTCGGGTAGGACTTCAAAATGGACAGTACGGCTATGCGACAGCTGTTGGTTTAATGCAAGGCATAATCGGCTTAATCCTTGTTGTAGCTGCGAACCGAGCTTCAAAAAAGTTCTTTGACGAGTCAATATGGTAGCGATACCAGAATCTTTCACTTTTCGACAGTGGATGTGTTGAAGATCACCGCCAGGTGTTATTCATAATATTTAATGGAAAAGGGGAGTATTGGATGAGCAAAAGATGGGTTAAATGGGTGACCATGCCCTTGGCAGCAAGCTTGCTGCTAGCAGGATGTGAAAGCTCCACTCAGCCTGCGGCAGGAGGGGACACGGCTTCTACGACATCTCCATCTACAGTCAGCAGCGGTAAGCCCGCAACTTGGATTGCAGACCGAACCATTAAAGGACTACTGTTTATTGACAGCGATGACATAACGAAAGATATCAACCCGGAGATTGCTAAAAAAGTGAAGGATATGACAGGGATTACGCTGCAAATGGAGGGTGTAAATTCGCAGCATGCGATTGATGGACTCATTGCTGGGCTGGCTTCCAATGATTTGCCGGACTTCATCGTCTATTATCTGAACAACAGCGGCCGCCCGGAAATGCCCGTCATTTTGAAAGCTGCCAAAGAAGACATGTTAACCGATCTAACTCCTCTTATAAAAGGAACCAAGGTGTTCAGCAAGTACCTGGATGATAAGTATTTACCGCTGGATACGAAAAACGGTGTAATGTTCCGGCCGGAATTTAACGGCTCCAGCTATTTTGTCCATATGAACGTCCCAAGAGAGGGCGGCTACGAAGAGCGCAAGTATGTTTCCGGCCCTTACATCCGTAAAGACATTGCCGAGAAGCTGAACGTTGATCCACGGAAGATTAACACAACCGATCAAGTGTATGAGCTCGCTCAAAAGATCAAAGAAGGCAACTTCAAGGATAAAAACGGTAAAGATATCACGCCGATTGGTCCTCGCTACTGGGGGAACAGCAACCATGAGAACGGCACGCTATTCAGCAGTTTAACCTGGGGGGCCATTGATCAAGGCTTCGACAAGGATAAGGACGGCAAAATTGTTCATGAAAGCAAAACGGAATATCCGCTCAAGCGCATTGAGTTTGTTCAGAAGCTTTTGAAGGAAAAATTGATGGTGCCGGATTACTACGCCATGCAGGAAAACAAAGCAACGGAAGGAGCCATTAACGGGTCATTCGGTATTATCGGCGATATGCATAACTATCTGGAGTTCAATAAAGATATGAGCTACATCCCGTTAGGGCCTATTAATTCTGTAGATGGGACATACCGGATGAACGTTGATTACAAGAGCGGGTACATGGCCTGGTCGATTCCAAAAACGACGAAAAATCCACAAGACGTCGTCAAATTTGCGGATTTCCTGGCCAGCCGTGAAGGGAAGCTGATCTGGCAGTACGGTCTGGAAGGGCGGGATTATACGCTGGATGCCAAAGGCAATCCTTTGGTCAAAAAAGAAGTGCTGGAGCTTCGCAACAAAGATCCGAAGGCGGCCAAAGAATTGGGCTTTGACGGCGTAGGCAATGGCTGGGGTGGTTATCTCGGCAGTACGGATATCAACAGGCTGGGTGATTTCGGCGAAATGCAGTATGCAGATGCGGTCTCTCCGGAAGCTAATGAGACACCGCTGAAAATTGCCGACTACTGGGGCTACGATGAGAAAAAGAAAAACGCCAATATCAACGATGGTTATCGCCCGCTCTCCTTCATTAACGAGCTTCCAACGGGCAATGAGTTGAAGACGGCTTTAACCAACTATAATGAAAGCATCATTCGTGCATTTTACGCCAAAAGCATGGATGAAGCGCAGAAAATTCTAGATGCTTCGAAAAAGCAGCTGCAGGCAGCGGGCTTGGATCAATTCGAAGCGCTGCTTCAGAAAAAAGACAGCGATCCTAAAACGAAAGTTATTCTCAAATAGTCCAAAGCTGAGTTGGGAGGGAGGCGCTCCTGCAGGAATAGCGGGAGCGCACTTCTAGTATGGGGAGAGATTAACGTGGGAAATGAATTCTATAAGCTCTCGGCAGGCGAGAAAATATTTAAGTTCGTTAATTATGCCCTGATTATTCTCCTGTGCTTGTCCATCGTGCTTCCATTTCTGAATATATTGGCGCTTTCCTTTAACGCCGGTAAGGATGCGGAAAGAGGGGGGATCTATTTCTGGCCCCGCGTATGGACGCTGGAAAATTACCGTGAAGTGTTTACATCGGCTAATATCGGCAGAGCCTTTGCCATTTCTATATTTCGTACGGCTTTGGGGACGATTGCCGGCGTATTTCTATCCGCTATGGCTGCGTATACGCTGAAAAGCAAGACGATGCCGGGCGTCCGCTTTTTTACGCTGATGGTTTTCTTTACCATGCTGTTCTCCGGCGGCATTATTCCTTATTACATGCTGCTCAAAAGCTTGCATTTGACGAACACCATCTGGGTCTATGTTCTTCCGGGCCTGTACAGCGCGTGGAATTTGATCATCATGCGCACGTTTTTCCAGCAGATCAGCATCAGTCTGGAAGAGTCGGCGAAACTGGATGGCTGCAGCGATTTCGGCATTTTCATGCGGATCATCATGCCTTTAAGTAAGCCTGTGCTGGCCACAATCTCCTTGTTTACGGCGGTGAGTCATTGGAATGACTGGTTCACGGGTGCTTTTTATGTCAGAACCGCATCACTGAGACCGTTATCCACCTTGCTGCAGGAGATGTTGACCAAACAGGATGCCATTCGGGAGTCCCTGATGCAGGCGGCAGGCTCGTCCCAGTTTCAAATGCTCGAAAGGATACAGCTAACTGGTGATTCTCTGAAGATGGCGACAATTATTGTCGTTGTGGCGCCCATTATTGCGGCGTATCCATTTATACAGAAATATTTTGCAAAGGGAGCCATGATCGGATCGGTCAAAGAATAAACGGCTTGCAGCCGAATAATTGATGATCTTCGCCATGCCCAATGTGTGATAAAATGTATAAATATGGTTCTGACTATTAACAGAGAAAACTGTTCATGTTGCGAAGTAAGGAAGGATGATAATCATGGCGCCCAAAATCAAAGATGTAGCCCAAAAAGCGGGAGTATCCGTCACCACGGTCTCCAGAGTATTAAACGGAGAGAAGTACGTGAAGGACGATCTGAAGGCCAAAGTGAAACGAGCGATTGACGAGCTTGGTTATGCGCCCAGCCATATCGCGAGAAGTTTGGTGCGGAAGAAAACGAACCTGATTGGCGTGATTGTTCCCGATCTAACCTCAAGCTTCTATTCGACGATCTTGAGCAGCATCGAGGAAACGGCGAGTTTGAATGATTACAACCTGCTGGTCTGCAACATTATTGAGGATACGGATAAAGAACTGAAATATTTGAATGTCTTTCATGAGATGCGGGTAGACGGCATCATTATTATGCATGAAAAGTTAAGCGATGAAATTCGTAATTTTATTCATAAATTGGATATTCCCATCATTTTTTCAAGTGTAAGGCCTGTCGATCATAAGTTTATTTCTGTCATTATCGATGATTACGAAGCAGCCTATGATGCGACCAAGTATTTAACCGAGCTCGGCCACGAGCGGATCGCTTTTATAGGCGGGGATATGCGAGACGTTACCTCCGGTCAGAATCGTTACGTAGGTTATCGGAATGCCTTGAAGGATCAACGGGTGAGAATCATCAACGATTATATCCGGTTTGGCGACTATAAGACGCAAAGCGGATATGACATGATGAAGGAACTGCTGGCCTGTGAACCTCGTCCGACCGCTTTATTTGCAGTGAGTGACGATATGGCGGTAGGCGCTATGAACTGTATTCATGACCATCAGCTTAAAGTCCCTGACGATATATCGATTATCGGATTTGACGGAAGCCAACTGACAGAACTCGTACGACCGCGGTTGTCCTCGATGGAGCAGCCCATTCAGGAGATGGGGAAAATTACGGTAAATACGATGATTGACATCATCTCGAATCCGTCCTCCAGTCCGCGGGAAGATTTGATACTGAAACACAAGCTCGTCGTTCGCGATAGCTGTAAGGTATATCCAAAAGAGAGATAGGCAGAGAACAGAGCGGAAGAGGGAGAGCGGCGTGAAGAAGTTTGATGCGGTAGTCATCGGCGATGTCAATATTGATCTCGTGGTAGTGGGCTGTAATCAAATCCCTCAACCTGGACAAGAAATTTTCGTAGATAACATGATGATGCATGTGGGCGGAGGTGCGGCTTTATTTACGATTGCGTTAGCCAAGCTGGGGCTGCATGTCGCATTTGACGGTGTTCTTGGAAATGATGGCTACGGTCATTATATCCGGGAACGTTTTGCCGGATATGGTATCGATACCAGTATGGTCCGAACTAGCGGAACAAGTCGGACAGGAATCACGATTGCGATTAATCCAGAGCTGGATCGTTCATTCATTACCTATGTGGGATCCAATGCTGAGCTGCATGTAGAGGAGTTGGATGTAGGGCAAATCGCGTTAGGCAGACATGTGCATGTTACCGGCTACAGAGGGCGGCGCAACCATACGGAATTCGTGGCCATGGCTAAGCGATTGAAGGAAGCGGGGGCTACCCTTTCTTGCGATGTAGGTTGGGATGATACCGGAGAATGGTATTCGGGTGTTTTTGAGTTGATGCAGCATGTGGATGTTTTTCTGATGAACGAAACGGAGGCCCTTCATTATACAGGATTTGAGCGGATCGAGGATAGCTTAAGCTACATGTCGGGCTTCAGTCCTCATGTCGTCATCAAGCTTGGACCGCAAGGAGCGGCAGCGATGAAAGACGGCTTGCAAACGATGAGCCCCGGATTCCCGGTTGAAGCCGTCGATACGACAGGAGCAGGGGATTCGTTTAACGCCGGCTATATCTATGGTTTTTTGACGGGGCTGGATGTGGAGACATGCCTGCTGTACGGCAATGTATGCGGAGCATTGTCAGTTGGAGCTTACGGCGGCAGTACAGGAACGCCAGACCGTGAAGGGCTGGAAGCTTTTATCAGGCAAAACAAAAACAGCTGAGGAGGATACTGCATGCAGACTATGCACATACAAGGTGTAGACAAAGCCATTTCCCGCTTGATCATGGGGACTGGGGATTTGAGGAAGCTGGAGGAACCGCAGCGGATGATGCTGGATGCTTATATCCGCGCAGGCGGCAATACCTTTGATACGGCTCATCAATATCGGAATAAAGAAGTTATTCTCGGCCAGTGGCTGGAGGAAAAGCAGCTGCGGGAGAAGGTTGTCATACTCACCAAAGGTGCTCATCATGACGACGGCAGCCCCGGTCCGCGGGTGAACCCGCAGGCCATCCGCAAGGATCTGCTGGAGAGTTTGGACAGATTAGGGACAGATTATGTCGACTTGTATGCCCTCCATCGCGATGATCCTGATACAGCGGTAGGTCCGATCATGGAAGAATTGAATGAGCACATTCAGGCATCACGCATCCGGGCTATCGGAGCTTCAAACTGGTCCTTTGGGCGTATTCAGCAAGCGAATGAATATGCTGCTTCCCATGGGTTAATCGGTTTTACATTTAGCAGTCCGAATCTAAGCCTTGCTAAACCGAAAGAGCCCAGATGGGAGGGCTGTGTATCGGCTGATGCAGACACCTGTGCATGGCATGGGGGCAATCAACTGCCGCTCCTTGCGTGGTCTTCGCAGGCAGGAGGTTTTTTCTCCGGCCATTTTACGCCCGATAATCAAGAAAATCTTGAAATGGTCAGGGTTTACTATAGTGATGACAATTGGGAGCGATACCGTCGTGCGGCCAAGCTTGCCGCGGAAAAAAACGTCAGCCCGATTCAAATTGCGTTAGCCTATGTGCTGAATCAGCCTTTTCCGACTTGTGCGATCATCGGTCCGAGAAATCCTGAAGAACTGCAATCATCAATAGAAGCCATGCATATTCCGTTTACGCCGGAGGAGCTTGCGTGGTTAAACCTGGAACGGGAGGAAGCTGCGAAATGATTAGACAGAAGCTGGCAGCCCAGTTGTATACGTTAAGAAACGAACTTAAACAGGATTATCCGGGCGTGTTAAGAGAGTTGAAAAAGATGGGATGGGCAGCCGTCCAAATCGACGGATTGCATGGGTATCCGGCCGCGGACATTGCGGCTGTGATGAAGGAAACCGGCCTGCGCACGGCAGGCATGCATGTCGGCTTAGAGCGGATGAAACACGAACTTGAGGCTGTATTGGAGGAAGCCAAGTTATTCGATACGCGGGATTTCATCTGCCATTCCTTGCCCAATGGCCTGCAGAATCCGGAAGGCTACCTCAGCGTGCGCAACGATTTGCATCAAGTTGCCTCACAGGTAAGCGGCTTAGGCTATCGGGTCGGTTACCACAATCATGACTTTGAATTTCATACGACGATGGATGGAAAGTTTGCCCTCGAATATCTGCTCGAAGACCCGGCTGTTTATCCGGAAATCGATACGTATTGGGTCCAAAAAGCAGGTCAGGACCCGTTGTCTTTCATCAGCAACTACGCGTTTCGTATGCCGATTCTTCATTTGAAGGATATGACCTCTGACGGAAGGCAATATTTTGCCGAGATCGGCACAGGCATCATCGATTTTGCGCCTATTTTAGCATGGGGATTGCAAAATGGCGTTGAATGGTTCGCCGTCGAGCAGGATTATTGCCCAGGTAATCCAATGGATAGCTTGGCGATCAGCTTAGCCAACTTGTTGGAGCTGGAGAAGAAATTGGTTTAGGCCCTGTAGTTCCCTTGGACTCAAACAAATAAGGACTGTCCCCCAAAGAAAGTCTATTTCTTTGGGGGACAGTCCTTATTAATTTCCGCCAGAAGCAGCTTGCTGCTCGTTTTTCTGCTGCTTATGCGCCTGCGCGTCGATGACCTTGCCGCCGCTTTTGTCGCTCACGGCCGCGATCTGCATCGCGCTGCTGCCTTGGAAAATCCCGCCCTCCTGAACGATGAAGGAGCGGACATCGATGTTGCCCACCAGCACGCCGGAGCTGGTGACGAGCAGCTTGCCTTTGGTGTGGATGTTGCCTTTCACTTTGCCGGCAATGATGACGTCGCGCGCTTGGATGTTGGATTGGACGACAGCATTTTCGCCAATGGTAATATCGCCTGCGCATTCAATGTCGCCATGCAGCTGGCCTTCAATACGAAGGCTGGCTTCGGACATGATTTTTCCTTCGCAGATCGTACTTGCCCCGATTAACGTGTCCGTTGTTTTCGTATCAATGCGCTTCGATTTTGAGCTTCCAAGCATTAGCGTTCATCCTTTCTATTGCTTATTAAATAAGGGGTGGGGTCAATGGGGACACGGTTTTTCTGTACCTCGTAATGCAGATGAGAGCCCGTGCTTCGTCCTGTGGAACCAAGCAGGCCGATCAGTTGACCTTTAGTTACTGATTCTCCGCGTTTCACGAGTATTTTATTCAGATGCATGTAACCGGTTTGAATGCCACGCGAATGATCGACAATAATACGGTTGCCGTACTCATTGTCGAAGCTGGCTTCGATCACTTTGCCTGAAGCCGTTGCATAAACGGGATCGCCTAACTCGCCGTCAAGATCAAGGCCCGTATGCATGGATGGCTTGCCTGTGAAGGGGTCTTTGCGGATGCCGAAGCCGGAAGTAAGACTATGCGTGGTGATGGGCCAGAGGGTTGGCGTGATGCTCCGTAAATAATCGGCTTCCTTCAATCGCGCTTCCGACTCGCTGAGATTAACAAGCAGTGCGTTGATATCCCCGACCAAGGAGGAGAGCCCCTGTTTGGTATTGCTCACAAGCTGAGTCACTTCCTGTGAAGTGACCGGGACCTCGTTGCCTCCAACATCCGAGTTGGCAGCGGAGTCACTTAATGCGGACAACTTTTTGCTTGTCCTGTTTGGTTCTTCTGATTCGCTCATTAACTGTATGACATGATCCAGTTTCTTAATTTCTTCGAGCTTGCTCTTAAACTCATCTGCTTGCTGGGATAAGTCAATCAAATTAGCTTGAAGCTGCTCAAGTTCATTATCTTTAAGTGTAATTTGATTAACTAGTTGGCGTTCTTGTCCATCGAACGTTCGCTGCAAGTTTTCTTTCGTTTGATGGGAGTAGGTATTCATAAAGTAAATCGTGACAAAAAAACCAATCAGCACGAGCAGGATCACGCTAGGCACAATATACAAGCTACTGTGCGGCAGCTTAAATCTTACGGTACGGCGGTTGGCGCCCGGAATGATCATGAAGGTTAATTCTTTTTTACCCCATATGAATCTCAACCGATCCTCTTCCTTTCCGTAATAAAAGTCCACCCTCCTTGATTGGATTGTATTCGTAAAACAGAAGAGTCATGCCTAATTTATTCATTTGCAAGAATTAGCCAATGAAATGCCTGATGCGGGACATACTAAATTTGGGTATATATTTGGGTGTAGGCAGCAGGTCCAAGTACTCAACTTTTCTAGGGGAAATTACGTCTATAGGGAAGAGTGGCGCAGTACAAGAATTATAAGGAGTGAGTAGGATGTTAAAAAAATATGTACCTGTATTGGCTTTAGCTGTTATGACGCTTGCCGGATGCGAGTCGTCCGGAACGACGAACGGAACTGTGAGCGTGTCCGATGCACCTCAGTCGACAGCGGCTGCAAGTTCACAACCAACGGTAGCACCGACCGCACAACCAACGGGTCAAACGACAACTCCCTCTGGCACGCCCGTCTCCGGAACCAGTGATAAACCATCAAAAGTAGCGATGACGGGGGTGACGGCTGTTCGCTTGGCGGATGCCAAATCCGGCTGGATTGGCGGTAACGGGTGGATTGCTCATACGGATGACAGCGGCGCAAAGTGGCAGATTCAATATGAGGGCAAAGGTGAAGTCAAACAATTGTTTGCTTTGAATGGGAAAGAAGCTTGGGCGAGTGTCGGGACGGGAGGCAGCTTGCTGAGCACCAAGGATGGAGGCCAACATTGGACATCTGTCGGTCAAATGCCGAACGCCGCATTCTTTCATTTTGTATCGAAGGGGGAAGCGTTCAGCGGCAATGCTCACACCGTGGATGGCGGCGTAAAATGGACGAATATGCCTGTGCCTGAAGGTATTACAGGAGATGCTTATTTCCATGATGCCAGTAATGGTTGGGCCGTCAAGCAAGGAAAAGACACAGTGGAAGTGATGAGAACCCAGGATGGGGGAAAAACTTGGAACAACGTGATGTCCCGCAAAAGTGCCGCCGGCCTCACTGGCACTGTGATTCGTTCCGCCGGAGCGAACGACGCTTGGATTGAGCTGATCGGCGAGTCAGGGATGACCCAAACTTCGTATTCCTTGTTCCACACGAAGGACGGCGGGAAGACCTGGCAGACGGTGCTCGCGAACAGCACCGCTGGAGGCGGGCCGGCGCCCGGCATCCCTGCAGGTGATACCGCAGGGCCGAAGAACACGGGCTCGAAGCCCGGGCCGCTCTACGTCGTAAGTCCCGACGTAGCCTTCATGGGCGGCCAATGCCCGAGCTGCGACAAGCCGAACTCCGTCGGATGGACGAAGGACGGCGGCAAAACCTGGGTGAACGGCAAAGAGACGTTCACCGGCTACGGCGAGCTTCTGCTGGGCATGGCAGATGCGAATCAAGGCTGGCTGATCACGAATGACCATGAGCAGCCAAGCGTGATGTACACCACCGGCACAGGTGGTGTGAACTGGAAGAAGGCGCACACCTTCGATGCGCCGAAATAACCAAAAGCCTTACCGGAAGCTGATAGCTAACGGTAAGGCTTTTTCACATCCATGAAATTCCAATCAGTACGACCCCCTAACCACGGAGATGGTGGTAGAATGGTATGTAGAGAATTGCTATATCTGCACATACACAGGAGGTCAGACATGCTAGCCCCTAAATATACGATTTCTACGCTAGTCATCGCACTTGCCGTATTGATTGGTTTTACGGTGAAAAATCCGGAGAACATGGCGCTGAATGCGGCTTTGACGAATACGAACGATCATCAAACCATACCAACGGAACCGGCACAACCAGCACAATCAGCCGAGTCGGCGACGCTGGAACCAACCCCCTCGGCAACACCTATAATAAAAAGTACCATAGAGGCAGCGCCTTCCACGTCATCCCCGGCTCGGACAACGAAGCCAATAGCGAAACCTTCAGCGACGCCAAAAGCAGCAGCCCCAAGCTTATCGCCACCTGCGACCCAGCCTGGTGAAGCAGAAACTCCCACTGCAGCGGCACCAGCTATAACGATAGAATCGCAAGAAAATCTGGCACCGCAGGCAAGCCCGACACCAACTGTGGTCATTGCTGCGACGCCTTCTATAAAGCCTGCGATCGAACCAATTCGAGAAGGAGATGACCCCGTTCCAGGTGTGAAGAAGGTGAATCTCGCCTCCGCCGAAATTGTGAAAATCAAAGAACAATACGAACAAAAGGCGGCTTCCGATAGCAAGGATGAAATGTGGAAACGTAAAGCCGACCTTCTCATTATCAAAGGAATGAGCTTTCTTGGTACCCCTTACGTACTCGGAGCGAAGGGAGGTCAAACCGATGCATTCGACTGTTCTTCCTTTCTCCAATATCTGTTTGCGACCCAAGAGGTAAGCTTGCCTCGTGATACAGGTCAGCAAAGTGAACGAGGGACCGAGGTGTCCATGAACGAATTGCGCGAGGGCGATCTCGTGTTTTTCACGACGCCCAAACGAAAAAACAAAGAAGGTACCGAACAAATCGGCCATGTGGCGGTCTATATGGGCAATGGACTTATCCTGCATACCTTCCGCTCCGGCATCGGCGTAACGATCTCGGAGCTGGATGCCGTTTGGAAAGAGCGCTTTGTTAAGGCCAAGCGTGTGCTGTCTTAATGAATTTTCGCGGGGATGGCCTTGTTATAGCCCAGAAGCTCCGAGACGGTGATTAACTTGTATCCCCTGTTTTTTAATTCGGGCAAAATAATCTTCAAGGCGGCGATGGTTTGCGTCGGGCCTTCAATATAGTCATGAAAAAGAACGATGTTCCCATTTTTCGCATTTTTCAGCACCGTGTTCACAATGCGATTAACCCCCGGTGTATCCCAATCCTTTGTATCCAATTGCCAGCTCCACATGATCATTTTGTAGCCCTCATCTTTGACAACGGACACAAGACGTTCGTTGTAGAAGCCCCCAGGCGGACGAAACAATTGTGATCGCTGCCCTGTTTTTCCAACAATCAGATCCTCCGTCGTATTCAGTTCTTTCTTGATATTGGTGTTCCGCCCGATGTAGGCATGGCTGTATGTATGATTAGCAATCTCATGACCTTCTCGAGCTGTTTGTTCCAGCACATCGGGATAAAGCTGAATTTTGTTGCCGACAACGAAAAAGGTTGCCTTCGCGTCATACTGCTTAAGCAGTTCCAGAACTTGCGCCGTATACTTGGGATGCGGACCGTCATCGAAAGTAAGGGCAATTACCTTCTCATCCGTATTCACTTCCCAGACAATTTCTCCACGGTTTTCATAGTAGCTGCGGTCTTTTTTAGGGGCGGCGCTGGCTGCTAATGGCTGCATCAAAAACAAGCAAATACACAAAGCTGCAATGATTCTCATGATGTCTCCTTCGTTGATTTGGTACAAGTAGCGTTTCCAATTCTCCTGAAAGGAATTCAAGATTTTGGTGGTTCATTTCCGTTTCCATTGCCATTGCCGTTTCCGTTCCCGCCTGTCGGTCCATTCCCATTGAAAAAGGTCGTCGTAAGCGCCTTTATTTTTTCCATAAATTTACCATATCCGTAACCGGTCAAAAAAGCGATAGAAATGCGTGCGGACATGGAATCGTCGACCTGCAGCAGCATGATGCCGCTCTCGAACAGGACGATGGTGATGATCGCACAACCGAAACAGAGGATAGGCCGCATGAAGTACCAGTACATCCACTGTGAAGTCAGGTCGTGATAATGTTCGTGGAACATCCTAAGGCCGTATAAGGCTCCACCCAATGCGCCGGCAAAGCCAAAACAGGCATATTCATGATACAGGCTTACGTCAATGCCTAACAGCTTCCCATGAACGGACCCGCTGCCGAGTACGGCCATCATCCAGAGACTGCCGATGAACCATGCGAGCAAATAAACAAAGATAGCCTGCTTGCCGAATCGTTTCAAGGGGTCCAAAAAAAATCACCGCCCTATACATGGTTAATACCATTGTATGAGCGGTGTTGTTGTTGATGCCTGCCGATAGGGGCGTTGATCGGATAACTTTAAATACTGAATGATCGCTCTGGAGCAATCCTGGGCGCCGAATTTCTGATGCTTGCGGATCGTGATGCGGCGTTTCGAAAGCTCGGGATACTGCTCCAGCAACAGCTTGAACCAGTGATCGACCATTTCGAGCGATGTAATCATTTGACCGTAACCCTGATCCTGAAAATATTGGCAATTCATTTCTTCCTGTCCTGGAATAGGGCTGTAGAACAGCATCGGAATGCCTTTGGCCATAGCTTCGGTACAGGTCATCCCACCAGGTTTGGTGATCAATAGATCCGAAATGTCCATTAGTTTATTAATCTCATTGGTGTACCCGATCAGATGGATATTGGGCTGCCGGAAAATCTCTTCCTCTAACAGCTGCTGGCGCGCTTTCTCGTTCGTCCCGAGACAGATGAGAAGCTGTATCTCCTTGCTCCAACTGGCTAAATACGTTAACAACTCTTCTTTTTCTTCCTTCTTAAACACACCCCAACCGCCGCCCATCACCATCACCGTAGGCATAGCGTTAAGCCCGAACTGCTTGCGGGTCTGCACTTTGCTATGCTCTAGATGGAAGTCAGGATGGACAGGGATGCCCGTAACTTCGATGTTCGTCTCCGGTACGCCGCGGGCGATGAGACGCTCTTGCACCTTCGGCGTCGATACCAGGTACTTGTCTACCGCAGAATCAATCCAAGCGCCGTGCACATCGTAATCGGTGATCACGGTGAACAGAGGCACCGTAAGCCCGGCCCGTTTCAAACGTGAAACGATCGCGCTTGGAAAGGGGTGCGTACACACGATAATATCCGGCTTGAGCTGTTTGATAATCGCTTTGGTTTGGGAATAAAACATCCGGTGCAGGAAGAGTCCTGCAAAGCGGCCTAATGACTTTTCATATTGATTGCGGTAAAGCATACCATAGAGTTTGGGTTGTGAAGTAACCGTGCGGCGGTATGCCGAGAAGATCCAAGGTGCAAGGGTAGGGTGCAAAAATGCGCCGAGCTCAAGAACGCGTGTAATAATTTCCGATGAGTTTTGTCTCAGCTCAACGGAAAGTGCGTGTGCAGCTTGTGTATGACCTTTCCCGAAGCCCTCAGATAAGAGCAAAATCCGTTTTTTTCGCAAGGAACTCACCTTTCTTTGACAACCATATCAATCTTATTCGTAGATTAGACGTAATTTGCGGGGAAATCCCTGCAAGTTAACCGTTAAGCGTTGCTTTCAGCTTGGATGCGTAGCATTTGCGGCAGACGGGAACATAACTCTCATTGCCGCCGATTTGAATCTGCTCACCATGGAAGATTGGCTCCCCATCTTTGCAGCGCATGTTCATGATGGCTTTCTTGTCGCAGTACCAGCAGACCGTTTTAATTTCCTCAATCGTATCCGCCGCTGCAATCAGTGCCATGCTTCCTTCAAAGAGTTGACCCATGAAGTCCGCCCGCAAGCCATAGGCGATAACAGGAATGTTCAAATCATCAACAATCGTGATCAATTGCGCGACCTGCCCTTTGGTTAAAAACTGCGCCTCGTCCACAAGAATACAGTTTGGAGACTCTACTTGCGCCAGTTCAACCATATCCAAAGTGTCGTCTACCACAATGGCATTTTTTTGCATGCCGATTCGGGATACGACCTTGCCAACGCCAAAACGGTCATCAACGACGGATGTCAGGAGGAGCGCTTTTTTACCTTGTTCTTCATAATTATGCGCAACGCGCAGTACTTCAATGGATTTGCCGCTGTTCATCGTACCATAACGGAAATATAATTTTGCCAAGCTGGGCCAGTCCCCTCTGAAGATCTAGGATCGAATGGATGTATGACTATATGTTAAAAAAATAAGTAGCTGAAAGAGATTGAAGCTCTTCTAATTTCACGGCAGCCTGGAAGCTTGTTTCCGAAGCGGGCTTGTCGCCGATGAGCGGCTGTTTCTTGTATATTTTACGAATATTGACTTCAATACTACCTTTCACAGGCTCTTCCGTAATCTGAATGCGATGGGGTTCGTACATTAAAACATGCATCGTGTCCTTAGCCACCGGGTTTGCACTTTGCAGCAGCTCTTGAATGAGCTCATGATCCAAAAGGGATGGAAGCCTATCTTTCATACCCGGGTTCGTTTCGCAGTGATGAGCTACCGCTTTGGCAAGCAGCGCATCCATGGCGAGGAAGGAAGGGCTAAGGAAAATACGGTGGTCCTCCACGACCGCATGAATTATTGCAGCCGCCGTTTCTTCATCAGTTTCTATATAATTGCCGCAAAGGCGCAGCTTACGGACGAGATCGGAAGGAGGCATGAGCTGCTGCCCGGCATAATGCGTATCCCGCAAAAAGCTGTCCAGATGATCGAGGCCCATCAAGGAAGTTTTGTTCGTCAAAGGGCTGTCCTGATTCAAAATGGATACAATCGCTGCTGGAGAGATGCCATGTTCAGTCAGGATGTCGGCAACGGTTCCGTTCAGGATCAATCGCTCTGTATGTTGATGGTGGTCATAACCGAGTGTTCGTTCCACCGCATGCGAAAAGGGCAAATGGCCGATGTCATGCAAAAGTGCAGCTATGCGAAGCAAGGGCTCGTCCGGGCAAAAATGGGCCATTAAGGACCATACACCAACGGTGTGCTCGAACCGTGAATGGGTCATTGGCGAAAAAAGCGCGGAAGCTCCGAAGTGATGCAAAAACTTCAAACGGCGTACCGGCTGCGATCGGAAAAGCTGGACTTCAACCGGATGGGCTGGTATATGCCACTTATAAAGGGGCTCCCAAATCATCCCAGTCGAAAAAGTATGCTGTAGACTCAAAGCAGCGTTCCTCCTAGGCTGTGGAATCTGGATGTATATTTCATTTCAGCGCATTAGCTATCATAGCATGAAACATAGAAAGTTCGCTATCATGAGCGTATGAAAAGGCAGCGTAAAACATGCACGACAAACTGCGAATGCCTCGTTCATACGGGGTTAGGCAGTGGCAGTGTTGGATTTCGTCCAATGAAAAAAGAAGCGAAAGGCATACTTGGTTGTCGTTTCCTTTTTTTAGGACTATCTTATAAAAATATTAAAATGAAAACCTTTACATTTAGATTGAACTATACTATTTCTGGTGTTAATATAATATAAAAAATATTGAGACTATTTCGCCAATTTGTACTATTCAATATATTCGGGCGAAATAGACGTCACCATGTTTCGACAATTTAATACTTTAAAGCGTACATTGGACAAAGTGTGTCCAAAAACCAGAAAAGAAAGGTTGCACAACATGACCAAAAACGGGTTACCTCCCAAGCAAGGATTGTACGATCCTCAGTTCGAGCGTGACGCCTGCGGTATTGGCTTTGTAGCGAATATTAAGGGTGTCAAATCGCATGAAATCGTCAAGCAAGCGCTTCGTGTACTTTGCAATTTAGATCATCGCGGTGGTCAAGGCAGTGAGCAAAACACAGGCGACGGAGCGGGAATTTTAATGCAGATTCCGGACGCGTATCTCCAAATTGCTTGTGCAGAGGAAAACATCAAGCTTCCTGCAGCAGGTCACTATGGTGTAGGTATGGTCTATTTGCCTCAAGATCTGGAGGCGCGCCAAGCATGCGAGAAAATCATTGAGCGCATTGTTAGCGAGGAAGGTCAGCAATTCTTAGGTTGGCGAACGGTTCCTACGGATAACAGCTCACTTGGAGAATCCGCACAGTCGGCAGAACCTTTCGTACGCCAGGTATTTATTGGAGAAAGTGCGGATGTGGCGAGCAATCTGGATTTTGAACGGAAGCTTTATGTCATACGTAAACTCTCTGAAAACGCTATCAAATCGTCGCTTCAGGATGTGCAATTTTACTATTCTAGCTTGTCTAGCCGAACAATCGTTTATAAAGGGATGTTGACGCCTAAGCAGGTCGACGCTTATTACACGGAGTTGCAGGATGAGAAGGTAGAGACCGCGCTTGCGCTCGTTCACTCCCGGTTCAGTACAAACACATTTCCCAGCTGGGAGCGTGCGCATCCCTACCGCTATCTGATTCATAACGGCGAGATCAACACGCTGCGTGGAAATGTGAACTGGATGTATGCGCGTCAGGCGATGTGCGATTCGGAACTGTTTGGCGAAGACTTCAAACGCATTCTTCCTATTATTGATACCGACGGCTCGGATTCGCAAATGTTTGATAATACGCTCGAATTCCTTATGCTCTCAGGACGTTCGCTGCCGCATGCGGCGATGATGATGGTGCCTGAGCCGTGGTCCAAGCATGAGTCGATGGATGACGCCAAGAAAGCGTTCTACGAATACCACAGCACACTCATGGAGCCATGGGATGGACCGGCAGCGATTGCCTTCACGGATGGCAGTCAGATTGGCGCTATTCTTGACCGAAACGGTTTGCGTCCATCTCGTTACTATGTCACAACGGATGATTTCATCGTTTTGGCTTCGGAAGTTGGCGTCTTGGACATTGAGCCTGAGCGGATTTTGTACAAAGATCGCCTCAGACCGGGCCGCATGCTGCTTGTTGATACCGTAGCAGGCCGCATTGTAGCCGACGAAGAGATTAAAAGCGGCATTGCCGGCGAGTTGCCTTATCGCGACTGGCTGAACGAGCATCTTGTTTCATTGGAGGATTTGGACGATGCGCCTATCGTGCTTGGCTCCGATCATGACACGGTCTTGCAGCGCCAGCAAGCTTTTGGTTACACATTTGAGCAGCTGCGAAAAATTCTAGAGCCTATGGCCAAAACAGGCGTAGACCCTATCGGATCTATGGGTACGGATGCACCGCTTGCCGTCTTGTCCGACCGGCCGCAACTGCTGTACAACTATTTTAAACAGTTGTTCGCGCAGGTCACGAATCCGCCGATTGATGCCAATTTCGAAGAGATCATCACAGCGCAGGGCACAACGATCGGACCGGAGCGCAATCTCATAAGCCCTGAGCCGGCGAGCTGCCGCCAAATTCGGTTGAAAACACCGTTCCTCTCCAATGAAGAACTGGCGAAGCTGCGTCATATTCAGCGCGACGGCTTTAAGACGGTCACACTGCCTACCTTGTTCGAGGCTGCTCAAGGCACGGCAGGCTTGGAAAGCGCGATGCAAGCTCTTTATGCTGCCGCAGACGGGGCGATCCAAGATGGCGCTTCTTTGTTAATTCTTTCGGATCGCGGCGTGGACGGGCAAAAGGCACCGATTCCGGCGCTGCTGGCAACGTCAGGACTGCATCACCATCTGATTCGCCAGGGTACTCGGACCAAAGTCAGCTTGCTTGTCGAATCGGGCGAACCGCGCGAAGTGCATCATTTTGCTTTGCTGCTTGGCTATGGCGCAGGTGCGATCAATCCGTATTTGGCTTTGGAAACGTTAGATGACATGATTAGACGCAATCAGCTTGTTGGCATTGATCATGATAAAGCAACTTATAACTACATCAAGGCCGTGACCAAAGGCGTCGTGAAGGTTTTGGCGAAAATGGGCATTTCCACGATTCAAAGTTATCGTGGGGCGCAAATTTTTGAAGCGATTGGCCTCAGCCAAGAGCTTGTGGATGCGTATTTTACTTGGACCTATACGCCTGTTAGCGGTGTAGGTATCGATGTTGTGGCTAAGGAAGCGGTGCTTCGCCACCAACGTGCTTTCTCTGAGCAGGAGGGGCGCGATAAGGTGCTCGATACCGGCGGTGATTTGCAATGGCGCCGGGACGGGGAAGACCACCTGTACACGCCGGAAACGGTGCATGCTCTTCAATCGGCGGTTCGTACGAACAATTACGCCCAGTATAAGAACTTTGCGAAGCTCATCAAACGCGAAGATGAGAAATATATGGCTTTGCGCGGGCTGCTGACCTTCAAGGCAGGCCGGGGGCCGATCCCCATCGAAGAGGTGGAGCCGATCGAGTCGATTTTCAAGCGCTTCAAGACCGGAGCCATGTCCTACGGCTCCATCTCCAAAGAAGCGCATGAGACGATCGCGATCGCGATGAACCGCATCGGCGGCAAGAGCAACACCGGCGAGGGCGGCGAGCATCCGGAGCGCTTCACGCCGGATGCGAACGGCGACCTGCGCCGCAGCGCGATCAAGCAGGTGGCGTCCGGCCGCTTCGGCGTCACAAGCCACTATCTCGTCAATGCTGACGAGATTCAGATCAAGATGGCGCAGGGCGCGAAGCCCGGCGAGGGCGGCCAGCTCCCCGGCACCAAGGTGTACCCTTGGGTGGCTGAGGTTCGCGGTGTTACGCCAGGCGTAGGTTTGATTTCGCCGCCGCCGCATCACGATATCTATTCGATCGAGGATCTCGCAGAGCTGATCCACGATCTCAAGAATGCCAACCCGCGCGCACGTATCAGCGTTAAGCTGGTATCCGAGGTTGGAGTTGGCACCATCGCTGCCGGCGTAGCCAAAGGGAAAGCGGACGTCGTCCTTATTTCCGGCTACGACGGAGGAACAGGCGCGTCGCCGCAGACGAGTATTCGTCACGCGGGACTGCCCTGGGAGCTCGGTCTTGCGGAAACGCATCAGACGCTCGTGCTCAATGACCTGCGCAGCCGTATCACCGTCGAGACGGACGGCAAGCTGATGACAGGGCGCGACGTGGTCGTCGCTGCGCTGCTCGGCGCCGAGGAGTTCGGCTTCGCGACGACTCCGCTCATTACGATTGGCTGCGTGATGATGCGCGTGTGCCATCTGGATACTTGTCCGGTTGGGGTGGCTACGCAAAATCCGGAGCTGCGCAAGAAATTTGCCGGCGATCCGCAGCATGTCGTCAATTTCATGACCTTCATCGCGCAGGATGTGCGTGAGCTGATGGCCGAGCTTGGCTTCCGAACCATTGAGGAAATGGTTGGCCGTACCGATGTGCTTGAGTCCAAGCAAGCCGTAGCGCACTGGAAAGCCAAAGGCGTTGATTTATCGGCGCTGCTGCATCAGCCGGATGTCGGCGAGCATGTGGGCCGATTCTGCCAAATGCCGCAGGACCACCGCTTGGATCGCTCTTTGGATGTTACGAAGCTGCTTGAAATATGCGAACCTGCGATTGAGCGCAAGGAACATGTGCATGCGAGTATGGACATCGCCAATACGAATCGCGTTGTCGGTACGATTGTCGGCAGCGAAGTGACGCGTCGTCATGGTGTGGAAGGATTGCCTCATGATACGATTCGTTTACATTTTAACGGCTCAGCTGGGCAAAGCTTTGGTGCTTTCGTGCCGAAGGGGATTACGCTTTCGCTGGAAGGCGACGCCAACGACTATGTGGGGAAAGGATTATCCGGCGGTAAGCTGGTCATTTTCCCGCCGTCCCAATCCCCTTTTGTTCCAGAGGAGAACGTAATCATTGGAAACACCGCTTTCTATGGAGCTACCGATGGTGATGCGTATATTCGAGGTATTGCCGGCGAACGTTTCTGTGTAAGAAACAGCGGTGTGCGGGCAGTTGTCGAAGGCGTAGGCGATCATGGCTGTGAATATATGACAGGCGGGCGAGTTGTTGTGTTAGGATCGACCGGCCGTAACTTTGCGGCAGGGATGTCAGGCGGAATTGCCTACGTGCTGGATGAGAAAGGCGATTTTGCCGACAAGGTTAACAAAGAGATGATTCATCTTGAGCAGGTTGAAGAAGCTTTTGAAATGAATGAACTGAGAACGATGATTCAGCATCATGCTACATTTACGGATAGCAGCGTTGCCCACCGCGTCATACAGCACTGGGATGAATACGTTTGGAAGTTCGTGAAGGTGATACCGAAGGACTACAAGCGGATGTTTGATGCCATCGAGAAGGTGAAACGATCCGGGCTTGGCCAGCAAGAGGCCATCATGGTTGCTTTTGAGGCAAATATGCGGGATGTTTCCCGTGTCGGTGGAAACTAACGAATCGGAGCAGAAGCGTACGACGTAAGTTTTGCTGAAGCAAAACTCTTGGGAGGGACTAAACGTTCATGGGTAAACCAACCGGTTTTATAGAACATCGCCGTGAAGTGGCAACCGAAGCCGCTCCGCTGGTCCGTATTGGCCATTGGAAAGAGTTCGCGACACCGCTGACGGATGATAAATTGCAGACGCAAGGTTCAAGATGTATGGATTGCGGGATTCCGTTTTGCCACACGGGAGCTTTGATCAGCGGCATGGCTGCCGGCTGCCCGGTCAATAATCTCATTCCGGAGTGGAATGATCTGGTGTATCGCGGACAATGGCGGGAAGCGCTCGATCGTCTGCACAAAACGAACAACTTCCCGGAATTCACGGGACGTGTATGCCCGGCGCCATGTGAGGGCTCCTGTACAGTAGGTCTCAAGGACACGCCGGTTACGATCAAAAGCATCGAGAAAGCCATTATTGACAAAGGCTTCACAGAAGGCTGGATCCGGCCGGAGCCGCCTGAAGTGCGTACAGGCAAAAAGGTTGCCGTCGTAGGCTCGGGCCCATCCGGGCTCGCTGCCGCAGCGCAGCTGAACAAAGCCGGACACTGGGTGACGGTGTTCGAGCGCGCGGACCGCGTGGGCGGACTGCTGATGTACGGCATCCCGAACATGAAGCTGGACAAAAAGTACGTCCAGCGCCGAGTAGACCTGCTTGAAGCAGAGGGGGTCACGTTCATTACCTCCGCGCACGTCGGGGTGAACTATCCGATCGAGAAGCTTCAAGAGGAATTCGATGCCATCGTGCTGTGCGGCGGAGCCACCAAGGGCCGCGACCTTCCGATTGAAGGCCGCGAGCTTGGCGGCATCCACCTGGCGATGGAATTCCTCAGCAAGAATACGAAAAGCTTGCTGGATTCCGAACATGCCGACGGCGAATTTATTTCCGCGGAAGGCAAAGACGTTATCGTCATCGGCGGCGGTGATACGGGGACGGACTGTGTGGGCACTTCTTTGCGCCACAAGTGTAAAAGCGTAACGCAGTTCGAGATCATGCCGAAGTCCCCGGAGACGCGTCCGGCGAATAATCCTTGGCCGGAGTGGCCGAAGGTTCTCAAGGTGGACTATGGTCAGCAAGAGGCAGCCGCGGTTCAAGGCGAGGACCCGCGCCGGTACTTAATCAACACGAAGAAATTCGTGGGGGATGAGCACGGTAACTTGAAAGAGCTGCACACGGTGCTGATCGAGTGGCAAAAGAACGAGAAGGGCGCGTTCGTCCCTGTGGAAGTGCCCGGCAGCGAGAAGGTGTATCCAGCTCAGCTGGTCCTGATCGCGATGGGCTTCACAGGACCGGAGAACACGGTGCTGGATCAGCTTGGCGTCGCCAAAGACGAACGCTCCAATGCGAAAGCAGAGTACGGCAAGTTTGCGACGAGCGTGGAAGGCGTTTTTGCTGCCGGTGACATGCGTCGCGGGCAAAGTCTTGTTGTCTGGGCGATCAATGAGGGGCGTGCAGTGGCTCGCGAGGTTGACCGTTATTTGATGGGTTCGTCGAATTTGCCATAGGATGGAAAATAGAAAAGGAAGGCCCCTTGGTTTTGGTTTGGGGCCTTCCTTTTTGTGTGTTGAACTGAGCACCCCACCTTATGAAGGGTGCACGGCTATCGCTTGGGCGGTTCCTCCCAGGTAATGGAGGGGAACGGAACGACAGGGCACTATTTCATCGAAATAGGCCCTTTTTCGCGCGGAGGGGAACTGTGGGCTGCTATTTGTCCGTTTTCTTAAAGAAAACGGGCTGAGGCTGTCAAATAAAGCCCTGTAGTTCCGCTTGAACGCGGAAACGGGCTGAATGTGCTAGAATAGCGCCCACTAGTTCCTCATGGTTGTCTCGTTGACAACTTAACTCTATTGTGAGCTTCCCTCCCTCCGCCAAACCCCGCCAAATCAACCGGATTTATTGTCCAGCCACATTTTTCCTGTGCTCCCTATGTCTAACGGACTGAGCCGACCTTATATGCCGTATTTCGGCCGGATACAAGTTCTAACGGACCCAGTAGACGCTAACTGCCCTGAAATAGCTTAATACTGCTCTAAAATTCACAGTTAACGCCCGCTCAGTCCGTTAGTTTCAAAAAGGCCGGCGAATTTCTAAAATAACGGCTTCCGAGTCCGAACGCCTACTGAAACCGCCGAATCGCCGGCACACAAAGCACACTGGCGACAATGGCCAGGCCGATCGAAGCGAATATCGTGATGGTGATCACGCCCCCGATTTGATCAGCAATCCAGCCGACAAGGAAATAACTCAGCGGCAATAAGGCAAAAGAGCCTAACAAATCCAAACTGACCACCCGCCCGAAAGCTTCGGGGGGCACTAGCTCCTGAAGGCTGGTCTCCCAGATGAGACCGAAGATCATCAGCCCGAAGCCTTCGACGGCCATGAGCAGTGAGAGCGCAATAGGTGACGTTGTGAAAGTCATCGTCAGCAGTGCAGCGCCACTCAGGATCACTGCGCCATAGGCGAGTATGCCCCGGTGATGCCACTGCCTTTTAGATCCAAAAAGAAGGGCTGCCGCAATAGCTCCAACACCGGAGCATGTGATGCCTATCCCATACGCGAGTGGATCGAGCCCCAGATGAACCTTGAACAGCCAAGGAATAAGAATGACAATAATGCCCGTATAGCAAATATTGATGAAACAAAAGGCGAGGATCGTGATCCAAAGCCAGGGATGGCCTTTGAGGATCGTGATACCTTCGAGGAATTCGCGCTTCCAAGTAAAGCTATGAGGGCCTGTTGAAGATTCCTGTTTATTTTGATGCGAAACTAGCGATTTTTTTACTAACACCAGCAGACACAGATAGGAAATTAGGTAGGTTAGCGCGTCCAAGCCGAACCCGTAACTGGCAGACATGGACGAAACGATAAGGCCGCCTAGGACAGGTCCGATGATTTTGACCCCTTGATTGCTCACTTGTGTTAACGCATTGGCGGCGTTGCGGATGTCTGGCGTGAAGACGGTCGCCCGTACGGCAGAATAGGCAGGGTGAAAAAGCCCTTCCATCAGGCCATAAAGGCTTACCAAGCCAAAAAGCATGGTGACGGACAAGCTGTCTGAGAAAATAAGCCCGGCGATAGCCAACATGACGATGAAGCGGACGATATCGGATAGCATCATAATTCTCACGCGATCATAACGGTCGACAATCCATCCCGAAAGGGGGAGCATAAGGACGTAAGGCAGCATGTAGGCGGTCATGACCAGACCCATCATTGTCGTTGACCCCGTTAGCGAATAAACGACCATAGGTAAAATAACGGTGGTAACGGAACCGCCAAGCATAGAAATGAGTTGACTTAGCCATAAATAAGGGAAGGAGCGCGATTGGATAAAAGGAAGCAAGAAGGAGTCCAGGACGCTTGGCTTCTTTTTGAGTGGTGCATCAATGTGCATAGGAATATGCCCCTTTAGTTATTTTCTTAGGTTGAGTAAATTGCAGCTAATCAAAAAGGTGAACAATTCGTGAGCATCATGTACAATAGAAGGAACAGGTTAACGTCGGACGAGCACGGACGCCTAGAATCGAACCGGAATTGGAGGAAGCACATGAAGAAAGAGGATCTCATAAAGGCGGCAGAACTTTATGCGCTTCTGGCCGAGAATGGCGAGGGCACTCTCGATTTTGATGCGGATGAACCTATAGGAACGCAACATGTGATTGCTCTTCAGAAAGCAGTCTTGCTGCTATCCCGGCAGGTCGCCGATCTTCAATCTCAGCTTCATGAGCACCTTGAGCTCCATAACAAGCAGCAGGAACAGCTGCTTCGGCAAATGAATCACCAGATGGAGCATAAGCTCTATGAGCAGATCATTCACCGGGTTGTCGGAAGACAGGACGCCTCGGTGGAGGAGGGACGGACAGAGCTGCAGGGCATTGAAGCAACTCCGTCAACATCATTGGCTCTAATTTCGGAAGAGCCGTCACCCGTGGAGCAGCAGCCTACTTATTCCCGTGTGAAAAGTTATCGGAAGATCCGCAAGAGAAAAAAGGGATTTCTGGAGAGGCTTTTTGAATAGCGGCCCAATAAGGCCCTATAGTTCCACGAAATGGTTCAAGTAGGGAGGGTATGTCCTAAATAGCAGCCTACAGTTCCCTTAATTCTGGATCGCTTATGAAGCAACGGGTCCCGCTCCCAAGCAAGCAAACACAACAGCGATACAAGATTCACTCTTGTATCGCTGTTGTTCGCGTTTAAGCGGTCTAAATCATACCTTCCTCATGCGCCTTCTTGGAAGCCTGCACGCGATCGCGCACGTCCATTTTGGAGTAGATGCTCGAAATGTAATTTTTCACTGTACCTTCGGACAGGAAAAGCTTCTCGGCAATCTCCCGGTTGTTCAGCCCGTCGGCGATGCAGTGCAGCACCTGCACTTCGCGCTCGCTCAGTCCGTAAGCGTCCGTGCGAGCCGGCTCCTCGCTGGCCGGTCTTGAAACCTCGGTATCGCGAACGGTTGGCTCAGCAGCGCCTTTGGCTTGCTGGACGAGCATTCTCGCGATATCCTGCGGGATAAGGGTGCCGCCTTGATGCACCCATTTGATGCCGGCGGCCAAATCCTTCGGATGAATGGCCTTGAGCAGATAACCTTCAGCTCCAGCTCCCAAGGCGTCGACGACGTAGGTGATCTCCTGGAAGGTAGTCAGGATAATGACGCGGATTTGCGGCCATTTCTCCTTAATTTTCCGCGTTGCTTCGACCCCGTCCATAACGGGCATATGGATGTCCATCAGGACGACATCGGGGTGATGTTCTTCGCATTGCTGGATGGCAATATGGCCGTTCTCGGCCAAGCCTACGACTTCAATGTCCGGGTCCATGCCCAGCACAATGTGGAGGCTTTCTCGTATTAAATCCTGGTCATCGACCAGGAGCAGTTTCAGCGGGACGTTGTTCATACGGGACTCCTCCTAGCGTAACTTGCTTGTGTGTTGTTAGGCATATTGTATCATTCACGGCCAGCAGCTTGGAAGAAAGCTTTTAAAAAGAGGGCAAACGCTTAGCAGGAATGAAACATTCGACAACGGTTCCCTGACCGACGGTTGAACTTACCTGTAACGTTCCTTGCAGCGCAAAGATTCGCTCCTGCATGGCATTAATTCCGAAGCCGACTTTGAGCTGCTCGGCGCCAACGCCATCATCTTCAATACGGATACCGACCCCATCATCCACATAGTTGAGCTTGATTTCTACCGTGGTGGCGCGGCCATGCCGTTTGGCATTCGTTAGGGACTCCTGTAAGCAGCGAATGAGCGAGAGCTTGGTTTGTTTCGGAATCTCAAATTCCTCCCCGACCGTCGTGAACCGGATCTGAGTGCCGGTATGGAGGGCGAACTCGTTAGCCAGCCTCGTTAATTGCTGCGAGAGCAGCATATCGCCTTCTTTGGGCACCATTTGATGAATACTGCGCCGTACTTCTTCCAACCCGTTGCGGGTTACACCCCGCAGGACGTCCAGCTTTTCTTTGGCTTTGTCAGGCGCAGCCTCTATTAAATAGGAAACAGCGTCCATGCCCATGATGACGGAAGTAAAGGTGTGCCCGACGGTATCGTGCAGCTCGCGAGCCATCCGATTGCGTTCCTCCAGCAGAGTCAACTGCTCGATTTGGTTGGCGTACTGCTCTAGGGCATTATTTTGCTCATGAATAAGATAGTATTGTCGTTGATTTTCCGCTAAAAGCTTTTCCGTCTTCTCATTAGAGGTGACAACTCTCTGCAAGCTAAGGCCGATCGCGAAAAACAACACCGCATTCAGGATGATGCTGAACAGCTCGCTAACACCCATATCCATATCCCGATGAAGGACCAGGAAATAGGCAACAGGCATTGCGACAAGCGAGATTGGAGCGGCCCACCAAGCATTTTTTCGATCCGTAAGGAATCCAATGACCATTAATGGGCAATTAATAGTAAGGTAGGCATCTTCTTGCATCCAAGATAGATAGATTTGTAGAGGAATACCTGTAAGCAGTACGGAAATCGGGTACATAGTTGTGTTAATGTAAGTAGGTCTCCAAAATAAAAATGGAATACCATACGATACAAGCAGGGCTAATATGGTTAAAAAGATATTACCGTGCTCGTTTTCGTTCATATGGAGCAGCGCGTAAAGCAGGCCTAGCAGTACAGAGCCGGTCAAAACAATAAATAAGGACCACTCCACGCCATGCCACGGTCTTCTTTGGATCATAGAGGAACTCCTTCTAGGTAAAATCGTATAAGATCATTGTACATAATTGTTGGAAAAATCCATAGTGAGCGCAGTCATATTGTCAGCAGCAATCAGGTATGACTCTTATGACTAATAGCGGTAGGGAGCGATATAAGATGGCGGCAACGGCCCAAGATCAATCACCGATTGTACAAATTGAGCGAATAACCAAACGAATCGGGACGAAGACGATTATTGATCAATTAACGTTCGACGTCCCACGTGGGGAAGTTTTTGGATTTCTAGGCCCGAATGGAGCCGGGAAAACAACAACGATCCGAATGATGGTTGGACTCATGTCGATCACCGAAGGAGATATTCGGATTGGCGGTTATTCGATTCGAACCCATTTTGAACAAGCGATTCGCCATGTCGGCGCAATTGTTGAAAATCCGGAAATGTATAAGTTTCTGAGCGGCTATCATAATTTGGTCCATTACGCCAGAATGTTTCCCGGAATAGGAGAGGACCGCATTGAAGAGGTCATTGAGCTTGTAGGCATGGAAAATCGGATTCATGATAAGGTGAAAACCTACTCTTTGGGCATGCGCCAAAGACTCGGTATTGCGCAGGCCTTGCTGCATAAGCCGGATGTGCTGATCCTGGACGAGCCTACGAACGGCCTGGATCCAGCCGGCATTCGCGAGCTGCGCGATCATTTGCGCAAGTTGACGCGCGAGGACGGCATCTCGGTTATTGTATCCAGTCACCTGCTGGCTGAGATGGAGCTCATGTGCGACCGGGTTGCCATTATACAAAACGGGAAGTTAGTTGATGTTAGATTGATCAAAGAGTACGCCCGGACGGACAGCAAACTCCATGTGGCTTTTGAAGTGTCGTCGCCGGATAAGGCATTGGCTTTGGCAGCTGCACATGCTGTGAAGGCTGAGGCGGATGGCGATGCATTGATCCTGATGCTTGATAAGGAAGAAACCGCCTTATGGAACAAACGATTTGTAGAGGCAGGCATTGCGGTTTACGGAATCCGTACGGCAACGAAGTCGCTGGAGGATCAATTCTTAGAAATGACGGGGAGTGATCCGATTGCTTAATTTAATCCAGAATGAGCAGATGAAAATTTATCGCAGGCTGCGTACTTGGATATTGGGTCTATTGCTGATCGTTATTGTTGTCTTGGCCGGACTCGTTTATCATCCGGGTACTGACGTAAGCGATAAATGGAAGGTTAGTGCTGTAGAGACGATTGAGCATAATAAGAAAGAGCTGGAAAACAACAGTCTTCCGGACAAATTCAAACAAGAGATGAAGGAAGAAATCGCGCTTCAGCAATACATGGTGGACCATAATTATCCTCCTGCGGATTACACGCTCTGGGGCGGAGCCATTAGGGCCTCTGGCATAATCCTCGTAGTGACACTGTTTACCGTCATTATTGCCGGGGATATGGTTGCCGGTGAGTTCACTTGGGGAACAATCAAACTGCTGCTTATTCGTCCGGCGAGCCGGGCCAAAATTCTTCTCTCCAAATATATAACAACGCTCCTGTTTGCTGTGACCCTGTTGATTGTCTTGTTTATCACGGCTATCATTGTGAATGGGTTCCTGTATGGCTTCCAAAGCCTTGGACTTCCTCATTTGAAAGTAGATGCAGAGGGGCAAGTGCATGAAGGAAGCATGCTGGTGTTCACGCTAGCTACTTATGGGCTGAAGCTGATTGAGCTCGTGATGATTGTGACGCTGGCGTTTATGATCTCGACCGTATTCCGAAGTGCCTCTTTGGCCATCGGTATCAGTATCTTCATCATGTTCGCCGGGCAGATCATTACCATGCTTCTCTTAAGATACAGCTGGGGCAAATACTTCCTTTTTGCCAATACGGATCTTACCCCCTACTTAAAGGGTCAGCCGCTTGCGGAAGGCATGACACTTGGATTTTCCATTGTCGTTCTGGTTGTCTACTATTTACTGTTCATTCTGCTTTCCTGGGAAATATTCCGCAGACGTGATGTAGCGGCATAAGCAATTAGGGCTACCCTAAAAAAAGGCTGCCCCTTGGTCAATTAATGACTTAGGGACAGCCTTTTTGCGTTAGCGTCTTGTCTATTTCTTGATATACGACTGAATAGTGGTTGGAACTTCCTGCAAGGAACCGAGCTGGTAGAAAGCTCCTTGAGGCTTGATATCGATCGTTCCTGTATTGTAAGCCCAGTCCTGTTCGACAGGAATGTGGATGGAGTGGATCCCCGCATGGAGGGCAGGCAGCACATCCGTTTTGACGGAGTTGCCGATCATCCACGTATGTTTGCGATCAAAGCCTTGCTCATGCATGATCGTTTCCATGAATTCCTTGGTTTTATGCACCGTTACGAAGATTCGATCATGAAAATAGGTGTCCAGACTTAGGTCCTTGACCTTTTTCATTTGAATCGATGCATCGCCGCCTGTGTACAGGAAGAGCCGATGGCCATCTTGCTGCAGTTGATCGAGCGTTTCGTTCATGAGCGGATAAGGTTCGACCGTGTATTCATACACGGTATGGCCTAATTGCATTAGCCATGATTCTTCTTTGGCGCTCATTTTCCGGTTGAAGTGCCTGCTAAACCATTGATACGTTTCAACAAATGACTTGGGAAAACGATCTGGCATGAAGCCATGGATATGAATACCGGCGAGATCGATTTGGAGCTGTTTTTGCTTAATGTCGTGCGCGTTCAGCCCATGTCCGGAAAACCAGGTCAACATGAGATCAACGAACTGGTCAATGACGACGTCAAAATATTTATTGCAATGGACTAATGTATCATCAAGATCAAAAAGTATCGTTTGTTCTTTCATAGGCGCTGTCTCCTGCAGTTAGAAATGAATTTCCAACCATTATACCATGCTCTTATCGCATCTCCTAGGGGCAGCGCTGATGATCCATTTGCTTACATTGCAATGGTATTTCCTTTGTAAGTGCTATTTGTATTGGAAGCAGGAGGATTCATATGGCTGTCCGGCTCGTTTTTTGGCTGAGGTTGAGATGCTGGAGCAGCGGATGTTGTTTCCATTTTGCTGTTCCCTTGGAATTGCCCGCCTTCTTCAATAATAAAGGAAGCAGCGCTAATGTTGCCATGCAGCGAGCCTGTTGACGTTATGGTCAGTTTGCCTTTGGTGGTAATATTGCCATGGACATTCCCTGCAAGAATCACATCTCTGGCTGAAACGTTGGATTTCACTACGCCGCGTTCCCCGATGATCACATCCCCGGCACATTCGATATCCCCTGTGATCCCGCCTTCAATACGAATGCTGGCTTCGGATTTAATGCGCCCTTCAAAGGTGGTTCCTTCTCCAATCAACGTATCTGTCGTATTTGGATTCATAAGGTTTTTCTTGGATTTAAACATGGTGTCTAGTCATCCTTTCGATTCGCTTTGAGATAGGGTTTAGGATCAATGCTTTCTCCATTTTTGAGCACTTCATAATGAAGGTGCGGGCCAGTGCTGCGTCCTGTGGAACCAACTAGGCCTATGGTACTACCTTTGGTGACGTTGTCTCCATTGTTGACAAGAATTTTATTTAAATGCATATACCAAGTGCGTAGGCCCTTGGAATGCTCGATGACGATGTTATTGCCGTGGTAAATATCCTTTCCGGTGCTGACGACTTTTCCATCAGCGGTGGCGTAGACGGCATCATTCTCCCTGGCCCCAAAGTCAATGCCGGAGTGGAAGCTCGGGCTATGTGTGAAGGGGTCGGTTCTATAGCCAAACGTCGATGTGACGATCTTTACATTCGTCGGATACAGCGTAGGCGTTATTGCGAGCTGGTGTTGTTTATCGGCAACCTTTTGTTTCGTTTCGGTTAAACTGGTTTGCAGTTCTTTCACTTCGCTGTTCAGCGCTGTAAAAGAAGCGGATGTCTGCTCGCCCAGCTGCATGATAGCTTCCTGAGAAGCTGGATTGGGACTTCCGCCTATTCCGCTTGTGGCAGCAGGGGGAGTCTGTTCCTCCGTAGATTTGTTTTTGCTTGATCCTGTCGCGCTGGCGACCGCTTTGCCGGTTTCGTTGGCATCGAGGCCCGAGATGGATTTGAGATCATTTTCGAATTTTTTCATTTCTTCGACTTGCGATTTCATCTGCTCCGCTTGCTGGGACAGTTGAATGACTTCATTTTGCAGCTGTTCAATCGCCTTGTCTTTCGAGGTTAAGGTCGCGTTCCATTGCTGGCTCGCTCCACTAAGTTTAGCCTGCAGCGCATTGGCTTTTTTCGTAGTTTGCGCGTGCAGGGCATAGGTAATGAGGGTTATAAGGAGCAGCAGTGAAAAGCAGGCCGCTGCGATATAAGCGAATAAATGGGGTACTCGAAACCTGACGACCGATTGATTGGCATCCGGTATGATCACCAGCGTCAGTTTTTTTGGCTTCCATTTGAGCTTCATAAAGGCTAATTTGTCTCCTTATCGTGGTTGAATTTGGTAAAGCCTATCTAACAACAACATTCGTCATGATCCGATAAAAACCTTCCTTATACCTACTGGTCCTAGTCAAAATGAGTCGAAAGTAGGAAGGAATAGTGTCGGATATAATCGAATGTTCTTAACAATTACAGGAAAGACAGCAGATTTGGAGTGGAGGCACGCATGATTAAGCTTGCAGGTATTGATATTGGTAACGACAGCATTAAGCTGGTGCTCGATGGATCCAGGGAACCATTAGTCATCCCGAACATTATTGCGCCGGGTTACGAAAGGCACATTTTACAGGAAGAGGATTCCCCTTGGAAGGCGCTCGACGTCATGATTTACAGTCCCTCTCTTTCTCAAAGAAATCAACGTTATTTCGTCGGTCAGCTTGCGCTGGAACACGAAGACAACCTGGAGCTGGAAGACACCGATAACAAAGCGATTTCGGATCAATCCCTTATTGTCGCGCTTACAGCGCTGGCCTACCAAGGTCTCGCCACGCAAGCCTTCAACAGCGGTTACGGCGCCGTGGATGAAGTGGAGTACACGCTGGGAACAGGGCTGCCTGTTCGTGCATTTGCGAAGTACAGTCAACAGTTCGAACAAAGGTTACTTGGCGAGCATGAAGTCACATTCCTATCCACGCCGCAATTCCATAACCGCAAGATCAAAGTATCCATTCGCAAAGTCGCTGTTTCGATTGAAGGAGCCGCAGCTATTTTTCATCTGGCCACCCACGACAGTTTAATGGTGAAGGACGAAGAAATTTACAATGGTTGCATCGGCGTTTGCGAGATTGGCGCATTGACGACGGATTTCCCTGTTATTAAACGGATGGCGATTGATAACCATTTCAGCCATGGCGAGCAAATTGGCATCGCGACGTATCTGGATGCGATCATTCGCGATGTGGAAGATGCTTACAGCTACGTGTTTCCAAGCCGAGCTAAGCTCGTGCAGCGTATTAAGCAACGCGATTTCACGATTCAATTGCTTGGCGAAGGTCAAGTTGACATCCGCCCGATCGTGGATCAGCACTTCCGGCGCGCAGCTTTGCGCATGATCGAGATGATCAAGAAACGCTGGCGCAAATATCCTGACATTCAATGCTTCTATGTCATTGGCGGCGGCGCATCAGCCCTGAGACCTTACATCCAAGAGGCGGCAGGTTCACTTAAATTACGTTTCGCGAACGATAGCGAATTCCTCAATATGCATGGCTACCTGAAGGTGGCCAAAAGTCGGCTAAACCAGGCAGCACCTGTCTAAACCGAGCAAGCACCTGTGAATCGGGTGCTTTTTTTTTATACCCGCTTTCATTTGCCGGCTTCCACTTGTTTCAGTTGGCTCACCTCCATATAAGTCGTCAACGAGGCCAGCAGCATGCAGATGGCGAAAATGATGGCGCAGACGCTCCCGATGGCCGAATGGTATTTGCTGAACATAAGTCCTACCATCAAGCATAGAGCCGCAAGGATCATCAAGGCATTGCCTCCCCAAAGCCAATGCTTGTAGGATACACGTTGACTAAGTTTTCCAATTTTTTGAGACGCTTGCACGCCGGAAACTTCACTGTTCGGCGAGCTGTCTTTCATATCGGCTGGCTTGCCTAGTTTGCGCTTCTTCCGGGCGATGGCGATAACCATAATGACGATCAACAGAGGCTGATAAGCTAGCGCGAAAACTGGAGCGCTGTAGTTAGAGAACGCTAATAGATCCGTTGTGTTTTTAAAGGACAACAGCGTGGTCATCACAATGCACAGTGCGACAGGTTTATTAATCGTCGGGTAGTTGCGCTTATCCAGGATGGCAGAGATACCTAGCAGAAGAGCCATATAGATCGTAATCATTTTACAAGCCACCGTTGGATACCAGATCATCAAGATGATGAGATCAACACGATCGAGAAAGTCCGTGACATGAATCGTTTGAACCAAATTGTAGATGGGGTACAAGAAATTTCCGGGCATCTTGGGTCCAAGAACAACCAAGATCAGGAAAACCGCCATGGTGAGCAGGAAAATGCCAAGCAGGGAGCCATGTCGGATGGAAGATCTGACTTGGTTGGAATTGCTCATCATATGAAGAAAAGCCCCAAGAATGAAGATATCTCCTGCGCTGCCGATCGTGAGTACAGAGCTTGCGGCAACATGCTGAATCGGCATGGTCATGGCAGGAGTAACAAGCTGCAAATATAACTCATTCGACAGCAAGAGCGGCATGCTTAGAACTGTAACGACAAAGAGAGGGTAGAATAAATCATTCACCCGCGCGATCACTTCCACGCTGCTTTTGCCGAAATAAATCAGCAGCAGGCAGGGCAACAGCGTTAGTATTTCAAGCGGTGTATTGTGAAGCAGGAGCGTTGTACTGAATCTGGATACGGAAGAAATATCGCGCATCACAATTTGCCAGAAATGAAATATCATAATTAAATTCACGATGGTACCGCCAACACGGCCCAGCAATTCTTGTGTAATTTCAAAAATATGTTTTTGCGGATAATGTTTCGTGATGTAGCCAAAGAAGCTAGCCACCCCAAAAACATAGAACACAGAAGGCAAATAGCTGTACCAAGCATCCATCTGTGAGATACGGATCAGCACATTTTGCAAAGTGAGAATCCCTCCGCTTGTGATGACAGAAGACGCTAACCAGGAGAGTTGCCGCTGATTGATCACTTGTTTTCGATCCATGGTGAATCCCACCCTTTTCCCTTAATGCTTATCCCTCAGATGCCCAGTAATCTTGCAAACCAAGGAGAAACGGTATGAATAAAGAAACGCGAAGGCATAGGGACTTTCCAATGCAAGTACTTGCTGAAGAAGAGGCCTAGGGTGAGAAAAGTAAAAAAACCATAGGTCATCTTGATCGAGCCCTTCTCTTGCCTTAGCATCCTGCGATCGATGAGAAGTGAACCTGCCATAGTAATCAGAAAACATATCATGAATATGCGATCCAATAGGTTACATCCCCTCTTTAATAACATTTTTGTTGATCAGGCCGGTTTCTTCAATGGAAGCACTGACGTGAATGCGGAACTCCGCATTCTTGAAATAAGCTTCCCATTTCGCTTCTATACCATTGTTCCACTCATACGGGTGGCTTCGCCAAAGAGTCAAACCAAGATGAGCAGAGTCCGTTCCTTCTTTTTGCATCTGCTTAACCGCCGCCTGAATAGACTTGATAATTTGTTCCGCAAGCTGCTTCTCAACTTTCCGCATCACCTTGGCTTTGTTCAGATCCAGATTCGATAGATCTTCTTGTACGGAGCCGCTCGCGTCGACGAGGATATCAAAGATGACCTTGTCTTGTTGAAGACTAGGCTTGATTTGCGTTTGACCTTTCGTCACTGTAATGGAAATCCGGTTTGCGTTTCCCTCTTCTGGCGGGAAGGAAACGAGATATTCCTTCACATGATTCCTCAGCCACATGAGCCCTTCTGCCTCGTGGTCCTTGTAAATGCCAACCAAGCGGTCGCCTTTAAATTGTCCGTACCCAATCATTTGAATTTCATGAGAAGGTTCCTTGGAAGCCTGCGATTGCTTTGGTTCCAAATATGTCAGGATTGGATCACTATTGAAGCTCAACGTAATGCCAATATCCTTGGTGGAAGTCCCCAAGGACTGCCTGGATTTCGTCAGCTCCCGAATGACTTCAGCTGGGAACCGTTCAAATTTCGGCTCGGTGTTCAGCAGGTCATAGCCTTTGCCTTTGGATATGACCAGGAAAGATGTCATCCGGCTTTCCGGTGAGCGTGGAACGGTGTCGAAGATCACACTGATGCCTTTCTTGGCCAACTTCTCTCCAATCACGATTGTCCTCCGATGGGAGAGAAACAAACGCCGCGACATGCGCATCTGGAGTCTTGTGTTGGCTTCGTGAAACGTAGCGCCTACATCGGAGTCGATGTAGTAGCTCTTGCCGCCGGCGGTGCCTCCGCCTCCGCCGCTTGCACCGCCCATGGAGCCGGGGAGAGGCAGCATATAGGATACACGATATTTGCCGTCGTCCTCCAAGTCGACGGCAGACGTGAGAACAAACGCGATGTCGTTGGTTTCCGTTCGATCCCAGCAGCCTGTCAGGCAGACAAGCAGGAGGGGGAGCGATAAGAGCTGGCATAGCCGTTTAGGATGAACCATTCTGATTGCCCTCCTCACTGGAGTGATGCTTATGCTGGATCGAGCTTCCGTCTAGGCCTCCGTCCTGCATGATCTGTTGGCTGAGTTTGTCATCCATGCGGTGGGCGTCTTGAACGGGCATGAATTCCGGACGTTTATTGAGCTCCCACCAAGGGGCGCGAACGAATACATCCTTCATATCGCCGGAAGATAAAGGTCCGATAGGCGACAAGTAAGGCACGCCAAAAGAGCGGAGATTCGCCATATGTCCAATTAAAATCATCAACGAGAAGAAGATGCCATAGAAGCCAAAGACCGCTCCCGCCAAAAGGATGGGGAAACGCAGCATGCGAATGGCGATGGCGCCGTTAAAGCGCGGGATTGTGAAAGAGGCAATCCCGGTAATGGAAACAACGATAACCATTGGCGCAGAAACAATCCCTGCCTGCACGGCTGCCTGTCCGACGACCAGCGCCCCCAAGATGGAAACCGCAGAGCCAACGGCTTTGGGGAGTCGGATGCCGGCTTCGCGCAGCGCCTCGAACGTGATTTCCATGATGAAGGCCTCTACGGCCGCGGGAAACGGGATGGCTTCTCTGGATGCCGCGACGCTTAGCATTAAGGTCGTTGGTAGTAGTTCTTGATGGAACGTCGTTATCGCGACATACAAAGCGGGCGTCGTCAGCGATAAAAAAACGAAAACATAACGAAGCAACCTTAGGAGAGAGCCGATTTGGAATCGCTCATAGTAATCCTCAGCCGTCTGCATCGTTTGGATGAAAACAAAAGGCACGATGAGCGCAAACGGCGTGCCGTCCGTGAGAATGGCTACCCGTCCCTGCACCAAGGCCCCGGCCACAACATCAGGCCGCTCCGTATACTGCATCTGCGGAAAGGGGGAGTACGCATTGTCTTGGATCAGCTCTTCAATCATGCCGGATTCCAGAATCGCATCGATCTTGATGAGCTCAAGCCGTTTGACCACCTCCTCGACAAGGGAGGGCATCGCCAAGTCATCCATGTAACAGATGACGAGATTGGTGTTGCTCTCTTTGCCGACGCACATGGATTTCATCTTCAGCCTGGGCGTCTTCAGCTTGCGGCGGATCATCGAGGTGTTCGTGCGAATGCTCTCCACGAACCCCTCCTTCGGTCCGCGCACGACGGTCTCCGTCTCCGGTTCTGCAACGGAGCGCTTTTCTGTTCCGCGAATGCCGAGCAGGATGGCCTTCGCGTTTCCTTCAACGAGCAGGGCGGCGTCCCCGCCGAGCACGGAAACGAGCAGGTCTCCGTAATTATCGGAGATCTGTGTTTGGGAGACGGGGAGAATGGCGTCTGCGATGCGCTGGACGGACGTCTCTCCGCCGCCAATCAGCATGAGCGACTTCATCGTGTCATTCAACAGTTCGGTGTTCGTGAGCCCGTCTACGAATAACAGAAGTGCAGGGATGTTCGGCTCAATGTCAAATTGGCGAACGACGACATCGGAGCAGTCCTGGAAAATGGCTTTAATGAAGGCGTGATTATCATCCAATAGCAGAGAGAGCGGTGTTTTCTTCAACTCTTCAATGAATTGATAGTCCAGCGAATCATGTAGATCTTTTTGCTCGCCACTGGAATCCTCCTGCTTGATTGATGTGCGTTTACGCAGGATGCTTTTCATCAATGGATTGGATGTTTTGACCATGCGAATGACACCTCCCGCCAGAATGATCATAGGAATGCGTTTATTATTCTCTGCGAAATGAAGGATTTTATTACGAAAGTTGGAAAATTTTATTGTGTCCCTGACTTGAACGCAGATCAGTATAGAGGGAAAGACCTTGGCAAAAGCTAACGTGACAAGAATTAGAAGGAAGTTTTTCGCGTCAGGAAGAGGGGGTGAGGTTCGTGATTTGGTTAGTTGGTGTACTGCTTCTTTTCATTTTTCAGACAGCTACGATATTGATTGGTGAGTACAAAAGACCCGCCAAGACGGTGGCTTGGCTATTCGTATTATTTATTCTCCCGATCATCGGCTTCCTCATGTACTATTTCTTGGCGAAAGAATACACCCAGCGCAAAACAGTTCGCCGCAAAGGGCGCCGTAAAAGTTCTGAACCCAGGTATCAATGGTTGGGCATGGGAAGCCATAACCAGGAGAGAATCGAGGAGCAGCACTATCAACTCTTCGAGGACTCACGGCTATGCGGATTGCTTCACAACATTCCGGGCTCAGCCATTTCGCCGAATAACCGAGTGAAAGTGCTGACCAATGCGGATATGACGTATGAAGCGATGCTCGAAGCTATCGAGAAGGCCGAGAAGCATATTCATTTTGAATTTTATACGATTCGGCATGATGCTATCGGTAACAGATTTCAAGAAGCGCTTATTCGCAAGGCGATGCAGGGCGTGAAGGTCCGCGTCATTTATGACGGAATCGGCTCCTATTCGCTTTCGTCAGCTTATATAAATAGATTTAAACAGGCGGGGATTGAGGTTTATCCCTTTTTGAGACCACTTATTGCGTTTTTCGATAAACGAATGAATTACCGTAATCATCGCAAAATCATCGTCATTGACGGATTGGTTGGTTTTGTCGGGGGGATTAACATCGGAGACGAGTATCTGGGAGGGGATCCTAAACTTGGCTTCTGGCGTGATACGCATCTTATGCTGCATGGGGACTCGGTGTATTACTTGCAGACGACTTTTATGACGGATTGGTTGTTCGTAAGCGGAGAACGTTTGGCTGATGATTCTATGTATCCAGAGCATCACGAATCGGAAACGTCCTTGGTTCAAGTGATTTCGAGCGGCCCGGACGCTTATTGGGATGCGATACAGGAGATGTTTTTTGCGGGAATTGTCGCGGCCAAGAAGCGGGTGTATATGACGACACCCTACTTTATTCCGGATGCAAGTATAACGATGGCGCTCAAAACGGCCGTTCTCAGCGGTGTGGATGTCCGCATCATCCTTCCTTACAAAGCTGATTCCCGTATTGTTCAATATGCTTCCCGATCCTATATATTAGAGCTAATGCAGGCTGGGGTTCAGTTCTACCTCTATCGGAAAGGATTCATGCATGCCAAGGTCATGATCATCGATCACACGATGGCAACCGTAGGAACCGCCAATGTGGATATGCGCAGTTTCTTCAGCAATTTTGAATTGAATGCGGTGATGTTTAATCAGGACGTGATTGATCGTCTGGAAGATGACTTTTGGATGGATTTAAAAGATAGTGATGAGTTGAAATTGTCCGAATTTGAGCAAAGATCGCGATTGGAGAAGGGGAAAGAAGTGATTGCCCGACTCCTGTCACCTTTGTTTTAAGGAGTTCTATACAGAACTACTAATTAGCCGAGTCGGGCTAGAATCGCGTCCAGGTTTTGAAGAGGAACCCCTTCAATCAAGTCTCCGTACTTTTTTAACCGGTCGAGGACCGTATGCAAATTGAATTCACGAGGGCTAGGACGCAGTTCAACCTCTTTCCATAACAGGGGAGTGGAGACGGATGCGTCTTTTTTGGCGCGCGGCGTATAAGGGGCTGAGAGTGTTTTCCCGTACCAATGCTGCAGGTAGTCAATATAGATTTTATCCCCGCGGTTCTTCTTAAACCGTTCGATCGTAAACAGATTCGGGTAAATTTTGACGACATACGAGGCGATGAAATAGCCGATTTTCCGCAGCTGCTCGAACGTGTAACCAGGCTGAATCGGAATATAAATTTGGACGCCTGTGGCACCGGATGTTTTGGCAATGGACTGAATATGCAGCGAGTCCAACACCTCGCCGATGATATGAGCGGCTTCCATAATGCGCGGCTCTTCCTCCAAAGTCGGGTCGATATCAATTACCCACTCTGCCGGCAGTGTACTCCCAATATGGTGAAAAGAGGGATGGAACTCCAAACAAGCCAGATTCCCAAGCCAAAGAAGCGTAGATAAGGAGTCCAAGTTAACGTACTGAATGCCATCGAGCGGAGCCAGCTTCACGAAGCTAGGTACCGGATCGGGGGCATTTTTTTGGTAAAAGGACTTTTGATCATACCCGTTGGGGAAGCGGATGGTCGTTAAGTGCCGGTTGCGGCAGTAACGCAGCAGGTAGGGTGACAGCTCGGATAATTTGGAGAGATAATCTCCTTTCGTTATGCCTGCTTCAGGCCATAGAAGCTTATTGGTGTTGGTGATGGTCAGTTCATGACCTTCCACAAGCAGTGTTCCTTTGGTTGTGACCGCCATGGGTATATCCCTCCTGCACATTGTTTAGTTCTGATTATTCCCTCCAGGACGAGTTCTCAAACTTTCGGGGCGCTTCCGTATTCGAAGAGGTTGACAAAATATGAAGAATAAATCATAATAATAAAAGTAAATAACAAATAGTAAGTAACGTATTAATTAAAAGGTTTTGCTATTTTGTTATTAAACTTATTTTTATATATTATTCTAAATCACATGTGATGGAGGAGATTTTATATGAGTAACAATGCGGTAGAGAAAAGCAATGCTTTCCTGAAGGCTGTTAAAGAAAGACGTACGTACTATGGATTAAGCAAGGGTACTGTTATTTCTAATGAACGCATTCAAGAGATTGTCAACGAGGCCGTAAAACACACGCCTTCCGCTTTTAACTCACAAAGTGCCAGAGTTGTTGTCTTGTTCGGCGATCAATCCGATAAATTATGGAGCATCACCAAAGAAACGTTGAGAAAAATCGTGCCTGCAGGCAGCTTCGCGCCAACAGAAGAAAGAATTAACGGCTTCAGCAATGGTTCCGGTACAGTTCTTTTCTTTGAAGATCAAACTGTTGTAGAAGGTCTTCAAGCTCAGTTCGCCGCTTATGCCGATAACTTCCCGATTTGGTCGAACCAATCTTCCGGCATGCTGCAACTCGTTATTTGGACGGCGCTTGAGCAAGAAGGTCTTGGTGCATCCTTGCAGCACTACAACCCGTTGATTAACGATGAGGTTGCTCAAACTTGGAATATTCCAAGCGAGTGGAAGCTGATTGCCCAAATGCCTTTCGGTAAACCAACTTTTGTTCCTGGCGACAAAGAGTTTCAACCGCTTGAAGATCGCGTGAGATTTATCTAATCGCTAATCACGGCTATAATACCCCTTTCATTGTCTCTAACGACAGTGAAGGGGGTTTTTAATTTATTTTTAAAAATAAGCAAACCGCCTATGCCTGAGCTTCGTTACCTTAAGTAGCAAAAATAAGGAGGAGTCATCGCGCATGGTTAATGTGAAAAAAGTAATCGTATCTTCCCTCGTTTTATTAGGGCTGGCAGCAGGCGCTGCGGCATTATCGGCCGCGGCGGCGGAACCGCTGAACGTGAAATCCGAAACGGATATTGCGGGAGACTTGGGCATTCTGCAAGGAGATGGCAGCGGCTTGACCGCGGAATACTTGAACAAATCGACGACAAGACTACAAGCGGCGGTGATGTCTCTGAGGTTAAAGGGTTTGGAATCCGAGGCGCTGGCTTATACGGGAACTGACAACTTTAAGGATGCTAGCGGTGTTTCCAAGGAGAATCAAGCGATTCTTGGTTACTTGAAAGCGAATCCCGCTCTGGGCTGGCAAGGAACGGGTTCCGATACTTTCGAACCTATGGCAGGTATCACTGCTCAGCAGTATTACAAAGTTTTGCTGGAATCCCTTGGCTACGGGCAAGGCACTGATTTTCAGTACGATGATGTCATTACGTTTGCAGCCAAAAATGGTTTGTCCAAGATTGCCGGTGTGAAATCATTCAAGAACCTACATATCGCGACCGCTACACTCGAGGCGTTAAAAGCGCCAATGAAAGGGTCATCCAAAACGTTGGCGGTAGACCTAAGCGACAAGGGCAAAATTAGTGCGAGTAAACTAAGCAGTCTCGAAACTCCGGCGCTTGACTTGAAGATGAGCGATACGTTAGGAAGTTATTTAACAGATGCCAAAGGGATGACGTTATACTATTTTACCAAGGATGTAGCGGACGTTAATTCTTGCGTAGACTCTTGTTTGGCGAACTGGCCGATTTTCAATGCCAATCATTTTACGGTTCCCGCTGAATTCAGCGCGGCCGACTTCGGAGTTTTCACGCGTGCTGACGGCAAGGATCAGCTCACTTACAAAGGGTGGCCGCTGTATTACTTCGCGAAAGATCAGAAAGCGGGAGACACGGTTGGCGATAATGTGGGCAAGGTCTGGTTCGTTATTAAACCTTCGAATGGCGGAATCGCGATTGGCACGAAGCCTGATCTAGGCAATTATCTGACCGATGCTCGCGGTATGGCGCTGTATTACTATGATAAAGACACGAAGGGCGTTAGCAATTGCTCGGGCAAATGCTTGGAGAAATGGCCGGTCTTCTACTCAAGTGCAATATCTGCCCCTACTGGAGTGGACTCAGCCGATTTCGGCACCTTGGTCCGCGCAGATGGCAGCCTGCAAACGACGTATCAAGGATTCCCGCTGTATTACTGGGTAGATGACAAGAAAATGGGAGACACAACGGGACAGGACGTTGGCCATGTTTGGTATGTAATTGATCCTGCGAAGTTCAGTGGAACAAAAGCTGTGAATACCTCTGTAAAAACAAGTAAATCCGATGCGTTAGGTACCTACTTAGTCGATCAAAACGGCATGGCTCTGTACTTGTTTACCAAAGATAAGGCTGATCCAAATTCCTGCGTAGGCCCTTGTTTGGTAAATTGGCCGATCTTTTACGACGAGAACCTGACGGTTTCCGCGGATCTTGCGGCAAGTGATTTCGGTGTGCTGACGCGAGCTGACGGTAAAAAGCAAAGCACGTACAAAGGCTGGCCGCTTTACTATTGGGTGAAAGATCATCTCCCTGGTGAAACGACGGGACAAAATGTAGGCAAAGTCTGGTTCGTTCTCGATCCGGCGAAAACAGAAGCAAGATAAACAAGACAGCTTTGGAACGCTCCGGTATGCTGGCAAGCTCAGCGTTGCGGGGTTTTCTTTTTCTATAAATCTATTGCCAAGACAACATGCGGGGAGATAAGGTAGTAGTATTAACTTTATTCCCACTCGGAGTGTGCCGAATATGCGAAATCGAACGGATGCCGAACTCATGAAGTTGGTCTTGGGTAAGCACCATCCTGCATTGGAAGAGCTTTATGATCGCTATGCGAAGCTGGTGTACTCCTTTGCGCTTAAGTCCTTGAAAGAGGAACAGGCGGCCAGAGAAATTGTTCAGCTTGTTTTTACACGGCTCTGGACGACGGAGAAGGGTTATGACGCAAGCAAAGGCGGATTTGTAAATTGGATTATTACCGTTACGAGGAATATAACGATTGATTATTTGAGGAAGAAACGAAGACTGGAGCAAGTGGTCCGTTTTGAACCCAGAGAATGGGAACATTCTCTTGTTTCTGACGCTCCGGATCCGGAGTCCGTGATCTCACGCAAATGGATCGGCGAGCAAATTCACGAGGCTTACGTTCATTTGTCCGAGAGCCAGATTCAATTGATCGATATGATGTATTGGCAAGGTTATTCGTTAAGCGAGATAGCCTCTCAAACCAACGAACCGGTGGGTACGATCAAAAGCCGCTTGCATCAATGTTTAAAAATACTTCGTAAGCATCTGACATCACTGAGGGAGGGATGACGTCATGAAAGAACATGAAACTGTCGATTGCAATGATTTGGTCAATTATTTGACCGGCGATTGCACAGAGTTAGAACGCGCGGCTTTCGAGCGGCATCTGCGAACTTGTGCCAGCTGCCGCGAAGAATTAAGAGACCTGCAGGAAGTTTGGCAGGCTTTGCCTTTTGAGATGGAAGAAGTCGAGCTGCCGCCGGACTTAAAGCAGGAGGTCATGCAGTCCATCCTGCCACCGGCTAAGCTTAACACGATAGCAAGCAAGAAAAAACGGTCATACAAATGGATCTATGGGTTGTCCGCTGCGATTATCTTAGGATTGGCAGTAGGCATTTGGTGGAGCAGCCAACCGAAGAATTCAGCCCTATCAGCGAATCCGGGTTTAAGTGAGCCGGCAGAAATCATGCATACGTTCCAATTAAAGTCCGTTGAAAGTTCTATGCCAACAGCTTCAGGAACGGCATGGGTGCTTCAGAACGGCGATGTTCATAACGTAGTCATTAATTTGCAAGGCCTCCAGGAGACAAAGGGAGATACGGCGTACCAAGTTTGGTTCAATCGGAACGGAAAACGGTATAACTGTGGAACGCTCCGTGTTGATGAGAAAGGCACAGGGGTGCTGACTTACAGCATTCCGGTGAAAGGCAAGGACTTTCAGATCGACTCCTTCGGCGTTACGCTTGAGCCCGATCCTAATGGGCTGCAGCCGCGCGGGAAGAAAATATTGGGCACCTCCTAGAGCGCTGCCTACGAAAACGAATAAGCCGCATTATGAACGAACGGGTTCATGGTGCGGCTTGTTCGCTTTTTTAAGGGGGATTCCTTGACAAGACAAGGTAAATTTCAGATGATGGCTTCAAATGCCAAGGTATGGCTTGGCGGAATTTTTATCCGTGAGGAGAATGAGATTGTGTTGTTATCCATATTGATTTTTGTTGTCGCAGGGTTAGCGGAAATTGGCGGGGGTTATCTGGTTTGGTTATGGCTGCGGGAATCCAAGCCTTTGTGGTACGGCATCGTGGGAAGTATCATCCTCATCTTATACGGGATAATTCCAACCTTGCAGAGCTTCCCCTCGTTTGGTCGGGTGTACGCTGCTTATGGCGGAGTGTTTATTATATTAGCCGTGTTATGGGGATGGGTCATCGACAAAAAAACACCGGACCTTTACGACTGGACCGGAGCGGTAGTCTGTGTCATCGGTGTTTCCATCATGTTATGGGCGCCCCGGGGCTAGGGGAGACTTACTTTCTCCCTGCTTGCGTTTCCAACCCAGCAGTATCATCGCAATAACCGCTCCGATTAAACCGAGCCCCATATCTTTTTCTGAGTCAAAGACATCCCCTTGCATACCGACATACTCCTGGCCAACTTGACCTGCCACATAAGCAGCACCCATTTCTATGATTTCGAAGAAGGCACTGAAACCGAAAACGACCGCCACGGGCATCGCATAAGACCAGAAGCCTCGCATTCCGCCGGCGCGGGTCAGCCATTCGCGGACCGGATATGCCCAAAGCAGCCCGAACAGGAGATGCACAACCCGATCATAATAGCTGCGATGGGTATGGAGGGCTCCCTTCAGCCAAACGTCGAAAGGGGTGCCTTGATAGGTGTAATGCGCCCCATAGGTATGAAAGCACAAGAAGATAAAGATGAACAAATAGGACAATTGAGAGAGGCGAAATTTTTTATAAGTGAAAAGAAGGACAAGAATGACAGAGACAAGCAGTATATTTTCCATCAGCCACTGCATGCGATCCGTTGGTGTGATCGCCATAAACACCCAGTACACCACAAAAACAGTGATCATCACGTACAAAGGCCATTGCTTTTTACCCATACCCATCAAGTCCACCTTCTCTATATGACTATTGAAATAGCAAGTCTGCTTATTCCTATAGTGTGGACAGAAATACAAACGTCATGCGGCCCCTAGGTAATAACCTTCAACCACAGATATAGACCAAGTAAAGTGATTAGCAGCGTAGGGACCGTAAGCACGATACCGATTCTAAAATAAGTCCCCCATGTGATCGTTACCCCTTTTTTCGAAAGAACATGGAGCCAGAGCAGTGTCGCCAGCGACCCGATCGGTGTCATTTTCGGCCCCAAATCGGACCCGATCACATTGGCATAAATGAGAGCTTCTCGAATCACGCCGTCAGTCCCCGTGCCATTTACCGCTAGTGCACCAATCAATACGGTCGGCAAATTATTCATAATCGAAGAGAGAATAGCAGACAGGAACCCCATGCCTACAGAGGCGGCCAACAAACCATATCCCGAAATAACTTCAATTAATTCTCCTAATGCATCGGTTAAGCCGGCATTTTTCAAGCCATATACGACGACATACATGCCAATTGAAAAAATAACGATAGCCCAAGGGGCGTCTTTGACGATCTGCTTTGTTTGGATGGCCTTACTGCTGCGGGCAAGCAGGAGGAAGACGAGTGCTGCGATTCCTACAATGAAGGAAACAGGGATTTTAACGAAACCACTGGCCAAATATGCCGCTAGCAGAACACCCAGAATGACCCAGGACAATCGGAAAAGCCGAGGATCTCGAATGGCGGCAGATGGATGCTTGAGATGAGTCCCGTCATAATCAGCAGGGATATCTTTTCTGAAATATAGATACAGCACCAGCAGGCTTGCTCCTAATGAAAAAAGGCTGGTGACGAACATCCGGCTCGCATAGGTCGTAAAATCAATATTGAAAAAATCGGCCGAAACAATATTCACCAAATTGCTGACAACAAACGGGATGGACGTTGTATCCGCGATAAACCCGCTGGCCATGATGAAGGGGAGAATCATTTTATCCGGGAATTTTAAAGCCCGAACCATGGCGAGCACAATAGGCGTCAAGATGAGCGCAGCACCGTCATTGGCAAAGAAGGCCGAAACTGCGGCTCCCAGCAGGATGACGTAGATGAACATGCGCTTGCCATTGCCCTTGGCCATACGCGCCATATGCAGGGCTGCCCACTCGAAGAAACCGATGTTATCCAGGATGAGGGAGATCAGAATAATGCCGACAAAAGCCAAGGTCGCATTCCAAACGATCCCTGTTACTGTAGCGACGTCCTGCAGAGAAACAACTTGAAAAATCAGTGCCAATAAGGCGCCTGCTGAAGCGGAGTAGCCGATATTAAGTCCCCGTGGCTGCCAGATGACGAATGTAATGGTAAGTAAGAAAATAAAGACCGCCAAATAAATCATGTGTTCCTCCCGACTAGGATTTCTTCAACATTTTCATAGTTCCTCTATCATTTGTCAATGCTTAAATCAAAGATTTGATAAAGGGTGCCAAAGCGTACCTTTAAATCGAAGTAGTATGTTAAAATGATGTATCTTATTTTCGAGGTGCAGATATGTCCAAAGAACGATTACCCAAAGCGGTTTACGAGCAGCTGGCTTTATTTCGATATCAGATCCGAAAGTTTATTCATTTCAGTGAGTCAGCGGCGAGAGCCCATGGGCTCACTCCGCAGAATCATCAGCTGATGCTGGCGATCATGGGGTTTCCGGGGCGGGATTATGCAACGCCAAAGGAGCTTGCCGAGCGCTTGCAAGTTACTCCGCACGCCTGTGTGGAATTGATTAACCGCTGTGAACAGCTTCAATTGGTGTATCGTGTGCCTAATCCGGATGACGGGCGGAGCATATTTATCCGTTTGTCGGAGTCCGGCATGCGCCTGTTGGAGGACCTTTCGGAGATTCATATGAATGAATTGAAGAATATCGGGCTTTTGGAATTCCCCGAAGAGGATTAATGTCATATAAAATAACATTAAATTAAAAATGTTAATTCATTGTCTGAAAATTAGGTGTTTAAATGTTATGTAAATTAACATAAACACTTGATTTTTATCGCAACACGATATATATTTTGTAGTAAGTAAGTATAATTCGTTTGCGATGATGTCACTTTTCTTACATGTATACAAAAATTAATTGCGTGCATCCTGCACGTTAGCGCTGGTGAACTAACATGACAACAAACAAAGTGAAAAGCGTCTGTCCTTATTGCGGTGTCGGCTGCGGAATTGTGCTTGAGGTATCTGGCAACCGTGTGCTCAAAGTGACGGGTGATAAAGAGCATCCGACTAATTTCGGCCGTCTGTGCACCAAGGGCAATACCTGTGCGCAAGCTGTCGCAGAGTCTGGGCGGATGGAATACGCATATAAACGTTTAGCGCGTAAGAAAGAGCCTGTCCAAACCGGGATGGCCGATGCCATCAGGGAGACGGCGAAGCGGTTGCGTTCTATCGTTGACAAGTACGGTCCGGATGCCATGTCTTTTTATGTGTCGGGCCAAATGTCGCTGGAGGCGCAATATCTGGTTAACAAGCTGGCAAAGGGCTTTATCCGAACCAATAACATTGAATCCAACTCCCGCTTATGTATGGCTAGCGCTGGCAGTGGCTACAAGCTGTCGCTTGGGGCGGATGGTCCGCCGGGATCTTATCAGGACATGGACCGCACGGATTTGTTTTTCGTTATTGGCGCCAATATGGCGGATTGTCATCCCATTCTCTTCCTGCGAATGATGGATCGGGTGAAAGCGGGAGCCAAGCTGATCGTGGTGGATCCCCGCCGTAACGCGACAGCAGACAAAGCAGGGCTTTATATGCAAATTAAGCCTGGTACTGATCTTGCGCTTCTGAACGGCCTGCTGCACTTGCTTGTGAAGAATGGCCATACGGACCCGGCTTTTATAGCGGAGTTCACCTCTGGATGGGAAAGTATGCCGGCATTCCTGGAAGACTACTCGCCGGATAAAGTTTCTGAACTAACCGGTATCCCCGAAGCGGACATCCGTCAAGCGGCATTATGGATTGGCGAGTCGCCGGAATGGATGACGTGCTGGACGATGGGGTTGAACCAGAGCACTCACGGAACTTGGCATACCAATGCCATCTGCAACCTGCATCTGGCAACAGGCGCCATCTGTCGGCCAGGAAGCGGGCCCTTCTCCCTTACGGGCCAACCCAACGCCATGGGTGGCCGGGAGATGGGGTATATGGGCCCTGGCTTGCCAGGGCAGCGATCCGTGTTGGCGCAGGCAGACAGGGATTTTATCGAAGACATGTGGGGCATCGCACGGGGAACATTGAAGACCGAAGTAGGCACAGGCACGGTGTCCATGTTCGAAAGCATGCAGGCCGGAGATATCAAAGCCTGCTGGATTATTTGTACCAATCCGGTCGCGACGGTACCTAATCGCAAGAATGTGATTGCAGGCCTTGAGGCCGCAGAGCTCGTTATCGCGCAGGATGCCTTCTATGAGACAGAGACGAATGCGTACGCGGACATCCTGCTTCCCGGCGCCTTATGGGCGGAGGCCGAAGGCGTCATGATCAACTCCGAGCGGAATTTGACGCTGATGGAGAAAGCGGTCGAGCCGCCCGGCGAAGCGATGGCGGATTGGCAAATCATCGCCAAGGTGGCTTGCGAGATGGGGTATTCCGCTGGTTTCACTTACACGTCCTCGGAGGAAGTGTATCAGGAGATTCAGCGGGCGTGGAATCCTAAGACCGGCTACGACATCCGGGGTGCCTCCTATGAACGGCTGCGCGAAACACCGGTGCAATGGCCGGTAGCGACGGACAGCCGGAATGATCGCAATCCGATTCGTTATTTGAATGACGGAGTCAGCCAGCATTTGAAGGAACTTGCAGATGGAACACGTCCGCGCATCGTGTTTGCAACGGAAAGTGGGAAAGGAATATTTTTGGCCCGGCCCTATTTGCCGCCGGCGGAGATGCCGGACTCCGATTACGGCTTCGTGTTGAATACGGGCCGGTTGCAGCATCAATGGCATACCATGACGAAGACAGGGAAAATACCTACGCTGAATAAGCTGAACCCTGGTCCCTTTCTCGAAATTCACCCGGAGGATGCCGAGTCGCTTGGCGTCAAGGAGCAGGACAAAATAGAAATTCGTTCGCGTCGCGGACTTGCCATTCTGCCTGCGGTCATAACCGATCGCGTGAGGCCGGGGAACTGCTTCGCTCCTTTTCATTGGAATGATGTGTTCGGAGAGAAGCTGGCCATTAACGAGGTGACAAGTGATGCGGTGGACGGCATCTCCTTTCAACCGGAACTCAAGTATTGTGCGGTTTCGCTAGCTAAACAGAAGGAGGATGTGAAGATGGCTACGATGGCACCTATCGATACACTTGCAACGATGCTCGGCATTCAATCTTCACCGCCGATGGCGCTGGATAGTCATGAGAAGATGTATCTTTCCGGATTTTTGACAAGTCTCCGAGCGGAAGATTCACGTCAGGTGCCAGGTATTCCTGTTCTGCCTCCTACAGCGCCTTTGGAGGCATCCAAACGGTATTGGCTGGACGGTATGCTGGCTGGTATGTTCTCTCGCACCTACCTTCCAGAAACCAACGCGCTGCCTGTGATAACGCCGGACACCCAGCCAGAAGTGAAAGCAGTAGAAACAACGCAGTCTGATAAAGCATCGGTGACGATACTGTGGGCCTCCCAAACAGGGAACGCAGAAGGGGCCGCTATCCAATGCGCGCAGAAATTGCAAGAAGCCGGTTACAACGTGCGTCTGATGAATATGAACGCCTATGCAATGGCCGATTTAAGCGCGGAACGTTACGTTTTCTTCTTGGTCAGCACGTTCGGTGCCGGAGATCCGCCGGATAACGGGGAGAGCTTCTGGAACGCGCTAAAAGGAGAAGCAATGCCGCGTTTGCCTGATCTGAATTACTCGGTTCTTGCCTTCGGGGATTCCAACTATGATTTGTTTTGCGGCTTTGGGCGCAATTTGGATGCGCGTTTGGAGCAGTTGGGGGCTAAACGCCTTAACGGGCGGATTGATTGTGACACGGATTACGAGGAACAAGCCGCAGCGTGGATGAAAGCCATTGTGAAGAAACTAAGTGAACCGACTGCTGCGGTTACAACCGAAACCCAAGTGACCTATGATCGCAATCATCCATTAACTACACGAGTGGTAAAGAGCAGGCTTTTGAACGGGGAAGGTTCCGAAAAAGAAACCCGTCACTATGTTTTCGATCTAGCGGGCAGTGGGATGTCTTACGAGGCCGGGGATGCGCTTGGCGTATGGCCAACCAATGATCCGAAGATGGTCTCTGACATACTGGAAGCCGCTAAGGTGGAACCATCGACACAGGTGACGGTAAAAGACAAAGGTCAAATGACCGTCACCGAGGCGCTTCGCCGTCACTTTGAACTTGCCAGGGTCACTCCGGGGATTTTGGAGTTTATTCAGGAGCGAGCTCATAGCGAAATACTGGGTAACTTATTGCAAAATAAAGCGGAACTGAAAAAGTGGCTTTGGGGCCGCCAATTGGTTGATGTGCTGCAAGCTTACCCAATGAGCAAAGCTGTCTCAGCAGAGGAACTTCTACAAGTGTTAAAACCGCTGCAGCCTCGCTTGTATTCCATTTCCTCCAGTCCCAAAGCGAAAGCTGATGAAGTCCACATTACCGTATCGACCGTTCGTTATGAGATCGAGGGCAAACCGCGGACCGGCGTTTGTTCCGGATTCCTGGCGGACCGCGTCCAGGGCGAGGGCGAGGTGGGAATTTTTATCCAAAAGACCGCTCACTTCAGACCGCCCGCCAATCCGGACATTGGCATGATCATGATCGGACCGGGTACCGGAATTGGGCCTTTCCGGGGCTTTCTTCAAGAGCGTAAGGCGACCGGGGCCAAAGGAAAGAACTGGCTTTTTTTTGGGGAACAGCGTGCAGCGTGTGATTTCTACTTCAGAGAGGAGCTGGAGAGCATGCGCCAAGAGGGAACTCTGCACCGTCTGGATACCGCTTTTTCCCGTGACCAAGAGGAAAAGATTTACGTTCAGCACCGCATGCTGGAGCATGGGGCTGAGCTGTGGGCATGGCTGAAGGCTGGCGCTCACTTCTATATTTGCGGAGACGCCAGTTCAATGGCCAAAGAGGTGGATGCCACGCTGAAACAAATTATTCAGCAGCTTAGCGGCATGAGTGCAAGTGAAACGGAGAGTTATGTGAAAGAAATGTCGCGTACCAAACGATATGCGAAAGATGTCTATTAAGTTTCAAAGAGAACGCGCCCTGTCTGGGAGAGATTATATCCTTGGATAGGGCGTAGTTCGTTATGGAAAACCTCGGATTGCAGCACTTCTTTTACCCGTTCGATCCATGCCAGGTTCTCTGGTTTCTTCAGCATAACAAGATCAACGCGCTCTTGAATGAGCGGAATGAAGTCGACGCCACCGACCATAGAAGCCGCTTTTTCGATCCCTACCCCGAAATCTCCTTCCCCCAGAGCCACTTTGCCTGCGACGCCCATATGATTCGATTCCTCATGTTCATAGCCGATCATATCCCGATAGGAAATGCCATGCAGACGGAGCTGCTCATCGAGCAAAACGCGGGCGCCGGAGCCCTTTTCACGATTAATCAGCCGAAGGCTTTTCTGCTTGAGATCTGCCCAGCCCTGAAGCTTTTTGGGGTTTCCTTGCTGAACGTAGAGACCTGCCGATCTTGAGACAAGATTGATGACAACATAAGAGGAGCCGATCAGTATTTTACGTACATAAGGAATGTTGTATTCGCCTGTGTCACCATCCAAGAGGTGCGTGCTGACAATGTCGGTTTCCCCTCTGTACATGGCGATTAAGCTGTCCAAGCTTCCGACATAGGATCGCAGAGGCCATCTGTCAGGGATCTTTTTCTCGATATGTTTGGCTAAAATGTCCAAGCTGACGTCCTGTCCGGTGATGACAAGCGTGTTTTTGGGGATTGATGACAAGCCGGATGAAGCGGCTAACGATGTATTGGGCGGCGGCGTTGATTCCGCAGTGTCCGCTTTGGGCGCAGCAAGCATATCACCTTTGGCGCGCGTTTTATAAGCCTCCAAGTCTGAGGCGTCTACACGCATTTGTTTACCTACCCGATAGGCGGGTAAATCCCCTTTTTTTATAAGATCATAGACCGTTAGTTTGGAGATTTTTAAAAGCTTCGCGATTTCTTCCGTGGTATAGGATATTTCGGCTGTCATGGTTACCCTCCGAGGCGCTCTGGATATTCGTTATTCTCTATCATAAGCGGATCTATGATGTAAGACAATCTTAATCCCTTCTAGAAAAAAGAATGATTATATAATAGAATGAAACTAAACCATGCTATTTATATTTAAATAGATACAATAATGACGATGGAGGGGTTATTTTGTTTAAAATAAGACTATTTGGTTATGTTTTAATGCTTCTAGTTATTACTTCAGTTGTGTTTACAGGGTGCGCTAGTACGAAAGAGCCGGCGGCGACTGCTCCAGCAGCGACGGCGCAAACGACGCAAGCTGCATCATCGCCAGCACTGGCCGCAACAGCTTCAACACCGGCGGAGAAAGTGGAATTGACCATTTCTGCTGCTGCCAGTTTAACGGATGCGCTGAAAGAAATTCAAACCAGCTATGAAGCTAAAAATAAACAAATTAAGCTGAACTATAACTTTGGCGCTTCTGGCGCGCTTGGGCAGCAAATTGAGCAAGGGGCTCCAGCCGACGTGTTTTTATCGGCAGCGACCAAAAATATGAAAGCACTCGTTGACAAACAGTTGATTGACGCCGCACAGCAAAAGAACCTGCTGATCAACGAATTGGTGCTCGTTGTGCCGGCAGATGGCAAAGTAGCGGTTCAGAAAGTGGAAGATCTGACATCTGAAGGAGTTAAACACGTTGCGATTGGCGAGCCGCAAACCGTTCCGGCAGGAAGTTATGCCAAAGAAGCGCTGACACAAACAAAGCTTTGGGATGGGCTGCAAGCCAAAATCGTACAGGGGAAAGACGTTCGCCAGGTACTGACTTATGTAGAATCAGGAAATGCTGAAGCTGGTTTCGTCTATAAAACCGATGCGCTGACTTCGCAAAAAGTGAAAGTTGCTCTAAGCGTAGACTCCAAAACTTACACGCCGATCGAATACCCGGCCGGTATTGTCAAAGCAACCAAACATAGCAAAGAGGCTGCGGATTTCTATGCGTACCTTCAAACGAAAGAAGCGCAGGATGTCTTTGTGAAATACGGTTTCACGATTCCCGAATGATGGAACAAATCGCTTGGCGTGACTTCTTTGATCCCATCCTGCTTTCGCTGAAAGTAGCGGCGGTATCCAGTGTATTCGTTCTTATCCTTGGCGGCTTGGCAGCCTGGGGAATGTCGCGGCGAAGCTTCCGCGGGAAGTCCTTCATCGAAACGGCGATTCTGCTGCCTCTGGTGCTGCCGCCGACCGTTGTTGGCTTCATCTTGCTGGTGGTTCTCGGCAAAAAGAGCTGGATCGGTGCAGGGATGGAGATGTTATTTAATCAGTCCATTATTTTTACATGGGGTGCTGCCGTGATCGCTTCGATTGTGGTCGCTTTTCCCCTTGTGTATCAAACGATGAAAACAGGCTTTGCCTCCGTTAGCAGAGACGTAGAGGATGCAGGAAGATCATCGGGAGCCAAGGAGTGGCAGGTGCTGCGTTACATCACGCTGCCACTTGCGTGGCGCTCGATAACGGCCGCTTACATCCTAGGTTTTGCCCGGGGGTTGGGTGAATTCGGCGCAACGCTCATGATTGCGGGCAACATCCCGCACAAGACGCAGACATTGCCTACGGCGATTTATATCGCAGTGGAGTCGGGGAACCAGACCCTCGCGTGGTGCTGGGCAGGGGCGATTATTGTGATCTCCTTTGGGTTGGTTTTGTTCGTTAATCGCAAAAGTGTTAATTAAAGAAACTAAAGCGTGTTATTTCTTTGTTGGTGGCATGGAGCCAAGTGCTCGCAGCGGGCCATGGTACATGATATTACACATATATTTGGCTAGCACAGCCGGGCTTTGTTGCCGGCCGTTTCGTCCTCGATCAACCTGCTACACTGCCTGATGGCAGCGCGTTAGCGGTTGGAGAGATGGTGAAAGAGAAGCTGAAGGGCATCGCAGAACTTCCGGTCAAATGGGTGGAGGTCAGCTCGGAAGCGGACCTTGTGACCCAGCTTGACGAGCAGAAGGTGTACGGCGCATTGGTGCTCCTCGCAGGCTGTCTCGGCCTGCAGCTGGCTTGATCTTGGCCGCGCTAGCCGTGTTTAAGCCTCGCAAGGCGGCGCGTTCTTCGGTTGCGGCTTAAGCAACCCATGACAATTCCACCCACCAGCCACGGCTGATGGGTTTTTCTTTTCCAGGGATGGCAATAATAAGATTACCGATGAAACAAGTGGAGGAATGTATGGAACTAATACCTGTAATCCCTTTCGAGTCGATTAGCACAGAGGCACTGCCGGAGTCTGGCGATTGGGTGGCGAGCCTTTTATCCAGAGTATTATAAAAAAACGATAAATGCTTTTACTTTGTTACTATATAAAAAATCTAAACGTCGAGCCCTCTCTTAAAGAGGGATCGACGTTTAGATTTTTTTATACTCGAAACCATGTAAAATCTTGATAAACTTAAAATTGATCATAGATTTTATTATGAATGATTTTCACGTATATTTTCATGTTTATATCCAAGGAAGTTTGCATTCAACAGCGGGAACATCTATGAATGCTTGAATGGACGGCTGACGAAGTGAACGCCTTTCTTTCCAACGCCACTCCGAGTATTGTACCTTTACGGTGTGATGTGGCTTAACCCAAAAAGCATCGTTATTACGGTCGGGCTTATTTGTGAATGGTTTTTCATTGATAACGTCGGGTCTAAGTACATCAGTTAAGTTTCTCCAATCAGCTTTTGTTAGCTTCCCTGTTCCAGCATGGCCAATATACCATAACTTGCCGTCGGCATCGTACTGTCCTAATAACAATGCATTAACAACTCCACCCCTTAACGTAAACCCACCGATTACTGCAATAATATCACCGTAATTTTTAACTTTTCTCCAACGTTCATCCTTCCCGTTTAAGGTGTATGTACTATTTAGTTGTTTGCAGATAATCCCTTCCATTCCTTGTTGTTGTATGACTTTAAAAAGGGCATTTCCGTCGGTATGAGCACTGACAAGCTGTACATTTTCATTAGGAATCACGATATTACCGAGAATGTCTAATCGTTCCGATAGTGAACGATTAATCAACCAATCCCCGTTGTAGAATAGAATATCGAAAACCATATACGTAATAGGAACTTTTTCGCGCGTATCTTTAACTCGTTCAATTCGCTTTATCATGTCACGACGCATGACTTCATGAAAGGACGGCCTTCCGTCTTCTGCTAATGCTATAACTTCACCGTCAAATATTACGGAGTCAGCTTTGCAATATTGGGTTATATTTGTTAACTCTGGATAGTGGTATGTACGTTCGTGATGTTTTCGATTAAACAGTCGTGTTTTAGCATCACTGTGATATGTCACAATTCTCGTCCCATCCCATTTAATTTCATATCGCCAGTCACCAATTGGTATTGAATCACTCGTTACAGGTTCAAAAGGGGTAATAGGTTTCATTTTTATTTGTTCTCCTTCACTAACTACTTATCATTAGTTTGGGCATTTAAGTAAAGAAAAATGAGAATGCCTATTCCATTTATACCCCCAATTAATAAGATATATGATTTTACGGCTTCCCGACACTCCGTATTCAAAATTCGAATGCCCCTTAGTATCATCGACTTCACAAATATACGCATATTACCAACTAATATTTCGGCGGTAAAAGGCAATGCTAAGAAATAGAAGTACATTCTTGGTGAAGGAAGGCAAAGAAAATGCTGCGAATGCTTGGGAAAATGTTTTTGAAGTTACTACTAAATGGAGTTTTTATAATCCCTCTATTGATGTATTTAACGCAAGCCACATTTTTAGAGGCGTTCTTTGCCACTTATGCGTTTTCACTTATGTCATATGTTGCAATTGACCAATTGTTTTTAAGAGTTACCAACAATGGGGTCGCTACTTTAGCAGATGTAGGACTGGCCTTTATTTTCTTTTGGCTGGTAGAGAGATACTTCTTTGATTGGTCCATAAACTTTATGAATGTGGCGATAGTTGCTTTGGTTTTTGGCATCATTGAGTTCTTTATGCATAGCTATTTTCAGAAGGACAGGGGAAGACTTGATCGACATAGTTTTAGTGATAACTAATTTAACAAGGACCTATGAAATAAAAAACAGAAGGAAAACTCAGATCCTGAGTTTTTCTTCTGTTTTTAACAATTTTGTTTCAGACTTACTATCAAGCTTGCAATTCGGTATCCCCCTAAACAGCAAGCAAAGCATTCCCTGAACAATAAAGAGTTGTTCCCGCAACAATAGGTGCTATTATGATGCCCTTTCTCAGTCTAATAATGACTGAATTTGAGTTTGTAATTTCAGGGGGTTGACGTAAATAAAAATCTTTAATATAGTATCAATATACCCATACGGGTATACGTAAAATAAAAGGTGGTGTAAAAAGGAATTCTCGAAGCTAAAAAGGCAAAAGGAAGAGAAATTTTTTTTGCTATTTTATATACCCCCATAGGTATATAGCGAGCGTGGTCTAATGAACACGGAAAGGCTGTGCTTTATGGATTTAGCATGGATCATAACCATTTTTACTATTGGATTTTTGGGCTCGTTTATTTCAGGAATGGTGGGAATCGGCGGTTCTATTATTAACTATCCGATGTTGTTATTTATACCAGTGGCATTAGGATTTGCTGCTTTTACCCCACAGGAAGTATCTGCAATCAGTGCAATTCAGGTGTTCTTCGCGAGCTTAATGGGGATGCTTGTGTATCGAAAAGGGGGACTATTAAATAAACCCTTAGTGCTTTACATGGGGGTTTCAATTATCATTGGCAGCTTTATGGGGAGCTTTGTATCCAACACATTATCAAGTTCATTGATCAATCTAGTTTATGCTATTTTGGCATTGATTGCCGCCATTTTGATGTTTTTGCCTAAGAGAGGCAAAGATGTCGAAGAGGTAAGCAAAGTTACATTTAATAAATCTCTAGCGGCTATTTTAGCGTTAATCATCGGGACGTTATCAGGGGTCGTAGGCGCGGCGGGTGCATTTATAACGGTACCAGTAATGCTGGTCGTCCTTAAAATCCCGACTAGAGTTGCTATCGCATCATCCCTAGCCATAACTTTCATATCTTCCATTGGATCTACGACAGGAAAGCTGCTAGGTGGACATATGCTTTTGGTTCCATCCATTGTGCTTGTTATTGCAAGTACGATTGCATCACCTATTGGTGCAAAGCTGAGTAAAAAAATCAACACAAAGATGCTTCAGTGGATTCTGGCTGTATTGATAACGGCAACTGTCATAAAAATTTGGTTGTCAATATTTCTTTAAAATCATCTAACCTTTTATCTCTGGAGGGAACTATACATGAATGAAAAACAGATACAAGGAATGAATGTCGCTAAGTTAGCTAGAATGATTTTGAACCATATCCCGATTTTTATTTTAGATGTTCGGAGTCAAAGTGATTTCAACGACTGGAAAATTGAAGGCGAGAAAGTTAGTATTCTCAACGCGCCATATTTTGAACTTCTGGAAGGCGTAGACGAGATTCTCGATCAAATACCGGATGGCCAAGAAGTTGTAGTTGTTTGCGCGAAGGAGGGTTCATCGAAGTTTGTAGCTGAACAGTTGGTCGAAAACGGAAAACAATCTATTTCATATCTGATTGGCGGCATGAAGTCATGGAGTGAGCATCTTGAGCCGGTGAAAATAGCCGATTTGAATGATGGAGGTGCACTGTATCAATTTGTACGGTTAGGCAAAGGATGTCTGTCTTATATGGTGATTTCTGACGGGGAAGCCGCCGTTATTGATGCGGTACGGATGACCGAGGTATTCGAGGATTTTGCCAAAGAAAATCAGGCCGTCATTAAACATACCCTGGATACTCACCTTCATGCCGATCATATTTCAGGTGGCCGGCAATTAGCTGAGAAAACTGGAGGAACTTACTGGCTTCCGCCTAAGGATGCGACAGAAGTTGTGTTTCATTATGAAAAACTTGAAGAACACAGCCAGCTTGTCATTGGGGGAACAGAAATTAACATCCAGCCTATTTATTCCCCCGGCCATACGATTGGAAGCACATCTCTTCTTATTGATAATCAATATTTGCTATCCGGAGACATTTTATTCGTGAAATCAATTGGCCGCCCTGACTTGGCCGGGAAAGCAGAGGATTGGGTGGCTGACCTCAGAACGACATTGTATGAGCGGTATAAGCATCTATCTGACGATCTAATCGTGCTTCCTGCCCACTTTGGTACAATTGCTGAATTAGGTGATAGAGGGCAAGTTGCCGCACGTTTAGGTGATTTGTATAAAGAAAATCCTGGTCTGAACATACACGACGAATCCGCATTTAGACGCACCGTTTCGGAAAATCTGCCGCCGCAACCGAATGCCTATCAAGAAATACGCCAAACGAACATGGGGAGAATTCGTCCGACAATGGAAGAACAGCGAGAAATGGAGATTGGACCAAACCGTTGTGCCGTTCATGATGACACTACAAAATAAATATTTGGAGGAAACCAAGTGTCTAATAAAACCTATAAAGAACTGCTGCCACATGAAGTTTTAGAGCGAATCAAACATAAAGAGAATGTAACCATCCTTGATGTTCGGGAGCACGACGAATGGGAATCCGGACATATATACGGCGCCAAACATATTCCTCTCGGCCAAATCGCTCGAGCGCTTAATGAAATAGAGCCAAAACAAGAAACAATCATTGTTTGCCGAAGCGGTAATCGAAGCGGAATAGCTTGTGATTATTTATCTTCTATGGGCTATCACGTTGTAAATATGTCTGGTGGCATGTCCCAATGGTCTGGCGAAGTGGTTTACGGAAAATAACCAAATTCAAATAAGAATAATGGAGGTCTATAACCTATGACAGCATTGCATGCAGATCGTACGCTGGAGTGTGAAGGACTTGCTTGTCCACTACCAGTGGTTCGTACCAAAAAGGCAATAGATGAGATGAATTATGGCGAAGTATTGGAAGTGCGTGCGACGGATAAAGGCTCGGTGGCTGACCTAAAGGGCTGGGCAAGCCGAACGGGACACCAATACGTTGGGTTAAAAGAGGATAACGGCATTTATCGTCATTTCATCCGCAAAGCTGAAGCATCCGGAACCAAAGCGGACATGAAATTTCCTCATACCGCAACCAATGATGAGTTACTGGCTAGAATAAATGCTGGAGAAAAACTCAATATCCTTGATGTCAGGGAGCCGGCAGAATATGCTTTCGGACGTATTCCAGGGGCTATATCACTTCCTTTAGGAGAACTGGAAGAAAAGATGACGCAGCTTGACCCAAACAAGGACTATTACGTTGTATGCCGTACAGGAAACCGCAGTGATTTGGCATGCCAAATGCTAACAGAACGAGGGTTTAAGAGTGTTAAGAATATATCGCCCGGTATGTCGCAATGGGGACATTTTGTAGAAAATGACTAATTTTATTTGAATTCTGAGGAGGAGTTTAGAATGGTAGATTTGGTTGTTGACGCGAAGGGGTTGGCATGTCCACTGCCGATTGTTAGAGCCAAAAAAGGGATTGATTCTTTGGAGCCAGGACAGATCATGGAATTGCAAACGACGGACAAAGGGTCGATGAAAGATTTCCATGCTTGGGTCAATCAGACGAAACACGAACTCATTGATGTAAAAGAAGAAAAAGGGACTTTCACATTTATAGTGAAAAAGGGATCATAACCTAAGTACAATTGGAGGATGTGGGAACCATGGGAGACAATAAAGAGAAAACAACAATTGTTCTTTTTAGCGGAGAGCTAGATAAAGCGATTGCCGCATTTATTATCGCAAATGGCGCTGCCGCCTATGATCATGAAGTCACGATTTTCATGACCTTTTGGGGACTGAACGTACTTCGTAAAGATCAAAAAGTCTCGGTGAAAAAGGGATTCCTGGAGAGGATATTTGGAAAAATGATGCCACGCGGAGCTGAAAAACTTGGAATTTCCAAAATGAATTTCGGTGGCATGGGACCAAAAATGATTAAACATGTAATGAAAAAGCATAATGCTTTATCCCTGCCACAATTAATTGAATTAGCTCAAGAACAAGGTGTTAAATTGGTTGCTTGTACGATGACAATGGACTTGCTCGGTTTACAGCAAGAAGAGCTGTTGGAAGGCATTGAATATGCGGGTGTCGCCGCATATTTGGGAGATGCTGCTGATGCTAAAGTAAATCTGTTTATTTAACTTTTCAATTCTCTGGTCTCCTTATTGTTTTTGGTGGTTACATCAGCAATAATATACCTATATAGGTATAAAGAAAGGAGGCAGAATATGAAATACGATGATGATGTAAAAAAGAGATTAAAACGTGTGGAAGGTCAAATCCGAGGAGTCTTAAAAATGATGGAGGAAGAACAGGATTGCAAGGATGTTGTAAGCCAAATTTCTGCTGTCAGAAGTGCCGCGGATAAAGCGATTGCCTATATTGTTGCAGTCAATTTGGAACAGTGTATCCTAGAGGAAATAGAAGCTGGAAGAGATTCGGGCAAGATGGTCAAACAGGCCGTTGAATTGTTAGTTAAAAGCCGGTAATAGAATCAGGAAAGAGGATAGTCTATGGATTATACATCCATTTTAAATCTCGTGGCCATCGTGTTTTTAGTCTGGTTTATTTATTCCAGGTTTGCAAGCTTAAAAGGCCTAAACAATCTAACCCCAGCTCAGTTTCAGGAAGTATTGAATGGAAAGTGTGATTTCGTTCTGATTGATGTACGTGAACCCGGCGAAGTAAAGCAAGGCTACATTCCTGGTGCGATCAATATTCCATTATCCAAGTTGAAACAAAGAGTTGGCGAAATTCCAAAAAATAAGCATGTATATCTATATTGTCGGAGTGGCATGAGGAGCAAACAAGCAGCAAGAATTCTAAAAAAGAATGATTTTAATGAACTATCTCATTTGCAGGGCGGAATTCTGTCATGGAAGGGGAAGGTAATTAAATAAAGAATAAATAAATAAACATTAGCCATTTTCGGGTTAATGTTTATTTATTTGAAATAAGTTTGGACTCATGCCCATTTTACGCTAATTATTAGGCATTAGCATAAAATAGGTGATAAAAATAGCTTCCTGACTACCGCAATTAACGGAAATGGTTACAACCTTATTAGCGGTTCTTGGATTTTTCAGGAAATCAGCAAGGGTATTTGCTTGATAATTACTCTGCCGCTGAAGACAGAGGGTACTTACCGCCTGGAATCCTACAGCCGTTTCAAGAACAGTCACTTATGCTGTTATTGCCAAAGTAAAACCGTAATGAAAAAACCTGTTCGGTTACCAATTACCGGACAGGTTTTTTCGTGGACTCTAAGTGACAGGTTCCTTCGCTTTTTTGGCGCGAGGTTTCGCTTTTGGTTTCTTTTCCTCCGTAACGGTCGCATCAGGCTCCAACGTCACTTTGCCGTCATCGGTGGACTTGGTGGCGTCGAGACTCGCTTGCAGAGCAGCCATAAGGTCGATAACGCTCGTTTTTTGCAGGGCAGGCGCGGCTTGCACTTCTTCTCCCGCAATTTTGTGCTCGATCGCTTCCAGCAATCGTCCCCGATATTCATCTTTATATTTTTCCGGTTCAAAAGGAGAAGACAACTGGCTGATCAGCATTTTGGCCATGTCTAACTCGCGCTCGTTCACGGTTACCTTCTCCGGCAAGTTAGGAACTTGCGAGATGGGACGAATTTCGTCGGGGTAGAAAATGGTTTCGAGCGCCAAGCAATTCTCAATGACGCGAATCGCGGCCAGGGAGCTCTTGGAGCGGATCGAAACTTTGGCGATACCGATTTTGCCGGTTTGGCGCATCGAATCGAGCAGTAAATTATAAGCGCCGGCACCCGTATCCCCAGGTCCTAAATAGTACGTTTTTTGAAAATAAACAGGATCGATATCCGTCAAGTTGACGAAGTCCAAAATTTTGATCTCCTTATTCGCTTCTCCTGAGATCGTTTCCAACTCTTCCTTTTCAAAAAGGACGAATCGCCCCGGTTCATATTCATAACCTTTCGTAATTTCATCCCACTCTACTTCCTTGTCGCAAGTCTGGCATTTGCGTACATAGGCTAGCGGGGTTATGCAGGTTTTATGTATATATCGCATGGAGATGTCTTTATCTTCTGTAGCGGAAAACATTTTCACAGGCACATGTACAAGTCCGAAAGAGATAGCGCCTTTCCAAACCGTATGCATCGCTTGATTCCTCCCCAAATGAGCTTCATTGTACTAGTATTCTCTTGATTTCTTTCCTTTATACGGATGTAATTTGAGAGAATGGTTTGCTCCTGGAGTGGGTACGTTAATGATGCAAGTTTAATGCCAACTAGCTTGTCATAGGCAAAGCTAATGCTAAGGAGGGATTCACGGATGGCACAAGATTCAAATGCAACCCAAGATACAAGTAATCAGGGTCAAGAAGATCATTTTATGGATATTGACCGAATGATTAACGAGGGCTTGGGAGGCGGCAACGTCACCATGCATAACGGATTAATCGAGTCCACGTCAACGGATACGATGGATCATCCAGAATCCGTATTGGATGAGCCATGAACCTTCATCGCGCCCAGGAAATTTTAGCCGCTGATGAAAAGATTACGGTTGAACTTAACGGCGTTCCCGTCTGGATCGACAGCGTTGACTCCAGCAAAGCGCTCGCTAAGGTTCATGCCGAAGAAAACCCGGCCGATTCCCGATTAGTGACCGTTCAAGAGCTTGAAGAGGTTCACTGACGGAAATGGCAAGCCGACCCCGATGCGGGGCCGGCTTTTTTTTCATTTCAGGTTGCTGTTGCCTACTGGCGAAGTCTATAATAGGAGCAGCAAGCGCAATCGGAAGAAAGGGATGAGATCACTGGCTCAATCCACATTTACGTACTACTCCCACCATGAGGATGACACGGATCTACTTGGGAAATTGCTGGCAGCCTGTTTAATCCCTGGCTCCGTCCTAACGCTAGACGGTGACTTGGGTGCAGGCAAAACGAGATTTTCGCAAGGGTTTGCAAGGGCGATAGGCATTCAAGAACATGTTAATTCCCCAACCTTTACAATTATTAAAGAATATGAGGGAACTAAGCTTCCTTTCTACCATATGGATATGTACCGCATTTCCCAAGAGGAGGCGGACGAGCTGGGGTTGGAGGACTACTTCTATGGAACCGGCGTGACCCTGATTGAATGGTCAAGCCTGATTGAAGATCTTCTGCCGCCGGAGCGACTTGCCATTACGATATCCCTTCAGGGGGATCAAACCAGAGTGTTTCACCTGACTCCGCACGGAGATCCGTATGTGAGTTGGTGTGTGCAGATGAAGGAGAACGGATATTTACAATGACAGACCGGACCAATTATTCAGGACGATGCCTAGCCATCGATACCTCATCTTCAGCCATGACCGTTGCGATTCTAGAGAACGGAAAGATGCTGGGCGAGGTAAGTTCACATGCTGAACGGAATCACTCTATCGGATTGCTTCCCCACATCCAAGATTTGCTGGCTCTACTACAGCTGAAACCGAAAGATCTGCAATTTGTTGCAGTTGGACAAGGCCCCGGTTCGTACACAGGGGTGCGTATTGCTGTTTCCGTTGCCAAGACATTTGCCTGGTCGCTGGGACTTGACCTTATCGGCGTATCCAGTTTGGAAGCGATGGCGCTTGGCGGAGCGATGAAGCAGGAAGACAAGAGCAATAAGGGGCCCACGTGGGTCGTGCCGTTATTGGATGGAAGGCGCAAGCAGGCGTTCACAGCTGTTTACGCGTATTCGGGTGTTTCGCCAATGTCGGTGTCGGATCAAGTGGCGCTAGCTGCGGATTGGCATGAAGTGCTGCCGGATGGCATTCGAGTCATTGGACCTTGGCTTGCGCAGCTGCTCGAGCAGGCGGCAAGTGCAGAGCCTGAACAAATGCCGCATAAGATCCTTTTTGTAGGCGAAACGGAGGGCTTCAGCGAAGAACTTGCACAATTTGCGCAAGATTGGCAAGGGAGCTTCGAGCAGCTTCCCTACGGGATCGAAGCCCAGTATATTGGCGCGCTGGCGTACCCTCGATTAGCGAAGGGTGAGAAGGCGGATGTGCACACGTTTGTGCCAAATTACACAAGATTGCCGGAAGCAGAGGCTAATTTATTGGCCGGCATCCAGGTGAAGAAGGGAGGGAATTGATGGTGGAACAACATCAACCGCAGACAACGGAAGAAACGTTGGTTTTTCGCTCCATGAAAATGGAAGATATTCCCTTTATTTGTGAAATTGAGCAAGAGGCCTTTACGACACCATGGACAAAAGGCGCTTTTGAAAATGAATTAACGAACAATCAGTTCGCTCATTATATGATCATGGATATCGGCGGCGAGGTGGCAGGATATGGCGGCATGTGGCTCATTATGGAAGAGGCGCATGTAACGAATATTGCTGTGCGAGACTCTTACAGAGGCCGTAAGCTCGGCGAGCGTCTTATGCGTGAGTTGATGAAAACGGCCGCTTTTCTCGGGGCGATTCGCATGACGCTTGAGGTGCGGGCATCGAACTACGTGGCGCAAAATTTGTATGAAAAAGTCGGCTTCCGCTCCGTTGGTGTACGCAGAGGTTACTATACCGATAATCGTGAAGATGCGGTCATTATGTGGGCGGATTTGCCTAAGAGAAGAAAGGATAGTCTCGGGGATTGAGGCTTTCGGCAGGTGAAGAAGGTGAGTAAATTGGATCAACAACAAAGAGAAGTTACGGAAGCAAATGCAGATAAATCTAGTAAACCCGTCTATATTTTGGCTATCGAAACAAGCTGTGATGAAACCTCAGTCGCGATTGTCGAAAATGGTAAAATCATACGCTCGAATGTGATTTCGAGCCAGATTGAGACGCATCAGCGTTTTGGTGGCGTTGTGCCTGAGGTGGCTTCCCGGAAGCACGTGGAGTCGATCACGTGGATGCTGGAGGAAGCCGTCGAAAAAGCGGGCGTATCGCTTCAAGAGCTATCAGCGATTGCCGTCACAGAGGGCCCCGGTTTGATCGGGGCCTTGCTAGTTGGCGTCGTTGCGGGCAAAGCGCTGGCCTGCGCACTGGATCTGCCGCTCATCGGTGTCCACCATATTGCGGGACACATTTATGCGAATCAGCTCGTGCATGAGCTGGAATATCCGCTGATTTCCCTCGTCGTGTCCGGCGGGCATACCGAGCTCGTGCTGCTCGAGGCGCCGGGCAAATTCCGCATCATCGGGCGAACACGCGATGACGCGGCTGGCGAAGCCTACGACAAAATCGCCAGAGCTATGGGCCTGCCCTACCCTGGCGGCCCCCATGTGGATCGGCTTGCCCAGGAAGCCGAATCCGAGATCAAGCTGCCGCGCTCGTGGCTTGAGGCAGACTCTTACGACTTCAGCTTCAGCGGTTTGAAATCCGCTGTGCTGAACGTCGTCAACCAAAGCAAAATGCGCGGCGAAGCCGTACAAACCGCACAAATCGCCAAAGGCTTCCAAGCCTCCGTCATCGACGTGCTTGTCGAAAAAGCGGCGCGCGCCGTCCGCGAATACGGCGCCAAACAACTCCTGCTCGCGGGCGGAGTTGCCGCGAACAAAGGGCTGCGCAGCGCGCTGGCTGAGCGCTGCGGCGAATTGGACGTGCCGCTGCTGGTGCCTCCGCACGCCCTATGTACGGACAACGCTGCGATGATAGGCGCAGCCGCTTTCCTGAAGTGGGACAAGCAGGAGTTCGACTCCATGGAGCTCAAAGCGGAGCCGCAGCTTAAGCTTGAAGAATGGTAGTCTGAAAAAAATAAATGTTCAGATAACGGTATTGACTTTGCCAAATGTGCATATTATAATCACAATCAATACTTTAAAACGCATCGAACGGGATTAGTACGGAACCTCAGTTTCGCTCAGAGAGCTGTGCGCTTGGTGAAAGCACAGACGAAACGTGACCAGAACTCGCCCGGGAGCGGTAAGGCTGATATGGATGCCAAGGATCCAGCACCCAAGTAGGTCTTGACGGTTGACCCCCGTGATCGGGTACATGAGTGGTTTCGAGTGTAACAGCTCGGATCAATTAGAGTGGTACCGCGGAAGGTTCAGACCTGTCGTCTCTTATTATAGAGATGGCAGGTCTTTTTGGTTTTCGAATATAGAACAAACGCAATGAACAAGAGTAGTAAGGGCTCACTTCTACGGTACAGAAAGCTGCGGGTTGATGCGACGCAGACCGTGAACGCCCCGAACTCGCTTGGAAGCGGTCATCCTGATCGGCAGTTTCAATTGCTGTTAGGGATGAACGGATGACCTCCGTGATCAGGTGACATAGCAGCCGCTATGTCTGAGGTGGGCTTCGTGATGGGGAGCCAACAAGAGTGGTACCGCGCTGGGTGAAGACCCGTCGTCTCTTATGTGGAGATGACGGGTCTTTTTGTCGTCTCCGTCTCCGGGACGGGGAGTTTTGCCTCGATCGGCGGTGGGAAGGGAACTCCAGGGCGCTATTTCGGCGTAAATAGCCTCAAAAGCTTGGGAGAGGGAACTGTGGTCCGCTATTTCAGCATTTTTAGTGGAAATATAGCCCTCGGAGAGAGAATAGAGCCCTGTAGTTCCGCTTCGTGAGTGGAACCTCAGCTTTCCGGATGAATAGAGGAATGAGGTCCCATTAAGAACAAGTGAGGTGCGTTTATCGGGGAATAGCAGCAATAGCAGCAACACTCACAAACAACTAATCATCCAGCCAACAACCGGCAAGTATCAAGTCCAACCAACAACAACCACAGCCAACAAAGATTGGCTCCAATTCAAGGAGGAATTGAACCATGGAAAATAACACAAACCGCCGCATTCGCATTTTTGATACGACACTTAGAGACGGAGAGCAGGCGCCAGGGGCTTCACTGTATCCGGAAGAAAAAATCCGCATCGCAAGACAGCTGGCGAAAATGGGTGTCGATACAATCGAGCCTGGCTTCCCTATATCAAGCCCTGGCGACTTTCATGCGGTGCAGCAAATTTCGCGCGAACTGCAAGGCGTGGAAATTTGCGGATTCGCCCGCGCGATGAAGGCCGATATTGATTCCGCGATCAAAGCTACACAAGACGCAGCGTCGCGCCGTATCCACATGTTCTTGTCCTCCTCGGACATCCACCTGGATTTCCAGCTTCGCAAATCCCGCCAACAGGTCGTCGAGATGGCTCGATCCATGGTCGCGTATGCGAAGCAGTTCGTGAACAATATTGAATTCTCGCCGATGGATGCTACACGGACCGGGGATGAATTCCTGTTTGAAGTGCTGGAGGCAGTCATTGCAGAAGGCGCTACGATTCTGAACATTCCGGACACAGTCGGCTATGCGCTGCCGGAAGAATACGGGGCGATGTTCCGCAGAGTGCGCCAAAGTGTAAGAGGCGGCGATACGGTCGAGTACAGCGCGCATTGCCATAACGATCTGGGGCTTGCTGTAGCGAATAGCCTTGCGGCCATTGCAGCTGGGGTTACACATGTTGAGGTAACGGTGAACGGGGTTGGAGAGCGGGCAGGCAACTGTTCCCTTGAAGAACTCGTCATGGCGATAGAAACGCGCAAGCAAACGATGGGCGTGGAAACAGGGATTGTGTCCAGCGAGATTTTTAACACGTCCAAAATGGTCAGCCGTATCATGGGCTTCCCGATTGCTTACAACAAGCCGATTGTTGGAAGAAATGCCTTCCAGCACGAAGCGGGCATCCATCAGGACGGTTTGCTGAAAAACCGCAACACTTATGAAATTATGGATCCGGAAAAGCTGGGCATTCCACGCTCCATGATCATTCTTGGCAAGCATTCCGGAAGACATGCTCTGAAGCATCGCGTAGGCCAATTTGGCATTGAGCTTTCAGGAGAAGAACTGGATACACTGTACACCAAATTCAAAGAAAAAGCCGATGAACAGAAAATGGTGACCGACGATCAGCTTCTGGAGCTTGTTGGTTCAACGGTCGATGGGCAAATGGAGCCATTCACACTGACACATATGCAGGTTGTTTCCAGCAGTGATCGCAATCGTGTGGCTTCCGTTTCGGTTCGAAACAATCAGACGGGCGTTGAAAGTGTCTACTCTGGCACTGGCGAAGGTCCAATCGAAGCAATCGTACAAAGCCTGCGTCAAGCCATTCCGATGGATGTGGACTTCTCTGATCTGGAGCTGCATTCCTTGTCCACAGGTGAAAAAGCAACCGGCGAAGCGGAGGTCACGATCATGGTAGAGGGTCAAACCTATAAGAATACGGGTATCGACCAAGATGTGCTGGTTGCTGTTGCAAAAGCCTTTATCTCCGCGTGTAACCAAGCGATTCGCATGCAAGGTCATCCTGCGGCAGATACCACTGAAGTGACGACAGCTTCTTAATGGGGCTGTACTCACCTGAATTGTAAGAAAACTTAGTTATATACACGACTTGTGAACAAAGTTATGCACATGGCTTGTGGATAATGTGTATAACATCAAAATTCCCCCATAGATCAATGGTTATAAAGGCGGAATTTGTCGAATAACTTTTTCACAAGTTTTTGTGGATAATGTGGATAAGATTGTGGAAAACAGTAGAAAACCTTTAGGAGGGGCGGATTTCGCCCTTCTTTTTTTTGTGGATAACGCTGTGTATGCAGAAAATAGACGTTTTGAGCCTCATTTTAAATTTTCGGAACAATCAAGCAGTGGATACTTTCCCCTATGGATGAAAATGCTAAATGCAAAAACAGCAGGAGAATGTCCATGAAATTTAGAAAAATGGTCCGAGCTGTGGGTATCTTAGGTTTTGTTTTGCAGTTGTCCACAATTTTGGGGACCGCAGCGGCTCATGGGGATACAACCATCCACAATAGTGATAGAAATGAAAGAATCGAACGAACTGAAGGAGTTATTAAAGCCGAAAGAGCTGAACAAGTAACCGTGGTTTCGATACCGGGCCTTTCTTTTCAGGAGCTTCGACCCGACGAGCTATCGGAACTGCCTCATTTTAAGCAAATGACAGAATTAGGCGCAGTTGGCGCTATGAATATTCGTACGGCAAACCGTTCGATGCGGGATGTGTATGCCTCTTTGGGAGCAGGTGAACCCGCTGCAGGCCATGCGGAAGCGCTCGCCTTTGAAGCGAGAGAGTCCAGACATGGTGTTCGCGTAACAGACCTCATGAATCGGTATATAGGTCTATTGGAAGGAAATCAAAACAGTCTACAAAGGGAAGACGCCCTGATCGTTCCTGAGCTGCCCACACTCAAGCGGCTTAACAAGGAGCAAGCCTACGGCGTAGGCGCGTTGGGTGACTTGCTGAAAACGTATGGCGTTCATCGTTCTGTATTAGGGAGCAGCGATTTGGGAAGAGGAATGCACCTGGAACAAAAGCAATTACGTCGCTTTGCTCCGATTATGCTTATGGACTCTAATGGAATTGTGGATAAAGGAACACTTGGTGAGGAGGCGGCGATAGCTGCTGTGGATAGAGCAAGCGGTGTAAGTACCGATTATGCACATCTGATCTCGTTGTGGAAAAGCAGGCAGGAGCCAAGCATCACGGTAATTGAATTAGGTGATTTGTACAGATTGTATAATGAGAAAACGCATTACGATCAGGATCGGTTTAATGAGCTCAAAAAATGGGTGCTGCGTGACATGGATCAATGGTTGGGACAATTAATGGAGGCGATGCAGCCTGACAAAGACAGTCTATGGTTGTTCTCGCCCGAGGTTAATGCGGAAGCAGCGAAAAGCAAATTGTACTTATCCCCAATTCTTCATTACACAAAAAACGGTGGAGCAGGGATGCTTGTATCGGAATCTACCCGCAGGCAGGGGGTTGTGACTTCACAGGATTTCACAAGTACGCTGCTGAGCGAGTTCAAAATCCCGATTCCTATCGGGTTGATAGGGATCCCTATAGCTTCCACTGGGGTGAGCCACGCACTGGATCAGCTTGTGAAGGATCAAAGCAATATGCAGATGATTTATCGCAGCAGACCGTCGCTGCTGTACCCTTTTGCCACTTTTGAGATGATTGTCCTTCTGATTGCTTTGATCTATATTGTGTGGATAAAAAGAGGAGGAAGAAAAGAGGCAGTTCCTGTTCATGACGTTCTGCGGATCGTACTGCTGTCACTTTTGACTGCGCCTGCCGTTATGTTGTTGCTAGGATGGATCGCTGCGCCAGCAGTAACGCAATTTGGGATCGATGGAGCCATCGTGGCTCTCGTTTGCAGTTTCATCGTGGGGAGTTTGCTGCTGGCCATGATTTTGTCAGCATACAGCGAAATAACAACGATGATTTGGCTAGGTGTAGGAAACGCGGCACTCATCGTGCTGGACGCTTGTACAGGGGCGCACGCGATGAAATATTCCGTGCTCGGCTATGATCCGATGATCGGCGCACGCTACTACGGCATCGGCAACGAGTACATGGGCGTCCTGATCGGCGCCCTCGTACTCGGCGTAACGGCGGCTTTGCAGCGCCGTTATGCCGCTCGCGGCACGCGAGCTTCGCGCGCGGCGGCGCTCGCCGCCTGCGCTGCGTTCTTGCTCGTGACGGTGTGCCTGACGGCACCGTCACTTGGCGCGAACGCGGGCGGCGCCCTGAGCGCCGCGGTCGCCTTCGGCGTAGCCGGCGCGCAGTGCTTCGCCGGCGAACGCTGGCGCGAGCTGCGCCTAGGCAGGGCCTCGGCCCTGCTGGCGGCGCTGCTCGCGCTGGGGGTTGGGGCGCTGTGGCTGCTCAACAGCGCCGATTCTCCCGCGGCGTTCGCGCGGGAGAGCCATGTCGGGCGCGCCTTCCACGCGCTGCGCGCCGGGCAGTTCGATCAGATCGGGCATCTGATCGTGCGGAAGCTGCGGATGAACGTGCATTTGCTTCGTGCATCCGTTTGGAGCAAAGTGCTCATCACGAGCCTTTTCGTGATGGCTGTGCTAGTGCTACGCCCTCGCGGCCGCCTGCGCGTGTGGCAACACAAAAACCCGTACTGGATGTACGGGTTCTCTGCGAATATGATCGGAGCCATTGCAGCTCTGCTGCTGAATGACTCCGGTATTGTTGCCGCGGCGACGATGATTGTTTTCGTCGCCGTTCCCTTGCTGCTGCTGCGCCTGCGGGAGCTGGCGGCCCAGCCGGACGCTTAACGTGCAGCGCAGTTTGTGCAGCGGATGTTTTTGCAGCTTTTAAGGATGTTTAACATCGTTAAAAGCTACCCCCGGGGTTCATGACATTATAACGTTGTTAAACAACGTTATAAGGATGGAGGGTTTGAATTGTGGCGGTACGGCTGCGATTGGAGATGTTTAACAACGTTAACTCACCTTGGTCTTGTAGTTCAGCTATTTTAACGTTGTTAAGCAACGTTAAGTGCAATGAGGACAAGGTCGTTCTCCTGAGCAGTCC
>NZ_BILW01000008.1 GCF_004000765.1 Paenibacillus chondroitinus NBRC 15376 | reverse complement strand
ACAATGAAAGAGTCTTTTTGGAAGAAATTCCAAGGAGACTCTTTTTTTTACATCAGTACAAAATAGCGTAAAAAACCATACTAGCCCTATAAGGAGGGATTAGTATGAAAGCATTTTTTGTGAGCAAATGGGTGGGAACTTTATTAACTTGTCTTATGGTTTTACAGGGGTGCTCGGTGAAGATGGACGCCGTGAAAGAGGAACTGGCTCCGCTCCAATCCTTAAAGCATTCGGTGGATACAGGACCTGCACCTAAACCAGAAGCAGCATCCAAACAAGCAGCTCCTCCAGTAAAGGTATCCGCTCAGCGTCAGATGCCTGCTAAGCAGGTCGTCAAAGGGATTTATGTATCAGCCTGGTCTGCGGTAGGCAATAAACTGGAGCAACTGATTGATTTGGTGGATCAAACCGATTTAAACGCAATGGTGATTGATGTGAAGAACGATTCCGGGCAAGTTACATATACCTCGGCCGTACCTATGGTGAATGAGATAGGAGCCAATAGCCATGTTATTATTCGCGATCTGAAAGGGACGCTGAAGAGGTTAAAGGACAAGCATATATATACGATAGCGCGTGTTGTTGTTTTTAAAGACCCCTATTTGAGTAAGAAGAAAAGCAATTATGCGATGAAGACTTATCAAGGCGGCGTTTGGCAGGATAATAAGGGAATAGCTTGGGTGGATCCTTACAAAGAAGAAGTGTGGGAGTATAATCTTCAAATTGCCAAGGAAGCAGCCCAGCTAGGGTTTGACGAGGTTCAATTCGACTATGTGCGATTCCCCGAAAACAGCAAACGGGTTGACGCGGAGGTCAAATTCGATAATCCGAGGAAATGGACAAAAGCACAGGTCATTGAGTCCTTTCTCAGTAAGGCGAAGGAACGTCTGGGGAACGAGGTTTATATATCCGCTGACGTATTTGGTTTAACAACCTCCTCCGACAATGACATGGGCATTGGGCAGGATTGGTCAATGATTAGCAAGCAGGTTCACTATATCTCGCCAATGTTATACCCTTCCCATTATTCGAATGGGATGTACGGAATTAAGTATCCCGATCTGCAACCCTACGCGGTGATTCACAAAGCCATTAGCGATGCCAATGGGAAAAACGCGAACCTGATGCGAGTAAGTGCCCCAACGGCGGAAATCAGGCCATGGTACCAAGATTTTACCGCAACTTGGGTGAAGCCTCATAAGAAATACGGAAATGTTGATGTGAAAGAGCAAATAAAAGCGGCTAGGGAACAGGGCGTGGAACAATTTTTGTTATGGAATTCGAACAGCACATATTCCTATCGTTAACCGAATGTTCTTATTCGGATGGCTGTCGATCTTTAGAGGGGTCCTTTTCCTTGACACGAAAAATGGGCTTTTGTTAAGATTGCAATCATATACGATGAGCAGGATGCTTATTTCGAAGTTTTTGAAGAGAAAAGATCTAAGGAGGAATATGTGTTGTGAGGGAAGACAAGTTTGGTAAAGAAGGTTTAACGTTTGATGATGTGCTGCTGGTGCCAAGGAAGTCTGAAGTGTTCGGTAAGGAGATCGACGTTTCAACAGTTCTTGCTCCTCATGTGAAATTGACTATTCCGTTCATCAGCTCCGCGATGGATACTGTTACGGAATCTGCCCTAGCGATTGCAATGGCCAGAGAAGGCGGTATTGGAATCATCCATAAGAATATGCCAATCGAGCTGCAAGCTGAGCATGTAGACCGTGTTAAGCGCTCAGAGAGCGGGGTTATCACAAACCCATTCTCCTTAACGCCAGAACACCATGTTTATGACGCAGAAGAGCTAATGGCGAAGTACCGGATATCAGGCGTGCCGATCGTAGATGAGACGAACAAGCTTGTTGGGATTTTGACGAACCGCGATTTGCGTTTTGTTCATGATTACTCCATTAAGATTAAAGAAGTAATGACAAAAGAAAGTCTTGTTACAGCTCCAGTGGGAACTACGCTGCAACAAGCGGAAGGCATTCTTCAAAAGCATAAAATTGAAAAGCTTCCTTTGGTCGATGATAATTTCGGTCTGAAGGGATTAATTACGATCAAAGATATCGAGAAGGCGATTCAGTTCCCTAACTCCGCGAAGGACGCACAAGGTCGTTTACTTGTAGGGGCAGCTGTAGGCGTTTCTAAGGATGTTATGGAGAGAGCCGCTGCGCTTGTCAAAGCAGGCATTGACGTGATTGTAGTAGACTCCGCACATGGTCATCACATTAACATTGCTGAAACTGTGAAGAAGATAAGAGCTCAATATCCAGATCTTCCTATCATTGCAGGAAATGTAGCGACAGGTGACGGTACACGTGATCTTATCAAGGCTGGTGCATCCATGGTGAAGGTTGGTATCGGGCCAGGATCGATCTGTACGACACGCGTCATTGCAGGTATCGGTGTTCCGCAAATTACAGCTATTTATGATTGCGCGCAAGCGGCTGCAGAATATGGTGTTCCCGTTATCGCTGATGGCGGTATTAAGTACTCCGGTGACGTGGTCAAAGCGATTGCGGCTGGGGCGAGTGCCGTGATGATTGGTAGTCTTTTTGCTGGGACAGATGAAAGCCCGGGAGAGTCTGAGATTTTCCAAGGACGTAAGTTCAAAGTTTACCGCGGGATGGGTTCTTTAGGCGCCATGAAAGAAGGTAGTAAAGACCGTTACTTCCAAGAAAACGAGAGCAAACTTGTTCCTGAAGGTATTGAGGGACGCGTAGCATATAAAGGGCCGTTAGCTGATACAGTATATCAACTTGTTGGCGGTCTCCGTTCAGGTATGGGCTATTGCGGAGCACGTAACATTCAAGAATTGATTCATGATACGCAGTTTATACGAATTACAGGGGCTGGATTGAAGGAAAGCCACCCTCATGATATTCAAATTACGAAAGAAGCTCCTAACTACTCCTTATAATTGTAACAATTTGGCTATAATTGGAGGCGCAGGATTTGAACCTGTGTCTTCTTTTTTTTGTCTAATAGGGTGTGTTACAATATAAAATGTTATAAAAATTACTAGGGAGAGTGAAGTTGTGAGATTTTTTAGTTTTACAAGGAAAAAGATTGCTTTGGTGTTAGGTGTTAGTTTAATTGCTCAATCCGTACTTTTACATATACAACCGGCGTTTGCCGCAGATACCAAAACACCAGCAGCAACGACAGCTCCTACGACGACTACTGCACCTACAGGGGGCGAGTTGAAGGTCAATGCCAAATCGGCAATTATTATGGAAGCAAGCACAGGCGCTGTTCTTTATGAAATGAATGCTGACGAGGCGCTTCCACCGGCCAGTATGGCGAAGATGATGACAGAGTACTTGGCGATGGAAAGTATCAAAGAAGGTAAATTCAAGTGGGACTCCCAAGTCACGGCTTCCAAAAATGCAGCCGATGTCATTGGTTCCGGCCAGTTGATCGCAGAAAATGAAACGTTATCTTTCAAAGATATGTTCAGTGCGATGTCCATCTATTCCGCAAATGATGCCTCTGTAGCTTTCGCTGAACTTCTGGGTGGGGGATCAGAGGAAAATTTCGCGAAAATGATGAATGAGAAGGCTAAACAATTAGGCATGTCCGACCAGGCTCATTTTATCAGCGCTACAGGTCTTTCTCGTGCCGATTTGAAGAATCCTCCACAATCCATTGAAGGCGAAACGAAAATGACAGCGCGAGACGCGGCTATTCTTGCCTACAACATCCTCAAGGATCACAAGGAAGTTCTCGAATTCACGAAAATTCCTTCGTTAAAGCTGAGACCAACCGATAAAACGCCTATGATCAATTGGAACTGGATGCTGGAAGGCAATTCGACCAATGCTAATTTTAAAAAATATGCGTATACAGGCCTGGACGGTTTGAAAACAGGTTCCACAGATGACGCTGGTTATTGCTTTACAGGAACTGCCGAAAGAAACGGCATGCGTCTTATCACGGTTGTGATGGGAACGAAAACAGAACCTGAGCGTTTTAATGAAACTAGGAAGCTGCTTGATTATGGTTTTAATAATTTCGAGATTAAACCTTTCCTAAATGCAAAACAAGAAATAGATTCTTTGAAAATCGTAAACATTAAGAAAGGCGTTCAAACGCAAGTGCCTCTAGTAACTAAAACGGGACTAACTTTCGTTACGAAAAAAGGCGCGAAGGATACTGATTTTAAAATCACGGCAGAGCCGCTTGAAGAAAGCAAATTGGTAGCTCCAATTGCCAAAGGCGATACGCTCGGTAAAGTAAAAGTTAGCTACAATGGACAAGAGAAAACGGCAGATCTAATTGCCAATGAGGATGTCGAAAAAGGAAGTTGGATTAGGCTGTTGTTCCGCTCCATCAAAAACTTCTTTGGCGATATGTTTAAAGGGATCAAGGGCGGTTCCTAGACCAGATAATGGGTTGTATAATGCCCCTCCTTCATGTAAAATAATTGTTTAGAAGTTTACTATCGAATCGTGTAGGAAACTGTATAAATTCGTACGAAGGTATAGGAGGAAATAAAGAATGGAAACAGGAACATCCCGCGTTAAAACAGGTATGGCCGAAATGCAAAAAGGCGGCGTAATTATGGACGTTATGAACGCCGAGCAAGCAAAGATCGCAGAAGCAGCTGGTGCCTCCGCTGTTATGGCGCTAGAGCGCGTACCTGCTGACATTCGTGCAGCTGGCGGAGTTTCCCGCATGGCTGATCCAACTATCGTTGAAGACGTTATGAAAGTCGTATCCATTCCGGTTATGGCGAAAGCAAGAATTGGGCACTTTGTAGAAGCAAAAGTCCTGGAATCTCTGGGCGTTGATTATATCGATGAGAGTGAAGTTCTGACACCTGCTGATGAAGTGTATCACATCAACAAGCGTGATTTCACGGTTCCTTTCGTGTGTGGTTGCCGTGATCTAGGCGAAGCTTTGCGCCGTATTGGAGAAGGAGCTTCCATGCTTCGTACCAAAGGTGAGCCAGGAACAGGAAACATTGTTGAAGCTGTTCGTCACATGCGCATGATTCAAGGTCAAATTCGCAAAGTTCAAGGCATGTCCAAGGATGAGTTGATGTTTGAAGCGAAAACACTTGGAGCTCCTTATGAACTGATGCTGCAAGTACATGAAACAGGCAAATTGCCAGTTGTTAACTTCGCTGCAGGCGGTGTAGCGACTCCGGCGGATGCTGCTCTAATGATGCATTTGGGTTCCGATGGGGTATTCGTAGGTTCCGGTATCTTCAAATCGGACAACCCAGAGAAATTCGCAAAAGCGATTGTAGAAGCTGTAACACACTATACGGACTTTAAATTAATTGCAGAAATCTCCAAAAACCTAGGCAGCCCTATGAAGGGAATCGAAATCTCCAAGCTGCAAGCTTCCGAACGTATGCAGGAGCGCGGCTGGTAATGACGAAAATTGGGGTTCTCGCGCTTCAGGGCGCGGTAGCAGAGCATATACGTGGCATCGAGAAGGCAGGCGCCGAGGGCGTTGTAGTTAAGCGTACAGAGCAGCTAGCTGAGCTTGATGGCATCATTCTACCAGGCGGAGAAAGTACGACAATTGGTAAGCTTATGCGCACCTATGGTTTCATCGATGCGCTGAGAGAATTTTCTGCGGCAGGAAAGCCGATCTTTGGCACCTGCGCAGGGTTGATTGTTATCGCGAAAGAGATCACCGGGCAGCCGGAAGCTCACCTTGAGCTGATGGATATTACGGTGGCTCGCAACGCATTCGGGCGTCAGCGCGAAAGCTTTGAGACAGATCTGCCGATCAAAGGCATCGACGAGAATGTTCGCGCTGTTTTCATTCGTGCTCCACTGATCGAGAAAGTGGGCCCGGGTGTGGAAGTTCTGGCTACGTATGACGGCCAGATCGTTGCGGCGCAGCAAGGACATCTCCTTGCTGCATCGTTCCACCCTGAGCTGACAGACGATTTCCGTCTGCACAGCTATTTCTTAGATATGGTAAAACAAAGTCAAGCATAATTGATGGTACAAGCACCTTGATATCACCGGATACTTCGGTAAGGGTGCTTGCTTCCATATACAACCATTTTGCGCTAACGGAGGAATCTCCTTGTTTGATGTAAAGTTACTTCGAAACGATTTGGCTGCCGTGCAAGCAGCCATGCAAAACCGTGGAAAGCAGATTGAAGAGCTGAACGGTTTTACAGCATTAGATTTAAAACGCAGAGAGCTTCTGCAAGAAACAGAGCAGCTCAAAAATCGCCGCAACACCGTTTCTCAAGAGGTGGCTGGGCGTAAAAGATCCGGCGAGAACGCCGACGAACTGATTCAGGAAATGAAGGTTGTCGGAGACCGCATTAAAGAGCTTGATGACGAGATTCGCGTATTGGACGAGTCCTTACAGCAAGTTCTCCTCTCCATCCCGAATATGCCTCATCCTAGCGTCCCTGTGGGCCGCTCTGAAGAAGAGAATGTGGAGATGCGCCGCGTTGGCGAGATTCCGCAGTTCGATTTTGAAGTGAAGCCGCACTGGGAAGTGGCGCAAGAGCTGGGCATTCTGGATTTCGAAGCGGCGGCGAAGGTAACAGGTTCCCGTTTTGTGTTCTATAAAGGGCTTGGCGCAAGATTAGAGCGCGCATTGATCAACTTCATGATGGACCTGCACAGCGATGAGCATGGTTATGAAGAAATGCTGCCGCCATATATCGTTAACCGCGATAGCTTAACAGGTACAGGTCAACTTCCGAAGTTTGAGGAAGATGTCTTCAAAGTTGAGAATTCGGAGTATTTCCTAATTCCAACGGCAGAGGTACCGGTTACGAACTATCACCGGGAAGATATTTTAACAACAGAGCAGCTGCCTGTTAATTTTGTTGCATTCAGCGCTTGCTTCCGCTCGGAGGCCGGTTCGGCTGGAAGAGACACACGCGGCTTGATCAGACAGCACCAATTCAACAAAATTGAGCTTGTTAAGCTAGTTAAGCCCGAAGACTCCTATGATGAGCTGGAGAAGCTCACAGGGCACGCTGAGCGCGTTCTACAGCTGTTGAAGCTCCCATACCGTGTGCTATCCCTGTGCACAGGTGATATCGGCTTCACCTCAGCGAAGACGTATGACTTGGAAGTCTGGCTTCCAAATAGCGGCGCGTACCGCGAAATTTCTTCCTGCAGCAACTTCGAAGACTTCCAAGCGCGCAGAGCGAACATTCGCTTTCGTAGAGACACTAAGGCGAAACCGGAATTCGTACATACACTGAATGGTTCAGGACTAGCTCTTGGACGTACGGTGGCGGCAATCCTTGAAAATTACCAACAGGCGGACGGTTCGATTATCGTGCCTGAGGTTCTTGTTCCGTACATGAACAACGTAAAAGTAATTACGAAAAAATAGCACTTGCTTCTTTGCAGGGTTATGTGATACAATGCTTTTTGTCACTGCACAAGGTTGTCTCCTCTAGAGGGGACAGCTATCGTGGAGAGGTGGTCGAGTGGTTTAAGGCAGCGGTCTTGAAAACCGCCGAGGTGCAAGCCTCCGTGGGTTCGAATCCCACCCTCTCCGTAACCATGGTAATACCCCAACCAAAAAGTCATGCGATTCTTAATGAATCGTGTGGCTTTTTTTGTTATTTCTTTTTTATGTAGCGATTTACAAATAATTAAAAATAAATTAACACAAAGTGTGTATTTAGCAGGATTCTCATTTTCTATAATAGACAAGATATTCTATGTTAAGGAGAGTGAGCAACAGTTGAAGACTGTCAGGAAGAGATTAATGCCCGTTCTGTTATCAGTGGCTGTAAGTGTATCTTCATTCGGCTCCATCGTTTCAACCGCAGCTGCAGATGCTATTGTAATCCCGGGGACTCCGTATCAAGCGAACGGTTCTTATGATGTTAATGTACCGCACGTTTTTATTAACCAAGTTTATGGCGGGGGATTAACTACAGATTCCAGCAATACGGCCTCATCCCATGGTTTTATTGAGTTATACAATCCTACAGATCACGACGTCGTCCTCAACGGGTGGTCCTTGCAATATGCGGACCGTGGATCGTCGGCTAAGACAGGCCCTACGGGTGATTGGCAGAAGCTGGACCTAGTAGGAACGATTAAAGCCAAATCATCCTTCCTTGTTCTTGGACAAGCTACAGGGGCAGGGTCACCGAAATTTAATTTGTCGAGTACATATGACCAGTTATGGACAGGACGCTGGATCAATAATAAAGGCTTGAAGGTTGCGCTTATGAGCAATCAGACCAAGCTGGATGTTGCGAATAAAAATCCCTTTGCCAATAACCCAAAGCCTGCTGGTTATGTAGATATGGTGGGGACAGGAAGCAATGATGGCGACAATACAGATATTCAGACGGATATAGATGGCTATGAGTTTGACTATCCGAAGGGATCCACGGAAGGTACGTCGAAACAGAAGTCCATTCGTCGCAAAGCATTAGCAGATACAGATAATAACAAAGCTGACTTCGCACAGTTCGATATCACGGGTTCTATAACAAGCGACCAAGATAGAGCTTTGAAAGGCCCGAAATACGGGGCTTATGGGGAATGGTTTCTTCCATTAGGATATACGAACACAAGTTTGCCTAATGCGTATGAACAAATGTCCTACTCCGTAACGATGAGCGTTTATGGAGGGAAACCACCGTACACGTTCTCAGCTACGGGTCTTCCAAACGGCTTATCGATCAATTCGACCACAGGGGAAGTGTATGGTGCGCCTGCACAAGGAACATCTGTCACAACTAACGTTTACGTGAAAGTAACAGATAGCTCCCTTGCACAGTACGGTCAAAATCTATCCTTAACGGTTTTGGCTCCACAAGCTGTTAATGACGCTTTGAGTATCTCCAAAATTGGACAATTTGCTGTCGGCGTTACGAATAAAGACGGCGGTGTAGCTGAAATTGTTAAGTACAATAAAGATAATAATAAGTTTTATTTGGTAAATGGTTCGGGAAATCCACCAAGTTTGGAAATCGTACGTTTAGACCTTGTGCAAGGTTTAGTCAAAGAGAAAACAGTCACGATGAAAGATTTGGTTGAAAAGGATGGTTTCTTATATGGAGACCTGACGAGTGTAGATGTCAATACGAAGACCAAACGCGTTTCCTTATCTGTTCAAGAGCTGGATTCTAAGAAACCGGGGAAAATCCTTGTCATGGATTACGATGGCAATGTTCTGAAATCTTATGAAGCCGGTGTGCAGCCCGATATGATTAAAACGACCTCCGATGGCCGATATATTCTGACTGCCAATGAAGGTGAGCCGCGCACAAGCGGAGCAGATCCGGAAGGAAGCATCACCATTGTAGATACGACTAATGATACGGTATCTCATGTTAGATTCAACAATGTCTCCGTTATTGATGATAAGGTCCATATTCGCGGTGCGTCTGATCCATCAACCGGTGCTGTTACGGGCGAAGGACAGAAAGCAGATGCTGTGTTTGATTTGGAGCCGGAATACATCGCGATTTCTGAAGATAACACCAAAGCTTATGTATCGTTCCAAGAAAACAACGCAATAGGAACTGTGGATATCGGTTCCAAAACGCTTTTATCTGTAAAAGGATTAGGCTTCAAAGATTTGAGTCTTCCAAACAACTCCTTAGATCTCGTCAAAGACAATACGATTAAGTTTGAGAATGTGCCTTTTTACGGCATGTATATGCCTGATGGTATTTCCACACAAACGATCGATGGAGTTCCGTACATCTTCACAGCCAATGAGGGGGATGTTACAGAATGGCCGGGCGTCAGAACCAATGGAAGCACGATTGGCGCTATAAAAGGTAGTTTGGTACCTGGTTCGGCGGCAGCAATCTTCTTGGCGGGGAAAACCGCTTATGACGGTGTTGAGGTTGCTGGTGATATGGGCCATGAAAGCATTTATCTCTATGGTGGACGTTCTTTCTCCATCTGGCAAGCTAACACAATGTCTCAAGTTTATGACAGCGGCAATGATTTTGAGAAAGTGACGGCGCAGCGTTTACCTAACAATTTCAATGCAAGCAATAGTAAAACAGCAATGGACGATCGCAGTTCGAAAAAAGGTCCTGAACCTGAAGATGTTAAAGTTAGCAAAGTAGGCAGCAAGATTCTGGCTTTTGTTGGGTTAGAGCGTATCGGCGGAATTATGACTTATGATGTGACAGATCCAGCCAATGCGAAATTTGTTAACTATACGAACTCGCGTGTATTTACTCCTAAAGATAACTTGAACACGGACACCGGTCCTGAAGGCATTGAGTTTATCCCTGCTTCTGTTAGTCCAAATGGCAACCCGCTCCTGCTGGTGGCTAATGAGGTTGGCGGAACCGTAGCGGTCTATCAGCTGAATGTTCAAAAAGTTGCTTTGGATAGTACCGTATTATCGGTACCTGCAGGCACCGCGCCAACAAAACTGACAGCAACAGTAACGGATTCCCAAGGAAAAGGCGTTACTTCAGGTACGGTGCAATGGAAATCATCTAATCCTTCCGTTGCAACAGTTAATGCAGAAGGGGTAGTATCTTTCGTTGCAAACGGCAGCGCAGTGATTACTGCTTTTAGCCCGGATGGGTATGGAGCAGCGGAAGCTAGCATATCCGTATATTCCACGAGTTACGATGATAAAGGAAATGGTGGTACGCCAGCGTCTTCTGGGCCAACGTCTCCATCTACAGTACCAACTACACCTAGTACTAGCGTTGATAAAGCAACCATTACTCCTACTGTAGAAAAAGACAGCAAAGGTACTTCCGTAGCGAATGTTTCAGTCGCTCAAGTCACGCAAGCCTTAAAAGATATGACGGAATCGACAAGTAAATCGACGGTTCTTGAGATCAAAGCAAGTACAGATGCAGCATCGAACCAAGTAGACGTTAAGCTGCCTGCAGAAGCAATGAGCAAGATTGCGAGCAGCGAAACGACAGGCATTAAAATTGCTGCTGGCATTGGACAAGTATCTTTTGACAAACAAGCGGTCTCCACCATCTCCTCTGCCGCGTCAACAGGTGAGGTCACTATCTCCATTCGCAAAGCAGATGTGAATGACATTACGCAGAACATGGATGCAACAGCCAAGGAAGCGATCCAAGAGGCTGTCAAAGATCGTCCGATCTTCGATTTCACGGTCACTGCTGGTGGCAAAACAGTATCCAGCTTCAATGGAGGATCGGCTCAAGTCGCGATTCCATATCAACCGGCTGCAAATGAGGATATTAACGCCATTGTAGCTTATTACATCGCAGATAACGGTGAGATTACTAAGGTAACGAATAGCCACTTTGATCCTGTCACAGGAACATTAAGCTTTAACGTTAAGCATTTCTCGAAGTATGCTGTTGGTTATCAGAAAGCAAACTTCAAGGATACAGCTTCGAGCTTCGCTAAAGATTACATTACGTACCTGTCAGCAAGAGACATCCTGAATGGTGTCAATGATGATGCGTTCGCTCCGGAAGCGGATATCACCAGAGCCGACTTCACGTTGATTCTGGCTCGCATGGCTAATGCTGATCTAAGCGCTTATACAGGCATTGGCTTTGCAGATGTCAAAGCCGATAGTTACTATGCCAAAGCTGTTCAATGGGCGGCTGAGAAAGGAATTACAAGCGGCGTACGCGCAGGTGAATTCGATCCTCTAGCGAATATTACTCGCGGCCAAATGGCAGCTATGATTACCCGCTTCGCTTCGTTCATGGGCTATACGCTGCCTAAAGCGACGCTGGCGACGGATTTTGCCGATCAAGCAGCTGTTCCTGCTTATGCGGCAGAGGCAGCGAAATCTCTGCAGCAAGCTGGAATCATTTCCGGCAAGTCCGGCAATCTCTTCGCGCCGCAAGACACAGCAACACGCCAAGAAGCAGCCAAGATGCTGGCGATTCTTATGCAACTGACGGCGAAATAAACAGTGCATTCACACAACTCCCCTAGTTAAACTACATGGGGCATAAATCGCGGAAGCGCACTGGACCGTTGAAAACACGGTCTGGTGCGTTTTTTGTTTATAGAACGTTTCACTGGAGTTGTTGTTTTTTTACATGGATAAAAGCCGGTCGGCTTCCGCATTTTAAACATGTGGAGGTGTTACCTATGAGCTATGATAAGCTGACAATTGATCAAACGGAATTGGTACAAGAATGGAGTAATGTCCTGCCTACTACCCTGCAGCCTACAGATCAGGCGCGTGTATGGGCCGATGAAGCCGATCCTCAGACCGTTAGGGTTCATATTGAGGCGGGTGGACATACGGGCTACAATTTCGATTTTAAAGTCAACTACGTGGATGCTAGAGAGGTTAAAGTGGAGCTGATGGATGTCCAACAAGGCACCATGCACATCGATGAAACAGGTGATGTTGTGCAAAATCTAGTGGACGACTATGTTCGTCACATTCATGAATGCGCACAAGCGCTCCATAGAGTCACACACCATTAAAATGGGGAGGGGAGTTCACTCATGACGAAGCAAAAAGCGCGGGATAAAAATTTGCAAAATGTAGACAAAGATTTCCGAACCGATGCTGTAAACAGCCACAATAGGCAGCAACAGCAGCAGCAAGTGAATGATCGCAGACATCAAGATGCATTGAATCATCAAGAATAAATTGCAGATAAACTAGGAGGGAATGATCTCTATGAAATCAGATGCCTATGGTGTAACGGATACATCCCAGAATCAGTCGAGCGGCAATAGTCAGCGTCAAAAGCAACAAGAGCCCCTCTCAGGGTCGAAAAAGGTGAAAAATCGTAACCATTCCAGAAATAATGGCCATGGCGAAGGCGCCGGACACGGTCATTAATCTTTTTTAAATAACCATGATTAAAGTTCGATAAACCGGACATACTATATTTGTCGGTGAGCAGAGAGGTGTGGTTCCGTTGGAGCATTCCGCGAAACAAAAACCGTTGCATAGAGGACTTTCATACCTGTTATAATCAGGCTGGAGGGGATGTGCCAAAGACACTTACCGTGTTTTATAAGCAGATTTTCCTAAAGGTTTACGTGTAACAAGTTTAAAAGAAATCAAAAAACACCGACAAAAAAAGAACCCCTTAAAAAGGGTTCTTTTTTTCGTTTATTTCTAAGTAAACCTGCGAATGATCTGAGTCTGAGTTCGTATGCTGCTCTTTAGAATGAACAGGTCGCGTTTTTCGATACAGCAATAATTTAATGCCGCCGCCGATCAGAATCACAGCTACGATTAACGTTTGACCGAAGTTGTTCAGCCAATACATATAGTTCGTATGGGGGAATACCTGATACAGGAACTGGACAATGACTTCTTTGAATACATAATAGCCTCCAAGAAGAATAAGTACGAAGCCAATGGAGCGGTGATACGCTGACCAGTTCTCAACGATAGGTTTATCTACCAGTGTACCGTTCTCATACTTGGAGATACTTTGTAAGCCATCGAAGAAGCTGAAGAACCATAGAATCGGAATCAAAAAGAAGAAAAGGGACAAGCGCAGCACATCCAGCACATAAATGGAGAACAAGAAGATCGCCATCAGTTGAATGCCCCGTTTATTCATGGAGAGATACAAGTGAGCTGCACCTGGAAAAATAGCGATAATCGTTGCCAATGTTCGGTTCTTGCGCCCAGAATCATCGCCGAAGTGAAAGTCATCAAAAAGGCTGCGATCAATAAGCGGCAGGCCATCTTGCTTACGCTCTTGCTGCTTCAATGCATCGAACATGGTGTAAAACCACAAGACAGGCATAGCTAGCAGAAAAGCAACGAAGCTATCGTTATTGGTCATCATTGTGATGAAAAAGACGAGAACAGCAACCCCGAAGAAGGAAACCATAGCGGTTAAACCACGCTGCATGAGACCCAACTGGAAATGACCCAGCCCGGGGATGAAGGAAAGCAGCATAACTCTCGTTCTTTCTTGCTGCGAGGCAGCGTGAACAGCGTAAGGATTAGGCTCCCATGCTGGCGCGTGGTCATAAGGCGGTTCAGTTCCGTAGGGTGATCCATGCGGTCCATATTGCGGCCCGTATTGTGGACCGGGATAGGGTTGGTAGCGCAGCAGGTAGACGATCATATCAATCATATTGATGACAGCAACGAATAATGCGAACAGGAAAAGCGGAATGAGAATATCATCATCACGCATGTGAAAGAACGCTGCACCAACGAACATGAGAAATATGGGGCCAAAGAATCCTACTCCATATAAAATTGCACGCACGACTCGATTCATATAGAGATGACCCGCTCCAGGGATGAAGGACAACAGGAAAGCGACGATGCTGCTTTTGTTAGGCATGAAGTGTATAGACCTCCTTGTGGCTTATTTATTTTGCAGTGTATCCAGCCAGGTTAATGTTTTATTTAGCAATCGGTCCGATATCGGTTGATCCATTTTCATTTCTAGAGGAGGAGCGGGCTGAAGTGCGCCTCGAGGCCCCAATTCCTGTGATAATCCGTGGAAAAAGCCCGTAGCGACTAAAATGAGTGTAGCAGCCGCGGCAATTCCGTAATGCAGTATCGTGGAGTGGTACCAGGAGCGCTTGGTTCCCAACGTTCGTGCAAGCACAGCATCTACGAATGTTCGTTCATCCGTTTCCAATACGGGCAGTATTATGGTCATTTGCTCCATACAGATCATATACCGATCCAAACATTCGTCGCATCGGTATAAGTGATGCTCCATTTCGCTGATTTCATGGGGTGGCAGCTGCTGATTGATATATAGCCCCCAAGCATGTTCATCGTAGTGTTTCACATGAAATCCTCCTCCTTCCAGTTGTTACGGAGCCACTGCTTGGCCCTGTACAGCTTCGACTCGATCGTTTTCACTGTTACCCCGTGGGCATTCGCTATATCTTGATAAGACTGATGTTGAATATAATAGGCCGTTAGTACTTCATGGTAATTGGCGGGCATTTGGTGGAGCTTCTGACGGATCAGCTCTGTGGTCTCCTTCATCAACACTTCATGTTCCACGCCATTTGAAGAGAAAGATGAGGTTCCTGCGGTTTGGACCGCTTGCATCGGAATTTCCATCTCTGACGTCATTTCTTCTCTTCGCCTGCTAGCCGACCGTTTAAAGTCAATGGCCCGATTCACCGCTATGCGGGTCATCCACGTTTTGAGTCCTTTCATCTGGTACTGAGGGAGGGAGAAATAAATTCGGGACCAGACGTCCTGCGATAAATCTTCGGCATCTTTCGTATGGCGTACAATGGCGTAGATCGTTTGGAACAAGTATTGACGATAAGTCGCAACAAGCTCTCGGAACGCCGCCTCATCACCATTCAATATGCGTGTTACAAGCTCTTGTTCCTGAATGTGCTTCTCCTCCTCTCCGCATAAATAGACGAAGGCGACCAGGATAACCCTGCACTTCACTCAAAAAAAAAGAGCGAATCGAGTAGATTCGCTTATTATCGGTTAAAGCGCCGCGGTAGATCCGCTTGACTGGACGGCTGGAATCTTAGGCGTGACTCTTACGAACCATTGAGATAGAAGGGCACTGAATACACCAAGGATACCAAGGACGATAAAGCCCTGATTCAAGGAGAACCAATCGCCGATAACACCCATCAGCACAGGGCCAACGAACATACCTAATCCATAGATCGCTTGGAAAAATCCCATTGCCGTTGCCCGCTTCTCCGCAGGCATATGTTTAATGCTCATTCCCATCAATAGGGTGAAGGAAAGCCCTCGACCAAAGCCGGCGAAAGCCTGGGTAACCATAAGCACCCATAAATGATGCGTAAAAGGGATGGTAAATGTAAAAATCCCCATGAGGACGAATCCCCAAACAACCATTCGCTTCTCACCATATTTAGCTGCCCATTTTCGCCCACCAAATAAAGAAGCTAGCGCAACCGGCACATTGGCGAATAAAGAAAGGAGCGATAAAGAGAATTTATCGGCGCCAAGTGAAGTGGCATAAACGGGCGTGAACCCGAAAACGGTGGCGAAGATGAGCACCTGCGACAAAATAGCCAGTAAAGACACGAAGAGAAGCGTACGGTCTGCCGCCACATTTCCGATGGCACGCATTGTGATCTTAGGCGCATCAGGCTCTATTTTTTCGATCAAAAAGAAAGAACCAATGAACCCGAGCACCCCCAGCAGCGCTCCTAGAATAAAAGCAGCCTCCCAGCCCAGCGAATCTGCTGCCCATCCCGCGGAAAGAATACCGAGCACTTGCCCTAAGGAGTTGAAAAAAGAGATCGTTCCGATCGCTTTCGTCGACTCTTCATGCTTATAGTAGCTCGTAAATAAGACTGTGAAGTCGACCCACGTTGCCGCGGCCGCCCCCGCTAGCGCTCGGAGAATTAGAATCCAAGTGAAATCGTGGGTAATCCAAAGTCCAAGTCCCCCAATGGCTGTAAAAAACAGCCCAAACGTAATAAAAAGCTTTCGTTTATGAAAGCGATCCGACATGATGCCTACCGGTATGCGCAGCAGCATTTGGGAAATCCCATACATGCCAACGATCCATCCCGCCAGTTGGTGATTCCCGCCAAGGAATTCCACATAAGGGGCCATGATGGGAACGCTCGTATACATGGACATCCAGAACAACAGGGTGACTGCGCAAAACAATGGAATGCGATAAGAGCTTGGGATTTTGTTAATCGTCACGGGGATAGCTCCTTTCAGACCTGATCTAATTACTGTTTTATTATAGAACATCGACTAGGGCAAGGCTATGATTGGTTGTTTGCAAAATAAAGCAACGGGTGGAAATTGCGTAGAAAACCTAGATTTCCTGCTATATCAAGGGCACAAAAATGGATGATTGTAGGAAATGAGAGCACCCTGTACATTGAATCTTGTCGCTGGCAAGTAGCTGCCTGCTGAAATCATTACAACGAGAATGGAGGAATACAAGTGGGCGCGAGTCGATTGAAACAAGTCTGGTCAGGCATCGCTCGGGACAAATTTTTATATGTGTTAGCGCTTCCAGGGCTGCTCTACTTCCTTATTTTCAAATATGTGCCTATGTGGGGAATCGTCATATCCTTTCAAAACTATTCACCTTATCAAGGCATGTCGGGGAGCCCGTGGGTGGGACTGGAGCACTTTCAAAGGTTCTTCTCCAATCCGGATTTCTTCACACTCTTTCGAAATACGCTGGCAATTAACGTCTTATCCTTAGTGCTCTTCTTTCCGCTGCCAATTCTATTATCCCTAATGCTGAATGAAGTGCGCCATATGGTTTATAAGAAAATCATTCAATCGATTGTCTATTTACCTCACTTTTTATCGTGGGTCATTATCGTAGGGATCACCTTCCTGCTGTTCTCGACAGGAGATGGGGCTATCAATCAAATGCTGGTTGCCCTGGGCTTTGGTAAAATCGACTTCTTAACGAATAAAAACTATTTCTGGGGCATGCTGACGGCGCAGTCCATCTGGAAAGATGCCGGATGGGGTACGATCATCTTCCTTGCGTCGATGGCGAGCATTGATCCTCAATTATATGAAGCGGGCAAGATGGACGGCGCCGGCCGGTTCCGCCAAATGTGGCACATCACCCTGCCAGGTATTCGTTCCGTTATTATCATTCTTCTCATTCTGCGGATCGGCCATATCATGGATGTCGGCTTCGAGCAGGTTTTCTTGATGATGAATGGGGCGGTATCCGAGGTTGCGGACGTATTCGATACGTATGTGTACAGGCTTGGTGTGAAACAAGGTCAATTCAGTTACAGTACCGCAGTTGGATTGTTCAAATCAGTTGTCGGCTTGCTGCTGGTCATTGGAGCTAATAAATTGGCAAAGAAATTTGGCGAAGACGGCGTTTACTAGAAAGGGAAGGAGGAATCCTTGATGTCAGCCGAACATGTATCTACCAATATTGCTTCCAAAGGCGATCGCGTCTTTAACGCGGTAAACGCCATCCTGCTAGGGATACTAGGAATTATCACTTTCTTTCCGCTTTATTACGTGTTTGTTGTTTCGTTTAGTGATCCGTCCAGCTACATTTCCAGTGAATTCAAATTGCTTCCTGCTAAATGGAGCTTGGCTTCTTACAAATACCTGATGTCGACCGATGCCTTTCTACATGCTATAGGAAACAGCGTATTCCTAGCTGTAGTTGGGACAGCGCTTAGCTTGCTGGTAACATCCTGCCTTTCTTATGCGATTTCGCGTAAAAGGCTTCAGGGCCGCAAGTTCATCATGCTGCTCATTCTGTTAACGACCCTGTTTAATCCGGGGATCATTCCCCCTTATTTGTTGGTGAGAGACCTGCACATGATTAACAGCACGTGGTCGCTCATCCTGCCGGTTCTAACAAGCGGCTGGTATGTGCTGCTGATGAAAGGTTTCTTCGACAGCATTCCGGCTAGTCTGGAGGAATCGGCGCGCATCGATGGCTGTAATGATATCAGCGTCTGGTATCGTATTATTTTGCCGCTGTCGCTGCCTTCGCTTGCTGCATTCGGGCTGTTTTACGCGGTGGCATACTGGAATACCTTCTTCACAGCACTTCTCTATATCAATGATTTCACGAAGCAGCCGCTTCAAGTTTTGCTCCAAAATATGTTGATTGACGCATCAACGGCAGCAGGCGGCGGCGCCGCAGCTGAAATGATGTCCGAGCAGCGGATTCCTCCGGAAACGCTCAAGATGGCGGCAGTTGTGATTGCGACCATCCCGATTTTGTTGGTGTACCCGTTCCTGCAAAAACACTTTGCCAAAGGTGCAATGGTAGGTTCGGTTAAAGAATAGATAATTGATGAACATTTGGGGAGGTTGTACAATAATGGTTATGAACAAGAAAGCAATAAGCGTAGTAGCATCCACCCTTCTCGTTTCCTCTGTGCTAGCTGCATGTGGAAGCAAAGAGAGCGCACCGGCTGCCAGTGCGGGACAAGCAGCGTCCGGCAAGCCGACTGAGATTAGCATTATGACAATGTATTACACGCCGGAGCCTCCAGGACCGGACAATGTTATTGTCAAAGAAATCGAAAAGAAAACGAACACAAAGCTCAAAATCACTTGGGTTTCACCAAACAACTATGGCGATAAAATCAACGTAACATTAGCTTCAGGCGATATTCCTGATCTGATCTTGCTGGATGATCCATTCAGTGCGCAAGTACGCGGCATGGTTGCTCAAGGCGCATTCTGGGAACTTACACCGATGCTGAAGGACTATCCGAACTTGATGGAATATCCGAAGGAATCATGGGAAAATACCAAGCAAGCTGACGGTAAAACGTACGGTATCCCGCGTGCCCGTCCTACGGATGGCGGTGGATTCCCTTACCTGCGTAAGGATTGGCTGGACACGTTACATTTAGAAATTCCGAAAACGACGGACGAGCTCTACACGGTACTGAAAGCTTTTGTTGAGAAAGATCCAGATGGCAACGGGAAAAATGACACCATTGGTTACGTTGGCTTTGTCGACCAAAATGGTATGTCTTACATGGGTCAATTACAGAATAGCTTCACAAAAGTCAATGGCGATTGGAAGCTTGTTGACGGCAAATTGGTCAACGTAAACCTGCTGCCTGAAGTGAAGGACGCACTTACTTGGATGAATCGTGCCTACCAGGAGAAGTTAATTCCTGAGGACATCGCTGTTCTCAAAAATACACAGGCCAAAGATTTGCTGAAAGCAAACCGTGGCGGCGGCTTCCAGGATACAGCTGAAGCTGCATGGGAACCGACGGAAGAACTGCGTAAAACGAACCCGAAAGCAGACTTTATCCCACTAGTTTCGTTAAATGGCTACTCAAACAAAGACAGCGGATTCTTCGGTATGTACGCGATTCCTAAATCTGTGCCAGAAGCGAAAGTGAAGCAACTGTTGAAATTCATGGATTACGGCGCTACGCAAGAAGGTTATGATCTGGCAAGCTTTGGTCTGAAAGATGTCCACTACACAGAGAAAGACGGCATCAAGACACCGACAGAGCAAGCAAAGAAAGATATTGTAGCTCAACAAGCGCTAGGTCAAATTTTCTTGAAATATGACAAGTATCTGCGTGCTTACCGCACAGGTATGCCGAACGATTACTTGGAACGCAACAGGAAAATCATTGATGAAAAAGTGAAAATCAGTACGGGCGACCCTTCGTTAGGTCTAAATTCCGATACGAACCAAAAGGTCGGTACGGAGCTAAGAAAGAAAATTCAAGACATGAAGACGAAGGTCATTATGGGGAAAGAATCGCTCAGCGCATGGGACAGCTATGTAGCTAAGTTGAAGACCGATCCGGATATGGTCAAAATCACAGAAGAAATGAACGCTGCTTATCAAAAACGCAATAGCGCGAAATAAATAAATACCGCCCCCCCGACGCCAAAAAAATGTGGCAGTCGCGGGGGATTTCGGCATTGGATGAGAGAGGGACAGATGATGTGGAGTCGATGGAGGCAGAGCTGGTATTGGTGGACACAACGTTCCGGCAGGGGGAATTTTTATCGCAGAAGCTTGATCTTGGTGTTGTGCATTACCAGCTTGCCTACAGCCATCATCGGGTACACTTCGTATATTACGGGACGCGCTCATATTGAGAAAGAGATTATGCGCAACCATGATACTCTGCTGAAGAAAACGATGGATCGTATGAATGATAACCTGGCTCAGCTCGAGCTGGCTGCTACGCAGTGGTCTCTGGATAGCAGGATGGATGCCAGAATTGCGGATATGAATCTCAAGGATGAATATAACACAACGCAGAATCTATATCGTTTCCTGGGTCTAATGAAGGGAGCGTACCCTTTAATTGACCAGGCGCAGCTATATTTGGACCGAGAAGATCCCGTCATTATTTCGGATAGCGAGGGTATTGTTCCGATTCGTAATGAGCTGGAGCGGGATATTTTCCACACCTTAATGAAGCAAGAGCGAGGGGTGTTCTGGTGGGAGTCCTTGCCTAAGGGAAATGGGAAGCCTGAGTCCACTTCCATTGCGCTAATCGAGAAGCTGCCAAGTGTAGGAGAGCCGTATGGGGCCCTTATTCTGTATTTGAATCGCGATAAGTTGGTAGAGATGGTTGAAGAAATGGCCACAGACCCCAATGGCGCCGCGTTTCTTATGAGCAAGGATGGACATATAATCGTCTCTCCAAGCAATGGAAATGAAGAACATGCCCAATTAGAAGCTGCGGTCAGGGAAAGCGTCATCGGACGGTCGGAAGAAATAGGCTCTTACATCCTGGACCGGAACGGGCAGTCCTACTCCGTTGCTTTCGGCCAGTTCTCCCGTTCCGGAACATTGTGGAAGTTCGTAACGGCAACCTCCTTATCGCAATTGACGGCTCCTGTGGAGTTTATGTCTAGAAGTATGCTCAGTATAGGGGGAATAGGGCTTCTCTTGGCTGTGCTGCTATCGTGGGTGGCTTCCAAGCGAATATATCAACCGATTATGCGGCTCGTGAATGTGATTAAGGATTATAAGCCCACACAGGAGAGCCAAGGGGATGAACTTGCCTTCATTGAACAGGAGTGGCGGCATTTAAGCCAGGAGAGCAGGGTGCTGGAGTCCAAGCTCGATAAGGCCTATCCTGCCCTAAGGTCGGCGTTCCTCCTGCAGTTGGTCCAAGGACACTTTTACTCCCTAAGCGAGACAGAACTAAGAGGGCGGATGGAGAGCTTCGACTGGCAGACGGAGTCCCAGTGGTTCGTTCTGCTGCTGGTGAAGATTAGCGGATTAACCAAAGAAGATGGCCGGTTTCTGGAAAATGAGGAACAACTGGCAACCTTCGCGGCAGCGAATATCGCGCAGGAGATCGTAAACACGCAAACCCCAAATGCGGAGATTATGAACTTCCAGGATATGACCGTAGGTATTCTGCTCTCTTACCCCATGGATCGGACGAAACAGCAGGCCAAGGATGAGCTGTATCTGTTAGCGAATGATTTGGCGCAAACCATTAGCTCCCTTCTTAAAATGCAGACCACCGTCTGCATGGGCCGTTTAACCGCGAACGTGCAGGATCTGCCGCAGCTTTTAGTATTTTTGCGCAGCTCTATCCGCTATCGGGATTTGAAAGCTGATCATCAAGTGCTTGATTTGGAAGAGATGCTGCCGAGCACCAACGACGATGTGCATTATCCATTTGCCTTGGAGAAGGAGCTGATGCAAGCCATTCGAATGGGGCAAAGCGAGCAGTCGCTGAGCTTGATCGAGAGCTTCGTTCATGAGCTTGTGCGCCAGTCGAGCAAAGAGAAGATCCTCCAGGAAGGAGCCATGCAGGTTCTAGGCAGTATGCTGCATACTATGCTGGAGTCAGGCTTTAATCCGCATCATTTCTTCGAGGGCTACAACTTGTACGAACAGTTGAACCAGCTTCGGGAGCCTGAGCAGATGGTCCGCTTTTTCCAGACGAAGGTGATCTCACCTTATATTGAAGGGCTGAATGAATACCAGGACATCCATATGAAGCGCCTGGTGGAGCGCGTTACCGATCGGATTCAGGAGCGTTTTATGAACAGCGACATCTCCCTAGAGGAATGTGCGGATGCTTTTAATACAACGACCTATGCGCTAAGTAAAGCATTCAAGCAAATCAATGGCGTGAATTTCATCGACTATTTGATCACCCTGCGGATGGATAAAGCCAAGAAACTGCTGGTCGAGTCTGATTTAAAGGTCAACGAGATTGCGGAGCAGATCGGGTATCAGCCATCGTATTTTATACGTCTTTTTCGAAAATATGAAAATATGACGCCGGGACAGTATCGGGACCGGGTGAAGTAGGGAGAGCCTGCCGCTTTTTGATGCGGTGGGCTCTTTTTTTTGCTGAGATGCCGCCCTATGTTGCATTTTATACAATACTGAAGGCGGTTTTACCCCGGAATCGTCATCTTCATTGCATGATCTACACTCATTTTGGCCTGTATGGGGTTAATACCGTTCCTCCCTCTCGTCGGAAGTGTTGCACAAAGTACAACGAAACTGCGAATTTAGGCCGAGCCTCCGTCTTTTTGTTGCAATAAGTACAACACAGCGCATGCTTTTTCCTGTGTACTACTGTTTGGTGCCCCTACCTACCAAATTGGGGATAACCCTCCCTCTTTTCGTTGTTAATAACGTTCTACAAACCTCTTACTTGTACTGATGTTGATAACGCTGATTTTTTTTCTCAGCCGGCAGGAAGTCTATTAACATGTGGATAGGTAGAAAAAATTGAATTTTTGCAGGAATTTTCTAGAAATATTAGAAATGTTACAAGTGGCAATCAACCAGCTTATTTGGGTGGGGGAGAAAGTTTTTATGAAAAAAGAAAGTAATTGTGTTTATGCTAGCGTTTTTTTTGTTTGGCTGGTGTCGTTCATGCAGCGGGCTGTCCTGTGGATTGAAAAAAAACGCCAGCTAACGGCTTATACCGTTAACTGGCGTTATGTTATATACGCGCCCGAGATGATTCGAACATCCGGCCTACAGTTTAGGAAACTGTTGCTCTATCCTGCTGAGCTACGGGCGCATGGCAAAGATTATGATAGCACGAAGCCTTATATGGCGCAACCTTTGAGTGGCAAGATTTAACTTGTAGTTGAAATTCGCTAACTGCATCGTGCGATGGGGAACTACAGGGCTCTATTTGAGTAAAACCGTATACTTCCAAGGTTCAGACGGAACTACAGGGCTCTATTTCGCCTAATTAGCCAAGATTTCGGCTAAAAGTACTAAAATAGCGGATCACAGTTCCCTCTTCCTCGGCGAATTAATTAAGATCCGGCGAATAGGGGATCATAGTTCCCTTTCGCATATCAATGCGAGGCGACCGCTAGCGAAGCTAACTCATACTCAGCCTAGCGGCCACCCCCAACGGCAAAGTCCAAATCCAAAGTCCAAAGCCAAAGCCAGGGCCAACGCGCTATTCCTTCCCGCGCAGCTTACGGAAAAACTGCGTCAGCATCGTCGCGCACTCCTCTTGCAGCACGCCGCTGACCACATCGACCCGGTGATTGAACCGGTCTTCCTGCAGCAAGTTCATTAACGTTCCCGCGCAGCCGGCCTTGGGATCAGTTGTGCCATAGATCACCTGCGGAACGCGCGCTTGAACAATCGCGCCTGCACACATCGGGCAAGGCTCTAGCGTAACGTAGAGCTTGCAGTCAAGCAAACGCCACGCTTGCAAATGCTCACTGGCCTGCTTAATAGCAATCATCTCAGCGTGAGCAAGCGGATCCAGCGTCGTTTCACGAAGATTGTAGCCGCGGCCGATAATTTCCCCTTGATAGACAACAACGGCACCAATCGGCACCTCTCGAATGGCTTCGGCTTTACGCGCTTCCTCTATGGCCGCCTTCATCCAGGGGATATGTTCACTATATTCATCCACAGGGGGACACCTCACTAAAAATAATCTTATCCACATGTGAACAAGGATCGAACAAGCATTCGTTGTTAACAACCTGTGGATAACAATGTGTATAACTCGAAAAGTTGTGGATATTTAATTCTTCTAACATTCATACAACAAATACCAGATGTATGCAAGAGAATTAGTTGATAATAGGGAAATCCATCCGTATAATGAGAGATAACGTAGGTCTTTTAGACCATATAGCGCGATATTGTACGACAAAGCATGACAAATCATTTGCAAGGTTCGATAATGGCAAACTTGCCGAAAGGTAAGGACGCAAAGCCGAGGGTCTACGGTTCCTATGGAACTACGACAGCCTGGTTACCGAAAATCGATGCTTTTTCAGGTTGAGGTAATAGGCTGTCCCCAAAGCAGGGGCAGTCTATTTTTTATATGGAACGCGGGGAGGGGTGATCAACAAAGTGGTTAGCAACAGCAAACAAAAATCTGCTAAGTTCTACGGCAGCAAAGAAGGGTACGACGCTGATGTAATGATTGACAGCAAGGCGATGCTGAGCAAGGAAGATTTCGTAGCCACTGGCGTGTTGACCTATGCACTAGGTGACATCATTGAAGTGGAACTGCCGGAGTATCATGTTTTTGCGCTGGGAGATAAGTGTAAAATGACGGTATATACGAAATCAGGGCTGTTTGTTATGGATACGGTGGTTGTGGCCAAGGAGCAGGGTTCGTTGATTGTTCTGAATCCCCCTGAAAACCGCAGGAAGTTCACGGAAAAGCGGGAATTCCCTCGCGTAGATGTGAAGAATGAAGGGCTTCTTTTCGCGCTCCAGGATAGAAACAAGAGGCTTAAACATCATTTTGATACACCAATTCGATTCTCTATCAAAAATCTATCTATTAATGGTTTAGGATTTACGATCAGTGAAAATGCTATGCTTGAAAAAGTTATTCAAAAGAACTCTCAACTGGAAGTGGAGTTAATTTTGGGCTTTTTGGTGCCTTGTACAATGGAAATTGTTCGGCAAGAAAAAACAAATGACGGCTACTATTACGGTGCTAGTTTTGTCAGCATCCCGGATGAGAAAACGAACGCGTTGCGCGGATTTATTTTAAAAAATCAGATTGAAACGTACTACATTCAGAAGCAGGAAAATGAAACAAAAAAAGCACTGGAAAAAAAGTCTGCGGCTAATCAGTAGCCTACAGGCTTTTTTTTGCGTTCCAAGTACTATATAATAAGAAGGATGATTTTCGAAAATTAAGGAGTTGTAACTACGATGGCTTTGAAAGCAGGTATCGTCGGTCTACCGAACGTAGGAAAATCGACATTGTTTAATGCAATTACACAGGCGGGGGCAGAATCTGCAAACTATCCGTTCTGTACGATAGATCCGAATGTTGGGGTAGTTGAAGTACCGGACGAGAGATTGCACAAGCTGGTAGAGATGATTGTCCCTAAGAGCATTGTTCCGACAGCCTTCGAATTCGTTGATATTGCGGGTTTGGTGAAGGGCGCGAGCAAAGGTGAAGGGCTTGGAAATAAATTTTTGGCGCACATTCGTGAAGTGGATGCCATTGTGCATGTTGTCCGTTGTTTTGAGGATGATAATATTACGCACGTCTCCGGTAAAGTAGATCCGATTGGCGATATCGAGACGATTAATCTTGAATTGATTTTGGCTGACATTGAGTCGGTTGAGAAAAAAATCGAGCGCTCCCGCAAAAACCTGAAAGGCGGCGACAAGAAAGTTGTTGCCGAGGTTGAGTGTTTGGAACGCATCAAGGAAGCTCTTTATAACGATCTGCCAGCGCGTAGCATCGATTTGAGCGACGATGAGAAGCTGCTTGTTCGCGACCTTCACTTGTTGACCATGAAGCCGGTTCTTTATGCGGCCAATGTGAGCGAAGACGAAGTATCAACGGCGGATGAGAATCCATTTGTTAAAATCGTTCAGGAATACGCGGCGAAAGAAAACAACGAAGTTGTTTCGATCAGCGCGAAGGTGGAATCCGAGATTGCTGAGCTCGAAGATGAAGAAAAAGCAATGTTCCTCGAAGAGTTGGGACTTCAAGAGTCCGGCTTGAATAGATTGATTAAAGCAGCTTATCGCAAACTTGGCTTGTATACGTATTTTACAGCTGGGGTGCAGGAAGTAAGAGCTTGGACGATCCGCAAAGGAACGAAAGCTCCTCAAGCGGCTGGCGTAATTCATACTGATTTCGAGCGTGGATTTATTCGCGCCGAGGTTGTGTCTTATACGGATTTGGTAACGGCGGGTTCCATGAACGGCGCGAAGGAAAAAGGGCAAGTGCGTCTGGAAGGTAAAGAGTACGTAGTGAATGACGGCGACGTTATGCATTTCCGATTTAATGTTTAAGGAATAAAAAATAAAGAAAGGAGTGATCCGTTATGTTGGATCGACTTCAGTCCATTGTGGACCGCTATGATAAATTAAGTGAGCTGCTGTGTGACCCGGATGTGACGAGTGACACGAAGAAGCTTAGAGAGTATTCGAAGGAACAATCCGATCTTCAGGAAGCCTACGATGCTTATAATGAATATAAGAGCGTGAGTGAGCAGCTGGCAGACGCTAAAGCGATGCAGAACGAGAAGCTGGATGATGAAATGCGTGAAATGGTGAAAATGGAGATCGAAGAGCTTAGCGAGCAATCGGCTAAGCTGGAAGAACAACTCAGAATCCTCATGATGCCAAAAGACCCGAATGACGACAAGAACGTCATCGTTGAAATTCGTGGAGCGGCAGGCGGCGATGAAGCTGCGTTATTCGCAGGCGATCTTTATCGTATGTATACCCGCTATGCGGACGCGCAAGGATGGAGAACGGAGATTCTCGATGCTTCCGTGAATGATTTGGGCGGATTCAAAGAGATTATTTTCATGATCACAGGAAAAGGCGCTTTTAGTAAGCTGAAGTTTGAGAGCGGGGCGCACCGTGTGCAGCGTATTCCAGTAACAGAATCAGGTGGACGTATTCATACATCCACTTCGACGGTTGTTGTCATGCCTGAAGCGGAAGAAGTTGAGATCGTTATTAATGACGCGGATATTCGCGTAGATACATTCTGTTCCAGCGGAGCGGGCGGCCAGTCCGTTAATACGACAAAATCAGCGGTTCGCGTGACTCACGTGCCTACGGGCATTGTGGCAACATGTCAGGACGGCAAATCGCAAAACTCCAATAAGGAGCAAGCGCTTCGCGTACTGCGTGCACGAATTTCCGATAAGATTCGTGAGGAAGAGGAAGCCAAATACTCAGGCGAGCGTAAAAGCAAAGTCGGTACAGGTGACCGTTCGGAGCGAATTCGCACGTATAACTTCCCGCAAAGCCGGATTACGGATCACCGGATTGGTTTGACGCTTCACCGACTAGATACAGTGCTTAACGGTGACATGGGAGAAATCGTGTCGGCGCTAACCATTGCCGCGCAGTCGGATGCTTTGGATAATGGGGAGCAGGCAATGTGATGCTGACTGCCTCGAAGACGATTAGAGAAGCCTATGTAGAGGCTTCTTCTTTTTTAGGGAAGCTGGGCGTAGCGGAGGCGGCTTCCTGTGTGGAGCTTTTGCTGCAGCATTTATTGGGCTGCAGTCGAACTGAGCTGCTGTTCCGCTTCCAGGAACAGTTTCCTGCCGAGCTGGAGGGCGCTTGGCGCCAGCTAGTGGAGAGGAAGGCCGCGGGTGAGCCGGTACAGTATGTAATCGGCGAGCAGGATTTCTACGGCCTTACGTTTGCCGTTAGCCCGGCCGTGCTGATTCCGCGGCCGGAGACGGAGCTGCTCGTGGAGGCTTTGCTCCGCGAGGGCTCGCGTCTGTTCCCGCAAGGCGCTCCGCTCCTTGCGGATGTGGGCACCGGGAGCGGCATCATCCCGGTGACGGTGGCTCACGCGCGCCCGGACTGGCGCGTGGCGGCCAGCGACATCTCCGCGGCAGCGCTGGAGATGGCCCGGTCCAACGCGCAGCGCCACGGCGTGGTTGCGCGGGTGGAGTGGCTCGAGGGCGACCTCCTCGAGCCTTATATCCAGCGCCGGATCGCTCCGGATATACTGGTGTCCAACCCACCGTATATCCCTGATGGCGAGCTCCCGGCGCTGATGCCGGAGGTGCGGCTGTTCGAGCCGCACACGGCTTTGTTCGGCGGTGTCGAGGGACTCGACCTGTACCGCCGGATGGTTGCGCAGCTGCCGCTGCTGCCGCGAATCCCGACCATGGTCGGGTTCGAGGTCGGCATCGGGCAGGCGGAGGCAGTGGCGGCGATGCTGCGCGCCGCCGCGGATTGGGAGGAGATCCGGTTCGTGCCGGATCTTCAAGGGATTGATCGCCACGTGATCGCGATCCGGCCGCGGGAACAGTAGGGTTTCGTTGTGCCTGGTATCCAGCTCCGGCGTTAATCTTGATAATGGAGAAGGGAACAATGGTCCGCTATTCTCCTTTAAAATTGCATTTTCCACCTGGTACAGGAACTACAGTCCGCTATTTTGCCAGTTTCGCTCGATTGACGCTCCATGGGGGTTAAATAAGACCCTGTAGTTCCGTTCAGAGAGAAAACAGCCCGTTTTTCCCAAAATAGCGTTCTCTGGTTCCGCTAAAGATAGGACCTGACAGGGATTTTGTTAATTGGCAGGTAACGGAATCCCAACTCTATCAAATCTACCAAATTTAAATAGATTGCTAGGTTTAGCCTCTCCTCTTTTTGCCTATACTGGCTAGTAGAAGCGAAGGGAAAGGGGCTTTTCCTCATGGTAAAAAGAACGGATCGTCATTCATTCAAGCACTTATTATTTGTGGCTTTTGCACTTATTGTTATGATAACTAGTTGGGAATCCAATCGTACGAATGCGGCGGTTATTTCGCCTACCATACCGGAAGAATCTATTCGCCTGCGTATTCTAGCAAACTCGGATTCGGCGCAGGATCAAGCACTGAAACGCGAAATTCGCGATGCGATTATTGAGCGTATGCAGGGTTGGGTTGTTGGCCCGCATTCCTTGGATGAAGCAAGAGCGGTAGTATTGGCTCATTTACCGGAGTTCGATGAACTTGTCGGACAAATGATTGAAGCCCGTGGCTACAGCTACACACATACGGTTGAACTTGGCAAAGTCCCTTTTCCTACGAAAATGTATGGGAATGAAGTTTACCCTGCGGGTGACTATGAGGCGCTCCGTGTCACGATTGGCAGCGGGGAAGGCCAGAATTGGTGGTGCGTGTTGTTTCCACCGCTTTGTTTTGTAGATTCTGTTTCAGGAGAAGCGGTGGCAACCGCCGCTGTTGTAGCGAAAACAGAAGGCCAAGACAAAATGAAAACTTCGACTACACCTGCGCCTGCAGCAAAAGACAGTAAAGCAGCCCAGCCAATGGTTAAGCAGAAAGCAAGTATGGAAGCGCAAGCGCAGCCTGTCCTTGCTGATGCGACTGAAGACGCGCAGCCTAAAGTGAAGTTTTTCTTCTGGGAAATGACTAAAAAAATCGTTTCATGGTTTAGTTAACTTGAATTCATTTTGGAAGTAAGGATGATAGATCGTGACAAAGTACTGGAAAGTAGACCCGGATACGGTAGCTAGCAGGGGTGAAGAATTATCAGATGCCGCAGTGCTTTTGCGGGACGGGGACACCGTAGCTTTCCCTACGGAAACGGTATACGGACTTGGTGCTGATGCTACGAATACCTCAGCGGTAGAACGTATTTTCTCAGCCAAAGGACGGCCGTCGGATAATCCATTGATCGTCCACATTGCGGATGCGGGGCAGCTCTCAGATCTCATTGAACCTGATAGTGTCACGCCTGACCATCATACGCTTATGGAGGCTTTCTGGCCTGGGCCTCTTACGATCGTGCTGCCTGTGAAAACAGGCGGCATTTCGCCGTTGGTGACTGCCGGCCTTACGACGGTAGGCATTCGTATACCGGATCATCCTGTGGCTCTGGAGCTGCTTCGGAAAGCAGCGCTTCCTATCGCAGCCCCTAGCGCCAATAGTTCCGGCAGACCGAGTCCAACACTGGCGTCACATGTGCGAGAAGATTTGGACGGCCGAATCGGTGGTATTGTGGATGGCGGCGGCACGGGGGTCGGTGTTGAGTCGACGGTGATTCAGCTTGTTGATGGCGAGCTGTATATTTTGCGTCCAGGCGGCGTTACGGCAGAGCAGCTGCAGTCCGCCCTGTCGGCTATTCGAATTCATGAGCCTGAGCGGGAAGATGTGCAGGTTTCAGAAACGCCTCGTGCTCCGGGAATGAAGTACACACATTATGCGCCGAAGGGATACATGCATATTGTATACGGAGACAATGCTGAGGCAGTGGCCGATTGGATTCAGCGCGACATCCATGCCGCTAAGGAGCGAGGGGAGTCGACGGGAATCCTTACTTTTGAGGAAAGGGCTTCTCTGTTTGAAGCTGATTTGGTCATTGCCTGCGGCTCGTTAGCGGAGCCCGAAAAGATTGCTCAGGAGCTGTACGCCGCATTAAGGCGATTTGATCAGCAAGGGATTCAGTATATTGCTGCAGAAGGCTGCCCGGAAACGGGGATTGGTCAGGCCATTATGAACCGTCTGCGCAAGGCAGCCGGTCACCGGCTTGTACGTGTTTAGCTAGCATGATTCCCAGTATGTCCGCATATCTTGATTAAGAAAGCGGACAAGGGGGACAGCACTTATGCTCGTAACTGGCGTTGAATTTGGGCAGCTCATCACCATATTCATCATGGCGATAGCCTTGGGTTTGGATGCTTTTTCCTTAGGAATCGGTATCGGCATGAAGGGGATTCGCTTATTGGATATTTTTAAAATAAGCATGGTGATCGGTATTTTTCATATCATAATGCCGTTAATGGGCATATTTATGGGACAATATGTCTCGCTTCTGCTTGGCAATGTGGCTACTGCTGCGGGCGGATGTTTGCTCATTCTTTTAGGCTCCCATATGGTTTATAGTTCGATCCGTGGAGAGGAAGCAACCTCTTTTGATCATAGATCTTTATGGGGACTGACGATTTTTGCGCTTAGTGTAAGCATAGATTCGTTCTCAGTAGGTGTATCCTTAGGTATGTTTGCTACGGATATCTTGTTAACCGTGCTTGTATTTGGCTTGTTCGGCGCGCTGCTATCTGTAGCTGGTTTATTGGTTGGCAGACGGGTGAACGGCTGGGTTGGCGAATATGGAGAAGCGTTTGGCGGGCTAATTCTGCTCGCGTTTGGGATCAAGTTTTTGCTATGATACAATAGAGGCGGAGCAGGATCTGGCTATGTTTATGAAGAAAGTTTCGCTGACGCAAAACTCAGCCCATGCTTACGAAGAAAGTTTTGCTACGCAAAACTCTAAGGAGGATCTCATGTTGCGAATTCTATTTGTCTGTACAGGAAATACGTGCCGCAGTCCATTAGCCGAAGGTTTGCTGCGTATCAGAGTGCACCAAGAAGGACTTGCGGCAGAAGTTCGTTCAGCTGGCGTATCCGCGATGACCGGCGCTCCGATCTCCCGAAATAGTGCAACACTGCTGCAGGAGGCAGGGTTCAAAGAACCCATTCGTTCCCTAGCGATTCAGGAGTCTGAGGTGAATTGGGCGGATCTCATTTTGACGATGACGATGGGACATAAACGTTCGGTTATCCAGCGGTATCCGGGCGCAATTGATAAGATTTTTACACTCAAAGAATATGTAGAGGACGATCAGCGTATCCTTCAAGCGATTGAGGAGAGAGAGAGGCTGGTCACGGAGCTTCAGCTTAAGCAGGCTCTTTCACAAACAGTAACCGTTGAAGAACGAAATCGGATTTATCTGTTGGAAGATGCCATTCCGGATTACGATATTTCTGACCCGTTCGGTGGCCCATTAGAGGTTTACCGGCAGACAGCGAATGAAATCAGCGGGAGTTTAGATAAATTGGTTAAAAAGCTGCGCGAGCGGAAAGAGGATTCGCAGTCTGGGAAATGATTTGCGAAAGACATCTTTACACCTCGTGCATAATGCGATAAGATGGATTTATCAAGCAAGACTCAATGTAACTGGCGACGAGTGGGAGTAACCACAATGGAGCATTGAGCTATACGGCCGGTCGCCTGGGCAAAAGAGCAACGCGCTATTTCAGCGTGTCCGCTCTTTTTTTCGTTTTCTGGTGGACTTTGGGATATAATAGAAGGGTCGAATTCGAACAAGCAAAGGAGCGTTCTATCCATGAAAATTGCGTTAGGTGCGGATCATGCAGGCTATCGTTTGAAAGATGTTATTATTCCTTTTATTGAATCCTTGGGCCATCAGGTCATAGATTATGGATGCAGCTGTGCAGATTCCGTCGATTATCCGGATTATGCACTCAAGGTTTGCGAAGATGTGGTTTCCGGGGAAGCAGACAAAGGAATTCTGATCTGTGGAACAGGCATCGGGATGTCGATTGCCGCGAATAAGGTTCCAGGCATCCGTTGCGCGCTGGTTCACGATCTATTTTCAGCTAAAGCCACACGGGAGCACAATGATACGAATGTACTTGCTTTAGGCGAGCGTGTCATCGGACCGGGTGTTGCCGAGGAAATCGTGAAAATTTGGCTGGAAACAGAGTTTTCCCAAGGCGTTCGTCACCAGAACCGCATTAACAAAGTGCAAAACATCGAAGATCGCTTCGCGATTCATCCTTAAGGGTGGCCACCATGACAAATTCCATACTTCACACGATTGCAGAGGATTTGGAAACAAATCTTCGCGAGTTGGTAAAGGTGGGCAATCTACGGCCAGGGCATATTCTGGTCATTGGTACAAGCACGAGTGAGATTCTCGGTCATCGGATTGGGACGTCGGGGACGCTGGATGCAGCTCGGCCGATTTTTGAAACGGCGCAGCGCATTAGCCGCGAGTTCGGTTTGCACTTGGCTTTTCAGTGCTGCGAACATTTGAACCGCGCGCTTGTCATCGAGGAAGATCTCTTCGCGATTTCCCCTCAGCTTGAGCCTGTATCGGTGATTCCCGTGCCAAAAGCCGGCGGTTCAATGGCCTCCTACGCGTACCGCCACTTCGCTAAGCCCGTAGTCGTCGAGACGATTCAAGCGCATGCCGGGATCGATATTGGCAGTACGCTGATCGGGATGCATTTGCGGCGGGTTGCTGTGCCAGCACGGCCGCCCGTGCGGAATATGGGTCATGCCTATGTGACCATGGCTTTCACACGGCCTAAATTGATTGGCGGAACAAGAGCTGTCTACACACCTGAGGCTGCCGAGCAGCTCTATCAGCAAGCCGCGCCAGATGCGGATTGCTAGGTTAACTTATAGATATAAATTATCTTTTAGGAGGAATTCCATATGACAAACTTTCTAAGTAAACAAGATCCAAAAATCGTAGAAGCTATGAACCTAGAACTTGGTCGTCAACGCGACAAAATTGAGCTTATCGCTTCTGAGAACATCGTCAGCCAAGCTGTGCTTGAAGCGATGGGTACAGTACTGACTAACAAATACGCAGAAGGTTACCCGGGCAAAAGGTACTATGGCGGCTGCGAATACGTAGACATCGTAGAAGATATCGCTCGCGACCGCGCGAAAGAGCTTTTCGGAGCTGAACATGCGAACGTTCAACCGCACTCTGGTGCACAAGCGAATATGGCTGTTTACTTGGCAGCTTTAAACCCTGGCGACACTGTTCTGGGTATGAACCTGGCACACGGTGGTCACTTAACACACGGCAGCCCTGTTAATGCTTCCGGTATTCTTTACAACTTCGTGGCTTACGGTGTAAGTGAAAAAGACTTCCGCATCGACTACGACGATGTTCGTAAAGCGGCTTTCAAACATAAGCCTCGCATGTTAGTTGCTGGCGCAAGTGCTTACCCGCGCACGATTGATTTCGAAGCACTAGCATCCATCGCTAACGATGTAGGCGCATTGTTCTTCGTTGACATGGCGCATATTGCCGGTCTAGTTGCTGCTGGCTTGCACCCGAACCCAGTGCCGCATGCACATTTCGTTACAACTACAACGCACAAAACACTTCGCGGTCCTCGCGGCGGTATGATTCTTACGCGCAAAGCTTGGGCAGCTGCCATTGATAAAGCTGTATTCCCTGGTTCCCAAGGCGGTCCTTTGATGCACACAATTGCTGCAAAAGCCGTTTCCTTCGGTGAAGCTCTGCAACCGGAATTCAAAACTTACGGTCAAAACGTCATCAACAACGCTCAAGCATTGGCGACTGCATTGACAGCTGAAGGCATCAACCTTGTTTCCGGCGGTACAGATAACCACTTGATGCTGGTTGATCTGCGCAACCTGAACATCACAGGTAAAGATGCTGAGCACGTACTTGACGAGATCGGTATCACAGCGAACAAAAACGCGATTCCTTTCGACCCAACAAGCCCGTTCATCACAAGCGGTATCCGTTTAGGCACGCCGGCTGTAACATCACGCGGTATGGGCGTAGAAGCGATGCAAACAATCGCGAAAGTGATTGCAATGACATTGAAAAGCCCGAAAGATGAGGCTGTTCTTGAGAAAGCTCGCGGCATGGTGAAAGATTTGACGGCTCAATATCCGTTGTACGCAGGTTTAACTTACTAATCGAAATAGAAAGGGCTGTACCAGAAGGTCGTCTAAGACCTCTTGGTACAGCCCTTTTTTTTATACTGCCGCATGACGCACCTTCTGCTCTGATTCCTTCAGGCTCGGCAGTATGGACGCCAGCAAGCCGATTCCCGCGACGCCAGTCAGCAGAATAAACAGCGCCATGGCCCCGGATGGCAGAAAACCGCCGATGATCATGTTCAGTCCGCTAAGCATAATGGCAACGCGATTCGTCATGCTGCTGAGAGCCATATAGGAGCTGCGGGCGTGGTCGGGGACAAGCTGTACAAGCAGCGATTGTTTTAAAGGCACATAGGTCAGCTCACCTATGGTGGCAACGAGCATTAGCAGCATAAGCATGATCGGTTGACTGCCGAATACGAGATATGTATAGCCGGCTACGTTCAGAAACATGGCGAACAACATCATCCTGGTGTCGGAGTTTCCCTTGAGCAACCGCCCAACAAAGAGGGAGAGCAGCACGACGGCGAGTGTATTCTCTGTGCGTAGAACGCCGACAAGAGGCAAGCCGTCGATGGTGGCGGACATGCCGGGAAACCAAGGGGTGTGATGAATATCTTGAGCGAGCCGGATGCCGATATATCCGTTTAGATTCATTTCTACGGACACGATGAGCACACTTGAGATTAGATAGATGAGGAATCTGCGGTCACTCAGCACCTCTTTATAACGGTGATACATCGAGATACGTTTAGAAGAGCGCGCCTCTTCCTCCACGCTAGTCACCTCGGAAGGCATCGTTTCTGCCATGAAAAAGGCGGTCACCAGCAGCGCAACAAGTGACATTCCGCTAGCAACGAACAAAAGCTCAAAGAGATAGTCGCTAAAGAAGAAACCGCCGATCATCCCCGCAACGGAAATGGCCAGGTTATTGGACCAATAATTTATCCGATAGATGGCTTTACGGGTATCAGGTCCTGATACATCAATCAGCATGGCCTCAACAGCAGGTTTGCTTAGTCCCCAAGAGGCCGTACTGATCACTGTCATGATGAGCGTGAGTGCTGCGGAATGCCAGATTGGCGAATTAGCGAAGGTCATAATCGTATAAGCCAGAAGGGCGACGCCTTCCCCGATTAGCATCATTTTTTTGCGGCCGACCCGGTCAGCGTAATGACCACCGATCGTGGCACTAATTAGAGCAACAGCAATGGAGATAGTCGTCGCTGTGCCGGCGATGGTTGTGCCGAGTGTACGTGCAAAGTAAATCGACATGAATGGAATAACCATATTGCTGAGAATGTTGGTCAGAAAGCTTAGAGCAATGCGCAGTCGCACATTAGGATGGAATTGAAAGAATGTCATGCGCTATCACCTGTTTCCTAGTGTCGTCAATTTCTGTGTTCCCCCATCATAACAAATGACCATGAGTTAAAAAGTGTACAGAGTGTTGGAAAACTTTCACCTTTTATCCCTCCTGCAGGCTGTTGACGAAATGGCAAGGCGCAACTATACTCTTTGGTAATTCGTGTAAAGGAGGGGACTTTCATGCAGCTTGCCTTACAATATGCGCAGTTGAAAACATCAGTAACGCGTGTTTTACAGATCCCCCACACGTATATGGACGTGCCAGTCTCCGTAGAAGAAATTGCCGGTTACCTGTATTGTACGGAGCGCAATGTAAAAATTTTGATCCGCAAAATGAGCGAAATGGGTTGGATCGTCTGGACGCCGGGACGAGGCCGTGGACACCGCTCGATGATTCGATTTCTGGTTCCGGCGGAAGATGTGCTGATGGCGGAAGCGAAGATCCATGTTGAACAGGGAAACTTGAACCATGCGATGAGTTTGTTTCAAATGGAAGGATTGGACGGGAGTGTCATGGATCGGTTCTTGGCCTGGCTCGGAAGTTATTTCGGATACAAAGGCAATTGCGATTCCGGAAATCCTGAAACTCTGAGGCTGCCGATGCAGATTCGCGTGCTGACGCTTGATCCTGTCGATGTGCTGTTCTCACGGGACCTGCATTTTGTGAAGCAAGCCTTTGATACGCTGCTCTATTTCAATCCGCTTTGCGGCAGCCTGGAGCCTGGCTTGGCTCATGAGTGGGAATGCAATGCGAATGCGACGGTATGGACTTTCTATTTGCGGAAAAGAGTGAGATTCCATCATGGCCGGGAGCTGACGGCGGACGATGTTGTGTTTTCCTTCAACCGGCTGCGCTCACTGGGCACAGAGGATTCGCCGAATCGGTGGCTGTTGAATTCCGTCAAGGATATTCGCGCCGTCGACAGGCTGACGGTTCGCATGGAACTTGCTGCGCCGAATTATATGCTGCCGCATTATGTTAGCTCCTATCAGGCAGCGATTGTCCCTGCAGATGTTTACAGTGCAACTAAGGTAGCGGATGCCAGCATGCTCCCTGTTGGAACGGGTCCTTTCCGGATTACGAGGCATGATGCGGGTGGTGTGACGTTAGAAGCCTTCGAGGAGTACTACAAGGAAGGCGCACATCTAGATCGCATCGAGCTGCTCTATGTTCCGGATAACGTCAGCGATCGAAGATGGCAGCAGTTAAACTTTCAAATGGGGAAACTCAACCATTATAAACAGCCTGCCCCTGCACACTGGTGTAAAAAAGAAGTGATGATGCTGGGGTCTAGCACGGTTGTGTTTAATCTTCGCAAAAATGGGCCACAGCAAGCCCTTGAATTCCGCCAGGCTATTCAGCTTATTCTGGACCGCTGTGGGTTAATTAAGGAATTAGGCCTTTATCATGCAAGGCCAGCTGCCGATTTCCTGCCAACGGACTCGCCGGGGCAAGGACCTATGGATCACCAGCCGGAGCGGGCAAGGGAGCTGCTTAGAGAATGCGGTTATAATGGCGAACCCATTACCATGACATTTACGCTCAAGAATCAGCCTCAAGCCGAATGGATTCAGGCTCGCTGCCAGGAAGTGGGTATTCCCGTTATTCTGAAGCTGTATACGTTTGAACAAATGACAAAGGTGCCGCTGCTGTTAGAGGCCGATGTTATCATAGGCGGAGTTGTTGCGGATGATGATGAGGCACGCTGCCTAATCGAGATGTATAAAGTAGGAAATTTAGCGGTACGTGTTTGTGCGACGGATGAGCAGCGGCGAGTTTTTGATGAGACTATTGCGGCTATCGAAAATGAGCCCGACAGACAGGCGCGCCTGGAACGAATTCGGGGTATGCAAGATTTAGTATCGAAAAATTTCGCCGTCCTCTTCCTTTTGCATACGACGCAGCAATTGGTGTACAGCCCTCATTTACAGGGCATAACGTTCAATACGCTGGGATGGTTTGACTTCAAAAACATTTGGTACCACCCGGGGCCAGTGGAAGAATAAACAGATAAGATGCAAAGCCGCTTGGGAGATGATCTCAGGCGGTTTTTTACGTAAATAAGGATATTCATGGTAGGTTTGGTTTTTCGGAGGATAAGTTGGATAACATATGATATAATGAACGAGGTTTGTCGTACCTTGACGCTAAAATGGGTAACATACATATAACATTGTGGTTTTTTAGGAGGAAATTATGGGGAAGTTATTTATTTGTGATCATCCGTTAATTCAGCATAAGCTGACCTTTATTCGGGATGAGAATACCAAAACAAAAGATTTTCGGGAGCTCGTAGACGAAGTAGCGACTTTGATGGCCTACGAGATCACGAGAGATATTCCGCTTGAGCATGTTCAGGTGAAAACGCCTGTAACAACGGCAGATTGCCGCATTATTTCCGGCAGAATGCTGGGACTTATCCCTATTTTGCGTGCAGGCTTAGGAATGGTTGACGGTGTGCTTAAACTGATTCCGGCTGCCAAAGTAGGACATGTTGGTCTATACCGTGATCCTGACACGCTGCAGCCTGTCGAATATTATGTGAAGCTGCCGACAGATGTCTTGGAGCGGGAGCTCATTGTGATTGACCCGATGCTCGCAACAGGCGGTTCAGCGAATGCAGCGATTGAAGTTTTGAAACGCAGAGGCTGTACACAAATGAAGCTGATGTGTTTAATTGCTGCGCCGGAAGGAATTAAAGCGGTTCAACAAGAGCATCCGGATGTTGATATTTATGTGGCGGCCGTGGATGACTACTTGAATGATCATGGCTATATCGTACCTGGCTTGGGAGATGCGGGAGATCGCCTGTTCGGCACGAAATAATTTATGACGATGGGGAGAAGAACCAATGAAACGTTTGAAAGTCATTACGATCTTCGGTACTAGACCTGAAGCGATTAAAATGGCTCCGCTGATTAAGGAGCTGGAGAAGCATCCAGAACATATCGAGTCTCTCGTTTGCGTAACGGCTCAGCATCGCCAGATGTTGGATCAGGTGCTTGATATTTTTAAAATCACACCGGATTATGACCTTAACGTTATGAAGGATCGTCAGACGCTGAATGAAATTACTATGCGCGTGCTGCAAGGTTTGGAGCCGGTGTTCCAAGAGGCGAAACCGGATCTGATTCTCGTGCACGGCGATACACTGACAACGTTCCTTGCGAGCTATGCGGCATTTATGCAGCAAATCCAGGTTGGACATGTCGAAGCGGGTCTTCGTACGTGGAACAAAATGTCGCCATATCCGGAAGAAATGAACCGTCAGTTGACAGGCGTTTTGGCGGATCTGCATTTTGCACCAACCCAGCAATCGGCTGATAATCTGCGTAAAGAAAATAAATCCGAATCTCAAATCTATGTAACAGGGAATACCGTTACAGATGTCTTTCAATATACCGTTCAGGAATCCTTCGAGCACCCGGTTTTGGAGTGGGCAGCAGGCCGCAGGCTGATCTTGATGACAGCTCATCGCCGTGAAGCGCAAGGTGAACCGCACCGCCAAATTTTCCGTGCTGTGAAGCGTATCGCTGATGAGTTTGAAGATATCGCAATCGTATATCCGGTGCATCCGAGCCCGGCTGTCAAAGAGCCTGCGCACGAAATTCTGGGTAACCACCCGCGCATCAAGCTGGTAGAGCCATTCGATGCCAGTGAATTCCATAACTTCTATCCGAAGACACATATGATTCTGACAGACTCTGGCGGTCTTCAGGAGGAAGCCCCATCCTTTGGTGTGCCGGTACTTGTGCTCCGTGATACGACAGAACGTCCGGAAGGCATTCAAGCGGGCACATTGGAGCTGGTTGGAACGGACGAGGAGAAGGTCTATGAGCGTGCTCGCGCGCTGCTGACAGATCCAGTTTTATACAACAAAATGAGCCAAGCTGCCAACCCTTACGGGGATGGAAAAGCATCCCAAAGAATCGTTCAAGCGATTCTGCATCACTTTGGCAAGGTCTCGGAGCGCCCTGAAACATTCTAACCGTGACAAAATCATGACAAACGCTACAGCGTACAGTTCGACTGTTTGGTTTGGAAACTCGCAAACCTTAGAGCCGCAAGGCTCTGAGGGCTTTCGGGCTGCGAGGACTGTTAAGTTTCGTCAATTGACAAACCTCGCACTGCTTCGATACAATAAATGAGGATTCGTAGCACTATGTCTACGAAACAGGTTTTCCACAGCGGAAAGCCTTCAGGAGGGATGCGATGAAACGGCAAAATCCCAATGATAATCCGTGGCGGGCAGTAGCGTTAACTAGTGCGATCGGCATTGACCTTGTAGTTTGTTTAGGAGCCGGATATTTGTTCGGCGATTGGCTAACGCGTGTACTAGGGGGACAATTCTGGTTGTTAGGCGGATTTTTGCTAGGGCTTGTAACCGGAATCATTAGCATTTACTTCATGATAAAGCGGTACGGAGGGCTATGATGGATGAATTTTCAGCCACTCTGAAAACGGTTCAAAATGTGTTTCTTTTCTTTTTATCCTTTTGTTTGGCTGCATGGGCGCTTCTTGTCGATTACCGGGTTTACTTTGCCGGCATTATGCTTGGATCTATGGCGAGCATGATCAATGCAAGGTTTCTGGCCTGGAAAATTAACAAGTTGGCAGCAGCTGCGATAGAGCAGAAAGGGCGCAAGGTGACCCTAGGTTTTCTGACAAGAGCAGCAATTGCTGGCTTCGCAGGTTTGGTTGCCGTTCGGTATCCGGAACATGTCGCTTTAACCACGACGATTGTTGGATACTTTTTTGCTCAATTGGCAACACTCGTACTGGGTATTCTTTCTATTAGGAAGTCTAAGAAGTAATTCCATTCGATGAAAGGGGTGAAAATGGGAAATATGGAACATAAGGTACCAGAATTTGAGTGGTTAGGTATTCACTTCGACGCATCAGCTCTTATGATGATCGGAATTACCACCATTATCGTGCTTATTCTTGCAATCGCAGGGGCTAGCCGTGCATCCGTAACGAATCCTTCAAAAATTCAAAACTTCATGGAATGGACGATTGAGTTCGTAGAAGGCATCATTGGAAGTACGATTGGTTCTAAGCATGGCAAAGGTTTTATCGCGCTTGGTCTTACGCTCATTATGTACATCTTTATCGGCAACATGCTCGGCCTTCCTTTTTCGATCGTGACGGAAGATCATGTGTCTTGGTGGAAATCACCAACGGCTGATATCGCTGTAACAGGAGCACTGACGGTTATTGTTATCGTACTAAGTCACTACTTAGGGATAACACGTAACACGAAGCATTACTTTGCGCATTATTTTGAGTACAAAGGGGCAATGTTGATCCTTCATTTGATTGAAGTCGTATCAAAGCCGCTGACGCTCGCTTTCCGTCTTTACGGTAACATTTATGCAGGTGAAATTATGATATCTGTCATCATCGGAGCTGGTTGGTTTGGAATTGCGCCTCTCTTCGTATGGCAGGGCTTCAGTGTGTTCGTAGGTGCTATTCAAGCCTTCGTATTTACAATGCTGACAATGGTTTACATCTCACAAACGTTAATCCATGAAGAAGAACATTAAGAGTAAGACTTACCTCGGGTAGTCTCGAGTCACTTATACACAAAACAAACCTAAGAGTTTAAGGGAGGATTTTATCAATGGGAGCAATAGCATTAGTAGCAGCAGGTATCGTATTCGGTTTAGGAGCACTAGGTGCAGGTATTGGTAACGGTTTGATCGTAGGTCGCGCTTTGGAAGGTATTTCTCGTCAACCAGAACTACGTGGTACGCTTCAAACAACTATGTTCATCGGGGTAGGTCTAGTAGAGGCAATGCCGGTCGTTGCATTGGTACTTGCGTTCATCTTTATGGGGAAAGCTTAAGAAACCGTTTGGCGGGGATGGCCGTAGTCGCCACCACGCCTTCGTTTTGCCCACGTTATCAGAAGGGAGTGACGTTACTTGCATATTGAATGGTCCACATTTTGGATTCAACTTATCGCGTTCTTAATTTTATACGTGCTACTTTCCAAGTTTGCGTTCGGCCCTTTGTTCGGCATGATGGAGAAACGCAGACAGTTAGTTAAAGATCAAATTCAAACAGCTGAAGCGAGCCGCAAGCAAGCTGATCAACTGTTAGAGGAACAAAAACAAGCACTGCAACAAATGCGTAAGGAAGCTCACGATATCATTGAGCAAGCGAAACAAACAGGTTCCAAACAAGCTGATGATATCGTTCGTGCAGCTGGAGCAGAAGCAGCTCGTCTGAAAGATGAAGCTTTGAAAGATATCGAGAACGAGAAGAACAAAGCGGTTGCCGCTCTTCGCAGCCAAGTTGGCGCGATGTCCGTTCTGATTGCCTCCAAAATTATTGAAAAGCAAATCGACGAAAAGTCACAAGAGCAATTGGTTGAGCATTACCTCAAAGAGGTAGGAGGCAACGTATGAGTGACATCGTCGTAGCGAAGCGTTATGCCAGAGCTCTTTTTGAAGTAGCCAAGGATAAGGGAATTATTTCCCAAGTCGAAGAAGAGCTGAAATCTGTAGCTAGTGCGATTAGGGACAATGCAGACTTGCAGAAGTTCCTGAACCATCCGAACATCGGGAACACCGTCAAAACGGACCTGCTGAAGCAGATTTTTGAAGGCAAAGTTTCCGAACCGGTGTGGAACACGCTGCTGGTCTTGATTGATAAAGGAAGACAAGCGATTTTATCCGTTCTTGTAGTCGATTATGTGAAGATTGCGAATGAAGCGCTTGGACAAGCGAGTGCAACGATTTATTCCGCTTTTACACTGACAGAAGCTCAACAAGCGGAAATTGCATCACATTTCAGCAAAGTTACGGGAAAAACAATTCGTGTTGCGACTGTTGTTGAGCCTAAGCTGCTCGGCGGCATCCAAGTGCGCATTGGTGACCGTTTATATGATGGAAGTTTGGCAGGCAAGCTAGACCGCCTATCCAAAGCTTTGGTTTAATAACAAGCACTGTAAGAATAGGGGTGACGTTCGTTGAGTATCAAACCTGAAGAAATCAGCTCATTGATTAAACAACAGATTGAAAACTATAAATCCGATATGCAAGTGGTTGATGTTGGTACAGTCATTCAAGTAGGGGACGGTATCGCTCGTGCTCATGGTTTGGAAAACGTAATGGCAGGCGAACTGCTTGAGTTTTCAAATGGCGTTCTGGGCTACGCGTTTAACCTTGAAGAAAGCAACGTAGGTATCGTTATTCTCGGACCTTACAAAGATATCCGTGAAGGCGATGCAGTAAAACGTACAGGACGTATCATGGAGGTTCCTGTTGGGGAAGCCCTTCTCGGCCGTGTCGTTAACTCCTTGGGTCAACCAGTCGATGGTCAAGGACCTATTGCTACAACTGAATTCCGCCCTGTTGAGAACATGGCTCCAGGCGTAATGGCTCGTAAATCCGTTCATGAGCCAATGCAAACAGGTATCAAAGCGATTGACGCGATGGTTCCAATCGGTCGCGGTCAACGTGAGTTGATCATTGGTGACCGTCAAACAGGTAAAACAGCGATTGCGATCGACGCAATCCTGAACCAAAAAGGCAACGGCGTTAAATGTATCTACGTTGCTATAGGTCAAAAACAATCCACAGTTGTAGGCGTTGTTGAAAAACTTCGTGCTGCTGGCGCTTTGGAATACACAATCGTTGTAACAGCATCTGCTTCCGAGCCTTCACCAATGCTTTGGTTGGCTCCATACTCAGGCTGCGCAATGGGTGAGTACTTCATGTACAAAGGCGAGCACGTATTGATCGTATACGATGACTTGTCCAAACAAGCGGCTGCATACCGTGAGTTGTCCCTCTTGCTGCGTCGTCCACCAGGTCGCGAAGCATACCCAGGTGACGTATTCTACTTGCACTCCCGTTTGCTGGAGCGCGCTGCGAAATTGAACGATGATCTTGGTGGCGGTTCGATTACGGCACTTCCATTCATCGAGACACAAGCGGGCGATATCTCCGCATACATTCCTACGAACGTAATTTCCATTACGGACGGTCAAATCTTCCTTGAGTCCGATCTGTTCTACTCCGGTCAGCGTCCAGCGGTTAACGTTGGTAACTCTGTATCCCGTGTAGGGGGTTCCGCTCAAACGAAAGCAATGAAAAAAGTTGCCGGTACACTGCGTGTAGACTTGGCACAATACCGTGAGCTTGCTGCCTTCGCAGCGTTCGGTTCCGACCTTGACAGAGCGACGAAAGCTCGTCTGGATCGTGGGGTTCGTACACTTGAAATCTTGAAGCAAGGCGTGCATCAGCCGCTTTCGCTTGCAAAACAAGTTTGCTCGCTGTACACCGTTGTTAAAGGTCACTTGGATGACATTCCGGTACAAGACGTAACTCGTTTCGAGCAGCAGTTCTTGGCTTACCTGGAATCCAACCGTCCGGAAATCTTGAACAGCATTAATGATACGAAAGACATTTCTGCGGATAACGACAAAGCGCTAGTTGATGCTATCAACACGTTCAAAAAGAGCTTCGCAGTTTCTGAATAATATTTGAATACCTGCGCTTTTCTTAGCGAGAAGCCAGGTACTCCGTTTATGCCTGAGATTAGGTGCATGCTGCCTGAGATCAGGCCTTCGAATGAAGGCTTTCCAAAGCCTCAAAAGAGAGGTGACAGGTATGGCAAAAGGAATGCGCGAGATTAAGCGCCAAATCAAATCGACACAAAACACGAAGCAAATTACGCGTGCGATGGAGATGGTTGCAGCTGCGAACTTGCGTCGTGCTCAGCAAGCTGCTGAAGCGGCTCGTCCTTATTCGGATAAGCTGAAAGAAGTAGTAGCTAGCATCGCTGCAGGCTCCAAAGGTGTGAAGCACCCAATGCTGCAAACACGCGAAGTGAAGAAAACCGCTTACTTGGTTATCACTTCGGATCGTGGTTTGGCTGGAGGCTACAACGCGAACGTATTGCGGAAAGCGATGACGGAGATTCGCGAAAGACATCAATCCCCGTCGGAATATGCTGTTTTTGTAATCGGACGTAAAGGTAGCAACTTCTTCAAAAAACGTAATGTTGAGATCGTTCAAGAAGTTACAGGACTTCCGGATTCACCGAAGTTCTCGGATATTAAATCGATTGCGGCTTCTGCTGTTTCCAATTTTGAGAAGGGCGCGTACGACCAATTGTTCTTGGTGTACAACAAATTCCAAAATGCAATCAGTCAAGTACCAACCATGGTTCGCTTGCTTCCTATGGAGGAAGTTAAAGGCGCGTCAACGGCTAGCTACGAATATGAGCCGTCTGCGGAAGGCGTTCTAGAAGTACTGCTGCCTAAATATGCGGAAACAATTATTTACAGCGCGGTATTGGAAGGTAAAGCAAGTGAGTTCGGCGCGAGAATGACAGCGATGAACTCTGCAACGAAAAATGCAACGAAGATGATCAGCAGCTACACATTAGCATACAACCGTGCACGTCAAGCTGCCATTACGCAAGAAATTGCGGAAATCGTCAGCGGCGCGAACGCGAACGCTTAATTGAATAAACGCCTCGCTTAGAGGCGAAGCTTTTCTTAGGAGGGAAACCATGAGCAAAGGGCGCGTTGTGAATATTACAGGGCCTGTCGTCGACATTGAGTTCGGACGCGGACAACTCCCTGAAATTCTGAATGCAATCAAGATTGAAAAAACGGAAGCCGGTCAAACGGTTACGATTACGGTTGAAGCGGCGGTTCACCTCGGTGACAACCTCGTTCGTTGCGTAGCGATGTCTTCCACAGACGGACTTGTACGTGGCGCTGAAGCTACGGACACAGGAGTTCCAATTACAGTACCTGTAGGTGCTGCAACACTAGGTCGCGTGTTCAACGTAGTTGGAGATCCTATCGATGGTATCGAAAACGTTGATCGTACGTTGACTAGTCCAATTCATAAAGAAGCTCCTGCATTCGAGAACTTGTCCACGAAATCGGAAGTTCTTGAAACAGGAATTAAAGTTATTGACCTTATGGCTCCTTACGCAAAAGGTGGTAAAATCGGTCTCTTCGGTGGTGCGGGTGTAGGTAAAACCGTAACCATGCAAGAGTTGATTCACAACATTGCTCAAGAGCACGGTGGTATCTCCGTTTTCGCAGGCGTTGGTGAGCGTACTCGTGAAGGTAATGACCTTTACCACGAGATGAAAGACTCCGGCGTTATCGAGAAAACAGCGATGGTATTCGGTCAAATGAACGAGCCTCCGGGCGCGCGTCTTCGCGTAGCTTTGACTGGTTTGACAATGGCTGAGTATTTCCGTGATGTTGAAGGCAGAGACGTTCTTCTGTTCGTAGATAACATCTTCCGTTTCACACAAGCAGGTTCCGAGGTTTCGGCTTTGCTTGGACGTATGCCGTCTGCGGTAGGTTACCAACCGACTTTGGCTACAGAAATGGGTCAATTGCAAGAGCGTATTACATCCACGAAAAAAGGTTCCGTAACGTCGATTCAAGCGATTTACGTTCCTGCGGATGACTATACGGATCCAGCTCCAGCTACAGCGTTCGCTCACTTAGATGCGACAACGAACTTGGAGCGTAGTATCGCGGCTGCGGGTATTTTCCCAGCGGTAGATCCACTTGCTTCCTCTTCCCGTATCTTGACGCCAGAAATTCTAGGCGAAGAGCACTATAAAGTAGCACAAGGTGTTAAACAAGTTCTTCAACGTTACAAAGAGCTTCTGGATATCATCGCGATCTTGGGTATGGATGAGTTGTCCGATGAGGATAAACTAGTCGTTACTCGTGCGCGTCGTCTCCGTCTGTTCTTGTCTCAGCCGCTTCACGTTGCTGAGCCGTTCAACGGTTTCCCAGGCTTGTATGTGCCATTGAAAGAAACTGTGCGCAGCTTCAAAGAAGTTCTTGAAGGTAAGCACGACAACCTTCCTGAAGTAGCGTTCCACAACGTAGGTACGATTGAGGACGCAATCGAGAAAGCGAAAACGCTGTAAGGTTACCATTGGTAAACTTCGCGTTAGCTGAGGAAGGAGAATCCAAGTGAGTACATTCCTACTTGAAATTGTTACTCCTGAGCGCAAAGTGTACGCTGAACAAGCAAACATGTTAGTCGCAAAGGGTGTCGAAGGGGAGCTTGGAATTCTGCCGAACCACATTCCACTCGTGACTCCATTGAAAATCAGCTCGATTACTGTGAAGAAGCAGGGCTCCAAAGACGAGATCATCGCAGTGAACGGCGGATTTATGGAAGTGCGTAAGGACAAAGTGGTCATACTGGCGGAAAGCGCCGAGCTGCCAGAACAAATCGATGTGGATCGTGCGAGAGCAGCGAAAGAACGTGCGGAGAAGCGCCTTGCGGAAACGAAGCAAGATAACGTGGATTTCAAACGTGCGGAAGCGGCTTTGCAAAGAGCATTGAACCGGATCAGCGTGTCCGGCAAATAATAGATCAAAGAAGCGATGGAACTTAGGTTCCGTCGCTTTTTTTCATATAAACGGATTATTATCGATAATTATGGAAAATCTATTCACAAAGTATGTAAAAAAATAGGGCTTGGAATTAGTCATCGACTCCCCTGAGCTCTTTTGGTATAATATTGAAGGTGATTATTACCAATTTGAATCAATGATTTGAGAAAGTAAATAAGAATGGAGGCGGTTACATTCAGATGATGTACACAAATAACTATGTAATCGTAGCGATTTTTCTTGGGTTAGGTATTTTCCTCCCGGTGGCAGCGCTTACGATAGGCAAATGGTTAAGACCGAGCAAACCCGTTGTGGAGAAGTATACGACGTATGAGAGTGGGAACGAGCCTGTTGGTGAAGGGCAAATCCGGTTTAACATTCGATATTATTTGTTTGCGTTGATGTTTGTCATCTTTGATGTAGAGACCGTGTTCCTGTATCCTTGGGCTGTTGCTTTTAATCAGCTAGGACTTTTTGCTTTAGTGGAAATGTGCATTTTTGTAGCCTTGCTAGCCATAGGATTAATATACGCTTGGAAGAAGAAGGTGCTGCAATGGACTTCAGTCTAGAGTCGATCTCCCCAGAAGAACGCGAAGAGTTAAACCGCAACGTATTTATGACAACACTGGAGCAGGTGAAAGCTTGGGCTCGCAGTAATTCACTTTGGCCTTTAACGTTTGGTCTTGCTTGCTGTGCTATCGAAATGATGGGTACGGGCGGATCACATTATGATTTAGACCGTTTTGGAGTCATCTTCCGTACGTCCCCTAGGCAATCCGATGTCATGATTGTAGCAGGGACAGTTACGAAGAAAATGGCTCCTTTGCTGCGCCGTCTTTATGAGCAAATGCCGGAACCGAAATGGGTTATCGCGATGGGTTCTTGCGCGACTGCCGGTGGACCGTATGTGAAATCGTACTCCGTTGTCAAAGGTGTAGATCAGATCGTTCCGGTCGATGTGTACATACCGGGTTGTCCGCCGAACCCGGCGGCACTTATTTATGGGATCAACAAGCTTCAGGAGAAGATTCGCTATGAGGCGAAGACCGGTAAGCAGGTGATCAACCGATGAGTGAGGATAAGAAACCGGAGGAGAAGGTCGAGGTCGGGCAGACAGCCTCTGCGGAAGAGACCAAGGCTGAAGGAAATACAGCGCAGTCGACACCTGCTGCTGAGGTGAAACCGGCGAGCGAAGCACCTGCGGCTGAAGCGGCGGAGAAAACCGCCGAAGAGAAGGCCGCGGAGCGCGCCGCGGCAAGAGCCGCCCGCCTAGCGGCGAAGGCGGCGGCCGCTGAGCCGACGGGCGAGCCCGCGTCGGCGGCAGCACCACCATCCCCTGCTGCTGCAGGGGATGACGAGAAGGCGGCCAAAGCGCAGGCCGCCGCAGAAGCACGCGCAGCGCGAGCTAGCGCGCGCGGAGCGAAAACCGATGCGGCGGAGCCTGCCGCGCCGAAAGAGCCTTCGCCGAACCAGCCTTTGCTGGACCGGCTGGTGGCGATCTTGAAAGAAGGCGCCGGCGAAGAGGCCGTCGTCGATAGCTTCATTAACGAAAGGGACGGACACCGTCCTTACGTTGTCATTCACAGCTCCCGCTGGCCGGAGGCTGCGCTGGTGCTGCGGGATCACGAAGAGCTGCGCTGCGACTACTTGCGCAATCTCTCGGGTGTGGATCAAGAGACGCATCTGGAAGTGGCGTATCATCTGCTTTCCCTCACGCACAAGCGCGAGTATTGTGTGAAGGTGAAAACAGACCGGGATCAGCCAAGCATCCCATCTGTCGCTCCTGTGTGGCCAACCGCGAATTGGAATGAGCGGGAAGTGTATGACCTGCTGGGAATTGACTTCCCTGGGCATCCCAACCTGGTAAGAATCATGATGCCTGACGATTGGGTCGGCCATCCACTGCGCAAAGATTACGAACCGCTTGACCCGGAGGTGTAGCATTTGTTACGGACAGAAGAGCTCCTGCTAAACGTTGGTCCTCAGCATCCTAGTACGCATGGCGTTTTCCGCGTGATTGTGAAGCTGGATGGAGAGATCATCAAAGAAGCTATACCCGTTATGGGCTATCTACATAGAGGAACAGAGAAGCTGGCTGAGAATCTGAGCTACACACAAATTATTCCTTATACAGACCGTATGGATTACGTCTCTGCCATGACGACGAACTATGTTCTCGTTCATGCCGTTGAGAAAATGATGGGACTGGAAGTTCCGGAACGTGCGGAATTCCTTCGTTTGATCGTGATGGAACTTCAGCGGATTGCTTCCCATATGGTGTGGTGGGGCACGTATTTGCTGGATATCGGAGCAATGAGTCCGTTCTTATTCGCTTTCCGTGATCGGGAAATTATCATTGACCTGTTCAATGAACTCTGCGGAGCTCGTTTGACTTACAACTACATGCGTGTAGGCGGGGTAAAATGGGACGCTCCGGACGGTTGGATCGATAAAGTTAAGAAATTTATCCCGTATATGTACGGAAAATTGGAAGAATATCATACCCTTGTATCCGGAAATGAGATTTTCCTGTCCAGGATTAAGGGAGTAGGTAAATATGACGCTGATACAGCCATTGCCTATGGGCTTAGCGGCGCTAACTTAAGATGTACGGGTGTTGACTGGGATATCCGCAAAACGCAGCCATACAGCCTTTATAATCGCTTTCAATTCGATGTGCCTGTACGAAGCGGCGGCGATTGTTATGATCGCTATCTAGTACGCATGGAGGAAGTAAAACAGTCCCTGCGTATTTTGGAGCAAGCTGTGGCACAATTCCCTGAACAAGGGGAAACCATGGGCAAGGTGCCTAGGGTGATTCGTCCTCCTGAAGGTGAAGTGTATGCGGCTATTGAGTCTCCTCGTGGAGAAATCGGCTGCTATATTATTTCCCGAGGCAAGCAAGAGCCATTCCGTCTGAAATTCCGCAGACCGTCCTTCGTAAATCTACAAATATTGCCCAAGCTCCTGGTCGGTGAATCGATGACCAACCTGATTACGATATTGGGCGGCATCGATATTGTCGTTGGGGAGGTGGATGCTTAATGGTAAATTTGCTGGAAGAGAGTCTAACCTGGACGAACTTCTTCGTTTTCCTTTTCTGGGGCATCGTTATGCTGCTGTTGGTTCTTGGCTTCGTTACCTACGCGATCTACTTTGAGCGGAAGGTCATTGGCTGGATGCAGCTGCGGATCGGACCAAACCGCACAGGGCCGCTAGGGCTTCTGCAGAGCGTCGCGGACGTTTTCAAACTGCTGATTAAAGAAGATACCATTCCCAAAAAGGCGGAACGCGAGCTGTTCATTTTGGCGCCTATTATTACGTTCATTCCTTCGTTTACAATTATTGCGGCGATTCCTTTCTCGGATCGTATGTTTAATGCGAACTTGAATGCCGGTCTGCTTTATTACGTGGCGCTTACAGGCATTTCTACGATTGGGATTATTCTTGGGGGCTGGGCATCAAATAACAAATATGCCTTGCTAGGCGGTATGCGTTCAGCAGCGCAAATGATCAGTTATGAGGTCCCGCTCGTCATTTCCGTCATTGGTGTCATTATGATGACAGGCAGTTTAAATCTGCATACCATCGTTGACCATCAAGCGGGGGGCTTCTGGCATTGGAACTTCATTCCTCAAATTCTAGGTTTCATCATCTTCGCCATTGCCGGTGTATCGGAGCTTAACCGGACGCCTTTTGACTTGCCGGAAGCAGAGTCCGAGCTTGTAGCAGGTTATCACGTGGAATACAGCGGCTTCCGCTTTGCATTTTTCATGCTATCGGAATACGTTTACGTGTTTATCATTGCTTCTTTAACCAGCCTGATCTTCTTAGGCGGATGGCATGCGCCGTTCCCATTCCTTGATTTTATTCCGGGGATCATCTGGTTCCTGCTGAAATTCTCCCTCGTTGTGTTCGTCTTGTTCTGGTTGCGGGCGACGCTGCCTCGCGTACGGATTGATCAGCTCATGGGCTTCGGCTGGAAAGTACTGCTGCCCTTGGCGCTAGTCAATATGCTGGTAACGGCGATCATTATGACGATCTTTTAACAAAGCCTACGCATACGATGTCAGTTTTGCTAAAGCAAAACTCAGTTTATGCTTACGATGCAAGTTTCCTACGGAAACTCTAAGCTGATGCTTACGATGTCAGTTTTGCTAAAGCAAAACTCAGTTTATGCTTACGATGCAAGTTTCCTACGGAAACTCTAAGGAGTGAACCAAATGAAGGGCATAATTAAAGGCTTAGGCGTAACGTTGAAAAGCATGACACAGAAAAAAATCACGTACGCATACCCTGAGGTCCCGATCAAAATGCCGGATCGTTTTCGCGGTATTCAACATTTCGACCCAGAAAAATGCATCGTGTGCAATCAATGTGCGCGTATTTGCCCAACCGAGTGTATTACTTTGACGGGCAAAGCGAATCCGGACCCCGAGAAAAAGGGTAAGGTCATTGATACGTATGATATCAACTTCGAAATTTGTATTTTGTGCGATCTCTGCACAGAGGTGTGTCCGACGGAAGCAATTGTCATGACAAATAATTTCGAGCTAAGTTCCTATAGTCGCGATGATCTTTTCAAAAATTTGCAATGGTTGAATGACAATAACCAAAACATTCGCCAGGAGAATAACTCGGCCATGCCAAAAGGGGGGGCCAAAAAAGATGTTTAGCGGAATTGGTGATTTCCTCTCAAGCGGTTCAAGCTGGGCTTTCTTCATTTTCGCCCTTCTGGCCATCGGCGGAGCGATCTTTATGATTTCTTTTACCAAAGTTGTTCATATGGTCATTGCCGTTGCGCTTACGTTCATTAGCTTAGCAGGGCTATATATTATCCTTGAAGCCGAGTTTGTTGCTTTCGTACAGGTGTTGATCTATGCAGGGGCCATCTCGATCCTCATGATTTTCGGCATTATGATGACAAAGCACAGACAAGGGGAAGAGGAGGAGCCAAGGCGTCCTTGGCACGAAGGTTTGGCGATCGTTGGCGCTTTGGGCTTGTTCGGGGTGTTATTTTATGCGATTCAAAAAACGACTTTCGTCTCACAAGGCTCTTTAGATGCCGGCAAAGACAATACATTAGAAATCGGCAAGCTGTTGTATAACCAGCACGTGATTCCATTCGAAATCATGTCTGTGCTGCTGACAGTCGCTTTCATCGGCGCTATTATCGTCGCGAAGAGAGAGGAGGATTAGCTATGGGCAACATTATTACTCCCTATCTCACGCTGGCTGCAATCCTGTTCTGTATCGGTCTGTACGGCGCTTTAACGAAAAAAAATGGAGTCATCGTATTATTGTCAATTGAGCTGATGCTCAACGCGGTGAACTTAAATTTGATCGCTTTCTCCAAACTTGGGGATCATCCAGCGCTGACAGGACAAATTTTCTCACTCTTCAACATTACGATTGCAGCCGCAGAAGCAGCTGTCGGGATAGCGATTCTTATTACGATTTACCGAAATAGAGGAACAGTAGATGTAACGGATTTGGATTCTATGAAGCGCTAGGAGGCTAACAAGGATATGGTATCGGACTATTCACAGTACGCCTGGCTCATTCCGTTGTTTCCGTTGATTGCTTTTCTAGCGCTTACGGCTATGGGACGTCAATTAAAGGACTTGGGCATTTATATCAGTATTTTTGCGATGTTCGCCTCATTTATCGTCGCTGTGCTGATATTTGTTGAACGCATCGGCGGCAAAGTTGAGGATTATACGTGGGATAAGCTGAATTGGCTGCAAGTTGGCGATTTTACCTTGAGTATGGGATTTGAGGTCACCAATTTGAACGCCCTGATGCTGGTCATCGTCACGTTGGTCTCTCTCCTCGTTAATATTTACTCTAGAGGTTATATGAAAGGCGACGAGCGAATCCACGTGTTTTTCGGTTATATCGCTTTGTTCTCTTTCTCCATGTTAGGTCTCGTTATTTCGGAAAACATGTTAGAACTCTACATTTTCTGGGAGCTTGTAGGGGTATGTTCCTTCTTGCTTGTAGGTTTCTGGTACTTTAAGCCTGAGGCTAAAGCTGCAGCGAAAAAAGCCTTCATCGTTACCCGTATCGGGGACGTGGGCCTGTTCCTTGGCATCCTGCTGCTGTTCTGGTATATGCCGGGGCATGCACTTGATTTTACCTCTATACATAATGCCTTCACTACGGGCAAAATTGACCCGACCATCGTCACTTGGATTGCCGTTCTGATCTTTATCGGGGCGATCGGGAAATCAGGCCAGTTCCCGCTGCACACCTGGTTGCCTGACGCCATGGAAGGTCCGACGCCAATCAGTGCGCTAATCCACGCAGCAACAATGGTTGCCGCAGGGGTGTACTTAGTGGCGCGTACGTTTGATATTTTCCATGCTTCGCCGGATGCCTTAGTGGTTGTTGCTTATGTGGGGGGCTTTACGGCTATCTTCGCAGCGACGATTGGGATCGCGCAGAACGATATCAAACGCATTCTCGCCTATTCAACGGTAAGTCAGCTCGGCTACATGATGATGGCGCTCGGCATTGGCGTGTCGTATACGTCAGGGATGTTTCATTTGTTCACGCATGCTTTCTTCAAAGCCTTGCTCTTCTTGGGCGCAGGCAGCGTGATTCACGCCGTGCATACGCAGGACATTAATGAAATGGGCGGCTTATCCCGCAAAATGAAAATAACGACCTGGACATTCGCTATCGGAACCTTGGCGCTCTCGGGAATTTTCCCATTCGCAGGATTCTGGTCGAAGGATATGATTTTGACAGAAGCGTACGAACATAACCAGCTGTTGTTCTGGGTTGGTGTGATTGCAGCTTTCTTCACCGCCTTTTATATGTCCCGACTGTTCTTCCTGGTTTTCCTGGGCTCGCCTAGAGGGAAAGCGCACGGGCACGACGATCATGCCCATGAGCCGCATGAATCGCCTTCCACGATGACGATACCGCTGATTATTTTGGCTGTACTTGCTGTGGTTGCGGGATTTGTGAATACGCCGTTCAACGAGTGGCTGGGCCACTGGTTAACGGGTCAAGAACATGACGAGAAAGCCAACTGGATCGTTATTATTTTATCCACACTCGCCGGATTGCTTGGTATTGGTCTAGGGTACCTGATCTACCTGAAACGCACGATTCCTCGGGATGTCGTATCCGGTAAGTTGCCTTGGTTGTACACACTGCTCAACCGTAAATATTTCGTGGATGAAATCTATGACAGTCTTATCGTCAAGCCACTGCGAGGTTTAGGATGGATTCTTGAACTGATTGATGTGTACATCATTGATGGTATCGTGCGTTTGGTCGCCTTTACTGTCGTCAGTCTTGGGCGTTTGGGCTCCCGTCTTCAGAATGGCCAGATGCAGACCTACGGCGTCATCATGATTCTAGGGATGCTGATCTTGGCGCTCGCCATCGCAGGAAGGAGGTTCATCCATGCCGGCTAATCTACCTATACTCAGTCTTATCGCTTTTTCACCTTTGCTCGGTGTGCTGGTCTTGCTCTTCATTCGAAGTGATCGCGGCCGTTTAATTAAAACGATCGGTATTGTCACGACATTGATTCCGCTTATTTTGGCGGCATGGTTGTATGCTGATTACAATTTTCAAGGTGATCCGATTCAATACAAAGAACAACTCGACTGGATTAAAGTCCCGCTGAACCATGAGGGGATTCAACAAATCACATCGTATTTCTTTGAATTCAAATACAGCGTTGCCGTTGATGGAATTTCATTGCCGCTTGTATTTTTAACCGCTCTTGTGTCGTCCATGGCTGCTCTAGCCTCGGTGTACATCAAGAAACGGTGGAAAACATACTTTATTCTATTCCTGCTGCTGGAAACCGGTATGTTCGGCGTCTTTATGGCTCAGGACCTGTTCTTGTTCTTCCTGTTCTTCGAAATCACGCTGGTGCCGATGTTCTTCCTGATCGGAATATGGGGCTATATGAAGAGAGAGCAGGCGGCGAACCGCTTCCTTCTCTACAATGGGCTCGGTTCAGCGATTATGCTGATCGCATTCCTGATCCTTGTCAGCACGGCAGGTTTCAACCAAGATCCGTCGCAGACAGAGGCTATCATTTACTACAGCGGAGATATTCATACCATTGCGCATAATTTGCTGCAAGATCCCGCTGCTTATGTGAATCAAGAGGGAGCGCCGTTCTTCCTAAGCCCGGCCATGAAATGGACCGTATTCATTATGCTGCTGGTTGCCTTCGGCATCAAACTGCCGATCTTCCCGTTCCATACGTGGATGCTAAAAGTACATACAGAGGCTCCGCCTGCTGTTGTTATGATTCACTCCGGTATTTTGCTCAAAATGGGAGCTTACGGCCTTATCCGCTTCGGCATTCTGTTCTTTCCGGCGGAGGCGAAGCAGTGGGCCTGGATGCTGGCGCTTCTAGGTGTTATCAACATCGTGTACGGCGCCATTCTCGCGATGGTGCAAAAAGACTTCAAACTCGTGTTGGCTTACTCGAGTATCAGTCATATGGGCATCGTCCTGCTCGGTCTCGCCGCATTTAACGTATCGGGCCTCCAGGGCGCCGTGTTCCAACTGATCTCACACGGTCTGATCTCGGCCCTGATGTTCCTGCTCGTCGGCAGCATCTACGAGCGGACGAACACGACCGAGCTCGATCGCTTAGGCGGTCTCGCCTCGTCGGTTCCCTTCATCAGCGGGATTCTGCTGATTGCGGGGATGGCTTCGCTCGGATTGCCGGGCTTATCCGGCTTCATCAGTGAGTTCCTCGCGTTCCTCGGACTCTTCGAGACACACCGGGTGTACGCGATTATCGGTACACTGGGGATCATTCTCGCAGCGGTGTACGTGCTGCGCGGGGTGTTGAACATCACGTTTGGCCCTAAGCAGCCAAACCTGGTCCTGCAAGGGATACGCGACGCGCGATTAATCGAGGCGGTGCCGATGATTACCCTGGTGGCGTTCATCCTCTTGCTCGGGGTGTACCCAAGCGTGCTGAGCCAGCCGCTTCAGCAAACGATAGGCAGCTTGGATCAATTGATCCAAAGCGTAGCCGGGAAGATAGGAGGTTAGTCCGGTGGAACAGCTTCGACTCCAAGTCGCCGATTTAGCGCATCTGCTCCCTGAACTTTCGCTGGTTGCCACCGCGATCATCCTATCTCTCTTGGATTTGATCCTGCCAAGCAGGTTAAGTCGTTCCGTTATTGGATGGTTGACCTTGGTCGGCCTTGTGATTTCCGGCGTGTTTGTCTTGCTTCAGTTGAATCCCGATGAGGCGATTCAGCTGCTCAATCAAAGCTATAGAGTGGATGATTTCTCCAATCTGCTGAAATTGTTCACTCTGCTAGGAACAGGTCTCGTCGTTCTGATGAGTTTAAGTTATGTGAAGGAAGATACAATCCCGCATGTAGGTGAGTACTACTACTTCTATCTTCCTGCAGCGCTCGGCGCAATGATTATGTCATCCTCGGGTGATCTAATTACGCTGTATGTAGGGCTGGAACTGCTTAGTATTACCTCGTACTTGCTTGTGGCGATGAAGAAGAAAGATAGCAAGTCCAATGAAGGAGCCTTTAAATACTTAGTGATGGGCGGTGTGTCCTCTGCCATCATCTTGTATGGCATGTCCTTCCTATATGGGATGGTCGGATCGAGCAATCTTGCACAGATTGGTGCTGCGCTCCCATCGCTCATTGGTTCCTACGAGCCGCTGCTCTACGTTTCATTTTTCATGCTGCTTGCCGGATTCGGTTTCAAAATAGCCGCTGCCCCTTTCCACAGCTGGGCGCCGGATGTCTACGAAGGCGCACCGACGCCTGTGACGGCCTTCTTGGCTGTTGTGTCCAAAGGTGCCGGTTTCGCCATCCTTTTCCGAGTTTTCTACGTCTTGTTCGGGTTTAGTTCTTTCGAGGAATCGAAATTCCAATCCGATGTGTTCCTGGCTATCTCCGTTATGGCTGCGATCGCCATGGTGGTCGGTAATTTCATCGCCCTGAAGCAAACGAACATGAAAAGGCTATTGGCTTACTCGGGAATTGCCAATGCGGGATATTTGCTTGTACCAATTGCGACGTACTTCTCTGGTGTACACTACGCGAATTTCTCTGAATTTATTTTCTATCTAATCGCGTACTTGTTCATGAACATCGGTGCTTTCGCAGTACTGATGATTATTGAGCAAGCAGAGGGGCATACCGAAGCCAAGGGTTTCGGAGGTCTGTATTACCGTGCTCCTTTTACAGCTGCTGCTATGGTGCTCATTGTGTTGTCCTTAACAGGAATCCCGATATCCGGCGGATTCTTCGGTAAGTTGTACATCATATTCGGTACTATGCAAACCCATCAATACTGGCTCGGCTCCCTAATGATCGCGACGAGCGTCGTATCTTTCTACTACTACTTTGGTGTCGTTCGTCAAATGTTTATGCGCAGCGATTATGAGTCGGCTGAGGTCAAGGTGCCTATTGCTTTGGGCATAACAGTCTGGGCATGTGCTATTATCAGCGTTGCGCTAGGTTTGGTGCCGCATCTTGTGCTGAAATGGATTGAATCTATCTTCATGCTTACGAAGGATTTTATCTTGATGTAAATAGGATATTGTTTGAAAAGCCTTTCCCTGCATAAGCGGGGGAAAGGCTTTTTTTATTTACTTATTTAAGTGATTTTTGGGATTTAAAATTTAATTAAAAGTTAGCGCTGGTGACATTGAATATATTAGTTGTAATAATTAACCAAAAATTTATCAAATTGTAACATTGTTTAAATGTTAGGCTATAATTAAATGGTATAATATGTAAGAAATTATAAATTATATGGAGGTTGTTTAATGAAAAAGTATTGTGCTGCTTTATTTTCGTTTGCATTATTTGCGAGTCTAGTTCTACCAGCAAATGCAGAATCGTCACAAGGGTTATTAACGGAGTTGCAACTAAATCCGGAAATAACAATTGAAGTGCTTGACAAGAATGAAGCCCATGTTAATAGCGCAGATGTATTAATCTTTTCACTGACGGAGGATAACAACAAAGTGGTCTTTAATGGTAAAACCGATAAAGACGGAAAATATATACTTAAATCAACATTATCGGATGAAGAAAAAGCAAAGCAAAAAAGTCCGATTGCAGTAGCAGCTTACGAAGTTTATGCTCTTTCTCCAGAAGGCGAAATGTCACACCAAGTTTTTTCTGTTCCGCATCTTAAAAATAGTAGTCAATTAACAAGGGATGATCGAATAGCATTGGAAAGAGATAGAGTTAAAACAATATCAACTAAATTTAAAGGACAAAAACCACAGCTTTAAAAAAATGGAGATGAAGTATCAACACTAGCTGTTGGTGATTGCGTTCCTTTTGGCGGAGGGAATGGATATACAGTTTGTACAACTTATCAAAATGATGCTCAACAACCAACCAAAATAATATCTGTAAATTTGGGTAGTAATGAATCTGCATCAGTAAGTATGGCATCCTCTGCTTCTGTGAAGATAGATTCTGGATTCAAGCAGGGGTCAGGTTCATGGACTGTTAGTGGTAATACAACATTATCAACTGACACAGGCACTGCAATTGATTACACTGTAAACGGACAGTGTATTTATAACAATGGAACTTACTGTGATGCTGGTGTGGATTTGTATGCTAACTACATGTACAGATCTATAAAAAGAGATATAAAATATTTCGGATCTTATCAATGGTCGGATTACTCATCTACAGCGTTGTATTTAATTGGGCCTTCATCTACATATAATTGGTATACTTCATCTTTGAATGGAATTTCACCTTCCTCAGTTACTGGAGGCTCCTACGGTGCGTACTTTTCAATTTATAATGACGGTAGTGTAAGTGCGACGGCAACAAAATCATACTCAGCAGAAAGGACTCTTGGAGGTGCATTTTCAGTACCAACGCCAGGGGGGACTTTTACAGGTGGGGTGACAACTAGTTATAAAAATTCACATTCAATTAAGTGGTCTGTACCTAATGTGATTCCTGGTTTAAAATATTACCATTATGATAATAACTTTACAGGTACAAACTGGTATGTAACACATGAATCATTAGAATTAAAAACCCTAGTCAGGATTATCTGCACGAGGGTTTTTTAATATTTCATTAGTGCATAAAGGAGTTGAATTTAGTGGCTATTAAAAAAACGATAATTATACTGTCATTCATTATATGTATTGCAATATCAGGATGTACAAAAAAAACGGTAGAAACTCCGATTAAATATCATCATTTTCAATCAAAAATTTTTAGTACAGTCAATCAGAAGGGGAAGAATGCAGAAGGAATAAGAATGATGTATACCGTCTCTTTAACTGAATTCCATCCCATAGGAGAAGAATTTGAGAGGTTCAACGCCAATAATTCAAACCCAGGTACGAATGGATTCATTGTTATTGATAACAAAACAAAGATCTTTAAAGTTGAAGCCGATACTAAAACAGAAATTGACCCTCAAACACTAAAAAAAGGCGATATTATTGACTTTTGGGTTTATATTTATAATTATGATAGTGGTGTCATGTTGGTTGCTGATGAGATTAGTTTAATAAACTAAAAGTTTGCCATTACCCATATTTTAACTTTATTTTTGACAAAATCCACAAGTAACAATCCTTACACCTCATGGTATAATTTATGGGTGAGGATTGTTTTTTTGTTTCTTTAATCATGACTTCTTCTTAAATATTGGACTATAAGAGCCACTCTGTGGTGTTCATCTCAAATTTTTTCAAAAGTTCTGAACTTTTTGCGAAGAAAAACCGTTATATGTATCGAGAAGACGGGTAATGTGGTATAGATAGATAAGGCATAAGACCATTACGAGATAAAGGAACTGTGATTTCATGAAATTCATTCGACACTTAGGGTTCATCGTCCTGATGATACTTGTTGTGGAACTTACAGTGATGGTTACAAAAACAGAAGCAGCCTATCCCGTTTCGACGGATCCCATGAGGGTGAAACAGACCTATCTGGATATGATCCACATCAATGAAGCATGGGCTGCGGCTGGAGATTCGCGTGCATCCATTGTAGTTGCTGTGGTTGACACGGGCGTTGATCTTACACATCCTGATTTGGTAGGTAATTTGGTAGAAGGCGTGAATTTGCTTCAGCCTTCAAAGAAGCCAATTGATGATAATGGACATGGAACGAATGTAGCTGGCATCATTGCAGCTTCGATCAATAACGATAAAGGCATTGCCGGTATAGCTCCAATGGCGAAAATCATGCCGATCAAAGCATTGGAGTCAGATGGAACAGGCGGCGAAGCGAAGCTTGGCGAAGGCATCAAATATGCTGTGGATCATGGGGCGAAAATCGTCGTGCTCTCTCTGGGACTGAATAAGTACTCTGATTACATGGAAGGCGTAGTAAAGTATGCAGAGGATCACAATGTCCTGCTAGTGGCTGCTGTCGGCAATGAAAGCATGAGTGTGAAATACCCTGCGGCGTATCCAACGGTTCTCGCCGTAGGAGGCGTTACGGCTGATAAGCAGGCGGACCCTCGCTCGAATTTCGGGCCAGAGCTGGATCTGGTTGCACCCTGGGATGTGTATACCACAGCACTAGGCGGCGGCTATCAGTATCAAGACGGCAGCTCGATGTCCGCACCGCAGGTTGCTGGGGCAGCGGCACTAGTATGGAGCAAATATCCAACGATGAGTGCTTATGAAGTGAGAGCTCAGCTGGAACAGACAGCGGATGATCTGGCAGAAACCGGATGGGATGCCAAAACGGGATATGGGCTGCTGCGTGTAGATATGGCGCTGACTAAGCCTTATAAAGAGGATCGATTTGAGCCAAACGATCGTCAGAGCCAAGCGGCTAAGCTGCCAATACATACCTCTGTGAAAGCCGCGTTATCCTCCGCGCTGGATGAGGATTGGTACGCGATAGATGCGGCCTATGACGGATATATTGAGCTATGGGTGCAGAACACCGATAGTGCGGGTATTCGTGTACGCTTTGATTCCGGGGAAACTTTTATTTCCAATAGTTCCTCAGATGGAACTCAGCCTTTTAAGGTAAAAGTGACAAAAGGGCGCACGTATGTGCAGCTTCAAACCGTAGATCGCGAACGGAAAACAGGGATTAGTTACAGTTTGCAAACGGATTTTATCATCTACACGGACCCTTTTGAAGATAATGATAAGCAATACAAAGCATTTGCCCTCCCTGAACGCAGTCAAACGATTCGCGGAACCTTTCACCAGAAAGGGGATGTCGATTGGTTTGTCTTACCTCTAGAGCATTCGGGTTCAATAAGATTGAAGCTCTCCGTCGATACGGGTCGTATAGATCCGATGATTCTTTTTCAGAAGGAAGGGGAAAAGTCGATTACTATAGATCAAGGTGGAGATGGCGGAATTGAAATCAGCTCGCTCATGGATGTATTTCCAGGGCAATACTATATTCGAGTCAGTAATACGAAGGATTATACAGAGCCGATCACAGGTGAATATACGCTAGAAATTGAATATACACCGAAGTTAATTGATCCGAATGAACCGAATGATAAGTCGTATCAGGCGACTTTTGCAGCGATGAATTCGGTGTATGAAGGTTTATTTAACAACAATGATGATGTGGATTGGTTCGAATTCCGAATGAGCCAAAACGGTCTGGCACAAATACGGTTGACCAACATTCCGACTTCGAGGACGATGTACGCAACGCTTTATGACAGCACATTAAAGGAACAAGGTTTTTATAGAAATGAGTACGGTTCTGATCAGCTTTTTGTTGAGAAAACGTTGAATGCAGGCACCTATTATATTAAGCTGCAAGCCAACCAATGGTTCATGAGCCAAATGTACAGGTTGAAAATTGGCAGTTACACGCTGGTAAGCGGATTCGCCGATATTGAAGGGCATTGGGCTCAAGATGCGATAAGCAAGCTTACGGAGCAAGGCGTGATTAGCGGTTATGGCAATTACCGTTTTGCTCCGAATCAGTCGATTACCCGAGCGGAAGCAGCGACGGTTTTGACTCGAGCCTTGAAGCTGACGAAACGCAAAGAGCTGAAGTTCTCTGATATGCCCAATACACACTGGGCCTATGATTATGTCGCCAAAGCGCTGCAAGCAGATATTGTTGCCGGTTACCCTGATGGAACCTTCGGACCTGATCGTACGCTTACGCGAATGGAAATGACACAAATGCTTGCCCGCAGCATGAATATGACAGGGAAAAAGCGGGGGAATTCACCTTTTAATGACGTAGATGAGTCTTACTGGGGCTTGGGGATTTTGAAACAAATGTGGGCTGACGGCTGGATCACCGGCTATTCAGATGGTTCCTTCCATCCTGATGAGCAAGCCACACGCGCTGAATTCGTCTCTATGCTGGTGAAAGTAATGAATCGGTAGAACCGAGAAGGGGTGACCTATGGGAGAAGCGGATAAATGGAATGAAGCCGCGAAGTATGCTTCGGTAATGAACATGGTCGATATCGTTGTTTATATTTTGTGTATCGGCCTCGCGTGGTGGGCGCTGCAAGCATTTCGCTTTGATGTGCTGCTTAAGAATCCTAAGGGCGCGCAAGCCATTATGCTACAAATTCTACTTTCTATTGGGCTCGGTCACTTAGTCGCCAGTTTTTTTATCCAATATTTAGGGTTCTCCATGGGCTTCGGAAAGATGTTTTAATTCCCTTTTTCGAATAATGATTTAAATTGTTGTCAACAATGGATAGTAGAACGGATCGAAAATGGAGATCCTATTCGAACTCTATGTAGGTGTTTGAGAATACCAAAAGAACACAGTTGTAACTATGTGGCTTGTGATGATAAACTTAGGAAATGTGCAAAACCTTGTAATTAAAATAAGTGCGCGGAGGGACCATGATGAGCAAAATTATCGTCCGCGGTGGCCGAAAGTTAGCTGGCAATGTGAAAATCAACGGAGCGAAAAATGCGGTACTGCCGATTATTGCAGCTTCCATTCTGGGGTCGGAAGGTGAAAGCGTCATCCACGATGCGCCTCCCCTTGACGATGTACTAGTCATTAATAAAGTATTGCAAAGCTTAGGTATTGAAGTCGCCTATGACCGACAGGTTATTCGTGTTCGTGCGGAACGCATTGACACATGCGAAGCATCCTATGATCTAGTCCGTAAAATGAGAGCCTCTTTCCTTGTTATGGGGCCATTGTTAGCAAGACGGGGGCAAGCAAGAATTTCACTCCCAGGTGGTTGTGCGATTGGCACGCGGCCAATTGATCAGCATCTCAAAGGCTTCGAAGCGATGGGTGCCGATATTGAATTGGGCCAAGGGTATATTGAAGCCAGAGTGAAGGGGCGCCTGAAGGGTGCTAAAATTTATTTGGATGTTGCCAGCGTTGGCGCAACCGAAAATATTATGATGGCAGCTACGCTTGCGGAAGGCACAACCATCATTGAGAATGCAGCCAAAGAGCCGGAAATTGTCGATTTGGCGAACTATCTGAATGCGATGGGGGCAATTATCCGCGGCGCAGGAACGGGCGTTATTCGCATAGAAGGCGTAGAGAAACTTTGTGGGGCCGTACATACGGTTATACCGGATCGCGTAGAAGCGGGTACATATATGATTGCTGCTGCTATTACCGGCAGTGAACTGTACATGGAAAATGCTATCGGGGATCACCTGCGTCCTGTCATTTCTAAAATGCAGGAGATGGGCGTTGTCATCGAAGAAGATGAAAACGGTATTCGCGTTCGTGCCACGGGACCGCTGCGCGCGGTTGACGTGAAGACACTGCCGTATCCGGGCTTCCCAACCGATATGCAGTCGCAAATGATGGCGCTGCTAATGGTGGCGGATGGCACAAGCCTTGTGACTGAGACCGTGTTCGAAAATCGGTTCATGCACGTGGAAGAATTCGCGAACATGAACGCTCATATTAAAGTCGATGGCCGTACGGCAATCGTCAGTGGGAATGCGAAGCTGCGCGGTGCAAAAGTGTGCGCAACCGACTTGCGTGCTGGTGCGGCGCTGATTTTGGCGGCGTTGGCAGCGGAAGGTGAGACCGAGATTACAGGCGTTCACCATATTGATCGCGGATATGTCGATATTACCGACGTATTGCGCGGGCTTGGCGCCGATATTTATCGGTCGGTGCCGCAACAAGTGGAGCAAGAAGCGGCGGAGCTGGGGTTTTTCAATATCCAGCCAACGTTAGCGTAGGATAGTAAGAACCGTCGGAGGGAGCTCCGGCGGTTTTTTTATGGCTATATGCATCAGATATGGGAACTGGAGTCCGCTATTTTCTGAAAAAGCGGAAGTTCCATGTGGAAGGGGAACTACGGACCGTTATTTTGTCGATATCATCTAGAAAACGCGCCATTGTGGACAATTAAGACCCTGTAGTTTCGCTCAGAGTGGCAATTGCTCATTTTTCACTAGGATAGAGGACTCTAGTTCCTCTAATTGAGCCTTTGCTGGATTCAAAGAAGATAAAAAAGCGAGGGCTTCCGAGAACAAAGATCAGTCCGCAGAGTTAAAACGTTATGTTTTGGAAAAAAGGAACTAACCAGTTGAATAAGAGCTCATAAGAGCTCCCAGGGGGATTTGTGCCAGTTGATATTCGGCCAAATCCCCCTTTTTGGCTACTAATAGTTGGTTATTTGTCCTGTATGCCTGAATGCGAGCCACCATTACTTTATACAAATATTGTAAAATTTTATTATTGTTTTAATCTCATAAATTAGTATTATTAATTATGTATCCAATTCCATATTTTTACACTATTAGAAAGGAGGATAAGCTTAGCTAGGCTATTTGGAATCTATGATTCCGACCGACGACCAGTCAGGCAACCAATTTATCAAGCGAAGGAGAGAATATTAATGCTGATGAGAAGAAAAGGATTTATTTCAATGCTTACTTTCATGTTACTCGCCATGATGATCGTACCTGCATCGGCGCAAGGAAATCCAACGAATCCACCTCAATTGAAGACAGTCCTTGCAACAGGTTGGGGTCATTCGTTATTTTTGAAGACAGATGCTACTTTATGGGCTTGGGGCGATGGGAATTTAGGACAATTAGGTAACGGTTTAGGTACGAGCAGCTCATCTGCGGTTCAAAGTTCACTTCTTCAAGATATTGTCGATGTTGCGGCAGGAGATGAAAACCACAGTTTGGCATTACGCAACGACGGAATCGTGTTCGCATGGGGAACTAATTCTGTTGGCCAACTGGGAGATGGCACGACGGTCATAAATCGCAACAGCCCGGTTCAAGTGAATAATTTAACAGATGTAATTGATGTAGAAGCTGGATTCTACCATAGTTTAGCTTTAAAGTCCGATGGAACGGTGTGGGCATGGGGGAGTAATATTTTCGGTGAGTTGGGGGATGGAACAACAACAAATCGGTCAACTCCCGTACAGGTATCTGGATTGACCAATATCGTAGCCATCTCATCGAAAAACTATCATAGCCTTGCCATAAAGTCGGATGGAACGGTATGGGCTTGGGGTTACAATACGGATGGTCAACTGGGAGACGGAACAACGACGACTCGGGTAACTCCGGTACAAGTGTCAGGTCTCAGTAATGTATCCTACGTGTCAGCCGGTTCCACCCACAGTCTTGCTATAAAATCGGATGGAACAGTGTGGGCATGGGGCAATAATTCAACTGGCCAATTCGGAGATGGTACGACTACCAGTCATACAACTCCGGTTCAGATTTCAGGTTTGAGCAACGTAAAAGTAGTAGAAGCGGATTGGCACCATAGCGTGGCGATTAAAAATGACGGCACGCTATGGGCTTGGGGTTATAACTCAACTGGTCAACTGGGAGACTGTACGGTTGGTTCGACCTATCTAAGCCCAGTTCAGGTAGCGGGTCTAAGCGGGGTGACGGCTGTGTCCACGAGTGCAACTTTTACGGTGGCACAAAAGTCAGACGGAACGGTATGGGCATGGGGCCACAACTATTTTTACCAACTTGGAGATGGCACAAGAACTGACCATTATACGCCGGCTCAAGTTACAGGTCTGTAAATCTCAAATTGTAACATGTTCTAATCTATCAGCGTCTCTCATAAGCTAAGTCATACCAAAATACCTGCTAGTAAACGCGCTTATGGAGGCTGCTGAGACGATGTTGAAGAAAAAACGTGTTCCTGGCCGCGGGGCCATCCTATGGATGGCTGTTTGTTTGTCTTCTATGCTCTGCGTCATCCTTCTTGTTCCTGGATTGCTAGTCAAGAAGATTCCGGGGGGCGAAGAACCGCCCTCTGTACAGCTAGCGATTGATGGCTCTCATCAGGAAACGGTGACCGCTCAAGGGTTGATGATCCCTGTCTATTTGACCAAAAAAGATGAAATCGAAACGGTGCCCTTGGAGCAGTATGTGAAGGGTGTGCTCGCTGCAGAAATGCCAGTAGAGTTCGAGCTGGAAGCGCTCAAAGCGCAAGCAATGGCAGCTAGAACATACGTCATACGCAGGGTGCTAGAGAAGGATTATAGTAATGTGCCTGTAAATGATGCGCTTGTAACAGACACGACGGCACATCAAGCCTATCTGACCGATCAAGAGTTAAGAGAGAAGTGGACCAAAGGGACGTATGAAACGAATATGGCCAAAATCGATAGAGCTGTGAGTGAAACGAAAGATTTGATTTTGACTTATGAGCACAAGCCTATCAATGCTACTTTTTTCTCAACGAGCAATGGGTATACGGAAAACTCAGAAGATTACTGGCCGTTTATGAGTCCCTATTTACGCAGCGTGCCCAGCCCGTGGGATGTGAAGCTGTCTTCTCGCTACCAGGAAACCGTAGATATTACGTACAAGAGTATGCTGCAGAAACTGGGCGTCACGAGTATAGCCACCACCGGTACCGGAACAAAGAGTATGAAGGTGCTAGAGTGGTCCATGGGACATCGAATCAAGAAGATGACGATCGGAGGAAAAACCTTCTCTGGTCGAGAAGTAAGAGAAAAGCTAGGATTAGCATCCTCCCAATTTGCCTGGAAATGGTCCGGTTCCAAAATTACGTTTACGACTTACGGATACGGTCATGGTGTTGGCTTAAGCCAATATGGCGCTAATGGAATGGCCAAGGAAGGCAAGACTGCAGCGCAGATTGTAACCTACTATTACACAGGCATCTCTATTGAAAAAGCGACCCCTTTTATCCAGAAATCTTAGTTTATAACGTTTCTATAAAAATATCTTTCTTCAAGTATAAAACCTTTAAATGTGTCAAGAATGGTTGATGAGGTGATTAACCATGAGTGATCAAAACAAAGGTTTTCAAAAAGAAGAAGCTCCTAAAACTGTTCAAGGGGCACAAGGAAGTCCATCCGCATGGAAGAGGTTGCTTGCTAAGAAATGGGTATTCCCAGCAACGTATGTAGCAGCAGCGGCAATTATCTTAACCTTAATGTGGGTGTACCAGGACACAGGTACGAAAACAGTCAGCCAAGACGATCTGGGCATTAAGGTAAGCAGCGACGATCAAGCACCTGACAATTCCAAAGATGGAGCGGTTGCCGTCAACGCACCAGCAGAAGCTATGCAATGGCCTGTGAAAGACAGAGCGGCTCTAGAAGTATCCATTCCGTTCTATGACACCAATGCAACAAATGAAGTTAAACAGGCGGCAATGATTCAGTATAACGATCAATTGACGCCGCATACCGCAATCGATTTGAAAGCCAAAGATGGCGCAGCATTTGATGTATTGGCCGCTATGAGCGGTAAGGTTACGGCAGTTGAGCAAAATCCGGTTGTCGGCAATCTTGTCGAAATTACGCACAGCAATGGCTTGATCAGCGTGTACCAAAGCTTAGCTGAGGTCAAAGTAACCAAAGGCGCTGAAGTGAAAAAAGGCGACGTCATCGCCAAAGCGGGACGTAATGATTTCGAGAAGGAAGACGGCGTGCACCTGCACTTTGAAGTGCGTCAAGTTAGCGATAATGCCGCTCTGAATCCGGAAACGATTCTAAACGCTAAACAGTAATCGGTTATCATGAAAAGGCAAGAAGGTGGCTTCGTCACCAACCAGCCTACATAGAATGAGGGCAGCGGGTATATCCTGCTGCTTTTTTGCTTTGAAACCTAAGGGGGCTACTCCACGGCTTGCCCTCCATTAGGTACACAACAGACTTGTCCTTGCCAAAAAAGACCGCATAAGCCCTTATTTCCTGATTTTTTTGAAAATAAATATGGGAAATGGGCTTGTCAGGCTTGGTTACGTAGAATATCTAGTCATGCCCCTCATATACTTTACCAAACTATCTCGAGTAGGGAGGCGAGGGGAGTGCACGATTACATCAAAGAGCGAACCATTAAGATTGGTACCTGTATCGTCGAGACCAAGAATACGGTTCGCACCATTGCGAAGGAATTCGGTGTTTCCAAGAGCACGGTGCATAAGGATTTGACGGAAAGACTGCCGGAAATCAACCCGGACCTGGCCAACCAGGTGAAGCACATTTTGGAGTATCATAAGTCCATTAGACATCTAAGGGGAGGAGAAGCGACGAAAATCAAGTATCGAAAGACACGAACCCCGAAGCACTCCGAGAACTTAGTCACGGTCAAATCCTAAAAATACCTTCATCCCGACGGTTTCCTGGAACTGGACATGTCGAAATTTCACGGAAAAAGAGGAATTAATGCATTTACAGCGAATTTAGCTTATAATTAGAACTATCTATAAGAGCGCCGATTCTTCACGGGATGGACGGTAGATTTAGGGAGGATTAACTTGAAATGTTAAGCAAGGATATTGGAATAGATCTCGGCACGGCAAATGTGCTCATTCATGTGAAAGGACGCGGCGTTGTGCTCGATGAGCCATCTGTAGTAGCGATTGAAAGCGATACGAAACGCGTGCTTGCTGTTGGAGAAGAAGCTTTCCGCATGGTCGGTAGAACTCCAGGCAATATTATCGCGATTCGTCCATTGAAAGATGGGGTTATTGCGGACTTCGATATTACGGAAATGATGTTAAAGCATTTTATTGCAAAAGTAGGGGGCAAGAACTGGTATTCGCATCCGCGTATCTTGATCTGCGCCCCTACCAACATCACCTCGGTTGAGCAGAAGGCGATCCGCGAAGCGGCTGAGCGCAGCGGTGCCCGAGAGGTATTCATGGAAGAAGAACCGAAAGCAGCGGCAATTGGCGCCGGTATGGACATTTTCCAACCTAGCGGCAACATGGTTGTAGATATTGGCGGAGGGACGACGGATGTGGCCGTGTTATCCATGGGCGACATCGTCACCTCCTCCTCCATCAAAATCGCTGGCGACAAGTTCGATATTGCCATCACGAAGTATATCAAAAATAAGTACAAGCTGCTGATTGGTGAGCGGACGAGCGAAGATATTAAGTTGAAAATCGGAACGGTATATCCACACGGCAGAGATCAAGAGATGGATATTCGCGGTAGAGATATGGTATCCGGATTGCCGCTTACGATTACGATTCACTCCAGTGAGGTCCAGGAAGCTCTATGGGATCCGGTTTCATCGATCGTAACGGCTGCGAAAAGCGTTTTGGAGCGTACGCCACCTGAACTTTCCGCAGACATTATTGACCGTGGCGTTATCCTGACAGGCGGCGGAGCTTTGCTGCATGGCCTGGATCAGTTGTTAGCAGACGAGTTGAAGGTTCCGGTATTAATTGCGGAAGATCCTATGTCTTGCGTAGTTAAAGGAACTGGGATCATGCTCGATAATCTAGATAAAGTTTCCAAACGTAAATTTAACTAGACAAGTTTATCCAAGAGGTGAAGAGATGCTAAGAGGACTGTATACCGCGGCGGCAGGAATGATCTCCGAGCAGCGCAGACACGATACCATTACGAACAATATTGCTAATATTAATTCCCCGGGTTTTAAACAAGGCAATGCCTTGTCGCGTTCGTTCCCGGAGATGCTTATTTCTACAATTCGCGGTGGACAAGGCGCCTCAACGGCACCGCTTGGGAAGATGAGTCTCGGTGTGTTTTCAGAGGAGAATATCTCCGTCCACGCACAAGGCGACTTGCAGGAAACGCAAAATCCATTTGATTTTGCCCTCGTGTCGAACATCCAAGTGCCTGGCATGTCTTTTGACGCTTCAGGGAAATACGTGAATGCGGACGGGGAGCGCACGTTCCAGCCGCAAGCACTATTCACCGTGATGAATGCGAATGGAGAACTCCGGTATTCCTTGAATGGTAAGTTCACCGTCGATCCGACAGGACAGCTCGTGAACGCCAATGGCAATCAGGTGTTAGGTCGTGATGGACAACCCTTGCTGCTTGTTGATGGAGCGGGCCAGCCCATTCGTTCCTTTAAGGTAACAGACAAAGGGGAGTTCCTTGACGGGAACGGCCAACCGCTGTTGAATCAGGCTGGACAACCTGTAGGATTGATGCTTTCGCGTGCAGAGGATCCGAATCTTTTGCTGCGTGAAGGGAACGGTTTGCTGCGGATCAATCCAGGCGACGAAGCAACGGTTACACAGGTTGCCGTCGGTGATCAAGTCGAAGTTCGCCAAGGTTTTATCGAGCGCTCCAACGTGGATTCTGCGCAGTCTATGGTCGATATGATGTCGGCACTGCGCGCCTATGAAGCCAATCAGAAAGTCATTCAATCTTATGATAAAAGTATGGACAAGGCAGCGAACGAAGTCGGACGCGTCTAATCTAGCTTGCGAAGGAGCCACACATGAACAATTCCATGATTAACTCATCGGTATCCATGCACAGCTTACAGCAGAAGCTGGATATCTTGTCCAATAACATAGCGAACCTCAATACGACCGGTTTTAAGAAAAAGGATGCCTCCTTTGAGGATGTTCTGACCAATGTGAAGTCACAGCCGGAAGGATTCCGTCAGCAGGGCAGATTCTCTCCTCTTGGTTTCAACCAAGGATGGGGATCAAAGTTGGTGCAAATCCAAACGAACCTTGCGCAAGGGCCAATTCAGTCCACAGGCGGTATTACGGATTTTGCGATTCAGGGAGACGGGTTGTTTGAAGTGTCCGTCAGCAAGGTGGATGGGAACGGAAACCAAGTATTTCAACCGGCATGGACGCGTAATGGGTCTTTCAATTTGACACCTGATGCCAATGGCGATACGGTTCTTACTACCAAAGAGGGTCATTTTGTTACAGGAACAGACGGTAACCCCATTCGTATACCTGCTGGCTTCAGACCTGTTGTTCAACCAAACGGCATTATCAATGGATACAGTGAGCAGGACCCGACTGCTGAGCCGCTTAATCTGGGTCAGATCAAGCTGGTTCGCGTTGTGCGCCCACAGTTGCTCCAAGATGCTGGAGATAACCTGTACGCACTTCCTACGGGAATTACGGAGGCCGAGAAGGCGAACATTTTGCAAAATGTGGATCCGGGGCTGGATACAACCAATAATCGGGTTACGTTAATGCAGGGGTTTTTAGAGCAATCCAATGTGACGCTTTCCGACGAAATGACGGATCTTGTGATGGTGCAAAGAGCGCTTCAACTCAATTCCCGGGCGATTACATCTGCCGATCAGATGATGAATATCGCGAATAATTTGCGCGTCTGATCGTAGAAAGGGAGGGATAGGGCTCGATGTCTGACAAGCCTAACAAGCCTACTCCAAAGAAGAAAAAGGCACCTAGGCCGAAATGGCTAAACATCATATGGCTTATTTTCAAAATCATACGTATTCCCGTTCTTTGCGTGCTAGCTGTTTATATCGGGCTATGGGTCGGATACTCCAAGCTGGGCCATCAGCCATCAGCGGAAATCTTCCATATGAGCACTTGGCGGCATTTATACGATTTGGTATTTGCGAATTAATTCGAACTCCCTTATTGGGAGTTTTATTTTTGTGTTAGCAAATGTATAATGAATGAAGGCTAATCGTCAGAGACCAGATAAAAGGCGCAGGAGGGGTACTTTGAATATTCCGAACATGCTCACCATCAGCAGGTTTGTTCTTATCCCTGTGTACCTCATCATTTTTTTCAGCGGCCATATCCAAATAGCCTTTCTGATCTTGCTGGCAGCAGGGCTTACAGATATCTTAGACGGTTATATTGCCAGAACTCGAGGTTTGGTGACACCTGTTGGTGTTATGCTGGACCCCCTAGCGGATAAGTGCATGATGATTGCGGTCATTCTCTCTTTACTCCTTACAGGGATGATACCATGGCAGGCGGCGGCAGCGATTTTTATTCGTGATCTGGGCATGATCATGGGCTCTGCTTTCGTCCACTTCAGGGGAAAACTAACCGTTCCCGCCAATGTGATGGGGAAATTAACGACAGTACTTTACTATCTCGCCATTCTCTTCATTGTATTTCATTTAGATTTCGCCATTACCTATTTGTGGTTCGTGATCGGGATCTCTTTCTTAACTTCCTTCATTTATATTTTTCAATTCTTGCTATTAAACCGGAGGGCCAAAGCGAAATAGACCATAACGTAAAAAGAGCCTATGTGAGGGCTGTGCACACACCTCTTTACATAAGCTCCCCTATATGAACCTTCACTTCTGCAGTTAATGAAGGGACACCAGTATTGTAAGTGATTACCTTGTATTTTATACAAGAAATTGAAAGGAGCATTTTCCGTTATGCTAGATATTAACCAGATTCAAGAAATTATTCCACATCGCCCCCCTTTTCTGCTTGTTGACCGCATTTTGGAAGTAGAGCAAGGCGTGAAAGCGGTAGGGATTAAGAATGTTACCATCAATGAACCTTTCTTCGCAGGTCATTTCCCAGGGTATCCGGTTATGCCGGGTGTGCTGATTATTGAAGCTTTGGCACAAGTGGGCGCTGTAGCTGTCCTTTCCATGCCTGAGTATAAAGGTAAAATTGGTTTATTCGCTGGTGCAGATGGCATTCGCTGGCGTCAACAAGTGGTGCCTGGTGATACACTGACATTAGAAATGACGATTACACGAGTTAAAGGAACAATTGTTAAAGGCCAAGCTGTGGCGAAAGTAGGCGAGAAAGTGGTAGTCGAAGGTGAACTTATGTTCGCCCTTGCTAATAAATAACCCCATAGATAAAAAGGAGATGAACCTGACTACTATGACGCGCGTACAAACAGAGTATCAATTATGGCTGAACGATCCAGCAGTGGATGCAGAAACGAAAAAGGAACTGCTTGCAATTCGGGAAGACGAGAAAGAAATTGAGGATCGCTTTTACAAGGATCTCGAATTCGGTACAGGTGGGCTTCGTGGCGTTATTGGCGCCGGAACGAACCGCATCAATGTCTACACCGTTGGTCGTGCAAGCCAAGGTCTTGCACAATATGTGAATAGCACAGGCGTACAAAGCCCTTCTATTGTACTGGCTTACGATTCACGTCATATGTCGCCGGAGTTCGCTCTAGAGGCTGCCCTGGTTTTTGCAGGAAACGGCGTTAAGGCCTATCTATTCAAAACATTACATGCTACACCACAGCTGTCTTTTGCCGTAAGATACTTAGGCGCGACAGCAGGCGTTGTCGTGACAGCAAGCCATAATCCACCTGAATATAATGGATATAAAGTATATGGCGCAGACGGTGGACAACTCGTTCCTCAGTTTGCGGAGCAAGTGATCGCCGAAGTTCAGAGCATTGACTCTTTTGATAAAGTGAAGAAACTGAGCCAGCAGGAAGCAGAAGATCAAGGTCTTCTTGTATGGCTTGGCGAAGATGTCGATCAGGCATACATAAAGGCAGTAACTGCGATTAGCCAGAATCCGGAAGTGATCAAGGAAATTAGCGATGATTTCCGTGTTATCTTCACGCCGCTGCATGGTGCGGGTAATGTGCCGGTTAGAGCCGTATTGCAAACCCTCGGTTTTGGACAAGTCCGTGTTGTTGCTGAGCAAGAGCTGCCGGATGCGCAATTCTCAACCGTGAAGTCTCCGAATCCGGAGGAACGTGAAGCTTTTACACTCGCTATTGCACAAGCGAAGGATTGGAATGCTGATATCATTATCGGCACCGACCCGGATGCTGACCGTATGGGCGCAGTAGTGAAGGATCAGAACGGGGAGTATTTTGTTCTTACAGGCAACCAATCGGGAGCCATTATGGTTAATTATTTATTATCGAGCTTGAAAGAGCGTGGAACACTTCCTGCCAACGGCGTAGTCGTCAAAACGATCGTAACGAGCGAGATGGGCGCTGTCATAGCGGACCATTATGGCATTCCAACGTTAAATACGTTAACCGGTTTTAAATATATCGGGGAAAAAATGACGCAGTTCGAGCAAACGGGCGAGCAAACTTTCTTATTCGGCTACGAAGAGAGCTATGGTTATTTGGCTGGCGACTACGCGCGTGATAAAGATGCTGTCATTGCAGCTATGCTTATCGCAGAAGCGGCAGCTTATTATAAGAAACAAGGCAAGACATTATATGAAGTCCTGCAAGAGCTGTACGAATCCTTTGGTTACTTTTTGGAAAAACTGGAATCAAGGACGCTTAAAGGGAAAGACGGCGTAGAACAAATCGGACGTATGGTAGAAGCGTGGAGAACGAACCCTCCAACCGAGATTGCCGGTACGCCGGTTACCGCTATGGAAGATTACGCCAAAGGGGTAAATGGACTTCCGCTTGAGAACGTGCTGAAATTCAAACTGGAGGACGGTTCCTGGTTCTGTTTGCGTCCATCGGGCACTGAACCCAAAATTAAATTCTATTTTGCGGTAAAAGGATCTTCAGGCGCAGAAGCGGCAGAACAGTTAGATCGCATCATTCAAAATGTACTTAGCCGTGTAGACGGATAATGAAATAGGATCAATTGAACCTCTTCAGAACCTAAGTCAGGGGTAGGTCGTCTAATGAATAGATGGAATAAATCCGTATTCATTGGGCCTATTTCCTCGAGTTTAGGAGCTGAAGGGGTTTTCGAATGTATATGGGACTAGAAAGTAAATGCTCTAAGGAGTGGACAATTGGTGAATTGGTATAAAACATGGAATAACCCGCTCAAAAATGTATTGTGGTGGCTTGTCATTATCGGCATGTTAGGCTCGCTTCCGCTAGCTTACACGCGTCACCTGACGGAAACTTCGACGAAGAACGTCGAGTTCGTTTTTGACTATCGCGACTTATTGGATATTTCGGATTTGCAAACAAACCCGCAGAGCTTCATCGCGCAGCAGCTGAAAAATATGAAGGCCGCTGGCATTGGATCAATGGCCGTGTATGAAAGCACGCTAGGCGAGTTCAAAGAAAGCCGTCATATTGAGATGTATAACTCGAGGGACGCTGCCGCGCTTACGCAAACCTTTGGTGATCCTAACGAGAACTTCACCTATGTGTTGTTCAAGGACAGTGCGACCCAGCAAAAGCTGGAGCCATTAATTCAGAAAACATTTGCTGACCTAAACGTTGGCATTAAACCATGGAGCTTCAAAAACCGTAACGGGCTCATCATTCAAATGAGCATGGACGATGCTTCAATTAAGGGAATGGATCCTGACCCGATTACGCTGCAAATGCTGAAGGATCAAGGTTTCCACATTGTAGTACGTTTATCTAATCGCCGACCTTTCGTCACGAATGAGATGGATAAGTTCCTGAAGCAGCTGCATGATATGGGCGTGAAAAGAATCATTGTCGATGGCAATGAAGTTCCAGGTTATACGGAAGAAGATACAGAAGTTAGCCTTAATAAAATGGCGGATCTGTTGAACAAGAATGGCATCGGTTTAGCTGCAATCGAATTACTGAAAGAGCCTCAGAAGGGTTTCAATACGTTAGCGAAACAGACGAACTATAATGTCGTCCGGCTGCATTCTTTCACGGAGAAAGATGGAGAGAAACTCATGGAGCCGCTGAAAAAGGCCGAGCTGGAAGACCGCATTCAAGGCGTTGCGGATCGCTTCGTGCTTGCGGTGAAGGATCGCAACATCCGGATGGTTTTCTTAAATGCCAAACCGCTGAAGAGTCTGGATAAAGGCAAATTAGTAGACCCTCTATCCGCCTTGTACGAGAGCTTGCAGGGCAAGGATGGGGCGATTCCGCGCATTGAGAAAGCTGGCTTTACGCTTGGTTCAGCGCAGACTTTTGAAGTGCATACAACAGGATGGCAAAAAATCGCCAGCGTCTTTATGTTGATTGGTGGTTTAAGCATCATCGTGCTCATGATTTCTTTCTTCATTCCAGAAGCTACACTTGTGCTTTTTGTGCTTGGACTGCTCGGTTTGGTTGCTTTGCATACCTTATCAGCTAATTTATACGCACAAGGACTTGCCTTGGGAGCGGCAATTTCCGCCCCAAGTATTGCGATTATGCTGGCGATTCGAACGGTTCGATCGGGAGCCGCAGCGAAGTGGAAATCAGGTCTTGCGTTTGCAATATGGACGCTCATCAAGACATCGGCGATCTCACTTCTTGGTGTCGTCTACGAGGTTGCGCTTCTGAATCACATTACGTATTCGCTTGTTCTGCAGCAATTCCGTGGTGTAGGTGCGCTGCATCTACTGCCAATAGCAATTGCGGGCGTTTACTTGCTGTTCTTTAGCGAGAGCAATACCTATAGCGATAAAATCATGCATATTCGTCGTATCCTTACATCTTTCATTAGTGTATTGTGGATCGTTGTTGCGGGAATTGCCCTGGCTGCTGTTTTCTATTACTTGTCTCGCACGGGTAACGAAGGACAAGCTTCAACGGTGGAAAAACTATTCCGTTCGTTCTTGGAAAACACACTAGGTGTACGCCCGCGTACGAAAGAGTTCTTGGTGGCTCATCCTTTATTCATTCTCGGTGCATACTTATCTATACGCTATAGACATGCTGTCTACTTGATTTTCATAGGTGTAATTGGGCAGCTTTCCATTGTTGATACCTTTGCTCACTTGCATACACCGCTTCATATTTCTCTCATCCGTATATCTTACGGTATCGGTTTTGGCGCGATTATTGGCCTCGTTCTTATCGCAGCTTGGGAAATCATCACAAGGAGTTGGAAACGATGGGTGCCAAGGTTGTCAAAATAGCGCTATCGGGCTACTACGGTTTCGATAATAGCGGGGATGAGGCTGTTCTTCAATCGATTTTGTTCGCTTTAGAGGAGCAAGGCCGGGAGCAGGGCATTCGTATTGAGCCGATTGTACTTTCTGCGAATCCGGAAAAGACGTCAGCGATGTACGGCGTCCAATCCTATCACCGCATGAAACCTGGTCCACTTCTCAGCGCTCTGCGGGAAGCAGACGGTTTGATCAGCGGCGGTGGGAGCTTATTGCAGGATGCTACAAGCTCCAAGACGATTCCGTATTACTTAGCCGTTTTGAAAATCGCACAGTGGCTTGGGAAGCCTACGTTTATATACTCTCAAGGCATCGGCCCGGTGAACCGCCGGATGTTCGATGGTTGGATCCGCGGCGTGTTCAAACGCTGCGCCTACATCTCCGTCCGCGATACGGAGTCCGCGGAGTTATTGACGACGATGCGCCTCCCGCGGGAGCGCATCGCCGTCGTGCCCGACCCGGTCATGGGCCTGCCGCTTCGCGGCGAGGCTGGTGCTAGCGGGTCGGCAGAGGGCGTGCGGACGGTCGGCGTGTCCGTCCGCTTCTGGAACGAGGACCGCTCGGAGCTGGAAGCTCTCTCGCGGTCCCTGGCACAGCTGCTCGCCGCCGATCCTAGCGTGCGGCTGCGGTTCTTGCCTTTCCACCTCCCTTCGGACGAGGTGGCCTCGCAGTTCGTGATCGACCGGTTGGGCGATCACGGGTCGCGGGTGGAGGTGGTGCCGGGCATCGTCCATCCGCAGGATATGCTCGCGCAGGTCGCGGGTTGCGACCTGCTGATCGGGATGAGGCTGCATTCCTTGATTTATGCAGCCTCGCAGTATGTGCCTATGGTAGGCATCTCGTACGATCCGAAGATCGACCAGTTTCTCCATAGGCTTGGCATGAAAGCTGCCGCATCGACGTCTCGTTTCGATGCGGATGCATTGGCCCAGGAGGCTGCGGCTCTCCTGGATGGCCGAGAAGCTTGGGCGGCGTCCAAGCGCGCCGCCATCGAGGAGCTTAAGGCGCAGGCCCAGTTCCCTGCGAAAAGCATCGTTTCTTTTTTTAATAAATAAAAAAATCAACCAAAACGTGAAAGCCAACGTCACATAAAGGAAGAGATATCTATGAGCTCAACATCGACAACGACAGCTGGAGTTGTTTCTGCCCAAGCTATACCGAAAGTCAGCATATATGGGGTTCCCATCTCTAAAATGAGCATGAACCAAACGGTTGCCTACCTAGCCAAGGCGATTGAACAAAGACAGCCTCATCAAATCATAACCGCCAACCCGATTATGGTGATGTCGGCGCTGGATGATCCCGCCTATATGAGCATGATGAAGCGCGCCGAGCTTATCGTTCCTGATGGAACAGGTGTGGTCTGGGCCGCCAATTATGTTGGAGAGCCAGTTGCAGAGCGGGTCCCTGGTTACGATTTGTTAAATGAGCTGATGAAGGTTGGAGAGTCGAAAGGCTGGAAAGTCTATCTGCTCGGGGCTTCCAATGAAGTGATTCAAGCGGCAGCGGACAAAATACGCAAGAATTATCCTGGAATCAAGCTCGTTGGTGTGCGTGACGGTTACTTCAAAGATGAGCAGGATGCCGAAGTGATTCAATCCATTGTAGATGCCGCACCGGATCTTCTATTTGTAGGGAGAGCGGCAGCGAATCAGGAGCCTTGGATCGGCAAATACAAAGGGCAGATCGGCGTTCCGGTTATGATGGGAGTCGGGGGAAGTTTTGATGTTCTTTCGGGCAAGCTAAAAAGAGCACCGGTTGTATTCCAAAAACTACGTCTTGAATGGTTTTACCGCCTGTTGCAGGAGCCGTGGCGCTACAAAAGAATGTTATTACTCCCTAAATTCGCGATGAAAGTGATGCGTGACAAAGAGAAAGTCACAAAACCATGAAAATTTTTATGAAAATTGGCTGAAAACGGTCATTTCAGACAAAATTAGCAGTAGTATTTGTGGAAAAATGGGAGTATAATTCTCTTCGGCGGATCACCTGCCACCCAAGACAAGAGGAGCTGTGAAGAAGACATGTATGGATTATACGCGATTGGGTTCATCGCTGCCTGCATTATTGCAGTGCTGCTGACACCCCTGGTCAAAAAATTTGCCTTCTGGGTTGGAGCTGTAGATGCCCCCAACCATCGAAAAGTTCATACGCGAATTATGCCGCGTCTCGGAGGTCTAGCTATCTTCCTTGCCTTCGTCGGAGCTTATTTCGTCGTCTCTCCAGCGCTTGATGCCGTTAACTCCAATGCAGCGTTCGGTTTGCTGCTCGGCGGGTTAGTTATCGTCATCACAGGGGCTTTGGATGACCGTTTTCAACTATCCCCCAAATGGAAGCTTCTTGGGCAGCTCATTGCTGCGTGTATCGTCGTTTCCTTTGGCCTCAAAATCGATCTCGTTAACATTCCGTTCGGAGAGACGAATCTGCCTATCGGCTGGTTGAGTATCCCGATTACGATATTATGGATTGTCGGCGTATCCAATGCCATTAACCTGATTGACGGTCTAGATGGGCTGTCAGCGGGAGTATCTGGTATTGCTACTACTACAATTCTTGTTTTAGCGCTTATGATGGGCAATGTAACTGTTATTCTATTGGCTGTGATCTTGCTAGGAAGTATCGTAGGATTCATGTTCTATAACTTCCATCCCGCCAAAATTTTTATGGGCGACTCGGGCGCTTTATTCTTAGGTTTCGCACTTGCGACATTGTCGATCCTAGGCTTTAAACAAGCAGCTGTTGTATCGCTTCTAATCCCGATTATGATCTTAGGCGTACCTTTATCGGATACCTTCTTTGCGATTATGCGTCGTTATGTGAATAAATTGCCGATTTCGGCACCGGACAAAAGCCATCTTCATCATTGCTTGTTGCAGCTTGGCTTCAGCCATCGTACAAGCGTACTGATCATTTACGGTATTGCATCCGTATTCGGCGGCAGCGCGGTAATCTGCTCCGTCTTCATTTCCCAGGATTCCACTTGGGGATTAATCATGATCATTGTTGCTCTATTCCTAGTGATGCTCGTCGGAGCAGAAGCAATCGGCATCATTAGTAAAAGCCGCAAGCCGGTTCTTAATTTCCTGCAAAGACTTGTAGGCAAGACCGTGCAGAGCGACCGGATGGGCAAATAAACAGCACTTATACCTGTTTCACTCAAATCCAACCTTCGGGTTGGATTTTTTTTCTATTTTGTGAACTTATTTCTTTCTCTAAACAATTGAGAGGTTTTGACCGATAAGAAAGGTACAAGAACTTTTGGCGGTATACCGCGTCAAATCATGGAGAATGATAGAAGGATTTGGGAGGGATTGTCGAAAGTAAGTTTGTCTAACCGACGGTTAGCAGCATTGCTATGTCGAATGAATGGAATTTAGAGGACATAAGGAGGAACTAGCTTTGAAGACCAAGCAAAGAAATAAGTGGATTAGCATCAGCCTCATGGTTGCTATGTTGTTGGCCTTGCTTCCACCACTCGGGGCTTCGGCCGCGCCTGTAATTAATATTACGAATTACTACGTACATACTGACCCTAATGATACTACTGTGGTCCAGGATCCTGATCAATTCCTTGATGCATTGATTCCAAGGATTACGGCAAACCCAATTACGCTAAGTGCAGACATTGGGGGCATTTCGGATGATCAGATTACGAACGTTTTCTATGAAATCAAAAATATGACCACAGGTATTACGACACCAAACAAAACAAATCGCGCGATCAAAAATCCTAATAACAGCAACCAAATTACCTTTGAGAATATTCAATTAACGGAAGGTTTAAATAAAATTGTTGTTAAATACGGAAGCACTTCAACGGTTGATTCTAAGCCGGCTTGGGTTTACTTCACACCGGTATCCAACATCACAAATTTGAAAATCAATGATGTTGATTTCGCAGATGGTGGTATGTACCCAGCAACAGGTCCTTATACGAATCTTACAATTACAGGTAATTCTAATAATGCTTATCAAGTAAACGCTACGGTATCGGGAACTACTTATGAAGCAACTAATTTTTCTGGCGGTATTTTTACATTCTTAACAAACACGGGAAGGGCTTCGGATCTCACCTTAACGCCAGGGGACAATCTAATCACTTTCGTTGCCAAGAACCCGACAAACTATTATACAACGTCAAGAAACTTTATTTATAACAATGGCTTAGGCTTTGCTTATAATGGTAAAGTTCGTTTTAAAGAGGCAGCAGCAGGGAACTCAGACCAAGCATTGGTCAATATCCCTAATTTGGTGAGTTCAACGGATAATAACATTGTTTTTACAGCTGATTTAAAGAACAGTAAAGGAAACATTACGGCAGGTAGCCCAGATTACTTATACGCGGATATCAGCGTTGCGGGAAGTGGGACAACTCTCCGTTATACATTTGCAACAAATTCGACAACCCCTATTGGCGGCTACTTGAATGTTAACCCTAATGTTCCTAGTGGAACGATTCCTAGCCTGGTTAATCCTGCGACTGTAACAGGTGGAACAGCTTACGATGTCCATCATATTGAAGCAAACCTACCACTCAGCGGTACTGCGACTTCTCAGGAAATCGACGTCAAATTCGTTACAAGTTTGGGTGGAGAATATACAACCAGATATAATTTTAATTTCGTTAACCCAACTTTGCCTTACATTGATTACACTGCGCAATATTTTGCTCCACCTGTTGGAGCAGGTTATGAAGTTAAGCTTACAGAGCAAGGAACGAATCAAATCAATGAATTTCCTGCAAAACTCAAATTTCATGTTAATGGCAATGCCGATAAAGTGAAAGTAACGATCCCCGGATTTGCAGGCAATGGTGATGTGAACGTTACTGCGGGCGTAGCGGAGATTGATCTTCACGATATTCCGGATGGCACCACCAAGCTGACATTGGTTCCGTGGAATGCGACAACCGGTTATAACCAAGCTGGTGCCAAAGTGTATCAGTTGAATATCTCGAGTGCACCTTACGTCATTGTGAACAGTCTTTATAATGGGAAAGTAGTGAGTAATCCGGCTCAAATCACTTGTGCAGAAGGTGCGGCTCCTTGTATCACAGGTAAAATCGTTAATCTACCTGCGTCAAACTACGGTGATGTTGAGTTGTCTGTTAATGATTCAAATATTGCTTTGCTACCTGGAATGATTAAGACAGACGGAAGCTTCACTATTCCTGCTACAGCATTCATTCTACCTGGTAATACAAGTTCCCTTTTTGATGCAGATGGTAAGAAAACAATTAAATTCTCACTGTACTTGAAGCCTGCAGGCGTAAAAGTGCTTGTTACACAAACGATTTATGAGATCTTCGTTTTAAGCGATTTCGCACCGCTAGTTGAAGAACTAGCCCTTGACCCAGCTATCACGCCTTTTACACCTAGCTCAGTGCCTGGAGCTTTCCTGACGACGTCTGATAAGCTGCAGCTCTCTGGTACAGTGTTAAACGCAAAATTAAATTCAGCAGATGCTACTTCAACAGCTATTTTATATGTAAGAAGTGTTCCTAATGGTTCCACTCTTACTGTTGGTACTACACCGCTACTAGCCCAAATCTCTCAAGTGACCAATCCACTGGATGGTAACCAAATTACGACCAAATTCAAAATATCGACTCCTTTAAGTTTGGATGCGTATGGAGATTATGTGTTAGAACTGGTGGCTAAGAATAAGACTGGTCGTACGACAAGCAAAATGATTACTGTTACAAAACAGCCTGTAGACTATCTGCTTCTTCAACCAACAAATTTCGTTAAAAATGCAGATAAGATTGATCAAGCCAATGTAAATACAAATTTCCAAACTGTCGTGATTCAAGCTGATGGAGCAGACTCCATTATCTATAATAAAACAGAAGCCAAACTTACTGCGCCAGGTATTTTCCGTTTGGATGTACCGAACTTGAAAGCAGGAAAAAATACAGTTAGCTTTGAAGTTATTCGAGGCAGTGCTAAATCAAAAGGTACATTTATTCTCAATAATTTGAATACACCAATTGAAGGTGCACAGTATCGTACGAATATTGCAGCTAAAATGAGCCTGTTCGATGGGGATCTTACATTAACTTTCCCGAAAGACACGAAGTTGATGAGAAATGACCGTACACAAACGGAACAATTCATCACATCTGATCGTAAATTAGTGTTTGGGATTGCCAATCAAGATGACGGGCGTGTAGATAAGGCTTCTGAGACTCAAGCCGGCATGCGCTTTCTTCAAGAGCCAACAGGACGATTCAGAGCTGCCAGTAAACTGTTCTGGATTGATGGCGGTTCGATTGATAGTAGTGCAGCAAGCACAAATGCGACGCTTAAAGACGCTCTACAAGGCAGTGGTAACCTACCATCTCCATCGCTACCTGGACCTGGGGAGACGGCGTTTTACTCCCGTTACATTAAAAATCTAGTTATACCTACGGAACGTGGAACGCTAACGTTGAAATACGATGAAGAGATTCGTAACGACTCTTGGAAGTATCTCACTGTGTACCAATTCGGTACGTTCTTGGATCCAAGCGGAACCGGGAACCAATACGTAGGTTGGAAGAATATTGGCGGCGTTGTAGATGCCAAATCCCATACGATCAAAGTACCGGTTGAAAATTTCGGCTATTTCCAAGTCATGTATATGGATAACAGCTTTAATGATGTAACGAATCATGACTGGGCCCGCGATTACCTGGATATTCTTTATTCCAAAGGGATTATGAATAATAAGACACCTGGACAGTTCTTGCCGAATGACGCTATTACTCGCGGTGAGTTTGTAACGATGTTGGTTAACATTTTTAATATCCCATTAGTAAATGAAGATACAACGTATCATACAAACGATCCGACCAACCCTAACTTCCAGGGTACTTTCGCGGATGTGCGTAGAGGCCTTGGATTGCCGAATAGCAGCAGTTTGTATGACTTCATGCATATTGAAGCCGGAGCACGTGCGGGTATCGTCAGAGGTAACTCTAACGGCTTGTTCCTTCCGACCAATTCTATTAGCCGTCAAGATGCCGCTGTTATGATCGAAAGAGCAGCAAACATGAAAACCAGCGCGGATTCAGTTAAATCACTTGCTAATCTTAAAAAGCAATTCACAGATGCAGGTGACATGGATACCTATTCAATAGCTTCTATAGAAGCAGTTATTAAAGCAGGACTAATGGATGGCATTGAAAACGCGCCTGTTCAAGGACAGAAGAAGCCAACCTACAGCTTTGATCCAAAGGGCAATATGACCAGAGCGCAAGCTGCGGCGATTGCTAACCGCGTTCTTAAGCAACAGAAGAAAATTCCTTAAATCTTGAGTTGAAGTGAACAAAGACTGCTCCGATATAATCGGATGCAGTCTTTTGCTTTTCTTATGGTCAAAAAATCGTTTCAGCTTATCTTAAGCTAACTTTTAGGTTAATTTCAGCTTCTCTACTTATTTAGTTCACAATTAACATGTAAATTGTAAATGTGAGTGATACATGCACAAACCGATAATTATTTATCTAGTAAATAGAGCCTACTGGAAAATACTTATCAATGAAATTTAGTATATACTCACGTATACTAAGTCGTGTAGCCGAGATGATAGCCGCGGAGCTACATAGAACGGCTGAAACAATGATTCAAACTGTCGTCCCGTTGGTTATAAGTTTTTATAACAAAAAACTTTAAAATATTAGGAGGAAACAAAACCTTATGAAGAAAACTCTATCCGTAGTCCTTACATCCGCTATGGCTCTTTCCATGTTTTCATCTCTAGCATTCGCAGCAAAATCGTCTGCGGATTTCACAGATTTGAAAGACCTGGATGCTGCTACAAAAGCGAAATTTGATGCGATGATCTCCGCTGGTATCTTCGACGGCGTATCCGAGACAACATTTGGTCTGAAAGATGAAATGAACCGTGCGCAATTTGCAAAAGTTGCTGCATTGATCATGGGTCTTGACGTTAATAAAGATTTGAAAACTTCCAGCTTCACTGATGTTAGTGTTGACGACGCGGCTAACGGTTATGCACTTCCTTACATCGAAGCTTTGAAAACTGCTGGTGTTACTGACGGTTATGCAGAAGGCCAATACAACCCGGCTGGTAAAGTAACGAAAGAACAATTGGCTACTTTCTTGGTTCGTGTTCTTGGTCAAGATGAAGCAGCTAAAGGTAAAACAGGTACAGATGCAACAGTATCCGGTTGGGCACAAGGTTATGTCGCATTGGCGCTTGAATTGAAACTTCTTTCTAACGGTGAAGATGGTACATTCGGCGGTATGGCTAACGCAACTCGTGACCTGCTTTTGACTGGTGCTTATGAAGCAAAACAACAATACGTACCAGCTGGTAAAGTTTCCGTTACAGGCGCAAAAGCAACAGGTGCGCAACAAGTAACAGTAACTTTCAACAAGCCGGTTGATACAGACAAAGCTACGTTGAGCTTGAAAAAAGGAACTAGCGATGTTGTTACAACTACAAAATTCTCTGATGACAAGAAATCCGCGGTTTTAACATTGACTGATGTAAAAGTAAGCAATGGCGAATACACAGTAACTGTTTCCGGTTTGGATGCAGCTACAGTTGATAAAACAACAGCAACTTTCACAGGTGAAGATGAAGTTCTTACAAAAATCGACTTCGTAAATGCTGGCGACACAATCGCATATGCAGATAAAACGATCGTAAAAGTAAAAGCTTCTAACCAATATGGTGAGAATGCAACAACAAACGCTGGTTCTTACAATGTATACACATCTGCGGCAACATTCACTAAGATCACAAAAGATACTGATGGTACTTTGTTGATCACTTTGGATACAGCTAATGAAAGCACAACACAAGGTGTATCTGTAATCCCAGTAACTATTGTTAACAACGACAGCCACATCACAGCTACGAAAAACTTCAAATTGGGTACACAACCAATCTTGACAAAACTTGAGCTTGGTGATGCTCGTTACTCCGTAGGTACAACACTAAATGGTAAAGGCGAAAACGTGAAATTTGACCTTAACCTGTTTGACCAATACGGTGGTACAATCTCTTACGACTCTTTGATGAACGCAAAAGTATACAGCAACGGTAACACAAGCACGTCTAAATTGTTCGGTGACACAACTGTAATCTGGAACGATTACATCCCAGCTGAAGATGTGAAAACAGAAGTAGAAGATAACGGTAATGATATCCCACAAGTGAAAATCTCGTTGCTCAATGATGTAGATAAAGCTGGCGACTATAACTTCACAGTATTCAACCAAGCAGCTACAGCAAGTGGTAAAGTATCCATTAAATCTTCGAAACTTGCGAACAAAGTTGAAATTGGTGAAATGAACGATGTGATCGCGGCTGGTGACACAGAAGTTTATATTCCTGTCGTAGCTTATGATGCAGCTGGTAACCAATTAAGCATGGATGACCTGACTAGCGATGAAAACATCAAACGTATCCAAGTGAACGTTTCTGGTGTTGAAGGTCAAACAACTGCTAGCATCCTTGATTCCGGTGAGCACAAAGGTTCAATTAAACTGAACCAAATTAGCAACAACACTAAAGGTGCAGTATCGATTACAGCGATCATCGCAACAGCGAATGCAAGCAGCACTTCCACAAAAACATTTACAGTTGCTGACGCTCGTGTACCTGATCACTTCAAAGTAGTAACAGATCCTGCGAAATCCATTGTAAAAGGTGGAGAATCTGATATTGAGCTCGCGGTTATTGACCAATACGGCCAAGTACTTGACGATGCACATTTCACAGATAGCCAAGGTAACAATGCTCCAACTTTCGTTGACGGTTCGAACAACAAGTATCAAGTAAAAGTTGAAGTAACAGCTACAGGTACTGCTGCTGGTACAATCGGCCTGAAAAAAGGTGACGATAACAACAATGCAATTACTTCTGCCATTTTTGGTAAAGGTGAAACTGCTGGTGACTTCAAAGCATTCAATGACGAGTACACACTGTTCACAACTGAAGGTGCTACTGAAGGTGCAAAAGCAGATTACACAGCAACAATCACGAAAAATGGTACTGAGATCTCCAAATTGACAAGAACGATCACAGTTGCTAGTGCAACAGACGACCTAACTTACTCCGTGAACGCTGTTCCAACATTGTTCAACTTTAGTGATAGCGGCGTAGTTGTTGGATCGACTTATGGTACTGATGGTACAGCGATCTCTGCTGATGATCTGAAAGATGTAACGAAATCTCAAGTATTTGCACAAGAAGTTAAACTTACAGCTAAAAACGCTTCTGGCGACACTGTAAAACTTCCAGCTGGTACAATCACAGACATTAAGACATCGAACAACGCAGTTGCAAAAGTAGCGCTTGTTGGTGGTAAAGCATATGTTCTTGGTAACAAAACAGGTACAGCTACATTGAATGTAACGTACAGAACAATTAAAGGTGAAATTAAAACAGCTACTGTTGCAGTAACATCGAAAAACGATGCACTTGCAGTTGACAAAGTTGAAGCAGACAGCACAATGACAGTTGCTACAACTGGTGGCAATGCATTCATCAATCCAGACCTAATTGTTACTGATAACTATGGTGTTGAGTATGAGCAAGAAGATGCTCAAAAAGCTAACGGTGTACTCGGCGTAACATTCTCTGCTAACGGCTACTCCGCTAACGTTTCTGCAGTGTCCATCGATGCGAATGGTAACATTCAAGTAACGAAAACATCTGATGCTGATGGATCCTTTGATCTAACAATTACATCACCAAGTGGTAAATCCGATGTGGTTGCAGTAACTGTAACTGGTACAGCTAATAACAAATAAGATTCACCATTTCAAGAAAGAAGGCCAATTGGCCTTCTTTTTTATTTATATGCTTTGCATAAATCACCATGGGAAATAGTTATCAATGATTTTATCACTAGTCGATAGTATACTAAGTTTGTAGCCGAGATGATATACAAAAAGATATACGAAAATGATTGCAAGGCACTATTCACTCAAAAAGTTAATCCTAAGTTTTTATAACAAAAAACTTTAAATATTAGGAGGAAACAAACCTTTATGAAAAAAACACTTTCCGTAGTTCTTACTTCCGCTATGGCTCTTTCCATGTTCTCATCCTTGGCATTCGCAGCGAAATCCTCTGCTGACTTCACAGATTTGAAGGATCTGGATGCCGCTACTAAAGCAAAATTCGACGCGATGATCTCTGCAGGTATTTTCGATGGCGTATCCGAAACAACCTTTGGTTTGAAAGATGAAATGAACCGCGCACAATTTGCAAAAGTTGCCGCATTAATTATGGGTCTTGACGTAAATCAAGATTTGAAAACATCGAGCTTCACTGACGTTAGTGTTGACGATTCAGCCAATGGTTATGCACTTCCTTATATCGAAGCTTTGAAAACAGCTGGTGTAACTGACGGTTATGCGGAAGGTCAATACAATCCGGCAGGTAAAGTAACCAAAGAACAATTGGCTACTTTCCTGGTACGCGTTCTTGGACAAGACGAAGTTGCTAAAGGTAAAACAGGCACGGACAAAACAGTCTCCGATTGGGCACAAGGTTATGTTGCTTTAGCACTTGAATTGAAACTTTTAACTAATGGCGAAGATGGTACATTTGGCGGCCAAGCTAACGCAACTCGGGATCTTTTATTAACTGGCGCTTATGAAGCAAAACAACAATATGTACCGGCTGGTAAAGTTTCTGTTACTGGAGCGAAAGCAACTGGAGTTCAAAAAGTTGAAGTTACCTTTAACAAGCCTGTTGATGTAGAAAAAACCAAGTTATCCTTGAAAAAAGGTAACTCTGATGTTGTAACAACTACCGCTTTCGCGGCAGATAAAAAATCTGCGGTTTTAACACTAACAGACGTTAAAATCAGCAATGGCGAGTACACAGTAAATATGAGCGGTCTTGATGAAGCTGCTGTTGATAAAACGACAGCTACTTTTAAAGGCGAAGACGAAGTAATGAAAAACATCGAATTCGTATCCGCGAATGACACGATCGCTTATGCAGATAAAGTAATTGTTAAAGCTAAAGCTGTAAACCAATATGGTGAAGCTGCTTCCACAAATGCAGGTTCTTACGATGTATACACATCAGCTGCAACTTTTACGAAAATAACAAAAGACAATGATGGCACACTACTGATCACATTGGACACTAACACAAATGACACGACGCAAGGTGTAACTGTGATTCCAGTAACAATTGTGAATAATGACAGCCATATCACTGTAACAAAAAACTTCAAGCTTGGTACGCAACCAATCTTGACGAAACTTGAGCTAGGCCAACCGCGTTATTCTGTGGGCACCGCTCTAAATGCGAAAGGCGAAAATGTTAAGTTTGATTTGAACTTATATGACCAATATGGTTCTGTTATGTCCTATGAAACACTATCCAGTGAAGACAAGCTTAAAGATACTAGCTTAATCTGGAATGACTATCTTGCAAGTGAAGATGTTAACTATGTAATTGAAGATAACGGCAACGACATTCCACAAGTGAAAATCTCCTTGCTCAAAGATATTGATAAATCGGGAGATTTCGGCTTCACTGTATTTAACCAAGCGGCAACTGCAACAGGTAAAGTGAGCATTCAATCCGCAAAAGTAGCGACTAAAATTGAAATTGGCGACATGAATGATGTGATTGCATCCGGAGACACAGATGTATATGTTCCATTGATGGCTTATGATGCAAATGGCAAGCAACTGAGTGCAGACGATTTGGCAAGCGATGCGAACGCTGAACGTATTAGAGTTTCAATCTCTGGGGCAACGGGCAGCAGCACAATTGCAACTTCGGGTGAGCACAAGGGTATGATTAAACTAGATAAAATTGATGCTGGTTCTAACGGAGCAGTATCTGTGACAGCAGTTATTGCAACTGCGAATGCAAGCAGCACAGCAACTAAAACGTACACTGTTCACGATGCACGTATTGCGGACCATTTGAAAGAAGTAACAGTGCCAGCTAAAAATGCTGTTGCTGGAGCAACTTCTGATTTTGAGTTCAGCGTGATTGACCAATATGGTCAAGTGTTGGATGATTCCAACTATGTAAACAGCAATGGTTCTGTGGTTCCAACGGCAGATGGCAATACGAAATATAGCGTCGTCGCAACAGCAGTAACTTATGATGTAAATGGTAATGTTATTGATAATGCTACTGCGCATGTTCTTACGCCAAATGGCGACGTATTGACGAAAAATACGTACGAAAAAGGTACTAACGACTACAAAGCTTTCAATGATGAGTTCACTTTTGAAACAACAAGCGCAGCAAAAGAGGGGACTTACGTTAAGTTCACTGCTCAAATTCTTAAAGGTGATCAAGAGATTTCCAAAGTAGAAAGAACACTTAATGTTGTTGGTAAAAACGCAGATTTAACTTATAGTGTTGGAACAGTAGCACCATTGTTCAATGCTATGGATAGTGATGTTGTAAAGGACAGTGAATTGTCAATTGCAAAAAGCAAATTATCCCGCGAAGTAAAAATTACAGCTAAAAACGCTGCAGGTGAAATCGTTGAGCTTCCGGCTGTGGCTACACAAATTACAACTTCGAACCCTAGCGTGGCACAAGTTGCGATGGGTACTGGAGAGGATGCCGGTAAAGCTTTTGTTATGGGGAATAAAGAAGGCACTGCAACATTGAGTGTGACTTATCAAACGGTTGACGGTAATGTTAAACAAGCAAGTGTACCTGTAACGGTAAAAAGCGATATGGTTGCTGTAGACAAGTTGGAAGCTGGGGAATCGGAAGCAACGATTTCTACAGGTGCTAATGCTTATGCGGTAGCAGATCTGACTGTAACGGATAACTATGGTGTTGAGTACGACAAAGATGAAGCACCAGCTTACAACTATTTGATGGGTCTGGCATTCTCCGCGGATCAAGTTAAAGGAAAAGTGGAGATTAGTGCTGACGGAACAATCAAAGCTGATAGTGGCACAACATTTGATTTGATCATCACATCGCCAAATGGCAAGTCGACTGTAACGTCGGTAATTGTGAAGTAATTATTTTGGAGGAGAAGAAGGCCCTTCGGGGTCTTCTTTTTTTGCATTTTCCTAGTGCGAGCACAGACTAATCTAGCTATCTACTTGGAAAATACTTGTCAATGAATTAATGGCGAGATAATAGTATACTAATTCATGTAGACGAGGTGATAGAAAAGAAGCTACACGAAATTGATAGCAAGTTATTTCAATGTCGTCCCGTTGTCCCGTTGGTTATAAGTTTTTATAACAAAAAACTTTAAAATATTAGGAGGAAACAAACCCTTATGAAGAAAACTCTATCCGTAGTCCTTACATCCGCTATGGCTCTTTCCATGTTTTCGTCTCTTGCATTCGCAGCGAAATCATCTGCTGATTTTACAGATTTGAAAGACCTGGATGCTGCTACAAAAGCGAAATTTGATGCGATGATCTCCGCTGGTATCTTTGACGGCGTATCCGAAACAACATTTGGACTGAAAGACGAAATGAACCGTGCACAATTTGCAAAAGTTGCTGCATTGATCATGGGTCTTGACGTCAACAAAGATTTGAAAACTTCCAGCTTCACTGACGTTAGTATTGACGATGCAGCTAACGGTTATGCACTTCCTTACATCGAAGCTTTGAAAACAGCTGGCGTAACGGATGGTTATGCAGAAGGTCAATACAACCCAGCTGGTAAAGTGACGAAAGAACAACTGGCTACTTTCTTGGTTCGTGTTCTTGGTCAAGATGAAGCAGCTAAAGGCAAAACAGGTACAGATGCAACAGTATCCGGTTGGGCACAAGGTTATGTAGCATTAGCACTTGAATTGAAACTTCTTTCCAACGGTGAAGATGGTACATTCGGCGGTATGGCTAACGCAACTCGCGATCTGCTTTTGACAGGTGCTTATGAAGCAAAACAACAATACGTACCAGCTGGTAAAGTATCCGTTACAGGTGCAAAAGCAACAGGTGCGCAACAAGTAACAGTTACATTCAACAAACCAGTTGACGTTGAAAAAGCGAAATTAACGTTGAAAAAAGGATCTAGCGAAGTTGTTACAACAGCGAAATTTGCTGATGACAAGAAATCCGCGGTTCTTACATTGTCTGATGTGAAAGTAAGCAAAGGTGAATACACAGTAACTGTTTCCGGTTTGGACGCAGCTACCGTTGATAAAACAACAGCAACTTTCACAGGTGAAGATGAAGTTCTTACAAAAATCGACTTCGTAAATGCTGGCGACACAATCGCATATGCAGATAAAACGATCGTAAAAGTTAAAGCTTCTAACCAATATGGTGAGAATGCAACAACAAACGCTGGTTCTTACAACGTGTACACTTCTGCTGCAACATTCACTAAAATCACAAAAGATACAGATGGTACTTTGTTGATCACTTTGGATACAGCTAACGAAAACACAACACAAGGTGTATCTGTAGTTCCAGTAACAGTTGTTAACAACGACAGCCACATCACAGCTACGAAAAACTTCAAATTGGGTACACAACCAATCTTGACGAAACTTGAGCTAGGTGATGCTCGCTACTCCGTAGGTACAGCACTAAACGGTAAAGGCGAAAACGTGAAATTTGACCTTAACCTGTTTGACCAATATGGCGGTACAATTTCTTATGACTCTTTGATGAATGCGACAGTATACAGCAAAGACAATACAAGCACGACTAAATTGTTCGGTGACACAACTGTGATCTGGAACGATTACATCCCAGCTGGAGATGTGAAAACAGAGATTGAAGATAACGGTAACGATATCCCGCAAGTGAAGATCTCCTTGAACAAAGATCTTGATAAAGCTGGCGATTACGGCTTCACTGTGTTCAACCAAGCGGCTACAGCAAGCGGTAAAATTTCCGTTCAATCTTCAAAACTTGCAAACAAAGTTGAAATTGGCGAAATGAACGATGTGATCGCGGCTGGCGACAAAGAAGTTTATGTGCCAATCGTAGCTTATGATGCAGCTGGTAACCAATTAAGCATGGATGACCTGACAAGCGACGAAAACATCAAACGTATCCAAGTGAACGTTTCTGGTGTTGAAGGTCAAACAACAGCAACAATCCTTGATTCTGGTGAGCACAAAGGCTCCATTAAATTGAACCAAATCAATAACAACACAAAAGGCGCGGTATCCATTACAGCGATCATCGCAACAGCGAATGCAAGCAGCACTTCTACAAAAACATTTACAGTTTCTGACGCTCGTGTACCTGATCACTTCAAAGTAGTAACGGATCCTGCGAAATCTATCGTTAAAGGTGGAACATCTGCAGTTGAGCTAGCGGTAATTGACCAATACGGACAAGTGCTTGACGATGCGAACTTCACAGATAGCCAAGGCAACAATGCTCCAACGTTTGTAGATGGTTCGAACAACAAGTATCAAGTAAATGTTAAAGTAACAGCTACAGGTACTGATGCTGGTACATTCGGCTTGTTAGATCCTGCTGATAAAGAAATTACTTCTGCAACATATGGTAAAGGTGAAAAAGCTGGCGACTTCGAAGCGTTCAATGATGAGTTCACACTCTTCACAACAGAGAATGCTAAAGAAGGTGCAAAAGCTGACTACACAGCAACAATCACGAAAAACGGTACTGAAATCTCGAAATTAACTAGAACAATCACAGTTGCTAGCGAAACTGACGACCTGACTTACTCCGTCAACGCTGTTCCAACATTGTTCAACTTTACTGATAGTGGTGTAGTTGTTAAATCGACTTATGGTACTGATGGTAAAGAAATCTCTGCTGATGATCTGAAAGACGTAACAAAATCACAAGTATTTGCTCGCGAAGTTAAACTTACAGCTAAAAACGCTTCTGGCGACACTGTAAAACTTCCGGCTGGTACAATCACAGGCATTACAACTTCGAACAATGCGGTAGCTAAAGTTGCCCTTGTTGGTGGTAAAGCATATGTTCTTGGTAACAAAACAGGTACAGCTACATTGAACGTATCTTACAGAACAATTAAAGGCGAAATTAAAACAGCTACTGTTGCAGTAACATCTAAAAATGATGCCCTTGCAGTCGATAAAGTTGAAGCAGACAGCACAATGACAGTTGCTACAACTGGCGGTAATGCATTCCTTAACCCAGATCTAATTGTGACAGATAACTATGGTGTTGAGTATGAGCAAGAAGATGCACAAAAAGCTAACGGCGTACTGGGCGTAACATTCTCAGCTAGCAGTTACTCCGCTAACGTTACTGGCGTATCCATCGATGCTAATGGCAACATCAAAGTAACGAAAACATCTGATGCTGATGGATCCTTTGATCTGACGATTACATCACCAAGTGGTAAATCTGATGTTGTTGCAGTCACTGTAACTGGTGCAGCTAATAACAACTAAGATTAATGATTTAAAAAAGAAGGCCAATTGGCCTTCTTTTTTTGTTTTATAGACGTACTATGCACAAATCCAATCGTATTTATGTTGGAATGGATCTGTTGTTCTTTCAAAAAATAAAAAAAGTTTTTTTGAATAATCGCAACTTTTTCGAAACCTGTGCGTTTAATACTTTGAAAGCAAGCAAATAATAAAGAGTTAACCAGATTATAGTTAGCCATACAGATATCACAAAATAACTCTTTACGACGCTATTCGACCAATGTATAATGTAAATTGGTGTGGGTGTCTTTCTTCCTACTTTACGTTTACTAGTTTCCAATGCAGCTACTAGAGCTGCACGCGAACTTAGTTATATAATGCTCTAACTCTGGAAAGGGGGTGAACCAAACTATGAGTAAATCGAGCTCAAATAATACTAGCTTTAACCTAAAAAATAAAACCAAAGATATTCAAGGAGGAGAAAAAAAGGTTATGAAGAAAAGTTTATCCGTAGTTCTTTCTACAGCAATGGCATTATCCATGTTTTCGTCCCTAGCTTTCGCAGCGAAATCCTCTGCTGATTTCACAGATCTTAAAGATCTTGACGCAGCTACAAAAGCAAAATTTGATGCAATGATCAGCGCAGGTATTTTTGATGGAGTGAGCGACACTACATTTGGTCTTAAAGACGAAATGAACCGTGCTCAATTCGCAAAAGTTGCAGCTTTGATCACTGGTATCGAAGTAAACAAAGATCTTAAAACTTCCAGCTTCTCCGATGTTAAAGCTGACGACGCTGCTAACGGCTACGCTCTTCCTTACATCGAAGCTTTGAAAACTGCTGGTATTACTGACGGCTATGCTGAAGGTCAATACAACCCAGCTGGTAAAGTAACAAAAGAGCAATTGGCTACTTTCTTGGTTCGCGTACTGAACAAAGATGCTGATGCTAAAGGTAAAACTGGTACTGACACAACTGTTTCCGACTGGGCACAAGGCTATGTAGCACTTGCTCTTGAGTTGAAACTTCTTCCTGCTGGCGACGGCGGTAAATTCGGTGGCCAATCCAACGCAACTCGTGACCTTCTTCTTACAGGTGCATACGAAGCAAAACAACAATACGTAGCTCCTGGTAAAGTATCTGTTACAGGTGCAAAAGCAACTGGAGCTCAACAAGTAACAGTTACTTTCAACAAAGCTGTTGACACTGACAAAGCTAAATTGGCTTTGAAAAAAGGTACTTCTGAAGTAGCTACTACTGTTAAATTTGCTGATGACAAAAAATCCGCAGTTTTGACATTGACTGACGTTAAAGTTAGCAAAGGTGAGTACACAGTAACAGTTTCCGGTTTGGATGCAGCTGCTGTTGACAAAACTACTGCAACTTTCACTGGTGAAGACGAAGTTCTTACAAAAATCGACTTCGTAAACGCTGGCGACACAATTGCTTACGCTGACAAAACTATCGTTAAAGTAAAAGCTTCCAACCAATATGGTGAGAACGCTACTACAAACGCTGGTTCTTACAATGTTTACACATCTGCTGCAACATTCACAAAAATCACTAAAGATACTGATGGAACTTTATTGATCACTTTGGATACAGCAAATGAAAACACAACTCAAGGTGTATCTGTAATCCCTGTAACAATCGTTAACAACGATTTCCACATTACAGCTACGAAAAACTTCAAGTTGGGTACACAACCAATCTTGACGAAACTTGAGCTTGGTGCAGCTCGTTACTCCGTAGGTGACGCTCTTAACGGTAAAGGCGAAAACGTTAAATTCGACCTTAACTTGTTTGACCAATACGGTGGTACAATCTCCTACGATTCTTTGATCAATGCTAAAACATATAGCAAAGACAACAGCAGCACTACTAAATTGTTCGGAGAAACTACTATCATCTGGAATGACTACATTTCCACTGATGATGTGAAAACAGAATTCGAAGACAATGGAAATGATATCCCACAAGTTAAGATCTCTCTGAACAAAGATCTTGATAAAGCTGGTGACTACAACTTCACAGTGTTCAACCAAGCTGCAACAGCAACTGGCAAAATTTCTGTGAAATCCTCTAAAGTTGCTAATAAAGTTGAAATTGGCGACCTTAACGATGTAATCGCTGCTGGCGACAAAGAAGTATACATTCCAATCGTTGCTTACGATGCTTCAGGCAACCAACTTAGCCTTGAAGATCTGACTAGTGACCAAAACACAAAACGTATCAAAGTTAACGTTTCTGGTGCTGGTTCCCAATCTGTTGCTACAATTCTTGATTCGGGAGAGCACAAAGGAAGCATTAAATTGGATCAAATTAGCAATAATTCAAAAGGTGCAGTTTCTGTTACAGCGATTATCGCAGAAGCTAACGCAAGCAGCACTTCAACAAAAACATTTACTATTGCTGACGCACGTGTACCTGATCACTTCAAAGTAGTAACTGATCCAGCTAAAGGTGCAGTTGCTGGTGGTACAGCTGCAATTGAACTTGCAGTTATCGACCAATATGGTAAAACACTTGATGATGCTCACTACACAGATAATCAAGGTAACGATATTGCTAATGCAAGCACTAACGAGTATCTAGTAACTGTAACAGCAACTACTTACGATGCTGATGGTAACCCATCCAACTTAGCTGGTCTTAAAGCACCAGACGGAGATGTGACTACTTCTGCGGTCTTTGGTAAAGGTAAAACAAAAACTAGATTTGCAGGCACCCCTCAGCAAGTGACAGTTAAACAAGACTTCGAAGCGTTCAATGACGAATTCACATTGTTCACAACAGCTGGTGCTACTGGTGGTACTAAAGTTGAATACACAGCAAAAATCACTAAAAACGGTGTTGAGATCTCCAAGCTGACTAAAACATTAACTGTTGCAAAAGCTACTGACGATCTTACTTACTCTGTGAACGCTGTTCCTACATTGTTCAACTTGAGCGATAGCGGTACTGTTGTTGCATCAACTTACAGTACAATTGATAATCCTACTGTTATTAACAATATCATTGCTGATGACCTTAAAGATGTATCGAAATCTCAAGTGTTTGCACGCGAAGTTAAACTTTCTGCTAAGAATGCTTCTGGCGATGTAGTTAAACTTCCAGCAGGTACAATTACTGATATTAAAACATCTAACAACGCAGTTGCAAAAGTAGCTCTTGTTGGTGGTAAAGCTTACGTTCTTGGTAACAAGGTAGGTTCTGCTACATTGAACGTAACTTACAAAACTGTTAAAGGCGAAGTTAAGCAAACAACAGTAGCTGTTACTTCTAAAAATGATGCTCTATCGGTTGACAAAATTGCTGCTGATAGTGACATGACTATTAAAGTAAATACTTCTGGAGCAGCTGATGGTAACGCCTTTATTACTCCAGATCTAATTGTTACAGATAACTATGGTAAAGAGTATGAGCAAGATGTTGCTCAAAAAGCAAACGGAGTACTTGGTGTAACCTTCTCTGCTAACAGCTACTCTGACAACATTAGCGCTGTAACAATCTACTCAAATGGTAACATTGTTGTTACTAAAAATGATGATAAAGATGGAGCTTTTGATCTGACAATTACATCTCCAAGTGGTAAATCCGATGTAGTTTCAGTAACAGTACAAGGTCCTAAATTTGTTCCAACTCCATAATTAGCTTAATGTTAAATAAAAAGAAGGCCACTAGGCCTTCTTTTTATTTTTGTATATATGTAGTATGTACATATTTGTTGGTATTTATAATGTTCTTTTGACTATTCTCGATACTATTGAAAACGCTCATTTGAAGACTAGAATTGATCTGCGAGTCGTTCTTTCGTGTCATCCAAATCTTAAACAATTCTTTCGTTTGGCCAACTGATTCGAGCACTTTTGATTGGCTGGCAAGTATTTCATTGATACCTGTTTCTCCGCCATATTGTTTATAAATTGAAGTAGCATATTCTAATGATTTATTGTACTCTTCTGTTATCTCTAAATAATCGCGATCAAGCAAATCTTTAAGGTTAGGTACTTGATCTAAATCCATGTACTGCTGCAATTTACTAGCAAACATATAAATCTGCATGTCCGTATCACTTAGCCACTTATAAGCATTCTTTATAGATGTTTCTTTAACATTGTTCTCTCCAGTCTTTTCATTTTTCAAAGATACATTGACACTATACGACGAATCATCCCAAGCAACATCGGCACCTAACTGTCTTAACATATAAATCGGAACCATCGTTCTTCCGTTATAATTAATAGCTGGAACATCTTCTACTTTTAGTTCACTTCCATTTGTTTTTACGCCCACTATGGGATTGCCCTCAAAATCTCCGCGGGTGGAGGAAGCGTTGACGCTGCTGGTGATAAAGAATAAAATCATAGTCACAGTTAGTAATTTTTTCATAGAATCACTCCGTTTGCTAAATTATTTAATTGTAAATAATTCAACAAAAGAAGTAAGATATCCTTTAATTTTACAGATTATTAAGACAGGAGAGTTAATAGCGAATGAATATGAAAAAAATGGTCTTAGCAACAGGCGGTGCAATTCTACTATTATCTACATTCCTTTCAGTTTCCCAAGCTGAAGCTCCAACCCCAGGCTCGTCCACCGATCCGGTGATCACAAAGAGCTATTTTGATCAGAACACGTTAAGCGAAGCCAAGGTGAAGGAGATCGTTGCCTCAGCGATCGCTGCTAGCGCTGGCGGAAGCCAGCCTGGCAATGGGAGCAACGGAGGCGCAGGCACTACCCCAACGCCAGCGGAAATGAAGGTTGTCCAATTGACAAATGGACAAACGCTTTATGCCGGTGCTGGCGCCGAATTTATCGTGCGAAGCGGCAGAGTTCTCACTGTGAGCAGCGATGATAATGGCATCCCGGATGTGACGGGAGGCAAAGATCTTCCAGCGGGGACTGAACCTGCGCTGAATCATCTTTTGATTTTTCCAACAGAGGGTCGTGGCATAAAAACATCTCCGAAAAATACAGCAGACGTTTATGTCATGGTGCGCGGCAGCTATTTGTTGTTAAATGCAGATGGAAGCACGGTTGCGAAATAGTTTCTTCTCCACAATTTTACCCTTAATGACAACTTCTTATGAGGTTTGAGATCGGGAATCTAGCCATAATAAAGGTGTCCCCACTTGGGTCAACTGTTTACGGAGCATGGTTTTTAATAATAAAAACTCTGAGGAGGCGTTTATTATGGCTAGAAGTAACAACAAGTTGGTTCCTCAATCAAAAAAGGCTCTGGATGCACTCAAATACGAGATTGCTGCTGAGCTAGGATTGCCTGTGGGTAAGCAAATATCGGCAAATGCAGATACGGAATTTGCGACTGAGTTAGGTTCTATTCCCTCTTCTTCAGTGAAAGAGGATTATTGGGGACATATCTCTTCAAGAGATACTGGGGCTGTTGGGGGTACAATAACAAAAAGGCTGATCCAACGCGCGGAAGAAGCTTTGTTTTCTCTCTAAGATTAGAAATTATTCATAATTTATTCATGATTACATTCATTGACACTAGACGACAAATAAAGTAAGATAATTTATTGAAGGTCAATGTTTAATTTAACCTTTTCCAATCGGGAAAGGTTCATTTTTTTGTTGTCTTTATTCATGAATAGCTTGTTTTAAAATTTAGCAGTGCGGAATTCAAAGTTCTTGTCAGCGCTGAGCGCAAAAGAGGGATTCCGTTTGGCGTGAAAAGCTGCCGCTAAAGCCGGGCCCACTTTTTTTCATATAGAGGCATCGAGTAGAAGCTTTTCAAACATACTAAATGATATTAGGAGGATGAATGATATGGCGCAAGTACGTGGACGTCGTTTATTTACATCCGAATCCGTAACAGAAGGTCATCCGGATAAAATTTGTGACCAAATTTCTGACTCGGTATTGGATGCATTTCTTGCTAATGATCCCAATGCTCGTGTAGCATGTGAGGTATCTGTAGCAACTGGTTTGGTTTTGGTAATCGGTGAGATTACTTCTAGCTCTGAATATGTTGATATTCAAGCAATTGCAAGACAAACGATCAAAGAGATCGGGTACACACGTGCGAAGTACGGTTTTGACTACCAAACTAGTGCGGTTCTTGTTTCTTTGAATGAACAATCTCCTGACATCGCACAAGGTGTTAACAAAGCTCTTGAAGCTAGAGAAGGCTCTATGTCTGAAGAAGAGATTGAAGCTATTGGTGCCGGTGACCAAGGTCTGATGTTCGGATTTGCAGTTAATGAAACGCCAGAACTTATGCCGCTTCCGATTTCGATTTCTCACCAATTGGCTCGTCGTTTAACAGAAGTTCGTAAAAACGGAACGCTTCCATACCTGCGTCCTGACGGTAAAACACAAGTAACAGTTGAGTATATGGATGACAAACCAGTGCGTGTTGATGCGATTGTAGTATCTACACAGCATAGCGAAGATGTTACTTTAGAGCAAATCCAAAAAGATATTAAAGAACATGTTATTGCTCCTATCGTACCAGCACACTTGTTGGACGAAAACACAAACTATTTCATCAACCCAACGGGCCGTTTCGTAATCGGAGGACCTCAAGGGGATGCTGGTTTGACTGGCCGTAAAATCATCGTCGATACGTATGGCGGTTACGCGCGTCACGGCGGCGGTGCTTTCTCAGGTAAGGATCCAACAAAAGTTGACCGTTCCGGTGCATACGCAGCACGTTATGTTGCGAAAAACATCGTAGCTGCTGGACTTGCTGACAAATGTGAAGTTCAATTGGCTTACGCAATCGGTGTAGCACGTCCTGTATCCATTGCTGTGGATACATTCGGTACGTCTAAAGTAAGTGAAGAGAAATTAGTTGAGTTGATTCACAAAAACTTCGATCTTCGCCCAGCAGGTATCATTAAAGAGCTTGACCTGCGCCGTCCAATTTACCGTCAAACGGCTGCATATGGTCACTTTGGCCGTAATGACCTGGATGTTCCTTGGGAGCGTACAGACAAAGCTGAGCTTTTGAAAGCTCAAGCATTAGTTTAATATAGTTAGAAAAGCCATCCTATTATGGATGGCTTTTTACTTTCCAGTAAAACAGAACATATGTTTGACTAACAATATAAAAAATGGTAATATATACATATACTAAATAACTTTTTATCACGAGAAACTCGTATGTTATACTGTAATTACGATTATAAGCATCTATTATAGATGGATCGGGGAGTGATGGAAATGGATAATGAGTTGAAAGAGGCTCTATCAGCTCTGCTGAAGGCAGAATTTTTGCCGATGTATGATAAGATAGATCTAATGGATAAACGTATGGATGGAATTGAAAACCGTCTGACAGGGATTGATAATCATCTTGACGGGATTGAAAACCACTTGACAATCATCGATACTCGTCTTGAAGGTATCGATAACCACATGGCTGGCATTGACACCCGTTTAGATGGTATCGACAACCACCTGACCGGCATAGACTCTCGCCTAGACAAGCTTGAAATAGAACAAACTCAAGTTAAACAAGCTGTTTTAGAAACCAATGCGACTGTTAAAAGGATTGAACTCATCCAAGAACAGCAGCATTCCATTATTGAACTTTTGTCAGCTCGATCTATAGAGCATGAAGCGAAAATAAAACGCATACTGTAAATTTTACAGGTTTTGTATCTCAAGCAGAGAGCAGACCCCATAAGGGATGACTCTCTTTTTTGTGTTTCTTTGGTGTATAAATACAACTACAGCCCTATCGTAACTTTTTCCATAGTTTAAGAGTCTATATAAGTATCGTGAAAATGATAGATAATAGACTTAGACTGAAAGAGGAGTGTGGAAAAGCAACATGACGGTACAGAAGCAAGTATGGATTGGTGCGCTGGCTTGCGCATTGGTGTGGCAATTGGCAGCTGGGACTACGGTAAGTGCGGCGGCTTCAACGTTGACACTTAGTTCACAGGAAACAATTACATCAGGCGCAATCATGAAGAATTATGTGTGGACAACAACTAGAAGCAATAAGGATGTTTCGGTAAACGCCAATGTCATTGAGGTCGACTTGACGAATCCGAACGTTAAGATAGACGCAATGGCAGGGACGAATACGCAGTTTACGAAGAACCAAAGCGTTTTGGGCATGGTGAAGGATAGCGGCGCAGTAGCAGGTGTGAATGGAGATTTCTTCAATACACAGGCTGAAGGTGTCCCGGAGGGCGCTCAAATTACAAATGGAACCGTGATGGCGACGCCCGCAAAAATATCGGGATTATATTCTTTTGCTATAACGAAGAACAATCAGCCGATCATTGATATTCTTGACTTTGAGGGTAAGGTAACAGCGAAAGATGGAACATCTTTTGACCTTGGCGGTGTGAATAAAACGTATTATTGGGATGATAACAATGTCGCGATGATTGCTGATGGACTTTTCCTATATACAAGTGCTTGGGCAATGACACAAAGAGCAGTAGATGGTACGCACGTTCCAACTGAGGCACTTATTCAAAATGATATTGTCAAGGAAATTGCGGTAGATACGAATATTAAAAAGATTGCTCCTGCAGATGGCTATATACTTAGAGGTTCAGGCTTAGCTAGGGAGTTTATCGTAAATCACCTCAAAGTCGGAGATAAAATTACCACCAAATATGATATGGTACCGCATGATGCTTCCAAAACATATGATTGGAAAAATTTCAAAATGCTTATCGGAGGAAGCACGCTGTTAGTTGACGATGCGAAACCGAGTTACTTCACAAGAAATATTAATGATTTTAGTGGTTATAGCCCGCGCTCACGTACAGCATTAGGTTATTCCAAAGATATGAAAACGGCTTATATTATAACCTCTGATCGCAGTGCGGGTAGCGCGGGTATGACATTGCCAGAGCTTCAGCAGTTTATGATAAGTGCTGGAGTTTGGAAGGGTTTAGTGCTTGATGGTGGTGGTTCCACACAGATGGTATCTAGACCCCTAGGTGATTTTGACCCGAAATTGGTGAATAAAACGGAGAATGGCAACCAACGATCCGTTGTAAATGGTGTAGGTGTATATTCAACGGCGCCTAAAGGTGAGTTGAAAGGCCTTATTTTAAAAGGTCAAAATATTTTATTCATGAATGAATCCAGCCCTTATCAATTTAAAGCATATGACGATTATTATAACCCGATTTCAGTGGATGGTATCGTTCCACAATGGAGTAGTTCCACAGCAAATGGTGGCTTTAAGGATAATGTATTTACACCTACATTACCAGGTAAAACGCAGATTACTGCGAAGTCAGGGAAAGGATCTGCATCTATGGATGTCGAGGTTATCGGTCGGGACCAAATTACTTCGATGAAATTCAATTCAGGTGCTTTTTCATTGACCGAGGGTGGGGATTTTAAGCTGCCAATTACGGTGACAACCAAAAGCGGTGCAACAAGAGAACTGCCCGCGGCATCAGCAACATGGGAACTTAGCGGAGTAAAAGGGAGCTTGAAAGATGGTATTTTACATGTAGATAGTGCTTCAGGTTCTCAAGCTGCTCAGGTTATCGCAAGGTATGATGGTTATAGCACCATGGTTACTCTTCCAGTAGGACAAGAAAAGGTATGGTACGATCTTGATAATTCTGCGGTTATAACTACTGGTGATAAATATCCTGCTGAGGTTGTTTCTTCTGTAAATATTGAACAAGCGAATGGAAATAAGAATTTAGCGATTACTTACGATTTTACAAAAGGTACAGGTACGAAAGCTGCATATGCCCGATTTGATGGTACGGATGGTGTGCAAATTGCAGGTGAACCTGAGTTCATTACAGCTAAGGTCCTCGGAGATGGAAGTTTTAACTGGGTGCGTGCTGAAATTGTTGATGCTGATGGCAAATTGAACTATGTCAGCTTCACAGAAAATACGAACTGGACAGGCTGGCGCAAACTAACGGCTGATGTCTCCGATCTTAAATTCCCCATTAAGCTTAAGAGCGTTTATGTAGCTAATCCGGCGAATGGACAGGATGAAAGAGCTTCGAAAGGGAAAATTAGTATAGATGATATCTCGTTTATTTATAAAGGACAGTTGCCGGCTTTACCGAAGAATTCAGTAAAACTTACAGTGAACAAAAAGCAAGTAACAGTAAACTCAAAAGCAATGACGTTAGAGCAAGCTCCAACGATTGTGAATGATAATACACTAATCCCAATTCGATTTGTTACAGAAGCTCTCGGCGGTAATGTGAAATGGGATGACAAAGAACGGAAGGTTACCGTTATTCGCGGGGATAAGCTAATCGATTTGTGGATTGATAATGCAGATCTACTGGCAAATGGGGATCGTGTCACAGCGGAAGTAGCGCCAAAAATTATGAATAATGTAACTATGGTTCCACTTCGTGTAATTTCTGAGAAATTAGGGTTTAAAGTAGGCTGGGATCCCCAAAATTATGGGATAACTATTGAATAAATAGTGCTAGAAGTTCACTTCAAATTGTAAGAACTATGTTACAATATGGGGTAGACTAATTTCTAATATTGTTATTAAAAAGGAGCATGTTTCATTTGCAGCCAGACGCTATAGATCGTGTCATAAAAAACGCAATTAACGTCATGGAGAGCAGCAAGTATCAGATGTTCGAGATCGCTGAAGCTTCTCGTTTGGAGAAAGAATCGCTTACTCGTGAACTTGAAGAAATTAAGCATGAAACAAGCATCACGATTGATTTAGTCGACAAGTTAGAGAAGGACTACAAGCGCTCCCGCATTCGACTCACGGAAGTCAGTCGTGACTTCAATAAGTATCGTGAGGAAGATATTAAGGTTGCTTATGAAGCGGCTATTGCCTTTCAATTACAACTCACTATTGCTAGAGAGAAAGAAAATAATCTGAAGACCAGACGCAATGACCTGCAAGTGCGAACTAAGAATGTGGACAAGCAGGTGGAACGGGCTGAAACGATCGTTTCTCAGATGAATGTAGTTTTAGAATACTTATCCGGAGATCTCAATCAGGTCACTCGCATATTAGAATCGGCTAAAAACAGGCAACTGCTTGGTTTAAAGATTATTCTGGCGCAAGAGGAAGAGCGAAAGCGTATTGCGCGTGAAATTCATGATGGTATGGCTCAGACCTTGGCAAATGTTGTGTTGCGAACAGAAATTGCTCAGCGCATGCTTATTAAAGAAGATATCCCCGCGGTTAAGGAAGAACTAGTGGATTTGAAGGGACAAGTCAGAGGGGGACTTGAAGAAGTTCGCAAGATCATCTTCAACCTCCGCCCGATGGCGCTCGACGATCTAGGTATCGTACCGACTCTGCGTAAATATGTTCAAGATTGCGAAGAGAAATATCGAATTCGTACGCAATTCAATCTCGTAGGCAAGCAGACTCGCATTCCATCAGGACTTGAAATTGCGATTTTCCGACTGGTGCAAGAAGCTCTATCTAATGTAATAAAACATGCGAAAGCAACTTTCTTATCTGTTGAGCTAACACTGGAACCTGATCAAGTACAAATCTACGTCGTAGATAATGGGGTCGGCTTCGATGTGCCGCAAACAGAGCAGAAAATAGCTAAGGGAAATAATTTTGGTTTATTAGGCATGCGTGAGCGTGTTGAACTTCTGGAAGGCACAATGATCATTGATTCCGCCAAAGATTCCGGAACCAAAATTACAATGCTAATCCCTATTGGCGGCGGTGCAGAGAACAAGGAGGAAAATCAAAATGGACAACACGGCGAGTCATAAACGCAATGTGCGAATTGTTATTGCGGACGATCACCAGCTGTTTCGCGAAGGTGTTAAACGGATTATCAATATGGAAGATGATATGGAAGTCATTGGAGAGTGTGGCGATGGGATCCAGGTTATCGAGCTGTGCAATCAAATCACGCCAGATATTGTTCTCATGGACATCAACATGCCACTTGAGAATGGTGTAGTCGCGACTGAGCGCTTAAAGCTTATTTTCCCTGATATTAAGGTTATCATTCTTTCGCTACATGATGATGAAAGCTATGTGTTTGAAACCCTTCGCAAGGGAGCTTCGGGTTATTTGCTTAAGGATATGGAAGCGGAGTCGCTTATAAATGCGATTCGTTCTGTGGTGGCTGGTCACGCCTACATTCACCCCAAAGTTACAGGAAAGCTAATCAACCAACTAAGACGCATGACGTATTTAGATGACGTCGGTGTGGTTGGATCAGGACAGGGCGCTAAGGATTCTGCGCTTAAGTACATACATAATACCAACAGTCCACTTACCAAACGGGAAGCGGAAGTTCTTCGTTTAATGGCAGAAGGCAAAAGCAATAAACTGATCGGAGAATTCCTCTACATCAGCGAAAAAACGGTGAAGAACCATGTCAGCTCCATTCTTCAAAAGATGGAAGTTGATGACCGTACACAAGCGGTTATCATCGCGATTAAGAATGGTTGGGTAACCCTGTAAGACTCCCGTTGTTGGAACCCCTCTACTTTTTGTGCATACACTGCAATTAAGGGAGGGATCCGCTATGTGGATTGGGTTACTTTGGATCTTGGGTTGCTACGGAATCAGCATCGCAGTGCTTCATCTATTGTTCGGAGCCCGCAAGGGTAGAAAGAAGAAGCCTGCAAAAGTTCTGCTTGTCACCAAAAATAACCAAAATCAAATTGAATGGTATATTCGCTCTTTATTTTTTTTCTCTGGATTAAAAGGCTACGAAGTTACGGCAACGATCTACGATGAAGGGTCTTCTGACGACACAAGGCAAATTATTGAGCGACTATCCCATACCCATTTGCTTGATTTGAGATACCAAATGGATTTTGATGCAGTTGATCAATTTAGGAGTCAACATGAAGGGGAATCTGTTGTTGTTGTTCATCTTAGCAACAGGGAAGATCTTGTGAAAATACCTGTGGGATAGTAGTAATCGCTTACTTGCAGGTGGTACTAAAAAAGAGAGTAAGGTGAGCAATGAAGGTTCAACTTTACGCCGTTTGTTTAAATAAAGAGTGGAATTGGCATTTGACTATTCACCCTATGACAGACATTCAATATTGGTTCGAGCAATACGCAGCCGACGCCGGCCTCGTACTGTTCGAACCTTTTATTTCGTTTGGGCAAGGTGTGCGCCTGCTTGGCAAACTAAAATCTGCAAATTTAAAACAAACGGTTCAAAACGATGAGAGTATGCTGAGGCAGTTCCACCAGGCAGCCAAAGATTGCGGTTTGCTAAATTGCGACAAAATTGCAATGAAGAAAATAACATTTAGAGAGCAAGGATTGCTCCCTAGAATGATTTTAGATTATGGCATTTATACAAAGGTTGTATTAGCTTGCAGCGGTAGGACATTGCTTGTAGAGGAATTTGAGCAGCTGTTAAATGCAGCGAATTTAGAACTAGGCGCAGGGGAAGCGTGGATGAGTTATCTTCAGCTAGCTCTTCTTAACGGAGATATAAAATTAGAGAATGGGCTTCATATAAAGGAGTACAGGGAATGGCGCCGAGGTTATCAAAAAAGGATGATTTACTCCTGTAAACGTTGCGGAAGCGGTGAGGAGAGTTTGTATTGGTCAGCCTGCCATTTCTGTGGACAAGACTGTCCCTACTGTGAGGCGTGCTTGACGATGGGGCGGGTAAGGTTTTGCTCGTTGCTTATATCGGGAGGAACAGCTGGGAATGGAGAGTTAGTGGTGAAAGAAGCGAGACAGTCATTTGATAATCTCGAAAACTACATTAAGCCATGGGGACTTAGTGAAGCTCAGACTAGAGCATCTTTGGAGGGGCTGCAATTTATTACGGGCGAGAGGGGAAAGGATAGACACGGACTGCTGGACAAAGAGCCTCGAAAGTTTTTAATCTGGGCGGTTACCGGTGCGGGAAAGACGGAAATGATATTCCCTTTCGTTCACCTAACGGTGGCCAACGGAGGGCGAGTGTTGATTGCAACTCCACGAAAAGACGTAGTGTTAGAGCTTCAACCAAGAATATCGCGAGCTTTCTCAGACTATAGTGTCGTTACTCTTTATGGTGGTAGCGAGCAGCGATGGGAGCAAGGGCAAATTACTATTGCCACTACACATCAACTCATGCGTTTTGATGAGGCGTTTGATCTTGTCATCATTGATGAAATAGATGCATTTCCATACCATAACAATCCAATGCTCGCTTATGCTGCAGCTAAAGTTTGCAAACGAAGTGGTGTGAATATATTGCTATCGGCTACACCGCCGAAAAGCGTTAGGCAAGCGGCTGAACGAGGCCATTTGCCACATGTGCGGGTACCGGTGCGTTTTCATAAGAGTCCCCTGCCAGTACCGGTGCTCATAGTCGCCCCATCCCTAAATAAATCTATAAATACTCGAACTCTGCCTAATTCGTTAATTGCTAAGCTGGCAGCTTCAGTGGAACGAGGCGCACAGTTGTTTGTTTTTGTTCCCAACATTCGCCTGGTGGAGCCCACGGTGGAGCTACTAAGGGTAAAGTTACAAGGGGGTAATATGTTATGCATTGAGGGGACCTCGTCAAAGGACTCTGACCGAACTGAGAGGGTTCAACGTTTTCGTAACAGGGACATACGAGTTTTGGTGACAACGACGATTTTGGAACGGGGAGTCACTGTACCTAAATCGGATGTCTTTATTTTAGATGCAGATTCAAAATTATTTGATGAAGCAGCGCTTGTTCAGATGGCGGGGCGTGCAGGTAGATCAAAAGACGATCCGGCTGGAAAGGTTTATTTTGCAGCCAAAGAAATCACACGATCACAAAAGGAGGCTATTCGACAAATCGAGAAAATGAATCGCATAGCACGTAAACGGGGTTATTTTGAAAGGAGGAAGTGAATGAGTGATTGGAAAAATTGGCTAGGTGCAATGAGAGGAACTTTCTTTTCACTGCTCAGTCCATTAAAGGAAGAGTGTTTGCTGTGTAAACAAGTTAGTTCTGATCGCGTTAAGCAGTTGGGACTTTGTCGTTCGTGTTATATGAGGATACCGTGGATTCGAGCAGCACTTTGTACGATATGCGGACGAGGAGAGGTATGTTATGACTGTCAAAGAAGGGGACACGCTTATTTCTCAAAAAGCCGCAGTGCTGTGAGATACGATGAAATGATGAAAGAACTATTAGCACGTTATAAATATCGAGGAGATGAGCGACTTAAGGCTGTTATTGGTCAAATGCTTGTTCATGCGTATTACTTATTGCAAGAGGAAATGAGAGAATTCGACACGGATCCGGGCTCAGCTAAGCGATTGATTACATTCGTACCAGTTAGTGAACGTAGATTGCTGGAGCGCGGTTTTAATCAAGCCGAACAAATGGCTATTGAATTAGGGCGAAAAGTCGGGCTTCCTGTCTTCCCACTGCTTAATCGCTCGAAACATACAGATAAACAAAGCTTTAAGAATAGGAGTGAGCGTCTTGATGATCTAGTACATGTTTTTGAGATAAACGAGTTGCTACTTAAACAGCTGTTGGGTTGCCAGGCAGCTTCGTACATCATATACATTGTAGATGATGTATACACCACAGGGAGTACTATGAATCAGTGTGCAAGAGTTTTAGGCGAATCCCTTCCAGCAAGAGTGTTCGGTATTACATGGGCGCGATAGGGCTACAGCCGGGTTCTCGAAAAATAGAGATATGCAAACGCTGTCGGATTGCGGTAAACTGGAATTAAATATTTAGGTTAAGGGAACAATAGAAGGGGGCCATATAATGGGCATGAACGTTGCTAATTGTCCACGCTGTGGGAAGATTTTTGTTAAGGGTTTTGCTGAGGTATGCCCGAATTGCTTGAAAGATTTGGAGCAGCAGTATGATAAATGTCTGAAGTATTTGCGTGCAAACAAAGGCACTACTATAAATGATTTAAGCGAAGCGACGGACGTATCTATTAAGCAAATTACGAAGTTTATTCGTGAGGGCCGAATTTCAATCGTAAGTGCCCCGAATATGGCTTACCCTTGTGAGGTGTGCGGGACGTTGATTCGGGAAAACACGCTTTGCGAGCCGTGCCGAATGAAGCTTGTGAAAGATGTGCGGAACACGGTCGAGGACGAGCGGAGAAATGAAGAACTGAAGAAGCAAGAGGGCAAAATTAGCTTTAAAATTCATGAACGTTTAAAAGACAGACATTAATTTTGTTCGAAATCGCTGATTGAGATATAAAATATTATACGTATGATGCCGATAATAACTCTAAAGATTATCGGCATTTTATTTATGTCAAATCATAGGAGTGGTTAAGTGTGAAAATTAATGACAATCAGCGAATTGGTGCTGTAAACCCTTATAAAAAAACTGGCGATGCTAAATTTATGTCCCATGCCGTCAATAAGAAGGAAAAGGCGAAAGATCAGGTCGAAATTTCTGCTGAGGCTAAGGAAATGCTAGATGCAAAGGGAATTGTACGGACGCAAGAGCAGGCACAGCGAATCGAGGAATTGAAAGCTTCTGTAGCTTCGGGCACCTATTATGTGGATGCGAACAAAATTGCAGAAAAGTTGCTCCCTTATCTCAAGTAATATATATCATGACAATAAGACGGAATAGGTGAACGAGTGTGTCGATACAGCTTTTGATGGAAACCATGTCTAAACTGCAAGAAGCTCATGAAGCATTGCTCGTATTAGCACGTGAGAAGCCTCGCGTACTCGTCAAAAACGATGTAGAGCAATTAAATAACATTGTAAACAAAGAAAGCAGATGGATTCGAGGTATCCAAGAGCTGAATCTAGAAAGAATTCAACATATCGGGTCCTATTTAATTTCAAGAGGTTATAATCCAAACCCTAAGATAACGGTTGCAGATTTAGTGAAAATCATTTTTAAAGCGGAAGAAAAGCAGCTGTTAATTCAAGCACAACAAAAATTAGTGGAAACTATGAAAACTTTAAAGGTTGAGAATGAAATTAATCAGCAATTAATTGAACAGTCTTTATCCTTTATCAATTATACGGTTGATTTAGTGCTAGGAGTACCTGAAGATGATGTAATCTATCAGAGACCAAATCAAGTGCCCTATGGGGCGAAGCGTCCGGGACTATTCGATACAAAAGCCTAATAGGGTTTACGAGAGGAGATTTCGATTCATGCGTTCCACATTTATGGGTATAGAGATTTCGAAAAGGGCTCTTTTTACGCAACAAGCAGCGCTTAACACAACTGGTCATAACATCGCGAACTCTAATACGAAAGGCTATTCGAGACAAGTCGTTAACATGGTAGCTGCAGCGCCGCTTGAATATCCTGGTTTGCAGAGGAGTACTGTCCCTGGTCAAATGGGTCAAGGTGTTGAATTTGACCATATCACAAGGATTCGTGAGAAATTCTTAGACGATCAGTTTCATAATGAGAACAAGAATCTTGGCGATTGGAGCACTCGAAAGGATACACTGGATAAAATCGAATCGATCATTAACGAGCCTTCCGATACTGGTATTCGCCAAACAGTCGAAGGTTTTTGGAATGCTTGGCAGGAGTTAAGTAAATCTCCTGAGAACACTACGGCAAGAGTATTAGTCAAAGAACGGGCGCTGGCAATGACGGACGCATTTAACCAAGCATCTAGGCAACTTCAAGATCTCTCTTCCGATTTAACGACGAATATCGGTATTAAGGCGACGGAAGCCAATACAGCGATTGGACAAATTGCAAAGCTCAATGAAGAAATTTTTCGTATCGAGGGGCTAGGGGACGATGCGAATGATTTGCGGGACCAAAGGGATCTTCTCATGGATAATTTATCTAAAATTATCAATATAACTTATACAGAAGATAGCAACGGCTATAACGTGAAGATGGGCAGCGTGCAACTAGTTAGTGGTAAAGATGTGGCTAATACATTATCTACAGATTCGTTAACGAGTGCTGCTCAGTCAGGGGACCTTAACAGTGGTGAGGTCTATGGAATGCTGCAATCTAGAGATAATTATGTTGCAGGTTATAAATTTCAGCTTGATGCCATGCTGAAAACCATGGTTCAAGGTGATGTTGAAACGACACTGCCAAAAGGAATGGTTGTCCCGGAGGGAACTACGTTAACTGTAGTTAACTCTGACGGGACAACTTCTCAGCAGCAATTTAACGGTGCGGGACGCACATTGACAAGCGATCTTAAGGTTGTTGTCAAAGGGTTTAATGGTTTACACCAATTAGGGTATTCTGGTTCGAGCCCTTTGAAGTCGGGTGTTCCGTTCTTTACTTTAAAATCTGGAGCGACGGAATTTACTGCCGACAGTATCACGGTTAATCCTGCTATTCTAAGCGATCCTTCCAATGTCTCCACATCGACTCGAACGTATATAGATACCGATGGTGTAGAAAAAGTCGTTAAGGGTAATAACGATATGGCACTATTGCTGGCAGGTCTTAAGGATAACAAAATCAGTTTCGAAGATGCAGCCGGGGGAAACACCGTTTTAAAAGATGGTACTTTTGATGAGTTCTTCCGGTCGATTGTCGGACAACTGGGTGTTCAAAGTCAGGAAGCTACGAGGCAGGCAACGAACCAGCAAACTTTAGTTGATCAAGTTGACTCTAACAGACAAGGCGTAAGCGGTGTTTCGTTAGATGAGGAAATGTCTAATATGATTAAATTTCAAAAAGCTTACAGTGCTGCAGCTCGTGTAATGACAACGTTCGATGAACTCTTGGATAAAGTAATTAATAGTATGGGGACAGTAGGCAGATAAGAAGACTAATATTGTATGGTAGGTGAATGCTAATATGACCACCCGTATTACTCAAGGCATGATGAATAATCAATTATTGCGAAATGTAACTGCAAATTTATCGAGAATTAATGAAAATCAGAACCAGCTCTCAACTGGTAGAAAAATTAATAAACCCTCAGACGATCCTGTCGGGATAAGTTTCTCTTTGCGTTATCGCAGCGAGGGAGCCGCGAACGAACAGTACAAGAGTAATGCGGACTCTGCAGTTTCTTGGCTTGATTTCACAGATACAACGTTAAATCAAGCGAATACTGTTATTCAGCGAGTTCGAGAGTTGACGGTTCAGGCTTCCAATGGGACTAATCCGCAATCAGCACTAGATGCAATTAAGAAAGAAATCGATCAGCTATCAGAACAGATGGTTACGATTGGGAATAGTCAATTTAACGGGAAATACGTTTTCAATGGCCAGTTAACCGATAAAGCGCCATATAACTCAGCCACAGCATCGACGGATGTTGCTGATCAAGGGGAAATTAAGTTTGATATTGGTGTAGGTGTAAGAGTAACGGCTAATGTTTCTGGCGATAAAATTTTTGGTGCTGCTGGAGCTAGCGACAATATTTTCATGATTATGAAGGATTTATCGGCTGCATTAGCTTCCGGCAATCAAAATGATATTGGCGCTTGTATTGGCAAGATTGATAGCCGAAATGAAGCTTTTTTACAGGCTCGTGCAGATGTAGGGGCAAGACAAAATCGAATTGAATTAGCGCAATCTCGTCTTGAAGATATAGGTACAAATCTTCAAACTCTCCAAGCTAAGGAAGAAGATGCGGATATTCCGGCTGTCATTACTAATTTAAAGACGGATGAAAATGTTTATAATGCGTCCCTTTCAGTAGGTTCTAAAATTATTAGCACAAGTCTCGTTGATTTTCTACGATAGGAGCGGTTTAGAATGACGTTTCCAATTCCTCAAATACAGATACGTCAACAACGTGCTCAAATAGGTATTGATGCTGATCTAGGTCAGCTGGACATCAAGCAGCCTAAAGCTACTCTCGAAATAACGACAGAACCGTCCAAGTTGGAAATCCACTCGGAAAAAGGTGTGCTCTATATTGATTCCAGTAAAGCTTGGGATGCGCTGGGATTGGGATCGTCTTTAGAAACAATGAGTAGAATTTATTCGAAAGCTCGTGATGTAGCACTGCAGGGAATTGCTAAAATTGTAGAAAACGGCAATCGATTAGCGGCTATTCAAAATGGTGGAAACGCTATTGCGGAAATTGCGAAAGAGAAGGGCGACGAGTTTTTCGAGTTTGAATTCTTAGGTAATGCTTCCATGGACAATGTTGAGTTGCATTATGAACCAGGCAAACTTGACATTCAATTCAAGGAAGGTAAAGTTAACGTAAATACACATCCAAATCCCCCGGAGATTAATTATATTCGGGGTAAGCTCGAAATTTATATGATTCAGTACCCTAAAGTGGAGATAATCCCACCACAAATTGATATTAAAACCTAGCTTTTTTGAAGATTGGTCAACATACACGGTAAAAACAAATAATAAAACATAATGCTATAGCGCAAGCTATAGCATTATGTATTTAGGAGAGATTATTGCATGCTTGATCTTTTACAAGGCAAAGTTCTTCGTTTTAATGGAAGCATTCTAGGATTCGAAGAACTGGATGAATTTGAAGTCTCTGTCGTTGAAGAGGGCAGCCCGTATGCATATCTACAAAGTGTGCAAGATGAAAATATAAGCTTTTTGGTAGTGACACCTTTTGTTTTCTATCCAAACTATACATTTGAGATTGAGGACAATGACAAAAGTTTACTTGGGTTGAATTCCAATGAAGAGGTTGCTGTTATTAATATAGTAACGATTAAGGAGCCATATATAAAATCCACAGTGAATTTGTTAGCACCGCTGGTGTTGAATATTGCAACTGAGCACGGTCGTCAATTGGTGCTACCTCCACAATCTAACTATGGCACGAACGATCCTCTATTTAAAGAAGCCCCTGAAGAAAGCGGTGAGCGTTAATGCTGATCTTAACGAGAAAAAAAGGGCAATCAATTATTCTCAATAACAATATTGAGATTGTAATATCGGCTATTGACGGAGATCAAGTAAAGATTGGTATTAGTGCTCCTAAGGAAGTCAGTATTTTGCGAAAAGAGTTGTATGAGGAAGTGCAGCGAAGTAATAAAGAGGCGATACGCTCCAAAATAGATCTAGATAATTTGAAAAAGTTAATGGATCTTAAAAAGTCATAACAAACCGAATTTAGACTCACTTTATCCTAATTTTTGAGAAATAAAGAGGTCGAGGTTGTGTTTTCGCATGCCTTCGTAAAATTTGTAATAAATTCCCTTGATAAAAAAGTCGAATTCCCTCCAATTTTGCAAAAATTCCTCTAAACATTTTTAAAAATAAACCGATATATATATTAATCGCTCCTCTGGAGGGCGGCCGACCTACCAGAGGTGTGCAATACATTAGGACACATGGATGTGTTCTTTACAACTCAAGGAGGAATATCAAATGATTATTAACCACAACCTACCAGCACTTAACACGTACAACAAATTGGTTGTTAACAACAACAGCACTGCTAAAGCTATGGAGAAGTTGTCTTCCGGTCTGCGCATCAACCGTGCAGGCGATGATGCAGCTGGTTTGGCAATTTCCGAGAAAATGCGTTCCCAAATCCGTGGTTTGGACCAAGCTTCCCGTAACTCCCAAGATGGTATCTCTTTGATTCAAACAGCTGAGGGCGCATTGAGCGAGACGCAAAACATTCTGCAACGTATGGGTGAACTAACTGTTCAAGCAGGTAACGACACGTATACAACGACTGACCGTAACAAAATCGGTTTGGAAGTTCAACAATTGCAAAAAGAAATCAACCGTATCTCCTCTGCTACAGAGTTCAACACTAAGAAATTGCTGAACTCCAAAATCAGTAAAGTTGGTTTCCAAGTTGGTGCGAACTCCGGTCAAACTATCACAATGTCTGTACTTGTAAACGCGAAAGCAAGTTTATTGGTTGGTGCGAACTACGGATCCAAATTCTCCTCGATCAAGTCGAGTACTGTTGGTTCCATTATTGCCGCTATCAACAAAGGTATTGGCTCGGTTTCCAAAATTCGTGCAAACCTTGGTGCATACCAAAACCGTTTGGAGCACACTATCGCTAACTTGGATACTTCTTCCGAAAACTTGAGCGCCGCTGAATCCCGTATTCGCGACGTAGATATGGCGAAAGAAATGATGAACTACACAAAGAGCAACATTCTTTCCCAAGCAGCACAAGCTATGTTGGCACAAGCAAACCAACAACCACAAGGTGTTCTTCAATTGCTGCGTTAATAGATTCGGATTTATCAAAAGCCAACCCGTTTGCGGTTGGCTTTTTTAAAACAATTGATTTAGGGCGAATGAATGGAGGCAATTATGTACGACGAAAGCGTCGAGGCACTGCATGAGAAAGTGAAGCGTGTTTGTTACGCTTTTTACCGCTATGAAATTAAGAATGGCCTGAGTCAGTTCGAGGCTCTAACAGAAGAAATAGACCACATTTTGATGAATGAACATATCTCTGAAGCGCAGCAGGAGGAATTGATAGAACTGCTGAAACTAATTTTACTAGCTGTGGATAATAGAGACTATTTAATTGCAGCTGATTTATTAATGTATGAATTGCTCGGTCGAATAAAGGCTGCTGCCGGTTCTTCCGAATAGAAGGAGCTTAGTATGAACTATTACGACAGCAATGCACAGTTCTTAACTGAATACAACGAATGGCTGTTGGAACAAATGGAATTGATTAGTGCCGATGATCTTGAAATCATTCACGTCGGAGATGATATTGCCTTTAAGCTGGCAGATGAACAAGGAAATGAATTTTTCTCTGCAAGTATGTATGATCCGGGGTATGAAGCGGAACAGTTCTTAGACGGTGTTAATTTTGACAATACGGGATATATCCTTTTGGGGATGGGTTCTTCAGCAATCCTCAAACAAATATTAGGAAACAAAACCGAGACTGCTTGGGTTTTAATTATAGAGAAAGATACTAGGCTAGTGAAGAAGTTCTTGCAAGAAGTTGACTTATCACCGTATTTATCGGGGAAATTGCAGCGGGTTATTATTCTAACTGATCTTATGGGTGATATATCAGGGATAATGAATCATTATATTTTCTCTTTGATTGGATATTATTTTTTGCAAACCGATTTGCTTCGTACGTTTGCAAGTTACCGTCGTGATGCTGAATATTATGAGTCAGTCACTAGCATTATTATTAATCAATTGCGTACCACGGTAGCTGCTATGGGTAATTCGATGGAAGATACATTGCTCGGCATGTCCAACGAATTGAAAAATGTTCCAATTGTTTTACGCTCACCAAAGATTAAAGATTTAAAAGAGAAGTTTAAAGGAAAACCGATCATATGTGTAGCTTCTGGTCCTTCGTTGGACAAGCAGCTTCCACTGCTTAAACAGATTAAAGGAAAGGCAATGATTATCAGCGCAGAGTCAGCTTTTAAAGTGCTGCTTAAGAACGATATTGCTCCGGATGTTTTGTGTATTTTGGAACGAGGTCCCAATTCTTATGAGCTTAGTACAAACGGTGTAGAAATACCGGAAGAGACTGCTTTAATTGCATTGACGTTGATGGACCCGCGCCTTCCAAAGGTGTGGAACTCGCACGTTGTACCCGTATTCAAATCCAATATTACACATTCCCGACTTATGAGCGAAGCTCTTGGAGATTTAGGGACATTATACAATGGAAATTCTGTAGCTCATCTGAGTTATTCTGTGGCACAACATCTCGGTGGGTATCCGATTGTTTTCATAGGTCAAGATTTGGCTTACTCGGAAGAAGGAACTACGCATAGCAAAGACAGTTTCTATGTTGATCAAAGTGATGAGAATATAACCGATGAACAGCGTAAGCAGATCTCTGCTTCTTTGCAGCCGGATGAAAACTTTTATAATAAAACGGTTTACGTAGATGGGTATTATGGCGGTAAAGTCAAAACGAGGGAGCTTTGGCGGCAATTTTTATTTTGGATGGAACATATGCTTGCGATTATGCCAGCCCCGTTAGTAATCAATGCTACTGAGGGCGGTGCAGAAATCAAGGGAGCCGTCAATATGCCATTTCTGGAAGTAATCGAACAGTATTGTCAGGAGCGAACTCCTTCAATTCCGGAATTGTTTCGTGATATTACGCAACCCATGGATTCCGAACTGCACGATAAAATGAGAAACATGATTGATTTCTTTAACGAGCGTTTGGGTGAGTTGGAGCGTATCAGCACGTTTGCTGCAGAGATATTGCATGCAATCGAGCAATTGCTAGTGGAGCAGCCATTTTCGCAGGACAATTCAGTAGACTTTTTGGAAATGAAAGCGAGTCGAATTATACGTAATGTAGAACTCCTAATAAAGGATATGATAAAGGATTCATTCTGTATGTTTTTCCTCTCTCCGCTTCTAACTAATTATCATGTGAAAATGAACCCTATTTCCCGCGTATCCTCAATCGAGCGCTTGAAATCTATTTTAGTTCATCAAAGCAATTTCATGATGTGGATTATAGATGGAAGAGATCAAATTATGAAAGTATATGAAGAAGGAATTCGAGAGGCAGTTGCTGAACTAGGGCTAAATAGTGAAGAGCTGTACTTCGAGGCTAAGCAGAAATGGGAACCACCGAATTTGGAGCTAGAGGAGGATAACGGTTAATGCAAGACATCGTTCAGGAAACATTGGAGAGTATGATAGACTATGTTCCTAAATTGGCGGCAGCTTCTGAAAAGATAGCTCATGATATTCAAACCCACCAAGAGGGATGGATCGATACATTGCTTGCCTATTTAGAAGGGCTAAATTGGTTAGTAGAAGCAGTTGCGGGACTTCAACGGTTGGATCAATTCCTATTGGAAGACTGGAATATTGAGCTCATTAAGCCGCACATGGATCAAATGGCAGAAGCGTTGGAACAAAATGACTTTGTATCTCTTTGTGATCTGTTGCAATATGAATTGCGTCCAATGTTGGAATCTTGTGAAGAGCAACTAAGGGGAATGGTTCATTGAATATCCAAGATCACTTTGTTCAAAGGGATGTTCCAAGATTCAATGGGCCTGATGTGACACTAGAGAGAGCTAAAAATGGATCCTTTACGGCTTTCGTACAAGAATCCGGGACTCAAGCCATTTATTTGCATAGTCGTTATGATCCTATTTCAGAAGCGGGACGATTTGCTGCTGCTCATTTGAGCGGCGGTGAAGGGGAGAGCGCGGATCGCATTGTTCTTTATGGTCTTGGATGTGGGTACCACGTTAGCGCCTTGCTGGAGAAAACTGAACAAATGGGAACTCCAATTGAAGTATGGGAGACGAATGTTGCAGCCTTTTTTCATATTGAAAAGTCGGGAGTATTTAAAGACATTATGAATTGCCGGCGGCTAACAATAATCGTTACGGACGATATAAAAGTTTATGGGGAACGGTCGAATGCTTGGCAAGATGAACACGTACATGTCATCGTCCATGAGCCGTCATTGCGCGCGGTGCCAGAGGAATTATCTTCTTTCAAAAGTATCTTGTTGGATTACAAAATTAAGCGCAATAGTGCAATCATCAATAGGGAATTAATGAATCGCAATTTTATGCAGAACACCCAGCAGGAGTGGCCGTCGATTTCTGCTTTTCAAGATTTTCCCCTTTCTGTTCCAACCATTCTTATCAGCGCCGGACCATCTCTTGCGAAATCGTTACCGCTCTTGCAGACTGCAGCCAAGCATTGTTTACTAGGAGCTGTAGGGACAGCATCTTCCTTGTTGGCTCGTCATGGAGTAATCCCTGACTTTGTAATTATGACCGATCCGCAAGAGGGAATGATTAAGCAGTTGGAAGGTTGGCAGCCATCATCCATTCCCTTGTTTTTCCTAAGTACTGTTCACACAGAAGTCGTGGAACAATACGCCGGTCCGAAATTCATTCTTTTTCAGGAGGGCTTTGTACCAGCTGAAGAAATGGCTTCGCTTCATAGCGAACAACTTGTACAGACGGGAGGGTCCGTTTCGACGACTCTCTTTTCTCTAGCTCGATTATTATGCATGAGACCGATCTGCCTTGTAGGTCAAGACCTTGCCTATACAGATAACCAAACGCACGTAGTGGGAACACCACTCTACAAAAAATGGGAACATCAAGCGACAGGAGTGCGCGTTGCAGCGTTCGACGGGCTTGGAACCGTAATGACCTCGCGTAATTTGCTAATTTATAAGAAATGGTTTGAGGAACAAGCCAGAAACAACGATGAGGTTTTCTTCAATGCTACGGAAGGCGGCGCTTATATTGAAGGGTTTGCACATGTAACATTATCGGAATTTTTAACTAGTGTCCAAGTGAACGATGTTTCTAAGGCACGTGAGGCATTTCAACAAATAGTATTATCCGCATCTATGAATTGATTTGGAGTTGGAAGCATGAACTATGAAGGCAAAAAAATATTAATTATTGGTGGTACTGGAACTCTTGGTCAACATCTTACACGTTTTTTATTGCGACAGAATCCACAGGTTATTCGAATTATGAGTCGTGATGAGTACAAGCAGTATGAGATGCAGCAAAACTTTACAGAACACTTATCTAAACTGCGGTTTTTAATAGGGGACGTTCGAGATGGACAAAGACTTCTACGTGCCATGGAGGATATTGATTTCGTCTTTCACCTGGCAGCTATGAAACATGTGCCGTTCTGCGAATACAATCCATTTGAAGCCGTTCAGACGAATATCATAGGTACACAGAACATGATTCAAGCGGCAATTCAGTGCGGGGTTAAAAAGGTTCTTTTCACTTCTACCGATAAAGCTATTTCGCCGACTAATACGTACGGTGCTTCTAAGCTGATGGCTGAACGCCTTATATCAGCAGCCGAATACCAGAAAGGACCGAAACAAACTGTATTTGCATCCGTCCGTTTTGGGAACGTAATGGGGTCAAGGGGATCTGTCATCCCTCTTTTTGTCAAGCAGATTATGGAAAAAAATAAGGTTACTATAACTGATCGACAAATGACTCGTTACATGATGACGGCGACACAAGCGATTTCGTTGATGCTTAAGGCTAACGATATTTCTCAGGGCGGAGAAGTGTTTGTTTTAAAGATGCCGACTATTTTGCTGGTTGACTTGGCTGATGTTGTTATTGAGGAAGTCTGTACTAAATTTGGAATCTCCGAAGAAGTTGTTCGTGAAGAAATTGGCTTGCGCCCAGGGGAAAAACGATATGAAGAATTAATGACCGAAGATGAGACGTTGCATGCCTGGGAAACACCAGATATGTTTATCATTCCTTCTGCATTTCGTGACATGAAGTTGGAAATCTCTTATCCTAATGCTCAAAAAATGCAGCAACATGCAGTGAATTCCCATCAAGAGCAGCCGATTGATCGTGATACTCTCCGTCAGTGGATAATGGAGGAAGGTTTAATCAAGGGGGAATTATTATGAAAAACGTGGTCATCATTCAGGCAAGAATGGGTTCGACGAGACTCCCCGGAAAAGTGTTGACAAACTTGGCTGGTAAAACGGTCCTTGCGCATGTTATTGAAAGAGCACAGAATTTTAAGAACGTGCAGGAGATTGTCGTTGCAACCACGACTGGTGCTCAAGACGCTCTGATTGTCGAGGAAGCGATTTCTCAAGGTGCTACAGTTTACCTCGGCAGCGAATATGATGTTTTGTCGCGTTATTATGAAGCTGGTCTGCAGGCAAAAGCGGATACGGTCATTCGCATTACTTCCGATTGCCCGCTGATTGATCCCGAAGTTTCCTCCCATATTATCCAGGAATATCTGAATGAAGGCGGCAAATACGACTATGTAAGCAATACGTTAAATCGTTCCTACCCGCGCGGATTAGATACAGAAGTATTTTCTTTCGCGTCTCTAGAGGCTGCGCATCGGCAATCTCAAAGAGCTCATGACCGCGAACATGTTACTCCTTATATATACAATACACCTAAATATTTCAATTGCCGTTCTGTTCTAAGTGACGAGGGTATTCTCGATTACCGCTGGACACTTGATACACCTGAAGACTGGGAATTAATATCGAGAATTTATAACTCATTGTATCTGCCAGGCCAACTATTTACCTGGAAAGAAGCGGCTTCACTAATGCGCAAAAATCCTGACTGGGCAATGATTAATTCCCATGTAGAACAAAAACAGTAAATCTAATTAGTGCTTTTGCCGATATATATTGTAAACACTAGCGAATGCGAAGGTGATTTCATTGACGACTCGAATAAGCGGACTTGGTACAACTGGCTTGGATATTGATTCGATTGTTAGCCAAATGATGAAGGTTAAACAAGCTCCTATCGACCAGATGATTCAGAAAAGGACATCTCTCACATGGCAACGTGATGCTTACCGCGATGTGAATACCGATATGTCGAGCTTTATGAACGAAGCACAGAAGTTGACGCTCCAGGCTACTTTTATGACACAGAAAACAACTTTATCGACTACTGACGCTGGTAAAGTACAGGTTTCACCTACAGCAAAGGCTTTGACCGGGAATTTTTCCTTAAAGGTAGATCAGATTGCAAAAGTTGCTACGGTTGGAAGTAACGGGCCGATCGGATCGTTCACCGCTACAGCTGGTACAATTAATGTAGCAGGTTCGTTGGGGAACAAAGACATCACAATTAATGCAGGAGATAGTGTAAGTCAGATTGTTGCAAATATCAATGGAGCAACAGCATCTACCGGAGTGAAAGCAGTTTATGATCAGCTTTCTGATAAGGTGACGTTCGTTAGTAGTCAAACCGGCGCGGCAGCTAAAGTAAACATAAAGGAAATCTCCGCCACATCAAATTTAACCAATATGAAGATCGATCCCGCTAATCAGAATATTGATATTCCTGGTCAGGATGCAGAAGTTTATTTCAACGGCAGCACAGATGTGATTAAGGCGTCTTCTAACTCCTTCACGTTAAATAATATAAACTTTACTCTGTTAGCCGATCCGGTAAATACTCCTTACACTATAAATGGTTCTAATAATTTGGATGTAGATAATGTCGTTTCAACAATTAAAGGTGTTTTCGATAAATACAACACGTTAATCGATAAAATGAATAGCAAAATCAGTGAAACGAAATATCGGGACTATACACCGCTAACTGATGATCAGAAAAAGGAAATGAAGGACGCGGATATTACCCTTTGGGAAGAGAAGGCGAAATCAGGGCTTCTGCGTAATGATAGCATATTAAGTTCGGGTTTAAACGCAATGCGAAACGATCTTTCGAGCAATGTCTCTGGTATTGCTGGAGATCAATATAATGATTTGTCCGATATTGGAATTACCACGTATCAGAGCAGTGGTTCAAGCAGCTACTTGGCTTATTTAGAAAAAGGTAAAATTTATATTGATGAAGATAAATTGCGTACAGCACTAATAAATAATCCGGATCAGGTGGCCAACCTTTTTACAAAGGATGGGGCGCGTGATGCAAGCGGGAATTTAACAAACGTAAATGATGCCGGTATAGGTACGCGTTTGTATGATACCTTGAAAAAAGATATTATTGCCCAAATTACTGCGAAAACGCAGGTCGTTCCAACACAGAGCTATTTGAATCAGCAAATTAACGATTACACGACTCGCATTCAAACAGAGCAGGATAAATTATCTGACTATGAGCAAAGTTTGTACAATAAATATACTGCACTGCAAACTTCTTTAGAGAATCTAAGTTCTCAGGGTTCGCAGCTTGCAAGTTACTTTAAATAATGGAGGAACCATATGATTCAACCAGCGGCAAAAAGCTATAAACAAAATCAAGTGGATACGGCTCCTTCTGAAGAACTTACACTTATGCTTTATAATGGAGCTATTACATTTGTTAAACGAGCGAAGCAAGCAATCGCTGAAAGAGATTATAATCATGCTCATCAGCATATTACTCGCGTTCAAGATATTGTCGACGAATTGATTATTACGCTTGATAGGAAATACCCGATTTCTGAACAATTGCTCTTACTTTACGATTACTTGAAGAGAAGGCTTGTTGAAAGCAATGTCTCTAAAAACATTTCCATTTTGGAAGAGGTCGAAGGCTTTTTTATGGAGTTTCGCGATACGTGGAAACAAGCAATTACACTTGCCCGCAGCCAAAAACAGTAGGAGGCGCCTACATGGGATCCACTGAAGTATTGTTTCAACAACTCATGGACAGAACAGGCGATATGCTCCGGATCATTCAATATTCTCCACAGGATCAGCCTCTCGAAGCGATGGATCCACTGTTTGCAGAGCGGGGGCTGTTATTAAAGCAGTTGGATGAAAATTTACGGCAGGATGCGAATGTCGACAAATACCGCTCATTCTATGATAAGCTAAAGGTCAAGGAAGATGAATTACAGAAAGCCATTCAAGCCTCGCTGCAAGAGACGGAAGCAAAGATAAAAGATATTCGAAAAGCTAAAACGATATCCACGCAATATGAATCTTATTTGCGACAAACGCCATATGGGGCCTTTTTCGACAAAAAAAAGTAAATAGCCTAGGGAGGGCAAAATGGAAATTCGACCGATTACTGATGTTTCAGGTCTACAGGAGCGATCTGCTGCTAAGGAATACCCGGATGAGCATAAGGTACCTCAACAAGAGGAAGCTCCTGGTGTCGAAATTCAACAAGAACGAGCATATAACAAAACAGAGATTACTAAGGAACTTGATCATCTCAATAAAATATTGCAGTCTAAAAACTCCCATCTTCATTTTGTTTTACACGATAAACTGCAAGAATATTACGTACAAGTTGTGGATGACAAAACCAATGATGTAATTAAAGAAATTCCGTCCAAGAAAGTTATGGATATGGTGGCTAATTTTTATGAGAAACTGGGAATTATTGTAGATAAAAAAATTTAACCCCTAAGTATGGGAGGGGTTCTTTCCTTGATGAAGGGGTTTGATGCTTTGCAAATTGTTATTCGTGCAGATGCTTCGACGGAAATCGGTACTGGGCATGTCATGAGGTGTCTGACACTAGCCGATAAGTTTAGACGGAATGGAGCTATGGTACAGTTTGTTTGTCGAGAACATCCCGGCCATTTATGTGATCTAATTCAACAAATGGAATACCCTGTTTTACGACTTCCATATTTTGAGCAAAAAGTGAATGAAGCAGAGGGGGCCTATGCTTATTCACACTGGTTGGGTGTACCTTGGGAAGAGGATCTAGCTCAAACTTCCTCTATGTTAAGCATCCTAGGGACAGCTATTGACTTGCTTATCGTAGACCACTATGCAATTGATATAAGATGGGAACAGAACATTCGGAGTTTCGTGAACAAAATTATGATTGTAGATGATCTAGCTAATAGGCATCATGATTGCGATATACTGTTAGATCAAAACCTCTATAATAATATGGAGAATCGATACGATGGCATGATTCCTGAGTACTGTATGAAGTTTTTGGGACCTTCTTATGCCTTATTGCGCGACGAGTTTCAGGTTGCACGAACATTTGCACAAATAAGGGAGAAGGGTGTCCGCAGAATTCTTGCTTTTTTCGGTGGTAGCGACCCTACCAATGAAACCCAAAAGGCACTTGAAGCTTTTATTTTATTGGAGGAAACAGAACTTAAAATTGATGTGGTTGTGGGCAGTTCGAATCCCAATAAGGCGAAGATTGCTGAGCTTTGCTCTAAACTATTAAATGCGGAATATTATTGCCAAACCAATCAAATGGCCGAATTGATGGTTCACGCGGATTTAGCAATTGGGGCTGGCGGTTCCACTACGTGGGAAAGGTGCTTTTTGGGGCTCCCTGCGATAACAATTACGACGGCTGATAACCAGATCGAAGTTACAGAAGTTGTTGCGAGTAGAGGTGCGATTCAGTATTTAGGCCATTACAGTGAGGTATCCCCTCCTACGATTGCGATAGCGATTAAAAAGTACTGTGAGAATCCAGGTTTGTTAGCCGACATTAGTCGTACAGGAATGGAAATTATGGGGCAACTAGATGCTGTTGACGCGGTTAGTGTTGTAAGCAACCTTTTAAACTCCGTAAAATAAGCCGAAATCTAAAGTTCACGAGGAAAAGCTATGCGACCGTATAACGATTATAAGCTTCGTATTATGTCAGAATCGGATCTGAAAATTGTCTTGCAGTGGCGGAACTCAGAACGCGTTCGAAAGAATATGTATTCTGACGAGCTGATTTCTTGGGATGACCATTGTTCTTGGTTTTCGCGGATTCAAAACAGTCAAGAGTCGCGACATTACATATTTGAACTCAATCGTACACCGATTGGGGTCATCAATTTTACTTCTATTAATAGTGTGCACAGTAAGTGTAATTGGGGATTTTATCTCGGCGAAACAGATGTTCCTCCTGGAAGTGGGTCAGTTCTGGGGACTCTAGGTATGTCTGAAGCATTTGAACATTTGAAAATTCGTAAATTGTGCGCAGAAGTATTCGCATTTAATGAGAAAAGTTTACGATTTCATAGAAGGTTAGGTTTTACACAAGAAGGTATTTTATCACAACACGTATGGAAGCATAATTACTATGAAGATATTGTGTTATTTGCGTGTTTTGCCGATCAATGGGGCGGAATAAAGAAAGATTTATTACTGCAATATGGTGAAAAGCTATACTAATTATCATAATCGCCGAGGTGGGCAGCATGTATCATCCTGAAATTATCATTGAACATCGAACAATCGGGCCTAAGCAAAGGCCGTTTATAATAGCGGAAATGTCCGGCAATCATAATCAATCTTTAGAGCGAGCGCTTGAAATTGTAGATGCCGCAGCTAGAGCGGGAGCACATGCCTTAAAGATTCAAACTTATACAGCAGATACTATGACTATAGAGTCCGACCAAAGCGATTTTTTTATCAATGATGCTGAAAGCTTGTGGAATGGGCAGTCTTTGTATGCTCTATATCAGCAAGCTTATACGCCATGGGAGTGGCATAAAGCAATTTTTGATCGCTGTAAAGCACACGGGATGATAGGTTTTAGCACACCGTTTGATGAGACTGCGGTAGATTTTTTGGAATCCTTAGGAGTATCCTGCTATAAAATTGCTTCATTTGAGAATACGGATATACCACTACTCCGTAAAGTTGCTTCCACAGGCAAGCCAATTATTGCATCAACAGGTATGGCAAGTATTGCTGAACTGGATGAACTCGTTCAAACCGTTCGAGCTGCGGGATGCCAAGATCTTATTTTATTAAAATGTACGAGTTCTTACCCAGCTACTCCGGACAATTCCAACATTCGAACCATTCCGCATATGCAGCAACTTTTTAATGTCCAGGTCGGTTTATCTGATCATACATTAGGCGTTGGTGTAGCTGTAGCAAGTGTTGCCTTAGGGGCAACTGTAATAGAGAAGCATTTTACCTTAAGTAGAGCTGATGGTGGGGTCGACAGTGCTTTTTCATTGGAACCTCATGAGATGAGCAGCTTAGTGGAAGAAACAGAGCGTGCATGGCAAGGGTTAGGTGCTATTTCTTATGGCGTTAGTGAGAAAGAAAAGAACTCCACAAAGTTTCGTCGCTCGTTATATGCAGTTAAAGATTTGAAAGCGGGAGAAATTTTTACATCTGAAAATTTACGTGTTATTCGACCGGGCCTTGGTCTTCCGCCTAAATACTTAGATACCTTGCTTGGTAAAAGAGTAAACAAAGATATTCCAAGAGGAACTGCTGTCACATTAGATATGATACTATAACTAATTTAAGCCTCACCTAGAAGAAGGGGAAGATACAGATGAAAGTATTGGTTACGGGCGGAGCAGGTTTCATTGGTCGTTGGGTTGTAAAAAGGTTATTAGAAGATGGACAGAATGTCTGGGTCTTAGATGATTTATCCAACGGAGAAGAAAATAATATTGAAGAATTCAAGTCTCATCCAAGATTCCAGCAATTTCTTCACGGTGACATCAAAAACGAAGAGACTTTAAGTCAATTGTTCGAAAATGGTTTCGATGTTTGTTATCATCTTGGTGCAAGTATCAATGTACAAGATAGCATCGATGATCCTAGGACGACTTTTAATAATGACACGTTAGGAACATTCTATGTGTTAGAACAATGTCGTAAACATCAAGTGAAGATCGTATTTATGAGTACTTGTATGGTCTATGATCGTTGTTTAGACGAGTCGGGAATATCTGAAACGCATCCAATTAAGCCGGCCTCTCCCTATGCTGGTGCAAAAATTGCTGCTGAAAATATGGTTCTATCTTATTTTTTTGCATATGGTTTACCGGCTGTTGTAGTTCGCCCATTTAATACTTATGGACCGTTCCAAAAGTTTGGTGGCGAGGGTGGAGTCGTGGCTATTTTCATCAAGAAGAAGCTTAACGGGGAAACTTTACACATCTATGGAGAGGGAACGCAGACGAGGGATTTGCTCTATGTTGATGATTGCGCTCGATTTGTTGTGGAGGCAGGATACTCTGACCGTGTTGATGGACATATTGTAAATGCAGGTCTAGGGCGTGATATTGCAGTAAATGATTTGGCCAAATTAATTGTTGGGGACGAGAACAGAATCAAGCATGTAGAGCATATTCATCCGCAGAGCGAGATTCAAAAACTTCTTTGTAATTCATCTAAGGCGAAAGATCTCCTTGGATGGCAGCCCCTTACAACACTTGAAGAAGGTTTAAAGCTAACTGAAGAGTGGATTCAAACTATTATCTAAGAGAAGGGCTGATATGCGAATTGACGCATTTCAGCCTATTTTTAAAATATCGGAGGTATTTCAAATGGTTAATACAAAAAATTCGCAACCAGTGCTCTTCGAGGACGTTCCAGTTCGGGATACAATGCTTCCTTATGGTAGACAGTCTCTAGATGAGACAGACATTGAAGCTGTTATTGCAACGCTTCGATCTCCCTTTTTAACACAAGGACCAAGAATTAAGGAATTTGAGGATTCAGTAGCACGTTATGTAGGTGCTAAATTTGCAGTGGCTTTTTCAAATGGGACAGCAGCGCTTCATGGAGCTTGTTTTGCTGCAGAAATAGGTGAAGGGGATGAGGTAATTACAACTTCAATGACCTTTGCTGCAAGTGCAAATTGTGTACGTTATTGTGGTGGTGAAGTGGTATTCGCAGATATTGAATTGGATACTTACAACATAGATAGTGAGAAGATTAAAGTTTTGATCTCTCCTAAAACAAAAGCGATCATTCCCGTAGATTTTACAGGCCAGCCCGTAGATTTAGTAGAAATTATGCAGCTTGCAAAGGAGCGAAATCTAATAGTAATTGAAGACGCTGCCCATTCGCTGGGTGCTGATTACAAAGGTCGAAAAGTTGGTTCAATCGCAGATATGACGATGTTTAGTTTCCATCCTGTTAAACATGTAACTACTGGAGAGGGTGGCGTAATTACTACTAATTCAGATGAGTTATATCAGAAATTGCTTCTTTTTCGAAGTCACGGTATTACCCGGGAAAAAGAATTGCTTGAATCACAGGCTGAAGGTGACTGGTATTATGAGATGCAAGAACTAGGGTTTAACTACCGTATGACAGATATTCAGGCGGCGTTAGGTTCCTCACAACTGAAAAAAATAGATGAGTTTGTTGCCCGTAGACGAGAAATAGCAAAGCAGTATTCAGAAGCTTTTGCGCATACACCAGCAATTATTACACCCTATCAGAAACCAGATCGCAATTCTAGCTGGCATCTCTATATTATTCAACTCGATTTATCAAAGTTAACTGGAAGTCGTAAGGATATTTTTGATGCATTGAGAAAACAAAACATTGGTGTTAATGTTCATTATCTTCCTGTGCATTACCACCCTTACTACAAGAGATTAGGGTACAAGAAAGGGATTGCACCAATAGCGGAAAATCTTTACGAAGGTATTATTTCTCTTCCGCTGTTCCCGGCCATGATAGATCAGGATATCCAAGATGTTATAAACACTGTAAATAAAGTATTAACATTTTACGCGAAGTAGATGGTTTTTTGTCTTGTGAGGCCTGTGGATAATGTGCACAAACCTGTGCATAACTCTGTGAATAAAGTGAATAAACCCGCGCCACGACAATATTCTACAAATTTTGCAGTTATCCACGATTTGTATATACCCGAATTTTCAAAAAATTTACTTGATTGGCAAGTTTCAAATTGACAGGTCAAGCAGACGGGTGTTATAGTCAAAAAGTAAGGGCTTACATTATTCATTTGCTTATGATTATTACATTTTTTAAAACGAAGGGAATGTGTACGTTATGCAAGGTAAAGTGAAATGGTTCAACGCAGAGAAAGGCTATGGTTTCATTGAGCGTGAAGATGGTGGAGATGTATTCGTGCATTTCTCAGCTATTCAATCCGAAGGATTCAAAACGCTGGACGAAGGTCAAGCAGTAGAGTTTGACATCGTAGAAGGCGCACGCGGTCCGCAAGCAGCTAACGTTAGCAGACTATAATCATCCGGCACGGTCGGTGCCGCTAGTATACACCTACGAACATGCACACCTTGGGAATCATCCCGGGGTGTTTTTTTGCGTAGCTTCGCATCTACCTTGACAAACGCGTTCATCCTAAACGGAAGACGAAGTCATTTATCATTGGTATACATATTATGGTCGGAATTTAAAGGAATTATGAAGATGGGGTGGAATGTAGTATACTGTAAGTAGGAAGGGAGATGTTTAACTATGATGATTAGCATTCGCGGAGAACACCTTGAAGTAACTGAGGCCCTCAGGGACTATGTCGAGAAAAAATTAAACAGACTAGATAGGTATTTTGAAGCTCCCCTTACATCCGATGTACAAGTAAAGCTAAGTGTGGTCAAAGATTTGCAAACCATCGAGGTCGCCATTCCTTTAACTGGCGTGCTGCTTAGAGCAGAGGAACGCAACTCTGATATGTATGCTTCGATTGATTTGGTTGTGGACAAGTTAGAGCGCCAAATTCGCAAGCATAAAACGAGAACCAACCGCAAAATTCGCGAAGAAGGCGGCAAGCGTGATTTGTTTAAAATGGAAACATCACCTGTCACTTTCGTGGAAGAGGAAGAAGACTTTGAATTGGTCCGCAACAAACGCTTCGATTTGAAGCCGATGGATGTGGAGGAAGCGATTTTGCAAATGAATTTGGTTGGTCACAGTTTCTTTGTTTTCTCCAATATGGACACAGATTCTGTCAACGTAGTTTATAAGCGTAATGATGGCAAGTACGGATTGATTGAACCGGCTATTTACAAATAAAATAAATACTTACCAAGAGCTTGATTCGATTCGGTCGAATTGAGCTCTTTTCTATTGATAGAGCATTGTAGATACGTTTATTTTGCATGCATGCATTTTCGATAACGTTTCAATACTATAGAAATAAGCTAAAACGTGAAACTTTTGAAGGCCATAAGCAGTTTATATGAATGTAGGCCGAGGGTTTGTTGCGGCAGGGCAGTCAAAGGTGGTACAATTTAAGGATACGAATGCAATAGAAAGGGGTTCACCGATGCTAGGACTAGTGAAGAAGATTTTTGGTGATTCCAATGAACGGGAAGTTAAACGGATGTTGAAAGCCGTTGAGTATATCAACGAGCTTGAAGCAGGCATTGAGCCATTATCTGATGAAGAGTTAAGAGGCAAGACTGTGGAGTTCCGTAATCGCTTGGAAAAGGGCGAGGAATTGGATGATTTGCTTCCTGAAGCTTTTGCCGTAGTCAGAGAGGCGGCCAAACGTGTATTGGGTAAACGTCATTACGACGTTCAACTTATTGGGGGTATGGTGCTGCACGAAGGCCGTATCGCCGAGATGAGAACTGGGGAAGGGAAAACGTTAGTTGGAACACTTCCTGTTTATTTGAATGCCTTGCTGGGTAAAGGCGTTCACGTGGTAACGGTCAATGACTATTTGGCACAACGTGATAGCGGCGAAATGGGCCAGATTTATGAATTCCTTGGTCTGACGGTCGGGGTCAATCTGCATGAACTTTCCCATGAGGAAAAGCAAGCAGCTTATGCCTGCGATATTACGTATGGAACGAACAATGAATACGGGTTCGACTACCTGAGAGATAACATGGTGCTCTACAAAGAGCAGATGGTACAGCGTCCGCTTTATTACGCGGTTATCGATGAAGTTGACTCCATTCTGGTCGATGAAGCTAGAACGCCTCTTATTATTTCGGGACAAGCTGCCAAATCAACGGATTTGTATTATTCGGCGGACCGTTTTGTGTCCAATTTGAAAATAGAAGAGGATTACACGATTGATATTAAAGTGCGTTCCGTAGCTCTTACGGAAGAAGGGGTTGCGAAAGCAGAGCGCGCATTCGGCATTGAGAACTTATTTGATCATCAGAATGTGAACATTAACCACCATGTGACTCAAGCCCTTAAAGCGCGTTTCATCATGAGACGTGATGTGGACTACGTCGTGCAAGACGACGAGGTTATGATTGTTGATGAGTTTACAGGCCGTATTATGACAGGCCGTCGTTATAGTGATGGGCTCCACCAAGCCATTGAGGCCAAAGAGCAGCTGCAAGTTCAGAATGAGAGCATGACGCTGGCGACGATTACGTTCCAGAACTATTTCCGGATGTACCGCAAGCTTGCGGGTATGACCGGTACGGCGAAAACGGAAGAAGAAGAGCTCAAGAAAATTTATGGGCTTGAAGTTATCATTGTTCCAACGAACCGTCCGATGATTCGTAAAGATATGCCGGATGTCGTGTACAAGTCGGAAAATGGTAAGTTCAGAGCGGTTGTTGAGCAAATTGTGGAGAAACACAAGCTGAATCAACCGGTTCTTGTTGGTACGGTTTCGATCGAGAACTCCGAAAGACTTTCCGAGATGCTCAAAAAGAAAGGCGTACAGCACAAAGTCCTCAACGCCAAATACCATGCGGAAGAAGCTGAAATCGTATCACGTGCAGGTCAACCGGGATCGGTGACGATTGCTACGAATATGGCGGGCCGCGGTACGGACATTATGCTTGGCGAAGGCGTACATGATATCGGTGGACTGCATATTATAGGTACAGAACGTCATGAAAGCAGACGAATCGATAATCAGTTGCGCGGTCGTGCAGGCCGTCAAGGCGACCCTGGTTCGTCGCAATTCTACCTCTCTCTAGAGGATGAATTGATGAAACGTTTCGGAGCAGAAAACATCATGGCGATGATGGACCGTCTCGGAATGGAAGAAGACCAGCCGATTGAGAGCAAGTTGATCTCGCGTGCCGTTGAATCCGCACAAAAACGCGTGGAAGGAAATAACTTCGACGTTCGTAAAGTGGTCCTTCAGTATGACGATGTGATGAACCAACAACGTGAAATTATTTATAAACAGCGCCGCGAACTGCTGGAATCCGAAAATATCCGCGAAGTCATCGAGGGTATGATTAACGCAGTGATTGAGCGCGTTGTGAAAGCGCACTGTCCGGAGGAGCAAATTCCGGAGGAGTGGGAGCTTACAGAGGTCGCGAATTTCGTGAACAACAACTTCCTACAGGAAGATGCGCATATTAGCGATCAAGATATTTGGGGCAAAGAGCAAGAAGAGATCATTGATTTGATCAAAGATCTTGTCAGCAAACGTTATGACGAGCGTGAAGAAGAGATCGGACCGGAATTCATGCGTGAATTCGAGAAGGTTGTTGCGCTTCGTGCAGTAGACAGCAAATGGATGGATCATATTGATGCGATGGATCAATTGCGTCAAGGTATCCACTTACGCGCATACGGCGGTACGGATCCGCTTCGTGAGTACCAGTTCGAAGGTTTCGAGATGTTCCAGGAGATGATTGATAACATTCGCGAAGAAGTTGCGATGTATATCATGAAAGCTCATGTTCAAAGCAACCTGGAGCGTCAAGCCGTAGCCGAAGGGCAGGCGGTGGATACGAAGAACGAAGCTGGCGGCAAGAAACCGGTTGTACGCGATGAGGAGCAACGTATCGGACGTAACGACCCATGTCCATGCGGCAGCGGTAAAAAGTTCAAACAGTGCCACGGACAAGGCAGCTAAGCGAAGCTGACGCGATCCGGTTAACAAAGGCACAAGAGAATAAAGAGGTGTAAGACATGCTGGAACCAGAAGTGAAACAGGATTTAAGAGAAACAGCAAGGCGACTAACCGAATTACGGGGGTCTCTTTGACTTAGATCATAAGTTGGAAGCGATCGGCGATTTTGAGGAAAAAATGGGGGCCCCGGACTTCTGGGACGATAACGAACGCGCCCAGAAGACCATCTCCGAGCTCAACGCGATCAAAAGCGTTGTGGATCAGTTTCAGGGCTTCACGAACGAGTTTGACGACCTGCAGGTCATGGTCGAGCTCGAGGAAGAGGAAAGCGATGCAGGCCTGGTGGCTGATATTGAGAAAGGCATCGCGGCCTTGAAGACCAAGCTCGAAAGCTTCGAGCTTGGCCTGTTACTGAATCAGCCGTATGATCGGCTGAATGCGATTCTAGAGCTGCATCCGGGGGCCGGCGGCACGGAGTCGCAGGACTGGGCGGAGATGCTGCTGCGCATGTATCGCCGCTGGGCGGAGAAGCGGGGCTACAAAGTCGAGGTACTCGACTATTTGCCCGGCGACGAAGCCGGCGTGAAGAGTGTCACGCTGCAGATCACGGGCTTCAACGCCTACGGCTACTTGAAGGCGGAGAAGGGCGTGCACCGGCTCGTGCGGATTTCGCCGTTTGATGCCTCAGGCAGACGCCACACGTCCTTCGTGTCGTGCGACATCATGCCGGAGATCGAGGACGATACGGAGGTTGAGATCCGCACGGAGGATCTCAAAATCGATACCTATCGGGCAAGTGGCGCCGGCGGTCAGCACATCAACACCACGGATTCGGCCGTGCGGATTACGCATATACCGACAGGGGTCGTGGTGAGTTGTCAGCAGGAGCGTTCACAGATCAAGAACCGCGAGAAAGCAATGAAAATGCTGCGTTCCAAGCTGTATGAGAAGAAAATCGAAGCGCAAATGAAGCATTTGGCTGAAATTCGCGGCGAGCAGTCCGACATTGGTTGGGGCAGCCAAATTCGTTCGTACGTTTTTCATCCGTACAGCATGGTGAAGGATCACAGGACTTCGGCGGAGACCGGGAATATCGGTGCGGTCATGGACGGGGATCTGGATTCCTTTATTGATGCCTACCTGCGTCATCAGATTCGCAAGCCGGACAACGCGGAGTAGTGTCCTTACGACAGAGGAAACGCATAACAAAAGCAATTGACGATCATCCTACACCTAACAGGTGTAGGATTTTTTGTGAGAGGAGGCCTATCGTGGCCAGAAGAGAACCACTGATACGGATAGGAAGTCCTGCACATACCGTATTTGAATATTCCTTGCTAGTTATAGGCTCGTTGGTCATGGCAGCAAGCTTTAACTGCTTTTTGAACCCGAACCAAATTGCGACCGGCGGGGTTTCGGGCATTTCGACCATCATTCAACACCTTTCAGGTTTGAATCCAGCTATCACCCAATGGGCGCTGAACATTCCCATTTTCCTTTTAGCCTTATGGCTGTTGGGGGGACACTTCGGTGTGAAGGCGGCAGTTGGTTCGGTCATATTTCCGCTATGCGTCCTGGTCACCAGCCATATAGGCGTGCCGACGCACAATCCTTTGCTCGCTGCCGTTTATGGCGGAATTGGTGTCGGGCTTGGACTAGGAATTGTTTTTCGCGGACGTGGATCGACAGGCGGACTTGGGCTGGCCGCGCAAATTTTACATAAGTACACAGGATTAAGCTTAGGCTTCTCTGTTGCGGTATTTGACGGCCTGGTGATCATCTCGTCAGCGCTAGTGTTCACGCCGGAGAATGCGCTGTACGGAATGATCGGCTTATTCGTGACGACCAAAACGATTGATATCGTGCAGGTCGGCTTCAACTACGCAAAAGTAGCTTTCATTATTTCGGACCATTCGGATGCGATTCGCAAAGCCATTTTGTTTGATTTGGATCGCGGGCTGACCGAGCTTAACGGATCCGGCGGTTTTACCGGGGAGTCGCGCAATGTGATGATGGTCGTCGTGAAGCAGAACGAGGTAAGTCGATTGAAAACGCTGGTCCAGTCGGTGGACCCGCAGGCGTTTGTCATTTTGAGCGAAACGAATGAGGTGTTGGGTGAGGGCTTTAAGCGGCATGCTTAGAAGCCTTGCGGCTGGCCATATTACATGAAGACGTGCTTAGTGCACGTCTTTTTTGTGTGAATGGACTACGGCGCATGATATCGAAAAGGTAACTTGATTGTATTTTTTGCAACATGGCAGCGACATCTGCATAAAGCCCGGTCCTATCTTGTATAAAGTGCAATCATTTCGGTTAAAAAGCACTGTAATCAGCCCCTTTTAGCTAAAATAGTTGCACAAAGTACAGTGAGGGGGAAGACTAGGCCTCAAATGTAGCGATAATGATGTATAAAGTACAACATAGAATGATCCCTAATGACTGATGCAATGACCGAGAATATCCTGACACAGCTTCAACAATCTCCCGAAAAGAGTCACAGACGGCCATAAAAAAATGTTGCTTGTCCATCAATTTATTTGGGATAATATAACTGTTCATGATTGAACAAAACATCTATGCATATTATGAATTTTTTTCGTCCAAACGACTGCGTGAAACTCCATGCAAGATTTTTGTTGAAAAAGCGGGGAAACCCTTGATTCATATCGGATCCAAAAGGATGAAAACGGAGAAAACTGGTGAAAAAAATTCATTGAATTATTATGTATATGACTGTATAATCATACATATATTTTCGGAGTAACGGGGGAATTCATATGAGTCAAATCGTTAGAGCGGCTATTATTGGGGCTACAGGGTACGGTGGCGCGGAAGTAATTCGTCTTTTGCAGGCGCATCCTCTTGTGAAAATCACTTCGGTCATCTCGACCTCGAATGCGGGAGCTCCGCTTGCTGATCATTTTCCGCATTTGCAGGAAGTGGTTGTTGATATCTTGGATCAACTCGATGTTGATCTTATTGCTAGCAAATCCGATGTCGTGTTCCTGGCAACACCAGCGGGCGTAAGTGCAGAGCTTTCACCCAAACTTTTGGCTGCCGGGCTGAAGGTTATTGACATTTCTGGGGATTTGAGATTGAAATCAAGCAGTGATTATGAAAAATGGTACAAAAAGAAGCCGGCTTCCGAGGACATGTTGGCGAAGTCGATCTATGCTTTGTCCGAGGTATTCGGGGACGAAGTCAAAGGCAGCAATTTGATCGCAAATCCTGGCTGTTACCCGACAGCAACGCTGCTGGGGCTAATCCCTGCTGTGAAAGCAGGCTGGATTGATCCGTCCACGATCATCATTGATGCCAAATCGGGCGTATCCGGCGCAGGGCGCGGCGTTAATCTGGGCGTACACTACGCGGAAGTCAATGAGAATTTGAATGTGTATAAAGTGAATAAACATCAGCATATTCCGGAAATTGAGCAAGCGCTCAGCCGTGTAGCGGGTAAGCCGGTTGTGACGACATTTACAACACATCTTGTGCCAATGACGCGTGGAATTATGTCCACGATGTACGCTACCGTCAATGGTGAGCATACGGCTGCAGATTTTATTGAACTCTATCGTCAATTCTATGAGGGTCGCAAGTTTGTACGGATTCGTCAAGAAGGCAAGTTCCCTTCCACGAAGGAAGTGTATGGTTCTAATTATTGTGATATTGGTTTTTCCGTGGATGAGCGGACGGGTCGCGTGACGATTGTTTCCGTTATTGATAATGTCGTGAAAGGCGCTGCCGGGCAGGCCATTCAAAACTTGAACTTGATGTACGGTTGGGAAGAAACGACCGGATTGCTTTTCGCACCGGTATATCCATAAGAAGCGGAACATGTGAGGAGACGAGGATGTTGGATACAGTTAGTTTCACGGTGGTGCCTGAGGGCACAGTAACGACACCGAAAGGCTTTCGTGCAGGCGGCCTGCACTGTGGATTAAAGAAAACGGAGCGCTTTGATCTAGGCGCGATCGTATGTGATGTGCCGGCGGCAGCGGCAGGCGTGTACACGCTGAACGCGTTTCAAGCGGCACCGCTGCGCGTGACGCAAGAAAGCATTGCCCAAGGCGGCAAGCTGCAGGCCATGATCGTGAACAGCGGCAACGCCAACGCGTGCACCGGCCAGCAAGGCGAAGACGACGCGTACGCGATGCGTGCAGCCAGCGCGAAGGCGCTAGGCGTAGCTGAGCATCAAGTCGGCGTGACGAGCACAGGCGTAATCGGCGAGCTTCTGCCGATGGGCAAAGTGCTGGCAGGCATCGAGCAGCTGCCGCAGCGCATTAAGCTAGACGGAGGCGAAGACTTCTGCCAGGCGATCCTGACAACGGATCTTGTGCAGAAGATGACGTGTGTCCGTCTTGTTGTGGGCGGCAAAGAGGTTCACATTGCCGGTGCAGCCAAAGGTTCGGGGATGATTCACCCGAACATGGCGACGATGCTCGGTTTCATGACAACCGACGCACCGATCGAAAGCGAATACCTGCAGCAGCTGCTTAGCAGGATTACAGATAACACCTTCAACATGATTACTGTTGACGGCGATACCTCCACCAACGACATGGTCGTGGTGATGGCTAGCGGTTTGGCTGGCGGCGAGACACTGACTCCGGAGCATCCGGATTGGGAAGCATTCGCAGCAGGTTTCCAATACGTTGGCGAGTATTTGGCCAAAGCGATTGCACGCGACGGCGAGGGCGCAACGAAGCTGATTGAGACGACGGTTATCGGCGCGGAGAGCGACGAAGCAGCTCGCAAGATCGTGAAATCGATCATCGGATCGAGCCTTGTGAAGTCCGCTGTGTACGGCGCTGACGCGAACTGGGGCCGAATCATTGCAGCTGTCGGTTACTCGGGACAACCGGTGAATGTGAACACCGTCGATATTCGCTTAGGCGATATCGCAGTGCTCGAGCAATCGCGTCCGGTGAAGTTCGATGAGGAAGCGGCGCTTGCTTATTTGAAAACAGATACCATTCAAATTCATGTGAATTTACATATGGGCACTGGCAAGGCAACGGGCTGGGGCTGCGATTTGACATATGATTACGTGCGCATTAACGCGGCATACCGCACATAAGAAGGGGACCGAACGCAGTGAAGAACAATTGCTTTGTGATGAAATGCGGAGGCAGCACGCTTGCGGCGCTGCCTGCCAGCTTTTTTGAAGATATGCGTCAGCTTCAGGAGGAAGGCATCGTAACGGTTATCGTTCACGGCGGCGGCCCTGCCATTTCGGAAACGCTCGGGAAGCTGGGCATCGAGTCCGGTTTCGTGAACGGCTTGCGAGTGACGAACGAAGCGGTGCTCGACGTTGTAGAGATGGTGCTTTCCGGCCAGATCAACAAAGAGATCGTACGCCGCATTCAATTGACAGGTGCAGCAGCGTTAGGTTTGTCCGGTGTGGATGGACATTTAATTGAAGCTAAGCCGGTGGCGAACAGCCACGAGGTCGGTTTAGTCGGCGATGTGACGAAGGTGAACGCGGAGCTGATCCAAGGCATCGTGAACATGGGCTACATTCCGGTTATTGCGCCGGTTGGGCTTGGTGAAGATGGCGGACAGCGTTACAATATTAATGCGGATACGGCAGCTGGCGCGGTGGCCTCCCACCTTGGCGTGGAACAAATGGTTGTCGTGACAGACGTACCTGGCATCATGAAGACCGTAGACGGCGAGAAGCAGGTGCTGCCGGTTGTGAGTGTTGCTGAGATCGAAGAAATGATTGCAAGTGGAGACATTTACGGCGGTATGATTCCGAAAGTTCGCGCAGCGATCGCTTGCATTCAAGGCAAGGTGCAGGAAGTTGTGATTGTGAATGGAGCGGAGCCGAATGTGCTTAGCAAAGTGCTGAAGGGCACGGGAATTGGTACAAGAATTGTACGATAACACTATAAGGAGGGAATGTACATGAGTGAAACGGGTAAAAGCTCGCTCTTTCCAACGTACGCCAGATATCCAATTACGCTGGTGAAGGGGGAGGGCAGCCGACTATGGGACGATACAGGTAAGGAGTACATCGATTTGATGAGCGGAATTGCGGTAGCGAACCTCGGGCATGCGCCTAAAGAAGTGAAGGAGCAGCTTGTTCAGCAGCTTGATCAGCTATGGCATGTCAGCAACCTTTTCCATATTCCGAACCAGGAAAAACTAGCTTCCTTGCTTACGGCTAACAGTTGTGCGGATGCTGTATTTTTCTGTTCCACAGGAGCAGAGGCGAATGAGGCCGCAATTAAGCTGGCGCGTCGCTACAACCAAAAGGTGCTGAACAACGGTCGGTACGAGATTATTACGTTCAACATGTCGTTCCACGGACGGACATTGGCAACATTGACCGCTACAGGTCAAGACAAAGTGAAGGAAGGCTTCCTTCCGCTTCCTGAAGGCTTCGTGTATGCGCCTTATAACGATATCGAGGCTGTGCGCAGTCTTGTGAATGACAAAACATGTGCGATCATGTTGGAAATGGTACAAGGGGAAGGCGGCGTATTGCCGGCTGATCCGGAATTCGTGAAACAATTGGCGGAGCTGTGCAAACAGGAAGGCCTGCTTTTGATAGCGGATGAAATCCAAACGGGCGTAGGACGTACAGGCAAGCTTTTTGCCTATGAACACTATGGTGTGGAGCCTGACATTTTCACATTGGCCAAAGGACTGGGCGGCGGATTCCCGATTGGGGCTATGCTGGGGAAAGCTTTCCTTGCTGAAGGTTTTAGCGCTGGCAGTCATGGTTCGACATTTGGTGGAACGCCGATTGCGACGGCTGCGGGTTTTGCGGCTGTGGATACAATCCTTGCACAGAAGCTGCCGGAACGCGCAGCAGAGCTAGGTGAGTACACGATCAAGAAGCTGGAGAGCAAGCTTGCCGGCAATCCGCTAATCGCGAAAATTCGCGGTATCGGGCTTTTGATCGGGATTGAGTGCACGCAACCTGCAGGTGAAATCATTAATGAAATTCATAAAAAAGGCGTGCTCGTTATTCCAGCTGGGCCTAACGTTATTCGTTTAGTGCCGGCCTTAAATATACCGCAAGAAGATTTGGATCAAGGGCTGGATGTGCTGTGCGCGGTCCTTGCAGAGAAGGCATCTACGATCAGCAGCATCTAGGGAAGTAACAGGAGAGAGGTTGAATGAAATGAATATTACCTTACAAGAAGAAATGGCTGCCCAATTGAAGGGCAAAGATTTCCTTGCTTTGGCTGACTATACACCGGAAGAAATCGAATACTTAATTCACTACGGGATCGAGCTCAAGCGTAAGCAAAAGGCTAGAGAGCCTCATGCTGTGCTTGCCGGCAAGACACTCGGGATGATCTTCGAGAAATCCTCGACGCGTACGCGTGTTTCCTTTGAAGTGGGGATGTACCAACTGGGAGGTCAGGCTTTATTTTTGAGCAAAAATGATCTGCAGCTTGGACGCGGTGAAACGGTTTGGGATACGGCACAAACGCTGTCCCGTTACCTCGATGGCATTATGATTCGTACGTATGAACACCGTAAGGTGATCGATCTTGCGCGCGGTGCGACGGTTCCCGTTATTAACGGCCTGACGGATTATGCGCATCCTTGCCAAGTTATGGCGGATTATCAGACTGTTCTTGAGAAAAAGGGCCGTCTCAAAGGCATTAAAGTAGCTTACATCGGGGACGGCAACAACATGGTGCATTCCTTAATGGTGGGGGCAAGCAAATTGGGGATGGACTTCGCGATTGCTTCTCCTGAGGGTTATGATCCTGACCAGGAAGTGATTCAGAATTCCAAGGAAAATGCTGCGCATTACGGCGGCAGCGTACTTCTCACACGCGACCCTCGCGAAGCGATTGAGAATGCGGACATCGTCTACACGGATGTATGGGCAAGCATGGGCTTCGAGGCTGAGCAGCAGGAGCGGGAGATTGCTTTTAAAAACTACCAAATCAACGAAGATCTGGTGAAGTACGCCAAATCGGATTACTTGTTTATGCACTGCCTGCCTGCACACCGCGGGGAAGAAGTGAGCGAAGGCGTCATTGACGGCGCACATTCCATTATTTTCGACCAAGCAGAGAATCGTCTTCATGCGCAAAAGGCTATTATGGCCGCGACCATGATATAATAAATAGATAGAAGAAACGGAGAGATTTGTAGACATGGCTAAGGAAAAAATCGTGCTCGCCTATTCCGGCGGGTTGGATACTTCGGTAATTTTGAAATGGCTTAAAGAGACTTACGACGCTGAAATCATCGCGTTCACGGCAGATATCGGGCAGAAAGATGAGCTTGACGGTCTGGAAGAAAAAGCGCTCGCAACCGGCGCCTCCAAAATCTACATCGACGATCTGCGCGACGAGTTCGCGAAGGATTTCATCAACCCGATGTTCCAAGCGGCTGCGCTTTATGAAGGCCAATACCTGCTGGGCACGAGCATTGCGCGTCCTTTGATCGCGAAGCGCATGGTTGAAATCGCACGCGCAGAAGGTGCAACAGCGATTGCACACGGCGCAACCGGCAAAGGAAACGACCAAGTGCGTTTCGAACTAACAGCTGCAGCGCTTGCTCCTGAGATTTCGGTGATCGCGCCTTGGCGTTTGGAAGAATTCCGCGAGCAGTTCCCGGGCCGCGCTGAGATGATCGCGTATGCCGAGAAACATGGCATTCCGGTAACGGCATCCGCTGCGAAGCCGTATTCGACAGACCGCAACTTGCTTCACATTTCCTTCGAGAGCGGTATGCTGGAGGATCCTTGGTTTGATCCATCCGCTACATCCAACAAAGATATGTTCGTGCTGAGCGTTGACCCTGAGGATGCGCCAGACCAAGCCGAATACATTGAACTTGAGTTTGAAAAAGGCGACTGCGTAGCCGTTAACGGTGCGAAATTGACGCCGCTTCAAGTGATGGAAACGCTGAACGAAGTCGGCGGCAAGCACGGTATCGGCCGTGTCGATATGGTCGAGAACCGCTTCGTCGGCATGAAGAGCCGCGGCGTATATGAAACTCCAGGCGGTACGATCCTGTTCACCGCTCACCGCAAAATGGAGTCCTTGACGATGGACCGCGATGTGATGCACCTTCGTGACTCCCTGATCTCCAAATATGCAAGCCTTGTTTACAACGGCTTCTGGTTCGCTCCAGAGCGTTTGGCCATTCAAGCGCTTGTTACAGAAAGCCAAAAGAACGTATCCGGTACAGTTCGCTTGAAATTGTACAAAGGCAACGTTATCGGAGCTGGCGTGAAAAGTCCGGTATCCTTGTACAATCCGGATATTGCCACAATGGAAGCTGATCCGACGAAAGCTTACGATCAAGGCGATGCGACAGGCTTCATTCACTTGAATGCTCTTCGTTTGAAAGTATCTTCGGGTGTTGAGCAAAACGCTAAGAAGTAAGTTAACATAGGCTGTGAAACCGGGCTTTCCCTCGTGGAAAGCCTTTGGGCTGTCAAATAGAGAGGAGTGGGTGCACGTGTCAAAACTATGGGGTGGACGATTTACGAAGCAAACCGACCAATTGGTTGAAGAATATACAGCATCAATTATGTTTGATAAAGAGCTGGCCGAGGAAGATATTCAAGGCAGCTTGGCGCACGTGACGATGCTTGGCAAATGTGGCATTCTTCCTGCGGAAGATGTCGAGAAAATCAAGGACGGCCTCTATGCGGTCCAAGGCATGATTCGCCGCGGCGAGCTGGAGTACACGATTCAGAACGAAGATATTCACATGAATATCGAAAAAACGCTGATCGATTTGATCGGTCCTGTTGGCGGCAAGCTGCATACGGGCCGCAGCCGTAACGATCAGGTAGCGACGGATATGCATCTGTACCTGCGCAAGCGGGTAGTCGAGTTCGTTGGCCACCTCATCAAGCTGCAGGAAGCTCTTCTTGAACAAGCGAAGAAAAACATCGATACGATTATCCCGGGATATACGCATCTTCAGCGTGCGCAGCCGATTTTGTTCGCGCATCACATGATGGCTTATGTCAGCATGTTCCAGCGTGACCTTGAGCGCTTGCAGGACAGCTACAAGCGCGTAGACATCCTGCCGCTGGGCGCTGGTGCGCTAGCCGGCACGACGTTCCCGATCGACCGCCATTTCGTGGCGGAGCAGCTCGGGTTCGGACGCGTGTACGAGAACTCCCTGGATGCGGTCAGCGACCGCGATTTCATCCTGGAGTTCCTCTCTAACGCGTCCATGATCATGATGCACCTTTCTCGCTTCAGCGAGGAAATGGTGCTCTGGTCTTCCACCGAGTTCGCGTTCGTTGAACTCGATGATGCTTTCTGCACCGGCAGCTCGATCATGCCGCAGAAGAAAAACCCGGACGTGGCGGAGCTCGTCCGCGGTAAAACAGGCCGCGTCTACGGCAACTTGTTCGGTCTGATGACCGTGCTGAAGTCGCTGCCGCTGGCGTATAACAAGGACATGCAGGAAGATAAAGAAGGCATGTTCGATACGGTTCGCACGCTGCAAGGCGCGCTTCAACTGTTCGCTCCAATGGTCGCTACCATGAAAGTGAACACGGATCGCATGAGACAAGCCGTGAACCAGGACTTCTCGAACGCTACGGACATCGCCGATTACCTTGTAAACAAGGGACTGCCATTCCGTCAAGCTCACGAAGTTATCGGCAAAACGGTGCTGTATTGCATCCAGAACAAAAAGTACTTACTCGATATGAGCATCGAGGAGTTCAAAACGTTCTCTACGCTGTTTGAGTCCGATATTTATGCCGTGCTGCAGCCGGAACAAGTTGTGAATGCACGTAATGTATACGGCGGAACGGCAAGCAATCAAGTGTCGGAAGCTATTGCCCGCGCCGAGCAAGTGTTGGCGCAATCCAATGAGTGGTTGCAAACATATTTGGAGAAGAGCAAATAAGTTTAATGATATAAAAAGCCTTCAACGTCATCCGAATGGATGAAATTGAAGGCTTTTTGCTGCTTATCTACCCGTAACCGAGATATATCCGGTGTCGACGCGAACTTTCACTTTTTTGCTGCCATCTCCGAGAGTACCTTTGGCAGAGTGATGGTCTTCCCGATCTACAGTAAGACCAGGCACTTCCAAATTGGCGCTGCCTGTATCGGCGCTTAGATCGAAGCTCACATTTTTAGGCGTTGGCTCAAGTGTAAGGCGGACACTGCCGGTGTCGGATTCTAAGGAAACGGAGTCGCCGATATCGCTTAATTTTGCTGTAATGCCGCCCGTATCGGTTTTTATCTTTATATCTCCTTGGGCTTGCTGGATGTTGATATGCCCTGTATCAGCTTGGAGGTTAAGCTGTTTGCCTTCGTAACGGTCGAGTGAAATGCTGCCGGTATCCGTATTGGCCGTCAGCTTCTCCGATTTGAGATCATTGAATTTGATACTCCCCGTATCGGAAGAAACGGTGATGGCTTTGTACATTTTATCCGGTAGGGAGACTTCGGTTTTGAGCCCAAAGCCGCGGCCGGCAATCAAATTTTTGAGTTCGGTGATGTCAAAACCAAAATTGATGCGATCTTTTTCTTTCTTGCAAACATCAACCCGCCATACATTGCTTCCTTCTGTGGCTGCGTCAATCGTGCATTCATTCGCGTTAGCTTCCCGCACCGTACCGACCAGGTGAACTTTAATTTCATCGCTGTTTGTAGGGACGAAAGTGATGTTCGAGTTATCATTTTGAAGGATGAGGGTGTCGATATTTGCCGCTGCAATCTTTTTCTCGATATTAATGTTGGAGACGCCTGCATTCAAATCTAAGGTTTTGAAGGAAACAGCCGCACCGATGAGTCCAACTGCCAGGCAGGTAAAGCCCGTTATTAAGAAAAATTTATATCTGCTTTTCACGGCTTAAGCCCCCTTAATTAATTTGGCATTGAACTGGATGTACGCCCGGGTGATTTTGAAAAAAAGTTGGAGCAGCCAGGTGCTGAGCGTAGTGAGAATGACGCCTAACCCGAAGCATGCCAACATGGTAAATCCAATGAACTGCAGATCGCTGCCGACGTGCTCCATAAAGCTGCCAAGCATACCGGCGATCGGAGCGACGATGAGTGCAAAGCCCGAAGCGAATAACGCGATTAACGCTGCCAAGATACCGAACCATGGGCCAACAACGAACAGGAGGTTGAAAAAGCCGAGCGCAATGCTGACGATAATCGCCTTCAGCCCTGTTTCCTGCTTAGCCGGGTAGGGGTAAGGAGGTTGCTGAGCGTAATAAGGATTCTCATAAGGCGGCGGCGTATAGGACGGAGGTGTATAGCCCCCGGCTTCTGGTGCCTGCTTTGGTGCCGCTGACTCGGGTTTCGTATATATTTTCTCAAGCGGAGGAGCTGTTGGTGCTTGAGGAGCTTGATGTGCTTTAGGCGTTGGAGGCGTTTGAGGTGCTTTAGGTGCTATAGGAGCTTGAGGAATTGACTCCTGTTTTGCACTTTTTGCAGACTCCGGATGGCTGACCGTTGAGGCATCTTTCTGTGCGTCCCAGTTAGGGATTCGCGGATAACCTAGCGATTGTGCTACCTCATCCTCGTGTTTGCCGTTCTCAATGGCTTTTTGGAACAATTCCTCGTAGACAGACAATATATTTTGGCGCTCCTTCTCTGGAAGTCCGCGCAGTCGATAGTTGAGTTCTTTGAAATAATCAATCTTGCTCATCGTTCATCCTCCTTATCTCATATTGCGTACTCTTATCATAATAAAAAAAAGTCATAGTGACCTAGTAACTACAGTCACATGACCTTTAGATGTTTGACCCTTTTTATGGTTCAAAATAGTCACAAAGATTACCGGAAGGAAGGTCCTTTGACGCCGTCTTCCAAAATGGGTTGTGGCTCCGGTGCGCCCCCTAGTTCAGGCTTGATATCGCCCCGGTTAGAGGCGACCAAGGTCGGCACCGGAGAGTACTGATCCTTCGAGATGAGCTCTTTGCTGACGAAAACGCCGTTTTCCCTTTTAATCCGATAGGTTTCAACTTTGTAACCTGCTTTACCTGTACTGATGGGCCGAGTGGCTCCTGGGGCTAGCGTTGTATTATGCAAGTATTTAACGGGAGGTTGAATCGTCTCTGTGACGTTTGATTCTATGTCATATGTGATCGAAGGAGACATGTGTCCGAACAGCTTGACGGTGACGTCCCGATCCGTTGTGACAGTGCGAATCAATAGATAGGCATCGGTATTGTTGCGAAACTTGAAATTGATGTAGCCGTTGGCAAAAGTCGCATCTTGTCCAAGCGTGACGTAGCTGACAGGCAGGGAGTGGTTACGGCGCTCAACAATAGCGAGTCCGCTGCGCAAAACAGCATTGTACAGTGTTGTCGATACTTGGCATATGCCGCCGCCGATGCCGGGAACCAGCTTGCCGTTAAGGATAACCGGCGCTTCCTTATAGCCGAACGTGGTTTCTGTCTGTGCAATGATTTTGCTATAGTCGAACGTCTCTCCTGGTGCCATGAGATAATCTTGAATGGACGCGGCGGTAGAACGAATATTGTGAATTCGTCCTTCACCGGAAGCGGGAAATGTGGTCGTAAACTCGGATATTTTGCGGTCGATGCCCTGCTGCTTCAATGTTTCTACGGTTACGGCAGGACTCTGCTCGTACAAGGGCAGCGTCAATCGAACGGGTGCGGCGTTGTGAATATACGAAATGGAGGGAGCGACTTCTTGCAGGTGTTCCCCCAAATGTACGGTGTCAATGCGTAGTACTCTGTGTTCCGGTTCATAAGTTAGCGAGTCCTGAGCGGTCACGATCCGCTTCGCCGGCGCAGGCTGCTGGCTATAAAGGTCTTTCCATGCCTCTTTCAACGCTGCGTTTAGCTGATCTTCGTTCACGGTGACCTCAATCGGAATATCGGCATGACGAAGCTCCCAGCGGGCTTTTATCCGTTGCAAGGGTGAAGCTTTGAACAATTGGGCGATAGATTGCGTGAGGGCCTCATCATGATATTCGACGCCTAGCTGTCCAAGGGTCAATTGTCGATTGGCGATGTCCGTATAGGAGGTTTGCAATTGGACAGGAAAAGCGTTTAGCAGCTTAAGCCTCTCCTCGTATTGCTGCTGGAACGTATCATAAGGCATGCCGCCGACGCGCCAGCCGGCAACCGTAAATTTCGGAGGCAGTGTGCTCTGAGAACCATACAGGTATAGACCGATACTTATAGAGCTTAGCAGTCCTATGGTGATCGTCGCATAGAAGGTTGCTTTTCTGATGAGGGGTGGCATGTACAGCGGCTCCTTTACATACGAATGAGTGAAAGGCCTGTACTACCATATGTATCTTCTTTCCGATCAATTTATTACTAAAACCTTGTGACCCTTAAATGTGTACAAATCATGATATAGTGACAGTAAACAACAGGAATTTTGAACGATTTTAGAAGGAATTTCCGACTTTGTGTCGAACTCCTTAAAGCTGTCTGTACAGCAGAGAGACTTTAGGCTTCGCTTAAGGACCCCTATATTAGGATGTGATATTGTGATCGAAATGCAGGACGTATGGAAAACGTACTCCAACGGTACTCATGCATTGAGAGGGATTAATGTAAAAGTAGACCGCAACGAGTTTGTCTATGTTGTCGGACCTTCCGGGGCTGGTAAATCGACATTTATGAAATTGATGTATAGAGAAGAAAGACCGACCAAGGGCCAGATTTTCGTGAATGGATTCAATTTAGAAAAGCTGAAACAGCGTAAAATACCTTTTTTGCGTCGAAATATCGGAGTTATTTTCCAAGATTATCGATTGCTGCCGAAGTTGTCTATTTTCGACAATGTAGCTTTTGCTATGGAAGTGATTGAAGCACCGAAGAAACAAATCAAGAAACGTACGATGGAAGTGCTTGAACTGGTGAGGTTGAAGGATAAAGCCAATTCGCTTCCCTCACAACTATCCGGCGGTGAGCAGCAGCGTGTCGCCATTGCCCGGGCAATAATCAACAATCCTTCCGTCATTATTGCCGATGAACCGACAGGAAATCTCGACCCTGAGACATCGTGGGGGATTATGAAGCTTATGGAGGAAATTAACTTCCGTGGTACGACAATCGTCATGGCTACGCATAACAAGGAAATCGTAAATACGATGCGTAAAAGAGTCATTGCAATCGAGAATGGCCTTATTGCTCGTGACCAGTTACGGGGGGAATACGGCTATGAAGATTAGTACATTCTCCCGGCACTTGCGGGAAGGTACGCGGAATGTTGTCAGGAACGGATGGATGACGTTTGCGTCGATCAGTTCAATCGCAATCTCGTTGTTCATTTTAGGAATATTCGTACTGATAACATTGAATGTCAATGACATTGCCAGTCAAATTGAAGATCAAGTTGAGATTAATGTGTACCTGGAGGTTAACACCCCTCAGAATCAAATCACAGAGCTTCAGACCCAAATTCAAGGTTTACAAGGAGTTAAAACGATCAAGTTCGTTTCGAAAGAAGAAGGACTTGTCTATTTGCGTCAAAAGTTAGGGGAAAGCGGCAAGGCTTTGCTGGATGGTTTTGAAGGAGAAAACAATCCGCTGAATGATGCATTCACGGTTGAAGTGGATGATCCCCGTAATGTAGCCGTGGTAGCGGATCAGATCAGCGCACTTAACGCAGATAAGGATCCGAAGCCTATTTATAAAGTGAATTATGGCAAAGGGACTGTTGAAGCTTTATTCAAAGTAACGCAAATTGTTCGTTGGGTCGGCTTTGGAATTGTGATTTTGCTCTCCTTTACGGCGGTGTTCTTGATTGCCAACACGATTAAAATTACGATTTTAGCCCGTCGCAAAGAAATTTCAATTATGAAAATGGTTGGAGCGACGAATTCATTTATTCGTTGGCCGTTTTTTATAGAAGGAGCTTTACTTGGATTTGTGGGTTCTCTCATTCCTGCTGTGGTCATTCTCGGCGGATATTGGAAGTTGCTGAACTTAAGTTCTTTGAACTTAAATTTATTAATGATTGAGCTGACGCCTTTCGGAAAAATTGCTCCTACGATGATTGCTTTGTTGCTAGGTATTGGCATTGTCATTGGCGTCTGGGGGTCCCTAATCTCCGTCCGCAAATTCCTCCGCGTCTAATAAGGTGGCTTTAAAAGCCGACTTTGATAACGAAGTTATTCTCTGTAGCTTACTCGGCATCGAATCTTGAACGAAAATGGGGTAGTCCGGTACTCATGTAGCTCGCTACACTCCGTTTCCTCCTACACCCATTTTCGTCCAACCTTCTCGGTTCTGAAAGCCGGTTTTTAAAGCTTTTATTTATGTTTTCATAGATTCAAAGATTAAGAGATAAGAGAATAAGAGATTTGAGATGAAGTCCAAAAAAAGCATCATGTTTTTGATGATGAGGAGGCTACGTGCTTGAAGAAGAAGATTCTACCCTTGGTGATGTCATTTGGGATTGCCGCTTCGCTAGCGGTGCCATATGCAGGTTATGCCGCATCCACAACGGATAAGATCGATCAGCAGTTGACTCAACTTAAGAAACAGAAGGCAGAAGCGCAGCAGAAGGCGAAAGACGCCGAGAATCAGATAGATAAAGTGCATTCTGAGAAAGACCAAGCCACCAAGGATATGAATACGCTTGTCCAACAAGTCAATGAAGCCAGTAAAAAGCTTACGCTGTTGAACGAGCAAATCGATCAAGTTACCGATACGTTGGAGGAAAACGGGAAACAGCTGGATGAGGCGATAGCACGGGTAGAAAGTCGCGACCAAATGCTGAAATCCCGCGTGCGTTTGATGTATATGAACGGTTTTGTTTCCTATATGGACGTGGTTCTGAGCGCTACTAGCTTTTCTGATTTCTTGAACCGGATTGAGGCTTTGAAATCTATTGTAAATCAAGATAAAGTCGTACTAGAAGCAAATAAGAAAGATAAAGAGATTGTTGCTAAGAAGAAGGAAGAGACCGAGCAGCAGCTCGAAAAGGTCAAAAAGCTCTACGCAGATGCGGATGCATTAAGAGATGATCTGCAGGCTAAGGAGAAAGCGAAAGAAGTCAAAATTGCTTCGCTTACGAAGCAGGAGAAGACGCTTGAAGATATTTCGGAAGAGAGCGATAAGTTAATTACGCAATTGGCGAAGCAAGAGGCGGATCTTCAAGCGAAGAAACGTGCTGCGACCAAAGCGAAGTCTCCTTTCACTTATGCCGGAGGCAAGTTAGGTTACCCTCTGGCAGCGCAAGCGCCGCTTACGTCGGATTTTGTTAACCGGATTAATCCCGTTACAGGTAAGGCAGAGAATCATAAGGGCATCGATCTAGGCGCTCCAAAAGGGACAAGCATTCTTGCAGCGGAGAACGGCTCCGTCATTTATGCTTCGTGGATGAACGGTTACGGGAACTGCGTTATCGTCGATCACGGCAATGGATTATGGACACTGTATGGCCATATTATGAACGATGGTATCTATGTCAAAGTCGGCGATACAGTCAAACGAGGGCAGAAGATTGCCGGAGTTGGCTCAACAGGGCAATCGACAGGAAACCATCTGCATTTCGAGGTTAGGCTGAACGAAACTCCGACCGATCCTAAACCGTTCTTGCGATAGGACAACTTGGTTATAAAACGGGAAGAGCTTGTCATATACTACAAACAAGCGAACCCGAATGGGTTTTAGGAAAAAGGTGGTGAATCACGCTTTGCAATTCAAAGGGCGCACGGTCATTGTTTTTGTATTGTTAGCTATGTTTGCAAGTAGTATTGTGACATTGACGGTAGTCGATCCATCCTTCACATGGGGGCGGAGTGAGCAGCCAGCGGGTAGTGCAGCCGACTCAACAGGATCTTCGGCAGGACTGTCGAGCAAGGATTTGAGTAAAATTTCTACAACCTTTCAACTGATTGAAAGCAAATATTTGAAACAGCCGGATCATGATAAGCTCGTTAACGGTGCGATCAACGGCATGTTAGAATCTCTGGAAGATCCGTTCACGGTCTATATGGATCAGAAGGAAGCGAAGCAGTTCGATGAAAGTATTACGTCCTCTTTTCAAGGGATAGGGGCTGAGGTGTCAATTGAGGAAGGCAAGTTCGTCATTGTTTCCCCAATTAAGGGCTCTCCAGCGGAGAAAGCAGGTATTCAAGCCAAAGATGTCATCCTCTCGGTGAACGGAGAAAAGCTGGATGGTTTGACGCTTAACCAAGCGGTCATGAAGATTCGTGGTCCGAAAGGAACACAAGCGAAGCTTGATCTTCTTCGTCAAGGAGCGGGTGATCCGGTTCAAGTAATCGTCGTCCGCGATAATATTGATGTGGAAACCGTCTACGGAGAAATGATGCAGGATCAAATAGGGAAAATTGAGATTCGCCAATTCTCTTCTAATACGGCTGTACGCTTTGCTGAAGAGCTGAAAAACCTTGAAGCCAAAGGGATGAAGGGACTCGTTATCGATGTTCGTAATGACCCGGGCGGTCTTTTGAACGTCGTTGTCGACATCGTGAATCCTTTTGTGAAAAGCGGCAAACCGATTGTTCAAGTGGAAAATCGGGATGGCAAGCGGGAGCCGACGCCATCGACAGGGACAGGCAAGAATTATCCGGTTACGGTATTGATCAATAAGGGCAGCGCCAGTGCTTCGGAGATTTTGGCAGGTGCTTTCCAAGAAGCGGTCGGAAGTAAAATTGTCGGTGAAACTTCTTACGGTAAAGGGACGGTTCAAGTCACTTTTGAGAAGGAAATGGGCGATGGCAGCAACATTAAGATGACCGTCTACAAATGGTTGACGCCGAATGGCAATTGGATTCACAAAACAGGTATTCAACCGGATATCGCCGTAGAACAACCGGCTTATTTCAAAGCGGCGCCGCTTTCCAAGAAAACTGCGCTTAAACAAGATATGACGAGCGATGATGTGAAAAATTTGCAGCTGATGCTCGCAGGTCTTGGTTTTAACCCGGAACGTTCCGACGGTTACTTCAATGAGAAAACAACGACAGCCGTGAAAGCTTTCCAACGGACGAACAGCTTGCCGATGACGGGTGAAGTCGATACGGAAACCGCGAACAAAATCGAGAAGCTGCTATTGGAGCAAATTCGCGAGCCTAAGAACGATTTGCAGTTGAAGGCCGCAATTGCGCAAATTCAAAAGCAACTCGGGAAATAATTGTTAGTGAGATATTGGAAATTCGCAGCGCAAGGCAGGAAAATGAGCCCTCGCAGTCGAAATAGAGTAGGAAGGGTGCTTCGGCAGCCTTCCTATTTCTTTATATCGAGGAGACCGGAATAGTTATGGATGTTCTGATTCAACTCTTGGAGAGGCTGCTTCACGCGGTAGGGCAGCTGTTTGCGAATCCTTTCTACTATATAGGTGTTTTATTTATCGTGCTGCATTATCGAAAGCAAATTCAAATGGAACGTAAGTTATTTCATACACGCCTGCATTCTCTGCTCAATGAGACGTGGCGAACGGTCTTTTGGGGATGGATTGGGGGGCTGTGTGCCTCTGTACTTTTGCTGTTCGTAGGCGTAAACATTCAATTTGATGTGGTTATTTTATTATGGGTTATCACGGTTATCCTAGTCCTGCTCAGAGTGAGATTCCTTTGTTTGGCCTACGCCGTTGGCATCCTGGGAGCTGCCCAAGTGATCTTGTCATGGATTCCGGATATGGCTAGTCTGAAAGAGACATTGCCGATGTTGGATATCGTCAGGCATGCGGATATTCCTTCTTTGCTGGCCATTGTAGCTGTTCTTCATCTGCTCGAGGGGATGCTTGCTCATTTCCAAGGAGCGCGTATGGCGACGCCGTTATTTCTCGAGGGTAAACGCGGTCAAATCATCGGAGGGCAGCAGCTGCAAGGCTTCTGGCCTGTGCCGTTATTTTTGCTGGTGCCTTTGACGGGTGGTAGCGACATAAGCTTACCTTGGACAACTTTGTTCGGTGCGAACCTCGCCTCAGGATGGACCTTGCTTGCATTCCCGGCGATGATCGGATTCACGGAATTAACGATCTCGAAGCTGCCTCGTAAGCAAGCACGCTCAAGTGCGAATCTGCTCTACTTATACGGCATAATTTTGCTGGTTGCCGCGGTTGCTGCGCATTTTTGGTCGGCGATTGTACTATTAGGGGCTTTGTTAAGCATAGTGCTGCATGAGGGATTGATTCGCTATAACCAATGGACGGAAGAGAAGCAAATTCCTTTCTATGTCCATTCAACACGAGGACTTATGGTGCTCTCCGTTGTTCCCAACAGCCCTGCGCAGGAAATAGGGATCCAAACGGGTGAAATCATTCATAAAGTAAATGGCTACAAAATTAAGACAAAGTCTGATTTGCATTTAGCTATGGGGCTGAACTCGGCTTTCTGTAAACTGGAAATCTTGAATGAGGAAGGCGAGGTTCGCTTTCTGCAGCGGGCAATCTTTAACGGCGATCATCACCAACTAGGCATTATTTTAGCTCCGGACCAAGAGGCTTTGTATTTCACAGAGCATAGACCTGTGCATCTATTTTCTTATTTGCGAGGGAAATTAACTGGTTTGCTGAAAAATGATTCGACGAAATCGATGTAAAAAAGGAAGACCCTATCTCACTAAAATTAGGAGGTAGGGTCTTTTGCTTATTTCGGTACACTGGTTGGAGCCAGTCCATCACGCAGGACAATGATTTCAACGCGGCGGTTTTTGCTGCGGTTCTCATCGCTGTCGTTTGGAACTTTGGGCATTGTATCCGCGTAGGCTGTCGCGATGAATTTGTTATCATCCAGCTTGGCCGTATCACTGAAATAGCGCAGCACCGATAGGGATCGAGCGAACGAGAGTCCCCAGTTATCTTTGTATGGAGAGCCGGTTGCGAGCGGCAAATCATCGGTATGGCCTTCAATGCTAACCTTACTGTTTAGCGTCGGGAAGAGCGAAGCGAGCTTTTGCAAAATAGGGGCCGAGCCACCTTTGAGATCTGCTTTTCCTAAATCAAATAAGAACAAATCATTCAGTGTAATCGCTACACCGCGCTCTGTATCGCTTGCGGATACTTGCGCCTCCAGATTTTGATCTTTAATGTAAGCTTGTACTTGTTTTAAAAGATCTTGAAGTTCTTTCTCGCGCTTTTCCTTCTCGTTCTCGTCAGGTTTTGCTTTATCTTTTTCTTCCTTCTGATCGTTCAAGTTTTGCTTGGTATAATCTTTGTCCTTGCTGTCGGAGTCGCCTTGCTTCGGAGTCATCTGGCCGCTAATGCCGTGTCCTTTGTCCAAAACAGAGTCGGCTTTCTGGAACTGCAGGTTTAATACTTGCGCCAGAACGGCATACTTTTGAACATCGACCTTACTCATTGCATACATAATGATGAAGAAAACGAGCAGAAGGGTGATTAAGTCAGCATAAGTAATGAGCCATCTTTCATGATTGACGTGCTCTTCTTGCTTCTTACTTCTCCTCGCCATAATCGGCTTCCTCCTCTACCATTGGTGCTTTTTTGGACGATTTCTCGTGGAGGAAGGAGGTCAGTTTTTTCTTAATCAATTGCGGGTTTTCGCCGGCTTGCAGAGCAAGAATGCCTTCAAGCATCAGTTCCATTTCGGCAACCATTTCCTTACCGCGCACTTTAATTTTGGTCGCAAGCGGCAGATAAATTAAGTTGGCGCTCATAACCCCATATAGAGTAGCTGTGAAGGCAACAGCGATGGCTGGGCCAAGACTCGAAGGATCTTCGAGATTGCCTAGAACGTGAATGAGTCCCATAACGGTTCCGATAATCCCCATCGTTGGCGCATAGCCGCCTCCAGCTTCGAATATTTTGGCCATATTATCAACCTGGTGCTCAATGGCATCCATTTCGAGCTCGAGAATTTGTCTGGTCAATTCGGGATCTGTTCCATCTACGACCATAAGCAAACCGTCTTTCAGGAAAGGATTGGTATGCTCCTGAGCGCGCTGTTCGAGAGCAAGTACACCTTCTCTTCGTGCAATGGAAGCCATGTCTACTAGTTCTTCAATTGTAGCTGCTGGATCTCTCTTTACTTCTTTGAAAGCAATGCCCAGAGCCTTAGGGATTTTCGCGAGAATAGAAAGAGGAAAGCTGACTGCTACCGCTCCAAAAGTTCCGCCGAATACAATTAACATCGCGCTTGGGATAATTAATGAACTAATGTGGCCGCCATCCCACATGTAACCGCCAATCAAACCTACAAGACCTAAGACTAATCCTAAAACTGTTGTCAAATCCATGACTTTACCACTCCTATTTAGCATAAAAAGAATTGGGGCCCTACAAGTGGCCTGATGAAAGTGTGTTGGTGTCTCGTGATGAAGGATTCAGGCCGTAACAGATATTGCCGTTTGCATCAAAGATTTAAAAAGAGTATAATGGAAAAACCAGAACAAACATTCTTATGATGAGTGTCAAATGTTACCATCATATATGTACGACATGTTCCATAAACTTCTTTATCGGAAATTACAAAAAGAAAATGAATAGGATAAAAGTTCGATTTATTACCAATAAGTGTAGGTGATTATTGATGAGTGAACTTGTTAAGAGCTCTAAGAAATTTGAGCTTGTTTCTGATTTTGCTCCACAAGGGGATCAGCCCCAAGCTATTGAAGAAATCGTTCGAAGCATTCAAGCCGGCAATAGACATCAAACGCTCTTAGGAGCTACGGGAACAGGGAAAACGTTCACTGCTGCACAAGTTATTGCGAAGTTGAACCGCCCTACCTTGATTATTGCGCATAATAAAACATTGGCCGCACAGCTTTGCAGCGAATTTAAAGAGTTTTTCCCCCACAACGCCGTCTCCTATTTCGTTAGTTACTATGATTACTACCAGCCAGAAGCCTACATTGCCTCCTCCGACACCTACATCGAGAAAGATTCCAGCATCAATGAAGAGATCGACAAGCTTCGCCATTCCGCGACCAGCTCCTTATTTGAGCGTCGTGACGTGATTATCGTTGCGAGTGTGTCGTGTATTTACGGCTTGGGTTCGCCGATGGAATATGGCAATTTGCTGCTTTCTTTACGCGTAGGGATGGAGAAATCACGCAATGAGATTTTGCACAGGCTTGTGGACATTCAATATCAGCGCAATGATTTGAACTTTGTACGCGGGACATTTCGTGTACGCGGGGATGTTGTTGAGATTTTCCCGGCCTCACATGGTGAACAAGCGGTTAGGGTTGAATTGTTCGGTGACGAAATTGAGCGGATCACGGAGATTAATGTACTGACAGGCGAGATTGTCGGTGAGCGTGATCATATCGCGATTTTCCCGGCATCTCACTTTGTGACGCACGAAGATACCATGAAGCGCGCGCTTGTGAATATTGAGCGAGAGTTGGAAGAACGTCTTGCGGAGCTGAAGGAGCAGGGGAAACTGCTTGAAGCACAGCGATTGGAACAACGAACGCGCTATGATATGGAAATGATGCAGGAGATGGGCTTCTGCTCCGGAATTGAGAATTACTCAGGACCGCTGACATTCCGTGAGCGCGGGGCAACACCATATACGCTGATTGATTATTTCCCTGATGACATGTTATTTATGGTCGATGAGTCTCACGTGACGTTGCCGCAAATTCGCGCCATGTATAACGGGGACAGAGCTAGAAAAGAAGTGCTGGTTGATCACGGCTTCCGCTTGCCTTCTGCACTGGATAACCGTCCATTGCGGTTTGAGGAGTTTGAGGAGAAAGTTAACCAGATTTTATATATATCAGCAACACCAGGACCTTATGAGTTAGAGCATTGCCCTCATATGACACAGCAGATTATTCGTCCTACGGGCTTATTGGATCCTATTATTGAAGTGAGACCGACCAAGGGTCAAATCGATGATTTGATTGCGGAGATTCAAGATCGGATTCGGAAAGACGAGCGGGTGCTCGTTACGACGTTGACGAAGAAGATGTCAGAGGATTTGACGGATTATTTCAAAGAAATCGGCATTAAAGTTCGCTATTTGCACTCGGATATCAAGACGTTTGAGCGGATGCAAATTTTACGTGATCTACGCTTGGGTACCTTCCATGTGTTAATTGGGATTAACTTGCTCAGGGAAGGGCTTGATTTGCCGGAGGTATCCCTTGTCGCCATTCTGGATGCGGACAAAGAGGGTTTCCTGCGGTCGGAACGCTCGATGATTCAAACCATTGGTCGCGCAGCGCGTAATGCCAATGGCCGGGTTATCATGTATGGAGATAAGATTACGGACTCTATGGAGAAAGCCATCCGTGAGACGAGTCGCCGCCGCAGCATTCAGGAAGCTCATAATGAGAAGATGGGAATCACACCACAAACGATTGCCAAGAAAATCCGCGATGTCATTGAAGCTACGAAGGTAGCTGAACAGAAGGCGGATTACTTGACCGATGTGAAAGGTGCGAAGATGTCGAAGAAAGACCGCGCTTCTTTGATCGAACGTTTGGAAGGCGAAATGAAAGAAGCTGCGAAGAATTTGCAGTTCGAACGGGCGGCACAGCTGCGTGACGCTATTATGGAAATGAAAGCTGAAGCCTAAATGGGCTTCAGTTTCACATAGGAGAGGAAGGTTACCCGTGTCTAGAGATCAAATCGTCATTAAAGGAGCCAGAGCTCATAATCTTAAAAATATCGATGTCACGATTCCGCGCGATAAGTTTGTAGTTCTAACGGGCTTAAGCGGCTCGGGCAAATCGTCGTTAGCCTTTGATACGATTTATGCCGAAGGTCAGCGCAGATACGTTGAGTCCTTATCTGCATATGCCAGACAATTTCTAGGCAATATGGATAAGCCGGACGTAGATTCGATTGATGGACTATCACCGGCTATTTCTATTGATCAGAAGACAACAAGTCGAAATCCGCGCTCCACAGTAGGGACCGTAACGGAGATTTATGACTACTTGCGGCTACTATTCGCGCGTATCGGACGTCCGCATTGTCCAACGCATGGCATTGAAATTACATCGCAAACCGTAGAACAAATGGTAGACCGAGTCATGGAGTTTCCGGAGCGCACCAAACTTCAGATTCTGGCTCCTCTTGTTTCAGGACGCAAGGGTGAGCATACGAAACTTTTTACCGACGTACAGAAACAAGGTTTTGTAAGGGTACGCGTGAATGGAGAGACAATGGACCTCTCCGAGAAGATCGAGCTCGACAAGAACAAGAAGCACACTATTGATGTTGTTGTTGACCGTATTGTGATCAAAGACGATGTGCAAACACGTCTTGCCGACTCGTTGGAAACTGCGCTTAAGCTCGCGAATGGACGAGTCATTGTTGACATTATCGACAAAGAAGAGCTAATGTTCAGTCAGAATCTGGCATGTCCGGAATGCGGTTTTAGCGTAGAGGAATTGGCGCCAAGGATGTTCTCCTTTAACTCGCCTTTCGGGGCTTGCCCGGAATGTGACGGACTCGGCAGCCAGATGATTGTTGATCCTGACTTGTTAGTGCCTGATATGAAACTGACGATAGAAGAAGGTGCTTTTGAAGCTTGGGCCGGCAGCACGTCCAACTATTATCCGCAATTTCTTGCGGCAGTTTGCGATCACTATTCGATCCCTCGCAATGTCCCTGTATCCGAGTTGTCGAGTGAGCAAATGAAGGTCATTCTCTATGGGACAGGCGGGGAGAAGATCCGCTTCCGCTACGAGAATGATATGGGAGCGACCAAGGAAGCGCTGGTTCCATTTGAAGGAATTATCCGCAACTTGGAACGCAGATTTAAAGATACCTTCTCTGAAGGCATCAGAGAGCACATCCAGACTTATATGAGCACGAAGCCATGTCCGAAGTGTAAAGGGCAGCGTCTGAAACCCGAAACACTTGCGGTGACGATCAATGGCAAGAACATTGCTCACGCGACTTCCCTTTCCATTGGAGATGCGGAAGAATGGTTCAAAACGTTAGATCTGAACGAGAAAGAGCTTACTATCGCGAACCTAATTCTCAAAGAAATCAGAGCACGCCTTGGATTCTTGGTGAATGTCGGTCTTGATTACTTAACGATGCATCGTGCAGCGGGGACGTTGTCAGGAGGAGAAGCACAGCGGATTCGACTTGCGACGCAGATTGGCTCCAGCTTAATGGGCGTTCTTTATATTTTGGATGAGCCGAGCATTGGGCTGCATCAGCGGGATAATACGCGTCTGATCCAGACGCTTGAACATATGCGGAACCTGGGTAACACCTTGATCGTCGTTGAGCATGATGAAGATACGATGATGGCAGCGGATTACATTATCGATATCGGACCTGGTGCCGGTATTCACGGGGGGCAAGTGATTGCCCAAGGTACGCCAACAGAGCTTATGGCGGACGAGAACTCACTTACCGGTCAATACCTTAGCGGCAAGAAGTTCATTCCGATTCCGGCGGCGCGCCGTAAACCGAATGGCAAGTGGATCGAAGTCAAAGGGGCCAAAGAGAACAATTTGCGCAATGTTTCGGCTAAAGTACCATTAGGTGTGTTTACTTGCGTAACAGGCGTATCCGGCTCCGGCAAAAGTACGTTGATTAACGAAATCCTATTCAAAACGCTGGCACGCGATTTGAATGGAGCGAAAGTTCGTCCTGGTGAACACAAAGAAATTGTTGGGCTTGAGCACGTGGACAAGGTTATTGATATTGACCAATCGCCAATCGGTCGTACACCTCGTTCAAATCCAGCGACCTATACAGGTGTGTTTGATGACATCCGTGATGTGTACGCGAATACGAATGAAGCAAAGGTACGTGGCTACAAAAAAGGACGCTTCAGCTTTAACGTGAAGGGTGGCCGTTGTGAGGCATGCCGTGGGGATGGCATCATTAAGATCGAGATGCATTTCTTGCCTGACGTTTACGTGCCTTGTGAAGTGTGCAAAGGTAAACGATACAACCGTGAAACCATGGAAGTGAAATATAAAGGCAAAAGCATTTCGGAAGTGCTTGAGATGACGATCGAGGACGGCTGCGAGTTCTTCAAGAACTTGCCGCGGATTCATCGTAAGCTGACTACACTTCTAGATGTGGGGCTGGGCTACATGACACTTGGCCAACCGGCAACGACGTTGTCCGGGGGCGAAGCCCAGCGCGTGAAGCTCGCGGCGGAGCTATACCGCCGCAGTACAGGCAAGACGATCTATATCTTGGATGAGCCCACAACTGGGCTCCACATCCACGATATCGATCGTCTGCTGAAGGTGCTTCACCGCCTCGTAGAGAGCGGTGAAACCGTGCTTGTCATCGAGCATAACCTCGATGTAATCAAGACGGCGGACCACCTCATCGATCTAGGCCCCGAGGGCGGCAGCCGAGGTGGTCAGATCGTAGCTTCCGGTACGCCGGAAGATGTTGTGAAGGTGGCCGGGTCCTATACCGGCCAGTACTTGAAACCGATCCTGGAGAGGGATCGGGAACGCTCGGAGAACTATGCGAAGCGGTTGGAAGTGTTGGAAGAATCGGTCGGTTAAGCGGCCGAATCGCAGCAAGGCCTCACGGATGAATGCCGTGGGGTCTTTTTTTGCGTGCGAGGATGGAGGGGGACAAGACCCGCGATGATGAGTCTTCGTCAGACTACTAATCTTCGACAAAAGAGGGTGATCCGATCTTATTCGTCAGAATATTCATAATTCCGACTTATTTAACATGGCTTTTGTTAAGACTTAATTGGATTCGACAATTTAACCCTCTATCAAAAAATAAGTGAATAGTCCTATAATTAAGATAGTAGTTTCAACACGATATTCCTAGCTGACTATTCAGGATCGAGAGATATAAGCTGTACAAATCTATCACTTCATGGAGGATTGCTATGAAACCGACATTAGACATACAGGAGATTGTTTCTGCATTAGGAATAGATCCATTTCGTTTTTTAGACTGGCAAGAAAAAGAAATAGGGCTTAAGGATCAGCCAACAACACCCATCGAGGAACATAAAGAAACGCTCTCAGCCTATGGATTAATGGCATAGGAAGTAGTTCTATACATAAAATAGTCAGCTAAGCCCGAGTGTCTTTCAGAGACGTTCGGGTTCTTTAATTTTTTATCCATAATGGGTGAACACGAACAAGAGCACGAGCTGTAATAAAGGGATAAAAAGTAGGGCATTGTAACCTTAAAGGTGTAATATTTTCCGCAGAAGGTGGTTAATCTAACCAAAAGGTGACAAACTTGTTACACATGCGCCTAATCACTTGCATCTAGTGTCCAATCAAGCTAACATAGAATTAAAATAGCAGGACGTGTGCCTTGCACCGAGTTATTAGAAGGAGGGTTTCACCATGTTATTCGCGGAAGAAGCAGCAGCAACAACAAGCACGTATACAAGCTTTGATATTTATGTTTTGATTTTCACAGTGATTATTGCCATTGCAGTTATCAGACAATTGATGTCCCCCAAAAAAAACTATTTTGCCCTAGGATTCGCGGTAATCTCCTTGCTCGTATTCGGCCTCATGGATTATGTCATGATCACAGGCTGGTAATTCAGAGCTAACCCATGCTTTACAAGATAAAAGCCCACAGGACCAAGATCGTAAGATCATCGGAGCCTGCGGGCTTTTTTGATGGTTAGGAAGGGGGTAAGCGGCTAGCCGCTTATACCCACCACATTTCTCCAAGCGGTTCTTTGATAAGAACTTGTTGAAGGTTTTGAACAGCTTTGGAGAAGCCTTCTTCAACGGACATCAATCCGTCTTCGTGCTCAATACTCACGACGTAGTCGTAGCCGACAAGACGCAGGGCGCTGATGATGTCAGCCCATACTTTCATGTCATGACCGTAACCAACGGAGCGGAACTGCCATGCACGATCAAGCATGTTTGCATAGGACTGCATGTCCGTAACGCCATAACGGTTTACATTGTTAACATCCATGGATGTGTCTTTCGCATGGAAATGGTGAATTGCTCCTGCGCGGCCGAGAATTTGTACGGCTTGTACAGGGTCAATTCCTTGCCACCACATGTGACTTGGATCTAGGTTGGCACCAATCGCGTCACCTGCTGCTTCACGCAGACGGAGAAGGGTAGCTGGTGTATGTACGGAGAAACCACCGTGCAGTTCCAAACCGATTTTGACATTGCGGTCAGAGGCGTATTTACCTGTTTCCGTCCAGTAAGGAATGACTTTATTTCCCCACTGCCAGTCAAGAATCTCTTGGAAATCGTTCGGCCATGGAGCTACCGGCCAGTTCGGATATTTGGCATCCTCGTGGTCCCCAGGGCAGCCTGAGAACGTGTTAACTACAGGGACTTCAAGGCGCTCAGCAAGATCAATCGTTTGTATAATAGCATCATGGAATTCTTTCGCAATTTGCTTTTGCGGGTGAAGCGGGTTTCCGTGAACGCTCAAAGCACTAATCGTCAGACCGCGGGATTCTACCGCATGTTTAAAAGCTTTTAACTTCCCAGCATCAGCAAGCAGCTCAACCGGATTACAGTGCGCATTACCAGGGTAACCCCCAGTCCCAATTTCGACAGCTTCTAAGCCCTTAGAAGCCACATAATCAAGAGCTTCCTCTAAAGGTTTTCCACCAAACAGAACCATAAAAACGCCTAACTTCATTAGGTACACCTCCATAAATGGTAAACAACCACACAAATTATAACACTATCATCCCGTAAAATGAAGCAAGCCTTTATAGATCCGCAGCACCGTCTCATAATTCGAGCTATAAATAATAACGGAGAACGTCACTAAGACTTGCGTCACGAAACAGCGGAAGTAAAAATAGGTTTTTGAAACTTTCTTTCTATTTACCGTTGTAATTTTGAAAATGTTCTCGATCGCCAGAATGATCCCGTGATAGAGACCATAGAAGAAGTAAAGCCAAGTAAAACCATGCCACAGGCCCATTAAGACCATAATCAAAATGGACAAGCTGGAGGCAACCCAGCGGGAAGGCACAGTACGCGAGAAGAACATGAAGATATGATCACGGAAAAAATCGCCCAGCGTCGCGTGCCAGTTGCGCCAGAACTGTGTCATGGAAGGCGAGAGCAGCGGCCGTTTGAAGTTTTCAGGCATCGTATACCCCATCAACCGCCCAAATCCGATGGCCATATCCGAATAGCCGGAGAAATCGAAATAAATGAGCGCATAGAACCATACGAGGAGAAATAATGATTGATGCGTGTGCAAGTCCTGCTTCAACACTTGATCGAAGACGCTGGTCATCCAAGTGACGACAACGATCTTTTTGAACAGACCTAGAATAATGCGTTTGACACTGTCTTCGAAGAGAGCGGCGTCTACCGTGTACGGCTTTTTGCTATCGGCCATAAAATCACGGAATTTCAGGATCGGTCCTGAAGTAAACGTTGGGACAAACAGCAGATAGTTCGCATAATCAATGGCAGGCACTTGGCCGTCTTTTCCAAAGAAATAAGCAAAATAATAAGCATCGATCACTTTCAAGACATTATAAATGAGTCCAAGGTAGATGACGGCGTCGAACAGCGGATTGTGGAAAACGCCCATGACGAAAAGCCGGACACCTAGAAAAACGCCGATAATATTAGCGGCAAGCGCAAAGATAAAAGTGGCTTTACGCCAAACGGTCGTGCGGCATAAATACACAAATCCCGCATAGTTGATCACAGTAAAAGCAGCGTAGAAAATAAGCAGCTTTTGACTGTAGAGCAGTAAAAAGCAGAGACTGAAAATAATCATCAGAATACGTTTGTTGTCGGCCCACTTGCGGGTGAGCATCAGAACGGCGACCATGCCTATCATAGCGATAATCGCGTTCATTTGCATATAAAACATAGCTTTAGAACTCCTCGCTTGGAAAGCCCGATTAGAATTTCTCGTAGATAAATAGGCCCTTACCGGTAAAATAAATGAAAACCAGATACAGCATCACGAGATAGATGAGGACTTCGGCTATTTTCCTAAGGACTTTAACCATGTGTCCACCTCCTTCGTAAATAGCGGAGCGCCTTCTTCGCGGTTTAAGTGTACAAGATCATGAAAATACTTGGGATCGTATGTATGCATCAAATCCAACACGGGTACACCGGCGGTCTTCAATTGGCCGTTTACCGCTTCTTTCAAAGAAGCCACGTAGGGAGGATCGGCATATCCTTTGTTCCAGGGCATCCAGATCACTCGCAATGGAAGCTGCTGTTCCTTAGCATAACGGATGACCCACTGCAGGGCGTCAAGATTGTCTTGGAAATCTTTTAAGGTCATAGTGCCAAACCGTTTGTCATAGTCGGTCCATTTCGACTGAAGGAAAGCATTGTCCTTGCGGCCAGGATACAGCTCTTTATCTATCCAGCGCGGCTCATAGGCTAAGCTTCCTTTTCTTAAATTACGGACGAATTCTTCTCCGGAATCGCGGAAATAATCACGGTACGTGTACACATAGGGCTGATACCATGGTTTGAACCATTGGTAGGTCGGATCGGTTTCGAGGGGATCGAGCATCGTATGAACATCAATGCCGATTACCAGTTCATCACGAACCTGGTACAAGTGATTCTGGAGGATCCCTTTAAGATCGGTGATCTTCCCATAGGAAAGCCCCATCTCTACCAAATGGGCATCGGACTTCTCTTCGATGTAAGCCCCTGTTACAGCCGAATTACCGAAGAAAACCGGTCCCGATTGGGACCAGCTATGGTGGTAGAGTGTTTTGGTAAAGTCGTTTTTGTAGAAACGGCGCGAGCTAACCATCGGGTTCCACCAGGAGATGAGAAGATCCGAAACGACGATCGCTAGCAGCAGGCCGAGTACGAAACTATTCTTTTTAAGAAATGTGGCTGCTTTCAACGGAATCACTCATTATCTTGGATTAGGATGGGGCCCACAGCTGACTTCCAACAATCAAAGGTCGGCGTGTGGGCCCAAATAAAAAGTTTGAATAGAAGAATAGGACGACTAAGTGATGAAAAGGGACTAACGGTTCCTTACAGAGCCTTTTCCTGCCAAGCGTGGTACTGCTCGCGGAAAGTAGCCGGCCACTGCTGCTCGTCTAATCCGTATTGCGCCAAGAACGCGAACGCCCAGCGCTCAATACCGAAGCCTACGCAGCCTGTAACCGCGTTGCGTTTGCCCATTTTAATGTTAAAAGCATTCCCGAAGGTGTTACTGTGGAAATTGACAGAAGAGCAGGCAATCGACTTCTTCACATGCGGAATTGTCAAACGCAGCTCGTATTTCATTTCTTGATTTCGTTGGAAGGAAGCCTTCACTTGGAAATCATTCGTGAAGAAAGGATCATTCGCGATTTCCAACATGGAATCTACATTCCATTCCACCGCTAATTCTTTGAGATATTCAATCGATTTCAAGCGATTTTCTTTGACGAAGTCCGGTTTGCCGACAAATATAATTTCGCGCATGGAGAAGTCGAGCAAACGGCCGAAATCGCTGTGGTTTTTGGACTCGAAGCGGTGGCACTTGGCAATTGCCGTTACCACGATACCTTCACCCTCAAGCGTCTCATTCTCTAACCCCTCGTAGCAATGGTAGCAAGTAGAAGGATTCATCATGAAATTAGGCTTCACCATATTAGGATCAAGCTCTAACGGCTCATCCTGCTTCCAACCGCCGGCATCGCGAATGGATTGCGAGAAAGATTCAATAACGTCCAAATCCTCACGCAAATGCGTAACGAAGTGAATGTGCTCCGGGAATGACGTGAAATGGTTTGTTTTGTTCAAAGTGTGGCTATGAATAACCGCAGGATACTGCTCTTCCTGCATGCCTTCAAAGCGCTTAGCGATTTTCGTAACGAACGAGTAATCCAGGAAGCGCATCAAGCTGGAGAAAGGCTCACGGAAAATAAATAGTCCGGGTTCCAGAATTTTAATGGCTTTGCGCTCTACTAATTCAGCGATAATATCGCCTTCATAAGGAGTGTTTACTTTATTTTCGAATAAAATATTTTCTTTGAATCCGAAATCGCCATGGGAGAATCGTTCGATTAGGCGACCGACTCGCTCCGTAATTCCCTCGTTGCCATTCGGCGAGTTGTGCGTGATGATGATGTGGCCATCAACAAGCGCGATATCCTGAATATGCTCATCCGCAAAGGCCGAAGCATACTTGACTTGCCCGTGCTGGCTTTCGGCTAAGCCTTCTAAAGAAATTTTACATGTCAACATGAGTGGGTTACCTCGCAGTCTTCTTGGAAATAAAATCGGCAATTTCGCTTACCGTGTTCATGGAGTACAACATGAGATCTTGATTCGTCACTTGGATGCCATACGTCTTCTCGATGTGGGCGATCAGTGCCGTAGCACCGATGGAATCGATAAACCCATAATCGAACAAATGAACATCAACGCCAAAATCGTCATCGTCCTCTGCAATTTCATAACGCTCGCGAATATGCTGCTCAAGCTGCGTAAGTAAGTCTTCATTAGACATGATGGAAAGCCTCCTGGTTAATTGAAATTTAAGGTTGTTTTTTAAAAAGTAGAGAGTAATTCAGCGCAAGTGCATTGTCACTTTGTTTGGCTTGTGAACGATATGGTAGTTACATCACCATACCGGGTAATGGTGTAGAGATGGTTCGCTGCGTCATACTCGATTTTGGCATCGCCTGTGAATTCAAGCTCTGCAGGACTGAATAATTTCACCTGCTGCAAGCCAGCAGCCTTAAGTTCTAAATTGCGGGTATTTCCTTGCGCTGTCAGGGAAAAAGGTACGTTAGCACGCACAATATGCAGCCGTTCTTTGGCCGGCGCAATGCTGATGGCGGATGGTCCAGCCAATCCTACATAGAAACGGTTGTCAATCGTCGTATAGGTATCTGAATCACTTTGCAGGGAGTACAAGGCTAGTTTCTCGCCTTTTTCTATGACTACTCCTAGCGTTCCCGCATACTCTTCAGCCAAGCTAGGCACTGCCTTCGCATTCGGTGTGAGAGTCGCATGGAAGTGCGGGTTGCCACCCGCTAAACGATCCTTGAGCTTGTCCCATAAATAGAAGGTCCATGACTGGCTAATCCGAACCTCGCTTTTTATAGCGGTTAAGAAGGATTTGGCCATTTGTTTCTCGGTCATGAAATTATAATCATGCTTCGTGCGAAGCTTGTCAAAATAGTCAGCGAACTGCGTCAAATCGGCGATTTTGGCTGGTTCGGGAAAATGGTACTCGATGTGCTCGAAATAATCAATCGGCATGTCCAGCTTGACCATGGATTCGAACACATCCGTCGTGGCATAGTCGCCTGTGCGCAGTACCGGTGTCGGTGTATGTATCAGCATGGTACGGTCCGTGCTGCCTTGTTTGTCTTGCAGCAGGAATGGCAGCGACCATATCGACTCAGGCCGGGAAATAACGGGCGATTCAGAAGGCAGGAAGCCGAAATTATACCACATTCCGTCCTGTTCCTCACTTCGCAGCGTTTGCTGATGATCTTTGTTATTTATGCGCCATGTGTGCTGATTCGTGCCGGGATGCAGCCAAGGAATGCCTAACTTGGCGAAAGCCTGCTTATGAAGGGCAAGCTCAGCTTGTTCCTGTTCAGCGCTTTTGAAATTGTGAACAAAGGTATGCGGATCTAGGTCTAGATGGTTATCTCGCGCATATTGGATGAATTCCTTCAGTTCGGCTTGATACGGGAACTGCGGATCGTCAATTGCCACTGGGGATCCGAATTCGATGCCTCCGACGATAAGATCGTCTTTGCCGTCGTGATTGAGATCCAGCCATAGCGGAACCGAGTTATGTCCGGCAACCAATGCCCGATTGCCGACCTGGTTTAAGGTTGTGCCTTCCAGGGGACCCGTATTCGTCCAAGCGCCAGCGGCGCTTTGGAGGAATACTTGCAGGTCCCCGTCGCTGCTGCCGACCACAAGATCGAGTCGGCCATCGCCGTTCATGTCGCGTGCGGCCGGCGCAGCGTACGCGGCGTTGTTAGGCAGCGTGAAGATCTCGCTGCCTGCTTCTAAAGCGAGGGCCGCTGCGCTGCGGCCCTTGTAGAGCCATACTCGTCCATCGGCTCCGCCCAGGACGAGGTCAAGCTTGCCGTCGCCGTCGATATCGGCGACATACGGCGCTGCAGCCCCTCCGGGCAGCTGCAGCGGTTTCCCGCCCGCGCGCACGGCCGCGGGCTTCGCGAACCTGCCGCCAGCGAGCTGCGGCAGCTCGTACACGGCCCCGGACTCGTCGGAGACGACGAGGTCCGGGCGGCCGTCCCCGTTCACGTCTGCGGCGTGAACGGCACTGTAAGGGCTGAGCTGGAGCGGCACGCCGGACTCCAGCATCAGCTTCGCCGGCGCGCCGAACGTGTCCGGCAGCGCCATTCCAGCAGGCGGCGGCTCACTCGTGTACGCCGCCGGATCAGGCCCTTGATTCGTGTAGACGTACACGAATCCATCTGCGCTGCCGGCCAGCACGTCGGTGCGGCCGTCGCCGTTCAGATCCGCGGCGGCCGGGTACGCGCGGTAGGGCAGTTCGATCGCGCTCGCCAGATCGCGATATTGCGGGAACAGCGCCTGCCGCAGCGGCTTGCCGGCTGACATCACGTGCAGGCCGCTTGCGTAGCCCGAGCCTGGCAGCTCCCCGATGAACGCCGGTTGCGCGTTCGTCCCGGTATTGAGCTGCACCGTTAAGCTCTCGCGCCACTGCCCCCAATAGAAGGCATTGCGCACGAGGGTGAACGAGGGAATCTCGTTATACTTTTTGAGCTCCTCGGCCCAAGCGATGCCATCTTTGTGTTGAATGGCCGGCATCGCCTCAAAGTGATTCTGAAAAGCCATGGCAGGTCTGCCGTAAGGGCCGAGCACTTTGCGAACACTGTAACCTAACGTCTCCTTGGCTACATACGACAGCAGCTCACTGCGATACTGCATGTTGGCCGCTGCGAAATCAAAATTGAAATAGGGATCAATCGGTAAAGCTCTTTTATTGAAGTAAGTCGTCCCCGGCGTTGATTTGCCTGTGGCTTGATATTTGGCTGCCAGTTGAGCGAAGCCCAGGTTCAGGTCAGCTCCGCTTTGCATGTCGTAACCGGTTGGAAAGTAGCGGTTAGGCAAGAAATTGCTGGAGATCAGCACAGTGCCTTTCCCTACACGATTCTGCATGGCGAGCGAAACGGGTTTGCCGGACACATTCATCGCGACAAGGGTCTGTCCTGAAGACGGAACGAAGCCAAACCCCATATGAAAACCCGGAAGATCCTCCATCGTATGATGCTTGAGGTAGCTTTCGGTAAACAATTGAAAGGTTGTCTGCACGCCTTGTAGATTCATAGAAACCTTAGGATAACTAAGGCTTGGCGTATTTGCAGCCAATTGCGGCGTTCCTAAACCAGTAAGCGAAACTTTCTGCAAATTAACAAGCTCTGAAGCGCCAATGAAATCCAGTGGCAAGCGGGGGGCAAATCCATTTTCGACTAGCAAATGTCCGCCTTGCTTCACATAACTTACGAGCTTTGCTGTCTGCTCCGTCCATGCGGGATCTTCGGCTAGGGCCGGGTCCAGATAGATAGCGTCGTATGTTTTCAGCTTTCTGGCAGATAGGGCTGCTAGCTTCTGCTTATCTACAGAAATGCCGGCCTGCAAGCTCTGCGAAAAGTTGCCATACGCCGCCGTATCATACGAATCTCCACTAGTTGCGTAGAGAAGCTTGGTTTCCTCTATTTTTGGCAAAAATAGAAGTAGGCCCACTACCAATAGGAAACCGAGGGCTAGTCCGATAACAATTTTTAAAATGCGTATTTTCGACAAAACCAAAAGGATCCCTCGATTACTAAAATGGTCACTATCCTTGACATTATAGCATTCATGGGTAAGTTTGTTAACTTTTAAAGGGTTATCCGGCATGCAGGTAAGGTTTGGGAATTTGCGGAGGCTGTCGGATATTGACCGGGTTTGGAAATGGTTGTGCCCTAGATTCCTACCTATCGTTTCTGTTACACTAAAGAGAAGACTTAGAGGGTCGCTTGAGGATCTACTATTGAAAGGATTTGCTGCCATGCGTACGATACGCAGAGAAGATATAGAATTATTGGCTCCTGCGGGGGGCTGGGATTGTTTAAGAGCGGCTGTTGCCAATGGGGCGGATGCCGTGTTTTTTGGTGTGGAGAAATTTAATGCTAGAGCGCGCGCGCACAATTTCACGATGGCCGAGCTGCCGGATATTATGTCTTTCCTTCATCTATACGGCGTTAAGGGTTTTCTGACTTTTAACATTCTAGTATTTGAGGAAGAGTTAAGCGAAGCGAAACAACTGATCGAGGCTTGTGTGGATGCGGGTGTTGATGCGGTTATTGTACAAGATCTTGGTCTTGTGAAAATGATTCGTGAAATTTCCCCGGATTTCCCGATTCACGGTTCCACGCAGATGACGATTACATCGCCTGAAGCTGTTGAATTTACGAAACCTTTCGATATTGAACGGGTCGTTTTGGGACGCGAAAATAATTTGAAACAAATTAAACAAATCGGGGACCAAGCGAAACTTCCGATGGAAGTGTTCGTGCATGGCGCGCTATGCGTGTCCTACTCGGGCCAGTGTCTGACCTCTGAAATGTGGGGCGGCCGTTCGGCGAACCGTGGAGAGTGCGCGCAAGCCTGCCGCTTGCCTTATGATTTGATGATTGATGGTGTTCAAAAGCCAATGGGCGACGTAGCGTATTTGCTGTCACCCAAAGATTTGGCGGCCATTGAAATTGTGCCTGAGTTGATCGAAGCGGGCGTGTGCTCCTTCAAAATTGAAGGGCGTTTGAAAACCCCTGAATACGTGGCTAACGTCGTGAGCAAGTACCGCAGCGCGATTGATCGTTATTTTGAAGGCAAAGATGCTCGTCCTTCGAAAGAGGAAGTTCGCGAGCTGCAACAAAGCTTCTCGCGTGGCTTCACGGTTGGTTTCTTGAACGGAACCAACAATAAACAGCTCGTCGACGGTACGTTTCCGAAGAGCCGCGGGGTGTTCGTTGGCCGCGTGAAGCAGATTTTGCGCGACGGTGTGGTTTGTGAGCTTGAAGCGCCGATCAAGCGCGGAGACGGGATTGTATTCGACGCCGGAGATCCGACGAAGAAGGAAGAAGGCGGCCGTATCTACGATTTGCGCCGCAAAGGCGAGAAAATCGAAGGCGAAGCCGAGGGCGGCATGATCGAAATCATTGCGGGACGCAATGATGTGGATCTTAGCCGCTTGCATGTGGGGGATCGGATCTGGAAGACGAACGATCCGCATTTGGACAAACGTCTGCGTCAGACGTTCGAGACCGATAAGCCTTACCGGACGTTCCCGGTTAGCATCAAGATTACCGGCGCTGAAGGCGAGCCGCTCAAAAGCTGGTGGACCGATGTACAAGGCGGCCATACCGTCTTCGTACAGTCCGAACTTCCGCTTGTTCGCGCAGAGAAAAGACCGATGGATGAGCAACTGTTCGCTGATCAGTTTGGCCGTCTTGGCGGTACGATCTATGCGCTTAGCGATCTGGACGTTCAGTTGAACGGCGAGCTCATCGTGCCGATGCGCGAGCTTAATGCTATGCGCCGCAGCGCGGTAGAGCTCATGGAAGACGAGCGTCAGAAGCCGCGCGCGTACATGAAGCGTGAGATCGGCGTTTATGACGACGTGCCTGAGCCGGCTGCAGAGCGACAAGCCGCTGGGCAGGCGCCTGCGTTGTCGTTGGCGGATCGCAGCGGAGTGCACCTTACAGCACTTTGCCGTAACCTGGATCAAGTGAAGGCCGTGCTCGAAAAAGACGACGTTCAAATGATTTACGCTGATTTTGAGTTTATTAAGCAGTTCCCTGCGGCTGTTGAAGCTGTACATGCGGCCGGGCGCAAAATTGCATTGGCTACGCCGAGGATTCATATGCCTGGGGAAACGGGCTATTTCAACAATATCTTGAAGCTAAATCCTGACGCCGTGCTGATTCGAAATACAGGAGCCGCTTACTTCTTCTTGAAGCATCAGCTGGAGCACCCGAATGGGCCTAAGCCACAGCTTATCGGAGATTTTTCCTTGAACGTGGCTAACCACAAAACAGCTTCCTTGTTCTTGGAAGCCGGTTTGTCGAAGGTTACGCCTTCTTACGATTTGAACATTCAACAAATGGTTGATTTGCTGCGCCGGGCTGAAACTTCCAAGCTGGAAGTTGTCATCCATCAGCACATGCCGATGTTCCATACGGAGCACTGCGTATACTGTACGTTCTTGAGCGAAGGCACAGACTTCACGAACTGTGGTCGTCCATGTGAAGATCACCATGTGTCCTTGCAGGACCGGGTCGGGATGTCGCATCCCGTTCGTGTCGATGAAGGCTGCCGCAACACAGTTTATAATGCAGTGGATCAATCTGGCGCTGAGTATCTGAACCATTTCATGGATTTGGGCATTCGCTCTTTCCGCGTCGAGTTCCTTGAAGAGACGCCGGATAAAGTGCATGAGATTCTAAGCTTGTACCGCCGTGCGATTAACGGTGAAATCAGCGGGACGCAAGTGTGGCGTTCACTGAAAGCGACCAATCAGCTGGGTGTAACTCGCGGTCAATTGGTGAAATAAATGTTGAATAATAGATCATAAACGCTTGCCGTTTATGGTCTATTTTTTATTTACCCCCGCCTGCCTCCCACGTTGTGTTAGGGGAACTACAGGGCGCAATTTCTGCGAAATCGGCCCCTATATGTGCCGAAGGGGAACTGGGGTCCCTTATTTCTAAGGATTTGGCTGAGTTTCCGCCAGATTCATAGAAATAAAGCCCTGTAGTTCCCCGAAAAGCTCTGGAATAACCTTGAGGACACAAATAGTGCCCTCAGGTTCCGCTATTTCGGCATTTTCACTTGTAACGGGTCTCTTTGCGGAAACAAGGTCTTGTAGTTCCCCAGGTGCCCCGCAGGCACACTTTACTTTCGCTGTGCTGGCCAATCCACTCCGCTATGCAGCTCCGCCCAAACGCGCTCACCCCGACGCAGAAGTATTTCATTCTCCGTGTTTAACTTAACTTTTGCTGGTTTAGACTGAAATTAAGGCTTAAACTACATATTTTGTTCACAATTCAGACACAACTTTTTAATGTATTTTTCAGATTTGCTTAAGGTTGGTTTATTGTTCCACGCGTATAGTGATGATGGTTACTATGAACGAAAGAATGAATGGGGGATCTTGGATGCTTGAGGTCAAACAAGTCAGCAAGCTGTACGAAAATGATCGCGGCGTACATAACATCGATTTCTCGATGCAGCGCGGCGAAATCGTCGGCTTTTTAGGGCCTAACGGTGCTGGCAAAACAACGACAATGCGCATGATCACGGGTTACTTGAATCCGACGCACGGCCAAATCCTGGTGGACGGCCACTCCATGGCGGACAATCCGAAGAAAGCGCGCCGCAAAATCGGCTACTTGCCGGAAACGCCGCCGCTTTATCCGGAAATGACGGTGCAATCGTACCTGCGTTTTATCGCGAATCTTCGCGATGTGCCGGCACGGGAGCAGAAGCTGCGCGTCGGCGAAGCAATCGACAAGCTCGGTCTGCAAGGCCGCGAGAAGCAGATTATTCGCTCGCTGTCCAAAGGCTACAAACAGCGCTTGGGCCTCGCGCAAGCGATTCTGCACCAACCGGATCTGCTAATTCTGGACGAGCCTACGTCAGGCCTCGATCCGAAGCAGATCATCGAAATCCGCCAGCTGATTCATGAGCTGGGCGAGAACCACACAGTGCTGCTGAGCACGCACATTTTGCCCGAAATCAACGCGATTTGTAACCGCGTTCTCATTATTAACCAAGGTCGCGTCGTACTCGACGAGCGTCCTGAGCATCTCGGCCGCACGATGGGCGAGACGTTTGAAGTGTCCCTCGAGGTCAAGGGACCTCGCGAGCGGATTTTGACCGAGCTGCGCAGCTTGGGCACGGTCGCTGACGTGAAAGAGCTTGATGCTCCAGCTCCGGTAGAGGAAGCATCCGCAGAGCCTGCGGCTGAAGAAGCTCCTGCCGCCAAGGAGTCCGTGAAGCTGCTCGTCACTTCTGCGGATCGCTCGGATATCCGTGAGGATCTGTTCTTCCGCCTGGCCGGCGCAGGATACCCGATTCTCGAGATGAAGCGCGAAAGCCTCAGCCTGGAGGATATCTTCCTCAAGCTGACGACGGACGAGCCTGCCGAAGCGGACAGCAAATCGGAAGAGGAGGAAGACAACGATGCGTAAAATCTGGGCGATCTGCTCGAAAGAGCTGCAAATGTATTTCTTTTCGCCAGTTGCTTATGTAGCCTTCGCTTTCTATGTGCTGCTGTCCAGTTTTTTCTTCTACATCAATTTTGTAAGCGGTCAGCCGCCGATTGTTGATGCGCGTTCCGTGGTAGGCAACACTTCGTTTATCTATCTGTTTATCATCCCGTTATTGACGATGCGTCTGATCGCGGATGAATTCCGTCAAGGCACGGATGAGCTTTTGCTTACATCGCCTGCAGGCATCGGTGAAATTGTGATGGGTAAATATTTGTCCGCTTTCATCGTGCAGGTAGGACTGGTGGCGATTTCCTTGATTTATCCGCTTATCATGTCCGCTTTCGGAGAGATGGATAAGCCTGTGTTATGGCTTTCCTATTTGAGCATGTTCCTGATAGGATGCGCGATGATGGCTATTGGCCTGTTCGCATCCAGCCTATCTAATAACCAGATGGTTGCGGGTATCACCGGTTTTGTGATTTTGCTGCTGCTGTGGCTGCTTGATTGGGTGAGCTCCAGCATGACAGGCAAACTGAAGGATTATGTCGGTCAATTCTCATTGACGAGTCATTTGACGAACCTGCAAAAAGGCGTTCTGCATGGTGGAGACATCCTCTTTTATGTCACATTAACAGCGGTATTTCTCGTTCTTAGCATACAAGTCCTTGAAAGAAAGCGTTGGAGGTGAGCGGGATGAACAAGTGGATACGGGGAACGAATGCGACAGTTTTATCCATCGCGGTGATCGGTATTTTCATCATTCTGACCATTTTCCTTCACTCGCTGAAAGGCTTTCAGGTCGATTTGACGAAAAACAAAAATTTCACGCTTTCGGAGCAAACGGTCAACACGCTTAAAAATCTAAATCAAGATATTCATGTTATTGCTTTTACAAACAGCGGCGACAACAATGAGTTCGTAACGCGTCAGGTTACGGATATGATCCAGGAATATAAGAAGCAAAGCAGCAAAATCACGTATGACGAATACGATATGCTGAAACAGCCGTCTATGGCTAAGCAATATGGTGTCGATCAAGGCGGCACGCTCGTTTTTGAAATGGGTACCAAGAAACAGAACGTGAATTTCTACGAATTGTTCGTGGGTCAGCAGGACGGATCTTACACGTTTTCAGGGGAAGAGAAGTTCACGCAAGCCATTACAAGCTTAACATCTACGGAGAAACACACGGTGTACATGCTTTCCGGTCACCAAGAGTATCCCCTGACGGCGATGTCAATCTTGAGAAGCAGTCTGGAAGCCGCCAATTACACGGTGAAGGATCTCAATCTGTATGTTGAAGGTAAAATACCTGACGACGCGCAGATGCTTATGCTGCTAGGTCCGCAAAACGATTTGAACGACAAAGAAGCTGAACTGATTAAGGCTTATTTGAAGGATAAAGGTAAAATTTACATGGCGCTGGGCTTTGATAAAGATATGGCGACCAAGTGGAAAAATATCGATGCCATCATGAAAACATATGGTATCCAGGATCAGCACGCAATCGCCATTGAGCCAAAACAAACGTCGCTGTACGATCCGTTAACGATCATTCCGGACTACGGTTCTCACGACATTACGAACAAGCTTTCGAGCAATAATCTCGTTACGATGCTTTCGCTGGCAGTGAGCTTGAATGCAGATGAAAGTGCGCCGGATTACACGCAATCGCTGCTTTTGAAAACGACGGACAAAGCTTACGGTGAAACGGATATTAACCTTTTGGCCCAATCCAAAACGAAACAGGATGCGACGGATGTCAAAGGCCCGTTGAATTTGGGTTATGCGATTTCGAACAAAGATAACAAGCCTAAGGCTGTTATTCTTGGTGGTTCGACGTTCGTATTGGATCAAGATATTCAGAACCAAGGGAATAAAGATTTTGCAATGAACAGTATCGGTTGGCTGCAGGAGCAGAAGGATCAAATTACGATTCGTCCGCGTCAAGGAGATGCCTTCCAGCAAGCGATGATTACGCCTAGCCAGGCGAATACGATTTTCTTGGTCACGATCGTGTTCTTACCGCTCTTGTTCTTGGTCATCGGCGGCTTGATCTGGTGGAGGAGGAGAAGAGGATGAAACGGTTTATTCCTACGATTCTGTTAGTGGTTATTTGTATCGGCGGTTTCTGGTACGCTTCGAGCAAAGACTTCTTTCAAGAGAAAAAAGAAGAACCGAAAACCCTTCTCACGCTAAAACAAGAAGATGTGAAGTCCCTTGCGGTGAAAACCGAAGAACAGCAGATTGATCTAAACCGCACGGACAGCGGCTGGGAGATGAAAACGCCGGCTGCGGCGCCGATAAATGCGAATCAGGTTGATTCGTGGCTGGATGCTATCGGTTTAGTGACTTCGACCAAAGTTGTGGAAGAACAAGCGAGTAATTTAGCCAATTATGGCTTAGATAAGCCTGTTGGCACTTATGAAGTCACGATGAAAGATGGCTCTAAAAAGGGGCTTCTGGTCGGAACTGCCCTTCCAATCCAAGGCTTCTCCTACGTTCAGGTGGAAGGTTCTCCAGTTGTTTACCAAGTCAGTGATCAATCGTTGTCTTCGCTGAACAAGGCTCCGGTTGACTTTGCCGAAACAAGCCCTTTCAAGATCGAGAATGACAAGGTTCAGTCGGTGAAGGTCACTTGGAAGGGTCAGACCTGGACGCTTGCCAAAACCGACAAGGACAAAGTGGCTGCTGAGGCGAACTGGAAGCTTGGCGATAAGGATCTGAAAGGCGCGGATGCGAGTCCTTTGCTGGATGAGCTGGTCTTTCTGCATAGCGCCGAGCTGCCACAGCCGCTCGCTCAGAAGCCGACGGCAGGCGGCGAGCTCAAAATCGAGCTTGGTTTGTCCGTAGACGGCAAAGACGTTACCGAGGTTTATGAAGGTAAAGTAAGCCAAGACCAAGTCTGGCTGGCTAAGCAGGGCGGGACATGGTCGTTCCAACTTGCAGCGGCAGACATACAGAAATTAGCGGATGCTTATGCCGGTAAGACGGCGCAGCCTGCTTCATAGAAAGAAAGCCCTGACAGCTGCATGCTGTTCGGGGCTTTTTTCATTGGACGAATTTTGTGGGATTTTTTTACCAAACGACATAAAACGGCAATTTTTGGGAAACCTACAAAGAAGGAATGGAAAGGAGGGTAACATTCACATGTACAACAATCAAGGGAACCAAACCATTACCGGCAAGGAGCTCTCGTACCTATCGGATACGTTGAAGAATGAAGATTTGTTAGCAAAGCTTTGCGTGCACGCTTCTGTTGGCAGCCAAAGTCCATCATTGAAGCAAACCATGTCTCAGCTTTCCCAAGAACGGCTCCAAAGCGTCAGCATCCTCATCAACACGCTGCAGCAGCAATCAGGCTTGACCCACTAACACGTACACAGAGGAGGTGCAAGAAGCATGTATCAACAAAATGCCTACCAACAACAGCAGCAACAGCAGCAGCACCAGGTGCTTTTGCAGGAGCAGGACCTTGCTAATTTAGTTCTATCCGAGTTGAAACGCAGTGCAGGGGAGTACACAACAGCGGTCACAGAGGCCGTGAATCCCCAAATTAAACAGACCTTTCAAACTTTATTGACCAAGACACTTCAATGTCATGCGACTTTATTTCAAGAAATTCAAAAGCTCGGATACTACGAGGTACAGCCGGCTGAGCAGCAGCGAATCCAACAGGAGCTGCAGAAACAAGGCCAGACCGCAGCTCAGCTTCAGTCTTTCGTGCACCAGAATTTGAGCCAGGCATCGACGACGATGAGCTACCAACAGCAGGAGTCGATGGGGATTTCCCAGCAGCAGCCGCAACAACAACAGCAGCAGTACTCGCAAATTCAGCACCAACAGGCGCAAAGCCAACAGCACAATCCAATCGCTGGCCTGCATCAACATCAGGCGCCAATCCAACCAATCATCAATACGTCCCAGTATCCGAATGCTGTGCATAATAATCAAGGGCAAGGTTACGGCCAAACGAGCTATGGTTACTCCCAAAGCTACGGAGCATCAGAGAATGCAGGTATGACGGGCAAATCGGCGAATTCAAGCATCGCTTCCCGCCAAACTTCCAATGTAACTGGCGAGAATTCCTACATGAACAAACAACACGAAGGCAGCAAATACAGCTTTTAACCAACTAGACGTCCGCAGCGCTAAGCTTAGGGCGTCTTTGTTTGTTCTACGTCCCAACTATTTTTTAATTTTGTCCCACTTTTCTCACAATCAAGGTATGGAAGCGGCTTGTCACACATATATAAGGAACAAGGATGTCCAAACTTATGGGAAAAGGGAGTAGAGCTGATGAAAAAAACATGGATTTACGGCGCAGCGACTTTAATGTTACTTGGAGCAGTGACAACTGCATGCGGTTCTAAAGAGGAAGTCATTAGTTCAACCGGAGCAGGCCCCAAGGTAGCGACAACGGTGGCAGGCGGCCAAGCAGAAAGCAGTGTGAAAACGGTGGCTTCAGGCGCCAAACCGGCTATTGATGCGCAAGTTTCCAAAGTGGATGGCAGAAATGTAACCATTACGTACCAGACAACAAATTTCCAACTATCCGCCGATAGTATGGATAAAGCCAATGTACAGGGGCAAGGACATCTGCATCTGTACGTTGATGGCAAGCAGAAAGCGATGATCGGCAAAACAGGTCCGTTAACGCTGAACAATTTAGCTGCTGGTAAACACGAAATTCGCCTAGAACTTCAGCAAAATGATCACAAAGACCTGAATGTTGAGAAAATTCTTAACATTGAAGTGAAATAAGTGGGAACATTTGTGCGCATTCAGGCGGAAAACTAACTCGCGTGAAGATCGGAACACACTGTAAGCATATTCTTTGAAAAGACGGGCAAATAGCCCGTCTTTTGTCATTTGACACACCCGAATGGGTAGCATAGACTGTTGATAGTATGGCAGGATTGCCGCCTAATCGGAGGGAAACAATTGATTGTCGATATACGGAAGTGGAATCATGTTTTTAAGCTGGACCCTGATCGTGATATATCCGATGAGGCTCTTGACCTCATTTGTCAGTCGGGAACGGATGCAATAATGGTTGGAGGTTCAACGGGCGTAACGTTTGATAATACCGTAGACCTCATGGCCCGGATTCGCCAGTACGAATTGCCGTGTGTACTTGAAATTTCTAGCCAAGAGGCTATCGTCCCCGGCTTCGATCTCTTTTTTATTCCCGTGGTGCTCAATGCGGAAGATCCGAATTGGATCGTCGGGCAGCATCATGAAGCGTTGAAGGAGTATGGTTCTCTGCTCAATTGGGATGAGATTGTAACGGAAGGTTATGTGATTCTCAATAGCGAGGCTGCGGCGGCGAAGCTGACGAAAGCTCGTGCGAACTTGGATGCCAAAGACGTTGCGGCTTACGCACGAATGGCGGACAAGTTATTTAACATGCCAATTGTATATTTGGAATACAGCGGTGTCTTCGGCGATATGGAGCTGGTGCGGAGGACGCGGCAAGTTCTGGAGAATGCCCGTTTATTTTATGGGGGCGGCATCGACAGCTTGGCCAAAGCGCAGCAAGCGGCGGAAGTGGCAGATACCATTGTCGTAGGCAACATCATCTATAGTGATCTGGAGCAGGCGCTTCAGACAGTGAACGTGAACTTTGATAGAACAGGAAGGTAACTTAATGAACGAGACAGTCAATATCTTAGATGCGATTAAAAGGTTGAATCCCCAGCAGCGCAAAGCGGTTGAAGCGGTTGACGGTCCACTTTTGATTATGGCTGGCGCGGGAAGCGGAAAGACGCGGGTGCTCACGCATAGGATCGCTTACCTCATCGGCACACGCAAAGCGGCGCCATGGAGCATTCTAGCGTTAACCTTTACGAATAAAGCAGCACGTGAGATGCAGGAGCGTGTGGGCAAATTGGTCGGCGGGAGCGGGAACGATATTTGGGTTTCCACGTTTCACTCCATGTGTGTGCGTATGCTGCGCAGAGATATTTCGCGAATCGGTTTCACCTCGAATTTTACGATTCTGGATTCAGGCGACCAGCTCTCCGTGATCAAAACCTGCTGCAAGGAACTCAACATCGATACGAAGAAGTACGAACCCAAGACGTTTCAAGCGGCAATCTCTACAGCCAAAAACGAACTTATTTCTCCTAAACAATTTGAAGATAAAATCGGTGACTACTTCGACGGACTGACCTCGAAAATTTATACGCTTTACCAAAAAAAGCTCAGAAGCAACAACTCTCTGGATTTCGATGACCTGATTATGGCTACTATTCATTTGTTTAAAGAAGTACCGGAAGTTCTGGATTACTATCAAAACAAATTTCAATATATTCACGTCGATGAGTATCAAGATACGAATAGGGCGCAGTATATGCTGTGTCAAATGATTGCTGCCAAACATAAGCGCATTTGCGTCGTAGGGGACAGCGACCAGTCCATTTACCGTTGGCGCGGAGCCGACATTACGAATATTCTTAATTTTGAAAATGATTACCCGGATGCCACGTCCATTTTATTAGAGCAAAATTACCGCTCCACCTCGAATATTTTGAACGCGGCCAATAAAGTCATCGCCAACAATACGGGCCGTAAGCCCAAAAATTTGTGGACCGACAAAGAGGGCGGCGCAGGCATCAAGCTATACCAAGCCGACACGGAACATGAAGAAGGCTATTTCATAACAGGTGAAATTAACAAAAACAAGTCCAAAGGTAAAAAGTTCGCCGATCATGCCATCCTCTACCGGACGAATGCGCAATCACGGGTAATAGAGGAGATTCTCATTAAATCCGACATTCCGTATACGATTGTTGGCGGCGTGAAGTTCTATGACCGTAAAGAGATCAAAGATATTTTGGCTTATTTGCGGCTCATTTCCAATCCCAACGATGATATCAGCTTGAATCGGATCGTCAACGTTCCGAAGCGGGGGATCGGCGGCACCACCATGGATAAAGTTGCGGAGATGGCGGGACGCCGCGGGATTTCGTTATTTGCCATGCTGGAGGAGATCGACGTTCTTGAGATTAATGCCAAAGCGAAGCACGCGTTGGCTGATTTCCGTGAGATGATCGATAATCTGAACCGGATGGTTGAATACTTATCCGTGACAGAACTTACCGAGAAGGTGCTGGAGCTATCTCAGTACCGTTTGGAAATGCAGCGGGAAAATACGATTGAATCCAAAGCTCGTCTCGAAAATATTGAAGAGTTCCTGTCCGTGACCATGGACTTTGAGAAACGCAACGAAGACAAGTCCCTCATTTCGTTCTTGACCGATTTGGCGCTTATCGCCGATATCGATACCTTAGATAAAGACCAACCTGAGGAAGAACAAGACGCAGTCGTATTAATGACGATGCACAGCGCCAAAGGTCTGGAATTCCCGGTTGTTTTCATCATCGGGATGGAAGAAGGCGTCTTCCCGCACAGCCGGGCTTTTGCCGATAACGAAGAGCTTGAAGAGGAACGCCGTCTGGCCTATGTCGGCATCACGCGCGCCGAGGAAGAGCTGTTCCTCACGTGCGCGCGCATGCGCACGCTCTTTGGCCGCACCGCCGCTAACGCGCCATCGCGATTCCTGCAGGAGATTCCGCCGGAACTCCTGGAGAAAGTCTCGATGGGAGGTGCCATCGGCGGAGGCTTCTCACGAGGTGGCCGCGCCAGCTCGTGGGGCAGCAGCGGAGGCAGCAGCGCCGCCGCCTCTCAGGCGAGCCGCGGTTCCGGCGGCTCGTCTGCCTGGGGCACGCCGTCCTCCTTCGGACGGCCAAGTGCCGGCGCGGCTGCGCCAAGCCCCGCAGCGGCTGCGAAGCCGCCTGCTTTCCGGGCTCCGCAGCCTGCCGCAGGCGGCCCGGTGCCGGACTACAAAGCCGGCGACAAAGTGTCGCATGGCAAGTGGGGCGTCGGCACCGTTGTGTCCGTGAAAGGCTCGGGTGACGACACCGAGCTGCAAATTGCTTTTCCGGCGCCTAATGGACTTAAGCGCCTGCTGGCGAAATTCGCCCCGATTACCAAAATGTAGGGGCAGAACTTTTTCAGCCTTGGATTACCCATTTCCCATTAGAGAGGAAGAGCCCGTAATGACAGATGCCATCGCGGCAATGAAAACCCTCATCCAAGAAATTAACAAGCACAATCATAATTATTACACGCTCGATCAACCGACGATTTCGGATGCCGAGTGGGACGCTTTATATGATAGATTAACAGCGCTGGAGAAGGAGACGGGAACCATCCTGCCTTCTTCCCCAACCCAGCGTGTGGGCGCCGATATCCTGAAAGGTTTCGAACCGCACCGCCATCTAGCCCGTCTTTGGAGCTTGGACAAAGCGCAAAATGCGGAAGATCTGCAAACCTGGCATACACGTGTTCTTAAATTGATTGCCGACTATAACAGCAAGAACCCGGAAACCCCTCTGCCGGACCCTACCTATGTTGTGGAATTAAAGTTTGATGGGCTTACGCTCAATCTTACCTATGAAGCGGGTCAGCTTAAACAGGCCTCCACGCGTGGAAATGGTACCGTAGGAGAAGGGATTTTAGCACAGATCAAGACGATTAAATCTATCCCGCTCGAGATTCCTTATGATCAAGGGACGATTGAGGTGCAGGGTGAAGGCATGATGTTCCTGTCTGTCCTTGAAGCGTACAATCAGACGGCCGCAGAGCCGCTCAAAAACGCTCGTAATGCAGCCGCCGGAGCACTGCGTAACCTGAATCCCAAAGTAACCGCAGAGCGCAAACTGAACGCTTTCTTCTATAACGTAGGTTATTCGGACAATATTCAGTTTGCTAACCATGCGGATATGGTTCAGTTCCTACGGGACAACCATTTCAAAATCAGCAACCGTACACGGTATTTCAATACGATCGAAGAGGTAAGCGCAGAGCTGGAGCGGATCGCCGAAGAGCGTTTAGGTTTTGATTTCCTCATCGACGGTAGCGTCGTGAAGCTTACGGACATGCGCACGCGGGAAGTGCTTGGCTATACGGAGAAATTTCCTCGTTGGGCGATTGCGTACAAGTTTGAAGCCGAAGAAGCAACAACGATCCTGCAAAGCGTATCTTGGGAAGTAGGCCGTACCGGCAATAAGTATACTTTTACAAACAAAAGTAAAGAATTGTGTTATTGCTAAAATGATGTAATCAGTATAGGGACTCGAGGGTTTTGTTTAATATAAATTGTGAGTAAACGAAACAAACGAAATATATCTCTTTTCAATGATGACTTTTGTTTAAAAATAAGAAGCAGAGAAAGATTATCATGAAAGAAATGCTTAAAAAATATACAAAGAATTAGTGGCCCTCATGATAAAATACAATAAACAATGTAATAATAATTTAATAAGTGTGGGGCGTGTTGGCATGAATGTGAGGGAAAGAATTGAGGAATTAAGAAAGTTAATTGAGTACCATGACAAAAGGTATTACGATGAGGAACAGCCAGAAATAACCGATTATGAATATGACCGAATTGCTAATGAACTAGAAGAACTAGAAACTAAACACCCTGAATATGTTAATGCAGATTCCCCTACACAAAAAGTAGGAGGGTCTGTTAAACGTGAATTAAGGAAAGTAGTACATGATGTACCAGTAATAAGTCTACAAGATGCATTTACAAAAGAGGAGATATACAATTTTGTAAATAAAGTAAGCTCACAGGTTTCTAACCCCAAATTCGTAGTTGAGATGAAAATTGATGGTTTGACCGTAATGTTAAGATATCACAATGGTAAATTAACGGAAGGAATCACGAGGGGCAATGGTGAGGTTGGAGAATCAGTTTACGAAAATCTCTTAGAGATAAATTCGATTCCTAAAGAGATTCCAACTAAAATACCTTATTTAGAGGTTCGTGGAGAAGTTTATATGTCCAATGAAACCTTTGAAAAAGTAATACAGAAACAAATAGATACAAATGGTAAAAAGTACAAAACACCAAGGAACTTAGCAGCAGGTACTTTAAGGCAGTTAGATTCAAGAGTGGTTAGAGATCGTAACTTAGACATATTCGTTTTTAATCTCGAAATATCAGAAGGAATAGACTTCATATCCCATAGTGAAACTTTAAAATGGTTAGAAAAACAAGGATTTATAACAATCCCTGACTATAAAGTTTGTACAACAGCAGATGAAATATGGAAGTATGTATCAGACATTGGAGAGAAAAGATCGAGATTATCTTTTGGTATCGATGGAGCTGTTATAAAAGTTGATAATCTAAATGACAGAAAAATATTAGGAACGACAAGTAAAGTGCCAAGGTGGGCTGTTGCCTTTAAATATCCACCAGAGCAAAAGGAAACGGTCATTAAAGACATTAAAGTACAAGTAGGGCGTACTGGCAGATTAACACCTTTAGCTCTTCTAGAGCCTGTAACATTAGCAGGCACTGAAGTTTCTAAAGCGACTTTACACAATCAAGACTTTATCGATTCTAAGGATATACAAATAGGAGATACTGTTGTTATACAAAAGGCAGGAGATATTATTCCTGAAGTTGTAAGAAGCATTCCTGAGAAGAGACCGAGCAATGCGGTTAAGTACACAATACCTCAAGAGTGTCCTATCTGTAATTCTCCTACAGTTAGAGATGAAAATGGAGCGGATATTCGTTGTGGTGGAAACGAATGCTTAGCCCAATTGATGCGGGGAATCATCTATTTTGCTTCTAAAGATGCGATGGATATAGAAGGTTTTGGGCCAAGCTCAGTTGAGGCTCTCATGTCAGAAGGATATATCAAAAATATCGCAGATATTTATCACCTTAAAGAATATCGTGATGAGCTAATTGAGAAAGGGATAGTTGGCCGGGAGAAGTCGGTTGATAACCTGCTGAATGCGATTGATAAATCAAAAGAAAATGACTTGGACCAGCTGATTACAGGTTTTGGAATAAAGAATGTAGGAAAGCAAACGGCAAGAGCGTTGACGTCTAGTTTTGCAAATGTAGACGAAATTAGTAACGCTACCTACGATCAATTAATTATGTTACCGGATTTTGGCGAGACAGTTGCCAATAGCGTTTTGAATTTCTTTAGTCTTAGCAGTACACATGACTTAATTGAAAAGCTGAAAAAAGCTGGTGTTAATACCCAATCAAAAGTATCAGAAGTAAGTAAAGACGACAGATTTACGGGGAAAACATTTGTTATTACCGGAACGCTTCCGAATCTAAAGAGAGACGAGGCTACCCGATTAATACAAATGCATGGTGGCAAAGTATCGAGTAGTGTTTCCAAGAAAACGTCATTTGTCCTTGCGGGAGAAGAGGCAGGGAGTAAATTAACAAAGGCAGAGGAATTAGGCGTTAAAATAATTGATGAACAAGAATTCACTGACATGTTAAACTAAAAAAGACAGCTTAGATCGACCGTAAAGGTGTGTATACTTAATAAGTGGCACACCTTTTATATTTACTTTATGCTTATAATAGCTAAGGTTAGATTAAATGTAAGTGAGGTGTCAGGCTTGCTCAGATGGTTAGACCAAAATGAAGGAACGATGCTCAAAATAGTTTGTGTGATATTTTTTGGTTTTGGGACTGGTCTACTCCTCGCTAGCGAATATGTCCAGGCGTTGGAAAGTGGGTTGATTGGAATCTTGATTTATGGAATATATCGGTTTGGTTCAAAGCTTGAAGAACATTTGAACGATAATAACGATCCTAATTGAATATAGGTTGCGTGACTATGAAAATAAAATGGCTAAAACTATACCGATTAATTGAGGATAACCTCAAGGGCGGACTTGATGGTTTGGCAGACCTTGAATGTTTGAATGACGAGTACAATGGCTTTCAATATAGATTGTACGTCCTAAAGGATGGTTTTGATGAAGGAGATCCTAAATTAATTACGGCTGTTTTAGGAATGTACGACATCGAGTCTGAATTCGAGCACGAACCTTCGATATTCCAGATGCCAAGCACCATAATAAACAGCTTACATTGTCTTGTTAACAGGGATTTTGATAGGAAATAGAAGACAAAAGTGGCGATGGATGATACATGAGTTGTTGTAGTTAACAGGGTGATTGCACTAAGCTGGTTACAAGAAGCATGCTTGGAATGTCATAGTTTTTTGATCGAGAATTATAGAGTTTTGAGTAGACCCAAGTAGACCCAGGTAGGCCATCAAAAGCCTGTGTAAACTTCGGTAAACCGGGGTGGAGTATAGTAAACTCAGTAGACTGCTTGAACCACAGGCGGTTTCGATTCTTCTGCTGGAATCGTTGTGCAGCGATGACTGATTCCTCGTTTATTTGCATGCGTTGAGTGTTGTAACCCCGCGCCATGTACTTTTCCGCTTCACTTACCCCGGTAGCGGAATCGGGATGGGTTACATCTTATGTTTAATGCAGCGGCAGCGTTTGGCTACATTACACCGGGACCGATACTGATCACAGCTACATTTGTCGGATACAATCTGCAGGATTTATAGGTGAGGTTGTGGCTACAATCGGTGTATTTTTCTTCGTGGTTGTTTTCTGCCTTAGCAGCCAATAAAATTCAACGTTTTGCTAAAAGTCGATGGTTAAAGGATTCTGGAAAAGGCGCAACACCTTCGGATATCGGACTTCTATGCGTAACCCTGTTCTCTTTAGGACAGAATGCTTTAATACTTGCAGGAGCTGCCATTCTCGTTTCGGCAAAAACCAAACTTCATCCAATTCTGATTTTGATCGGTGGGGCCGTCTGCGGTATTGTAATTGGAAAATTAAATTCTTAATGAGATGCCGGTCTTCTTATTTGATTATAATTCCATGCGCGCGAGTAGTAACAGCTACGCTGGTACTACTCCAATTTGGCGATCTCTGTTTCTATTTATTACGAAATAACGACGTGTCAGAAAGCATGCGCATTACGTAACAAATATATCTTTAACTAATTTCGTATTGACGAATTAAGGGGAATCGAATAAGATTAATTCATGTTGAATAGGCGATGGAGTTCGCCATAACCGCCGTAAGGCTAATGACTCCTACCAGAGATGATTAATCCCTGGTAGGAGTCTGTTTTTTTGTCCAAAAACAATGATTAGAGAGGATGCATTAAAAAAGATGGCTAGAATTAGGGCAAAGCTTCTTAGATTTACGAAACAATCGATGTCTTTTGCTTTATGTTTGACTTTTATCAAATGGATACTGCTTGGGGGTGGGGTAGGCATATTAGCAGGGACAGCCTCGGCATTCTTCCTGGAAGGCTTGGAATATGTTACTGACCTTCGCAACCTTCACCCATGGCTGTTATTCGGACTGCCATTGGGTGGTGCATTCGTCAGCTACTTATACTTAAAGCTCGGAAAGAATAGTTCAAAGGGGAACAATTTGATCTTAGAGCAAATCCATGAGGGACAAGAGACGATTCCCTTGAGAATGGCTCCGTTAGTCTTATTTGGAACATTGGTCACACATTTATTTGGGGGTTCCGCTGGGCGCGAGGGTACCGCCGTTCAGATGGGGGGCAGCTTAGCCGAAGCATTCGGACGCATCTTGAAGGTAAGCGCGAAGGATCGGAAAATGCTGTTGATCTGCGGAATAAGCGGCGGTTTCGGTTCCATATTTGGCACTCCGCTGGCGGGGACTGTATTCGGTTTGGAGGTATTGGCTATTGGGCTTATCTCTCATGAAGCCTTAATTCCTGCTTTTGTAGCCAGTATGGTAGGCGACTTGGTTACGACTTCATTCTGGGGCGTTCATCATATTCATTACGAAATGGGACCCGTACCTGACTTTTCGTTAGGGGTCGTGCTCAAAGTCGTTTTGGCTTCGGCCCTCTTTGGCCTCACAAGCTTAGTGTTTAGTGAATTGACTCATTTTCTGAAGAAGATGTATACCAAGATTTTTAAAAACCCGATGCTAAAATCCGCCTGCGGCGGCTTGATTGTTATCGGTCTGGTATATGTTGTTGGAACAAGAGATTATTTAGGACTGAGCATTCCATTAATTCAACAATCCTTCAATGGCGATATTCCATCGCTGGCTTTCTTGTGGAAGCTTCTTTTCACGTCGCTCACGCTTGGGGCTGGTTTCCAAGGCGGAGAGGTTACCCCATTGTTTGGTATCGGTGCGACTTTGGGGCATACCTTAGCAGAGGTATTTGGTTTATATGCCCCGTTTTTAGCGGCATTGGGCTTTATCGCTGTTTTTTGCGGAGCAACGAGCACGCCCATCGCTTGCTTCATTATGGGCATCGAGCTGTTTGGTTCCTATGGGGCGGAGTATCTTTTCATTGCCTGTATCGTCAGTTATTTAGCCTCCGGTCATACAGGAATCTATACTTCGCAAAAAATAGGTATTTCCAAAGTGCATTCGATACATGTGCCCGAAGGCACCACACTGGCAACCGTTAAGCAACACAAAAAGAAACTGGCCGACAAGGCAGCAGAGGGGTGATTCCATGCGTTGGGTATTCCAAGATCGGGTATTATCACAGACCGAGGATACCATTGAACTTAATGGTCAATTCTCTAGAGGCTACTCATCAGCGATACTTACTTTTCCGCAGGTGGGCAAATATGAATTAATCATTCGTTTGGCCAAAGGAATTCTTAGAGTTAATCATTTGTCCTTTACAGATGTGGAACTAGGCTTCGGAAATCCATCCAATGGCCAACCTGCCCATTACGATTTGGGTGAACCCGGTACACATTCTTTAGTGCTTAACATTGGCCGTAGCTTAAACCGGGTTGATCAGATTAGTTTCGTGAACCCTCGGTGGAGGCAGGAGGTTTCATTTCATTATCAAGTCCTCAACAGAGAAAGGAAGACATGAAGGTTCGTCATCTGATCTAAATAGTTACCTCGTTTATTTTAGAGGTAAACATTAAGGGCAATCCTATACTTGGATAACCTGAATAATAGCAAGAGAGAAAGGAGGCCTATAGATGAATTTTTGGGCGGTTGGCCTTTTTGGAAGCGTAGGTGCCATACTCCGCTTTCTAATTGAACGTTGGACCGCAGCCTGGTGGAGTTCTCCCTTTCCATGGGGGACCTTGCTTATCAACCTTTTGGGATGTTTGGTACTGGGTTGGTTTTCGACGTGGACGTACTCTCGTTCCAATCTACCCGCATGGTTGCGTCTAAGTATCGGAACAGGGCTGATCGGATCATTTACTACGTTTTCAACGTTTAGTGTTGAAACGATTACTCTACTTCAAGCCCAATTACTGGAGATGGCATTGTTGTATGTCCTTCTTAGTATGGCGGGCGGGATTGTTTTTTCCTGGCTCGGTTATCAAATATATCGCCGGCAAAGCCATCGCAAAATAAGAAGGGTAAGGCCGTTATGATCAGTTTGGTTTGGGTAGCTCTGGGTGGATTTTTGGGTGCTTGTACCCGTTTCATCATTAGTACCTGGGGCAATAAAAAATTTCATCCGATTCTGCCGCGTGTTACATTGTTCATCAATGTCTCAGGTTCCTTTTTACTTGGATTGCTTGTCGGTGGGGCGTGGAATGAAAACCTCTACACTTTTCTAGGAACCGGTTTTATGGGGGCTTATACGACATTTTCTACATTCAACATGGAAAATGTGCAGCTCATTAAAAAAAGAGAGTGGAAGGTATTGTTCGTATATGTAGTGGGGAGTTACGGATTGGGCATTCTATTTGCAGGTATAGGTTTTTATGGAGGCACATGGATGAAGGGGTGAGCAATATGAGCTTACGGCTACTTCAAATTGTTGTTGGGGAATTCGATGATAGCAAAAGTGTATGGAGGCCGTTGTATCACGAGGTTCTGCAATTATTGTGGAAGTCCGGGGTCGATGGGGCTACCGTTGTCCGAACGGATGAGGGAATTGGTCAGAAAAACGATAAACGATCTGTTTTATTGGAGGAGGATATTCCTTTCAGTAACCTACCGCTTGTTATCGAGGCGATCGATACTTACGAACGGCTCGAAACGATTTTGCCCGAATTGAAAGGTATGATTCCCCATGGAGCCATTGCTTTAATGGAAGTCATCAACGTTTTGAAGGAGGATCTCTCGATGAACGACCAATCCTATCTTATGCTCCGGGTGTATGTGAAGGAAGAAGCGCATGTATTTCAGCTTGCCAATTTCGAAGAGATTTTGCAGCTCTTTCAGGAACATGATCTTATATGGTCTACCATCACAAAAGCTATCGAAGGTTTTGGCAAAGACCATGTCATCCATAAGCAATCGCTCTTCACGTTATCGTCTCATGCTCCCGTCATCATTGAGTGTGTTGGTAAAGCGGAGAAGATCCGTCAAATCATTCCGGAGCTAAGGGGCAAAATCGGAGATGGACTGGCCATTGCCATTCCTATTCAAGTGATAGAAGATCGTTAACTCCTTAGAAAAAAGTCGTTGTGCAATAAAAAAATAAAATCGGAAGTGTTGTCGAATTGGCCATTTTATCATTTGAAGGTCTCGTCAGAGCGTTGCCAACCCAAAAGAATGGCATTCTCTTTTCAGATGTATCTGCTATAGTTGAAACACCAGTTACCATTGCTTTAATCGGAACATCGGGACAAGGGAAAACATCGCTATTACGCTTGCTTTCTTTGCTTGATGAGCCTGAAGAAGGTGAACTCTGGCTTCAGAATCGTTCTTTTCGGGATTGGTCACCTACGGAGTGGAGGAAACATGTCGTTTATGTAGCCCAACATGCTGTCATGCTGCAGGGGACTATTGAGGATAATTTGAGGGCAGCAAGTCGGATTCACCGGGTTCCATTTGATCAAGGAAGAGCTGAATTTTTGATGGCATCACTTGGTCTTGAACATTTGGGATGGGGGAAGAACGCTGGTGACCTCTCAGGTGGTGAAAAACAAAGAATAGCTTTAATACGTGCGCTAATGCTAAATGCACCGGTGCTGCTATTGGATGAAGTGACCGCCTCACTTGACCAAAACAGTAAACATGCCGTTGAGGAGTTATTGACAGACCTTCACACCCAAGAAGGAGTCACCATGATTTGGATTACTCATGATATACAGCAAGCGCAAGCCATCAGTCAGCGCGTCTGGTTTATGGCGGAGGGAACGCTATTGGAGGATACGAGTTCAGATTCGTTTTTTAAGCAGCCTAAGACATCCGCGGCGCTACGCTACCTCCAATTGAGAGAGGAGGGAAACTATTAGTCAATGTCAGCCTATGCCTTAGCCTTTACGCTTGTATTTATTGCTATTACCATTTTTGTTTCCATGTGGCAGAAACTCGGGCTTGAACGTGAAATAACGATCGGTACGATTCGTTCCAGTATACAATTGTTGTTAGTAGGATATGTCCTTCACTTCATATTTCATACGGATGCCCCCATTTTGATTGTATTGATTGTTGGTGTCATGATCACGGTGGCATCATGGAATGCCTCACAAAGAGGAAAAGGGCTTTCAGGTATACGCTGGAGAATTGCCTTATCAATAACGGTAACAGAAGGTCTTATTATGGTTCTCTTGCTCAGCTTACGTATCATTGAACCAACGCCGCAATATATCATCCCTATAAGCGGTATGACGATTGGTAATGCTATGGTCGTTTCCAGCTTGTTTTTAAATCAAATGAAGCGTGACGTGCAATCGTCCAAAGGGGAGATCGAAGCTTTGCTCTCCCTGGGGGCCAATGTACGCCAATCCATCCAAGATTGTATGAAGCGTGCCGTAAAGGCGAGCATGATTCCGACTATTGATGGAATGAAAACGGTTGGTCTTGTTCAACTTCCGGGCATGATGACCGGAATGATTGTTGCAGGCGCCGACCCAGTAGAAGCGGTAAGGTATCAAATTCTTATTATGTTCGCGTTTACTTCTTCAGCAGGAATAACCAGCATTTTGCTTAGCCTTTTAAGTTATAAATTATGGTTTACAAAAAAGGCGAGCCTGCGTTCGTTGTAAGCACTTTTTAAAATAAACACTATAATTAAGCATGGATAGGAGAATATGAATGGATTATATTACAGCCATTATTTTAGGGATAGTCGAGGGCATCACCGAATTTTTACCGATTTCTTCAACAGGTCATCTCATATTAGCGGGAGATTTGCTTGGATTTAAAGGAGGCAAGGCTGAGACGTTTGAAATCGTCATCCAATTAGGTGCGATTCTCGCAGTAGCCGTTTTGTATCGGAAGCGAATTGCCGATCTATTATTTGGATGGAAGAAACCGACGGAGGCCGGAAAAAGAACCGTTCAACGAATGAATCTGCTACATATCGTGCTTGGTATGTTGCCTGCACTGATACTGGGTGCGATTTTACATGACGTTATCAAAACCTATTTGTTTACAACAAACACTGTGCTATGGGGGCTTCTTGTAGGTGGGGTTTTCATGATTTATGCTGAAAAAAGGAAATCGGTTGTTAAATCAGAAACGATCGACCAGTTAAGTTACAAACAAGTTTTCTTAATTGGGCTTGCTCAATGCTTATCGCTTTGGCCTGGTTTTTCAAGAGCAGGCGCAACAATTGCAGGTGGATTACTCGTCGATGCAAATTATAAAACATCTGCTAATTTCTCGTTTTTAGTCGCCATCCCGATGATGGTGGCTGCCAGTGGTTATGATCTTTTGAAGAGCTATAAACTATTATCTACCGGTGACATTGGCTTTTTTGCAGTAGGTTTTATTGTTGCATTTCTCGTTGCAATGGCAGCCGTCGCTACTTTTATGCGGATTCTTGAAAAAGTAAAGCTGACTCACTTTGCCTATTATCGTTTTGTTGTCGCAGCCATTTTCTTTATCTTTATTATGAGTTAAGAAGTCGTTCTTCATTGATCGATAAAAAAATGACGATACACCTTCTTCCTTGAAGTGTATCGTCATTTTTAGTTTTACGGTCGCATCATTTTGTAAGCCATGATTCCTATCCAAACAGCGCAAAGAATCCAAATGGCAATGAATAAAGCACCGACGAGCCAATTCTTTGGTTTCTTTTTCCCCAATTCTTTCGCTTTTTCTCGATACTCCTCCAGTATAGGCTTTGGAATAAATCGCAAGGCAAGGGTAACCCCTAAAGGAACCAAGATCAAATCATCAAGGTAGCCCAGTACAGGAATGAAATCAGGAATTAAATCGATGGGGCTGCATGCATAAGCGACTACACATATCGCAATCCATTTCGCGTACCACGGTACTCGAGGGTCTTTGTAAGACAAGTATAAGGCTATAATATTCTGTTTTAAAATTCGTACCTGGTGCTTAAGTTTGTCTATGAGAGTTGTGGCTACCTTATTCATAACTTTTTTTT
>NZ_BILW01000007.1 GCF_004000765.1 Paenibacillus chondroitinus NBRC 15376 | reverse complement strand
TTACTAAGGCGCCATAGCCAAGTGGTAAGGCAGAGCTCTGCAAAAGCTTTACCCCCAGTTCGAGTCTGGGTGGCGCCTCCACAAATGTATTAGCCGGAGTGGCGGAATCGGCAGACGCACAGGACTTAAAATCCTGCGGTAGGTGACTACCGTACCAGTTCAAGTCTGGTCTTCGGCACCAATGTTTTTTACAAGTTTATATGCCGGCATGGCGGAATGGCAGACGCGCTCGACTCAAAATCGAGTCCGAAAGGGTGGAGGTTCGAGTCCTCTTGCCGGTATACAAAGAGAGCTCTTGAAATCATTTGATTTCAAGAGCTTTTTTCATTTGTGAATAAGAAAGTTATATTATGTAGTTAGTTGATTGATACCGAGGAATGAATAATAGAAGGAGCAAGGTTCAAATGAACTGGAGCTCCATCTTTTTTAGCTATGAAATGACTTCATAACCAAGCGTAAGTCATTGTTACGATTACCCCTGTATGATTGGGCGATCTGTTCAAGAGAAGCTGAAAAAGCCCATTAGGCGGGAGCCTTTTTTTAGAAAATCGACCCAGAGTTCGAACAAGAGGCAGCAGCCCTCCATATGGTAAAAAAGAGATTGAAATGCCATTATGGAGGTGTGAGTGCTATCGAGTACCTAGATATGTTAGCAAAGCTTGGAGTGGGCAATGCGCACCCTGGCGGGTTCGGCGAGACCATGGAACAATTGAAGAAATACCCGATAGAGAAAGGGAAACGCGTTCTGGAGGTCGGATGCGGGACGGGGAGAACGGCGTGCTTCCTTGCGGAGCAGGGATGTGAAGTGACAGCTGTCGATATTCGCCCCGAAATGGTAGCTAAAGCGATAATTCGGGCCGAAAAGCAAGGAGTGAAGGTGGATTTTCGAGAGGGAGATGTGTGCCAATTACCTTTTGAAAATGAATCGTTTGACGTTGTGATGGTGGAGTCTGTCACGAATTTCGCAGAAGCGCAGAAGGCGGTCTCTGAGTATTACCGGGTGTTGAAACCAGGCGGGAAGCTTTATGACCGGGAAGTTATCCGCGTCAAAAATATGTCCACTGGCGTCCATAGGGCACTGTGCAGCTTTTATGGAGTTAGTAAAATTTATAGCATGGATGAATGGCGGGAGCTGCTGGAAGGAAGCAAGTTTGCTGTGGAGTTCTCCGGCATCCATCCGTTTCCATTAACGATGTTCGAAGATCAAGTCCAGCATCCAGACCCAGTGCATCTATCCGATAAGCAATCGTTCATGGACCCGCGCATATGGCAAATTACAGCCAGATATGATGAGCTGGTGAATAAGTATCATAGTTACATGGGATACACGCTCATGATAGGCTCGAAGGAATAGATAGAACCGTGGCAGGAATTAAGCACCCCAATGGCGAATTAGGCGAGAAAGATTATCATTGGGGGCTGTTTCTTTTGAACGCTGGCGCTATATCGGAACGCATTCCAAACCGGAAAGCCAAAGAGATTTATGAGTTGATTTGCCGCCATACGACGATATCCAAGACGGAGCTGCTTGAGCAAAGCGGGATGACGGTCTCTACGTTGACGCGGCTTTTGGAAGAACTGACGGGCCAAGGATTCATACTTGAATCCGGCTTCGGTGCGTCAACAGGCGGGCGTAGGCCAATTCTGTATGAGAAGAATTCGGCCTACGCGTATGTTTTCGGCTTGGATATCTCAAGGACGTTGTCCAAGCTGGTTTTGGTTGATTTGGGCATGAACAAATTAGATGCCCGGAGCTGGACGATGACGGCAGAGATGACGCCGGAAGTGCTAATCCGCCTCATTGTCAAGGAGGCGCACGATATGATGGAGCGGCATGGGATCACGAAGTCAATGCTGCTAGGAATCGGTGTCGGCGCCGTGGGGCCGGTGGACAGGCTGTCTGGAACGATATTGGAGCCGGCTTATTTTCAGGCCAATGGTTGGAGAAACGTTGAAATCTGCAGGCTGCTGACAGAGGAACTGGGTATTCCCTCCATGCTGGATAACGGAGCGAACACAGCCATTTTAGCGGAATCCTGGCATCAGCGCACGCAGAGTTTCAAACATCTGCTATATATTCATGCCGGGGTTGGCTTGCGATCTTCCATGGTATCGGAAGGGAAGCTCATCTATGGCGCGGTTGACATGGAAGGCTCTGTCGGGCAAATGATCATTCAAACGGATGGCGTGGCGCACCGTGACGCCTCAGGAAACTACGGCGCCTTGGAGTCATACGCATCCTTGTATGCGATTGAAAAGGCGGCACGCTCTGCCTTAAAACAGGGCCGATCCACGGTGCTGTCGCAGTTGGTGGAGGACCCGGAGCAATTGTCCTACACGCAGGTATTGGAGGCACTCAAAAAAAATGATCCCCTTGTCGTGGAGATCATTACGGAGGCTGCGACCTATTTTGGCATAGGACTAGCCAATTTATTAAATATTTTGCACCCGGAGAAGGTCATTCTCGGGGGCCCGCTCATCGCGGGCGGGGAGTTGTTCTTCCAAACCGCTACACAGGTAGCGATTCGGAAAACGTACTACTACCCCGCGTATCAGGTTGTTTTCAGCAAGGGGCAGCTTGGTGAAGAGGCCCTTGCCATGGGAGCAGCCGTGATGGTCATGGACCAGCTGGTTAGGCTGTGACGCCCTGGAGGAATTCAAGGAGCAGCGCATTGAAGGCTTCGGGTTGCTCCATCGGCGCCAGATGCGAAGCCCCAGGGATGGCATGAAAGGTGGCTCCAGGAATCGCGTCAGCCATCTTTTTCATGACATCCGGAGGCGCAATCGGATCTTTCTCACCGGCGATGACAAGCGTCGGTACGGAGATAGCTCCGAGGAGGTCGACGGAGTCGGCGCGGAACGCCATGGCCAGGCTCGCGTGGACCAGACCTTCGGCAGGCATGGAAGCCATAACCGCACTTAAGCTCTCTACGAGCCCTGGTTGATCTTTGGCGGTCTGCTCGGTAAGCAGCTTCGGCAGCATGGCATCTCTTGCCGCGCTGGCCCCTTTGTCATAGAGGGCAGACGCCATATTCATACGGTTCTTACGAGCCTCCATCCCGTCTGCTTCCGGACGGGTATTGGCGAGGAGAAGTCCGGTGAATCGCTTAGGAGCTTTGCGCAGAAGTGCAAAAGCCACATATCCACCCATGGAGAAGCCGCCAAGTGCGGCTTTTTGTATGTCCATTTTGTCCATCATTGTCAAAATATCATCCGCGTATTGCTCCATTGAAATGTTAGCTTCGGGTACATCCGAATGCCCCATACCGCGTAAATCAGGTGTAATCACACGATAATTCCCCGACAAAGCTTCTACCTGCGCTTGCCACATGCGATGATCCAATGGAAATCCGTGCAGTAAAATGACAGGTGCCCCTTGTCCTTTTTCCGCTATGTACAACTCTGCTCCATTAATATGATGTTTCATTCGTTGTCACCCTCCACGACTAGTTTTGCCACGCATAAAGACCTAAATTTCACCAAAATATTAGTTCAAAGGTCGTAAAAACAAGAGAAATAGCGAAAAAGTTATGTCTTCATACTTTCATTATGGTTAACTCATACTTCTTTAACATTTGATTGTTATTCTCTCAGTATACCCGTTGTTAACCAGTAAAAGCGAATACGAATCTTTCATTTATAAAGTGAGGTTAATGTTTATGACTAAAAAACCTTGGTCCACACAAGAATTGGACAAGTTAATTCGACTTTCATCAGAGTGCCCTCCCGTTGTAATTGCCAAAGAATTATCTCGTCCTGTCACATCTGTACGCAAAAAAATGCGCGAAATTGGCGTAAGCTACGTAACCGGCGAGCAGTGGAAAAAAAGTCAGATTCAATATCTGATCTCGGATGAAGGAGCTTCATACACGAACAAGAATAAATTGACACAGGTTCCGAAGGAAAATGATTTTGAATCTCCCGTGCTCGACGAATTCTGGACAACCCTAGTGAAAATGGCCAGAGTAGCGAAGAAGAGGGGGAAGCGCGTAGATGTCCTTTCGTTTATCGATACTTACCGGAAGATTCGTATCGGAGGTTAAGAAAATAGGAGATACATAAAAGGTGAAATCCGTTATAACGAGATTTTACCTTTTTCTTTTGCTCAATTCCTTCTAAACTGAAAGTACCAAAGACATCTAGGAGGTCAAATGCAAAGAATTCCCTTTTTTTCGGTGATTAGCAAGTATGACACAGCGATATGGGTTCGAGTCGTGGGCACGATCCTGACGTCGTTAGCCGGTTTTATGATGAGACCCTATCTAGTTTTTTATTTGTATGACAAGTTGGATGGTTCCGTGTTTTTATCCATGTTAATCGTAGGTCTACAGCCTTTATGCGGAATATTCGTAAACTTATATGCAGGCAGCTTGAGTGATAAGTATGGACGGAAACCAATGATGCTTGCAGCGCTCCTAATTCAAGCCTTCGCTATTGGTGGATATATATTTGCCAGCCACGTATGGGAGTTTGCGCTTATTTCCATTGTTAATGGAATTGGACATGCGATGTATGGGCCTGCTGCCAATGCTCAGATTTCGGATGTTGTGCCGGAGCAGAAGCGAGCTGAGGTTTTTGCTTTATTGCACACGGCTTTAAACATGGGTTCAGCCTTTGGTCCGCTTTTAGGCTTACTCTTATTTACCATGAATCCGTCGATTATCTTCCTGGCTTGTTCGGTAACACTTGTTGCTTATGCAGGCTTAGTCATATGGAAGGTCCCAGAGACGATGCCTGTTAAAAGTGAAGAGGTGCTGGCTGCCGCAAAAGCTAGCAAAGTCAAAATTAAATGGTCGGAGCATAAACCACTGTTGTGGATTACTTTTCTGGCCATGCCGGTATCCCTTTTATACGCGCAAGTTGAGTCTACATTTCCTTTACATCTACAGCAAAATTTCGAAAATTATAAATCAGTCTTTGCAACGATTATTACTTTCAATGGGTGCGTAGTTATCGCGCTGCAGCTGTGGATTGCAAAACGAACAGAGCACGTCCCTGCTTATATTGTCGTGGCTGTATCCTACATGTTGTTTGCAGTTGTATCCATCGGTTACGGATTTGTTCCTTATCTTGCGATTTTGCTTTTTGTTGAATTTTTATTTACCATTGGTGAAATGTTGAACGGTCCCCATATTCAAAAAGTGATTTCCGTAATTGCCCCAGTGGAGCATAGAGGCTTGTACTTCTCCGTGTTCGGAATGAATTGGCAGCTATCGCGTGCCATCGGCCCTGTTCTGGGAGGATTGCTATTCAGCCATTATGGCGGAAAAGTGATGTTTGCCGTCGTAGGCGTCATTCTTATTGCTGCCGGTATTGCTCAAACGAGATATATCCGAAGCTTAAATCGTAAGCAGGAAGAGCCCGCTGTTGAAGGTGTGCTGCAAGTATAAACTAAAGGGAATTAGTTGAGTTTCTGATTTCGTTCATATTAACGGTAAGGAAACCTGGCATCTAAAGGATGCTGGGTTTTTTATTGTTTTGTAAGACATCTGTAAGTTTCCTTGCAAAAGGATGAGGTATAATTATACTAGCTTGAGGAGGTATGTCTGTATGGGAACATTAGTTCTGGTTGTGGATGATGAACCAAATATTATAGATGTTTGTACTGTTTATTTGGAGAGGGAAGGCTATCAGGTCATTTCAGCGATGAACGGGGAGGAAGCAATCAGGCAATGGCGGCAGCACAATCCGCAATTGATCGTGCTGGATCTGATGATGCCCGGTAAAAACGGCTGGCAGGTTTGCGAAGAAATTCGCAATGAGCGGGACGTTCCCATCATCATGCTGACGGCGTTGGGGGACGAAATGGACCGGTTGATGGGACTCACGATGGGGGCTGACGACTACTTGACGAAGCCCTTTTCCCCACGAGAGCTTGTGCTGCGAGTGAAAGGGATTTTGCGTAGGCTGAAGCGCACTCAGACGGAGACTGTTGTGAATGCAGAGGCAGCACTGCCTGCTCATATATTGAGATACCCTGGACTCGAAATCAATGTGCTGCATCGCAGTGTTCGCGTCCTCGACAAAGATGTCGAGTTGACTGTGAAGGAATTTGAGCTGCTGCATTTGTTCGCAGCCCATCCGGATCAAGTTTTTTCACGAAACCAGTTGCTGAGTAAAGTGTGGGATATTGATTATTACGGGGATACAACGACCGTAACTGTTCATATCCGCCGTTTAAGAGAGAAACTGGAGCCGAATCCTTCTGAGCCGCGCTATATCAAAACGGTGTGGGGCATCGGTTATAAATTCGAAGGGAGGGAGCGATCCTGAAACTTCGATTATATTTGCTCATTGCAAGCGGAGTGAGTACAGGGATTATCTTGCTTACGCTGCTTATTTGCTACCATTTTATGCTGCTTCTCTGGAAGGATGTTGTGATTCTGTCGACTGTTACCCTAGGTGCAGCTGTCGTATCGATGGGCATCCATTACATCATGACACGCCCTCTGGAAAAAGCTATTCATGCCATTACTCAGGAGACGACTCGCATCTCAGAAGGCCATTTTGAGGGCGTAGTGCCTCACATTGGGCCGGCTGAATTTCAAAGATTAGCGGAACAGTTCAACCGCATGAGTGGGAAACTGAAAGAAAGCTTCGGCAAATTACGAACATCCGAGATTTCCCGCAAGGAGCTTGTGGCGAATGTGTCGCATGATCTGCGAACGCCAATGGCTTCAATTAAGGCTTTCGTAGAAGCACTGGAAGACGATGTCATTCAGGATAAAGCGACCTTCGAGCGTTATCTCCGAACCATTCGTTTGGAAACAGGACGATTAGACGGGTTGATCCAGGAGCTATTCAAGCTGTCGCAGCTTGATGCAGGAGGAACCGACTTCGTGCCGGAGCCGTATCATGTTGATCAGCTCCTAGTGGATGGTCTGCAAAGCTTGGCTTTTCAGCTGGAAGATAAGCAGCTGCAAGTCGTTGTAGACCTGCCCGATTACTTGCCTCCTGTGACTATTATGCCTCAGGAGATGAAGCGGGTTCTGGCGAACATTTTGGGGAATGCCATTCGTCACTCCCCTGTTGGCGGCAGCATTACAATTAAAGTTGAACAGCTGCCGACCTCTTATCTAAAGCTGCTGATTCAAGATCAAGGCGAGGGAATCGAGGAAAGGGATGCGGACAAAATTTTCGATCGGTTTTATCGGTCGGACCCATCACGAACGCGTGCTAGCGGGGGCGCCGGACTTGGCTTGGCGATTGCTAAGTCCATCGTCCAGCTGCATGGCGGAACAATCGGTGTGGATAGCCGAGCGGGGAAGGATAAGGCGAGTGGTAGCACGTTTTGGTTTACTATTCCTATTGATTCGTAGGAGTTCTATTTATTTTGTTAGTCTCTTGTAAGTTATTTGTAATTTCTTCGTTAGGATTTCTTAAGTTTTGTACATTATCTTAGGAAATGAGAGAACTTTGAAACTCTAGGAGGAATTATCAATGAGAAATTGGAAGAAAAAAGGAATGGCAGTAACAATGATGGTCGGAATGTTAGCATTGCCAAACTTAATTAACGCGGAAGAAATGATGGTGCCAAAGGACAATTATAGCAGCATTGAAACTGTCACCATAGACGGCAACGAGCTCGCACCCCTTCGAAAAGTTGCTGAGTCTCTTGGTTTCCAAGTAACATGGAATGATATGACTAGAACAGTAACTCTGATGAAATCTATGCAAGACAAGAAGACGATTGAAGATAAGAAAATGATGGATGATAAAAATATGCAGGATAAAACGATGATGGATAAAAGCATGGATATGGATGGGAAAATTATGCTCCATATCGATAGCAAAGCGATTACTGTGGGTAGTATGGAAGAAATGCTAATGGTCGCTCCAACGATCGTGAACGACATGACCTATGTCCCTAAAGCGTTCATCGATACATATTTACTCAATAAAATGATGATGAAGTAATAGCGTGAAATAAGTAAAGCAAAAGTACGTGGTGGATTTGCGGTCTCGAAGAGACCGCTTTTTTGTATTGGCTGGGAGCAAGGGGGAAGTTGGACGAAACTTAATAATTTTAGCGAGTTTGTAAGCTTTTCTTAAGATTTGTACGTTATGATTAGAGGTATAAACTATTGGTTGATAGGATGTGGGCGTATGGAGTCGAAAAGAGGTTGGTTAAAGCAATCCTTTGGCAAGCGTCTTAATGCTATACATAGCTGGAATGCCTGGATTCTCCTGCTGCTGACCATAACGGGCATTGTACTTAGCATAGGGGCGATTCGCGGAGATTTGGGGATTGTCCGAGTGTCGTTGAAGCAGCTTCACATTTATTTGGGTGTCGCTTCTATTTTGCTGATGATCTTATACGCGCCAATGATTCGCAAACATTGGCGGCAGATTCGCACGCGCCGCAATCAACGCGCGAATCTGGTCTTCGTGCTGGCGCTGCTGGTCGGGTGGGCAGCGTCCGGGGTTGTCCTGTGGCAGTTCCGTCATCTGCCACCTGCTTTAAACAATGCGGCACTCCTCATCCATGACCTGCTGACCTGGGTCGGAGTGCCGTATGCCGTGTACCACGCCATCTCACGCAGCAGATGGCTGAAGCGCCAGCAGCGGCAGGATCAAGCCGCCGCTGCCGTTAAGCCGCCGGCTGCACAGCCGGCGGCAGCACCCCCCGTGGCGGCGTCTGACGCCACGGCGGAGCGCACAGCAGCGCAGGCGGTTATCGCCGCGCTGAAGGCGTCGCCGATCACACGCGCCTCGTTCCTGCGGCTTGCCGCAGGACTGGTGCTTGTGATCGCGGTCGGCCCCGCCTTTTATCGCTGGATAAAAGGCGCTTTCGACACCGGCGGTTCGTCGACCGCCGAGTATGTCGCAGGCGACGGCAACAGCATGCTGCCGCCGCCTGCGCCGCTGCCGGACTCCGCCGCTGTGGTCGGCGGAGGAGCGAAAGGGAATTTCCGTATTTATACGGTGACGGAAATTCCGGCTTTTTCCTCGGAGACTTGGCAATTCGCAATTTCCGGTCTAGTCGATAAACCTGCTGTTTGGAACTGGGAAGAGTTTCTGAAGCTGAAACGAACGGTACAGGTTAGCAACTTCCATTGTGTGACCGGCTGGTCCATTTATAATTGTACGTGGGAAGGCATACCGCTTAAACAGCTTTTAGCAGCAGCGGGTGTGCAGTCCAAGGCGAAATTTGTGAAATTTTATTCCGGCGATAAGGTGTATACCGATGCTCTTTCGCTGGAACAAGCTGACGGTGACGACATTATGGTAGCTGTGATGCTGGATGGCAAGCCGATTCCACAAAAATTAGGAGGTCCCGTCCGGCTGATCGTTCCGCAGATGTATGCGTATAAATCCGTCAAATGGCTCCAAGCGATTGAGCTTATTGAGAAGGAACATATGGGGTATTGGGAAGTTAGAGGCTACGATAATGATGCTTGGGTGGATCGATCTAACAATGCGTAATGGGAATGAAATGGCAAGAAACTGAAACTGACTTTCCGGGTGGTTTTTGATATAGTTATGTCAAAGAACTCGCTTGGAAATGAGGAATAACGTTGAAAATCGTATCGGTGAATGTGGGCAAACCACAAATTGTTGAAAATCAAGGCAAAGAGCTGGTCACGGGCATATACAAGTCCCCGGTCAGCTCATCTTTGTATGTGTCCAAAACCCAATTGGACGGGGACGGGCAAGCCGATTTGACGGTGCACGGCGGCGTTGATAAAGCACTGTGTGTTTACCCCGAGGAGCATTATGCTTACTGGGAGGAAGTGCTTGGCCGCAAGCTGGAAGCGGGTGCTTTTGGTGAAAATCTAACGGTGCGCGGTTTTCTGGAGACGGACGTTTGCATTGGCGACATTTATGCTATTGACGAAGTAATTGTTCAGGTCTCGCAGCCGCGCCAGCCTTGTTTTAAAGTAGGCAAACGTCTGGAGTGGGCTAAAACTCCTCTGCAAATGCAAGAAACAGGATTTACCGGTTTCTATTTCAGAGTTTTGCAAGAAGGGTTTCTCTCGATAAATTCACAAGTGAAGCTTGTCGCCAAAGATGCTGACGGCGTAACGCTGGCCTACGCGAATCAAATCAAATATCACGATAAAATGAGCAAGGATGGAGCTCAACGTCTCGTTCAAACGGAAGCTCTATCTGAAAGCTGGAAGAAATCCTTCACGAAACGGTTGGCGGAACTCGAATTATGATGACAGGTGTTATTTTGGCCGGAGGGCTCAATCGCCGCATGGGGGGAAGAAGCAAGGCGCTGCTTCCTGTTCAAGATCAGCCCTTGCTTCTTCGTCAGCTTACGGAAATGTCCCGTATCTGCAACCAGATGATTGTCGTATCGAATGAACCCGAGGCGTTCCAGTTACTTCTAGCAACTAATTCTATTCCTATGAATGTACAATGGGTGTCAGATATATATATTCAAAAAGGCCCTCTAAGCGGTATTCATGCAGCTGCGCAAGCCGTAACTGAAGAATTCATGTGGATTGTCGGTTGTGATATGCCGTTCATTTCATCCGAAGCCGCAGAAGCTATGAGACAATTGTGCCAAGAAGCCAATGTTGATGCGGTTATTCCGGTCATAGATGGCAAGGTTCATCCGCTCCATGGGATATACTCCAGATTAGTTGGATCTGAGGCTGAGGTGCTATTGAAGCAGGAGCAATATCGATTGATGGGATTGTTGGATCATATCGACTGGTTGCCTGCGGAGAATGCTTTTTTTGAAAAGTTAAATCTGCCGTCAAAGTTTGTAACGAATGTGAATACGCCGGATGAATACAAGTTTATGTTAGAGAATCTATCATGAGTGTAGGTTTTAGTTAAAAAATGTGTCATAATGGACTGGAGAGAAGGTGAACTTCATGCCGAAGCTGCTGATGGATCGTTTTGGACGCATGCACGATTACTTGCGAATATCCGTTACGGATCGCTGTAATCTTCGTTGTGTTTATTGTATGCCCGAAGAAGGAATGGAATTTGAACCGGATGACAAGCTGTTAACGTTCGAGGAAATCACCGAGGTTGTTCGCGTGCTGGCTGGACTGGGAGTCCGAAAGCTGAGATTAACCGGCGGAGAACCGCTTGTGCGTAAAAACCTGGAACAATTGATTGGCATGCTCTCCCAAATACCCGGGATCGAAGATATTGCGTTGACAACGAATGGGATTTATTTTGCTTCAAGAGCTGAAAAGCTTCGCGCAGCAGGATTAACCCGTGTGAATATAAGCCTGGATTCCTTGAAAGCAGACCGGTTCTCACTCATCACCCGAGGTGGCGATATTAACCGTGTTCTGGCCAGCATTGAAGAAGCTTATCGTGTGGGCATTACCCCGATCAAGTTGAATGTTGTCCTTATGAAGGGCATGAATGATGACGAAATTGAAGACTTTTTACAAATGACGATGGATCGTCCGATTCAAGTTCGGTTCATAGAATATATGCCGATCGGGCATCAGGATGAGGCTTGGAAAAGCCGCTATTTGCCCTTGTCGACCGTATTGGATCGCTGCAAGGAAAAGGGTTGGAATGCGATAGCATCGGACGCCGTGTATGGGAACGGGCCTGCTCAAAACTTCCGGATCGAAGGCGCACAAGGTTCATTCGGGCTCATTCATCCGATCAGCGATCACTTCTGCGAAACCTGCAATCGCCTGCGAATTACGGCAGATGGTAATGTGAAGCCATGTTTGTATTGGTCAGATGAATTCAATGTTCGGACTTATATTGGGAATGATTCGGCCATGGAAGACCTTTTCTTCCGTGCTTTGGATATCAAGCCGCAAAATCATGAGATGGCGCAGGCACTGCTGAATGAAAGCCAGTCTCATACACCAACACTTCGCCGGATGTCGCAAATTGGCGGTTAGCCCATAGGAGGAACGGACGTTAGTGAATAGCGATGTGAAGCTTAAATTCGGGCGTAAAGTCATTTCGGTGGAAGAAGCTCGAAGCGTGCTTTCCGGATATGTCGAACTTACTGAAACGGAAGTTGTTCCGTTGTCCGCTGCGTTCAACAGGCGATTAGCCGGGGATATTTATGCCGATCATCCCGTGCCTCATTTTCGCCGATCCGGCGTGGATGGATACGCGGTTTGCTCTGCGGATATTGAAAAGGCATCGCCAGAAAATCCTGCTATCTTGCGTGTCATTGAGCATATTCCAAGCGGAACGGTTCCTGAGCTTGCCGTGTATTCAGGTGCTGCATCCCGGATCATGACGGGAGCGCCTGTTCCAGATGGAGCGGATTGCGTGGTGATGCTGGAAATGACGGATGCGCTTCCCTTGCTGGATGCGGGGGTAAGCTCGACTCAGGTCTGCATTAAGAAAAATGTACCCACGGGCAGCAACATAACTCCTATTGCCGGGGAAATAGCCGCGCAGGAGTTATTGCTTCCGCAAGGATCACAAATCGGGCCTGGTGAAGCGGCGATATTAGCGACTTTTGGTTATTCCTACGTGACGGTTTTCCGCAAACCGAGGGTAGCGATTTTTTCAACAGGCTCTGAGTTATTGAATGTTGAGGAAGCGCTGCAGCCTGGACGAATTCGTAACAGCAACAGCTACATGCTTGCTGCGCAAGTTGAAGCAGCGGGCGGAGAAGCGATGATCATGCAGGCGCTGTCGGACAATGTAGAAGAGGTGGAAATCGCGCTGCTGGAGTCATTAGCCAAGGTTGACCTTGTCATCACTTCCGGCGGTGTCTCAGTTGGTGACTATGATGTTCTGGTGGATTTGTTTGGAAGGTTTGGGGGCAAGCTCCTGTTTAATAAAGTGGCGATGCGGCCAGGCACGCCGACGAGCGCAGCCTTTTGGGAGAATAGGCTGCTGCTCTCGCTCTCCGGTAATCCGGGCGCATCGTTTGTAGGCTTTGAGCTATTTGCCAAGCCGCTGATTAAAGCGATGTCAGGCTCCTCATCGCCTTGCCCGGAAGCCATGACCGCTTATTTGGATGTGGATTACAACAAAGGCTCGGCATTCCCGCGTTATGTCCGGGGGACAACGCATGTCGAGAATGGCTGTTTGTGGGTTAAGCCCTCTGGCATTGATAAGTCCAGCATCATGGTTTCCATTAAAGATGCGGATTGTTTGATTCAACTGCCTGCCGGAGGCTCAGGTTTTGCGAGGGCCGAACGTGTTCTTATCTATCCGATCAAATAAAAAAAGACCTGCTGATCACTCATCTTCTTTCAAAGAAGTTGGTGCATGCAGGTCTTTTTACAAGGAATAGTCAGGTTGGAATGAAGGGAAAATTAGATTGCGAAAGTAGCCAAGATGATAACAAGCAGAACATAAAGGACAAGAACGACACCTACAGATCCGTATCCAGATCCGTATCCAGTACCACAACCAGCTGCATATGACATAGTATCCCCTCCGGTTCTTAAGTATTTAAGTGGGTTGAATCACTATACATCAACATCATATGACGTAGAGACATTCGTTGATTGGACGTATGCCCTGATTTCTAAATGGCGAGCGCCTAATTAGGCATAGGTATTGTTAATGATTTTCCAGTATACTTGTACATGAGGTGATACATAATGAGTGAAATTCGAACATTGGAACAACAGGAATTGCCGGAGAGTCTTGCATTATCCCAGTTTGCTTTTCAATATGAGCTGAGCGCAGAAGAGCAGGAAGACCGCAGCAATTGGACAGATCCAAAGCAAATTTGGGGCTATTTTGTTCAGGGTAAACTAACTGCTAAGCTTCAAATTAACCAATTTCATACGTGGCTGAATGGTCAGCGTTTTGCCATGGGCGGTATTGCGGGAGTAGCAACATGGCCGGAGTACAGGCGCAACGGGATGGTCGCGAAGCTGCTGCTTCAAGCGCTCAAGGTGATGAAAGAGCAAGGGCAGACCGTCTCCTTTCTATCTCCGTTTAAGTTCGAATTTTATCGGAAGTATGGCTGGGAGACGTATATTGACTACCTGAAATATGAAATTCCTGCGGATAAACTTCCGAAATTTCATGCCCCGGAAGGCAGTTCAATTGTTCGTGTGACGAGGGAATGGGAGCTTTTGAATCCTATTTATGAGCAGTATGCCCTGCAATTCAATGGAATGATGGAGCGGGACGCAAGTTGGTGGAACAACCGATATTTTAAAAACAAAAAAGGTACGGTAGCCCTCTATGTTAATGCCAAGGGTGAACGGACGGGGTACGTCTTTTACCAAGTAAAAGAGTATACGGCGACGATTCATGAGATGGTGTTTCTGGATGAAGAAACGAGACGCGGGTTATGGAAGTTCATAGCCGATCATGATTCCATGATCTCGAAGGTGGAGGTTAAAGCGCCAGCGGATGATCAGCTTCCTTTCCTGGTGCATGATCCTAAGTTCAAGCAGGAGAAAATCACGTATTTTTCGGCGCGTATTATCGATGTGGAAGCTTTCCTGAGGCAGTATCGGTTTGAATCGCGCAAGGAGGTTGAGCCGATCTATTTGCGGATTTCTGATCCCCATGCTGATTGGAATGACGGCATTTTCCAATTGCAATTCACAGGCAGTGGCGGGGAAAAAGCGGAGGTCATCAAGTTAGCTGAGGGTGAGCAACCAGCAGATGAGCGTATACTGAGTTGTAGCATTCAAACGTTAACTGCCTTATTTATGAGTTATCAAAAGGCTGGCTTTATGGCCAAAATCGAGCGGCTACAAGGTTCGCAGGAGCTTGTGACTCAGTTGGAGGCGGCTATTCCGCAGCGCACGACGTATTTGGCGGATTTCTTTTAGGATTCGGTCCCGGTATTCCGGGGCCGTTTTTTGTTAGTGCGCTTTCTCTCCGAATTTTCGGCCGAGAATGAGGGAATAGAGGACTGTAGTTCCGTTGAATGCTTCCGTGCTGCACTCGCACGTCCCCCGAACGAAAGGGAACTGTGGGGCGCTATTTCAGGGAAAACCTCCTTTTCGGCTGGCTTAGCGGAATTACGGGGTCCTATTGCCATGAGTTACCTCGCTTTTCAGCCGAAAACGAGGAAATAGAGGACTCCAGTTCCCCTTGCTGGATCAGAAGCCAGCTTTTCAAACAAATAGTGGACTGTAGTTCCGCTGAGAGGTCTCCGGGCTGCACTCGCATGTCCCCCGACCTGAAAGGGAACTGTGAGGCGCTATTTCAGGGAAATCCGCCTTTTCGGCTGGCTTAGTGGAAACTACAGGCTCCTGATATGAACGCACTCTGTCAAGCCCCCGTTTAGTACTAGAGTGATTGAGTGTTTTGTAAGCAAATAACTCGGCGCAGGATCAAAATGCATGCACCGGCTAGCTTCCTGATATTGGCTGGCTTTTCGTCAAAATTAAAATTAAAAAACCCGTGATCATCACGGGTTTAGTTTGTACACTTTTACAGTTTGGAAGCCGAATTTGCGTAAGGACTGCTGGGAGCCTGGAATGTAAATATCAACGCGTTTGCCTTTGATGGAACCACCGGTATCCGTTGCATAAGCATACATGCCGCCTTTTGGCAGGCCGTTGAAATCATAACCTTCTATATAGAGCTTAGATCCAAGTGGAATAACCGATGGATCTACAGCGACGGTTCCGATTCCTAATGGATTCCCCATATAGTCCAATGCTCCAAAGCCTCCATTTTCAGAAGGATCTGCGGAGTAAGCTGTTGACTCAAATAGCTCATAATCAGGTGCGTGATGATTGCCGTCTTTACTTAAGATAGCTAAGTTGCTGCTTGCATCCCACTGAACGGGAATGTCGGAAGCATTGCTTAAGAACCGAAGCGGCACGTAGACACGTCCGTTTTGGAACTCAGCGTGTGTGTCCATCTCGACAGGAGTGCTATCGATTTCGGCCTCTTTTTGACCTGACACCAAGGAAATAGAATGCTTGTCATTGTTCAGTGTGACTTTAATTGCGTCGCCTTCCTTTTGCCATTGTACATCATAACCCAGTTTCTCAGTTACGAAACGGATCGGTACTTGTGTAGCGTGGTTGTCATCCAAATAAGGCTGGGCATCCGGAAATTGAACCAGGTCATCGTTGACTTGCACTTTCACGTCCATACTCGCGGCTGCTGCATAAGCATGTCCCGAAAATGGGGAAAGAAAGCCTCCTGCCAAAACTGTGGCGGACACAGCAAGGCACGCTAACCCTTTTGTAAACATATTCAATTGGTAATCCTCCTTCAAAATGAGCCTCCGAGGTTAGTTGACGGGTTCGGGAAGAAGGTTCTCCCTAGTCTGTTCTGCGTACAGAGCAAATATTCACCCCATGTAAATCGTCCCCCGTACCGGCACTTTGTCTGTGCACCGGACTCGGCTTCAAATATTCTATCATTGATAGAATAAGAGAAACAACGCCCAAAATATGGTTAAAGGTCTTAGACCATACTGGACTTAGGTCTAGGTACAAAAACAGTCGGGAGTCCGTTTTGACGTGAATCCATTTCGGCTACGATAGTAGCATGAAGATTACGCGAAGGGCGGTGCAATAATGAGCATGAATCGATCAAAAAGTTGGGCACTCATTCTGATAGCAGTAGGCTTTCTCATTTGTATGCATCAAGTTGGCATGCATTTTCATGTCATGGGACTACTGGTTCCTGTGGTGATGGTAGGGCTTGGTTATGTGGGGATAACTCATGGCAAGAAGATGGGGTGGCTGATTTTTGGCATTGGCGCTTTGATATTAATTACAAAATTATCTGGATTTCTAGCGATCGTGTTTGCAGTGTGGTTGATGTATTACGGCTATCGCTTGCTAAAAAAACAAAATGATTCGGCGGAGTTCAGACTTTAATCAACAGGAACATAGGGGGTGTGGATCATGAGCGTATTTGATCGAATTGGTAAAATGGCCGATATGGCCTGGCAGGAGGCAGCAAGTAAGCTGGACCTGCATGAACGGGGAGGCGGCCACTCCAGCCATTCCAGCCATTCCAGCCAAGCTGGACACGCGGGAGCATCGCGCGGCATCGCCGAGCTGGAGGAGCGCTACGAGGAGGCGCTGCAGCGAACAATTGAGCTGCGCAAGCAAAGCGTCGACGCGCAGGAGATGGCGCAGCTGCGCGCCGAGCAGGCCGAGCTGGCCATGCGCGCAGGCGACGAAGAGCTTGCGCGCATGGCGCTGCAGGAGAAGCTGCGCTTGGAAGCTGCTTGCGCGCAGTACCGCGCGCAATACGCGAGCAGCCAGGACGTCTGCCTGGCGCTAGCAGACGAGCTGGCGGCGCTGCGTGCAGGCCGCACAGCAGGAACGGGACAGCCGCGAAGCGGGCTGTCCAAGGAAGAAGCTCGCGAAGCATTGCGCGAGCTGGAAGCGACCGGCCGCGAGCTCGGCCGGGAAGCGCTGCAGGGCTTGCGCGTGGCGGGGCGCGTGTCGAAAGAGACGCTGAAGGAGGCTGGCAGCAGCCTCCAGCAGGAGCTGCGCAAGCTTCAGCAGGACTGGCGCGACAAGAAATAAGCCACGCGTGATTGTACTGCGCCGCGCACAGCAGGCGGCGCAGCCAGGTTCCGGCCTCCATTCCTCATGCTAGAGCCTTGCTGGGCAAGGATTTGCATCTTGGAGGCTGTCCATTCTTATGGTATGCTAGGAATCTATATGAACGAATTAATCGGCAGCCAGAGGAGGTGCAGCGATGGGCGAAGAAACCAAAAACAACCGCAACCGGAATACAGCCCTAGTGCTGATTGGCGCCGGTCTATTTTTGCTTCTGGATCATACGATAGGCTTTTTCCCCATTCTTGCGATAATCCTCGTTTTGCTGGGCATTCATCGGGTCCGTTCCCGCAAAGAGCGCAAAGGCTTTGTGCTCATCGGCGTGGGGGCTGTGATTCTGTTTGGTGATCATATTACGATTGTTTTATCGATCGTTTTGATTTCATTAGGATTCTTTTTCATACGGTCCAAGCAAGTGCATAAAGATGATACCTATATTCAGAAGCAGAAGCTGATGGACAGCGTTCGCTTGGGGCGTGAGCCTTGGATCATGCGCAATAGTTCAACGTGGTACATTATCGGGGAAACGTATATCGATCTCTCGCTTGCCATACTAGAGCAAAAGGAAACAACGCTTATTCTGCAAGGTGTGATAGGAGATGTAGATATCAAAGTACCAGATGATATTGGCGTCTCAGTAGGAGCATCCGTTACATTTGGCCAAATTCAGGTCGCAAGTGAGCGTGAGTCAGGCGTAATGAACAAATTACAATGGCAATCGTCCAATTATGAGAGCTGCGACCACCGCGTGAAACTTGTGCTTTCGTATATAGTAGGAGATATTAAAATTAAAGTGATGTAACGTCTAGAGGAGGTTCAGCGCATATTGGACGGCTATAAACGCAGATTAACGAATATGATATGGCGCAGTATGGCTGAATCGATTATTTTTAGTTTTTTTGTATTTGGCGCTATCATCTATTTTATGAACTCAAACAACCTAATCACGCCATTTACGAGCTGGCAAGAAGGTGTGAAATTCGTTTTCATGGCCATCGTGATTATCGGAGGCATTGGCGCAGGGTATGGATACTGGAATAGCTCGCGGATTACACGCCGGCTTGAGCCGCTGATGGAGACGATGATTTTGCTTGAAAAAGGGACCTTCGCCCGCGAAGGCTTCCAGAATGGCGAAGATGAGATCGGGCGTCTTGGCGAGCAACTGGGCCGCATTATGAAACGTTGGGAAGAGCAGGTTACTTCCCTGCAGCGACTATCTAACAATAATGCCGAGCTTGCGGAGAAAGCGAAATTGTCGGCTGTTATTGAAGAACGGCAGCGATTAGCGCGGGAGCTGCACGATGCGGTAAGCCAGCAATTGTTCGCGATTTCGATGACCGCAACGGCTGTTGGCCGGACTTTGGACAAGGATTTCGAGAAAGCCAAACGGCAGATTCACCTGATTGAGGAGATGGCTTCCGTTGCGCAGTCGGAGATGAGGGCGCTGCTGCTTCATTTACGTCCTATCCATTTGGAAGGAAAACGATTGTCCGAAGGGCTTGTTGAGCTTCTCAAAGAGCTGGCGGCCAAAGTGCCGATGGCGATTACGTGGGATATGGACGAAGAGATTCGATTAAATAAAGGCATTGAGGATCACCTGTTCAGGATCGTACAGGAAGCTCTCTCGAATGCATTGCGTCATTCCAAAGCGAATAAGCTCGAAGTTAAGCTGCTGCACCGCGCTGACGGCGTTCGCCTGGCGATCCGCGATGATGGTGTCGGTTTTGAACTGGATGCGAAGAAGCTTACCTCCTACGGCATCGTATCTATGAAGGAGCGGGTTAACGAAATTGGCGGCTCTGTTGACATTATTACGGCTCCTGATCGGGGGACGCGTATCGAAATTCGAGTGCCGATTCTAGCTACAGATGCAGTGGAAAGTGTATAGCGGTTTGAATGATGGTAGTGGAAAATAGGAAAACAGTTCTGCTGACGAGAGGAGAAGCAAATGGACGATACATTGATTAAAGTCTTGCTTGTCGATGATCATGAAATGGTAAGGATCGGGCTTGCCGCTGTTCTGGGAACGGAAGATGGCATTGAAGTGGTCGGAGAGGCCAGCAACGGGCAAGATGGCATTCGATTGGCCCAGGAATATCGACCGGATGTCGTGCTGATGGATTTGGTCATGGAAGGCATGGACGGGATCGAAACAACCCGGAAGCTGCTGCAGCTGTACCCGGAGTGTAAAGTCATTGTGTTGACTAGCTTCTTGGATGATGAGAAAATGTATCCAGTGATTGAAGCAGGAGCCTTCAGTTATTTGCTCAAGACGTCTCGTGCTTCTGAGATTGCTCAAGCGATTCGAGCCGCGGCCAAAGGGCAATCCATTCTAGAGTCTCAGGTTGCCTCTAAGATTATGAACCGTTTCAGACAGCCTAAGGCGGCAGCGGAACCGCATGAAGAGCTGACGGATCGGGAAATGGAAGTCCTGCGGCTGATCGCCAAAGGGAAGTCGAACCAGGAGCTGGCGGATGATTTGTTTATCGGTGTGAAAACAGTGAAATTTCACGTCACGAACGTACTCGCCAAGCTTGGTGTGGAGGATCGAACACAAGCTGCCATCTATGCTTTTAAGCACGGTTTGGCTGAGTAGCAACATGGGACAAGGGAGCGATAAGGATGAATTTTCTCAAGCAATTGTGGAGCTGGTTTGGTTCCATTGCCATTTCTTTTGTTTTAGTCGTATTTCTTGGCGTTTTTGTGTTCCAATCGACCAAAGTAATGGGCCATTCTATGGACCCGACGCTGCATGACAGTCAACGTGTGTATGTATCAAAGCTTTCTCATACGTTCAATTACGAACCTAATTATGAAGACATTGTCATTATTGATTCTAGAGTTGATTTGAAGCGAACGTTCAAGAATGACCTGCTGGACAGTCCTCTGCTCAGCTTATTTACAAAAGGCGATGACAAACACGTGTGGATCAAACGTGTGATTGGGAAGCCTGGCGATCATTTAGAGATGAAAGACGATAAATTGTACCGGAACGGCCAATTGCTCGAAGAGCCGTACTTGAATGAGGCGATGAGAGCAAACGGGAACAAGGAATGGACGGTTCCGGAAGATCACGTATTCGTGATGGGAGATAACCGAAATAACAGTATGGATAGCCGAGTCATTGGATATGTTCCACTCGATCATGTCTTAGGCAAGAAGCTCTTCTAATAAAAAGCGACCCTCTCGGTGAGCATGCAGATGCATGTGCTCATTCCAGAGGGTCGCTTTTTTTTAATCACATCTGTGTATCCAGCAGTATGCCTCTCATCGGTACCGGCAAGTAGGCTTGCAGTTTGGAACGGTATTGCCCGTAAGGTTTTAGGTCAGAACGGGACATTTGAAACAACGCTTCAGTAGGAACTTGCTGCAGCTGTCCAAGATTGTTCGCCAAGGTAGAGGCGAAGCTGGTCAGGCTGTCGAGATTTTTTCGAAAGGAGCCTGACAGGTTGTTGACTTGACCTTGAAGCTCCTGCTCCTGAAACTCAAGGCTGCCATCATCAAGCTTGTTGATGCCGACTTCTTTGAGCGAATACGGCTTAGCGGCTTGCTCTAGCCCGGCAAGAAGGGAACGATTCATGTACGCAGGCGACTCTCGTAAGGACGTCTGAAGTTCATTATATGTATCTACAAATTCACGGATAGGCTCTAGGATGGTTTCACGATTGTTGTCGCCCGGTCTTGCTTGGACCAAGGATTGTGCGGAGAGTTTGGCATTCTGAGCAGTTTGAACGAATCCAGCTACGTTTTGGGCTGCCGCTTTCGCGATTTTTTGATACGGTGATCCCTCGTAAGGCAAATTAAGCTGCTCGCGAACCGTGGTAGATTTACCGCCTGCGATGCCGCGGATTCCGCTAACCCGATAGTAATCCTTATGGGTTTGGTAGCTATTTACTGCTGTTATCGGAGGATAGGCATAAATCATTTCAATCACCCCTTTTCACATAAGTCTAGTATATCATTCGTAGGTATTGGGGTAAATTGGTACTTGTCAGATGGAAGATGAGCAACCAGCTGAGTCATTTCTGCCAGGAACAACATAAGATAGCATTATTGCTTCTTGTGGAGGCGATGCAGCGTGATTCGCAAACGGTTAGCTGCTAACGATGATCGGGCGATTCATCGTTTGATTGTTGAACAGTTAGTACCCTTTTCCAGACAATATCAGTCAGGCGTTTCGATTACTTTTTCGGAAATTCGCAAGCGGCTGAACCACAACAAAACGTTTGTGGCAGCTAAAGGATATAAACAGCCTTATGGATTTATTTCGGTTATTCGCAAATCGAATGTGCTGTTCGTCGATATGCTGGCCGTAGATCCTCGTGAGCAGGGGAAGGGATTAGGGAAAGAGCTCATGAAGATGGCTGAGGAGTATGGGAAAAGTGAGCGCTGCCGCACAGCAGAGCTTTTCGTCGATGACAGCAATCCCAATGCCATTGGCTTTTACTCCAGCAAAGGATATGAGATTGAAGAATATCTCCCTGAGCTAAGCTGCTTTCGAATGAAAAAGAAGCTTGTTCGGTAATACTAGGGCTGCTGATGAGCGAGTCATCGGCAGCCTTTTTTTTCATTCGCTGAACATAGCAGCAACACGATCGATCGGAATATCGATGGCTTCTGGGCCGTTCGGGCCGGGAACTGGACCGCCAAAAAGCGGCATTCCGAAAAAGTTTAACTGTTCGAGTTGCGGCTCTGGGCTGTTTGGAGCTGAGTTTTCTTTTTTTGACTGGACAGATTTCGCTTTGGCAGTGGTTTTACGTTTCTTCTTGGATGTGGTTGAATTAAGCGTTGGGCGAGCCTCTTCATTAAGAATGAGCGTATTTTTCTCCAAGCGGCTTAAAACTCCAAAGATTTGGGAACCATCATTAAGATAAAGTAGAACTGGTTTTCCGTACAGGCTTTTGCAAGCTTTTTCGGTAATCGGATGAATGGGCTGCATAAGACTCTTGGCACCTCCGTATTTGTATGTACTGTAGCCTATTCGGAAGGCCCCATTTCGGTATAGACGAATGTCTAGATCACTATAAGAAATTGTTATAGGGAAAGTTCTCAGAAAAGTTGAATAGCTTGACAATTTTAGGTATGCTAAGCATATTAACTAATCCTAATAGAGAAAGAATGATGCATATATGAGTGGAGCTGTATTTTATATTTTCGGGGCAACCGGCGATTTGGCGAAAAGAAAACTATTTCCAGCTTTTTATAGCTTGTATCGCGAAGGGAAATTAGGAGAAAATTTCGCTGTTGTCGGTCTTGCTCGCAGACCTCGGACGAGTGAACAATTCCGTGATGACGTGAAGCATTCGATTCAGGAATTTGCCCGTTACAAAATTACGGATGATGAGGGATGGACTCGCTTCGCAAGCCGATTCGAGTACATGTCTTTGGACATTAACAACGTGGCCGGCTTCCACGAGTTAAACGTGTTGTCCACAAGGCTGGATGAGCAATATCAAACGGGCGGGAACCGCTTGTTCTACCTGGCTTTGGCGCCGGAACTTTTCGGCAACGTGTCCTACAATCTGAGTGAAGGCGGTTTGCTCAAAACCAAAGGTTGGCACCGTCTTGTGATTGAGAAACCATTCGGCTACGATCTGCCTTCGGCTGAGCGTTTGAACGGTCAACTCCGTCAAGTGTTTGAGGAGAAGGACATTTACCGCATTGACCACTACCTCGGTAAAGAGATGGTTCAAAACATTGAGTTTGTGCGTTTCGCGAACGCCTTCTTCGAGCCGCTATGGAACAATAAATACATAGCAAATATCCAAATTACATTAAGCGAAACAGTCGGTGTTGAAGAGCGTGGCGGATATTACGACCACTCGGGCGCTTTGCGCGATATGGGCCAGAACCATATGCTGCAAATGTTGATGATGATGGCGATGGAGCCGCCTAGCCGCCTGCATCCGGAAGATATTCGCGATGAGAAGGTTAAGGTTCTGCGTTCTTTGCGCCTGTTCGAAGATGGGGATGATGTTCGTGCGAACGTTGTTCGCGGCCAATATTCCAGCGGTTCCAGCAAAGGCAAAACGTTACCGGCTTACCGTGAGGAAGATTCCGTGAACCCGCAATCGACGACGGAAACGTATTTCGCTGCGCGTGTGCATGTCGATAACTTCCGCTGGGCTGGGGTGCCGTTCTACATCCGGACAGGGAAAAGGCTGCCGGTCAAAACAACCGAGGTTGTTGTTGAATTCAAAAACATTCCGAGCAACGTCTATTTGGCTAAAAAGCATGACATGGAACCGAATCTGCTTGTTTTCCGCGTGAATCCGATGGAAGGCATTTACTTGAAAATGAATGCCAAACAGCCAGGATCGGAAGGCGTCATCGTTCCGGTTGCTATGGACTTCTGTCAAAGCTGCCAAATCGGCATTAATACGCCGGAAGCATATGAGCGTCTGCTGTATGATGCAGCCCGTGGAGATTCTACGTACTTCACGCGTTGGGATGAAGTAGCGCTGGCTTGGTCTTATGTAGACCGCATTGCTGCGGCATGGAACGAGAAAACGGATGATCTGAAAGAATATCCGGCTGGATCTTGGGGACCTGAAGAGGCGACTAGACTGCTGACGGATGACGGCTTTAAGTGGTGGCCGATCAACGGTCAAAATGAAGGCGAAGTCGATTGGGAAACCGTTCAAAAAACAACGGTTTTAACTTAAGTAAGCATGTATAACATCCAATAGGCGACTGACGCCTATTGGATTTTTTATGGTATAATAGATCTTACGGAGTAAATCCTTACTATTATACTTGGGGTGCGTTTATGTCACGAAGAGCTTTTATAAGATGGCTGCTTGCAATCGGGGCTGCATTGGTTGGAATAAGTGCTTTTTTTAGTCAAATGGTAAAAAAAAGGTTTATGGCGGAAGATCAGCCAGTCGTATCATCTGCTTCACCTGAGCCCGCTCAAGCTGTGGCGCAGCCTTCGGCCGAACCGTTGCCGACAGGTCCGCTAATGTCCTATTTTATATTAAGCGATCTTCATGTCACCGTAGGTGATCCGCAAACCGTGAAGAAATTGAGGCAAGCGCTCGATGACATTACACATTTCGACGGTCCCGTTGACGCCATTATGTTAACAGGCGATTTAACCGATACAGGAACGGAACGAGATTATAAGGAGCTGCGTACCATTGTAAGTGAGTATAAACTTCCTCCCGTTCATGCGAACATGGGGAATCACGACTATTACACGATTTGGATCAATAAAGCGAATAGCTGGGATCAAGCGGCCGTGCCGAATGGCAAGAGCGATGAAGTCAGCCGGGAGCAATTCAAAAAGTTTTTTGGCTACAAAACGCTTTATAATGATTTTACGACGAAAGGTCACTCTATTTTGCTGCTTTCCCAAGAAGCCTATGTCCAGGAGAAGCCGGAAGTCGGTGAAGGCGCATGGTATTCCGATGAGCAATTGGCCTGGTTCAAGGAACGGGTTAAAGCCCTGTATCAACCAGGAAGGCCTTTGTTCGTTATGACACATCAACCGCTGCCGCCGAATGGGACAGATGGGGGATCTCACCAATTAATCCGCGCAATCCAATTCCGCGAAACGCTGAAGCCCTATAAGAATGTGTTCGTCTTCTGTGGACACCGTCATCAAGATTTCCAGAATGGGACCCCGCATTATGTGCAGGAAACATTCCATTATTTCCATAATGCCTCGGTCGGCAGAACGCTGAACCGTGCGTACCAACAGGAAGCTAAGAATAAATCTCAGGGTATTTATGTCCAAGTATTTGCCGATAAGGTCGTCGTACGTGGAAGAGAGTTCAGCAACCGTACGTTCCTGGATGAGGCGAACTGGAGTATCGATTTGCAGAAAGCCCAAGCTTAATCAATAAGCAGCACCTAGCAGTATCCATGTAAAAGAAGAAGGGAATTAAACTAACAAATGACTACGCAACTCACAAAGCTTCTCGAAACGGAAGTCGCTAAGCGGCGCACGTTCGCGATTATTTCTCACCCGGATGCGGGGAAAACAACACTGACCGAGAAACTGCTGTTATTCGGAGGCGCGATTCGCTTAGCCGGAACGGTCAAAGGGCGCAAAGCCAGCAAGCATGCAACGTCGGACTGGATGGAAATTGAAAAGCAACGTGGAATTTCCGTTACATCCAGTGTGATGCAATTTGACTATGAAGGGCACCGGGTTAACATTTTGGATACTCCTGGTCACCAAGACTTCAGTGAGGACACGTACCGGACGCTGACGGCAGCGGATAGCGCCGTGATGTTGATTGACGTGGCCAAAGGGGTCGAGACACAGACCAAGAAGTTATTCCAGGTTTGCCGGATGCGCGGTATTCCGATCTTTACGTTTATTAACAAAATGGACCGCGAAGGCCGTGATCCGTTCGAGCTTCTTGAAGAGCTGGAGGAAGTGCTCGGCATTCGATCCTACCCGATGAACTGGCCGATTGGGTCAGGCAAACAGTTCTGCGGCGTCTACGATCGCGGTAAGTCGCAGCTGGAACTTTACAATGGCGAGGATCACAAAGATATTGAAGTTCGCAAGGTGGATGGCGTGGAAGATCCGCTGGTTCGCCAAATTGCAGGTGAATTCCTGCATCAGCAGCTGCGCAATGATATTGAACTATTAGACGTAGCGGGCGATCCTTTTGATATGGAAAAAGTGTTGAAGGGCGAGCTTACTCCTGTTTTCTTCGGAAGTGCCGTGAACAATTTCGGTGTGCAGACGTTCCTGGAGAACTTCTTGCAGCTGGCACCAAAGCCAGAGCCGCGCAACAGCACAGTAGGTGTCATCGAGCCAACCAAAGAAAAGTTCTCGGGCTACGTTTTCAAAATTCAAGCGAATATGAACCCGGCTCACCGCGACCGCGTTGCTTTCCTGCGCATTGTGTCCGGCAAATTCGAGCGCGGCATGTCGGTGAAGCATGTCCGTATGGGCAAAGATATCAAGCTGGCTCAACCTCAGCAGTTTCTGGCGCAAGACCGCGATATCGTGGAACAGGCATTCCCTGGCGATATCATTGGTTTGTTCGATCCAGGTATTTTCCGGATCGGCGATTCCCTGAGCGAAGGGGAAGCCATTGTTTTCGACGAGCTTCCAACGTTCTCTCCGGAGCTTTTCAGCAAAGTTTCGATCAAAAATGCACTGAAGCAAAAGCAGTTCCTCAAGGGTATCGATCAGTTGACGGAGGAAGGTATGATTCAAGTCTTCACGACGATCGGTTTTGAGGATATGATTCTCGGCGTCGTCGGCCAACTGCAGTTCGAGGTGCTTGAACACCGGATGAGATCCGAATATGGTGTAGATATTTTGCTGCAGCGTCAGAACTACCAGTTCGCACGATGGATTATCGATGATAAGATCGATCCGGGTAAATTCCGTATTAACTCCCAACTCGTTAAGGATAAAAAAGGGAATTACGTCGGGCTGTTCGAGAGCGAATATGCACTAAGATCCTCCATGGAAAAGAACCCGAATGCGAAGTTTTTAACGAGTGCTCCATAAGACTATAAATAACCTGAAGAGGCTGTGCGCCAGAGTAAAATCTGGTGTGCGGTCTCTTCTTTTTTGGTTGCCGATGGACGGTTTGCTTCATACAATAAGTACGGGTTACGAATCCAGGCGCGCATATCGAAGCAAGCGCGGGACGACGCAGTCAAGCAATTCAGATGGCAGGCAACGGCGCAATCACTGGCCGACTTCTATCGACTGAAGCAGGAGGAAAGACATGAGAAAAATTTTAAAGAAACGGACGAAGGTTAGATACCCCAGATATGTCATGAGCAAGATTGGCAAAACCAGGGCGGTAGAGGCCACAGCAGCGCTAAGGGAAAATGTGCCGACGACGAAATGGATGACAGCAGAGACACTGAAACAAATGCTGGTTCAGCATAAAATGGTCTATATTAAGCCCAACGTAGGTATGTTCGGAAATGGTGTAATTCGAATAGAAATGTCAGACGGCGAGGGAGAAATCATGCCGTATTCGTATCAGCTTGGGGTTCATTTGAAAAGATTTAAAACATTTGAAGACATGTATGCCTCCATCAAGAAGAAGACGGGAAAAGCACCTTATCTGGTTCAGAAAGGGATTCACCTGCTGAAATATAAAGGGAACCGCTTCGACCTCAGAATTATGGTGCAGCAGACACCTTTGCGTGATTGGGAAACAACCGGCGTAATTGGCAGAGTGGCGCATCCGAGCAAAATCGTAACGAATTTTCACAATGGGGGAACGCTGAAGCCGGTGGAAACACTTTTGCAGAGCTACTTGCCTGCGGGTGAGCGAGATGACTACGTCAAGAAGCTGCATGTGCTTGGGAAACGCGTTGCTAAAGCAATTAATACGAAATACCGGGGAGTTAAGGAAATCGGCGTTGATGTCGCTCTGGACAAAGACCTGCATCCATGGATTCTTGAGGTCAATACGAGTCCAGATCCTTACATTTTCCGCAGACTACGGGATAAGCGGATATTTGCGAAAATGCGGAGGTACGCCAAAGCATACGGCCGGTTATGAAATCATAACCGGTCTGTTGTCGTATCGATGAAAGCTTTGTTCGATTTCGTAAACGGAAACCGGAGGACTTAAGAGATAACCTTGGATGGTGGTGCAGGTGGTTTCTCGCAATATTTCAAGCTGGCTCACTTCTTCTACACCTTCAGCTACCACTTGCACGTTAAGGGCGTGACCAAGGTGAATAATGGCATTGGTGATCGCTAGATCATCTTTGTTGCTATGTATATTTTTAACGAAGGACCGGTCGATTTTCAAACAGTGAATAGGAAAATGCTTCAGATAATTCAGCGAGGAGTAGCCGATTCCGAAATCATCGATGGAGATAGAGATTCCTTTGTTGCAGAGCTTCTCTAACACCGCTATGGTGTTTTCCATGTTTTGCATAATCGAGCTTTCCGTAATTTCGAACTCCAGATAAGCAGGATCAATGCCGGTTTGTTCAATGATACGAATGGCTTTATCCGAAAAGTTCTCATCCTGGAACTGGCATGGTGAAATATTGACAGCAACCTGATAGTCTAAAATACCGGCGTCGAGCCATCTCATCTTCTGGAGGCAAGCCTCGCGGAGCACCCATTCGCCAAGGGGCAGAATCAAACCGCTCTCTTCTGCCAGCGGAATGAACTCGTTAGGCGGAATCATGCCGAGCTTGGGATGGTTCCATCGCACCAAAGCTTCCAGACAACTAATTTTGCCGGTAGAGAGTTCAAGGCGTGGTTGGTAGTACAAGATGAGCTGGTTGTCTAAAATAGCCTTGCGCAGCTCGGTCTCCATTTCCATGGAGCTCGTCTGTTGAGGTGAAAGCATGGAATGGTAGGTGACAAGCTTATTTTTGCCTGTGTGTTTGGCGGCCAGAAGTGCTTGGTCAGCTTGCTTCAACGCGTGTTCAGCCGTTGCTGGCGTTAACTCCACGGCACTCATGCCCATACTAACGTTAATGTAACATTCATGTTCCTGAATCATAAACGACTGTTCAAAAAGCTGCTGTACCTGTAAAAGACATTGGGACAACTGTTCCTGATGGTGTGCGTGTATAACAAGCGCAAATTCATCATCCCCGGATCGCATGGCGAGACTGCAATTAGGAAGGGAGCGCAGTCGATGAGCGACTTCGGCTAACAGAAGATCACCGGACGCATAACCGAGTGAGAAATTGATATGTCGAAACCGGTCAATATCCAAGGTAAGAATAGTTTGAATTTGTGCTTCGCGCACAGCTCTGCTATGGCGTTTTACCGCTTTTTTGATCAAAATTAAAAGGTGACTTCGAGTCACTTTTTTCGTGCTCCGCCGAGTTGATGAGGCCAAGTGAAGAAGGCGTTGGGCTACATTCATTGTGATCACTCTTCCCACATCATAGTTGTCCATGTAACCTTAATCATAAAACGAAAGACAAGGAATAGGCAATATAATAAATTAGATCATTTTACAGAAATTAGTCGTTTTTTGTTAGTTTTATTCGTTGGAAATTGGTGTTGGTATCGAAATGTGAGATGAATATTTTTTGGCTGTGACGTATTGACAAAAAGTGCTCTTGAATGAGAAAATGTACGCGTGTACATAAATGATTTCAGTAATGAATAATGGAGGCTTCTACATGGTGACTAGAAAAGAGGTTGCTGAATTGGCCGGTGTTTCCGAAGCGACCGTTTCCCGTGTATTCAATGGGCTCGGGCCCATGAAGCCTACTACCAAGGCGCGTGTTCTGGAAGCGGCTAGCCAGCTGAATTATCATCCGAATGCGATTGCGCAAAGCTTTGCACGAAGACGCAGCGGAAATCTCGGTGTGGTGCTTCCTTATATGCCTAAGGTGCATCTGTTCTCAGCGTATTATTTTGCGGAAATCTTAAGCGGGATCGGCGAGCAAGTAAGAGAGCAGGGGTATGACTTGCTTCTATCGTTGCTCAAGCCGGATGAAAGTTTGGACTACGCAAGGCTCTACCGATCGCAGAAAGTGGATGCTTGTGTCATTCTGGGGGCAAGAGATACACCGGAGCAGCGAGAATCGCTTCAACAGCTGCAGGAGCAGGGGCACCCCTTCTGTTTGGTGAATCAGCATTTTGAAGGTTTAGCCTTTCACGAAGTGGATGCCGATCATGTTGATGGCAGTTATCAGGCTGTTCGCCATTTGCAAGAGGAGGGCTACAAGAAGATTGCCTTCTTGAACGGCTCGCCGGAGTACTCCAATTCGGGGGACAGACTTCAAGGCTATCTGAAAGCCATGTACGATGCAGGGCTTGAGACGCCACATGAGATGCTGCTTGAAGGCAATTACAGCCGGAAAAGCGGTTATGAAGCAGCGGAGAAGCTATGGGCACAGCGGGGACAGGTGGAAGCGGTATTTGCCGCCAATGATCGCATGGCTGTCGGCCTGATGCAAGGACTCCGGGAAAAAGGTTGGGTGGCAGGTCGCGATTTTGCCGTTGTGGGCTGCGACGACTCCGATGCCGCCAAACTGAGCGACCCACCGCTCAGCAGTATTAATGTGCCATTTTACGAGATGGGAAAAGAAGCGGCACGAGGTGTATTAGCTCGCGTCATGCAGGGGGAAAGTGTGAATTCTCCCAATGTTAAGCTGCCAACCCAACTCATCATCCGTCAGTCATCTAAGAGCTGTTAGCTTATATAAGGATAGAACGATTAACCACTTAAGGAGGTTTTCAATGTTATGAAATCATTCAATATTGGTATGGTCGGTTATAAGTTTATGGGCAAGGCGCACAGCCATGCTTATAAGGATTTGCACATGTTTTTCCCGCAGACGGCGGTGCCGAACATGAAGCTCATCTGCGGTCGCGATGAGAACGGTGTCAAAACCGCAGCCGAGCAGTTCGGCTGGGATGGTTATGTCACCGACTGGCGTGAGCTGGTCACGCATCCCGATATCGACATCGTCGATATCAATGCTCCCAGCGACGCGCACAAGGAAATCGCGCTTGCAGCGGCCAAAGCTGGCAAGCATCTGTTCTGTGAGAAGCCGCTGGCGCTGACCCTTGCGGATGCAAGGGAGATGCTGGAGGCGGCTGAAACCGCTGGGGTGAAGCACATGGTCGGCTTCAACTATCGGTTTGCTCCTGCGGTGCAGCTCGCGAAGAAGCTGGTCGAGAGCGGTCGACTCGGCGAGATCTATCACTTCCGCGCCTGGTTCCTGCAGGACTGGATCGTAGATCCGACGTTCCCGCTGGTGTGGCGCTTGCAGAAGGAAATTGCCGGCTCTGGCTCGCATGGCGACTTGGGCGCGCATCTGATCGATCTGGCGCATTTCCTGGTCGGCGATATGACAGAAGTCATCGGCATGAGCGAGACGTTCGTGAAGGAGCGTCCACTGCCGAGCTCCATGACAGGACTTAGCGCCAAAGGCAGCAAGGATGCGCCGCATGGACCGGTCACCGTGGATGACGCGACGTTGTTTATGGCCCGTTTCGCAAATGGGGCGCTGGGCAGCTTCGAGGCAACGCGGTTTGCAGCCGGTCACCGGTGTACGAATTCTTTTGAAATTAACGGCAGTAAAGGCAGTGTGAAGTTTGATTTTGAGCGCTTGAACGAGCTGCAGGTATATTTTACAAGTGATGATGAGGATGTTCAGGGGTTCCGCCGTGTTCTGGCAACGGATGCGCCTCACGCTTATATGGATGCTTGGTGGCCGGCTGGACACACCATCGGCTATGAGCACACGTTCGTGCACGAGGTTGTGGAGCTAATGAATGCGCTTACGGAAGATCGTCAGCCGGTTCCGAATTTTGTGGATGGCGTGAAGTGTCAAGAGGTGCTGGAAGCCGTGGATCAATCCATTGCGCAGCGCCGTTGGGTGAAAATTAGCGAGGTTTAAGGGTTCGTAATCAGAAGCGGAGAGGAGCTTGAGCAAGATGAGTAAACAAGCATTGATTGTCTGGGGTGGCTGGGACGGTCATCAACCTGAGGAAGTAGCTGGGATTTTTGCGGGGGTATTGCGCGAAGAAGGTTATGGCGTGGAGGTATCTGATACGCTGGACAGCTTCAAGGATGCGGAACGCTTGAAAAGCATTGATCTCGTTGTGCCCGTATGGACGATGGGGAAAATTGAGAAAGAGCAATTGGCCCCTTTACTTGCCGCAGTGAAAGAAGGCGGAACCGGGATTGCCGGCTGCCACGGCGGGATGGGGGATTCCTTCCGGAATGAAGTCGAATACCAATACATGGTCGGCGGTCAATGGGTCGCTCATCCGGGTAATGACGGTGTTACCTATACTGTGCGGATCAAAGATCGTCAGCATTCTCTGACAGAGGGAATTAACGATTTCGTCGTCGTCTCTGAAAAATATTACATGCATGTCGATCCTGCTATTCAGGTTCATGCGGTGACAGATTTCGGCGATGTGGAGATGCCGGTGGTTTGGACCAAAACCTATGGCGAAGGCAAAGTGTATTATAACTCGCTTGGCCATCAAGCGAACATCGTACGGATGCCGGAAACACTTGAGCTTATGCGCCGCGGCTTGCTGTGGGCGACACGATAACGAAGAGGAGGAGCGGAAAGATGAGTAAAAAGAAGGTTGGTATTATTGGTTGCGGAAATATTAGTGCTGCTTATATGAAGAATATTCCTAACTTTGAGCATTTGGAGCTGCTCGCTTGCGCGGACATTGATTTGGGTAGAGCGAAGGCGCGGGCGGAGGAGTTTAATATTCCTCACGCGTATTCGGTTCAGGAGCTTTTGAATGATCCGAATATTGACATTGTCATCAATCTGACGATTCCGGCTGCACACGCTGAAGTATGTATTCAGGTATTGGAAGCGGGCAAGCACGTCTATGTGGAAAAGCCGCTAGCGGTTACGCGCGAAGAGGGCTTGCGCATTCTGGAGGTAGCTCGCCGTCAAGGATTGTCGGTCGGCAGCGCGCCGGATACATTCCTCGGCGGAGGTATTCAGACATGCGTGAAGCTGATCAATGACGGTTGGATCGGTACACCGATTGCCGCAACGGCGTTCATGATGGGCAAAGGTCACGAGCATTGGCATCCGGACCCTGAGTTTTATTATGCAAAAGGCGGCGGCCCTATGTTCGATATGGGTCCTTATTATCTTACAGCATTAGTAGCTCTGCTAGGACCTATTCGCCGTGTAACAGGCTCGACAGGCATCAGCTTCCCGGAGCGTACAATTAAGAGCGAGAAAAAACGCGGACAAAAGATCACGGTTGAAACGCCAACGCATATTGCGGGCGTGCTTGATTTCCATAGCGGCGCCATTGCCACGCTGGTTACAAGCTTTGATATTATGGGCGGCACGCAGCTGCCGAACATTGAAATCTATGGCAGCCATGGCTCTTTGCGCGTACCGGATCCTAATACTTTTGGCGGTCAGGTGATGATCCGTAAAAATGGTTCCGACTGGGAGCCGATTCCATTATCCCATGGCTACAAAGAAAACAGCCGCGGTTTGGGTGTTGCGGCCATGGCGCAAGCGCTCATCAGCGGTGAGAGTGAAGCGCACCGTGCGAATGGCGAGCTGGCGTACCACGTGCTTGAAGCTATGCATGGCTTCCACGACGCAGCGAGCGAAGGCAAGCATTATGTAATGCAAAGCAGCTGTGAAAGACCGGCACCTTTGTCGCCGGACACTGTGCTGTAGCAATTATCCCTTATTCATTATCCTCCTCTTGGATTAGAGGGGGATTTTTTTGTTTGATGCAGGGGAGGGCACTGATCAGTGTGGACGATTCCCTAAGGTTTCACTGTTAGACAAAACTGGAAAAACTACCGTTAATGTACACTGATCGGTCGCAGGGATTGGAATAGCGGTTGATACTCAAGCTAAATGATTGATTTTGAGCGAAACAATAGCAGATATGTAGAAATTTGAGGTAGAAATCCAGATAATTAGGTGAAGATGGATATATTGTGGGAATTAGCAGGAGTAATCGGCTTTACTTGGTGTGAAGGTAGAGTACATCAGGCTGTCGAGTACGAATATGCAGCTAAGGGATTGCATGAAGCAGCCCCCTAGCCGATGGTAGGGATTTGAGGTCAAGGGAGATGCCCTTTTAAGGTTTCAACGAGTTCATTTTGGATATTGGCTTCACTATGCTGCCATATAATTTCGAAAAGCACACCTAGCCCGGGCAATACCCTTTCTTCCCCGCCAATCGAATCTTCAATAATTTCTTGAAGTTCGTCATTGGATTTATTTTGGACTCTCTGGACGATGGCCTGTCTTAATGTAATGTTCATTCGTTCGTGGACCTCGCTTCCCTTTCGTTATCGATACTAATATGCGCAAGTTGATGGCGGTTCATCCTTCACCTTCGCCTCTTTCCGCGCACAGTGAGTTTACAGATCGCAAGTATGTTATAATTTAAAATCATATTGGGAACTTGGAGGAAACGCCAACCTATGAGAAAACAATTTGCCATTATTGGCATGGGAAGATTCGGGTCCAGCATTGCCAGAACGTTGTCACAATTAGGTTTTGAAGTCATGGCCATTGATTCTCGTGAAGAGACTGTGCAAGAGATCTCATCGATCGTCACGCACGCGGTACAAGCGGATTCAACGGATGAAGAAGCGCTCCGGGCCCTGGGAATACGCAATTTTGACGTTGTCGTAGTCGCCATTGGGGAGGACATTCAAGCGAGTATCTTGACCACATTAATTCTCAAAGAAATGGGAATACCTACGGTTGTTGTGAAAGCTGTGAATGACTTGCATGGGAAGGTGCTTAAAAAAATCGGCGCTGACAAGGTCGTCTATCCAGAGAGAGATATGGGACAGCGTGTGGCGCATCACTTGATCTCGTCTAATATTGTTGATTACATAGAATTGTCCTCAGATCACAGCATTGTGGAGATTCAAGCCTCTCGTCATATGATTGGTAAAAATCTGAAAGAACTTGATATTAGGGCCAAATACGGCTGCAATGTGATAGCGATTAAACAGAATGACAAGCTGATTATTCCGCCAAGTGCGGAGGAAAAGCTGCGATCTGATGATATTTTGGTTGTCGTTGGAAAAAATTCGGATCTTCAAACGTTTGAAGTGACTTTTGCAGAGTAGGTAGAGGAAATGACACATACGGAAATTATGTCTGTTCAAAACGCCCGCGTGAAAGAATGGGCACAGCTTTTGGAGCGCAAGGGTAGGGACAAGCAAGGGAAATACATCATCGAGGGTCACCATCTTGTTGAGGAAGCTCTGCGTGCGGGGGCCTCTGTCGAAACCATTATCTTTAGCTTGGAAAAAGGGTTGCCTGACGGTCTGGCTGCGCTGGCATCGCCAGGCATGGTAGAATGGGTCGGCGTCAGCCAAGCCGTTCTGGAGAAATGCACGGACACGCAGACGCCGCAGGGCGTGCTGGCTGTTGTTGCTCGGCCGCAGCTGGGCATGGACGAGCTGCTCGCTGGCGAGCATGATCTTGTTGTGGTCCTGGACGGCATCCAGGACCCGGGCAACCTCGGCACCATCATCCGCAGCGCGGATGCGGTCGGTGCCAAAGCGGTTGTGCTCGGCCGCGGCACGGTCGATCTGTACAATCCCAAGACGATCCGCTCGACGATGGGATCGATGTATCATCTGCCGATTGTGGAGGCAGATCTGGGGCTTTTGCTGCCGCGCGCGCGTGAGCGCGGCGTGAGGCTCGTGACCACGAGCCTGCAGGCGCAGAGCTCGTGTTACGACACGGACCTGCGGCAGCCGACGTGGCTGATTCTCGGCAACGAGGGCCGGGGCGTGTCGCCGGAGGTTGCTGCGCTGTCGGATGTGCAGGTCATCATCCCCATGCAGGGGAAGGCGGAGTCGCTGAATGTGGCGATGGCGGCTACGGTATTGCTGTTTGAGGCTTCGCGGCAGCGGTTGATGTAGCTTGTGGCCATTCATTGCTGTGAGTTGTAATTCACTTTGTCACCGTTTGGAACGTAATTTTGTCACTACTAAGACTAGTCCCGATGTGGCTTGAAGCCATGATACATCGGGATTTTTTACGTGCAATGCGATTAGGAAGTAGCATGAATTTAGAGTGAGAGCGAATAGAAGCATGTTACATTTAAATGGTGGGTAATATCCACCAAATACCCGAGCCTCAATGTAATTTGCTCTATAATGCTCCCTCACTCTACATAAAAATTCCATTAAATAATAAAAACCCTTCCATTCAAGGAAGAGTCTGAACACCGAGACATCTTGGTATTAACCATTTCTTACTAACCGTGAACAGTTCTCAACATGTGTGGATTTGTACAAAAAAGATGTCAATGATTTAATCCCTCGCGCTTTCGATTCGTCTTAGTTTCTCCGTATCCCGAGCTGCAGATGAACCGAAGAAGCGAGAGTACTCTCGATTAAACTGTGAGGGACTTTGATAGCCAACATGATATGCGGCACTTGCTACTGGATAGCCCTCAAATGCAATGAGGTTCCTAGCCTCCAAAAGCCTTAATTGCTTTTGAAATTGAATAGGACTTAAACCCGTTGCCCTTTTAAACTGACGGTGAAAGGTATTTATAGCCATACCAGATTTTGATGCCATATCACGGATGTCTATTGGCCTCATAAAATTTTCGCGAAACCATTTTACAACCTGGGAAATTTTAGATAAATTACTTTCCAGCAACCCAAATTGCCTCAGATTCCATCCTTGTGGTCCCATCAGAACGCGATAAAGGATTTCACGCTCATAAGCTGGTGCAAGAGCTGGAATATCTTTTGGTATTTTAGATAATCGCAATAAGCGCAGCCATGCCGCCATAAATTCATTGTCTATTTCACAAGCTGTGAAATGCTCGGAAGCAGTTGGGATTAGATTTTCAGGGAGATCTCTTAATAAACTCTGAAGAACATCCTGATTCAACCTAAGACCAAGGGACATGTAAGGACGGCCATCACGATCTGAGTGTACACTCGCTGTTGCAGGAACATGTACCGGTAACACGTAATAGGATGGCCCTTTCAGGTCTGTGCAACGCTCCCCGATGGAAAGGATCTTTGTTCCTTGAACCGTAAAACCAATCATAGGCTCGTAGAGCGCTGCAAGTTGATGTGCGGGAATGTCTCCCTTAATCATACTTAGCCCTGGTACTCCGGTTTCAATTGGTCGAGTGCCTGCACTTTTCATTAGATCAATAATTTCATCATGGATTATATTCATACTCTTATTTTATAACACGAATTCTTATTCCTCAACACCACTCTGAAGTGATTTGGCACTTTTAGGCTCTTATTGTGATAAATATTAAGGTTGATCCTGATTCATCGAAAGGGTCTATGGTGTTTTTAGGCAATAAGAAGGCATGATTAGATCTATATTATTTCAGCAGATACGACTAAAATTGAATCTAGATCGAACACAAAAAAGGAGAGATCTTATGAAAATTGCAATTGTAACAGGTGGAAGTAATGGGATTGGAAAAGCGACGGCTCTTGGGCTTGGCAAGCTCGGAATTAGCGTCATTCTCACATACAATTCCTATAAGGACCGGGCGGAAGCTGTCGTTAAGGAAATTGAGAAGAATAGTGGAGTTCGGGCATTAGCATTGAAGTTGGATCTGACTCAACTATCATCATTCGAAGGTTTCGTTTTAGAAGTGAAAAAGAACCTTAAAGAAGTTTGGAACAGAACGACTTTTGATTACTTAGTTAATAATGGCGGCATTGGCGGGCCAATGATGTTCTCTGAAATGAGCGAAGAATATTTCGACAAGATTCTTAATACGAACTACAAAGGACCGATTTTTTTAACACAACAGCTTGTCGGATTCATGGAGGACGCTGGAGCTATTGTAAATACCACGAGCTCATCCAAAAACCAATCATTTCCAGGCTACTCCGTCTACGGCTCGTTAAAAGCAGCATTCTCAACTTGGACTCGTTACATCGCCAAAGAACTTGCACCTCGTCAAATTCGGGTCAACGCAGTTTCGCCCGGTCCTACGCACAGCAATTTTGGCGATGGAGTATTCGATAAACATCCTGAATTCATTAAGCCTCTGGCTGAGCAATCAGTATTTGGCAGAATCGGCCAACCCGAAGATATTGCTAAGGTCATTGTGAACTTATTGTCTGATGATTTCAGCTGGGTTACAGCCCAGGACATTGAAGTGTCTGGCGGACATTTGCTTTAAAAATGCTGTCCGCTTGAGCAATGACGATTAGAAGAGATAAAAAGGGTGTTCCATCGTTATTTTCAAGACTTATAGGGGAACCCCGTTTAGATTGCAGAAAAGGGTAGAATTGCATAACAAAATGATCCATAAAATCGACGTAAAACTGGGACAAATAGTCTGCATTGAGGTTGGCAGAGACTTATAAATCCACAATACGCGTTTATTGAACACGATGTCCTACTCCCAAGAGGTGTCCGATCCGGAGCCGTATAAGCCGTACTTCTAGCGTCTGGATGACTATGTGCTTCGGGATTATAACTTTCCGATGTTCGATAAGATGCCCCCTGTCGGTGTGATACGTGAACGTAGCGAACAGCTTCTTGGTATCGACATTTCCACCTTGATTGAGAAATTGGAGAAGGGCGAATTATAAGCCCTTTTCCACTATAAAATCCGAATACCCTAATTAACTAAAGTCGAAGTAATAATCAGGGGGTGTACCAAGCAGTCATTTAAGGACTTTTGGCACACCCTCCATTTTTATGAAAAATATTGCCCTTCTTCGAGATCGGCAATCAATCCGAGCTGTTTCGATTTCCAGCCTAGAAGCTCCCGTGTTGCCAGACTCGCTTGCGCAGTGTTGTACAAGCTTGTGATATCGAATGCCGCAATGGGCAGCAGCTTCTTCAGATGTTATGCTGACAGCCGGCCAGCGGTTCGTTCCGTCGCCGATTGCTGCAATATCGGGCGCTAATCATGGACGATCCTAAAAAAGCTCAAGAGATGCTAAAGACTTGGCATGCCGGCTCATCCGATTGATTGACAATTATTATTGTGCTAACTGTGCATTACTTGGCGGGTGTATTTGAAGAAGACTCAACTGGTAAAGAACCTCCATTAATTGATTGTTTACATAGGTCATATCATCAACTCTTCGCCTATCGAATATTCCCATAGTCCCAGTTTTCCCTTCACTGGAATATAGGGCTTCAGTAGACGGAAACCCGCTATTTCCCACGCAAAATAACCTGGACTGTAATCACCTAACAGGAAGTCATCCCCCGTCACGACCTTCCCGCAATCCAGAATGGCTGACGTATGATTAGCGTCGATGACTTGATAACAATTAGTAAGTTCGCAAGTTGCAAGGATAACCCCCGTAGGGAGGTTTTGTTCTGTATAGCCATTCTTGGCAAGTAAAGAACGGATGGGTTCATATTTGCAGTCCTGCTTATGGACTTTCTGGCTTGCATGAATGGCCAACGGTCCGCGATACCGGGTCTTCCAGGATCTTGTTTCATAGAGAGTCTCGCCTTGGACAAGCAGAGTCGCCCACGGTTGAATCATGGATAATACTTTCATTCCTCACGCTCCATTACTGTTCATAATGAAGTACTATTCCCCAAACATTCTCAGACTTTCCATACCCGCATTAAAAAGACGCAATCCCTCCCATCAAAAAGACTGACAAAAAGGAGCGGCTAACTAAAATGTAGGGAACTTTGTGTCATTATGTGACTTGAACTATTTCTTTACCACAATTTGAATCAATTTAATGCCTAAAATCATTTGATTTTAGGTTATTTTAGTGCCAAGAAGTTCAATTATGAAGCATATTTTGTTGTAAGTTCTGAATTTGCACCATTTCCTTGCCGCCAGTACTATGTTTTGTGTCCCGTTAAAATAGGCTTTTGGATGGCCGAGGGACGGGCAATAAGACGTTAGATGAGATGAAAGACTAGCAAATCTATTTAAATACATTAAGAACAGAAAGACGTCGAGGATTGTATGCCTCTTTACCGGGCACCTGGTAAAGAGGCATACAATCCTCGATGTATGTTACAAACTTGGTTTGCCGCCACGGCTTTGATGCTATCTGCCACTTTGACAAAAAGAGTAAGTCCAGAGAACGACTAGCCGGCGATTGCCGTCGTTCGCCCTCCAAAGCACGATCGTCGAGCATTTTTCCCCTCAACATATCCAAAAATTCCTTCCTATTCAACGTCATACCATTGAAAGTATTTGAAGCTCAAAAACTGAGAAAACGAGAGTATTTAAGAGTAAAGCGTTTATCCACAGAGGGAGTTGATTAAATCAAGAAATGGTAATAATAATATGTAATATCATACCTAAAGGTGAAATTAATGAAATCGCTAATTGATGAAGAAGAAATTAATGAGTCCAAACAATTTTTTGACAGAATCCATCAAGTTGAATTGGACTATGTAAAGTATTGGACAGAAAACACATTATGGCATTGGGAATTTTGGGTATCTTGGTATTTAACAATATTGCCTTGGGTTGTTTGGTTTTTACTCCGTAAACGGGGAAGTGAAGCAAGACTTCTACTGGCAGGAAGCTTTGGGTTAATTATCGCTTCCTGGTTAGACTTTTTAGGGTTAGTGTTTGGGTCATGGCATTATTCAGGTAGAGCTTTACCAACAATTCCAACTTTTTTGCCTTGGGATTTTTCATTAATTCCAGTTACCATTATGCTTTGGTTACAATATAAACCAACATTAAATCCTTTTATAAAAGCGATAATCTATTCAGCTATGACTTCATTTATAGGTGAACCTTTATTTGAGTGGATAGGATTTTACACACCTGTAAGGTGGAGTATCTTCTACTCATTTCCAATATATTTTTTTATTTATTTAATATCGTATAAAATAAGTAAAGCTAAAACATTTGATACTTTATAGCTTAATTCTAACGCGGAACGATAGCATAATAACAAGCGAGCAACTAGCCAACGCGGCAGATCCTCCCTTGTTTCGTTACAGGTGCAGGCCTCAATGTGACTGAAGCAAGCTCGGGTAAATTGGAAGGGGCAATTGAAGCTCAGTAAACGATGCAGTCCTCGCCTGCGTCACTTTCTCTATTGAATTGGCGTATTCGCAGGAGACAATGAAAGCACAGAGTATCGGAATACGTTATGCAAAAAGGATCCGACCTGTTCCGTTAGAAAGACCGACCTCCACCCCTTGGATAGATGTGACGAAGGAATGTCAGGGCTATTGACCCGCCCTGACATGGGAGTGAACCCCTTACGAAATACGCGGCATTCGTTGTAGGTCAATGGGCAACTGAACTGAACCAACACCAGAGACGATGAGCCAGCGATAACGTAAACGACATCTCTGGGCACTGGTCCGAGGCCAACATCAAGCAAGCGATAAGCATGGAGTTGGCCATTAAGCAAACCGAGGGATGGGCAGTTTAACGGAATAGGAGATTTCGCCACATAATTGTTTATAATCAAGTGGAGAGCACTCTAACAATTTGAATGAGGTGAAAGAATGGTAAAAGCATTAGAAAATGTACATGTTGTCATTACCGGTGCTTCCGACGGTTTAGGTTATGCCATGGCAGAAGCCCTTCTTAATAAAGGGGCAAAAGTAGCAGTAGCTTCCCGTCCAGGGTCAAAATTAACTGAAGCCGTAAAAAAGCTTAAAGAAAAGGGATATACTACTACTGTTTTTGAGCTTCCACTGGATGTAAGATCAGAGAGATCGGTAGAAGATGCGGTGAAATGGGTAAAAACCGAATGGGGTAAAATTGATGTCCTTGTAAACAATGCCGGCATCGGGATGCGAACGGTTAACCCGCGTTTTCTTGCTGAGCCGCAGCCCTTTTACAAGGTGACGCCGATAGGTTTCCGCGATCTTATCGAAACCAATCTCACCGGTTATTTTCTGGTAGCGCGAGGATTTACCCCACTCATGATCGAACAAGGAAAAGGACGAATCATCAACATTACCATGAATCATGAGACCATGAGAAGAAAGGGTTTTGTTCCGTACGGTCCGTCGCGCGCCGCAACAGAGTCGCTGTCGGCGATCATGGCGGAGGATCTGAAGGAATCTGGAATTTCGGTCAATATGTTGCTTCCGGGCGGAGCAACGGCGACGGGCATGATTCCGGATGATCTGCGCAGGGAGATCGAGGCGAAATTCAGGCTGATACAGCCGGAGGTTATGGCGAAGCCTATTGTCTTTTTGGCTTCAGCGGAAGCGGAGGGCATCACGGGGGAACGCATTGTGGCCACCGAATTTGAAAGTTGGTTAAAGGAAAAAAGTAAATAATAGGAGAGGCGAATACTTTCTATATAATTTGGCTCAATTTTTGTGTGATTCTACAGTTGGCAATTGGTGTCGCCTTCTTTGGTATTCCCAAATTGAAAATGAATTAATGTCCTAACGCAGAACGTTAGCTCAATAAACCACAAGAAGCTGCCGCAGCGAATCGGCAGCTTCTTTACGTTAACGGGCAGCATTGACCTGGTTGTTTCATAAAGGGTTGATGATGAGCGATATCATATCACGGATTAATTATTTTCCGCACGGAAAGATACAAGCTGATTAAGTATTTCGATATCCACGGAAGTTTCGTTACAAATAAGCCATCCTAGGTAAAGAGTACAGATCCTTTGTACGCGTTTGTTTATTTTATATAATATCCAAAGGCATTTTTCTTGTTGGTTTTGGAAATACCTCGTCAAGTCTGTTCAGATCTTCTATGGTCAATGGAATACTAGCAGCTTGAGCATTGGCTAAAACATGTTCTTCCTTAACAGCTTTTGGGATAGCAATTACGTTGTTCGAACGAATGGTCCACGCAAGAGCAATTTGTAATGGCTGCACATTGTATTTTTCTGAAATCTCAATGATGGTTGGATCGCTTAGTAATTGTCTTCTTAAGCTCCCTCCCTGGGCTAGGGGACTATAGGCCATAATTGGCATGTTATGTTCATGATGCCATGGTAGGAGATCATAATCAATTCCTCTAGAACCCAGATGATATAACACTTGATTTGTCATACATTTTTTTCCGTTCGCGGTATCCCACAACTCTATCATATCATCCTTATCAAAATTAGAAACTCCCCATCTTACAATTTTACCATCCTTGCGCAGTCTTTCCATTCCTTCAATTGTTTCTGCCAAAGGAACACGACCTCTCCAGTGTAAAAGATACAAATCAAGATGATCTGTTCCCAGTCGTTTTAGACTATTTTCACATGCTCTCTCAATCAAATCTAACCCGGAATGATGAGGATATACTTTCGATACTAAAAAAACTCTATCTCTACGCCCCTTGATTACCTCACCAACCAAACGTTCGGAATCCCCATTTCCGTACATTTCAGCGGTATCGATTAGCTTCATGCCTAGTTCTATTCCCAGTTGCAAAGCTTTAATTTCTTTGTTTTTCGATTGAGGATTTTCACCCATGTACCATGTTCCTTGACCAATGCTTGGAAGAATGGTTCCATCAGATAAAGTTACTACATGTTTCATTTTCATTATTCCTTTCATATCTCACCTTGTTTTTCTTGAACTGCAATTCTTTAATCATTACCATTTATTGAAGAGTTGGATTGTTATTTTCAAAAAAATGTGGCTATACATTGTTGTAGTATAGCCACAAAAATAACATTATAATGCTCACTTACACCAACAATGGAAGGGTCTATATTTCGGTATTCATGAGTTTCAAATTGCCCGCTCTTGATGCTTGTCAGGGTTCAAACGTGAATCGTTCCTTCTTCCGTCTCTTTCTTATTCTAGGCGCTCCGCGGCCGTTGAGAAATACTGTACATCGAATGTATGATCCTCACTCTCCTATTCCATAATAGAAGAATGCATGCAAATTCAAGGCATGCCATAACAGGAGGGTGATTATGAAGGCTGTAACTTTCAATGGCATGAAGGACATGCAAGTGAAGCAGGTCCCTGATCCGACGATTCAGAAAAAAGACGGGATTATCGTCAGGATCACCTCGACCGCCATATGCGGTTCCGATCTCCATATCTACCAAGGGGCGATTCAAGCCCAAACCGGTTACGTGGTCGGACATGAACCGATGGGCATCGTCGAAGATGTGGGCCCTGAGGTGACAAAGGTCAAAAAAGGGGACAGGGTCGTGCTCCCGTTCAATATCTCATGCGGAAGCTGTCATTACTGCCAACATGAAATGGAGAGCCAATGCGATAACTCCAACCCCAATCCCCAAGTCGATACTGGAGGTTACTTTGGATTTACCGAACGTTACGGGAATTATTCGGGCGGACAAGCCGAATTGCTTTACGTGCCGTACGGCAATTTTATGCCGTTGGTTATTCCGGAGTCATGCGAATTGGAGGATGAGAAGCTCCTGTTCCTATCCGACGTGCTGCCGACGGCCTATTGGAGCGTGGACAACGGCGGCGTGAAGCAGGGGGATACGGTGGTTGTGCTCGGCTGCGGCCCCGTCGGCTTGATGGCGCAAAAATTCGCCTGGATGAAAGGGGCCAAACGGGTCATCGCGATCGACAATCTCCCGTACCGGCTGAACCATGCCAAAAAAATGAATAACGTCGAAATTTTCAACTTTGAAGATTTCACAGACATGGGGTTGCATATAAAAGAAATAACAAGCGGGGGTGCGGATGTCGTCATCGATTGCGTCGGAATGGACGGCAAGAAGACGCCATTGGAGGAGGAAGAGCAGAAGGCCAAGCTGGTTGGCGGTACGCTAAGCCCGATCAACATCGCGATGAATGCGGTGCGGAAATTCGGCACGATTCAGATTACGGGGGTATACGGTTCTAAATACAACCAGTTCATGTTCGGAAACATTTGGGAACGAAACGTGAAGCTGACCATGGGACAGGCACCCGTCATTCATTATATGCCGATGCTGTATCAAAAAATTATGGCAGGCGAGTTCGATCCGACGGAGATCATCACGCATAAAGTGCCGCTCGATCAGGCGCATAACGCGTACAACACCTTCTACAACCATGCAGACGAATGCATTAAATTCGTCCTGAAGCCTTAAATAATGGCATGAAAAGATGGGCTGTGCCACGGGGGATTGTACCCTGAGGGACAGCCCCATGTGTTTAGCCGATTTTTGTTAATATTGGGGGACCTAGTTTCGTTATAGGGCTAAAACCGCTAGGTTTATAGCAAGCTCCCGGAAGACCCGATCCGCGCCTTCGGATAGGTTTCGAAAACCCGCACTGCCGCTGTCGCAACCTCAATGTCGTTTGCGACAGTACTGCCGCTTGCGCCGACCGCCCCGACGATTCTCCCTTCGAATGACAACGGAATCCCTCCTCCGAACACGACCAGGCGTCCGTGGTTAGTCGTATTGATCCCGTACAGCTCCCCGCTCGGGACCACCAACGGAGCAAGGCTTGCCGTGGGCATTTTTAGTGCGACCGCCGTCCATGCCTTATTATGGGCGATGTCGACACTGGCCAGCCAGGCATGGTCCATCCGATGAGAAGCAACGAAATTCCCGCCATCGTCTACGATGGCGATCACTTCCGCGATTCCGAGCTCCCTTGCCCTGAGTTCCGCTGCGTGAATCAACACTTTGGCGACTTCTAGAGTGATTTTTAACATCTGCGTTCTCTCCCTCTCGACTGACTCGATACATGATATGAAACACACGCTTTAGGTATGCATTCTATCCCGTCAGGGTTGTAACAATAAGTTGATTCGTTAAAGGGGTAGTATGTTGAGTAAAGCTCCTTGTTTTAAAGTTGAAAGTCCCCAGCTTTTTTCACATTTTTTTTTACTTTATTTGTAGTTAACAGCATAAGCATTCTATAGAAGAAAATCATTTCTATAGGAGGTTTCAATGGATCAAAAGGATCAAAGTCGTCAATTAGACCAAATAAAGCAAATGCAAGAAATGTTTAAAGCGAACATGAAAACTCAACCTTATCCCATGTACCCTAACTATGGAAAAATCACACGTTACGAAGAAATTCCGATAAGTTTACCTGAACAGCGCCAGCTGCGCCATCCTGGAGTAGAAAAGCTTATGGTACCCCTTCCAATTATCGAAAACCCGAACTATAAAGGGAGTGGAAAGTTAACAGGAAAAGTAGCACTTATTACAGGGGGTGACAGTGGTATTGGTGCAGCAGTAGCAATTGCGTTTGCTAAAGAAGGCGCAGATGTTGCTATTTCATACTTAGATGAACATGAGGATGCAGATAGAACAAAAACGAGGATTGAACAACTCGGACAACGTTGTATTCTAATGCCTGGTGACTTGCGAGACAAACAACAGTGTATCTCCATTGTAGAACAAACTGTAAATACGTTTGGACATCTCGATATTCTTTGTAACCACGTTGGTATCCAATTCCAACAACTAAGTCTGCTTGACATTACAGATGAGCAATTCGATGACACCTTCAAAGTTAATATATACTCACATTTTTACACAACAAGAGCAGCGCTTCCTCATTTAAAACCAGGCAGCTCAATCATTGGAACTTCTTCAGTGGTGACGTATGTAGGTGAGCAGCAAATGATTGATTACACGGCCACAAAAGGCGCAATAGTTGGTTGGACACGTGCCTTGGCTAAAAATGTCGTGAAAAAAGGGATCCGAGTCAATGCCGTCGCTCCCGGCCGAATTTGGACCCCACTTATTTCAGCAAGTTTCTCGTCAGACCAAGTCGCTGTATATGGAGCATTTAATCCAATGGAACGAGTTGCCCATCCATTTGAACTCGCACCAACCTTTGTTTATCTTGCTTCTGATGATTCTCGTTTCGTTACTGGTCAAGTTCTTCATGTTGATGGGGGAGAATCCACAAATTCCTAATGGAAGGGGGTTACCATTTTGAGATATGAATTTAATCCAGAAGTAAAACTATTGCTAGTAAACCATTCAAATGAAAAAGTAAAGATGGTCTATTTGGAGGATTCCTGGCCAATGTCGAAAATAGCACTTAGACCACCATACTATTGCTACCCAAGTTACAAGCTAAATTACCCAATAATCTAAATGGATATAGTTAGAGCAGAATAACGTCCCTAGTGGGCGTTTTTTTTCATTTGCGCTAATTCATGATTTAAGGACATCGTCATTCTCCTTTAAAATTAGGGTTATCCGTCATAATGTGATTATGCGAGAATGGTGTGGGCTTCTCGTGAGCGAAGAGTGGCCCAAAACACAATGTTTTATTCTTCCACTCGCACTGAGAATTCCTGCAAAATCGGGTACTGCCATCGTGTTAACTAATGATCCGTTTTTATAAACCCAATAACCAGAAAAATAATGCCAATCGCGATGGAGAGGTAGCCGGCAACTTTTCTAACAAGGCCGCCCCATCTTGCTAATTTGCTTAGAATGGAAATGGAAAAGACTGCGACGGCCACGAGTATCACACCTTTGCCTAACGAATAGGTCGTCATGAGCAACGCTCCGTGCAGTGGACTTCCCTGAAGTGCGATATAACTAATCAATGCAAAAAAGATAGGAATCGCGCAGGGCGAAATAACAAGTCCATAAGGAATTCCTAGCTTGAAAGCGGCAAAGTTGCTTTGCCCGAGTTCTGGCCGGCTGAGCGACTTTTGGAAAGTAGGCATTGCGAATGAAATGACGCCAATCAACTGCAGCCCAGCCAAAATGTCAAAGACGGGTGGAACCCAGGTTAGTAAATTATATTTCTCAACAAAGGGCAGGAACTGTTGGCCGAGCAGCGCGATAATCAAACCAGTCAACACCGAAGTGACAACCATACCCAAGATAAAGTTGAGAGCGATCCGAATGGCTTTTCTTTTATCGCCAGCAGCTCCTTTCTGTACATAATTCGCAAACATAGCAAGCACGGGTAAATAACATGCTAATACGGCGCTCACGATTCCGACGATGAACACAAGAATGTAGGTAGAGGCGGAAATTCCGCCTGCAATCGTAAAATGATATAAATCTTCCATTTGTTTCTCCTTCTAATCTAGTGGATTTATTGATTAAACAATTCATACACACGTTCACGAAGCTTGGGTAGTGAGGGCAAAATGGCAAATTCCACTTTCCCATTGATAAGAATCGCTCCGGCGCTGAAAATATTCAGTTCCTGAAGACGTTCAAACTGATCGACCACATGTAACTCCTGAAACTCGATTTGCGGAAATTCCGTCGATACTTGCTTAACTACCTTTATTGCTTTTTGACAAATAGAACAACCCGGTCCAGTTGTTACAACTTCGATTAACAAAAGAACTCCTCCTTCTTTCCATTCTGATAAACATCCTCCATGCAAAAGGAAGATTTGCTTTTATTATAATGGTCGAACTGTTAAATCCTTGTTAAGTCAGTGAAGCTCCGAAAGATTGAATGATTTTCCTCGTTTCATCAAAAAATGTGTGATATTCTAATGTCATTGTCATGGAAGGAAGGAGTGGTTATATGCGAATCCTCATTGTCGAAGATGAGGAGGACCTTTCACGCGCATTAGCCAAGGGTTTAAGGAGAGAAGGTTATGCAGTGGACATCGCTGTTGACGGTATAACAGGGTGGGAGCTCGCGGATACCAATGATTATGATGTGATTCTCCTCGATATCAATCTTCCGGAGCTGGATGGCATTTCACTTTGTCAACGAATTCGCCACTCCTCGCACAACAACGATGTATTTATTCTCATGCTGACAGCGCGCAGCCATCCGGACGAAGTGGAAGAAGGGCTCGATTCGGGTGCGGATGACTACCTCCGTAAACCCTTTGTGTTTAATGAATTGCTTGCCCGCATCCGGGCGCTCCTTCGCCGGAGCTCGTCGGTGAAAAGCAATGTCCTGCAATTCGATCAGCTCACCCTTGATTCGAAGACAAGAGAAGTCTGGTTCGAGAATGCTCTAATTTCATTGACGAAAAAAGAATTCGGATTGCTCGAATATCTGATGCTGCATCCCGGCGAGGTCATTTCGTCAGAACGGCTTCTCGAACATGTTTGGGATATCCATGCGGACCCCCTTTCCTCAACAGTCCGAGTTCACATCAATTCTTTGCGCAGAAAGCTCTCGCATCAGGAGCCAGAGGCAGGAGAACGTTGTATTCAGACCGTTCAAGGTTATGGGTATAAGTGGACTCTGAGCACAACTGCAAAGAAAGAGGAAACGAAATGAGACCATGGAACCGGCTTTCGCTGCGTGCAAGAGTGACGCTGTTTTCTATTCTTTTTTTGGCGATATTGATTACTTTATATGTGGCTATAGAGTCTTTTTTCTCTGTTTTTAGAATTGTATCCGAGTTGCAGGGGCGAATCATAAGCTTGGTTGTCGTTCTAACAGGCATGATTCTCAGTTCGCACTGGCTCGCTGTGATTATCCTGAAGCCTGTGAAACGGATGAGCGAAACAGCCGCTGGAATAACGGCAACAACCCTGCACAAACGTCTCGAAATTGACCAACTACATGACGAATTGAAGAAGCTCGGGGTCGTATTTAATACGATGATGGATGGGCTGGAACACTCTTTTAAACAACAGGCCCGTTTCGTTTCCGCGGCCGCGCATGAATTAAGAACGCCGCTTTCCATCCTGCGCACGAATCTTGAAGTGGCCGGAGACGGCGATGGCATTGATCCAAGCGATTGGAGAGATTACAGGGCGACAACGGAGCGAACGCTTTCACGACTAGAGTCATTAACGGAGGATTTGCTGCTGCTGGCTGACGGCACGTACGACCAGACGCATAGTGAGCACAAGGTTGTAGAGCTGGCCAGCATTCTCGCAGATGCAAAATCATTTATGGAACCGATGGCGGTCAAATATGGGGTAACACTTCATCTGATGGAGCCCTGCGATGCTTTGGTTAAAGGGGAAGAAGGCTTCTTATTTCTGGTCTTTCGAAATCTGTTGGACAACGCCATCCGGTATAATCGGCCAAACGGCAATGTTACGCTGGAGGTATCCCAGGAAGATGAACGGGTTGTGGTTAGGGTTTCGGACACGGGGAAGGGAATATCCCCTCCATCAAGGGAGTTGGTTTTCGAGAGGTTTTACCGACTTGAATCGTCACGGGCACGTAGTCATGGCGGGGCTGGTCTAGGTCTGTCGATTGTTCGCCATTTGCTTGCAATCTTCCAGGGGACCGTTGAACTGGAGTCGAGTTCCGAATTTGGAAGCGTGTTTAAGGTCACTTTGATACAGGGGTAAGAAGCTGGAATTCATTTTAATTGATTAAACATTAGTTCTCTATGTATACGATTGTATAGTTGAATCTCACTTTATGATATTGGTAATTACAGGAATTAATACTTTAACTCTCAGAATTTTTGAGGGTGCCTTTTTAGCATATAAGAATTTATAAGTTTTGGTTTTTGGGCCACCCAAGTTTCGCTTGAGCGGTTTTTCCCTGGCTAGCGAGGGGAACTACAGGGGGCTATTTCATCGAATTAGGCTCTATTTCGCGTGGAGGGGACCTGTGGGCCGCTATTTGTCCGTTTCCTTAAGGAAAACGGGATGAGGTGGTCAAATAAGGTCCTGTGGTTCCGCTTGAACGTGGAAACGGGCTGGAATTTGATAGAATAGTGGCCTGTAGTTCCTCAACGGTGTATCGTTGACAAACGTTGTCTCACATCAAGAACGCACAAAAGGCGTTTGCTCCAACAGCTTTTGTATGAACATTTGAACAGCCATGGAGGAAGCATGATCTTTATTTTGAATAAACCAGAAATCACGTTCTGTTAGCTTGGGGTTGAGAGGGATAGCTGTAATCTCTCCAGCTTCCAACTCTTTGCGAACAATCCAGCGTGACAGAATGGAGATTCCCAAGCCGGCGGCAACGGCTTCTTTAACTCCTTGGCTGCTGGTAAAAACATACGACCGTTTAACGCGCAAGTCGTTCGTATGGATGAACTTATCGCTATAAGACCGAGTACCGGAGCCGTGTTCCCTGAGAACCCAGGTGCAATCATGGAGCATATCCGGTTTCACGGTCTTTTTGGCGCATAATGGATGATCCGGAGATGCTAGGAGTAGCATTTCATCTTTCATATAAGTTGTAATTTGAATCCCGTTCTGTGAAACCTCGCCCTCAACTAAACCTAGATCAAGTTTGTTGGCTTTCAGAGCTAAGGCAATCTCCTCTGTATTTGCAATTGTCAAAGACAAATCCACTTCTGGGAACTGATTGGCAAAATCCGCAAGCAGCCGCGGCAAAATATATTCACCAATTGTAAAACTAGCCCCAATTTGAATAGATCCAGTTACTTTTTGATGGAGTAAATGGATGTCTTGTTTTCCTTGTTCGTAAAGGGAAAGAATTTGCTTGGCCTGCCGATATAGAATCTCTCCTGCGTCTGTAAGAACAACATGTTTTGGCGATCGATGCATAAGTTTGGCATTGAATTCGTTCTCCAGGTTGCGAATTTGTAATGAGACGGCTGGCTGGGACAAGTTTAACAATTCTCCCGCTCTGGAGAAGTTATTTTGCTCTGCTACGGTAACAAACACACGAAGTGCATCCACAATCATTTCCATACCCCCTAATCTTATATTGTACAAATTCTTTGGAGGGGCTACAACTCAATCATAAGTTTTTCTCATGATAAGGATTGAACATTGATATTTCACTTATCATTCAAGTGGCTTTATAGTAAAGGAAGTAAAGGACAACAAAGTTTAACTTGAAGGAGAGGGTGAGGATCATGGATGTCTTATATGCCTTACCAATGAAGCAAAAGGGGCAAGAGTTCGTGCAAGGAATTAGCATAACTTTCGTTCTTGCAGTCGTTGCAAAGTATCTAGGGAGCTTACCGTTTCTCAGTATTATGGGCCAACTTGTGATAGCGATACTGCTTGGCATGCTTTACAGGGGAGTTATTGGGGTCCCGCAGCAAGCAATAAAAGGGATCTCTTTCTCAAGCAAAAGGCTTTTACGCTACGGCATTATCTTGTTGGGCATGAGATTGAACTTGGTCGATATCGTTCACGCTGGTACTAAAGTTTTGGCTATTGCAGTCATTAATATCGTTTTTACGATTTGTGTTGTTTATGGTATAGCAAAGTTGTTTAAGGTAGAAAACCGCTTAGGGATCTTGACAGCCTGTGGCACTGCTATTTGCGGGGCTGCTGCAGTTGTAGCGATATCTCCGCAAATTAAGGCGAATGATAATGAGACAGCTATTGGAGCCGCGACTGTTGCTATTCTGGGCACCATTTTCACACTACTCTACACGATTCTATATCCGATCCTAGGCTTAACAGCAAAAGGGTATGGTATTTTCTCTGGGGCAACCCTTCACGAAATTGCGCATGTCATCGCAGCGGCGGCTCCCGGAGGTAAAGATGCCGTTGATCTGGCTGTTATTGTGAAACTAACACGAGTTGCTCTGTTGGTACCAGTAGCCATCGTGCTTGGCGTCTGGACGAACCGCACCGAGCGTAAGAAAAATACGGTCGTCCAAAAAGCAAACTGGAGATCCATTCCGATTCCATGGTTTATTCTAGGATTCCTTGTTATGAGTGGAATAAACACATTAGGCATCGTGCCAACTGGTTTTACCAACCAAATCATCCTTCTTGCCTATTTCCTGATTGCGATGGCTATGGCTGGTCTTGGGCTTAATGTTGATTTGGCCACGTTCCGACGCTTGGGAATGAAGTCGTTTGCTGCAGGTTTTATAGGGTCGGTATTACTTTCAATTCTAGGCTATCTTCTTATTGATCTGTTTGGATTAAAGTAACTTGGATTACTGGTGATACCATTCTCCATACTTCTTTCGGGAGGATACTAAATATTCATCTTCACTCTAAAAGGCTTGTAAAATTTACGAATGTCCTGAGCCAGAAGCTCGGGTTCTTCCATAGCGGTAAAATGCCCGCCACGGGGCAGCGAAGCCCAGTGAGTTACATTTAGGTTGCGTATTGCCCATTCTTTGGGTGGCAGCAAAATATCTGCAGGGAACAATGCGATGCCTGTCGGTACCTCTATATAGCCCAATGGTGGTAAAGAATGTGAATTTTCATAATACATCTGTGCTGACGAACCGATCGTGTTCGTAACCCAATACAACATAATATGAGTGAGTAGTTCATCCTTAGTGAATTTCTGCTGAAGGTCACCATTGCAATCGCTCCATGCACGATATTTTTCAATGATCCAGCCAGCCAAACCTGCCGGTGAATCGGTTAGTCCATAAGCAAGGCTCTGTGGTCTTGTCGATTGAACGGACATATAGCCACCTTCCTGAGTAATCCATTCGGAGGCGTTTTTCTTGTATTGCAGTTCTTCTTCTGTAAAGTTCGCCTGATCAGATGAAGTCAAGAGGCTCCTTATAATGCCGATATCGGTTAAGTGGATGCCGTATAACAATTCAGGATGGTTTGATGCCAGATATCTTGTAACTCCTGACCCAATATCGCCACCTGCGGCAGCAAATTTGTGGTACCCTAATTCTTCTGTCATTAGCTTAGCCCACATCTCCGAGACGCGAAAATTGTTGACGCCAGAATGTTTAGGGTGACTAGAGAATCCAAACCCAGGTAATGAAGGGACAATCACGTCAAAAGAATCCTCAGGGTTACCGCCGTAGCTGGCAGGATCGGTAAGAAGAGGAATGATCTTTTGATAACGAAGGTAACTGTCGGGCCATCCGTGGGTAAGAATAATGGGCATTGGATTTGGTCCTTTACCACGTTCATGTACGAAGTGTACGTTTATGCCGTCGATATTGCAGCAAAACTGGGTCAAGCGGTTCAAATTGGATTCTTGCGCGCGCCAGTCATAATGTTCTTTCCAGTAAGAAATGAGCGACTTTAAATAACTTAATTCTGTGCCTCGTTCCCACCCCGCGTTTTCTATTTGATCTGGCCAACGAGTGTGATGCAGTCTGTATGTTAGATCGTCAAGAATCTCGTCAGAGACATGAATATGGAACCGTTCAATCGCCATTGTGGTTTTTCCCTCCTTTTGTTGGTACAATCGCTATTATATCTTTCACACTTGTCTGCTACACTGCCATTAATGAAGTATTTAACTATAATATTTGATAGGTGATTGCTATGCCGCAAATAGATCGACACAAAAACCGAACCGTGAATATTGAATTTGCCGCAGTGGAGGATTTCAGCAAACTTCCTAATCCTGAACGTTTTACTCTGATTCTTATTACGTCAGGAAATATGAGCGGGACATTAAATGAAAGGCCAATTTCCATTGCCGCTCCTGGTATTCTTTGCTTAGCTGAAACAGATAATATGAAAGTCATGGAGAAACAAAATATTGCTGCACAATCCTTTCATTTTCATCCCGAATTTCTGAACACCACAGTTCTTACTGATGAGCAGGGGTATTTTCCGACGGGGCCGCGAATACAAACAGGTCATTCACTTTTTCAAAGAGATGATCCATATACAACGGTACCCCGCATCACCGAGAAGGCGTATCCGCTTTTATTTGAATGGTTTTTTATACTGGGTATGGAAGTGCAGGCGCAAAGTGATTCACGTTGGGTGTGCAGAGTAAAAAGATACCTCATTCAAATATTGGGTTTGCTGGAGGATTTAAATCGAAATCGAGAACAATCACCTGTTGATTCCGTGTTAGAATATATAGAAATGAACTATTCCAGAAAGATTTCTCTGGAAGATCTGACGAATTGCGCTCATTTAAACCGTGTGACCTTGAATAAAATGTTTCAGGAAAGGTGCGGAAATACAGCAATGGGTTACTTGCTTTCACATCGTTTGAAAGTTGCATGTGAGCTTTTAACTCATACAGGTATGAAGCTTGATGAAATCGCACGCGCTACAGGATTTGAGTATGACACATACTTTATCAAGCAATTTACGGCTAAAAAAGGTATCTCACCTACAAAATATAGGAACACTACTCGTAAGTTCGCGACAGTCCAATAGAATTCATATATAGAAGCCGCCTAGCTGCGGTTTTTTGTTTTATAAAGACATGGATTTTTTCACATGAACAGAACCTAAAAGGCTGAGTGAAAAATTAAGGCATCGTTCATCGATTTATTTAGACTTCGTTTAAGTACGTTGGTAAGATAGAAATGAGGACTCATGTAAAGTTTTAATTTGATGTTTGAGTATTCACTCGGGTGGTTATTAGGAATAAATCCTGTTAAGAAAAACTTAAGAATTAGTTCACAATAACTTTAATAAACTTCATTATGATGGGACTAATCTTAGATGTATTTCACAAACCAATTATCAGGCAGTGTAGACGAACTCACTGGAGGAAATGCGAATTGACGACAAAATTACCTCGGATTCTAGTACTTACTGCGAGTTATGGCGCGGGGCACGAACTAGCCGCATTCGCGATTAAGGAGTATTGTCGCCGATATGGCCTTGCCCAAGTGCAAATCATTGATTTGATGAAAGAAGCTCATCCAGTACTGAATAAAATATCCACCTCTGTTTATATGAGCAGTTTTCATGCTGCGAGATTTGGTATCCATTATTATGGTTGGAGTTATTATTTGACTCAAAAAAACAATGCGTATAGTCCTGTTCTTGCTGGTTTGAATCGGTTAGGAACCAAACAATTGTTTAAGATTATTCAAAGAGAACAACCAGATGGTGTTATTAATACATTCCCTTATGGAGCTTCTCCCATTGTAAGCAAGCTTTTCGATATTCCAACGTTCACGATAATGACGGATTATGTCATTCACGCAAGATGGCTTCATCCTGCAATTGATAAATACTATGTGGCAAGTGAAGATTTGAAAGCTAATATGATCGAAAATGGCATCAATGAAAAGGGCGTAGAAGTAACGGGAATACCCATCCGAGATGCTTTTGAAAATAATAACTACCCGAATGAGAATAAAAACAATAAAATGATACTTATTATAGTTGGTGCATATAGTCAATTAGACCTTACCGCTAAAATGATAAAAAGTCTTGATGGTATAAGGGATTGTCCGATTACTGTGGTATGTGGCCGCAATGCTAAGCTGAATCAACACCTGACAAAGCAATTTCAAAATAATAGCAGAGTCACAATTCTGGGTTTCGTCGAGCGGATGGATGAACTCATGGCTTCAGCCACGTGTATCATTAGTAAAGCAGGAGGATTAACATTAGCTGAATCTCTTGCTCTAAAAGTTCCACTTTTTATCTATCGGCCATTCGCTGGTCAAGAAAAGGATAATGCCACTTATTTTTCTGAAAAAGGTATTGCATTTATCAGCTATTCAATGAGTGATCTCGTCAACCAAATTCGTCAATTTATAGATAATGATATTAGCGTTTCTCTAGTAAAAAGCAAAATGGAATTCTTACATCATAGAAAAGCGGCAGAACGGATCGTTACGGACGTTCTTAGTACGATTTTTGGACGCAGGAGAGAACAAGCGATATTGAATTCACCCATGATTTAAACAATCCTCTCTAGAAAGAATGTGATTGGCTTGCATACATTGTTATGGTGCATCTTTATCGTACTGCTTCTATATACAATTTTGCCTACGATTATCGTTCGTTTACTTTGTCTGTGGGTGTACAAAAAGAAAGTGAGCAAAGACGGCATAGCTTTAACCTTTGACGATGGTCCTGATCCGGAGTTTACGCCGCAATTGTTGGATCTTCTCTCCAAATATCAGATCAAAGCCGCGTTCTTCGTACTTGGGTCCAAAGCGGAGAAGTATCCAGATATCATTCTACGCATTCATCGTGAAGGCCATCTGATCGGCATTCACAATTATGTCCATTGGACAAATGCCCTTATGACCCCCAAAAGGGTTCGAAAGCAATTAAATGATTCTGTAGAAGCGATTGAGAAAATTATTGGGGTAAAGCCGATTTATTATCGTCCTCCTTGGGGAATTATTAATGTCTTTGACCTATTCTTGGTAAAGCAATATCGATTGGTTCTCTGGTCGTTAATGGTAAAAGATTGGAGAAGCAGGGGAGGCAAGAACCGGATAAGGTCAACCTTACTATCCAAACTACAAATGAATCATATTATCGTGCTTCATGATAGTGGGGAGACTTTTGGGGCGAATCGAGATGCACCTCACTATATGTTGAAAGCCCTTGAAGACTTCCTCGAAATATGCAAACAGCGAAACTTTCCTTTTCTACCCATAGATACCTATTTACAATTACTACAGTTTAAGAAGAAGCAGCCAAGTGGGCTTGTGAAGAAATGTCTCGTTTTCATCTGGTTAAAATGGGAACGCATGTTCAATTGGTTATTCAACATTCGACCAATTGATATGGATAATCAAATTTTCTATAGCCGCGTGTGCAAATATCACGGAAAAACGATCGATTTGGGAAGTGGGGAGGCGTTGACTTCCGGAGATCTGGTTGTTGAACTTCATTTTAATAATGAAAAGCTTCATCAATTGATTACGGAATCTAGCTCTATGTTCCAACTTGCTGTCAAAATGAAACATGATGTACAAAGCTTTCTGCCAACACTGGCCCAACGTATTCACAGCATGCCCGAAAAAGTCAAAGCGATTTACGGAATCACTATGATACACAGAGGTTCTAGACAATTAGGTTTTACCGTGACAGAATTACCAAAAGGTTTGTTTAGCAGATTTACACAGATTTATTTAAAGATATTATTGTATGTTCTTCATCCTAACGGAAGAGAACGATTAAAACTGAAAAGTGAACTATTGTCTCCAAGAATAGCGACTATTTCTACTGAGGAACTCTACAAAAAATACGCGGCTACTGTGCAACCTATGCCGATCTCAGAGCATGCGATTTCGCTCAGTCAGGAAGTTTTATATGAAGCAAACAGGACCTAACACGAAGCTTTTTAGCGTTATAAGTATACTTGTCATTGCAGGTATCTCAGGTTATTATTTGTATCTTGTTCATACAGGAGATGCAGATGGGCTCATTCATCATATTCGTAATCTTGGGTGGGTAGGCATTATGATTGGCATCCTTGTACAGTCTATTGTAAATATTCTCCCGGTACCTGGAGAGTTCATCTCTATTGCGCTCATGGAGATATATGGCGCCGTTTGGGGCGGGGTTTATTCGTGGATAGGCGGTGTACTGGGCGCGGTGGGTGCGCTGTATGTAACCAAATGGATTGCAAAACCTTTCTTCGGTAAATTAGCGCAGCCATTTCTACAAAAAGTAGAAGAGTTTACCGAAAGGCATGAAACGTTTGGTCTCTTACTCATTCGATTCGTCCCTTTGGTTCCGTATCATTTTGTGAATTATGCGTTGGGCTTTTTGAAAATCAACATTTGGTCGTTTATCTGGACTACTGGTTTGGGCATACTTCCCTTTACGATTGCAATGAGTGGTCTTTATGCGGGGGTTCGTCATGGTTCACTCTTATGGGGAGCTATTGGCATCGTCATATTTATAGGATTGCTGGGAGTAAGCTTGCTGATAAAAGGTAGGCGGAGACGAGTTTCTGACCGGGTGTGAATCTTTATCCCAACTCAGCATTGACAATATAGTTCAAGAAAGTTATTATATTCTTTGTTGATTTATGTAACTGAAAAGAGGTGTTTTGACAATGGCTGTTCCTCAAAGGAGAACGTCCAAAACACGTCGCGATAAGCGCCGTACTCACTTTAAACTGGAAGTACCAGGAATGGTGAAGTGTGAACAATGTGCAGAATTGAAGAAAGCACATCATGTTTGCAAAAACTGCGGTTCATATAAAGGTAGAGAGATCGTTAAAGCTCAATAATAATATGAATTGCACCGGAAATGACACTTCTAAACAATTAGGGTGTCATTTTTGTATTTTTCCATTGTCGTTTAATCTTCCGAAAAGGAGGGACTTATGCCTTCGCGATACTCATCATTTCTAATTAAGCTGCTGATTACGACCTCACTGATTAGCGCGGTGCCTTTGCTGTGCCTGGGTGTATACGCTTTCTTTCAATCGACTTCCACGGTTCAAGCCAAGGTGAACGAAGCGAATGTGTTCATATTGCAGCAATCGCAAAGCCGGGTTGAGCAGATTCTGAAGGTAATCGACCAGGTTTCCGGAAGATTCGCGGAGACGCCGTTTGTCATCAATTCCGTGGCGAAACGCATGGAGATTGAAGATTTTCAAGATATCGATCTGCTGGTTAAAGGCCTTCTTGGCGTTCAAACCTATGAACTAGGCGTGAAATCAGCGGAGCTGCACAGTCTACAGAACGGGTGGTATATCAAAGACGGCGGCTTTTATTTTGGCACGGACGTTGCGAAAGCGTCGAACGCACTTGCCTATGTCTATACATCGCGGTGGCTGCCTGACCAGGATGCTTCTTTTGCAGGAATCAAACTTGTGAAAACGATTCCACCTCTGGCTGCCGAGCCCAAAGGATATTTATTCGTACGCATGTCGAACACGGAGCTCTCCAAGCTGCTGACGGGAGGTTTCTCAACCAGGGAAACGATGGTCTTGGATGACAAGATGAACATTATTATTCACAGTGATCCAGCGAGGATTGGCCAAAGTGTTCTTGCCGAGCCATGGGCCAAGGAACTGCAGCAATCAGGTCATACACAAGGATATGTGAACAGTACCTTATCGGGACAGCCGTATAGCGTGATTTATAATCAATCCCGGTACAATAATTGGACCTATGTGTCGGTCATCCCGCTGGAGGAAGCGCGGAAGGAATCCGCTGCTATCGGATGGGCGACGTTAACGGCATGCATTGTGCTGCTGCTTTTTGCCGCGCTGCTGTCTTATTGGGCTTCCAAGCGGATGTATTTCCCTGTACGCAGTCTCATGGAATTCACGATGCGCCATAGTAAGCCGCAAAGCGGCGGGTCTGCCGTCAAAGACGAGCTGCAATGGATCGGCACGCAGGTGGCCTCGCTCCATCAATCGAAGGAGCAGCTGGAAGGGCAGATGAAGATTCAGGCCGGCCAACTGGTGGACTACTTCATGCTGAAGCTGTTCCAAGGCGAGCTGTACCGCGGCGAAATGGAGGAGAAGGCGGAGCGGTTCCAGCTGCCTGTTTGGAAGAACTACGCGGTGCTGGTCCTGCAGATCGATACGCTGGATCAAACGCGTTACCGTTCCAGTGAGCAGGATCTGCTGCTTTTTGCAATTAATAATATGGCCGCAGAGCTGATTGGGATGCCTCAGCGTATCCATGCGATGCCTATTGGCAATTATCAGGTGATTCTAGTCGGTAGTAATACGGACAACCATATGGAGCTGCTCAGTGAATGGAGTGCGCTAGCCATGTCGGTGCAAAGTGCCGTAGACGAATATTTGGGACTGAAGGTAAGTATCGGTATCAGCAGGCCTTATGACCAACTGTTTGCGACCTCAGTAGCATTTCTCGAAGCCAAAGAAGCGCTGCAATACCGGATTCGTCTTGGCGAGAAAGCGATCCTGCATCTCGATGACTTGAAGCCCAAACAAGCCACAAGTCACTATTACCCACATCATCTGGTGTCGGAGCTAACGCAGGCTATTGCTTTACTTGATAAGGACAAGGCCGAGGAACTGCTCCATCAGTTTATACAGGACGTTCTACGCGTAGAGACGGATTCAAATGTTTACCGAATGTCTTTTGCCATGCTGTTGACGGATCTCATCCGCGTTTTGTACGACATGGGGGATACGGGGGAGCTCTCGTTTCCGGATCAACAGAATGCGTATGAGCACATGTTCCGACTGAAGACTCCGCAGGAAATCGAAGTGTGGTTTAAATCGCAGATGATTCATCCGATGATGGAGCTGACCCGCAAGCGTCACGAATCGTCCGGCAAAAGCATTTCCCGCTCGGTGATGGATCTCATCCATGCCCATTATGACAGTGAACTGACGCTGGAGCAGTGCGCGCTGCGGTTGAACTACAGCACTCACTATATCCGCCGGATGTTCCGGAAGGAAGCGGGGATGAGCTTTAGTGAATACTTGGCGGGATACCGCCATGATATGGCCAAAAGCTGGCTGAGCAGCACGGAGATGAAGATCACGGACATTGCAGAACGCTTGCAGTACACGAACGCGCAAAATTTCATCCGCCAGTTCCGCAAACTGGAAGGGATGACGCCGGGCCAGTACCGGGAGCAGCGCAGGGATGCTATTGGTTGACGATTTTGCTTCAAGCAGCGCTGATTCTAGCTATTTTCAATTTGATAGAGGTTGTTCCCATACAGGGGACAGCCTCTTTTTTGCGTTCAAAATGATTACCAGTAGGACCGCTAATGATTATAAATGCTCGCTTTATCAGCCAATAAGCGGCTCATTCGCAGGTGGAGCGCTGCTGATTATTGCAGGCAATTTCCGGTCTCGATACGCTAACGATGTCAAAACAAACGAGGAGGACGAGTCAACGTGGAACTAACTTCCAGACCGGTAAAAGCGGATACGGCTGCGAGAAGCAAAGCCCGCACGAGAATCAACCGTTTGCTGAAAAACAAATGGCTGTATGCGATGGCGCTTCCTGGCATGCTCTACTTTATTATTTTTCGTTATTTCCCCATGTGGGGGCTGTTGATTTCCTTTCAGGACTACCAGCCGGCACTTGGAATGCTGCACAGCAAATGGGTGGGTGTCAAACACTTTGAGAGGTTCTTTTTTGACGCTTCATTCGCGATGCTGTTCAAAAATACGATTATTCTCGCCGTGTACAATCTGGTCTTTTTCTTCCCGCTGCCGATTATTCTGGCCCTGTTATTAAATGAAGTGCGCAGGGAAGTTTTCAAACGCAGCATTCAAACGATTGTCTACATTCCTCACTTCGTATCCTGGGTAGTTGTGGTTGGGATTTCCTACATCTTTTTCACGACGGAAGGAGGCATCGTCAACGACCTGCTCGTTTCATTGGGCTTGCCGAAAATGGAGTTCCTCATCTCAAGCGAGTGGTTTCGAACGATGATCGTTTCGCAAGTGGTATGGAAAGAAACAGGCTGGGGAACGATTATTTTCTTGGCAGCGTTGGCCGGGGTGGACCCGCAGCTGTATGAAGCGGCAAGAATCGATGGGGCGAACCGTTTCCGCCAATTGTGGCATATTACGCTTCCTGCGATCCGCAGTGTCATTGTCATTTTATTTATCCTTCGGCTTGGGTCGTTCCTCGATACCGGCTTTGAACAAATCTTCTTAATGCTGAACGCCATGAACCGCGAGGTAGGCGAAGTTTTTGATACCTACGTTTACAACGTCGGGATTCAGCAGGGCCAGTTCAGCTACAGTACAGCGGTCGGATTGTTTAAGTCGATCATTGGGCTCGTGCTGGTGGTTGGGGCCAATCGGTTGGCCAAAAAATTCGGCGAAAGCGGCCTGTACTAAGAAGGGAGTCGTGTTTAATGATCAACAAAAGCATAGGCAGCCGCATCTTTGACGGCTTCAATTACACGTTTCTGGCGTTGTTTGCGCTCGTCACGCTGCTGCCGTTTATCTACATCATATCGGTTTCATTTGCAGAGCCGGAGGAGGTGCTGAGACGGGGATTCATTTTGTTCCCTACTTCCTTCTCGTTGGAAGGTTACCGCTACATTTTCTCGACACAAACGATTGTGAACAGCCTGTTCGTGACGATCGGCATTACGGTGGTCGGTACCTTTATCAATCTTTTGTTCACCTCGCTGCTCGCCTATCCGCTTTCGAGGCAGGATTTTGAAGGAAGAAAGCTGTTTATGATGCTGATCGTCTTCACCATGCTGTTTCACGGCGGGATTCTGCCAACGTTCCTGGTCGTTAAGGCGCTTGGCATGCTGAACAGCTACTGGTCTCTGCTGATTCCCAATGCGATCAGTGCGTTTAACCTCATCGTTGTTGTGAGCTTTTTCCGTCAGCTGCCCGAGGGACTTGAGGAAGCGGCCAAAATTGACGGCTGCAGCGATGTGGGCCTGCTTTTCCGAATTGTGCTGCCGTTATCGGCGCCGGTGCTGGCTACGTTTGCCTTGTTTTATGCGGTAGGCCATTGGAACACCTTTTTCAACGCGATCATGTACATTAACGATTCGAAAATGTGGCCGATCCAAGTCTGGCTGAGGCAAATTGTCATCTTATCCCAAGGCGGTATCGGTGACTCGACGCAGTTTGATCAGAATTATATTGCGCCTCCATCGCAAATCATTAAGATGGCCGTCATCGTCATTTCAACGGTACCGATTTTGCTCGTCTATCCGTTCCTTCAGAAGCATTTTGCCAAAGGAGTCATGATCGGTTCTGTAAAAGGTTGAACAGGCTCCCGAAAACTATTGTGATTGGGAAGCATTCATATAAAATAAGACTATGGGGAGGCATTGCCACAATGAGAAAATACGCGGGAATGAGAAAAAGCGGTTTGGCTGCAATGGGTATGATGGTTGGCGCTGCTGCGCTGCTGGCCGGTTGCGGAAACGAAGCGAGTCCAGCTGCAGGAGGGAATGCGGGTACTAGCAGTGCTCCCGTAAGCAAAGAGCCCTTGAAGTTAAGTGTCATGACACTCATGTATGCAGAGCCGCCCAAAGCGGACAGTGAAGTGCAAAAGCAGATTGAAGCTTATACGAACACGAAATTGGACATCTCTTGGGTCCCCAACTCTTCCTACAAAGAAAAGGTTAATGTTACGATTGCTTCCGGCGAGCTTCCCAAGGCGCTGCTTGTGCAGAACAATAAGGATTCGAACATTTTGAGCGCGGTGCGTGCCGGCGTGTTCTGGGAAGTGGGTCCTTACCTCAAGGACTATCCGAATCTGTCTAAAATGAACCCGGCTGTTTTTGACAATATCAAAGTGGATGGCAAAATTTACGGCTTATTTCGTGCCCGCGATTTGTCCACCTACGGGGTTATTTTCCGCAGCGACTGGTTGAAAAACGTAGGCTTAAGCGCACCGAAAACGCTTGATGATTTATATAACGTTTTTAAAGCGTTTACACTGAATGATCCGGACAAAAACGGCAAAGCGGACACGGTTGGTTTGACGGAAGAGAAAACAATGGACGGTTTTGGCGTCATAGCCTCCATTATGGGTGCTCCGAATTCCTGGGAAGTGAAGGATGGCAAATTAAGTCCTGATTTTCTAGCGCCAGAGTATTTCGAAGCGATGAAATTTTATAAAAAGCTGTACGACGAGAAGCTCATCAAGCAGGACTTCCCTGTTCTGAACAATCAACAGAAGAAAGACGATATCAACCAGGGCAAAGCTGGAGCGGTAATCTCGAATATGATTGACGGAGCGGGTTATCAGGCATCGCTTTCCAAAACGTTCCCTGGCTCGGATGTGGACGTCGTCTCCCGGATCACAGGACCCAAAGGCGAGAGATTGCCGGGCGGCGTAGGCTATAACAGTGTGTTCATGTTCCCGAAATCAAGTGTGAAAACCGAGGCGGAATTGAAACAAATTCTTGGCTTCTTTGATAAAATTTCCGATCAGAAGATGCTGGATTTGCTGGGCTGGGGCATCGAGGGCAAACACTATAAGATCGAAGACGGCAAACCGGTATTTATTGATCAAAAGCTGCAGGACACCGAAGTAGGCTCCAGCTATCTGCAACTTCAAATCGCCAAGTATACGGCAAAAACGACGGGGAAAGAAACACCGCTCATGGAGAAATACGGCAAAATGATTAAAGAGAACGAGGCTATCGCGGTCAATAACCCGACGAATCCGCTCGTTTCCGAAACCCAAACGACCAAAGGCAGCGAGCTGAAGCCGATCATTGACGACGCCCGGACGAAGTATATCTTGGGTAAAATCGATGAGGCAGGCTGGAAGCAAGCGATCGAACAGTGGAGAAAAGCAGGCGGCGATAAAGTCATTGAAGAGTTCAGCGCGCAATACGCGAAGAGCGGCAAGTAAGGCTGTAAAGTGGCAAAGGCGTCCATGAAGGTAGAGAAATTCTACTTTCACGGACGCCTCTTATGCGTATGGCAGTTCAATTCCATCCTTTAGCAACCATCGGTTTCTTCTTCGTTTTCTTGAACAATCTATAAAATAAGCCGAGTTCCTTTTTCCGTTTGAGAGTGGCTTTGATACCTTCAAGCAGCAGCATTGATCTAAGTTCGTCGCGACGGTTTAACGTATGCAGTCTTTTGATAAATAGCTTGTCCATGCGAACATCCCTCCCATTCATCTACCTCCATTATAAACGGAATCTGCGAATTTGATTGTCGCTTTGTAGAGAGGGTTTCCACTTGTTTTGTCGAAAATGGAGCGGGTAGGCCTCGATTTCCTTCAAGTCCCTATAGGCAGATGAATGACTGTGCAGTATTATCTAACGTAGGGTGATATCATATGTTCATTTCTCCTATGCTTTTGCAAGACGCCAAAGATAATAGACCTTATAACAGTAAACATCATGTGGCAGAACTGAAGTTAGACGGGTTCAGGTGCATTCTTTCTAATTTGGACAAACTCTATGTATATACGAAAGACAATCAATTGGTAACGCATAAATTTCCTGAGTTGTTTCAGTGTCCGTTTCCCCAGGGAACGATTCTTGACGGTGAATTGGTTATTTTGGATGATCAAGGTAAACCGGACTTTGAAGCGATGTCAGCCAGATTTTTAAACCCGACAGACTTATCGCCTGTTGTATTCTTTGCATTTGATATTTTAAAATACAAGGGAATTGATGTCACTGAATTACCCTTGCTTAAACGCAAGGAGCTGTTGGAGCAAGCTTTCATCGAAAATGACAGGTACAAAAGGGTGAAGGTTTACGAGGGTAAAGCGGTGGATTATTTTGAGAAAATCCGGCAGGGTGGGCTTGAGGGCATTATTTTGAAGTCGAAAAAAGAACATTTCAAGTACGAGAGCAACAAACGCTCCAGGCAATGGCAAAAAGTGATTAACTGGACTTATGCAGATGTTTATATTTCTGGTTACAGGAAAAATAATTTTGCTTTGCTGGCGTCCATTGATTCTGCGAATGGTTTGAAGATTCCGGTTGGGGTGATTGAGACCGGGATAACGCCTCTGCATCAGAAGGCTCTCGATGGCGTCAAGCACCGTTTAGTCTACAAAGAGGACAATCATTTTGCTTATATGGAGCCGCGGCTCATGGCCAAAATCAAAACGAAAAACTGGACGAGAAACGGAAGGCTTCGTTCGCCGGTTTTCATGGAATTTGTGATGTGAAAAAAGACTGGATCACCAAGGAGGAAGTGGTGGTGCAGTCTTTTCTTTGTACATTACATGCGTCTAAAATTACCTGTGCTGCTGCCGCTTAGCTGCTGCTCGGCGATTTGAATCAATCTTCTCGTAATGTGTCCGCCGATTGCGCCGGTATCGCGAGTAGCCATGTAGCCGTAATACCCGTCCTGAGGAATCTGAATACCTAGTTCCTGAGCGACCTCATATTTCATTTGCTCAAGAGCTGATTTTGCTTGTTGCACAAGTAATGTATTGCTTCTACTGCTAGCCATCTGGATTCACTCCTTTATTTGGTGTATGAGTATTTTGTGGAAGTTATGGTTTTTTATTCATGGTGATGGAAAATTTTTTTATTGCGCGATGAGTGCGCTTTCATAAGGTAATGGAAAATTTTGCGGCATGTTTTCGGAAAAACCCCGTGTTACAATCGGAAAGATCGAATATGTATCAAAAACTTAGAAGGCCGAAGCTTCTTAGAAAGCACGGGGGACCCAATCTTTGGGGTGAAGCCGCTATTGATGCGGCCGGGTGATTACTCTTTGACCCGAATCCGACAGCTAACCTCGCAGGCCGCAAAAAGGAGAGATTTCTATGTTGAAACGTTATAAACAGCTAGTCGTAACCGGTGCTATTGGTCTGAGCGTCCTTATGAGTTCCAGCGCAGCCATGGCGGCATCCGCCACGTACACGGTGACAGACAACGATACCATGTGGTTGATCTCCCAGAAGTATGGCGTAAGTCTCACTTCGCTGATTCAGGCTAACCCTCAGGTTGCCAACCCGAACGTGATCTGGTCTGGGATGACGTTGAACCTTCCTGGCAGCGCAGGGACAAGCGGCGGCTCTCAAACAGCAGCACCGTCAGCGCCGACTCCATCAACACCAACAGCCCCGTCAACACCAGATACACCTGCGCAATCCGCTTTTGCCAGCCAAGTCGTTACATTAGTTAACCAGGAACGGGTAAAAGCTGGGCTACAAGCGCTAACCAGCGATAGCGCACTTACAGCAATGGCGTTGGATAAAGCCAAAGATATGTATAACAACGACTATTTTGATCATACGTCGCCGACTTACGGGTCACCTTTTGATATGATGAGCACTTATGGCATTCCTTATTCCTATGCAGGTGAGAACATTGCCAAAGGACAACCTACGCCAGAGGCCGTCATGGACGCCTGGATGAACAGTACGGGACACCGCGAAAATATTTTGAGCCCTAATTACACGAAAATTGGCGTCGCCTATTATAACGGAGAATGGGTGCAGGAATTCATCAGCAACTAATGCGCTATAACGATCCAAAAAAACAGCCCTTGTCATTTCCCAGGTGGGATTTCGCAAGGGCTTTATTTATATTTCAACTTCGCTACCCCCCACATCAAGAGTGGCAGTATGATCCCATGAATGGGTAATAAATAAGGGATCGCGATTTTTTGTGGAAATACCACGGAACTATCGATAAAGTCCCGAGGAATCAAGGTAAACAGCGCGATAACCGGTGCTACGAACCAAATCATACGCCGCCATTTTTTAAGACCGAAACTTTGAGCTGTTCCATATGTGCAAACAAAAAAGTAGAGAGAAACTTTAGTGAACACACTAATAATCCAGATGGCGATAACAAAGGAATCGAGGTTTTGAAAAAAGTCGAAATAGGAAATATATCGGATCAGATTAAAGTAAGGATAGGTTTGGCCCGAAGCGGAGATATGTCCAAATACCGTAAGGATTAAGAAAGTCGAAATGCTTGTTAACACACCTGCAGCAGCCACCCCAAGTATGGCCGGTTTCATCCCATCTTGAGGTTTTGCAAGAAAGCCCATGATGACGAGCAGAAGGATGCAATCTCCGAGAAATGTTGAAGTGGGCAGCGCTCCTTTTAGGATTGTCATTGCACCGGTATCCACATAGAAAGGAAGGATATTGTTAATATGTATATTTTTTAGGCTCAGCAAGAGAGGAATAGCAATCCCAAGCAAGGTAAAAGGCCCTAAAATTTCGCAGCATCTCGCGATAACCTCTAAGCCCGCGAAAGTTACATAGATCGCTACGAGGAGCATGCCTAGCATCGGGACAAGGATCGGCGTTTTGGGAAGAATAGTCGCAACGATGAACTCAGCGTATTGCCTTATGATAATCGCAAGCACGCTGTACCAATAGATGAAATACACCACAATAATCGTATAGCCAATGTATCGGCCAAATAATTTTTTTGAAAATTCTACGATGGTTTGCCCTGGATGATAGATACTCAATCGTGAGCAAACATAAGCGATCCCTGCACCTATTCCGGTTGCGCAAACGGTTGAAAGCCAAGCGTCTTGCTTCGCAGTTTGGATAGATGGATTTATGGTCAGTAAAATGGTCATCCCCAGCTGCATGGTCAATATCATCCAGAATAATTGTTTCCCGCCAATCTGCATGTCCGTGAGGCTCCTTTAATGATCTAAGAGTTTGCCGAGAGGGTAGAAAATGTAATTTACCAGCTGCGTCGGACCCGGCATACCCGGATTCATGACTAAAACGATCGCTAGCATCCAGCATAAGGCTAAAATAGAGAGATAAGCCGCTTTGTCTTTGGTCGGTCTGTTTTTCAAGCGAAACCACTGAAAGAATGTGATGATCAAGCACGCGGCCATGCATAGAGGAATGTCTTTGGATGTCATTTGATATACTCCGCTTCCTTTTCTTCTTCTTCTTGGGATTGAGAAGTTTTGATGCTGGATAGCCCAGGACGCAGCATTCTGGCATCCGATTGGACAGTAACTTCGACGTTCGGGAAGATCTCGTTCCAACGTTTTTGGTTTTGACGCCATTCCTTAGGGTACGCTCGGTGGAATTCCCCAGCGAAATCAAAAATGTCCGCTTTGAAACCTTGCTGAACCTTTCGCAAAGCAACTGCGACACGCTCTTCAATGTCATCATTCATAGCGGCTTCCACGCGTTTAACAGCTTGCTGATCGGAGGCGAGATCCAGTGAAGTTGTATTTTGCAGGGCATCATCTTCCGTATGAATCCAGACGTTCATGCGCCACTTGCCGTTTTCGATGATTGGCTGCAGTTTCGTCTCGCTTTTCAATAGTCGAAGGGAGACGTGGCCGGAGACACCTTCCGGCGTCACAGTAACGACGGCTGTTTTGATCTCGTCCCTGAGCCAGAGCAGGCCGCGGGTGGTTGGATCGTCAATGGTTCCAACCATCTTATCGTCTTTGAATACGGCCGTATAATTGGTGAAACTCCCTGTATCGTCGTGATTTCTCGGTGTGTTCGCCCCGAGGAGCTCTATAAAAGGCAGGGCGGCAGCGCCGGACTGATTTACCAACATGTGTGCCAAATCCGCCAACGTTACACTAAGGATGATTTTGCTCTTGGCAATTTCCCTCATAATCTCTGAGGAGTTCCGCTCCAGCCGTGTATTCATCTCGAGAATTTCGCGTGCTTTTCCCTTGCAAATATACATAAAGGCACGCTCTCGCGGCTGAGGCGCTCTCATTAAGTAATCGACCTCGTCTCGAACCCCTTGTCGCGCGACAGACTCACCGAAAATAATGATTTCTGTATGACCCCAGAAAATTTTGCGCGGCATCTTCTCTTGAATTTTAGAAACCGCATCAGCAATATCAACGCCTACCGCGGATTTGACGAGGGAAGTTTGAATGCTGCCCCCTTTGTTGCTGCTTTCTAACCCGCCGCCGCCTCCCCCGGGACTTCGTGGAATAAAAATCTGTATGGTCAATTCGATCGACTTATCATCATATTTATCAATCGCTGCTCCGGTGACGAGTGCCAAATCGTTCACTTCCGTCCGATCCCAGCAGCCCGTCAGCAGAGGGGTGAAGAGACTCACCGTTAAAAGTAGCTTCAGCATCGCTTTCATCCTTGCTGCCCCTTTCTGAAAGAAGCGGCAAGAAGAAGCATGGAGGGAACACCAAGCTGTGTGATCAATGCCAAAAAAGGGATATTGGTGCCTATAGCGTGCATGAGTTCCTGAAAATTAGGAGAAACCCAGAAACTGAGCAGCAGTATCAGAAAGCCAACGGGAATGATAAGAGGCCGATAATCAGAGAGTCCCAAACATTGCGCCGTACCAAGCACAGTGGCATAGTAGATCAGTGATACTTTAATGAACATCCCAATGATCCAAATGGTCATCACTAGTGCTTCTATATGTTCCAGAAAGTCAGAGATGGAAATATAACGTACGGCAGTGAGGAAAGCATAATTGAATTTAACCGTAAGCGATCCGAACATTAATAAAATGGTCAGATTAATCGTAAGCAAGGTGATCATGACAATGCCGACGCTAAGGAAGCTCCACTGCAAAACATGCCGCTTTTTATTCAAAAATGGATAAAGAAACGACAACATAAAAAACTGGGTAAACCAAGATGAGGGGACAAGTGACCCCACTAGCAAGGGAAGCGGGCCATCTCCCAGAATAGGAAACATCTCTTTGGGATGGAGATCAGGAATCATCAAGACCAGCATGATGAAAATGATGAGCACAGCCGAAGGAATAAGGATTTGCGAGACTCTGGCGAGCACCTCAATCCCCTCATATAAGACATACGCACATATAGCCACCATACAAAAAATGACGAGTGCCATCGGTGTTTCATGTAAAAAGTTGCCGATGACAAATTCCCCGTATTCGCGCAGAACGAGCCCATTCGTAAAGATAAACGACACGAGAAAGAAGCCGGATAGCGCCTTCCCTGCGTACATGCCGAGAATCACTTCCGTATATTGGATGAAGGTTAATTCCGGATATTTGAGATACAGGCGATACATGACAATCACGGACAAAAGCCCTACTAATGCCGAAACCAGCGGTGTCATCCACATATCAATGCCGGCGGTTCTCATCGTGATGGACGGGACAGATAAGGTGGCGGTAGCGAGGACAGTTGGATGCATAATAATAGCTAATTGAAGGGGGGAAATACGTCCCTTTTCAATCATGAATGTCATCCCCTTTTGGCGAGTCTGGTCTTTGGCCAGAGGGCTGCCGAATCGCATTCATCTTTCCGGTAAATTTAGGGCGGGTCCGCATGGACCAGATTGGTGCGCGAACGATCACATCTTTCAACTCTTTTGCTTTAATCGGCGCAAGGGGCTGAAGGTAAGGAACACCAAGCGACCTTAAGGAGCAGAGGTGGATCACGATGACAATAAATCCAAGCATGAGTCCCAGCAGTCCTAGAATTCCCGACAAAATCATAATGGGAAATCGGAGCATTCGCAAAGCAATGCCTGTGGAATACTGCGGCATCATGAAGGAGGCAATTCCCGTGATAGCCACCACCATGACCATGGGAGCCGACACCAAACCTGCGGAGGTTGCGGCTTGTCCGATGACGAGAGCGCCCACGATACTGACAGCGGCACCTACCTGCTTAGGGAGACGGACACCGGCTTCGCGGAGCGCTTCGAAAGAAACTTCCATGAGAAGAGCCTCAACGAGTGCGGGAAACGGAATATCTTCTCTGGACTTCGCAATGCTGAGCAAAAGGGATGTAGGAACCATCTCTTGATGAAAGGTCAAAATAGCCACATACAAAGACGGGAGCAGCAGTGTTATGAAAAAAAACATATAACGCAGCCAACGAATTAAGGTTCCGATTATAAACCTTTGATAATAATCCTCTGGTGATTGCAAAAGTGAGAACAGTGTAGCAGGAGCTATCAACGAAAATGGCGTTCCATCTACCAGAATGGCTGTACGGCCCTCCAGAAGTGCCGCAGAGACAACATCCGGACGTTCGGTTACTTGAATTTGCGGAAAAGGAGACAGCGGATGATCTTCAATTAAGCCCTCGATATATCCGCTTTCCAGAATGCCGTCGATTTCAATTTCGGCAATCCGTTGTTCAACTTCCTGAATGAGCCCCTCATTGGCGATGCCCTCCATGTAAATAACGACGACTTCCGTGCGTGTGTGTTTTCCTATTTTGTACGAAACCATTTTGAGCGAGGGACTTTTTATTTTCCTCCGCAGCATAGCTGTATTAACAGACATTGTTTCGGTAAATCCCTCGCGTGGACCGCGAATAACGGATTCTGCCGACGGTTCCTCGATGTTTCTCTTTTCCCATTGAGCGAGACCTAGTGAGTATGCCAAAGGGATTCCGTCGATGAAAAGTTCGACATTGCCTACAGAAAGATGGGCAATAATGTCTGAGAATGTCGAAGCCTCCTTGACGTCTGAGATGGAAATAATGGATGACAGTTCCTTTTCCGTGTAATTCCATTCTTCTATGGTCTCGCTAAGTAAAGGACTTAGGACGTTTCGATCCAATGCTTCAAGATTAACCATCCCTTCGATATAAACGATGAGGGCTCTGGTTGTTCCTCCAATAAGGAATTCGTGGAAATTGACATCTTTGCATTTTGTATATATAACCTGAAGAGTTCGAAGGTTATCATCGAGTGAGTAGGAAACAGCTTCCAATGAATTCGACAAACTTGCATCCATGAGAACGCTCCTTAGATGTGATAATTATCTGTTTGTCCAATTAACCAAGTTGCTAAACCAATTCATCAGGGAACGAACTAACAAAAAATATTAGCGAAATTTGGATAAAATAGTGATGTAAAGTAAAAATATGTATGGAGTCTGAAAATTTAATCGAAACTTGTGAAACGTGATGGGCACTCATCCGTATCAAAGTAATGAGCGTACTACAAAACAAGTTGTGAAGGAGGTGGCCTGATTGACTATCAGTTTGGTCAAAGGTCAAAAGATCGATTTAACAAAAGGGAATGCCGGTCTTACGAAAGTAGTTGTAGGTCTCGGATGGGATCCTGCTGTCATTGAGAAAAAAGGTTTTTTCGGAACGAAGAAAACAGCTGTAGAGATCGATTGCGATGCTTCAGTGATTTTATTGGATGCTAATGGTAAACTGACAAAAGAGAAAAATGTCGTGTACTTCGCGAATTTGCAAAGTCCCGATGGCTCCGTTGTTCACTCCGGAGATAACCGTACGGGTGAAGGCGATGGCGATGATGAGCAAATTTCGGTTAATTTGAGTCAAGTGCCTGCGGACGTTAGTAAAATCATTTTCGTTGTAAATATCTACGATTGTGTTAATAGAAAACAGGACTTCGGTCTGGTTCAATCCGCTTACATTCGAATTCTGAATGATTCTAATAATCAAGAATTGGTTAAATTTAATTTAACTGATAGTTACGCTGGTAGAACCTCTTTAATCGTAGGTGAAATTTACCGCCATAGTGGTGAATGGAAATTTAACGCGATTGGTGAAGGCAGTACGGATACGACAATTGGACAATTAGTTAAACGTTACACATAATCCACTATACAAAGCGAGGTCATTATCCATGGCGATTTCATTATCTAAAGGTCAAAAAGTTGATTTGACAAAATCAAACCCAGGTCTGACGAAAGTAGTTGTTGGCTTAGGTTGGGACACGAATAAATATGATGGCGGTAAAGACTTCGATCTAGACGCTTCCCTTTTCTGTGTGAACGCAGCTGGTAAAGTGAATTCTGAAGCTGACTTCATTTTCTATAACAACCGCAAAAATGCGAATGGATCCATCATTCATAACGGTGACAACCGTACAGGTGCTGGAGACGGGGATGATGAGCAAGTTAGTGTGGATCTGGCTAATGTGCCAGCTGAAATAGAAAAAATCGCATTCTGTATCACGATTCATGAAGCGGATGTCAGAAGCCAAAACTTCGGACAAGTATCCAATGCCTATGTGCGTATCCTTAACGAAGGATCTGGCGCGGAACTGATTCGTTACGATCTTGGCGAAGACTTCTCTATCGAAACAGGCGTAGTAATTGGTGAGTTGTACCGTCACAGTGGCGAGTGGAAATTCAGCGCAATCGGAAGCGGCTACAAAGATGGTCTTGGTGGACTAGCTCGTGATTACGGCTTGCAAACTTCCTAATAAGTCAAAAATATTCTAAGGAGCTGTTGGATATGGCAATCTCCTTGTCCAAAGGTCAAAGAATTGACTTAACCAAAACAAACCCTGGTTTAACGAAGGCGATTATCGGTTTAGGCTGGGATACCAACAAATATTCCGGCGGTCATTCTTTCGATTTAGATGCCTCGGCCTTTCTGCTGCATGCAGACAATAAGGCCAAAGGCATTGAGGATTTCATTTTTTATAACAATTTGGTTGGTGGAAATGGTTCGGTTCAACATACGGGAGACAACCGGACTGGTGATGGAGACGGCGATGACGAGCAGATCAAGGTTGATTTCTCGAAAATCCCTGCGCATATTCACCGTATCGGTATTGCCGTAACTATCCATGATGCAGCAAGCCGCAATCAGAATTTTGGACAAGTGTCCAATGCGTTCGTTCGTCTTTTCGATGAAGTAACAAATCAAGAAATTTTACGCTATGATTTAGGTGAAGATTTTTCTATTGAAACTGCGGTTGTCATTTGTGAGTTATATCGTGACAGCCAAGGTCAGGAATGGAAATTCCAAGCGGTTGGAAGCGGCTTCCAAGGTGGTCTTCAAGCATTATGCAAAAATTATGGACTTGATGCGGAGTAAAGCTTAAACTAGTTGGGGTGGTGCAGTTTAGGCATCACCCCTTTGCTAGCCAATAGGCATACTTCATCCAGGCACTAGCAAGATATGCTGGAATATGAACTGGAAAATCACTTCTCCATCAAGACAGCTATAGTTGCAGGAGAATTATATAGATACGGCGCAGCGTGTAAAGTTAGCGCAATTGGATCTGACTCCTCGGATGGGTATGAGAGTGGGTTGCAGGCAGTAAATACTTGGGAAAATTACAGGAGGGTCAAGAAGCATGGCAGATTTTTTTCAAAGTTTCATCAATAACTTTCTTAGCTTTTTTAGCTGGGAAGTGTTGTCGGAAACAGTGACAGATCCCGTAAACTGGGGGATTATCGGTACACTTGTTATCTTAGAGGGCTTGCTTTCGGCGGATAATGCGTTAGTACTCGCGGTTATGGTTAGACATTTACCTAAGGAACAGCAGAAAAAGGCGTTATTTTACGGACTTATTGGTGCTTACATCTTTAGATTTGTAGCTATCGGTGTAGGGACATTCTTAGTTCAAATTACATGGATTAAAGTACTTGGTGGTCTTTATCTCCTCTGGATCGCAATCAGTAATCTCTTCTTCAAGAAACATGAAGAGGATGAGAATGGCGAAGTGAAGAACAAAGGTCTTTCCTTCTGGCGTACAGTATTAGCGGTAGAAGTGATGGATATTGCATTTAGTGTGGACAGCGTGCTTGCTGCTTTTGGTGTCAGCGAAAAGGTGTGGGTACTGTTCCTTGGAGGTATTTTGGGCGTACTCATGATGAGAGGCGTGGCCCAAGTCTTCTTGAAATTAATTGATAAAATTCCGGAATTGGAGAAAACAGCTTTCATTCTTATTATCGTGATCGGTCTTAAGATGATCGCCGGCGCTTTTGGTATCCATATCTCCCATGTTCTTTTCTTCTCCGTGATTATTGCTTTGTTTGGCGGTACGATTATTCTCAGCCTACTGCGCAATAAGAACAAATCAGAATCTCACAACTAAAAAGAGTGCATAATTGAAACTGTGCATCATATCTTTGAATAAGAGGATCTCAACTCATTCAAAGAAGGTGCACAGCATGATAATAGGCGGGTTTATACTCTGTGGAATCATTCTCGTGATCATTGTCGTCGCAGCCTCTGAAAAAGCAGAATCTGTGTCCAAATTTATCGATAAATAGACACCTATGGAACCTGTAAAGGTTTCTTTTTTTTGATTCGATTTGGTAGAATATAAAGATAGAGTCGAAAAGATGGCAGTTAAGAAAAAGGAGCTGTAACATGCTGCAATTAAGCGATAGTCAGCTTGCAACAATGTGGACTCAAGGGGATTCCAAAGCGTTCAGCCGACTTCTTGAGCTGTATAAGGACAGAATTTACCGGTTAGCCTATCGGATGCTGCGTAACAAATCGGATTCGGAGGATGTCGTACAAGAGACGTTTCTACGGGCGTATCAGCACTCCCATCGCTTTGACGCAAGTAAAAATTTCTCTACTTGGATTTTTAGCATTGGCAAAAATGTGACCATTGATTTTTTGCGTAAAAAGAAGTCGGAGTTGTCCATGGATACCAATCCAAATCCGTTTCAAGATGCGCTGCCTTTTTATGATAAGCTGACAAGCTTTGAGAAAACGCCTGAACTTCAATTAATTGAGCAAGAAACGGCCGAACAGGTAGAGCTGATGATTCGCGAGCTGCCTGATAAATATAAAACGCTGATCGTGTATAAATACTTTCTAGATATGTCTCTGGAAGACATCAGCAAAGAAGTGAACTTACCTGTTACGACGATCAAAACAAGGTTATTTCGCGGCCGAAATTACATTAAACGTAAATGGGGCTCGCTATTCTTTATGCTGCAAAGCCTGACATCCGTTATTATTTTTTAAACATAATCATTCTAGTAGACAGAGGAGCATCCGAATGAGCACTTCCAAAATTGAAGCACCAAAGATGCCGAAAGAGTTGCCTCCGATATCACTGCCCGATGAGGGAATGAACTCGGAAGATAGCTTTCACACTGGAATTATAAGCGATTGCACAATAGATAATCAGAAAGCGTCAAAAGTTGCTTTTGATAAAATTATTTTCCGAAATGTCACCTTCACACGAATTGCTATGAAAGACATTGAGCTGACCGACGTCATCTTCGAGAAATGTGATTTATCGAATGTAGATTTCGGAGAAGCAACGATCCATAGAACCGAATTTAGAAATTGCAAAATTATCGGGATGGATATGACTGGAGCGACCATTCGTAATGTGCTGTTCGATTCCTGTTTAGGGGATTATGTTAATTTCCGGATGGCTAATTTCAGACAAGTTGCTTTTGAAGAGTGTTCGCTTTTAAGTGCTGATTTCTATGAGACAACGCTGCAAAAGATGTACTTTGAGACATGCAAGCTGGATCGTGCTCAGTTCACGGGAGCCAAATTGGCTGGAATCGATCTTAGTTCCTGCGATTTCACTAGTCTAGGCGTGGGTGTGGAAGAATTACGCGGCTGCATCATTTCGAGAGTGCAAGCTTCTGTATTCGCAAGTCTTTTTGGGCTTATACTAAAGGAATAAAGGTACTAGTGAAATGAGGGGCAACGGTGAAATTTGGTTTTGATATTGATGATACACTCATTAATTTAAGAGAACATGCTTTTCACATCTATAATCGCAAGCTGAATCAAAATATCGGATTGGACGTGTTTCAGGCTCTAACTACCATGGAGATTCATGCCGCTTTCGGGTTGACGAAAGAAGAGGGAGGGAAGCTCTGGATGAGCCTCCGCGATGATATTTATTACTCCGACTGTGCTCCATTCCCGCATGCACGTGAAATCTTACACGAGTTAGTTAAACAGGGTCATGAGGTTTACTATATTACGGCAAGAGCGAAAGAGCATACGGAACGGACGCGAGAGTGGCTTATTCAAAATGGTTTTCCCGTTGCGGAAGGTCATTTCTATTGCGGAATGAGTGATTCCGAGAAAGTACATATTATCGAGGACTTGCAATTGGATTATTATTTCGACGATAAGCCGAAAGTCCTGGAAACTTTATCCCAATTGCCAGTGAAAGCTTATGTAAAAGACCGATCCTACAATCAGCATCTCAATTTGCCTCGGATAACTTCTTGGGATCAGTTGTGGGAAGAGCTGAAATCATAATAAGCGGTATGGCTACAAATTGACTGTATCACCCGGTTGTAAGGAAAGTAAATGTTCAATACCTTCAGATGCTAACTGCTTAAGCAGGGCATCTGTTTCTTTTTTTGGGGCATGGACTAGAAGCTTATGTTTGCTGCTTAACGATTGTGTCATCTTGCGCACATCAGGCAACCCTTGATGGATCTTGTATCGAACCATTTTCAATTGACAGCCGCGTTCTTCATTGCTCATCGCTAGAAGCCGCTGCGCTCTTGTTCCCATAGCGACGTGTCCGGTTAAAAGAATGCCATTCGTCATGTTTGTGCGAAACTGCTCGTAGTACCATTGAGATTTGGGAGATTGCATCATTCCATCACTTGTGAACCAGATAGCTGCCCGAGAATTGGCTATATCCTCATTGAATAATCGTTTACGTTGTTCCTCATTGTGGATGAATTCAAAGCTTTCATTATTCAAAGCCTCTGTGACGACGTGTTCCATACCTGGTTTCAACCAATCGGCGTGTTGCAGCATTAGCTCCATAGCCTGAATGAGCTCATATTCGGCCCGTATCGGCGTTGCGGGGAAACGCTGACGCATAAGCAGGAGCAAGTCTTGCCCTCTACCGCAAACAGGAACAGGCAGTAGCAGTTGACCACCTTCATTTAAAATCTCCTCAGCCGTAGTGAAAAGCTTCTCAAGCTTCTCGTTTTGGTACTCCGTGTCGGTGCTATAAGCGGCATCAATAATTGCTGCATCTAGAGGAATGCCTCCATTGATGATGTCCACTGGTACATTTGTGCCCAGAAGCAGGGCATCTTCGCTGTAATCTCCGGAAAAAAACAATCGCTTCCCATCAATTTCTAGAAGCATCCATATCGAACCCAGCATATGACCGCTGCGCCCCCAACATATGCGAAGTGTTGGTGAGAGATCAATCCATTGCTGAGGCGGGGCCATGTCTTCGATGAAAGCGTATTGAACTCGCGCGATATCCGCTTCATCGTAGGGCAATTCTCCACCTTGCAGTTTGACATTTCTCTCCCAAGCGGCATAATACCCAGGAAGCTGTTGTACGGTTAGGCGGGTCGTATATACCTTGCCTGAATAACCAAGCTTGTATAGGGAAGGGATAGCGATTGAGTGATCCTCATGCGCGTGAGAAAGAAATACAGCGTCCAATTCCGCAACCTTGGTCGGATCGATCAGCGGATATTCTCCGAATCCCTCCCGTTTTACACCACAATCGAGCAAAATGGATGTCTGTTCATTACCTATCCAATAACAGGAGCGGCCGTGCTCGCCAGCGCCGCCCCAAACGTTCAATTGCATCATTCCACATTCCACTTTCTGTTCGTATTCATGTTGTTCACAATAAGCAGCAGCACCGTTGTGAGACCGACGGAAACGACGGCCATCGCCATGCCGAGCGAAATTTGACCTTGTTCAAATTGAGCAAAAATATAGGTGGCCGACGTTTGCATCGACGGCGGAAGCACCATCAGCGAGGCGACTAGCTCTCTAAGCGAGATGGTGAAGGTCATCATCCAGCCGGCGACAATACCCGGCAGCAGCAGTGGCAGGACAATACGTCGGAACACGTACAAGGGCTGCCCGCCGAAGACTTGCCCGGCTTGCCGCAAGGATTCGTCCAGCTGGCCGTTACGTGCCTTGACGTATTGCACCGTATATGGCAGGAAGAACACCACGTAAGTGAGGACGACCATGCCGTAGGTGTTGTAGAGATGCAGCGGCATCCATGGCGCATTCCATAACATAATGAGTCCAACGACGAGGACCATATCGGGCACTGTGTTCGGCAGCAGGCTGAACATATCAGTTATGCGCTGCGGCAGCCGTTTGGCGCGGCCGATCGTTAAGGCGAACCAGGTGCCAAGCGCGGCTGCTAAGCAAGCGGCGAGCAGGGCGAGCCCGAGGCTGTTCAGCAGCGCCTTCATGCTTGGTGAGCCCCATTTCAGCAGCTCGCCGTAATGAAGCAGCGTCAGATTGTTCCATGCCAGCCCGCCTCCGCGGAGCTTCATCAGTGAAGCTGAAATGATGGAGAAATACGGGATGCCAATGGATGCAGCGAGTAACAGAGCTACATAAAGCCAGGCTATCGCTTGCTGCCAGCCGAGATAGAAGGAAACTTTGTTACGGGTGCCTTTGCCGCCGACAAGATTATAAGAATTCCGGCGAACTACTACCGACTGGATGTACCAAAGCACAAGACAAGCCAGTAATAAGAGGGAGGCTAGCGATGTTGCTTTCCCAAAGTCGACAGGCCAACTGGAGATTGAGGCTTGGATTTCGGTCGTTAATACGAAATACCCGATACGTCGGCCGAATGTTGCCGGTGTGCCGAATTCAGCCAATGTTTTGACGAAGATAAGCAGTGAGCCCATGATATAGCTGGAGAACACAAGCGGCAGCATGACGCGGCGTAGCGAATAAAAGAAGCTGGCCCCATGAACAGCGGCAGCTTCTTCTTTGTTGCTGCCAATTTGGAGAATCGCATTGCGCAAAATTAAGTACAGAAACGGAAATAAATGAAGGCTCATGATCGTAATCATTCCAAATAAGCTGAAGAACTGGCTGCTAATCCATTGCGCCCCTGGAAAAAATTGCTCAAGATATCCGCGGGGCTGCATAAATAAGATCCATCCCATGGAGCCAATATACGGCGGTGTCATGAAAGGTATGAGCAGCACAATATCGAGCCAACGATGCTTGCGAAGCGGTGTTTTGGCCATGATCCATGCTAAGGGGAGCGCAAGCAGCGTACAACCAACCACGACCCATATACCGAGCATTAAAGAGTGACTGAATACACCAGTCAGATCCTTCTCTAACACGACACGAATGGGTGCCAATAAATCGAGTGAGCCATTCACCCAAATACTTTTGAACGATACAAATAAAAGAGGAAGGACGACCAGCATTGCTAGAAGCAGCAATGCCAGAAACGTCCCCGTACGTTTGAATACCATTTAATCGTCATCCCCGTCCGGAGCTTACTTTTTGAACAACTGCGTAAATTTCTGTGTCACGCCGGCTTGATTATCATTCATCCAATTCCAGTCAACCTTAATGGCAGGAATGTCTTTCGCGCTTACTCTTCCTTGTACTTGGATATCGCTGCGTCCGGAAAGCAGGTAGGAGTCAGTAACCATTTTTTGCGCTTCGTCAGAAAGTAGGTATTCAATAAATGCCTTAGATGCATCTACATTTTTACTGGACTTCATAATCATGGCAGGGCGTGGTGAGATGACTGTCCCACTTGCAGGATAAATTAAATCAATTGGCTCGCCTTTTGCTTTGGAGGCATATGTCATGTAGTCAACGCTTGCCATTACAATGCTTTTAGCACCGGAAATAACAGGATCCATAGCTTCTTGGTTTGCGCCTGCAATAATAGCGCCATTAGCTTTCACTTTACCAAACAAGTCCCAAGCAGAATCACCGTTTTTATTCGCGTAGCCTGTCATGAAATCAAGTGCTGAACCTGACTGAGCAGGATCCGGAATATTCACTTTATCTTTCCATTCTGGTTTGGTTAGATCGCTCCACTCTTTCGGAGGGTTGGTAACCGTCTTGGTGTTGTAAGCAATACCTAGTGCAGACAAGCTGTAGCTGAAATAATTCCCATCTTTATCGGAATAATCTGAAATCAACTTGTCGGCATTTTTAGCTTCTTTGAAAGGTAGTGTTAATCCGCTTTTTGTCATACCAATTGCTGAAGGGAGGGAAGCTAAGACAACGACGTCAACAACAGGATTTGCTTTCTCGGCTTCCATACGAGCTAAAATTTTACCTGTCGTGCCTTGGAACATTTCAACTTCCACACCTGTTTTGGCTTTAAAGCCTTTTTGGATATTGGTAGCGAGATCAGCCGGGCCTGCGCTATAAACAACAATTTTTCCGCTAAGCTTTTTAGCTTCAGGCGTTGGTGCTACTGTTGCGGCAGCCGTTGAAGCAGTTGGCGCAGCTGGAGTAGCAGTAGATGGGCTTGAATTGGAGGTTTTGCTTGCTGTACCGCAGCCAGTTAAGCTAACACCTAATAGAACGGACATCAAAGCTATGGTACTCATTTGAAAGTTTTTCTTCATTTTCGATTTCATTTTACATGCACCCTCTCAATTTTGGTTGATTTCAACTCTCTACAATTCATGAATCTGTTCTTTTGAAATATAAAGGTTTACCTTTTCACCTATCGCCAAGCGTGATGGATGATAGGCCATCCAAACTTCCTTTTCACCAACATCTACACTGATTTCATAGCGCTCGCCGATATAGCTGACAGCTTGTACTACCCCTGAATACACAAGGTCTTCCTCCGTCAAGCGTTCCCACCGGATATGTTCAGGGCGAATGAGCCGCTTGTCCGTCTCCAGCCAATTGGTCTTACCGATAAAACGGGCTGTAAATGGGTGGGTAGGCTTACGATAAATGGCCTCAGGTGTGTCTTTTTGCAAAATGACCCCGCTTTGCATGACGACAATTTCATCCGACATGGACATGGCTTCGATCTGGTCGTGCGTCACATAAATGGCTGTAAAGCCAATATTTCGTACCAGATTCATAAGTTCGATACGCATTTCTTCGCGCAATAGAGCGTCTAAAGCACTCATGGGCTCATCGAATAAGACAAGCTGTGGACGCACCACAATGGCCCGGGCAAGTGCGACCCGCTGTTGTTGTCCGCCGGACAGTTGATGGGGATATCGCTTCTCCATTCCCATAAGTTGAACCAAATCAATAGCTTCCATTGCACGTTGACGCCAATTTGTTGTATCACCTTTTGCCTTGAGTCCAAAAGCAACATTCTCCAAGACCGTCAAATGCGGCCAAAGGGCAAAATCCTGAAACACCATACCAAAATCTCGTTGATGAACCGGGCGGTTAATTCTGCGGCTCTTGGAGAAGAGACAAACATCTCCCAAATGAATCTCACCTTGATCTGGAGACTCTAGACCTGCAATGATTCGGAGCAATGTTGTCTTACCGCACCCAGATGGTCCTAACAAAGTTGTAAATTTCCCTTTGGTAAGGGTTAGTTGAATGTCCTTGAGCGCCGGCGAGGCGCCGAAGGATTTGTTGATACCGTGAAGTTGTAAAGTCATCTCAAGCTTCCTTCCGTTCTTAGGAACAATCTTAGTTTAGGTGAGCAAAATTAGCGGAGTGTCAACTTAAGGTAAATCTATTGTTAAGTTTTTGTTGGGAAACTATTATTCTCCATAGATTTTTTCTATAATGATTTTGCAGGCCATGATGGATAAGGAGAGTTTCTCAATGAACTGGAATTTAATTAAGCTGCAAATCGTAGAGCTACTGGATAAACACAAACGAATTACCACGGTTGCCGATCAATTAGGGTTGAAGCAGCCGACGGTTTCCTTCCATATGAAAAGCTTGGAGCAAGAGTTAGGCGTAGGTTTATTTTATTCAAAAGCAGGAAAAGTACATTTAACAGAAGCGGGACAATCCTTGAACCACTATGCAAAGAAGATTAATGCGTTGGCTCAAGAAGCGGAGAGAGTTGTGAAGGAGTTTGATGAGAGAGGGAGCGGGCATTTGAAGATTGGAGCAAGTTACGTGCCTGGCACGTATGTGCTCCCGAGCATTTTAAGCGGCTTCTCTAAACTTTATCCGCAAATTTCAATTTCGCTTACCATCAGGACCTCTCCAGTCATTCAAGAAATGCTTTTGAATCATGAAATCGATATTGGCATTATGTCGGCGGAGCCTTTTCAGTGGGCGCCCCTAATCGGGGAAACGTTATGTGAGGACGAGCTGGTTTTCTTTTTTAACCCGAAACATCGCTTGGCAAGACAACCTAATCTTCATCCAGAGGTATTAAAGGACGTTCCTTTTATTTTGCATGGACAAGAGTCTAGCACGCGTACCATGACATTAAAATGGGCCAAAAGCTTAGGCATTGAACTGAAACCCGTCATGGAGATGGACTCCTTGGAGGCCATCAAGCAAGCGGTCTTAACCGGCGACAGCGTCTCGATTATTTCAAAGATGGCAATTGCAAAAGAGATGCAGCGAGAAGAGCTGGTGTATCGTGAAATCCCCCAAAATCCCTTTAAACGTTATATCTATTTCACATACAACGAAGATCGGATTCGGTCTTCATTCTTTGATAGTTTTTTCCAGTACTTGCGTGATTGTGTCCAGAGTGAGTAAATTCTTTTACAAAAAAGACACGTTCAGCTGACAATCCAATGACAAAACTTCTTTATGCTCTTGTCTGAGAGGGAAACCTTTCCAAAAACGTAGAGGAGTTGAAATAATGTTTAAGAAAAAGGCATTAAAGTTGGTCATGGCTGCACTCTTAGGAACAAGTGCATTAGTTGGATTTGGGGGTGCCCCTCACTCTGCATCGGCTGCAAGCAACATGGTTCCGGATTATGAGGTCAAGCTTCTTCTTAATCCGAGTGCCGTTCTTGGGTCGGACTTCAAGCTAACAAGCACCGTGAGATCAGCTTTTGGTATGCCGGAAACCGTAACGAAAATGAATGTTCAATTTCTCGACACGAATGCTGAAGATATTTACAACAATGGATGGAGTCCGAGAATTCGCAAAACAGAAGGCGAAAATGATTTCGAACTTAGTTATAAAAAACGTTATGCCATCACAGGTAATGATATCAATGGCGCGCTAACTTTAGCTAACCAAGAGGGCTTCAATGCAGGGGATACAGGATATGAAGCTCAAGTTGAATGGGGTTACCAAAAGAAAACCTTAAGTATTACTCGTACGAAAAGTGGCAGCAAATCAGGTTATAGCGGTATGGATCTTCCTAACCAAGCTGATTCACGCAGTCTTCTTATCAACAATGCTCCTGATAAATTTAATAACTGGGTCTCAAGCGGATGGGGGACTAGTAAACTGTCTTCCTCCCGTATTTATGGCCCTGTACTTGCCAAACGTTCGATTGGTACTTGGAGCGGTCAGCAACTATACATCGAAGTATGGCCAATGCGGAATGCAGCAGGCACAGGGACAGAGTATGTTGTAGAAGCATCATTCAAAACAACTAGTCAATCGACAGCTTCAGCCAAGCATGATGAACTCATTACGTATTTGCAAGGTAAAGGATGGTTTCTAGCTCAAGATTCTTTGAAAACTCAGCTGATTATGGATCGTTACTAATCTTTTATCACTAATACATGTAAATTTCTGAGCCACCTTCCTTGAAGGTGGTTTAATATATGTTGGCTCTGCATATAGCCACTATCCCCGTGACTCAGATCATTTGTATGTGTGTGCCGTTTTCGGAAAAACAAAGCTCGCTTAAATGAGTGAAAATAGAAATGTTCCTTGCGGAGAGGTTCCTGCGATAGCAAAATTCGTCTAAATATGCTTGTAAGTGTTTGGCTCCAAGACCATGAAAGGTTTGGTTAATCCAGCTGCTAGCTTGTTTGGCAATTTCGAGCAATGGACGTAGACGTTGTGGAGTGTAGAAACCAGTAATAATCTCGACATTCTGTGTGTCAGTTTCAATATGCTGTTTGCGAAATGTACGAATTTCGTTACGAGAAATATGCCTTTCCTTTGGGGATGAAAGCTGTATATGTTTTATTTTGATGTAGCTGGAGTCGCATGATTCATTACTTGATGAACCTACGAGAAGAAGGTGCTCTTGTGGGTGTCTATGGACAGAAGGATTGAATGGGCGGCCATAAATGGCTGAATGAATTCGAACGGAGCCTGAGAGGAGACTCTGTGTGTCGGAGTTTTGAATAAAGGATCGAATCTTATGTAAGATTAGCCAAGCGGTTTTGTAAGTAACCTGAATGAGATTGGAAAGACTCATAGCTGTAGTTCCCTGATCGGTACGGGAGACGAGGAATATGGCTAACAGCCATTTGCGCAGCTCGGTTCGGCTACCTTCCATAATGGTTCCTGAGATTAGAGAGGCTTGATAACGACAATCGCTGCATTCGTATAAAGGATGTTTACGAGTTTTGGTTATATAGGCATGTCGATGGCTGCACTTTGGGCAGATAAAGCCTTCAGGCCATTTCATGTGAAAAATATATTGCGCGCAAAGATCTTCAGTGGAGAAACGACTCTTAAACTGCTCGTAAGACATATAAGAAAAATCCATCTAGCCCTCCCTGAAATGAAAATTGAGAACTTATGTTCCTATTCAAATAATATCAAACATACGTTCTTATTGCAATACATTTTTGGAAATAATTATATGTAAAATCATTTTTATACTTCTGAGTGAATGGGATAGTGCCCATAGCATATGAACAATGGAACAGTAGAGGGGGGCGGGATCCAGCGGGAAGAAGGACAGCTCCTAGGCTTCTTTTTCACTCCATGTCCGCATAAGGTAGTACTAATGACAAGCGGGGCAAGGGGGGAATGGGATGCTGCAAAGGCGACGGTGGAGAAGCAGACCTACAGGGAAATCAAACCGCAAAAAGGTGCTGTTAATCAGTCTTCTCATCTTTGTCTTATTTTGTGTGCAGTTTTTTATTTATGTTGAACACAATCTTAGACCACCACTGATGAACTTGGCGAAAGTTCGAATTAAGCAGATTGCCACTCAGGCGATCAATAGCGCCATTGCGGATCATGTGGCAGGGAATACGAAAGCAGAGCAGCTTATCGATTGGAAAATGGATAAAAATGGAAAAATAACAGGTTTCATGTTAAATTATAATGAACATATGCGCATCACATCAGATACAATAAAAACCGTGCAAGGTGAGCTTGATCATTTACAATCCATCTCTGAGCACATTCCAGTTGGGCAAGCGATGAACAGTGCGATTCTCGCTTCGTTTGGTCCTGATATTCCAATTAGGCTGCTGCCGGTTGGCAATGTGAAAGTTGATTTAAACACGCGCTCTCAAAATGCAGGGATTAATATGGTGATGTTTGAAGTTTATGTCCGCATTATTGCTGAAGTATCGGTTATTATCCCCTTTGACTCAGATACAGAGATTGTAGAAACGGAGATACCAATTTCATACTCCCTTGTAGTTGGGGATGTTCCAACTTATTATTACGATAACAAAGGCAATCCTGTAGGAGGGAGTAAGGACGCAGGACTGCCCAGCTTATCGCTTCCGCAGGTTCCGAATGTCGGAACAACGGCACCAAAGGGAGACGCAATTCAATCACAAGAAACGATACAAAAAGAGCCGACTCCATAAGGGAGCGGCTTATTTTCTTCTTTTATTTTGATCTTCGCGTTCCCATTTTCGGAGAGAGGGGTAAGGGTCGAAGCTCCATTCCGTTAACCCATTATCCCGATAAAGACCAAAATGGAGATGGGGCGGAAATTTCCCTGACGTTCCAGGTTTGCCGTAACCCGAGCTGCCAACCCAACCGATGGTTTGCCCGGGTTTGACAATATCATTTTCTTTGAGACTTTTTTGAAAGCCGGAAAGATGGGCGTAGTAATGATATATATTGTTCACATCGCGAATCCCAATTCGCCACCCGCCATATGGATTCCAACCTTTCACTTCTACTATACCGTAGCAAGTGCTTCTGACAGGCACTCCATGCCGAGCAAATAAATCCGTTCCTTCATGAGAGCGGTGCCCTCCCCAGCCGCGGCTGTCTCCCCAAGTGCTACGATAGGAGTAGTCCGCGCTCACTGGAAGTGGGAATGCATGTTCTCCAAGGTCGAGTGTGCCAAGTGTATTAAAAATAGTAGCAAATTGTTTGATGCGCTCGACGCTGCGTGAGTTTTGATAATAATTCCATAGGTTAATGAGTAAATTTTCCTCTTTTGTTCCGTTTCTACTCATGAGAAAGGCCATTGAGGCTAATAAATCCAGATCGTTGTTTCGTTCTGCGATCCCATCCCCCGAGCCATCTCGTCCGTAGCCGTGAAAAAAGGAAATGCTTTTTGGATTCGTATCCTGTTGGTCTGGATTCAGCATGCCGGCCCAATCCGACTCAGGGAAGTAGATGCTTGTAATTCCTTTGTGCACAGGCCTTTTCTTAGCAATATTCATTGTTCTTTCATATTGATCGACAGCAGCTAAGTAAGCCCAAGGGATATCAGAAATTATACTCGTTTTCTCAAATAGTTCTTTCCGCTCAGCGTTCAGGTTGGGGTTAACCTTCGACGGAGCTGGGGCATAAGACTGTTCAGATCCAGCAGCTTGGGAAGCCGCCATACGTGAGTAAGTCCCTGATTCGGCTACTGATAGGAGGAGGCAACAAGCTAGAACCCGCGCCAAAAAAGGTTTGCTTTTCATCACTATCATCCTTCCTGAAATGTTAGTTCTTAGGATGTACTCTTCTGTGGATGTTTATCCTTACAACTTTCGTATTCAACCATTTTTTGCTATGATGCCTGTATGAGGTGAGAAGAGTGAGTTTTAATCACAGGGAAGAGCATGTTGACGATGGGATGTTGTTAATTCAGGCGAACTTGGATGATATGAATCCAGAGTGGGTTTCTTATATTATGGACAAGCTCTTCGATGTTGGAGCTAATGATGTCTATGTGGTACCGATTATTATGAAAAAAGGGCGGCCAGGCATTATGTTGAATGTGCTGGTTGAAGCGGCACGACTTTCTTCCATAGAAGACGTAATCTTTAGCGAAACAACGACGCTGGGCATTCGATATATGCACGCTTCCTGCCATAGATTAGGTAGAGAATTCGAGCAAGTGGATACCAAATGGGGATTATTAACGGTAAAAGTAGGTTATCACCAAGGTAAATTGGTGCAGTATGCCCCTGAATTTAAAGAATGTGAACGGATAGCCAAAGAGTATCAAGTACCGTTGAAATTGGTCTATGAAGAAGTTAGAATGCAGTTTATGCTGCAGCACAAAAAAGCCTCCTCCTAAAGTTCAGGAAGAGGCTTTTTGCTCTTATTGATGATCGTGCGTATGCGGGTGTTGATGATCATGATCATGGTGGTGATGGTGATCGTCATGAGAATGGCCATGAGAATGGTTATGTTCATGCGCGATGTGCTCATGACCGACTTGCCATTTCCCAATGAAAGGATCCACTTTACCGACGACGACACGAAGCACGTTAGGTTGATTAGGCAAATCCCTTGTGCCTGCCCCGTATCCGATGGTGTCTACGATCATTGGCGGAAAGCTTTTGGAGAACTCGTCCACTATTCCGGAAATAATACCTGCGCCAGTTGGCGTGGTCATTTCAAGGCTATGGTTCGTTGAAGCGATAGGTAAACCACGCATCATTTCCAAGGTTGCCGGAGCGGGAACCGGGTATGTGCCATGATCAATATGAATGATTCCTGAGCCTAACGGTACAGGGGATGCGAAGATGCGCTCGATTTGCAAAGAGTCGATAGCCAAGGCTACACCGACGATGTCGACAATGGAGTCGATAGCTCCGACTTCGTGGAAATGCACTTTTTCAACTGGAATTCCGTGGATTTTCGCTTCAGCGATGCCAATTTTCTCAAAAATGGCTAAGCTGAGCGATGTGACACGATCATTAAATCCAGCTCCTTGAATGACTTTGACAATTTCTGAGTAATGACGATGTTTCTTAGGCGGGAACTCCGGATCTAGGATAACGTCCAATTTAAGTGCGGAAATTCCACGCTTAATTACACGCTTCCATTCCAGGACATACGGTTCAAGCTTAATTTTGGTTAGCTCGCTTTCAATATAAGCCCGGTCTGCCCCTGCATCAACCAAAGCGCCAAGTGTCATATCGCCGCTGATTCCGGAGAAGCAGTCCAAATATAGAATACGCATGGTACGAATCTCACGCTCGTTTCGACATATTTTTGTTAATGAGCCCTGCATAATAGCCAGCTCCAAAGCCGTTGTCAATGTTTACGACAGAGATACCAGGTGAACAACTGTTTAACATGGACAAGAGCGGAGCCACGCCTGCAAGGTGTGCGCCATACCCGATGCTCGTCGGCACAGCGACGACAGGTTTGGATACGAGCCCGCCAAGCACGCTGGCGAGCGCGCCTTCCATGCCGGCAACGACCACAATCGCGTTAGCACCGCGAATAAGTTCCAGCCGGCGGAAGAGCCGGTGAATGCCGGCTACACCAACGTCGAAAACGCGTTCGACGTGGCTGCCCAGGCATTCTGCCGTAAGAGCGGCCTCCTCCGCCACGGGGAGGTCGGAGGTCCCTGCGCACACGACGGCGATGTATCCGTCGTGGACTTTCAACATCGGTCGCTTGAACCAAGTGAGCGCCCTGGCTGTTTCGTGGTAGGTGACGCCTTCCACGGCAGCGATAACATGGGCGGCTTTGACTGCGTCGACCCGCGTAGCTAACACGCGGTCGGTGTGTTCCATCAGCCGCCGAAAGATGGCCTCGATCTGCTCGGCGGTTTTGCCTTCCCCGAATATAACCTCGGGGAAGCCAGTGCGCTTCTCGCGATCGATGTCCAGTTGGGCAAATCCGAGATCAAGGTTGCCGGGGCCTTCGCCGCCGCCCTCCTTGATGATTTGCCTTTTGGCTTCTTCGACGTCCAGATCGCCCGTCTGTACGAGTTTCAAAATCTTTTCCAAGTCCATCATAAGGATGCTTCTTTCACCTTTTCTTTGGTTTCCTTAGACAGCACTTCGTTCATGCTGCCAGTTCGGTAGCCTTGCAGATCCAGCGTTACGTAAGTAAAGCCGAGCTTACTGAACTTTTCATAGATTGCGTCGCGATGCTCCACCACTTTATGTATTTCATCCGGCATGACTTCGATCCGGGCAATTTTCTCATGGTGACGTACGCGTACTTGATATAAACCAAGCTGTGAAAGGAAGTACTCGCCTTCGTCCAGCTGGTCAATCTTCCACTTCTCAATTTGTGTTCCGTAGGGGATACGGGAGGACAGGCAAGCAAAAGAAGGTTTATTCCAAGTGCGTAAACCTAATTCTTTGGAAAGCTGTCTGATTTCATCTTTGGTCATCCCAGCCTCTTGTAGCGTACTGCGGACACCCTGTTCGTTCTTGGCTTGCAGCCCCGGTCTGTAATCACCGAGATCGTCCATATTGGAACCATCCAGAATATAGGGATAACCTAATTCTTTGGCTAATTGCTGCAGATGTGAATAAAGACCCGTTTTGCAATGGTAGCAGCGGTCCGGATTATTGGCGACGAAATTGGCATTCTCCAATTCTTTGACCTCTGTTTTGTACAGCGGGACACCAATTTGTTCAGCAAGCTCAACGGCTGCATCGAATTCCCGTGTAGGGAATGTTTCGGATGCGGCTGTGACGGCCAGAACTTGATCACCGAGCTCTTGCTGTGCACGCTTGAGGACAAATGTGCTGTCTACTCCGCCGGAAAAGGCGATCAATACTCGACCCATGCCTCTTAAAATTTCGCCAAGCTTGCGATCCTTCTCTCGCGTTACTTCTTGTATGCTCATGTTTCTTTCCTCCCATACAGCCTATATGTAAATAGCTGAGCTGTTTTGGTCCATCTAGATAAGTGTATCACAACTGGCTGGCAAAGTGGATTGTTTTGTCAGGCATTCATGATATAATAACAACATTGAGAAACCAAATAAAAGGCGGGAAATATAATGCCTACAAAACCATTAGAGAGAAAACCAGACTGGTTAAAAATTAATCTGAAAACAGATGAAAATTTCAAAGAAATTAAATCAATGATGCGTTCGAAGACGCTGCATACGGTTTGTGAAGAAGCTAAATGCCCAAACATTCATGAATGCTGGGCGAATCGAACGGCTACGTTCATGATTTTGGGTGACATCTGTACGCGTGCCTGCCGTTTTTGCGCTGTGAAAACAGGGCTGCCTACGGAGCTTGATCTGCAAGAGCCTGAACGCGTGGCTGATGCTGCTTTACAAATGGGGCTGCGCCACTGCGTTGTAACTTCTGTTGCACGTGATGATTTGCAGGATGGCGGCGCGATGATCTTCGCCGAAACCATCAAAGCGATTCGCCGCAAGCTGCCGCTTTGCACGGTAGAAGTGCTGATTCCTGATTTCTTGGGCCGTGAAGAATCTTTGGTTACGGTTCTTGAAGCGAAGCCGGATATTCTAAATCACAATATGGAGACCGTGGAACGCATGTCCGACCGCGTCCGCTCCAAGGCGAAATATCGCCGTTCGTTGGAGCTGCTTCAACGTTCCAAACGCATTGCTCCTAGCATCCCGACCAAATCCAGCGTCATGATTGGCGTAGGGGAGGAGTGGGACGAGTTGTTGCAGACGATGGACGATTTGCGAGCCGTCGATTGCGATATTATGACGATTGGGCAGTATTTGCAGCCGTCGACAACTCACCTGGCCGTGTCCAAATATTACACACCTGAGCAATTTGCTGTTCTCAAAGAAGAAGGCATGAAGCGTGGATTCAAACACGTTGAGTCTGGGCCATTGGTGCGCAGCTCCTACCATGCCCATGAGCAGGTTAAATCCGCATCGAACGTTTAGAACACAAACGAGTCATAGAAAGGAGAGCTTTCTACCATCATGATTCATATTGCCAATAAAACATACGAGCTCGTTACCGACCATAAAAATGGCTGGAACTTTGAAGTATTTAAAGAACGCTTCAGCGAAGTTTTAGAGCGTTATGATTATATTGTTGGCGATTGGGGGTACAGCCAATTAAGGCTGAGAGGTTTCTTCAAGGAAATCCACCCCAAAGCAACGAAGGAAACCTCCATTGCCGCTCTTCAGGATTACTTGAATGAGTACTGCAACTTTGGCTGCGCGTATTTCATTATTGAAAAAGTAAATGGAAACAAGCAGCAACAGCAGGTTCCTTCTGAGCCATCGACGACCACGTCATAGGAGTTAAATGAGCAATTAACTAAAAAGACGCCATTCCCACTCGCAAGAGGAAGGAAGGCGTCTTTTTTCTGGCTTATTTTAACTCTAATCCTACAAAAGCTTCGCGAACCCTGTTCCAGAAAGGGAAAGGACGGAATCTGGCAAACTTTACTTTGACATGGGAAGCAACGCGGCAGCGAATAGAAACGACATCGTTGCGCTGCATGTACTTATGATCAAGAGAAAGCAGCATATTCTGATGTGCTTTGGGATAAATGTCACAGTGATGGTGCGCTGGCAAAATCATGGACGAGCCTAAAGTTCGGTAAACTCTATTGTTGATTGAAGCAATCTCGGCAACCTGAATGGCTTCCAAAGAAGGATGCACCATGGCTCCGCCCAAGCTTTTGTTGTAAGCCGTGCTTCCCGCCGGCGAGGATATGCAGATTCCGTCACCGCGGAACATCTCGAACATTTCGTCGTTGATGTGCAGACGTGCAACGAGCGATACTTCAATGCCCCGCAGCGTAAATTCGTTGAGAGCCAGGTGCGTCTCCACGCCATTTTCAGTTGTGATTTCGATCTCGACAACAGGATACTGGACAACATGAAGGTCCTCAGGGGTGCTCACATTGAACACGAGTGAAGCTAGATGATCTAATTCGTGCGGCTTCCAGTCTGCGAAAAAGCCTAGATGTCCGGTATGAAGCCCGACGAAAGCAATGTGATCTAATCGATGTACATAATTGTGAAAGGCTTGCAGCATCGTCCCATCTCCACCAATGGAAAGGACAATGTCGGGATTCTCTTCATCCCTTGGCATACCTTGTTCTGCGGCGAGCGCGTGGAACCGTGCAGTCAGCTCCTTGGAGATATCATCGCCTCGTTCAATGACGTTGTATTTCAATCGTTTTCCTCCTATTGAAGCGTGCAGTATTTGTCAATTTCTTGCAGGATAGATTCAGGTGTATGCCGAAATTTGGCAGCGACACGATAGGAATCGTTGCTGAAATTTGTCACCCTTATGATTTCGCCATAAGCGGTAATGGGCTGGGGAAACCCTGATAGTAAGAAGCTGAATTCCAGAAATAAGGGATAAAAAAGCCGATTTGTCGTAACAAAAGAAAGACCCCCTGCACTGATATCAAGCAGCTGTCCGGAGAAAGCGACGCCCTTGCGTGCGGATAAGCCGCGAATGCCGACAATTTGAAGGGTAATGGGTGTTCGAAGGGAGATCTTGGCCCGGTTGTGCTGTCGGTTCTGATGCTGCTGAATCTCTTCGGGAATAGATAGCGTGAGGTAACAAATCGCTTTTTTTAACTCAAGTTGAAGTAACTCCACGTGCGTATAGTATAAAATTCCACGGTCTTTAAAAGAAAATTCAATAAAAGAAACATGTTCAAGTTTGTCGAATGGAAACACGCCGACGAGCTCTAAACAAACTGTGAAGGAATCTTCTCCAATTTTATCAATGTAGAAATTATCTTCATAGCAAAAAGGCTGTCCATCTTTGGACTCACCGACAACAATCAAATGACAATCGGAGTTCGGTGCGATATATGCCAATTCTAGTGCCTTATTCCAATCCATAGCATCACCAAGTGGTTAGATTTGCATTCATGAACGCATACACATACCGTAAGTTCTCTTTTCATAATAATTTATAAAAGAAAATAAGAAAAGCCCCAAAAGGGGCTTAATAGAGGGATTCATACATTTATTGCCATGATAATGTGCTCGTTACAAGTGAAAGCTCAAAAGAATGGGCAAAATTTGTCGAAATAGGTCGAACGCGAATGGAGAAGTGCGGCCCATGGACGAGATGTCCGGGTATGCTTGCTTTATAGCTCTGCACATGCTCAATCAGTTCGCCTGATGACTCCATCGGGATGATTCTTTGTTCCCATTTTTCACCGTTGTCTTCGTAATAAATGATCTCTACCGCTGTATCCTGCGGCCAAATAGATCCGAAATAAATCTGCGCGCTCACTTCCTTAGTGGTTGGTTTGATTTCACTTAAGGGCACTTCCGTAGATAATTTGGCAGAGCGGTCATCGATCCCAATGATTTTTACTTGGTACCAGTTATTACGGATGAACAGCTTATAATCGGCAACCTTCGTCGCAACCTCATAATGATTAGCCACAAATAAGCGTGCTCGATCCGCTGTCGGCAAATAGGTTTCTTCCGTATAATCCTGTACCATGCGGTGTGTGTTATATATAGGGCTGAGCGATTGGATAGAGCGCTTCATCCGGCTAATCCATTGATGAGGGAGACTTCCTTGGTTGTAGTACAAGGGAATAATTTCTTTCTCCAGAATGTGATAAATGGACTGGGTATTTTCTTTCTCCTGCACAGCCCAATCGGCCGTACCTGTGGAACCAATCGCCCAACCGTTCGTTCCGTTGTAGCCTTCCTCCCACCAACCATCCAGCACGCTAAAATTAAGCACACCGTTCATTGCCGCTTTTTGCCCGCTAGTTCCGCTGGCTTCAAGGGGTCTTCGAGGGTTATTCAGCCAGACGTCTACACCCTGTACGAGATAACGAGCCATATTGATGTCATAATTTTCGAGCATCACGACTTTACCTTCGAATTCTTTCATTTTCGAAACACGGTAAATTTCACGGATAAGCTCTTGACCAGGATAATCGGCAGGGTGAGCTTTGCCGGCAAAAATGAACTGGACCGGCCGTTCAGGGTCATTAATTAATTTCTTAAGCCGGTACAAATCGTTAAAAATAAGATTAGCCCGCTTGTAGGTGGCAAATCGTCTCGCGAATCCGATGGTTAAAGCTTTTGGATTCAAATAATGTCTAACTTCTTCAATCCGCTGCTCGGATTCTCCATTGCGCCTGCGCTGCTCCATCAAATTCTGGCGAGCGAAGCTCACTAAATCATCTTTCAACTGCTGGTGCACTTTCCAGATGGATTCATCGGGGATGACCTCCACTTGCTGCCATTGGTGCTTGTTGGCTTGCTCTTCTCGCCATGTGCCGGGCAGGAAGCGGTCCAGCAGTTCTTTCCAGCTTGAAGCTGTCCACGTTTCCAAATGAACACCATTCGTAATGGAACCGATGGGGACTTCGCTAGCATCAATGTGTCCATGAAATTCTTTGAACATTTCACGGGAAACTTGCCCATGCAGCTTACTGACGCCATTGCGGAGTCCGGCCGTATTCATGGCCAAATGCGTCATATTAAATTGGCCTGTATGATGGTCAAGTCCGAGTGCTATAATCGCCTGCTTATGGCGTGACAGCTCGCTGAACAGCGGACCGAGATAATGCTCCACCATCCCGATCGAGAACGTGTCATGCCCCGCAGGAACGGGTGTATGTGTGGTAAAGACGGTAGCCGAGCGGACAGTTTCGACGGCCACATGAAAAGGCAGACCAAGATGCAGCAGATCTTTTAATCGCTCCAAAGTAAGGAAAGCTGCATGACCCTCGTTGATGTGGTACACATTGGGGTAAATGCCCAGCGCACGAAGCGCTTTGACGCCGCCAATGCCGAGCACGATTTCTTGCGCAATTCGTGTATCCTGATTCCCGCCGTATAGCTGTGCGGTCAGCTCTTTATCCGCGTGCTGATTGGCTGCATGATCGGCGTCGAGTAAATAAATCCGATTGCGTCCGACCTGCACCTGCCATATTTGCAAGGTGATGGCCCGGCCCGGCATGTCAATCGAAACAGTGAGAGGTGAGCCTTGGTGAAGAACCGGCGCAATCGGAAGTTTGGCAAAGTCATAATCGTATAAGTGGCTTTGTTGTCCGCCTGAAGCATCGATTTTTTGCGTGAAGTAGCCTTTTTTATAAAGAAGGCCAACACCAACTAAGGGAATGCCCAAGTCGCTGGCTGATTTCGCGTGGTCGCCTGCCAAAATGCCAAGACCTCCCGAATAGATCGGCAATGATTCATGGAAGCCGAATTCGGCGGAGAAATAGGCAACTTTGACGTAGCCTCGATCTCCATGTTTTTTTTGAAACCAGGTGGGTCCGTTTAAATAAGCGTCGAACCTGTCGATCACCTGTCGATACCGGTTTAGGAATTCCGCATTATGACTTAATTCATCAAGTTTAGCATCGTCCAATTCATATAGGAGACGAACGGGATTATGGCCGCTTTGAGCCCATTTGACAGGATCCATTTGTGCAAAAAGTTGCAGCGCATCATAGTTCCAGCTAAACCATAGATTAATGGCCAGCTCGGATAAACGTTCAATCGCAGTAGGCAACGTTTTGGCTACTCGGAGGACGGAGTTTTGCATACGGTATGTTCACTCCCTTTTATCATCATGATTGTAATTATCATTGTCATGGTAATTACCCCTATTATCTTGTTCCACCAACTTTTTCATACACGAGTCTAAGTAAGGAATATGCAGCAAAGAGCCCCGCAATGACTGTAAAAGCAGCCAAGATAACGGTTCCGCTCATAGGGAGCAGGAGCCTGAGATAGCTGAGTACGGGAGATGTTGGATCATACTGCGGCATGAAAACCGTTTTGGCGTCTCGGAAGACCTGCAAAGGCTCCCAAAAAATAATCACAATAGCTGCGGAAAGCAAGGCATGGATGAAACGGGAGATCAAAAAAGGCATATAGCGCAAGTTGGTATGACTTAACAGACTAACGATCTGAGCATGCACCGACAATCCTCCCCATGATAAAATGAACGCTCCAATGGCAACTTTGCTGGAAAGCGCCAGTGCAGCAGGAGCATTGCCAGCAGCTTTCGCCCCGATCGTCACCTCGAATAGACCGTTCATGACGGCTTGTGACAATTCAAGGGGAAGTCCTGTGAAGCGCAAGAGGGAATCGATGAGCATGTACATGGCATTCATGACCTTAGCTTGAGTTAAGACTTCCAAGGCAACGGAGAAGAAGACAACAAGTCCACCTACAACGAAAATTAAATTTACCGATTGAAGGACGGATTGGCTGAGAAGCGTACCGATGGATCTTCCGTCGGACATGCGGGCATCATGCATGGATTCAAAGGCGCGCTTCCAAATCCAGCCTTGGTTGGCGCTCTTTTGCTTGGTAGGGCGGCTCTTCTTGCCATGGAATCGCATCATCAATCCAATCATGAGAGAGCCTCCGTAGTGGGCTACAGCGAGAATGATAGCGAGTGAGGCGTCATGGAAGAAGCCTATCGAAACAGCTCCAATCAAAAAAATCGGATCGGAGCTTGTTGTAAATGCGACGAGCCGTTCGCCTTCCTCGCGGTTAACGAGCTTTTGGGTCCATAGCTGGCCCGTCAGTTTGGCGCCGACAGGATACCCGGCTGCGAAGCCCATAGCCACGACGAAGCCGCCGATGCCCGGGATACGGAAGACGGGGCGCATCATTGGATCCAGCAGTGTGCCGAAGAAGTGAACGATGCCGAAGCCAAGCATGATTTCGGAGATGACGAAGAAGGGAAAGAGTGCGGGAAACAGCACGTCCCACCAAATGGAAACACCGCGCAAGGCTGCTTGAAGTCCGGCATGAGGGAAGGCAAATAAGCATAGAATAATGGCAATAACAACAAAGGCCATAAGTAGCGCCGCGGTAAAGTTTCTTTTCTCCATGGAACTCTACACCTCCTCCTCAACTATATGAAGGAAATGGGACAGACATGCCGGCCTAAAAAACTTAGACTTTGGTACTGTTATGTAAATGTATTTATGGTAAAATAGGACTAGTAATAGTCTTATATCCTAGGCCGCGGGAGTGATTCAAATGACAAGTGTCATCGTCGGTTTGGTCGTTTGTATGTTCGTGTTTGTCATTCGAGAAACGCTTATGCATGCAGGGGATGAGGATGTAGAAAACTATTAAGTCATTACGAGCAGAGAGGTTCTCACCATGTCAGAGCAAGAACGCAATACGCTGTATGAATTGATGGGGGGAGCAGAGACGGTTCAACGGATTGTGGAAGCATTTTACCCTAGAGTGCTGAAGAATCCTTTGTTGGCGCCCCTGTTCCCTTCGGATATTGAACCCGTTATGGATAAACAATATATGTTTTTAAGCCAATTTTTTGGAGGTCCGACGCTGTATTCCGATGTCCATGGACACCCTATGATGAGAGGAAGGCATATGCCTTTTCCTATCACAGTGGAACGTGCAGACGCTTGGTTAGGCTGTATGGCAGGAGCTATGGAGGAAGTGGGTTTGCCGCAAGATCTACGGGAATTTTTGCTGCAACGCTTGAAAGGTTCCGCTTATCATTTTGTGAATACACCTGAAGAAGAATAGTTCTTCTTTCCTATACTTTCCAGAGAAGAGGCGGGGTTTCAAGATGGTTGAACCTTTGTATGAGATTTCAGTGAAATGTACGTATTGCGACAATTCCTTCAAATCCATGAAGGTTCGTCCAAGTTTCAAAAAAGCGAGCAAAACAGACGCGGATTTCTGCGTTCACTATAAGGGCATCAACCCTGATTACTATATCGTAAGGATTTGTCCTTACTGCGGTTATGCGCATACGGAAAACTTTTCGGATAAGTGGAAGTCAGCGCAACGTGAAGCCTTTCACGAGAAGATTGCGAAGAACTGGACGATGCGCAGCTTTGGCGGCGAACGAACTTGGGAGAGTACCCTGCAGGGTTACAAGCTGGCGCTGGTCAGCGCGCAAATTAAAGAGGAGAAATCCCGCGTTGTAGCAGGACTTCTTCACCACTTGGCGTGGCTATACAGATTCAAAGGCGATTGGGAGCAAGAGAAGCGATTCTTGACTTTTGCCTTGGAAGCGTATGTGCACGTATATGAAAATGAAGGCATGGAGCTCAACAATGCAAGGCTCATGTTTCTGATGGGGGAACTCAATCGCAGATTGGGCCGTTTCAATGACGCAGTCAAATGGTTTTCTCGCATCATTAACGACCGTAAAATCATGGACGCTGCGATGATTCGAGCAAGCCGCGAACAATGGATTGTAACTCGCGAGGATATGCTCGCCATCCGTATGGAACTGCCGGACGAAATGAAACAAGCTACTTAATAGCTCGCTTAAAAAATGAGATGAACGCTTGCCTATGTGATGTGGCGATTGCCTGAGTGCGATCCCTTGCATAGTTAAGCGTTCATTTTTTGATCAAGCACTTGGAGTTCCTTGTAGTGGGTGAACCGATTTTTTCCTTGGCGCTTGGATTCATAGAGGGCTTGATCGGCTTCATAGATCAATTGAGTTAATTCAGCCTGGGGCGATTTAGCGGTAGAAATGCCAATAGAAATTGTAATAGGTGTTGCGACGTTTTGGTTCTTGTGAAGGAACGATTGGGCAGCCATAAAGCATAGGCGTTGGGCGTATAAGCTAAGTTTAATCGGATCGGTTTCTGAACTGAGAAGAATGAACTCTTCCCCGCCGTATCTGGCAAGATAATCCTCTTCACGGATATGGTGCCGAAGGACATGGCTGATTTCTCTTAGGAGTTGATCACCTTCCAGATGCCCGAAAAGATCATTGTATTGTTTGAAATTATCCAAATCGATCATCATGATAGACATTTGCCTTCGATGGAGGGCATTGTTGGCAATGGGCATAAAACTGCGCAGATTAGGAAGTTTGGTTAAGCTGTCTTGGTTGGCTTGCAGCTCCATCTGGCGTTGTAAGCGCCAACTTTTATTTTCGTCATTGACCATAATAATGAGTGTAATGAAAGTAGCGGACATGATAGCCAGCATGAAAAGCTGATCACCGACATAAGGCCAGGCCAATCGGCTTATGAGCAATCCATGAATCAGGAGGCGCAAGAGAAAAACATACGTGCATATTTGGAGTCCGTGTCGAATAGGTATGTCCAAGAAACCATTGCGGTATTCTTTATTATGAAACAGGGAGCTTATCAGTGCAGGAGCGAGCAAATCTTGTGCGATGTTGAACCAGGCATGATTTTCATGTGAAATGAGGCTGAAGCCCGTCGGTAAGATGGTTGAAAGAAGGGCAATCGGCATGCCGTAACGCAAGCCGGCCATGAAGATTGGCAAGGAGCGTAAATCAATGAGACCGAGCGGCTCAGGCAGAGGTTCGAGCATCATGATGATACAAGCGAGACCGGTGAGCAAAGGCGCAAGAAGCTGCTCGAAGGAATCGGTCAGCATCTTGCTTCGTACTTTCATAGCCACGTAATTCAGTGTGACTAGCGTGCATGCACTTGTCAAAGGAACGAGATACTCATTCATAGGAACTCTTTCTACTCCTTGCGCTTGAAAGCTACGATTGTTTCGTTCGTATAGCGGTGTCCGCCAATAAATAATCGCGGTCTGTGTCAATGAGCGTCAGCTTGTTGTGACAGCAAGGAAACACAAGCAGCTTTTTTTTACCTTCGTGAATGGATTTCAATTCGTGGATTTTCAGCGGCAGCAGCACATTGGAGCTATGGCAAAACGGACATTCGGCCACATAAACGTCCTTCATTACAATGTCATAAGGCCAAGTGTTGGCAAAAGGAAACAACACAGCTTACTTCGATTCCGGTTCGCTATTTTCCGAAGTGGAAGATTTCGCGAGCTCTGCTAATTTTTGAAGTAAAATATGTTGTGGCATATGCATGAGATGTTCCAAAGGTACTTTAAGCTGCTCAGCCAATTTGACGGCTGTTTCTGGAGAAATTTGTAACGGTTTCATTATTGTTATCACACCATCCCGTTCCGATTTTTTTGCAGGAACTTTATTTTATTGAATCATACTTCTTACCTATAAGCAATGAGGAAGATTACGATGATTGCTCCTGATAGACCGTTTATGATTTAATGAAAGTAGGAAAGGAAAGGTGATGGCTTTGCTTCATTTACCTCTTAATCAAACGTGGAATTTAGAAACTTTTTTTCCTGGTGGAAGTGAGTCTCCTGCATTCGCAGCACATCTGAAGGAGCTTCAAGCTTCGATTGCGGCTTTCCAAGAGCAGGTGCGGAACACACCATCCCCACAGCAAGCAGCAGAAACGGATGGTCTTGCGAAGCTGGTTGAATTGTTCCAGAGTAATTTGAAAAATATTCACGAGGCTGATTCTTTTGTAGGCTGTCTGCTAGCCGATAATCAGAAGGATAAGAAAGCGCCTGTATTGAATGGACAGGTCAAAAGCTTATACGCTGAGCATCTGTCGTCACTCACACATTTTGACCAAGTGCTTACCGGTATTCCGGATGCGGTTTGGTCAGAGATTTTGAAGAAAGAGCCGTTCCAAGCGATCGCATTTCCGCTTCATGAACGTCGTGCCTTGGCACAAGAAAAGCTTTCACCGGAGCAAGAGGCATTAATCAATGATTTGGCCGTAGACGGCTATCACGGGTGGGGCGACTTGTATAATTCTACCGTAGGTCAATTCCGTATGCCTGTGGAGGTTGACGGTGAGACGGTTGAACTTTCCGCCGGCCAAGCGTTTAATAAGCTGCACACAGAGAACCGTGAGGAACGGCTTGCTTTGTTTGACAGTTGGGAAAAGGCCTGGACGGACAAGGAAGATTACTGCGCAGAAGCGCTGAACCATCTGGCCGGATTCCGCCTTCAAGTGTACAAATACAGAGGCTGGAACAGCATACATAAAGAACCGCTCGCGATTAATCGCATGGAAGAGAAGACGCTGAATGTCATGTGGGAAGTCATCGATCGCAATAAAGCGATCTTCGTCGAATATTTGAACCGAAAAGCGAAGCTGCTTGGCGTTGAGAAATTGGCGTGGGTGGATGTCGATGCACCGCTAGGCGACTCTTCGAAGAAAATTTCGTACGATGAAGGCGCAAGCCTCATTATTGAGCAGTTCGAGCGCTTTAGTCCGAAGCTAGCCGCCTTCTCGGAGCAAGCCTTCGAGAATCGCTGGATTGAAGCCGAGGACCGCGCTGGGAAACGTCCAGGGGGCTTCTGTACATCGTTCCCTGTCGCGGGAGAGACAAGGATCTTCATGACGTATGGCGGCACGCTGAACAACGTCTCAACGCTTGCGCATGAGCTTGGCCACGGCTACCATCAGCACGTTATGACGGATATGCCAGCCCTCGCGCAAGAGTACGCCATGAACGTGGCGGAAACCGCGTCTACGTTCGCGGAAATGATCGTTGCGGACGCTGTTGTGAAGAGCGCTTCAACCGATGAAGAGCGTATTATTTTGCTTGAAGATAAAATCCAGCGGGCGATTGCTTTCTTCATGAATATTCATGCGAGATTCATTTTTGAAACAAACTTCTACGCTGAGCGTCGTCAAGGACTCGTAAGTGTGGAGCGTCTGAATGAGCTGATGGTAGACGCGCAGAAGGTTGCCTACCAAGATGCGCTGAGCAGCTATCATCCGCATTTCTGGGCGGCCAAATTGCATTTCTATGCAACGGATGTGCCTTTCTACAACTTCCCATACACATTCGGCTATATGTTTAGCGCCGGTATTTATGCGAGAGCTGTGCAAGAAGGCGCGGCTTTCGAAGATAAGTATATCTCTCTGCTGAGAGATACGGGCAGCATGAACGTGGAAGAGCTTGCGCAGAAGCACCTTGGTGTCGATCTGACTGAGCCGGACTTCTGGCAAAGCGCTGTGGACATGGCGATTCAAGATGTGAAGGAATTCATGCGGCTGACAGAAGCGAAAGTTCAGGTTTAAAAAGAAAAAAAGGGATGTTCTGGAGGTAGATTGTATCTACCCCAGGGCATCCCTTTTGTGCGTATAAGATTAATCTTACAGCTTGAACACTTGAATGGTTTGCTGCAACTGTGTGACGACCCGCGTCATCTCCTCAGCCTGAGAGACAATGCCTTGGACGGTAGAGATTTGTTCGTTCATGGATGCCGAAACCTCCTGTGTTCCTGCAGCAGATTCCTCCGTGATTGCCGAGATGTTCTCCATGGCAGCAGCAATTTGCTCGGAGCTGACTAGCATTTGTTCGCTTTCTTCGGCAAAGCGGTTAATTTCTTCCGAGATAAAACCAACGCTATCGACAATCTGGGCGAAGACCGTTTCTGTTTGATCGATAAGTACGGTTTGCTTTCTAACGACATCTTCGTTGACTTGAATGCTGCGAATGGCTTCCTGGATGCCCTGCTCAATGCTCTTGACGAAGCCAAACACTTCACGAGTAAGGGACGTGGACTCCTCAGCAAGCTTGCGCACCTCTTGTGCGACGACTGCAAAACCTCGGCCGTGCTCGCCCGCTCTGGCGGCTTCAATGGAAGCGTTGAGCGACAGCAGGTTCGTTTGCTCAGCAATCTCCGAAATGGAGCGCGTTACATTCGTAATACCGGCCGCTTGACGAGCCAACATGTCAATGGTTTCGGAGACCTGCTGCGTGACTTCCACATTTCGCTTCATGCCGACGCCTTGGCTTTCAACGGAAGTACGCCCCTTCTCAACCAGCGTCATCATCTGATCGGAGCGATCTTTCATTTCCTTAGCGGATCCTGCGTAATTGACAATCTTCACTTCTATGTCTTTGGTCGTAATCGATACACCGGATACTTCTTCTGAAATTTGACCGGCACCGGCAGCCAGCTCATGGGCCGAAATGCTCACTTGTTCCAGGACCGTGCGAAAGTTTTCGTTCTTGGAGTAAATATCGCGGCTGGTTTGGAAAACTTGCTTGGATATGGAGCCTGTATCCCGAAGAATATCACGCAGTTTGTCGATCATTTTGTTGAAGGACTGGCCAAGTTGACCTAGTGTATCGTCGGACGTTACCGTTACCTTTTGAGAAAAGTCGCCTTTGGAGATGTTGAGTGCAATGCGGGACAGGTCGGCCACAGGTTCTGTCAATTGGTTTTCAAACCATCTAATGAAAGGGTAGCTTAACGCAAGGAGCAAAATCAGGAAAATAATTCCTAGTAAGCGATTCCATTCCGATGATATTGTAAGGACTAGCAGAAATACACAGTTTAAACCTATTAACCCGTAGCAGCCTAACTGTAATTTCTTTCTGAAAGATAAAGTTGACATTTTATCCAAATTGACCGACTCCCTTGCGAAATTTGTTATGTATGCAGGAATAATGGACTATGTTTGAAAATTATAACATTGAATCTGGAAATATTCTACACAAATTCGACAAATATCGTTCGGATTCGATGGATGCAAGTCGTATACATAAAGGGTGAATTAAGAATAGTAGAAATTTTAAGAATATTAAAATAAATTGTTGAAATTTGTAAATTATGTCGATATAATAGGTCTACAGTCGTAATTTACATAATAAGTAAAATTTAAAAACTTAAGGGGGAAGATGATGAGTTTAGATCAAATATCACTTGCAAGACAAATCGATTTGGTGTTTAGAAGGATTAAAGATGAGCTATCGCATGTAAGTTCAGGTACAGTGTTTGTGCACATCAGGAATAATGAAATTGGCAAATTTGGCGTGAAGCATCTCCCGTTCGAAAGCAAGGACGGCGTCCTTCCAGAAATTAAGGTCAAAGGCCTCACGGAGATTCAGTATCAATCTTTTCGTCAGATGGCGCTTGAGTCGTTGAAGCGTAAGAAAAGTTGGACACATGGAGAAATTTATTTTGATTTCACGGTTAGGCAAGGAATATTGTCGGCAAGTATTACGTTTGAAACTAATTATAATATGGCTAGCATGGCCAAGACGATTTAGCACTTATCCTATAATAGAAACACCCCCGGTCGCATGGATGACCGGGGGTGTTTGCTGTATTTGATTGTTAACCGCGATTTCTGCTGCGATACAAGACGTAGATAAACAATGGAGCTCCAATGGCAGCTGTGAACACGCCGGCTGGAATATCGAGCGGTTTGAATACGAATCGTCCCGCCAGATCGGCAAGAAGTAGGAGTAAGGAACCAGTTAACGCGGAAACGGGAATCAGCGATCCGAAGCTGGGTCCTACCAGCTTGCGGGCGATATGCGGAGCCATGAGACCGATGAAATTAATGGCTCCTCCGAATGCGACAGCGGCGCCAGATAGGGCCACGCTCAAGATGATGAGCAGAAAACGCTGGCGTTGTACGCTGCTGCCCACATTGCGGGCGATGTCTTCGCCTAAGGATTGGACCGTAATATGACGCGCATATAAGAAGATGATCGGGATCAGCACCGATACCCAAGGTAGAAGGGGGTAGACCGCCTTTTGCCAAGAGACGCCGTAGATGCTCCCAGTCATAAAGGTTAGCGATTGATTCGCAAGAATGATAGGTCCGGATATCATCATCAAATAAGAGAGCGCGCTCATCGCGGCTGTGAATCCTGTACCGATCAGGACAAGGCGAAGCGGGGTGATCCCATTTTTCCATGAGAGGAAGTAGACCAGCAAAGTAGCGATGAAGGCGCCGAGAATGGCGGCAACAGGCAGCCAGTGAATACTGATTTTATCCGAGAAAAAGAAGAAAAAGGAAACCGCTCCGAGTGTAGCTCCACCTGTCGAACCAATCGTATCCGGCGAAGTTAACGGGTTTCGCACAATTCCTTGCAGGATGGAACCGGCAACACCCAGGGATGCGCCGATTAACACAGCGACAATCACCCGAGGCAAACGCAAGGATCGGACAATCATGTTGCTGGGATCCGTCCCATAGCCGAAAACGGCACGTACCACCTCAACTGGCTTGATATAAATACTGCCGATTCCTGTGCTTAGGATCATGACAATTATGACTGCTAGAAGCAAGACCAGTGATACAAGGAGAGATTTCTTGCTGACTCTATAGGAAAAACCTTTGTTTCGAAACGTCATATGTCGATTGGAATGACTCATTTCAGCAGCCCCCCTTTGCGAGCGATGTAGATGAAGAAGGGAACTCCGAGAATGGCTGTCGTTACGCCAACATGAACTTCCTTCGGCATAACGATGAAACGGGCGATGACGTCAGCGCCAACGAGCAGGATGCCGCCTAGAATTGCACTGTAGGGAATGACCCAGCGATAATCGATGCCTACGAGGAAACGGACGATATGCGGGATGATGATTCCGACAAAAACAATCGGGCCTGCGACGGCGACGGAGCCCCCTGCCAATACGACGATAACGACTGCGGTAACGAATTTTACGTATATCGTGCGTTGTCCCAGCCCTTTGGCGACATCGTCCCCCATGGACAGGATGTTGATGTGCGGCGCAAGTAAAAACGCTCCTATCCAGGCAATTAAGATATAAGGATAGACCGATTGGAGCATGGCCATGGTTCTTCCTTCAACCGATCCAACAAGCCAGTAGAGGACTTGGTCAAACGCTTTACCATTTCCTAGCAAAATGCCTTGGGTAAGCGAAGCAAAAAAGGCCGTCATCGCTGAGCCCGCCAGCGTAATCTTCATCGGCGTTAAGCCATCTCTGCCCAAGGAGCCAAGCCCATAGACGAGGGCTGAACTCACAGCAGCACCCAAAAATGCGATCCATGTGAACTGTGTGAGACTAGATACATTGAAAAATCCAACAGACAATACGATGGCAAAGGCCGCACCTGAGTTAATGCCAAAAATACTCGGCGACGCAAGCGGATTTCGTGTCATTGCTTGCATAAGCGCCCCCGCAACAGCCAGGCTTCCGCCTACGAGTGCGGCGATTAACGCTCTGGGTATTCGAACGGTCTGAATAATGATGGATTCGTTCGAAGGCTTCATTAAATGGTCAAATGATTGCATGACCTGTGCCCAAGTATAGCTATGTAGACCGAATCTGACGCTGCAAACCATCATTCCGGCAAGCACGATAAGTGCCGCTAGCAGTCCAATACCTTTGTATAAGGGATATAGACGTTCGTTATTTGAAGAATTCATAGATAAGTGCCTGCTTCCTTATTAGGTGCTTCGTTTATTTTAAAGAGAAAGGCAGGGGAAGTCAACGATTTTGAGAATCATTATCAATTTCGATTGACAGAACCTGCGGAAGCGAGTACCATGTACGTTAGATAATGATAATCGTTATCACATCATTAATTGAAATGTGTGGAGGGAACATAGTAAGATGTTTGGGAAAAAAAGACAGCTAAAAAGAGCTTGGGCTCTTGTTGCCATTATGTTTGTAGTATCTATTGTTTTAGCCGCATGTGGTGAAAAGCCTAGCGCGCAGCCATCCGCATCTGCAGCACCGCAAGAATCCGCTAAGTCCGATGCTCCTCGTACGATTAAGCATGCGATGGGGGAAACCGCTGTACCTGCGCAGCCGAAGCGTGTAGTTATTTTGACGAATGAAGGAACAGAAGCCCTTATTGCTCTTGGAGTTAAACCGGTGGGTGCTGTTGAATCCTACTACGGAAATCCATGGTTTGATCATATCAAAGCCGATATGCAAGGTGTAACAACAGTTGGTGGAGAATCACAGCCAAACCTGGAGTTGATTGCATCCTTGAAACCGGATCTAATCATCGGCAACAAAATGCGTCATGAGAAAGTGTACGACCAACTTAAAGCGATTGCTCCAACGGTTTATTCGGAGACATTACGCGGTGAGTGGAAAAGTAACTTCGCCCTGTATGCTGAAGCGCTTAACAAGAAAGCAGAAGGCGACAAAATTATTGCAGACTTCGACAAACGCATTAACGATTTCAAAAGCAAAGCCGGCGATAAGCTAAAAGAGAAAATCGCTGTAGTTCGCTTCATGGGCGGTAAAACACGTTTCTACTATGGAAATATGTTCACTGGTGTTATTTTCAAACAAATTGGATTCCCGCGTTCAGATCCGAAAAGCGATGAGAAATCATTTGAGGATATTACCAAAGAGCGTTTGACGGAATTGGATGCTGCAGACCGCGTGTTCTACTTTACATATGAGCTTGGCGATGGTAAAGGAACGAAGCAGGAGCAGGAATGGATGAATGATCCGCTTTGGAAAAACCTCAAAGTTGTGAAAGAAAATAAATTGGTAAAAGTGAACGATGCGACATGGAATACAGCTGGCGGTGTGAAAGCAGCTAATCTCATGCTCGATGATCTGTACAAGATCTATGATGTAAAACCTTAAAAAAAAATGAGGGGACTGCTTCTTGCGAGCAGTCCTCTTTCGGTTCCCAGACGCAAAAAGGAGGACCTCCTTTCAGTAGCACAGCTACTTCAAGGAAAGCCCTCACTTGCTTAAGTATGGGAGAGATGTTATCTGCTAAATCTGTTAGCGCTGCCGCCTGCCAGCTGTTGTTCAGCAATTTGAACGAGGCGACGTGTGATGCTGCCCCCAATGGAGCCTGTATCACGGGACGTCATGTAGCCATAGTAACCGTCTTGAGGAATCTGGATACCTAGTTCTTGAGCAACTTCATATTTCATTTGATCCAAAGCTGCTGTAGCTTGTGGAACAACTAAAGAGTTGCTGCTGCGAGATTGTCCTGCCATCTGATATCACCTCCAGTAATAGGTAGTATAATCTCTTTTGTAAAATATACTCATCAAATTTAATGGAAATTTTCGGGAATTATTCGAGCGTTGGAAAAGCAGGATTGGACAGTCTTTGTTATAATAAGAAAAGCAATGGGAGAGCGGAGGCGAAATCATGTTTGAACTATCTGTAAAGGGCTGGTCCCTTGATAAAGACTTGCAAATCATACAGGCGGATGTCCGCATGGCTGTTGACGACAGCGTTATTATTGAAGAGCCGCTATGCGTCGATGTGGGGCTCCCTGCGCTGTTGTACAGTGCACTGAGCGATACGGAGCCGAATCGTTTTGCACCACCGGATCAATGGGAGCAAATGCCCTTTTTTGTTTGCGGCTGCGGAGACCCGGAGTGCAGGGGATTTTCATTTGTCGTGCATCATTTGCCGGAGGAGCAAATTCAGCTGATCTCGGTTGAAGAGCGAACAAACGGCACATACCGCGAGCTTGAGACCCACAACATACCATCTGATCACTACAGGAAAGAGGTTCTGGAGATCGGAGAAACCTATTTGGCATTCATCAAAGGGTTGGACTATCGACCCTATTTTGCAGATACGGTGAAAGTAGTTGAAGGGCTGGTACATCAATTACATCAACAACGACGGAGTGAATAGGATGGCAGCAGTAAAATATTATGTCGTTTGGGTGGGACATAAGCCAGGAATCTATCGATCATGGGCGGATTGTCAGGCGCAGACCAAAGGATTTCCGCAAGCGAGATTTAAATCATACGAGTCCGAAGCGGAGGCGCGTCAAGCTTTGGAGAAAGGCTGGCAGAAATCGCTGAATTTCGGTGGAAAGCCTGGCGCGACGTCATCTTCTGCTTCCGGCAATAAATCGGCTACCCCTGAAACAGCTCCGGAAGTGGACTATGACAGCCTGTCCGTGGATGTGGGTTGCTCCGGGAATCCGGGGATTGTGGAGTACAAGGGAGTCGATACGCGGACGGGGGAAATTCTTTTTTACCAAGGTCCCATTTCGAAGGGTACGAATAATTTGGGCGAATTCTTAGCAATCGTGCACGGTCTGGCTTATTTGCAAAAACAGGGAAGCAACAAAACCATTTATACCGATTCGGTCACGGCTCTAAGCTGGATTCGCAAAAAGGAAGTTTCGACCAATTTGGTTCGGGATGCTTCTACAGAAGAAATTTGGACGCTGGTTGACCGGGCGTTGAAGTGGCTTCGGACGAACAGCTACTCGAATAAGATCGTGAAATGGGACACGAAAAAGTGGGGAGAAATCAAGGCTGATTTTGGCAGAAAATAAACCCTTGCTTTTACATTGACGCGTCAGTACACTAAAGGGAGAATTTTGACGAAAAGTGTGATATGATAGATTCATTGTTTTTACAAAAGAATTGTAATCTAGGAGGAATAGAGAATGGCTCATCCAAAACAGCGTAGCGACATGATTAAAAAAGGATTCGACCGCGCTCCACACCGCAGTTTGTTGCGTGCAGCCGGCGTTAAAGAGGAAGATTTCGGCAAGCCGTTCATTGCGGTTTGTAACTCTTATATAGACATTATCCCTGGGCATGTCCATTTGCAAGAATTCGGTAAGCTGGTGAAAGAAGCGATCCGTGAAGCAGGCGGCGTTCCTTTCGAGTTCAACACGATTGGTGTTGACGATGGTATCGCAATGGGTCATATCGGTATGCGTTATTCCCTGCCAAGCCGTGAAATTATTGCGGACTCCTTGGAAACTGTCGTAAACGCGCATTGGTTCGATGGTCTTATCTGTATTCCTAACTGTGATAAAATTACGCCGGGTATGATCATGGGCGCGCTTCGCGTTAACATCCCAACGATGTTAGTCAGCGGTGGCCCAATGAAAGCCGGTAAAGATAAAAATGGTAAATCCATTTCCTTGTCCTCCGTTTTCGAGGGCGTAGGTGCTTTCCAAGCGGGTAAATTGGATGAAGCTGGTCTGGAAGAGCTTGAGCAATATGGTTGTCCGACTTGCGGATCTTGTTCCGGTATGTTCACAGCGAACTCCATGAACTGTTTGGCAGAAGGTCTAGGCCTTGCTATGCCAGGTAACGGTACAATCTTGGCTGTTGCTGAAGAGCGTAAGCAATTCGTGAAAGACTGCGCGAAACAACTGATGACTTTGATCGAGAAAGACATTAAACCGCGTGATATCGTAACGATTGAAGCGATTGACAACGCGTTTGCACTTGATATGGCGATGGGTGGCTCCACGAATACGGTTCTTCACACATTGGCTATCGCTGCTGAAGCTGGCATCGAATACCCGATTGCTCGCATTAATGAAGTGGCAGAGCGTGTTCCTCACCTTGCCAAAATCGCTCCAGCTTCCGATTATCACATTGAAGATGTGCATTTAGCCGGCGGCGTTAGCGCGGTTATTAACGAGCTATTGAAAAAGCCAGGCGCTTTCGATGGCGATCGTCTTTCCGTTACTGCACAAACGATTCGTGAAAACGTAGCTGGTTGTGAAATCCAGAATACGGACGTTATTCGTCCGTTAAGCAACCCGCACAGCGAAAGAGGCGGACTGGCTGTTCTATTCGGTAACCTTGCTCCTGAGGGCAGTATCGTTAAAGTCGGAGCGGTAGACAAATCCGTTGGCGGACGTCATGTAGGTCCTGCGATCTGCTTTGATTCCCAGGATGAGGCGCTTTACGGCATTGCCAATGGCAAAGTGAAAGAAGGCCACGTTGTTGTAATTCGCTATGAAGGGCCTAAAGGCGGACCTGGTATGCCGGAAATGCTAGCTCCAACGTCCCAAATCGTTGGTATGGGTCTAGGCGCGAAAGTTGCCTTGATTACAGACGGACGTTTCTCAGGCGCATCCCGCGGTATCTCCATCGGTCATATGTCTCCAGAGGCAGCTGAAGGCGGACCACTTGCATTCGTTCATGACGGCGACATTATCGATGTTGATATGGATGGCCGCAAAATCAATTTGCAAGTCAGCGATGAAGAGTTGGCGAAGCGCCGCGAAAGCTGGAAAGAGTTCCAACCGAAAATTAAAACCGGATATTTGGCGCGTTACACGAAAATGGTAACGAACGCGAGTGCCGGAGCTATTCTGAAATGGTAAAATAATAAACGGCCAGGGCTTATAAGCTCTGGCCGTTTTTATGTGCTTTTTTATAAAAAGAAATGCATAAATAGCAAGGAGCCGGTCAAAACCGTAATCGCGACAACGATGGAGAGCGTAAGCACGAAACGGGCTTTAAAGATGGATAACAGCATCAGCGTGCTTTTGACATCAATCATTGGGCCGAAGACGAGAAATGCCAGCAGAGAGCCTGGAGAGAACGATTTGGCGAATGAGGCGGCTACGAAAGCATCCGTTGTGGAGCATAACGAAAGCAAGTAGGCAAAACCCATCATAAAAACATGAGAGACGAAGGTCCCTTGGCCGATGGCGGATAAGCTGTCTTGGGCGACGAAGGTTTGAATGAGCGCGGTTAAGAAAGCGCCGAGCATGAGGTATTTGCTCATTTCGTACAGCTCGGATGTGCCGTGACTTAGCATGGTGGCAATTCGACTGTCACCGTGGGAGTGGTTGTGGCCGTGATCGTGGTGATGAGCATGATCATGCGCATGGACGTGGTCATGGTGATGATGATGATGATCGTGATCGTGATCGTGACTGTGATGCTCATGCACGTGGATGTGCTCAGTAGCATGCCCGCTACTGGCGTGGCGCAGCGGACTGCTTTTCAGAAAGCGGGTCAGGAGGAGACCGACAACGAGCGCAACTCCGAAGGTGAGCCCCATACGTGAATAAGCCATTTCCGGCGCACTGCGGAAAGCCATGAAGGTAGACGCGAACACGATCGGATTCAGAATCGGTCCGACGAGTATGAAAATAACGGCGATGTACACAGGCATTCCTTTGCGCATAAGCCGGCGAACGAAAGGTATCATGCCGCACTCGCAGAGTGGGAACATAATCCCCAGCACACAGGCAAACAGGATGCCGCCAAGAGGGTGCTTGGGTGTCATACGCCGGATGAACGCTTCCGGGATGAAGTTTTCAACGACGGTGGAGAGCAGGACCCCCATGAACATAAAAGGCAAGGCGTCGAGGAAAATGTCCATAAAAGCAGCAAATACATGCTTGATATCTTTCAGGATCGGCGCCATTGGCGGAAGCTCTCTCGTCGTTAGAATGAGGATGAGAAGACATGCGCAAATCACCGTGGAGATGGGAAGACTCCACCGGTATAGTGTTGATGACAATGTAGTGACACCCCTTTGCCCGTTGATGATAGGATCGTATGTTATCTATCCTATGTCCATGCCGGGAAAGATAGGACAAAGACCTTGGTTGACAATGGAAAGTCAAGGTGTATAATTATATAAAATCAATAAGCGATGACAGGAACAAGTACGTTTGTATCCCGTTACTCAGAGAGCCGGTGGTTGGTGCGAACCGGTGTAACGAGCAAACCGAATGGATCCTTGAGCTTGAGGCTGAACACAGATGAAGGTTACCGGAACCTAGGCCGGAAGAACATCCGAATCTGACAAGTATGCCGAACGGCTGCTCTCCGTTACAAGAGCCTGAAGGTCTATGCGGCAATTTATGCTTATCCATGGACAAATTAGGGTGGTACCACGGTCTCTCGTCCCTTGCGGGGAGAGGCCTTTTTGTTGTCTTTTTTAACTATGAGGAATGTGGAGGGATTTCACAATGAAACGAGTATTATCAGGCATGCAATCCAGCGGCCAGCTGACAATTGGAAATTATATTGGCGCTCTTCGCAACTATGTGAAGCTGCAGCATTTGCACCGTTGTTATTTTATGGTGGTGGATATGCACGCGATCACGGTGCCGCAGGATCCTGCAGCGCTGAAAGAACAAACGGAGTCCATTGCTGCTCTTTATATTGCGGCGGGGCTGGATCCGAATAAGGCATCCATCTTCCTGCAATCCCATGTTCACGCACATGCGGAGCTCGGCTGGATTATGACCACACTGACGCACATGGGCGAGCTTGAGCGCATGACGCAGTTCAAAGATAAATCGGAAGGCAAGGAATCCGTTGGCGCAGGCCTCTTTACGTATCCATCCCTTATGGCGGCAGACATTCTCTTGTACAATGCCGATTTGATCCCGGTTGGGGACGATCAGAAGCAGCATTTGGAGCTTACTCGCGATCTGGCTAACCGCTTTAACAACCGTTTTGGCGATATGTTCGTGATGCCGCAGCCTTATATGCCGGAGATTGGCGCAAGAATCATGTCCTTGGACGATGCTTCCAAGAAGATGAGCAAAAGCAGTCCAAATGCTGGAAGCTACATTGCCATGCTCGACGACCCGTCTGTCATCCGTAAGAAACTTAGCCGTGCCGTGACAGATTCTGGCCGTGAAGTGAAATACGATCCGCAGAATAAACCGGAGGTTAGTAATCTGATCTCGATCTACTCGCATTTTGCTGAGATGAGTGTAGCTGAGATTGAAGCCCGATACGATGGCCAAGGTTACGGACCGTTCAAAAAGGATTTGGCGGAGCAAATCGTGGCTGTCCTTGAGCCGATTCAACAGCGCTATCAGGAGATTCGCCGTTCCGGTGAGATTTTTGATATTTTGAAAAAAGGTGCGGAAGAAGCTGCTGAAGTCGCTAACGAAACCTTGCTTGAAGTGAAGAAGCGGATGGGCTTCGTAGTCATCTAAAAGAAAACGAAAAGAGCTCAAACAGCGCTAATCGCTGTTGAGCTCTTTTTTTGTGCAGCCGTCGTGGTTACGGCCGGGAATTTCTCTTGCGAATCTTTGCCTTAACGGCAAAGCCATAACCGATAAAGCCTAACGCGATGATCGTGCAAACAAGAATCATCCATGGCTGCCGGAGTGCGATAAATAGGGAGATGGAGGCAAGCAGAAGCGTGCCGATTATAGCGAATAAAAGCGCGAGCGGTTTACTCATGAACGTGACCTACTTTCTAGAAGTTTAAACAGTGTCTTCTTATTCTAAACTTTTTTGAGCGCTGTGCATATAAATTCATTTCCTCCACATACTATGTTTGCAAGCTTGCAAATACATCAAAGATCATAGCTGACTGAAAGGAGTCTGATCCTTATGGCACAATCTCGTAACAGCAACACTTTGGCCGTTCCACAAGCTACAGCAGCTCTAAATCAATTGAAATATGAGGTAGCTCAAGAACTGGGCATCCAAATTCCTCAAGATGGTTACATGGGCTATATGGCTACTCGCGATGCAGGTTCAATCGGGGGTAACATCACTCGTCGTCTAGTGCAAATCGCTGAGCAAACGTTGGCTGGCCAATCCGGCTTCCGCAGCTAAGAAGCGATAACCCGTTATTAGTTTTCCCGATTATTGTAATATAAAAGCTCAGAGGCCTAAAAAACCTCTGGGCTTTTTTTCACGGAAAAGAAAAAGACGCGCCATGGCACGCGTCTCTTCGCTTAATAGAGATCGACTCGAAGTTTCTTCTCCAGTCTGGTGTCGTTGACCCAGCCTACGTAAGAATCGAGCGTTTTGAAATTGTGGTCCATATGGATGACGCCTACGAACGGGTATTGTTTACGGTGGCGATAACGCACATCGGCCCATCTGACTTCGTAACCCCAGCGATGTTCTTTCACTTCCGCGCAGGTGAACGATGAGAAATACAACAAAGCTTGAATGTCTTCATGCTTCTTGGAAGCTTCGACGGCTGGATGATCCTCACATCTCACGGTATCCAACCATTTGAGCTTGGAATTCTTCAGCTCGCCCAGCTGGAAAGTACCGTCTGCTCTTCTTTTTACGACATTCCAGACGTAAAGGTTGAATGTTACAATAAGTGTGTACTGATCGCCATGCTGGAACGTCGGATCCTTCCGGTAAAGGCCTTTTTCTACAATGTAATGGTCAAGCGTGCGCCAAATGTAGTAAAGGGCGATGATGCCATATAAGGTTGGGAAAACAAGCCTTGGACTAGCTACGTGGAAGGACCACATGAAGATAGCCGCTATGTGGCTCGAAAAGATAAAGGGATCGAAGATATGGATGATGTTCCACGATACCCACTTTTCAGAAAATGGCCGAATGGCTTGTGTACCATATGTGTTGAAACAATCGCTGAAAACGTGAAAACAAACTGCGATCCCGACCCACATTCCTAGATGCAGCAGAGGGACTCCGTGAAAAAATAAAGCGAGTGCACTAGTGATCAATAGCGTCCAAATCAGTAAAGCGGGCAAAGAGTGGGAACGACCGCGATGATTGCGGATATACGTGGCGTTGTTCTTGAAACGAAGCAGCCCGTCCACATCCGGAATCTGTGAACCGATAACGGTTCCGATGAAGACAGCAGTTGTAGCGGCTGAATCCGCGGAAACGCTGGGATCAATCTGCGACAGTCCTGCTAACCCTAAGCCAATAACAAGATGTGTTCCTGTGTCCAAGTGGGTTTCTCCTCCTAAGGTCATTTTCCGTCTTCTTATTAGTTTACCATTTTGGAGTAAAAAATAAATCAGAGGGAGATCTAAAAATGTCTAAAGTTTTTGTAGAGTATGCCATAAATCCCGAATATCGGGACTCTTTTCTCATCTATATGCAGGAGTGGCAAAAGCGGGAAGGGCGTTTGGAGGTATTGGAGGGAACGGACCAGCCAGGACTTTTTGTAGAAATTTGGAGCGAAGTGAGCAGAGATGAATATATCGTGATGAAGGAAGAACGATTGCAGCAAGGCGGAGGGCGGGACAATCTGGCAGCGTGGGAAAAGTGGGTCAAAGGCGGATTAAGCAAGCTGCATATGTGGCATTTTGCCCCGATTGAATAACAAAAGAAAACCGCTGCCTTGGTTAAGGTTAGCGGTTTATTAAGGTGTAGCATCCGTATTATTTTCTGTTGGCATAGGGATAGTAGTAATTTAATTCCTCGTCGAATGTAATGTAGTCCAGGTTCACCATAAGCAGTAAGTAGCGCATGCCTGTAGCCGGATCGCTGATGATGATATGGTCGCGTCCTGCTGCTTCCAACTTGCCTTTGAAAATTTTGGCATTCCATTGCGAGTTATTTTCGTATGTCATGTAGAGCGTAGCCATTTTGCCAAGATTAAGCCGCAGAATATTCTCGATATAAGATTCTTCCATCGGTAAGCCAGGTACGTTTACACCGGTTTGCAGGCCAGTTCCTGTAGACGGCAGCGTGGAGCCGCTAGGCTGCATAGGAACCATTTTGTTCGTAATTGCTGTTGGGACCGGGTAGGCTGGGTATGGAGTTCCGCTGAATGTTGGCATTTGCGCCTGATTGCCAATTTTGTAAGGGTTATTCAACATAACTGTAAATCCTCCTTGGAGCTTTCCTTGTGGAAGCTTTCTTCTTGTGAAGCATACACCTCATCATATTGTGCATTCGCCTATTTGGTGACTGATTTCCCCGTTCATCTGCAAAATAAAAAAGCTCCGAAAGGGAGCTTAACTCAGTAAAAATTTATATCCGACACCCCAGACGGTTTTAATATATTTCGGTTCTTTCGGGTCGGTTTCTATTTTTTTGCGAAGGTTTGCGATATGTACATCTATGGCGCGCTCGGTAACATAGGAATCGAAACCGCGTACCCGGTTGAGCAGCTCCTCGCGGCTGTAAACACGGCCTTGATTTTGCCATAATAGCTTCATAATCTCGAATTCGGAGAACGTGGTCTCAATTAATTTGTTATGTACAAAAAGACACCGTTTCTCGAGATCCAGGTAGACAATCTGATTGGTTGAAGGCTCAGCTGCGGCAGCTGCGACATGGGCAAAAGCGGTCGAACGGCGCAATAAGGCTTGTACCCTTGCAGCTAATTCTCTCATGGAGAAAGGCTTGCATAAGTAATCATCTGCTCCCGTTTGCAGACCCTTGATTCGGTCGGAAACTTCACTTTTGGCCGAAACCATGAGAATGGGTATAGTCGAAGCTGTTCGGAAGGAAGTGCATAGCTGGATTCCGTCAACATCTGGCAGCATGATATCAAGAACAATGACATCAGGATTGAAATCCCTGAATAAGGTTTCTCCTTGGCGGCCATTCTCCGCCCGCATGACTTGATAACCTTCTTCGTACAAATAAATGGACATCATTTCACCAATGCTAAGATCATCTTCAATAATTAAAACTTTAGACATAAACGTTCCCCTCCTTTTCCTTCAAAAGGCTCGGTGCTCGATATGCCGGACGCAACATTCGATCCTATATGTAACATGTTATCATTATCCATTTTGTGCCGTCCAGTTTTTAGGCAATAATTTCAATTTCTTTTCAAAAAAGAAAAAAGGAAGCTGGATGGTACTTGATGCCTAAAGTTAGGTCAAGTAATCCAGCTTCCTTTGGTAGGGTGAGCATTCAGGAACGAATTCATACGGTTAAGTGCTTTCGAACTTGATCTTCGCTCAACTGCTCGGCATGACCTTCGGCGGCAACCGTCCCCCGGTCTATGACATAATAATAATCCGCGATGCTCGTGGCGAACTCCAAGCTTTGCTCGACCAATAAGACGGCTATCTCTCTTCTCCGTTTAATGGATTCGATAATGGCCTCAATCTCCATCACGATGGAAGGTTGGATGCCCTCCATAGGTTCATCCAGCAGCAGAAGTTTCGGACCGGCAGCCAGAGCACGGGCGATTGCCAGCTGCTGCTGCTGTCCGCCGCTGAGGTCTCCCCCTTTGCGGTGAAGCATTTGCCGTAGAACGGGGAAGGTGTCAAAGAGAGACTCGGGCAGCTTCTTTCTCCCGTCTGTCGCGGCTTCGAGACCGAGCAGCAAGTTTTCCTCAACCGATAACTGAGGGAAGATTTCTCGGCCTTGCGGCACATAACCGATGCCCGATTTTGCGCGCTGATCTGGAGGAAGGGTCGTGATGTCCCGCTCGTTATAGTGAATGGAACCGGATTTGGGCTTAACGAGACCCATGATGCTTTTCATGAGCGTTGACTTGCCTACGCCGTTGCGTCCCATCAGACAAACGATCTGTCCAGGCTTCACAAGCATGTTTACTTGGCGAACGACCATGCTTTCCCCATAACCGGTTTCGATGTTTTGAAGATTAAGCACCGCGCTCCACTCTCCTTCCCAGATATACCTCAGCAACCCTATCGTCATTCTGGATATCCTGCATCGTGCCCTCGCGAAGGACGGTACCTTCATGAAGCACGGTGACCGTTTTGGCAAATTGGCGAACAAATGCCATGTCATGCTCGACCACGATAATCGTTTGATCCGCTGCGATTTCATGGAGCAGCTCGCCCGTCTTCTCGGTTTCGCTATCGGTCATGCCGGCAGCCGGCTCATCGAGCAGCAGAAGATCAGGCTCCTGCATCAGCAGCATGCCGATTTCGAGCCACTGCTTCTCCCCGTGGGAAAGGGAGCCGGCGCGTTCTTTGGCCTTGCTTTGCAGGCCGATCATAGCAAGTCTTTGGTGCAGGCGATCCCGCTGTTCGCTGGTCGTTTTGGCCCAGAGTGCGCTAAGAAGTCCGCGCTTTTGTTTCATGGATAAGGCTAGATTTTCAAATACCGTTAAGGTTGAAAAGACAGAGGGGGCTTGGAATTTGCGTCCAATCCCGAGCTGTGCAATTTGATGCTCTTGATGCTTGGCAAGATCAATGGTGTCTTTGAAAAAAACTTCACCTAACGAAGGTTTCACTTTCCCGCAAATGACATCCAGGAGCGTTGTTTTACCGGCCCCGTTGGGCCCGATGAGAAAGCGAAGCTCGCCGTATTCCAAGGAAAAGTCGAGATTGCGCAAGGCTTTAAAACCGTCGAAGCTGACCTCGAGCCCTTTTACGCTTAATATTTTTGCGCCAGGCACAGGCACAGGTTGTTGCTCTGCTAATTGTCCGAGCATGGGAGGTTCCTCCTTCTATTATTCATGAAACAAATGACGGGCCAGGTTATCTGGCTTCTTGCGAGGAAGAAATCGGCTTAGGCAGCACAGGCTTCTTCCAATTGGATGTGTAATGGGTAATGGTGCCGACAATTCCTTTGGGGAGTAAAAGCACAACAATAATGAACATCGCGCCGAGCATGATGGGCCACCAAGCGGGATAGGCTTCGCTGAACGTTGTTTTGGCCGCGTTGGTCACGAGAGCTCCCAGAACAGCGCCTCCAATGGTGGAACGTCCCCCAATAGCGACCCATAACACCATTTCAATGGAGGGAACAATCCCCATCTGAGCGGGGGAAATGATTCCTTCCTGAAGTACGAAGAGCACGCCGGCGAGTCCGGCCAATCCTGCAGAAGTGCAGTATATGAATACTTTGTACGTAACCGGATTGTAGCCGATGAAGCGAACCCGATTTTCTCCATCACGGATGGCGGTCAGAATATTGCCCATACGGCTGGTGACGAGCAGGCTGCATAGGATTAGCACGATGGCAACGACAGCTAAGGTGAGATAGAAGAAAAGCAACTTTGTTGACTCTGCTTGCAGGTTTAAGCCTAAAAAGGAGTCGAAATTCGTAAGCCCGTTCGTTCCCCCTGTGTATCCTTGTTGGCCAACGAATAAGGTCACTGTAATAATGACAAGAGCTTGCGACAGGATGGAAAAAAAGGCGCCTTTAATCCGGTTGCGAAAGGTAAAATAACCTAAAATGAAGGCGACCATCATAGGAATGATGAGGGCTAGCAGAAAAGCCGCGCCTGCCGAATGGAAGGGAATCCAGAACCAGGGCAAGCTTTCGACACCGCTCCAGGACATGAAATCAGGCAGCTCTCCCGGACTCGCGGCTAGTTTTAGATGCATCGCCATACAGTAGGCGCCGAGCCCGAAGTATACGCCATGTCCGAGACTCAAGATGCCGGTGTAACCCCAAATCAGATCAATTCCCATGGCAATAATGGCATAGGCGAGAAACTTGCCGAGAAGCGAAAGGCGGAAATCAGACAAATACAGTGGAGCAAAAGCCAACACGATTAAAAAAACGGTGTAAACCATCAGTTTCAACTTGGATTGTCCGGCGAAAAGCATGGAAGATGCCACATCCTTTCTTCAATCTAAGGATCTTGAACGGATCGTCACAAGTCCCATCGGTTTCCATTGCAAGAAGGCGATGATCAGTGTGAAGACAAGTACTTTGCCAATTGTCGCGCTGGTTGTGTACTCGAGCGCGGTATTGAACACGCCGATGCCCAAAGCTCCGGCGACGGTCCCAATCAGCTTCCCGATGCCGCCAAGCACAACAACCATGAAGGCGTCAACGATGTAATATGTGCCGATCGTTGGTCCAATAGGTCCGACCAAGGTTAGTGCACATCCGGCAATGCCGGCCATTCCTGAGCCAAAAGCGAAGGATTGCGCATCTACTCTGCGTGTAGAAATGCCAAGGCAGGCAGCCATTTGGCGGTTCTGCATCACGGCTCTCATCCGTCTGCCGCCTGCTGAGTGATATAAGTACATATAGATAACGAAGATACACAGCGCGACCAGCGCAATAATGAAGAGGCGCTTGTAAGGCAGCGTGAGGTCCGCTGTAAGGCGCAGCCCTCCTTCCAACCACTCAGGGGCTTTCACTGCGACGTTAGGCGCGCCGAATATGGATCGGGCCACCTGCTGCAGGGCTAAGCTGACGCCCCATGTGGCAAGCAGGCTGTCTAATGGCCTGCCGTACATGAACCGTATGAGGCAAACCTCCAGCAGCCATCCGACGAGGAAGGCTACAGCGAAGGCGACCCCGAGTGAAACGACGAAATACCAGCCGAAAGCTGAGGCGGGCAGGAACTTCTGGAACCCGTGCTGGACCAGATAGGCCATATAAGCTCCGATCATAATAAACTCACCGTGAGCCATATTCATGACATTCATAAGTCCGAATGTAATGGCAAGCCCAATAGCAATCAGGAGCAGGATGGAGCTGAGACTTAGGCCGTTGAATAATTGAAGCAGCAGCAAACTCATGACGATGCTTCCCCCTTAATGAACCCCGAGTAAAATAGTGAAATCCAGGGCTGCCGTCAGGCAGACCTGGTTTCAAGAGCAATCCTATCGGTGAGCTTTATTTCTTCGTTACTTCGCCGCCCCATGGATACGTTTTGAGGAAAGGGTCCGGTTTCAGCGGTTGACCGGAATTCCATACTTCTTTAATTAGCCCGTCAGCGCCGATTTGGCCGATACGCGCTGTTTTGGAAATATGCTGATTTTCGCCATCGATGGTAACTTTGCCTTCCGGTGATGACCACTCAATGCCTTTGGCCGCTGCTTTTACTTTTTCTACATCAAAAGAGCCTGCTTTTTTAACGGCTTCTGCCCATAGGTAAACGGCGGTGTAACCGGCTTCGATCGGATCATCCGTTACGCGGTCTTTGCCGTATTTCGCTTTGTAGGCTTCAACGAATTTTTTGTTCTCCGGAGTATCCGTAGTTTGGTAGTAATTCCAAGCTGTATAGTGTCCATCCAGAACAGAAGCTCCAATACCGCGAACTTCTTCCTCGGCGATACTAACCGACATGGTTGTTAAGTCTTTGGCCGTAATGCCAGCGTCTTTCAATTGCTTGAAGAAAGCTACGTTACTATCGCCATTGAGCGTATTGAAAACAACATCCGGCTTCTCTTTTTTGATTTTGCTAATAATTGTGTTGTAATCCGTGTGGCCAAGCGGCGTATACTCTTCAGCGACAAGGGTGCCGCCTTCGGCTTTCAGCTGCTCTTTAATAATTTTGTTGGCTGTTCTTGGGAAAACATAGTCAGAACCGAGGAGGTAGAACTTCTTGCCTTTGTTTTGGAGGAGCCAGGTTACAGCGGGGATAATTTGTTGGTTCGTTGTTGCGCCGACATAGAAAATGTTCGGTGAGGATTCTACGCCTTCATACTGAACCGGATACCACAATAATCCTTTGTTTTGCTCGACGACCGGAAGGACCGCTTTACGGCTGGCTGACGTCCAGCAACCGAAAATTGTCACAACACTGTCCTTCTGCAGTAACTTCTTAGTTTTCTCTGCAAAAGTAGGCCAATCGGATGCGCCGTCTTCAATGACGGGCTTTAGTTTTTTGCCTAAGAGTCCCCCAGCTGCATTAATTTCATCAATCGCCATTAACTCCGCATCTCGTACAGATACTTCACTAATGGACATCGTGCCCGTCAGAGAGTGAAGAATACCAACAGGTACAGTCTCGTCTTTCGTTTCCGTTTTGACTTCTGCCGCCTTCGTTGCTGCGGTGGTTGCAGTAGGCTCCGACTTTGCACAGCCCGTTGCGACCAACATCAATGCCATGCTTAAAGCGACGGTGAGCTTCCCCTTGTTTCTTATCTCTCTCATGATTCGTCCCACTCCCTTACTTACAAGATTTGGATTACAAGGCTTATGATAAAGTGGGCAAAAGGTTAATGTCAATATTCATAACATAAATTGGTTTTCGTTTTGTGATTCATGCACAATGAAATGCAAATTCTTTGTGCTTGAAATATAAAATATGGAAAATAATTAGAATAATCACGTGTTTTATGTTAATTAATATGACATTGAAGATTTACAAGCATGAAATATCCGAATATAATAAGTGTAAAAGAATCCCATTATTCGGTTTTTGAAGAGGTGATGATGTGCATTTAACCGAACGTGAGAAAGAAAAGCTCCTCATAACGGTAGCTGCAGACTTAGCAAGGCGGCGACTGGCTAGAGGCGTAAAGCTGAATTATCCCGAAAGTATTGCACTTATTACATCTGAAATTATGGAAGGCGCCAGAGATGGCATGACGGTTGCCGAGCTGATGGCGTTCGGTACGACCATTTTGAAAGCAGAGCAAGTTATGGAAGGTGTTCCTCAGATGATTCATGACGTACAGGTAGAAGCTACATTTCCCGATGGTACGAAGCTGGTGACGGTTCACCAACCCATTACCTAATGAAATGAATGATTCGATCGAAAGGGGCGAGAAGATGGTTCCGGGAGAATATCGCATTAACAAGGGCGTTATAGAAATGAATAAAGGCAGACAAACCGTCGAAATCATCGTCACGAACACAGGAGATCGGCCTATTCAGGTGGGCTCCCACTATCACTTTTTTGAAGTGAATCGAGCATTGGCGTTTCCCAGAGAACTGGCCTTTGGCATGCATCTGGATATTCCAGCGGGGACGGCCGTCCGGTTCGAGCCTGGCGAGCAAAAACCGATTCAGCTTGTCGAGTTGGGCGGAGCCAAATTGTCCTATGGGCTAAATAACTTGAGCGAAGGGTTGGCGGTTAAGGACCAGATGTCCGCTGAGACGAGGGCAAGATGGCAGGCATGGGAGGGGAAAAGCGTGTGAGTCAAATAGATCGTAAGAGCTATGCGTTGATGTTCGGGCCTACGACCGGCGATGCTATTCGGTTGGCGGATACGGAATTATGGGCGCAAATTGAACATGATTACACTGTTTATGGGGACGAATGCAAATTTGGGGGTGGGAAAGTCATCCGGGACGGCATGGGACAGTCCAGTGGCGCCACCCGGGATCAAGGCGTGCTTGACACGCTGATCACGAACGCTGTCGTTATCGATCATTGGGGCATTGTGAAAGGTGATATCGGAATCAAAGATGGACATATCGTCGGAATTGGCAAAGCCGGCAACCCCGATATTATGGATGGTGTGCACCCGAATCTGATTGCCGGAGCAAGCACGGAGGTCATTGCTGGCGAAGGTAAAATCGTGACGGCTGGAGGCATTGATGCTCACATTCATTATATATGCCCTCAGCAGATCGAAACGGCGCTGTCCTCCGGCGTGACGACGATGATCGGCGGCGGCACAGGACCGGCGACCGGCACGAATGCAACAACCTGCACGCCCGGCGCCTGGCATATGCAGCGGATGCTGGAAGCTGCTGAAGCGTTCCCGATGAACTTGGGATTCACAGGGAAGGGAAATTCCTCGTTCTTGGCGCCATTAATTGAACAAATTGAAGCGGGCGCCATCGGTTTGAAGCTGCATGAAGATTGGGGAACGACACCGGCAGCGATTGACACGTGCCTGAAGGCAGCCGATCAATATGACGTCCAGGTCGCCATTCATACGGATACATTAAATGAAGCGGGATTTTTGGAGGATACGCTGGCGGCTATCAAAGGCCGTACCATCCACACGTATCATACGGAAGGAGCAGGCGGAGGGCATGCGCCGGATATTATCCGGGCTGCTGCTGAGCTGAATATACTGCCGTCTTCGACCAATCCGACACGCCCTTACACGATTAATACGATTGAAGAGCATTTGGATATGCTCATGGTTTGTCATCATTTGGACAGCCGGATTCCTGAGGATGTGGCATTTGCCGATTCGCGGATTCGCCCGGAAACGATCGCTGCCGAGGATATTCTGCATGATCTCGGAGTGTTCAGCATGCTGAGCTCGGATTCGCAGGCGATGGGCCGGGTTGGCGAGGTCATCATCCGCACCTGGCAAACGGCGGATAAGATGAAGAAACAGCGGGGACCGCTCGCTCCGGATACGGAGGAAGGCGACAATTTCCGCATCAAGCGATACATTGCCAAGTATACGATTAACCCTGCGATTACGCATGGCGTTTCGCATTTGGTTGGTTCCATCGAGCCAGGCAAATTTGCGGATCTAGTGGTTTGGAGCCCGATGTTCTTCGGGGTTAAACCCGATTTGGTGCTCAAAGGCGGCAGCATTGCCTACGCGCAAATGGGAGATCCCAATGCGTCCATTCCAACACCGCAGCCTGTGTTCGGAAGGCCGATGTTTGCGGCTTTCGGCAAAGCTTTGACCCAAAGCTCGATGACGTTCGTTTCTCAAACAGCTTATGACAATGGCATCGCGCAGAGACTCGGTCTACAGAAGCGGGTTGAGCCTGTGAAGGGCTGTCGCGAAATTTCGAAGAAAGACATGATTCATAACAACGAGACGCCTTCCATAGAAGTGAACCCGGAGACTTATGAAGTCAAAGTGGATGGCGAAGCCATCACCTGTGAGCCGGCGACGAAGCTTCCGATGGCGCAATTATATTTCCTATTTTAAAAAAATGTAGGTGATGCTCATGGATGAGACACAGCGGGCAGCGGACACTCAGCAAGAAGCAGCAGCCCCAAAGTTTCACTGGCTTGCCTATCAGCAGCTTCTAGATTCAGCATTGCCGATTGGGGGATTTTCACATTCCTTCGGCTTGGAAACGTTGGTTCAGCAAGGGCGTCTGGAAACCGTCGATGAGCTTGAGGTTTACATTAATACCATGCTCCTCCACAGCTGGTCATCGTCTGATGCAATGGTGATCAAAGCAGCCTACACCCATATTCCCCGAGGGGAGTGGGATCAGCTTTGGGCAATAGACCACATGCTGCATGTGCAGCGGGTATCCAGTGAGGCGAGAAGCGGCGTTCAGAAGATGGGACGCAGACTGCTGCAGTTATCCCGGGCTATGTATCCCGGACTGGATTGGAAGTCATTAGACGAAGCCGTGAAGGACGGGCGCTGCAGTGCCAATCATCCGATGGTACATGGATGGGTGAGCTATCACCTCGGCGTTCCGCTGGATCAAGCGGTGGAGGGATACCTGTACAGCTGTGTAATGACGTGTATCAACAGTGCTCTCAGGCTTATGTCCATGGGGCAAACGCAAGGCCAAATGCTGCTCGCCAAGGTAATTCCGTTGATCGGAAGCCAGTGGCAGCGCGTAGCTCATTTAGATCCTATGGATGCCTACACAAATTCACCCTCGGCTGATCTGGCGATGATGCAGCACGAGACCCTCTATTCGCGGTTGTTCATGTCTTAATTCAAATTCAAGGAGGAATAACTATGTGTCAAGGACAAGGTCATCATCATCACCATCAATGGGAGAAACCGGCTGTCGATCGGAGCCGTCCAATGCGTATTGGTATCGGCGGGCCTGTCGGCTCCGGCAAAACAGCTTTGGTCGAGCGTCTGGCACGCAAACTTGGCGACCGTTTCAGTATTGCGGTAATTACGAATGATATCTATACGAAGGAAGATGCTCGGATTCTGATCAGTTCGGAGGCGTTGCCCGAAGATCGCATTATCGGGGTGGAGACCGGAGGATGCCCACATACGGCGATTCGTGAAGATGCTTCCATGAATTTCGAAGCGATTGAAGAGCTGGAGCAGCGTTTTGAGCATCTCGATATCATATTCATCGAGAGTGGCGGCGATAATTTGGCTGCAGCCTTTAGCCCGGAATTAGTAGATCGCTTCATCTATATTATCGATGTTGCGCAAGGGGAGAAAATTCCGCGCAAAGGCGGGCCTGGCATTATGAGATCCGATATGCTCATCATCAACAAAATCGATTTGGCTCCGTATGTCGGCGCCAGCCTGGACGTCATGGACTCGGATACGAAGAAAATGCGCGGCGACCGTCCGTATATTTTCTCCAACCTGATGGGCGGCACAGGTCTTGATGATATTGTGACATGGGTGGAGCAGGAGTTCAGCCATGCCTAAGGTGACCGGGGAGATCCAGGCAGCATTTGCGGTACGCAGCGGCTTCACGCAGCTGGTTCACAAATATCACGCCTCCCCGCTCAAAATCGCCAAAACGTTCCGTTATGAGAACGATACGTTCACCGGAGAGCAGCCCGTGGAACAACTGGGCGTTTATATGATGGACTGCTCCCCGGGACTGATGTCAGGGGATCATTACGAAATCAACGTGCGCCTTGAAGAGGGCGCACGTGTTTTTCTAACGAACCAGTCGTTCACGAAGGTTCATCCTTCCCTGGGGGAGCAAGGAAGCACGCAGCGCCAGTCGCTGCATGTGGCGTCTGGAGCGCTGCTGGAGTACATCCCCGAGCCGCTTATGCTTTACAGAGATGCACAACTATTCTCCGAAACGGAGGTGCATCTTGCTCCAGGAGCTGCGTGCATATTCTCTGATGTGCTCTGCCCGGGACGAACGCAGAGGGGAGAGATTTTTCAGTACTCGCGTTATACCAATCGAATGAAAGTTTGGTACGGCACGGAACTGATTTATTATCAGAACCAGAGAATCGAGCCCGGACATATGCAGCTCACAGCCCCTGGGAGTTGGGAGCAGGAAACGCATCTTGGGAATTTGTATATCTTCTCGGATCAGCTTGGGCAGAAGCACCTGGATGGCCTGCTGGCTTGCCTGGAGAAGATGAATGGCATTAAACAAGTACGTGTCGGTGCCAGCCTCACGTATAAACACGGGATCATTGTCACGGTCATGGGGCGGCATGCCTGGCAATTGCAGCATGCCCTTGCTCAAGCCTGGCAGGAATTACGCCGCAGCTTGCTTGCTTTAACCCCATTAATGGTTAATAAATAGGTCGGTAGGAGCCCTGAGGGCTCCTTTTTTGACGTGCTGGGATTTATATGTCTTTGGGGTTTGCAACTATCCTTTAGGCGGCTTCTCCCTGCCAGGGGAACTACAGGCCACTATTTCAGCGAAATAGGCTCTTTTTCGTGCGGAGGGGAACTGTGGGCCGCTATTTGTCCGTTTTCTTAAAGAAAACGGAATTAGGCGGTCAAATAAGGCCCTGTTGTTCCGCTCGAAAGCGGAACGGGCTGAATTTGCTAGAATAGTGGCCTGTAGTTCTCCAAAGGTGTATGGTATGAGGTTACCTCCGCCAAGTGTCTCAGTAACGCAAAGTTTTTAGTGGCGCTCCAATCAGGCTCTTAACAAGCGCTCGTCTCATAAGGATGACGAAGCCACTTTTCACTACCGCGCGATGTGGCGGCACCTGTGCTCGTTGGCGGGGGAACTGGAGTTTTACACAACGGAATGGCTTGGTATGACCGAGAATGCGGTCTTTTTTCCATTGGGAGAGAATGGTAAGTTTAATTTACACGCATACTGGAAGGAGAATCGACAATATCATGACAACTGCCCCCACTTCATTGTCAAACCGTGTAGGGGTTGGTATGATAAATAAGATTATAATTGAATGAGCTCGGAAGTTCGATATAGAGGAGGGCAAGATGTGGAAAATCAAGCTAGTTACGAAAGCGTTTCTAACGATTCGACACCAGGTTCCGCTCGGAACGAAGCCATAGATGCGGTTAATAAGTCAACATCTGCAGAGCCTGTGACGTTAAAGGATTTTTATCGCTTGGTGAAGCCAGGGATTATTTATTCCAACCTAATGACGGCTTTCGCCGGATATTGGATGGCCGCTCGCTGGGACGTAAGTTGGGCCCATTTATTTTTTACCATGCTCGGAACGGCTCTAGTTATGGCTGGCGGTACGGTGCTGAACAACTACTTGGACCGTGAAATGGACGCCAAAATGGAGCGGACGCAGAACAGAGCGCTGCCAAGTGGACGACTCGGACCCAATGTCGTGTTATGGTACGGCATAATTCTGGGAACGATCGGACTGGCTGTCCTCTACTTTGGAGCGGCATCCCCACTGGCAACGTTGATCGGGTTAATCGGCTTGTTCCTGTATGTCTGGCTCTACACCGCATGGTTCAAAAGAACCTCCGTCTGGAGCACGTTTGTAGGCGCATTCTCTGGTGCGACGCCACCGGTCATCGGCTACTGCGCAGTTAGCGGTACGGTTGATTTAGGTGCTATCCTGGTGTTCCTCTTTTTATTTCTATGGCAGCCTCCGCATTTCTGGGCGCTGGGCATTCGCCGCATGGAAGAATATCGGGCTGCTGGATTCCCGCTTTTACCGGTCGTCAAAGGATCTTACGTGACCAAGATTTCCATGGTCCGTTATGTGGTCCTGCTTGTTCCGGTTACCGTTATGTTGACCGCTTACGGATATGAAGGATACCTCTTCTTAATTGGCTCCACGATTCTCGGATTAATCTGGGTGTTCATGAGCGTGAAGGGGTTCAAAGCAACAGGTGAAGCTGAAGTTGTATGGGCGAAACGCATGTTTCTTTTCTCGATTATGTATCTAACACTTTTATCGATCCTCATGGTCATTGATACGGTAAAGATTAGCTAGTGAAGGACGGATGACAAGAATGAGTACATTTTTTGAAAAAAATTGGTTCAAGCTGGCGCTTGGCGCTATCTTGATTGCGATGATTGCTTCTTTTGCCTATAAGCTGTGGGTGAACAGCAGCGAACCGGATCAACGCTTGACGGCGATGAAGCAATCTCCTTCTTTTCAATTGCAAGACCTGGATGGGAAAACCGTTGCTTCAGCTGATACGGATGGCAAAGTAAGGCTCGTTTATTTCTTCTATTCTTTTTGCCCGGACGTTTGCATGCCGACAACTTTCCTGCTGACGCAAGTCCAGGATGCCCTGAAGAAAAAAGAGCTGTTCGGCACAAAATCCGAAATTATCTCGATCACCGTCGATCCGAACCGGGATACACCGGCTGTTCTGAAGGAGTTCGGAAGCAAGTTTGAGTCCAAACCTGATCCAAGCGGATGGATGTTCCTCCGTGGAGAAGAGGCTAAGACCCACAAGCTGGCTGAGGACTTCGGCATCATGGTCATTAAGGAGAAGGACGGAAACTTCTCTCACTCCAATGCTATTTTACTTGTTGATAAAAAAGGGAAATTGCGCAATTATTACGATGCAAGCAATCCGGAACTCGATGCGGACCATATTGTCAAAGATGTGGTGACCTTGTCCAAAGAGAAATAAGTTAACGGCATCAACTATTCAAAAGCAGGATCTGGTGAAGGGTAGATAATATACTCCTCCAGGCCTGCTTTTTCTAATTGCTGAATCAGGTATTCTTCAGGTGTTCCTTCGACACCCGCATACCCTTTGCGCGTATAGATTTGCTCGGCATCCGGGAACGTATCCCGCAGCAGGAAACGTATTTTTTTACCCGAAGAGTCATTGTCCGTAAACAAATAAACTTGCTTGTCTCCGGCTTTTTTTCGTAGTTCCTCCAAGGTTTGCGAGCTAGGTGTTCCGAAGGTGCAAAGGATCTGGACGCTATCGTCAACGACGCGCTTTAAGCGGCTTTTGTCGTTTTTGCCTTCGACAATGATTGTGATCGACATGGGTTATCCTCCATCTGGTTTTTTTGTAGTATAACCCGTTTTTGGCAGTGATCCAAGGATTCCATTCGACGTTTGCATAAATAATACGCTGCCATTTCCCGGGAAATGACAGAGATTGACAGCGCAAAGACGGCTTGCACAGGTCAAGCCGCCATGAACAGGAAGCGTTATGTCGTAACTGGCGCTTTAAATGATCGCAAGGGTAAAAGCGAAAGTGCCAGCATGAGAATGAAGAAGGCGATGAAATAAGAGGAAATATGGTCGCGAAGCTGCCCCGCCATCATAGGGCCGATGAAGGCGCCAACGGAATAAGAGATCGAAAGCAAAGAAAAGACGCGGCCATAACGGCTGCTGCTGGTAATGCTGGCAAGCAAGGCAGCTAATGCAGGATAAATGACACCTTTGGCCATTCCGATCAGGAAGAGGGAAACAGGTAAAGGGATAGCCCACTGAATAGCTAAGCCGAAGAAAACTACAGCTAATGACAAGCTTCCACAGACAGTCCGGATGAATGGCGATACTTTGTTAAGGAACCAGAATGAGATACTTAGCAGAGCGCCCAAGCTGATTAATGTAAAAAATACGCCGGAGGTGAGAATGGATTCTCTAGCGGATTCCATCAGCGGCAGTTCAAAGAATAAAATGCCTTGAGAGCAGGAAAGCGCCATTGGAATAAGAAAAAATAGCCAAGGAACGGACGCGCCGACAGGAAAGTTGGCATCTTCATCCGGCATTCCGTGGCCGTGATGATCCAAAACTGGAAGTTTGCCGGCGGATTGGCTCAGCAGCTGTTTCTCTTTGACGCCAAAGATTGCGAGGAATCCCGTTATGATCAGAATCCAGCCCAACACGGAAAAAGCGGTTGTAAAACCGATTTTGGCAACCAGGATGGCTCCAGCAGCAGGAGAAACCACGGAAGCTAACGTGTGGATCAGGCCGTTCCCCGCCATCAGCTTACTCTGTTGGATGCGGTCTTTGGCGATGCGTGCCAGCAGTGACAAGCAGGCCGGAGATAAGAAGGCAAGCACAAAGCCGCTTATGGAACGAATGTAGAGCAGGTGCCATGGATCTTTTACATTCGATTGAAAAAGTAAGATGATCCCTGCTACAATCAGGCTAAAGACAATGAAAAATTTGCTGCCGTATTTGTCCACGCCATAGCCAGCGATGAGATTGCCAGGCAAGTGCGTGATCGAGTATACGCCCATGATTAGCCCTATGAAGGAAGGAGCGGCCCCTAAGGATAAGGCGAAAGGTGACAGAATCGGGTACTGTGCGTGCAAATCAAAAAAAGCCACAAACATAAATAAGTACAGCCAAAGGGCTGTTCGCATGTGCTCACCACCTTGTTTAGACTTGTCTCTTTCTTAAGATGTACGCCGCTCGTCCGATGGATATGACCTTTCCGTATAATTGACACAATTGGGATGGAGGAAGTTATGGATGCTTATGTGATTCTTTTACTTGCTTGCGTCGCCGTATTTCTAGTATTCCGGCTCCGGCAGTCCTTTCGCAAAACGAGAGGTAGCGTGGATCAAACGGATGAAATTCAGCGAAAACTGGCGCAGTTAAAGAAAAAAAGGGATGAAGACTAAGGATTCCCTGTAGTATGATAGGGATGGACTTTTGGATAAACAGGAGGGGTTCTTTTGGATCAGTGGATTTCATTTGCACAGGATCGTTGGTATTTACTAGTTGCTGCTATTATTGTTTTATTTATTGTTATCGGGATTGTAAAAACGGTCGTTAAATGGATTGTTGTCCTTGTCGTAGTTGGTGCTCTCGTCGTTTATGGAGCAAGTTATAAGGATAAAATAAAGGATATTGGGACAAGCGTCGTATCCCAGGTTGGCGATGAGGTCAAAGATAAAGCGATCAATGCGTTAACTTCGGAAGCCAAGGAAGCGCAATTCAAAGCAAATCCAGACGGTTCTTTTATCGTTTCAACGAAGAGTCTGAAAGTTGAAGGTAAAGCTGGAAGCGATGAAGTGCAGGTTACTTTCCTAGGCAAAACTTTTAAAATGAATGCGAATGCGGCAGTGAATGCTTTCATTGAGCAGGCGAAGAAAAACGCAGGATAGCTGAAAAATTAGTAAGGATGGTGAGCGCTCATGGCGGATATTAGCTGGTTCAAAGCCAATTCCATAAACTTCATATCCATTGTGATTGTGCTCACTTTCGCGGGCTCTGTCCTTCAGGGCTTTTTCCGGGGCGGGTCCGGGTCTGCCAAACATCTGCTCTCCATGCTCGTGGAAGCGGTCGTCGTCATCTTGTCCATGTTCGTTGCGTGGAAAGGTGTGCAGCTCGTATCCCCTTTGCTTCAAACCTGGCTGAAGGGCCAGAATCTGCAGGTGCCATCCGTAGAGATTAGCGCTCTCAAACAAGCGTACTATACGGCTTTGACAAGCATTCGTGATTTCCCGTTACTGCGTTTCGGCGTATTGTTTTTGCTCGGCTATATGATTGTGAAGCAGCTCCTGAACCTGCTGATTGATCCGCTCATCGGACCACGGCTGGTTCATCGTGACCCTTATCGGGAACGCAGCCATTCGTTTATTTCCTCGATTTCCGGGGGCGCCATCGGCTCTGTGGCCGGTTTTGCTCGTGCGCTCATTCTTATTGCCGTTTTGTTCATTTATGTAACTCTATTCCCGCATTCGATGGTAACCCCCTATATCGAGTCTTCTCAGATGTATCAAAAAGGGGCGAAGGAAGTCATTTCTCCCTTCACCGGGGATTTCATCGCCGATAAGGTGCCGGTATTTACCCGGGCGGTGGAGCAGGAATTTACGAATATTTTACAGCGGAAATATGAAGTTCTGGATGCGAAAGTCCCAGGCAACATCGTAGATGAGGCCAAAGAAGTCACCGCCAGCGGAACCACGGACGAAGAGAAGGCGAAGCTGCTGTACCAATGGGTGGGCACCCGAGTCCACTACGATTGGGATAAAGTGAAGCTGTATGAAGAACAGCGCATCTGGAAGGAACAGACACCGGAAGATACGTTCAACACCAAGGAAGGCGTGTGTATCGATTACTCAAGATTATACGCTCAAATGGCAAGGGCTGTAGGTCTGGATGTGAAAGTCGTAACGGGCCTTGGCTATGACGGGCAGGGCAGCTATGGACCTCATGCTTGGAACGAGGTGTATCTGAAAGAGTCCAAAATTTGGGTGCCTCTGGATTCCACTTGGGTGGCCAGTGGGGGTAACTGGTTCAATCCGCCGAATTTTGACCAAACGCATATTAGAGATGTTTAATCCTATTTAAGATTAACAAAAGGAAGTAAACCGCCTTCTCACGGACATCCGGGAGGAGGCTTTTTTGTGGTTTTTCTCATCCATTCGTAAATGTGGTAAACTATTAAAAGTGCTATTTTTGAGAACATGAAGGAGTTTGTATGTCTAAATCCATTCAGGAATATCCAATGATTTACTTAGATGCCGGGGACACATTATTAACGATTCCTGCCGCCCAGACCATTTTGAAACAGTACCTGCAATTGCGCGCTGTGGAGCGGGATGAGGATCATATTAGTGAACTGTTTACGGAGGCTTTCCGTCTATTTTATTATGTGAACAAGCAAGATAACTTTATTGTATGTTCTCCGGAGTCAGATCGTGAATTCTGGGTCAACCTATATAAATATGTGCTGCATAAGCTGGGTATCCATGAGGAATGGACAGAGGAAGAGATTTTCAACTGCTGCCACGAGCTGTACGACATTTATACCGCACCAGAGTATTATGAATTGTTTGATGATGTTAAGCCTTTTCTCGAGCGCCTTCAAGCCCAGGGCTTTAGAATAGGAATTATTAGCAATTTTGCACCGACATTGAAAGCTATTTTAGAGGATAAAGGAATTCTGCACTATTTTGATCCTGTCCTCGTGTCGACAGAGGTTGGTCTTGAGAAGCCGGATCCGGCGATTTTCCAACTTGCCCTGGAGCGTGCGGGTGTAGAGGCCAAGGATGTCCTTTATATTGGTGATCACGAAACGAACGATGTGTGGGCGCCGAATCAAGTCGGCATCGATGCGGTTCGCATCATCCGTTACGACTATCATACCGGGGAGGGTATCCGATCCCTGCTAGAGCTTTTTGATGATCAGCAAGCTATTGTGTAAGAAAGGATCTGAGTGTGATGAAACCATCCATAATGGATGATCCAAAGAAAAAAGAAATCACGAAGAAACGGCATTTTTCGTTTCGGATCAATATCTTTTTCTTTATAACGTTCTTATTGTTTTCCGTACTTATCGTGCGTTTGGCCATTTTACAATTCGTGCAAGCCAAAGATTTGAAGGCAGCAGAGAATACGAACACGAATCAGACGAATAAAATTGCACCCATCCGCGGCAACATTTATGATTCTACGAAATCACCTCTTGCCTATACCATTCCAGTGCAGTCCTTATTTTTCCGAATCGAGCCCTCTCAGCAGGATAAAGATGAAGTCATTCGCATGGCGAACAAGCTGAAGACAGACGTTTTTGATAAATACGGCAAACCGGATTCCAAGAAGCTGGAGCCTGCGGATATCGTGCTTGCCATGGATTTGGGTTATGACATCAATAAAAACAAAGTGAAGGATCCGAGTTATTATTGGGTTCCACGTAAAATCAAAACAGATTTGTCCAAAGAAGAAATCGCCTATTTATTAGAGCACCGGGATGAATTCAAGTGGCTGGAAGTGACAGAAGAAAGCATCCGTACTTACGAATTGGACGACATGGATACGGATGGATCGCCGTCGACCATCGCTCCGCAATTGATTGGTTACCTCAAAAGCTATTCCACGGAAAAGGCCAAAGAGATGTACCAAGATAATGAAAACAGTAAAGAGTATCTCGATACCGAAAATGTCGGCTTCGATGGCATCGAGAGGATGTACCAAGATGAGCTTCGCGGGAAAAATGGTTATAAAATTTACCCCGTTAATGCGGCCATGAAAATTATCGGGCGCGCGACGGTAACGAAGCCAACCAAAGGGAACAATTTGTATCTGTCGATCAACAAAGATATTCAAAAAACGGCGGAGAAGGCGATCGCCGATCAGATTGCTTTTCTGCATACACCGTACGCGCGGAATGATGCCTTTATCAAATACGGGGCGAATGCGCAGGCCGGTTATGCGGTAGCAATGGAAGTAGACACGGGGCGCGTCGTTACGATGGCTAACTACCCGGACTACAATTCGAATGAATGGACGGGCGGAATTTCGCAAGCAACATTAGACGAAGTTGGCTCCTATATTGCGAATGGTTCGATTACAACCGCGTACCCGAAATACACAGATAAAGAGCGTCCGAAACATCCGTCTTCCATCGTTTTCATGGGTTCCACGATCAAACCATTGTCCGTCCTGATTGGTTTAACGGAGAAGTTGATTACTCCTTCCAATCAGTACTATTACGATTCAGGTACCTTCACGTTTGGTAAAGCGAATTCGACAAGTTCGATTTCGAACTCAGGGAGAACGGCGTATGGGAATTTGGATGCCTCCAGCTCCATCGAACACTCGTCCAATACGTACATGTCGGCCAAAGTCGGCATTCCGTTTTATCAGAAATACGGCGGGGAAAATCCTGCTGTAACAGACAAATGGGCGGAATATTTGGCGAAGTTCGGCTTAGGCGTCAAGACGGGGAGCGGCTTGCCCGGTGAAATTGCCGGTTCGAATGACTTTGCCAAAAACGCCAAAAAAGACAGTTATCAATCTGCCATGGTTTATGCTTCATGGGGGCAGAATGAGAAAACAACGACGCTGCAGCTCGCGCAGTTCGCCGCAACTCTAGGCAGCCGCGGCAAACGGATGAAGCCGTTGTTCGTTGACGAGATTCGAAGCTTTGAAGGTGAACTAGTCAAAAAGGTAGAACCCGAAGTGCTGGAAGATAATACGGCTCTGTTCGCCAAAGGGGATTGGAACACCATCATCCATGGGATGAAGAGTGGCGCGGAAGGCATTGAGGAGCTGCCCTATAACGTGGCTCGGAAGACAGGGACTTCGACACAAGCCGTTTCAGGCGGAACGATCGATAACGCCGTATTCATCGCCTTCGCGCCGGTCGAGAATCCGAAGCTTGCTGTGGCGGTCGTCGTGCCGGAAGGCGGCTACGGACGTTATGGCGCATCCCCGATTGCGGCAAAAATCTTTCAGGCTTACGATGCAGCCAATGAAGGCATATTGACCAAGCTTGGCGGCGGGAAGAGGCCTTGGTAGAGGCAGAAACGAGTAAAAAACCTTCAAATCCACTTGATAAGTGGGTCTGAAGGTTTTTTGTGGACTTGTCTTGGGAAGTAAGTCAAGTTTTCCAAATTTTAGTGAACTTATTGCCGGGTCGCTGCGTCTGTTTCAGGATACATCCTGACACAGAAGGGGGCTATACAGTGATGAAGTCGCCGATCGCAGATGATCCGAGGAAAAAAGAGCTTGCTCAAAAGAGACATTTTTCGCTGCGGATCAATCTTTTTTTCTTTGTAACCTTTGTCTTATTTTCCATCCTGATCGTGCGATTGGCTATGCTGCAGTTTGTTGAAACGAAAATACATAAAGCCGCAGAGAATAGAAACGGCACACAAACGATACAAATTGCTCCCATTCGCGGCAACATCTATGACTCCTCGAAATCTCCGCTTGCGTATACCATTCCCATGCAATCTTTATTTTTTCGAATTGATCCCAGCGCGCAAAAGTTAGATGAGTTAATTGCTATTGCGGATCGGTTGAAAGCGGATGTTTTCGACAAGTATGCCAAACCAAACTCGAAAAGTCCGACGCCCGAAGAAATCATTTTAGCCATGGACATCGGCTACGACTACCACAAGGCTGAAATTAAGAAACCAAGTTATTACTGGGTTCCGCGAAGAATTAAGGCGGATTTGTCCAGCGAAGAGATCGCCTACCTTTTAGAACATCGGGATGAATTTAAATGGTTGGACGTAACGGAGGAAAGCATCCGCACCTATGAACTGGATGATGACGGCAACACGACCATTGCCACGCATTTAGTGGGATATACGAACTCTTTTACCTCTCCTACAGCCAAAGAAATCTACAAAGACAGCCCTATGGTTCAGGAATATTTGAGCTCGGAAAATGTGGGTTTTGATGGCATTGAACGCATGTATCAGGATGAGCTGCGCGGCAGAAACGGCAGGAAGACATACCCCGTGGACGCCGTTAACAAAATCATTGGGAGAGCCGATGTCACGGCTCCCGTCAAAGGAAATAATTTATATTTGAGCATACATAAAGATATCCAAAAAGCGACAGAACGTATGCTGGAGGAGCATATTCGCTACTTGCGCAGCCCGTCGCACGCCAATGATTTGTACATGAGTGTTGGTATGCAGGCAGCCTCCGGGTTTGCAGTGGCTATGGAAGTGGATACAGGACGGGTCGTTACGATGGCGAACTATCCGGATTATGATGCAAATGCGTGGACCGGTGGCATGTCGGCAAGCGTCTACAAAGAAATCGAATCCTTTATTCCTAATGGCAGCATTCGCACAGCAAAAGCCAAGTATCCTGACGAGAAAGAAAATGCGAAACATCCATCATCGATTGTGTTCATGGGTTCGACGATTAAGCCTATGTCCGTGTTGATAGGGCTTAAGGAGAATTTTTTCAGCGGGAACGGTTATGTTTATAACGATACGGGGTCGTTCAGTTTTGGTAAAGGCGGCAACAGCACTATCACCAATTCGGGAAAAGCGGCTTACGGGGCGATGGATGCTGCAGGGGCGATTGAACATTCCTCAAACACGTTTATGTCTGAAAAAGTCGGGATTCCTTTCTGGGCCAAATACGGCAGGGAGAATCCGGAAGTGACGGCCAAATGGGCGGAATACATGGCGAAATTCGGCATGGGCGTCAAAACAGGCAGCGGCTTACCGGGCGAGCTTGCAGGCTCTAACGATTTTATCAAAAATGCTGTGAAAGACAGTTATCAATCTGCGATGGTTTACGCCTCCTGGGGGCAAAACGAGAAAACGACAACCTTGCAGCTCGCTCAGTACACAGCTACGTTGGCTAGTCGGGGAAAGCGGATGAAGCCGCTTTTCGTAGATGAAATTCGCGACTACCAAGGCCAGCTGGTTAGAAAAATAGAGCCGGAAGTATTGGAGGACTTCTCCGCCGAATTTGCCAAAGAGCATTGGAACACCATCATCCACGGGATGAAAAGCGGGGCTGAAGGGATCGAGGAGCTGCCTTTTAATGTGGCGCGCAAAACAGGCACATCCACCCAAAGCGTGTCGGGAGGCTCGGTTGAAAATGCCGTGTTCATCGCCTTTGCGCCAGTCGAGAACCCGAAGCTGGCCGTCGCGGTTGTCGTGCCCGAAGGCGGCTTCGGGCGTTATGGCGCCTCTCCGATTGCGGCGAAAATCTTTCAAGCTTACGACGCTGCCAACGACGGCGTTTTGACCAAGCTTGGCGGCGGGAAGCGGCCTTGGTAGGTTGGGGCTCTTCTCTTTCGCTCACGAGAGGGAACTACAGTCCCCTATTTGAGCGAAAAGGGCTCTTTTCGCGATTAGGGGGAACTGTGGGGTCTTATTTGTTCGCAAACCTCACTTTTTCAGGGGAATACATCGAAATAGCGGACTATAGTTCCCGCTAAACCTTTAAGTAGTGGGAATTTGGCAAAATAGCGTACCGGAGTTCCCTCTAAAAGAGAATCCAAGGAACCAGGAGCGCAAGACCGCAAGACCGAGTACAAGCGCAAAAAAAGAGGCCGCTTCAAAAAGCAGCCTCTTTCCTAACTTCACTGGTGTACCCGAATCCACACCGCCATCTCGCCAACCCCCCGATTCCCCCATTGGAAATAGGGAACCGCGTGCAAGGCGACTGGGTCCGCCGATGGCGCCCAGCGACGGTACGGCTCCGCCGAAGCCCAAGCCTCAGGCGTCGCATCCCTAAAGCCTTCAGCCTCAATCTTCACTGTGCCACCAAGCGCACTTGTGTCGGCTTCCACTTTCAGCCTTGTTCCACTCTGAAGGCTAAGCGTAGCCAGAGGAGCGCCATTATCGACCTGCTCAACGCAGTATACAAGCGGCCCTCTTTGAATCGCGGCTTTCCCGGCATTGCTGCGGATAAGCGGATTCGCTTGGATGAGGTGTGCCTCCATCGGAAGCAGCCAAGTGACGGTGTCACCATCCGTCCAAATACGGTCGATAATTGCGTAGCCATTCTCAACCGCGTACGTATCCTCTTTCTCACCGTTGATGAACAATTGAGGTTGGCTGTCGCACCAGTAAGGCACGCGCAGAGCCAATATGAACGAGCGTGGCAGAGCCAAGCTTAGTTCAAGCGAAGTATCTCCACTCCAAGGCAACGAACTGACTTGTTTCAACCCAACTTGCGTTGCATCGTCCAACGTAATCGTACTTTCGCTGCCGATAAATAAATGGCAGTTGATTCGTCCTGGTTCAGTCGTATAAATATATTCCCCAAGCGAAGAGAGAATCCGAGCCAAGTTCGGAGGGCAGCACGCGCATCCAAACCATTTCTGGCGCTCAGCTTTCACATGACGTTTGCCGGGATTGCTCGCCGAAGCTTGTGGCCAGACCTCCAACGGATTCACATAAAAAAATTGTTTGCCATCCTGACTCATACTGCCGATGATGATGTTATATAACGCCCGCTCGATCACGTCGGCATACTCGCTCCGCGTTTCGAGACGCAGCATTCGCTGAGCAAAATAAACTAAACCGATGGAAGCGCAAGTCTCAGCGTACACCGTATCATTCGGCAGATCATAGTCGAACGAGAACGCCTCCCCATGGTGCGTCGAACCGATGCCTCCCGTGATGTACATTTGCTTCTGCGTCATATTCGCCCAAAGCTTCTTGCATGCGGCAAGCAGCTTCTCGTCCCCGGTCAATCTGGCCAAATCAGCCATGGCCGTGTACATGTAAACGGCCCTAACCGAGTGCCCGGTAGCTGTATCTTGCTCACGAACAGGCAGATGGCTCTGATTATAAATGCTGCTCAGACTCGGCAATGGGGTTTCACCGGCGCGATAGATGGAGGTTTTTCCCCTCCGCTCCCACTCCCCATCGAAGAAATTGGGCTGCTGTCCTCGCTCATCGATGAAATAGCAGGCAAGCTGGAGATATTTCTCCTGCTTCGTTACCGTATACAGTTTGATCAAGGCTAATTCAATTTCCTGATGCCCGTCATAGCCTCGAATTTTACCTTCCTCAGGCCCGAATACATCCTGAATATGATCCGCAAAACGGCACATCGCATCCAGCAGCTTCCTTTTCCCTGTAGCCTCAAAATACGCAACGGCTGCTTCAATCATATGGCCTGCGCAATACAGTTCGTGGCACTCGTATAAGTTCGTCCAACGCTTGCCAGGTTCTTTAATGGTAAAGTATGTATTTAAATAACCATCGCTTTGCTGCGCTTGCACGATCAGGTCAATGGTCTCGTCTGCGGTCTGTTCCAACGCTGCATCAGGCTGCTGTTGAAGGGAATAGGCGACCGCCTCGAGCCATTTGGCGAGATCGGAATCCTGAAACACCCAACCGTGGTATTCCCCTGTTTCCAAGCCTGCGGCAATCCGGAAATTATGGATCGCATGGCTGGGTTCGGCATCGGGAATACGATCATTCAGCGCATCCCATTGATAGGGAATGACCGTATTGCGAACAAGACTGACGTAATGATTCCAGAAGTTATCGTTGATTTGGATTTGATTCAAGGACAATTTATGCTTGGCCTGCAGCAGTGCATTTGACATGAAGCAACCTCCCGAATTTGCGAAATGGGCTTTACTTTCTCCAATTATATGAGGGATACTGGGGAAGAAACAGGTGGAAATACAACCAGTTATTTATAAAATTTCACACAACTTTTTAAAGGAGTCGCCACCTAATGAAAGAGATATCGTTAGCTGCACCGCCTCTTCCTTATTATTTGGAGAGCGGGTTCAGGGCGTACCAGGCAGGGGACACGCATCCGGATCGCGCAGGGTTAGGGATGTATGACCTTCTTCTCATTACGAAAGGTACGCTGCATTTGGGGGAAGAGGAGTTAACGTGGAGCTTGACCGAGGGCCAATACGTGCTGCTGCTTCCGGATAAATATCATTATGCCGTGCGTCCCTGTGAGGCGGAGTGTCATTTTTATTGGCTTCATTTTCAAACCAGCAGCCCTTACACGATCAGAGAGAGCAAGCCCTTTCCGCGCAGCGAATTCGTTTTACCTCAAAAAAATGAAATTACCCTTGCTCAACAAGGGGGAGCGTCGGACCCCGAGCGGATCCAAGAGCTTTGGCACCAACTCCTACAAATGTCCGTCTCGGAGAGGTCGGTATCGTTCTGGGAAGAGCAGCGCATTTTTACGGAAATTTTGCGTGCGTTAGATATTGGAAGTAAACCTGATGAGCAATCCAAAGTACATAGATTGGCTGAGCGAATCGAAGCTTATCTCAAGCAGCATTACTCGGCTGATTTGACCAATGAGCGGTTGGCTGACGAGTTCCATTTTCATCCGAATTATTTGAGCCGCTGTATGAAAAGTGTGTATGGCTGCACGCCACTCGAGTATTTGCTTGCCTATCGAATTGAACAATCCAAGCTGCTGCTGCTGAAAACGCAGTGGTCGATTGAGCGTATCTCTGAGGAGGTGGGCTTCCATCATGCCGCTTATTTCTCGAACTGTTTTCGTGCCAAAATAGGTCTCTCACCGCTTGCCTACAGGAAGCAATATATAAGAGGTGGAACCGTTCTTCATTCCTGAGCATATGTTGAGGTAAGGAGGAGAACCCTCCTATACGCTAAAAGTTGCGTGAGGTAAACTTTTGTGCGTAGAGAAAAGAAAGGTGGGGGACAGCATGAAAACGACGCGATTCACAGCTTCATTAAAAAGACTGATCATTACCTTCATTTTCCTATGATAGACAGCTGAATGCGTACTTTCATCCTATTTCCAGTATGGCGGACGGATATGGTATACTAATGTATCGGTAGTCGCGAGAGATAGTTTGATGAATGGTACGGAGGAGTGAGTTTCACCATGTGTGGTATTACGGGTGTGATGTATTTTGAAGATAGAGAACCAACAGTTGCGATGCTGCAGCAAATGACGGATGTGATTGTGCATCGGGGACCGAACGATTCCGGTTTTTGGACGGATAATCGGATTGGTCTTGGCTTTCGCCGGTTGTCCATTATTGATATTCAAGAAGGGCATCAGCCGCTAGCCAACGAGGATGATTCCGTCTGGATCATTTTTAACGGAGAAATTTATAATTACAAAGAGTTACGCGGAATGCTGCAGGAACGCGGACACCAATTCCGCACGCATAGCGATACGGAGGTTATTGTTCATCTCTACGAGGAGTTCGGAGAGGAATGCGTCAAGCATTTGCGCGGTATGTTCGGATTCGTGATCTGGGACAAGAAAAAGAAGCAGCTGTTCGGAGCGAGAGACCATTTCGGCATTAAGCCGTTTTATTATCATGTCAACGACCGTCAGTTTTTGTTTGGCTCGGAAATTAAGAGCTTGCTCGCTGCGGATGGCATGAACCGGTTGATCCATACGGACAGCTTGCTGAACTATCTGACCTTTCAGTATGTTCCAGAGCCGAACACGATGTTCCACGGCATCCACAAACTGCCGCCGGCCCACTATGTGAAGGTAACCTTCGATGGCGAAATGTCCATACATAAGTATTGGGATCCGATGTTCGAACCTGAGGAACGTCCTTTTGACTATTACGTGGAGCAAATCCGCGAAACGTTGAAGGACTCCGTCAAGCACCACATGGTCAGTGATGTGGAGCGCGGATGTTTCTTGTCCAGCGGGATTGACTCCACGGCCATTGCCACCCATATGCGGAACATTGAACCGATCCGCACGTTCTCCGTTGGCTTCGAAGGCGCCAACAATGAGACGCCAATCGCCGCCCAAACGGCTGCGGCGCTTGGCACAGAGCACTACGACAAAGTCATCACGAAGGATGACTTCTTCAGCACGATGCCGAAGGCGATCTGGCACCAGGACGAGCCTGTTGCCGATCCTTCGGCCATTGCCCTCTACCACGTGGCGCAGCTTGCGCGCGAGCACGTGACGGTTGTGCTGTCCGGCGAAGGCGCGGACGAGCTGTTCGGCGGCTACCGCATCTATCGCGAGCCGCAGTCGCTGCGGCCGATCGATCAGCTGCCGCATTCGATCAAGCGCATGCTGAACCGCTTCGCGCGGATGCTGCCAAACAGCGTGAAGGGGCGCAACTATGTGTTGCGCGGCACGACGCCGCTGGAGGAGCGCTTCCTTGGTAACGCGAAGATTTTCACAGAGGATATGAAAGCGGAAGTGCTGCGTCTCGATACGGAGATGCTGCGGGCTTATAAGAATCCCGTGCAGATCGCTGGAGACTATTACAACAAGACTAAACATCTTGATCCGGTCAGCCGGATGCAGTATATCGATATGAATCTGTGGATGCCCGGCGATATCCTGATGAAAGCCGATAAAATGACGATGGCGCATTCGCTTGAACTGCGAGTTCCTTTCCTGGATAAGGAGCTGTTCGATGTGGCACGCCGCATCCCGGCGAAATATCGCATTGCCAACGGAACGACCAAATATATTTTCCGTAAAGCGATGGAAGGCATTATCCCGGACCCGATTCTGAACCGTCCGAAGCTGGGTTTCCCTGTACCTTTGCGTCAATGGGTACAAGGTCCGATGGGGGATGTGCTGCTTGAGCAGATCAAAGCCAGCGGAATTGAAGATTATATTAATATGAACACGGTAGAGCGGATGCTTCAGAAGCACCGTAACGGCCAGGGCGATTATGCGCGCCGGATTTGGACGATCTATATTTTTGCCCTCTGGCATATGACTTTTATGGAAGAGCTGCCTAAGAAAGTGCTCGCTGCTTACTAGGTCTATCAAGGACGACAACCGTATAGACAGGAGATGGGGAACGTGGGACTTTATAAGTTAATTGCCCTCGATATGGACGGTACCTTACTGGATGAGGAGAAAAAAATATCGCCGGAAAATCAATCCGCCATTCGTCAAGCGACGGAAGCTGGCAAAATCGTCATCATGTCGACCGGCCGCGGAGCCATCAGCGCCTTGCCTTACATTCAGGAGCTGGGGCTATCTACGCCAATGGTTATGGTAAATGGCAGTGAAGTATGGGAGTCGCCGAACAAATTGCTTCGGCGGACACTGCTTCCGGTCGAAACCGTGAGCCGATTACATGCGCTGGCTGAGGAGCATGACTGTTGGTGGTGGGCTTACTCTGTTGAAGGTGTTTTCAACCGCGAGCGCGAAGGCTTGGACATCCCGAATGGCGAATGGCTGAAGTTCGGTTTCTTTACGGAAAACGCGGAGAAGCTGCAGCGTATTCGCGAAATTGCAGAGAGCTGGGGAACGCTTGAAATCACCAACTCTCATCCGTCGAACATTGAATTAAACCCGCTTGGGATTAGCAAAGCAAGCGGTGTGGAGGCTGTTTGTCAGCTTCTCGGGATTCAGATGTCGGAAGTGATTGCGATGGGGGACAGCCAGAATGATATCACGATGATTCGTGAAGCTGGTCTTGGTGTTGCTATGGGCAATGCGCAGGATGAAGTCAAACAGATTGCGGATATCACGACGGTGACGAACGAAGAAAGTGCGGTTGCCAAAATTATTCACACTTATATGCTGTAATTAGCCAGTTTAGCCAGTACAATATCGGACGGAGATGAGCTCATGATCACGTTAGCCTGGAGCTTGGTCATTCTTTTGTTTGTTGTAGGTATGATAGGTGCGGTTTATCCAGTGCTGCCCGGTGTTTTGGCTATCTATGCGGCGTTCTTTCTATATGGCTGGCTGATCAGCTTTGAGCCGTTTGGCTGGGTGTTCTGGACCACGCAAACCCTGATCGTCCTTATTATTATGGTTGCCGATTACGCTGTTAGCGCAATGGGAGTCAAGAAATTCGGAGGTTCGAAGGCGGCTGTGATCGGGAGTACGATTGGCCTTATTGTGGGACCTTTCGTCATTCCGGCTTTCGGGTTAATCATAGGACCTTTCTTAGGTGCGGTGATTGGAGAAATCATTATCGGCACGAAATGGCAAAATGCGATCAGCGCCGGGATAGGCTCCGTGATCGGTTTCTTTGCCAGCAGCGCTGTCAAAATTGTGCTGCAGCTGGCGATGATCGTTCTTTTCTTGATTTGGGTTTTTTAATTGAACATCGTGTTGTTTGAATACGGGATTAGAGAGTAGGAACACATTTGACGAAGGAAACCAAAGATTCTCTTGTAAAAGGGACGCTCATTCTCACCGTAGCCGCGCTTGTAGCGCGGTTTCTCGGCGTTTTTCAGCGTATTCCGCTCGTGCACCTACTGCACGAGGGGGGAATGGGCAGTTATTCGATAGCTTTTAATTTGTACTCTATTCTTCTTGTTGTAGCGACAGCAGGGATTCCCAGCGCGTTAAGCAAAATGGTATCGGAAAAATACGCGATTGGACGACCTGCCGAGGCGGAGCGAATTTATCGCGCAGCTATTTTATTTGCTATCGTTGCTGGCGCATTCATGACCGTGCTCTTATATGTGTTTGCGCCGATTTATGCGGAACAAATATCACGCGGCGGACCTGACGCTACGCTGGCAACACGCGCTATCGCACCGGCCATGCTGTTCTTCCCGCTTATTGCGATTATGCGCGGTTATTTCCAAGGCCGACAAAACATGATGCCTAATGGGGTCTCGCAAGTTGTGGAGCAAATTTTTAGACTGGTCACTTCGATTGGTCTTGCCTTTATTTTATTAAACATCAGCTTGGCTTGGGGGGTAGCAGGTGCATCATTCGGCGGGGTGATGGGCGGCATCGCCGCACTTGCCGTTATGCTTTACTATGCGATGAAGCTCAAACGCAGGGACGCTCAAAGGCTGAAAGAAAATGTGTCTCATGCTGCGGCTAATGAAACCGCCGCTGTACATTCTTCGGCACCTGCAACAGCGCCTGCAAGGTACAGGGATATCTACCGCAGCCTGCTGAAGCTTTCGATCCCGATCGTCATCTTCTCAGTGACGGTTACCTTGGTCTATGCGATCGATACGTCGATCATCATTCCCCTCTTGGAAGGGAAGATCGGCAGCAGCGAGGCGCTTGGTTTGGTTGGGATTATCGGGGGCCGGGCGCAATCTCTGGCGGGCATTCCAATTATTTTGGCCATTGCGCTCAGCCAATCTGTCGTGCCTATTATTTCAGCGGCTTACTCCCGCAAAGATTTGAAGCAGGTAGGGCATCAAACAACCAGAGTACTGCAGCTGTCTATTTTATCTGGATTGCCTGCAGTGCTCGTGATCGCGATTGCTGCACGCCCACTCGATTTCTTCATGTTCGGACACGAAGATACAGCCTATGGCATGAGTCATGGACCTTACATGATCTCCTTGTTAACTTTGGGCGCTATGTTCCAAATTGTCATGCAGACCTCAGGTGCCGTATTAATGGGCATGGGCCGTATGAAACCACTGATGCTGCATGTTGCCGTTGGTATTGCGGTTAAGCTTGCCGGAAGCTTCTTACTCGCTCCATGGTTCGGCATCTATGGGATTATTGGTTCCACGGGGCTTTGCTTCATCGCTATGTCATGGCTCAATTTGCGCACGCTGCGCAAAGAAGTGAGCTTCACCATTCTTGGACGGCGCTTCATCGGTTTAACGATTTCAATTGTGGTCATTGCCGGCTTAGGCATCGCGGCTGAGTGGTTAACCCACACGTATGTACACCCAACCAGCCTGTACAGGATCAATGAAGGGATCAACGCAATACTTGTTTGCGGCTTCACGGCTGCTTTATACCCGCTGATGCTCATGGCGACGCGTGTGGTTACGAAGGACGATGTCAAGAATTTCCCAGCGCCTGTTCAAAAGCTGATCGGCAAAGCAAGCCGCCTTATCGGACGACGTTCATAGCCTGCGCTGCCAGTATGGCGAGCTCAATGCTATTAAGCCCTTCGCTCATGGCTTGGGTTAAATCAAAGGTCTGCGGCACTTTTATAGGGTGCATATACCCCATTGGCGTTTCAACATCTTGGAACCAGTCGCCAGGCTCCACAGGCAGTAGCGGCCGATCCGGCCATACAGTCTCAAGTGTAGGACTATACAAAGGCGAGCTTCCCTTCTTGAGGAAGCAGCCATCCAGCCTCTCCTGATAGAAATGATCAGGGGGGGCTTTTTGTATGGGGGTAAATAAGTGAGGCCAATAGTCAGCGCGTGAACCCGTGTGGGGCGTCGATGCGGCAAAGCGGAGTACACCTTGCAGCACTTCCGGCACTCCGATTAGAAGTGCATAGAGGCCTTTCCCAAGGGCTATGCGTTCAGCTAAGTCGGTAAAATTTTCGAGAATGAGTCCGGCCAGACGAGGCTGGGGGGAGCCGGCTTCGGCGGACGGGGACCAAAAAGGGAAAGCAATTTGATTCAACTGCATCCAGCCTTGAGCTTTAAAAAGCGTCTTATCTAGAACGGTTTCTCGGAACTTGCCCTTCTGCACAATTCGCTGCTCGATGTAATTTTGTTCATTCACAATAAGAGCAATCGTCAGTGCGGTGGAGTCCGGGTTCGTCCAAAATTCATGCCAGACAGGGATCATCCAGATGGAAATATTCAAATGGGGAAGCAAGTGAAACAGGTTCTTCTCGCGCTTCTTGCTTTCGTCATAAAGCAGCAATTGTGGATAAGCATCTTGAAAAATAAGCCCGTTCGCGCGTTCCAGGAAAGCAAACAGATGCTCAGCTTGATCAGCGTCAATAAGGTGCGGCAGGAGATCCCCATGCAGATCGGTCATGTTCCAGCCACCGTTGCGGGAGACCATATGGGCTAACAGAGCCCAATGCAGTTCAGGGTACTTCTGGTAACAGGCCCAATAGGCCATTGTGCGTGTTACGTTATTCCGGTTCTCCTTTCGGGTTCGCGCCCGTATGTCTTCCACGATCCGTGTCTCCTCCGCTGTAAGAGGAAATGGCTGAACACCGCCTCGAAGAAGCTCTAATTGCTGGGTGAGCCCCTTTTCTAATCGTTCTGCGATGTTTTTGGATAAAGGGATGATCTCCAACTGTGTTGATCTCATAATAACCTCCTCGACCTCACCTGCATCATCTCCTTATTGTTAGCCCGTTTACTCGCAGGTATGTGAGGATACCGCACATTTAAGGCTGCTTTTTTCCATAAATGGGGGAAGCACCTGATAATTTAATCCAATTACTGGCATTATTTTATGCATAAAATGAACTAACAGAAGTCAGCGTTGGCGGGGTGATTTACATCAGCATGAACTTGTATGTGGCAAGTTGTCGTCCATGCCCTAAGAAGGCGTCTAAACGACGAAAAAAAAAGTCCAGGCATAGAACCAAACGTCTTGGTGTCAAATTTTTGGCGCAGACCTATTTCTTCTATGCCATTTCCGATGGGGAGAAGAGGGAGTATACCAACGAAGACCAGATCCCTGGATACGGAATTCAATCTATTCCAAGTCCGAAGATGATCTCGTATCGGCAAGTCTTCGTGAACGGTGTCCTGCAGCCTCGAACGTTATACCACATACGGGAAGGAGCTTTAACCTTAACGTCAGAGGATGTCCCAGAAAAAGGGGTCCCTATCATTGTCCAAAGCGTCCGGGTCTATAGATAGCCATTGGGAATTAGGGAAGGGGGTGAAATTATGGCAGCGTCTCTGATTAAACTTTTTGTCACCGCCACAGCTTCCGCACCAACGGCTAGTGGAACTGAGGTTGAAACAACGGTAGATCCTGCTGTTACAAGATATAGCGCAGTTCTTACAGCAGGTATGATTACGACAGATACAACGATTCCAGCAGGAAGCTTTTTAGATGATAACGGCAATGCGATTACAGATCTTCCAGCACCTCCGACAGACGGTTACTACAACGTATATGTCAACGGTGTGCTGCAAGTGGCTGGATTGTCCACCCTTACAACGGCATCCCTGGTTTTAGCTACGACAGCAACTACAACTGGTGCGCCGGTCGTTCTCGAAGTCTCCGATTTCTCCAATACAACATCTGACGTTACGGTTGAACCGACAATTACTGCACCTGTTATTACAGTTACAGTGTAATACGGAAAACATCCCTCTAGCTTAGGCTAGCAGGGATGTTTTTTTGTTGTACCGGATGTGATCTAGTAGTCGCATTGAAGATGAAATTGGTGATTACAATTCATAAAAGTAAATATATAGGAGTTTTTTTCTTGACAAAAGATGTGTATGAAGGGTATAGTACACATAGTGTATGAGTCAACTAATACACACACTATAATTATCCAGATTTACTAAGGAAGTACATAGGAGATGGGTAGATGAACATTACGTTTAACAATCGCGATCCGGTTTATCTGCAGGTTGTCCGGCATTTTAAAGAAGAAATGGCAACAGGCAAGTTAGCTGCAGGCCAAGAAATTCCATCTAGACGCGAACTTGCAGGTTTGCTCCAAATTAATCCCAATACTGTACAGAGGGCGTATAAAGAAATGGAGGAGCAACATTTGATAACAACCGCGGGCAATTCCCCTAGTCGAATAACGACGGACAAGCAGGTTTTGAATTCGATTCGTCAAGAACTTATTCAGGAGGCTGTGGAGGTGTTTATACAATCCATCAAAAAGATTGAACTTCCTACCGATGACCTGCTTCGTTTCGTCAAAGAGAAATACGAGGCAGAGCGAGCAAGGGAGGTTAAAGAATGATAGAAGTCGATCGAATTGTTAAAAAATATGGAAGAAAAAATGTGCTGGATGAGGTCTCTTTCACAGCGGAAAAGGGAGAAATCACTTGTCTTATTGGCATTAACGGCGTCGGCAAATCGACAATCATGAAAGCCATTATGGGGCTAACTCCCCTTGGAAGTGGTCGAATTCGAATTGACGGCCAGCCTGTTAACAAGATGGCCTATGAGAAGGTTGTGTTTATTCCTGATACGTTGACGATGCCTTCCTCTATGAAAATAGGAGATGCCATGCAGTTTATGCAGGACTTCTATGCAAACTGGAATGAGAAGCGGGCACAGGACCTGTTAGCTTTTTTTAAATTGAAAAAGGAAGACCGGTTAGGCAGCTTGTCCAAAGGGAATTCGGCGAAAGCGAATTTATTGCTCGGACTCTCCTTGGACGCTGATTACCTGCTCATGGACGAACCTTTCTCCGGGATTGATATGTTCAGCCGTGAGCAGATCGCGGCTGTGTTCACCAGCCATCTGATTGAAGACCGAGGAGTTCTGATAACGACGCATGAAATCCACGATATTGAACACCTGATTGATAAAGTTGTGCTGCTTGAGCAAGGACGGGTGTTGAAACAATTTTATGCGGAGGAAATGCGGTCCAAGGAAGGGAAATCCGTTGTAGATGTTATGAGGGAGGTGTATTTGGCATGAGCAACTTTGGAAAATTGCTGAACTGGGAGATTGCCCGTTTTAGCAAATTTTATGGCGCATTATTCGTTATTACCTTGCTTTTGCAATTATTGGACGTTTGGTTATATACGCATAATTATATGAATAATGCCGAAAGAACGATGGAGAGTCAATCTATGACAGCCATCCAATATGTCCAGAATTTTAGCAAGGCCAGCTTGAATGGGTATGATAATATCTTATTTGATTGGTCTATTAGCCTATCCGGTGTGACGCTTCTCCTCTATATTTTTCTGATTTGGTATAAGGAATGGGTTGGTAGAAGTACGTTTGCTTACAGGCTGCTTATGCTGCCAACTTCGAGAATGAATGTGTATTTGGCTAAGTTGAGCTCCATTGTCTTGTTTGTTTGGGGGCTTGTTGCTTACCAATTCCTACTGCTATACGTTCGGATTACGGTTTTCGAGGCGTTCCTTCCAAGTGAATTCAGACAAGACTTAACAGTCTCGGAAATCATTCGACATCACCCTTTACTCAAAATCCTGCTTCCTTCGTATTTTATAGAATTTGCTCTGTACTACGGAGCAGGTGTGGTGAGTGTGATTATCTTGTTTACAGCCGTTTTACTCGAACGCAGTTTTCGTTTCAAAGGGATTGCGGCGGGTATCCTCTATATCGGCGCGGCAGTGTTTCTCATCATATTACCTGAAATGATTTCAGAAATATGGGTGCCGGATTTCTTTTTCCCAAGCGAGCTTGTTCAGCTGGAACTTGTGATGGGGATCCTTGTCACAGCCTTTTCATTATGGTTCAGTTCCTATTTGTTGCATAAAAAAGTAACCGTTTAAGGAGGCGCCCCTGACAATGAAACGTTATTGGATACTTGTAGTCCTTATTCCATTTGTTGTTTTAACGATTAGTATATATTATGCCACCGCGTCTGAAATCGATAAACCCGACTATTATCTCAAAACATTAGGAGGACGCGAAGAGGAAGTTTCTCATGTAACGGTTAGAGGACAATATACGTCTGAGCCGATCGCCATACGTCCATCGGGGAGCGAGTATCCGAACGAAAAGGATTCTTTCTGGGAGAGGCTGGATTCAACCTATTTTTACCAAGATGAATTGCAGGAACTATTCCAGGAATATCGCTCTTTTTTGAGAGGGAAAAAGAACCCGAATGCCTTATATGTGGACGAAAAGCTGATTGCATATGCTCAATATGACTTTCGATTTAAAACGGATGAGGTCCAGTCGGATATGATTGACATTTCTGTGATGGAGAAAGCAAAGAAGAGCAGCCTATCCTTTCAGGTGAAACTGCCTAAGGAAAAAAATGAGTACATTAGTGTTATGGATGTTTATGTGAAAGATCAGAGCATGAAGCTGTTGGTTAATCAATATCAAAAGTCCGGCAAATATTCGCAGCCTGGAGACTTTAAATATGTTTTTTATACCGTGGATCTTGATAAAAAAAGCATAGAAGGAAAGCAGTTGATTGCAACTGGCGTATCTCAGGATCAAACGTCGCAGACAACGACTGCACTTATATCATCAAACGATGTGATGAAGCCGAACCGTTATTTGCTTTTCGATCGGAGTTCCTATGCATTGGATGGGAAAAAAGATATCTTGAATCGGGAGCTTCTGTACTACGATATTTGGAACGGCCAAATGACAGCTGTTCAAAACGAGCTCGTCCGTGATCTGCTCATGAATGGAAAACCCGGAGAACTTAGAATTGATTACCTTGGCGACGATTTGTATTTTACTCCCATGAACATCTATGATCAATCGCGGATTGTTCATTATAATTTGACGGAAAAGAAGCTGAAGAGCGACGTAAAAATCAATTTGAAGGATTGGATGCAAGACGAGCTGCACGTTCAAATGAAACAGTTTACCGATAACCGGCTTTATATGAATTATTACGGCAGGAAAAGTCCCGGTGTGGCTGTGGTGGATTTAGATACAGGCAGGATCATCTATCAAGGCGAAATTGCACGCAAAGATGGGTTGGAATTGAGCAATTTAATGATTAATAGCTTGTCTGTAAAGTAGTAAAACCCCTTGACCTTATGAAGGTCAGGGGGTTTGCTATTGGTGAGGGTGCCTGCCTGGCATAACTTCAAGAATCAGCTTGCTCATCTTTTTCTGAGTCAGAACCGTAGGGGCGGATCTTCGGCAATCGCCCCGCCCGCTGCATCGATTCTCGAAGTAAATACTCAATATGGCTGTTAACGCTCCGGAACTCATCCTCCGCCCAGCGCTCCAAAGCTTCATAGAGCTTGGGATCGAGTCGGAGCGCGAAGTTTTTCTTAGGAGCCATAGCAGTGTCCGTTTAGTATAGCGAGCCGGTATTAATGACCGGATTCGCTGAGCGGTCCGATACAATGGCTACAAGCAAATTGTTGATCATGGCCGCTTTCCTCTCTTCATCGAGCTGCAAGCCTTCGGCTTCGAGGCGGGAGATGGCCATCTGAACCATGCCGACAGCTCCGTCAACGATCGTTTGGCGGGCGGATAAAATAGCTGAAGCTTGCTGACGCTGAAGCATGGCGCTTGCAATTTCGGTTGAGTAAGCAAGGTGAGTGAGACGAGATTCCATGACCTCGACACCTGCTACCGAGAGACGATGCTGAAGCTCAAGGCTAAGCTCAGCGGCTACTTCATCGGCATTCCCCCGGAGCGAATAACCTTCGCTGTCGAATCGGTCGTAAGGATATTTGCTTGCTACATGGCGAAGCGCCGTTTCACTTTGGATTTCGACGAACTTCTCATAGCTATCTACATCAAAAAGCGCTTTGTACGTATCAACGACTTTGAATACGACGACGGCGGCGATTTCGATCGGATTGCCCTCGATATCGTTGACTTTCAACTTGACGCTGTTAAAATTGCGAACCCGCAAGGAAATTTTCTTTCGATTTGAAAATGGAACAATGAGCCACAAGCCGCTCTTCCGGATCGTACCTAGATAGCTGCCGAAGAACGTGACGACAGAAGCTTCGTTCGGCTGTACGGCTGTAATGGTCGAAACAAAGATAACGCCAAGTATGATTAAAATGACACCCGGCAAGATACGTTCCTGTGTCAGGAGTAAAACCCCTAATCCTCCGCCAATAATAAATAACAAAATACCAAGAAATCCATTAATGGACCAAGCTTGTTTTTCCTTCATGTAATCAACATCCTTTCAAGTTGGAGTAGCCATTTCATTTAAATATCTATTTGATATAAATATGATATCACTTTTTACTAATAATGTAAATACACGTGATAAGGAAGATGCTGTCATTCGTAAATCTTGACACGCTATTTGGGGCATGCTATAAGTTAATAAATTCCTTAGCAGTGAGGTGCTTATTATGTTGAAAATTTCCAATGAACAAGCTTTTCAAGAACAAATCTCACAACCGGTATTAACGATCGCTGTATTTAAAGCTACTTGGTGCAAAGACTGCCACTTTATTGAGCCATTCATGCCGGCTGTAGAAGAAGCTTATAAAGGACGGATTACTTTCGTTGAACTGGATCGCGACGAAGTGCCGGATTTGTGCGAGCAGCTGAACATTCTCGGTATTCCAAGCTTTATCGCCTTCCGCGACGGCAAAGAGCTTGTTCGTTTCGTCAGCAAGTTGCGTAAAACACGCGAAGAAATTGAGCAGTTCCTTGATCGGGCTCTCGAGGTATCAGGTGCTCTTGCCCCATAAATAGAAGGAATAGAAACGGCTCTTTTCAGAGTCGTTTTTTTAGTAGATAAGAAAGTAAAAGGTTTTTACTTTTGCTTCGCTCTACCTTGATAAACCCTCTCGTCCTAAAGGACGACGAAGTCGTTTATCCTTGGATATAGCGTGAAAATCACAACTTCGCCATGAGTTCGGCCGAATAGCGGTGGTTTCGGAGCTTTGTAACAATTGCGAATGGATTTGCCAACTTTTTAAAGATATAATTGAAAACGAACCAAACGAATATTCGACAAGATCCACAGAAGTCACGACGTAAAAGTAGGTGCAATCATGCAAAAACTGATTCAAAGGCTAGCGAATTTGTCCGCCATCGGCATGTTTCTCATTCTTGCAATGGGGGCCTTGGTTACAAAGGCTGACGCAGGAAGAGGCTGCGGAGACGAGTGGCCGCTATGTCATGGGAAATTCGTCCCGGCGCATACGATATCATCGTTTATCGAATACAGTCATCGACTGGTCGTCGGTATCGTGACGCTAATCCTGATTGCCACATTCATCTTAGTGTTTCGTTATGTCAAACGGAAAGATGCGAAATACTTCATCACTGGAACCGTTGTTATGACGCTGGTACAAGCCGTAATGGGCGCACTCGCCGTCGTTTGGCCGCAATCTTCACTCGTACTGGCGCTTCATTTTGGCTTATCCCTCCTGGCATTTGCGTTTTCCCTGCTGCTTGCGCTTGTATTCACACCATGGGGCCAATTTCAAAGAGATACAGCCATTCGCAGTTCCTTTAAGGCGATCGTATGGATAACGACGATCTATAGCTATATTGTTGTTTATTTGGGTGCTTTCGTTCGTCATACGGTATCATCTGGCGGATGTTCAGGCTGGCCATTATGCAATGGGCAAGTCATCCCTGAGCTTAGTGGGGCGACGGGCATTGTTTTTACACACCGGATTGCGGCTTTACTGCTGTTCGTGTGCATTCTCTTTCTTTATCTGCAGGCCAAACGTTATTATCAGAGCTCAGACAAATTGCGCTTTGGCAGCAAATGGGCACTCATCCTAGTTTCCCTGCAAGTGATCAGCGGAGCTGTCGTCACTTGGTCCATGGGGAATGAACTTGCTTATTTGCTTACTGGCATGGTGCATGCGGTAATCGTTGCCGGTATGTTTGGATTTCTATGTTATTTATGCGTGCTTACGCTATATGATCGCAAAGCATAAGGCCTGGATTGGGCTGATTTCTGGCAATAGGACAGAACGGTTTTGTGGGAGAAGAGGCCTTCTTACTATAGAGAGGGCTATTTCTTTTTATTTATGCCTATACTTACTTCTATTGTTGTTCATTCATCAAGCTTATTAAAAAAGGGGGTGTACCCATGCTGCGAGCATTATTCCATGAACCAGAGCGGGTAGACAGCGGACTCCTGCTGGAGGCCGGCAATGCAGTAAGAGTGTTTATCGAGCATCTGGAATCGAAGGAGCATCACCACACGGCCTCAGACTACCCGAAGTACCATCGGCAAGCAATCTGGAGTAAAGGGTTCATTGATGCATTAGATGAGCTTGAGCAGAGCAAATACTGCTGCGAGCGTTACGCTGAGCATATCAATAAAATGTTTCTCGAGGATATGAACGCGCAAGAGATGGAAGCCTATCGCCTTTTCGTTTATTTTTTCAAAAATGCCTTCATCCGGCTGTTTTCCATTTTGGACAAATTGGGTACATTCATGAATGATTTATTTGAGCTCAAGACGGAGGTGCTGAAAGCGCGGTATTCGTACTTTACGGTATTGCGCAGGATGCATGAGAAGAAAATTCACGGGGCGCTTGAAGTTCAGCTGTATACGCTCAAAATGGATTATAAATCTCCGCTCGATCGGCTGCGCAATCAACGCAATATGGAGATACACTATATTAATGCCGAGATGCTGGATGATCTGATGCAAAAGGAGCCGTATCCGGGGGATCGGATTCATGTCGAAAATGTAAAATCAAATGTCGCCGATCTTCAGCAGGGATTTGATATGGTTTGCCGAACCTTAACTATAGCATTCTCTTATATTACGGCTAGTATTGCAAAGGGGTAAGAGGACCATGGAATTAAGAGGCCGAACGGTTCTTATTACAGGCAGTGCGAAAGGACTCGGCAAAATGACCGCCATCACCTTGGCTAGACAAGGGTGTCAGGTGGCTGTCAATTATGTAAATAGTGAAAGGGAAGCCGCTGAGCTTGTCCATCACTTACAAGATTTTGGTGTTCGCAGTATGGCTGTCCAAGGCGATGTCGCTAAGCGGGAAGACATAACACGTATGGTGGAACAAACAGCGTCTGAGCTGGGCCCGATTGATATTCTCGTGAACAATGCGGGGCCTTTTTTCCGGGAGCGGCGGTTTTTTGCTGATTATGGTGTGGATGAAATTGAATATTTAATGCGCGGCAATTTGCTTGGCGTTATGGAGCTTGATCAATTGGTTTTGCCGATGATGAGGGAGAAGAGGTGGGGGCGGATAATCCATTTTGGATTTGGCCGAGCGGCTGAAGCCAGAGGCTGGACACATCGCGCTGTCTACGCGGCAGCGAAGGTGGGCTTGGTCTCCTTCACGAAGACATTGGCTGAAGAAGAAGCCAGCCACGGAATCACCGTGAATATGATTTGCCCAGGCGACATTCGCGGGAAAAATAAAGAGCGCACGATGCAGGAAGCCCGTCTGGAGGTCGATGGCGAAACGCCGGTAGGAAGACCGGGGACTGGCGAAGATGTGGCCAGAGTCATCGAATTCTTATGCTTGCCGGCTTCAGATTTCATCACAGGCAACATCATGGATATATCTGGAGGGCTCGACCCGATCCAGCCGCTGCCGCTGCTTAATCAACGCAAATAGATTAGCAAAAAGAGCTTACCATAGTGGTAAGCTCTTTCTTATGATATAGTCGTTATTAGAACACTTGCACGACTTCAGTTATACCTTCAACTTCTTCAACAAGTGCGCGTTCGATACCGGCTTTCAACGTGATGGTTGAACTCGGGCAGCTTCCACAAGCACCCATCAGTTTCAGCTTCACAACACCGTCTTCTACGTCAACGAGATCCACGTCGCCGCCATCGCGTTGTAGAAAAGGACGAAGTTTATCTAAAACCTCAAGGACTTCATCATAAATAGCTTCTTTTGTTTTTTCAGACATTTGATTCATCTCCTTTCTTTTATTATTATATTACAATAATGATTAAATGAAAATGGTTTTCAACTTGAATATATCGACATAAGGTGGAATTTTTATTATGAGACCAATCATAGAGTTTTGCGCCAGCAACATGCACAATGGAACAGAGAAAGTCATGAAAGCCCTAGAACAAAATCCCGACTATGATGTCATCGAATACGGCTGTCTTGGTAATTGCGGACAGTGCTACATGGAGCCCTATGCGCTATTGAACGGCGAAATCATTGCCGCAGAGAACGCAGATCAACTTCACGAACTTATTCTTGCGAAGATCAAAGAGATTGAAGCGATGTACGATCTGCTAAGCGATTGAGCCTGAACTTATCCGAAGTGGCGTTTCGATTTCCAGAGAACGCCACTTTTTAGCATACGCGCGATTTTGCCTGTCATCAGCGTGCGTTTACCCATGATACCGAACCCAGCTTTTTTACCGAGTGAACCTAATGTGCCTCTGAGTTTAATTTCACCAAGCCGCGGCGTATCACCTTTCCAAATCGCCTGCATGACTTCAGCAATCTGCTTGCCTTGCGCTTGTGCCGCTTGCGCACTTGGCGAGAATGGGAGGGAAGCGCAGTCGCCGACAACATAGACGTTTTTATGATCCGGAATTTGGTGATGCTCATTTAACAATATACGCCCTTGACGGTCTTTGGGTACGTTCAGAGCTTCAACAATTGGATTTGGCTGAATGCCCGCAGTCCAGATGGTCGCATCTGTTTGGATGATTTCATCCCCGTTGTACAAATCTCCGCCATCCAGACGACATAATGACACGTTCGGACGAAGCTCGATGTGATGCTGGGTCATCCATTCCCGTACATATTGCTGCAGGTTGCTTGGGAAAGCGGACAGCAGACTTGGACCACGGTCGATGAGTCGAATGTTCAGATCGGCCCGGCTTTCTCTTAACTCCGCAGCCATCTCCACACCGCTTAAACCGCCGCCGATAATGGAAACTTGTCCATAAGGCGCGATGTTATTGATGCGTTGGTACGTAGCGCGAGTTTGCGCCAGCGTTTGAATGCTGGAGGAGAACTCTTTGGCACCCGTGATGCCATGATAGCTATCTACACAGCCTAGACCAATTACAAGCCAATCATACGTGACAGGTTCTCTATCTTCAAAAAGAATTTCCTTTTTCTCCAAATCCACCGAGGACACTTCTCCGTAAGTCAGCAATAAACGAGGGTCATCTGGATAAGCAACTCGAATATGCGTTTCTGCAATTGTACCTGAAGCCAGAGCGTAATATTCCGTTTTGAGGCCTTGAAAAGGACTTCGATCGATCATTTCCAGTATGGTATCTTCCGGCAAATCTTTTTCCAGCATGTTCAAGGCTATGGTCAGACCGCCATAACCTCCTCCGAGGATCACAAATTTTTTCATAACACTCCGTATCCCTTCTTGACTATTCTCTCTTCTCTAGTATGACTAATACACTTTGATTTCATTATAAAAGGTGTCGCGTTCAACGGCTGTACGTCCAGCACCTTGAATCAACCAAACAAGCTCGTCACGTGTTAGTCCTTCAGGGGATAACGCGCCGGCTGCATGTGAAATTTTCTCTTTCACGATCGTGCCATGGGCATCGGAGGCCCCGAAGGTGAAGGAAAGCTGAGTCAATTTCGTACCAATATTAATGAAATAAGCTTTGATATGAGGGAAATTATCCAGCATCAAACGGCTGATTGCGATGGTTTTCAGCTCGTCCCAAGCAGGCACGCGTCTTTTGAGGCCCGCGTTTTTGCTGGCTGGTTGGATGGAGTTCGGAATGAAAACTAAGAAACCGTTCGTTTCGTCTTGCAGTTCGCGTAAAAGCATCATATGGCGAATGCGTTCTTCTTTTGTTTCTATCGATCCGTATAGCATAGTGGCGTGAGTTTTCATGCCAAGCAAGTGGGCATTGCGATGAACGTCGAGCCATTCTTCCGAAGAAGCTTTTTCGACTTTCATTTTGGACCGGTAGCGCTCCGTAAGAATCTCTGCACCGCCACCTGGCAGTGTGGATAGGCCTGCATCCATCAATGTCTTCAAGACATCTCGGTAGCTTAAGCCGCTAATCCGTGAGAAAAATTCAATTTCTGCCGCGGTATGCGCCTTAATGGTCACATCAGGGTAGGCATTTTTCAATTGGCGAATGCAATCAACGTAATATTCAAAAGGCAAATGAGGATTATGCCCTTGGCTAATATGGAACTCTCTGATTTCCGGGTTATAATGTTCAGCTACATACTCTAACATTTGGCTTGGCGTAAGCGTGTATGAACCTTCTTCGCCCTCATCGCGGCGGAAATGGCAAAAAGCACAATGCTCCTCACACACATTCGTGAAATACAAACTCATATTTTGCACAAAATAAACCTTGTTTCCGTTCAATCGTGTGTTTACTTTGTTTGCCATTTGACCTATGCTCAGAAGATCGTCCGATTCATACAAAAATAATCCATCCTCCAGGGATAGACGTTGACCGTGTTCAACTTTGTCGGCAATTTCCGCCATCCGTTTGATCGGGTCTGTGGTGATTACACTCATCTTCATTCCTCCTATGAAATCAAAATAAAGCACATAAAGAATCGACGCATCCATCTGCAGATGATTTCATGCGCCTTTGCGGTGTGAGTGGCTCGCCTACCTGTCAGCCAGTTCGGTTCAGGAATTCACACATATAGGGAGCTCTGAGTTTGGCTCAAAGACTCTCTAAGTTTTCAATAAACGTACAAACTTTCCTAATCATTATAAACCTCCCTGTGGGAGGGGGCAATATGATGAACATGGACATAAATTGACAATCTAGGAAATCTACAAATTTTGCTATCAAAATTCATAAAAGGTTATTCCCAATATTAACAAATTCCTGTATACTATTGCAATGTGATTACGTAGGGTTAAAAGGTGATTATATCGTGCCAACATATTTCGTGACCGAACTGCAGGAACGATTAGATATAGCAATCGAACAGCTTCGAGACCAAATGGTGGCTTTAGGCACTGAATATGGTTTCCTGCATCCTGAAGTGCAACAGTGTAGTCGAGAATTGGATCAGTTGATCTTGCAATATTATGCGATGCAACGCAAGCAGTAAGCCTTTGGGAACTTTGCTAGTCATGTATGCGCACCTGCCCTTGAGCAATGCACGGAATAGGAGTATACTTGATAGTAAGCATTACGAAACTTATGGATAATGCCAGTTTCCCACGATGGGAAACATCAAGGAGGGATTTCCGTTATGATTAACATTAGCGAATCTGCGAGTGATAAAATTAAAGAACTTTTGGCTTCGGAAGAATCACCGAACCTGTTCTTGCGACTAGGCGTCAAAGCTGGCGGTTGCAGCGGGTATTCTTACGGTATGGGCTTCGACGATGATCAGAAGGCTGACGATAAAGAGTTTACCATTCACGGCGTGAAAGTGGTTGTGGATGAAGAAAGCGCCAAATATTTATATGGCGTCCAAATCGACTTTGAAGACAAGGGTATGGGCGGCGGTTTCACCATCAACAACCCGAATGCAGTAGCTTCCTGTGGTTGCGGATCTTCCTTCAAACCGGCGGATTATGAAGGCACACCTGAACCTTGCGATGATAAGGTTGAGGCTTAATCAATAAGATGAGAGCGGCTTATAGCTGCTCTTTTTTTTTTGCCCATTTTTGGACAAGCAATGAAAGAATTAATCTTATTTTCATAAAACTTCGCTGGCGAAGGAGTATAATTGAAGAAAGTTCACAATCTTGACGAATTTAGATGGGAGTGATTTTGGTGAAACTGTTCAGAAACTTTTTGCAAGGATTTTTATATGCGTTTATCTCCATTGGCGCTCTTCCGTTCTTATTGGTCAAAATTATCCTCGAATCATTTTCCGGTTAATGGATAGAAGCGTTGAGTCTTCTTTTATAATAAGTAAGAAGCAGCAGATCATTTCGCTGCTTCTTTTTTTTGATTTTACGGTGCCACACCATGAGGAACAGGGAGTGGGAACTCTGAGCTTCTATTTTGGCTAAAATCAGGTGTTTGACTGGTGGGAGGGAACTACGGTCCGTTATTCTCCCGATTTTCAGTCTTGATGAGGGGAAATTAGATAAATAGAGCCCCATAGTTCCGCAAAATCAATAAAATGGCCCGTTTTGCAAGAATAGCGCCCTGTAGTTCCCAAACAACCATCCACCACGCAGTATGGATCGTAGCACTGTGGGACACTGCGTTCTTCTCTAGCGCAGCCACCAAATCCCCGCGCACTCCGGAAGCTGTATCCATCCTTCTTGAACAACTTGCTGAGCCAGCTCATCACCAAAGAAAAAACGACTCAGCCGCTCCGCCTCCTCCAAGCTGTCAAATTGATAATCCGTCCGAATCCAAGTGTGGGACATCCCCAATTCGTTTTCAAGCAAATCATAGTAAGCACGCAGAAAACTCGGGGGATTAGGGACAGTCGAACCCGTTCCGAAATTCTCGAAAATAATGGCGCAACCGCCAGGGCGCAGTGCTCGCTTTATTTCCGCCATCACCTGACGGATGTTTTCTTGCCAATTTGGCATGTCAGAGCTCCCTAAATAACAGATACTCCAGCCTGACACGATTAAATCGTAGCTATTGTCAGGGACAGGGAGAGCTCGATGATCGGCCACCTGGGTGCTCCAGTTGTGCAAGCCGGCTGCTTGAAGGTTTTGTGCCGTTACTTGCAACATGGCTTCTGATGCATCGACGGCCAAAATGGATTTGGCCTTAGGGGCAAGTACACGGGTCAATCTGCCAGAGCCAGCCCCTAGATCTAAGATGTCTAGACCTTCAACGGGGTGGATGCTTTCAATTACATCTTGGAGACTTGGCTGCTTAGAAATGAGCAGATCGTAAGTTTCTGCTTCTAGTTTGTAAATTTCATCATGGTTAGGCATAGGTCAAACTCCTCCTTAAGTTACATTACAAGTTCATCGTAAGGATTGACGTAAGGAGAAGGTCAACCATTTATTTAGCGGATTGGAACGGCATAAACCATGGTGAGCAGCTCATTCAATTGTTTATGCTTGGTGATATATCCGTTTTCGTCAAACCAGCTGAGCAGCGTAGAACTTGTGGCGTAATATGCATTCAGAATCAGCTGGATGTCATCCGTTCTTCCTTGGCGCTCTAAATCAGCTATGTACTGTACTTTTTGATCGTCATTTTCAAACATTAAATCCGTGATGCATATTCGACCGTGGGGTTTCAATACGCGGCGCATTTCGCCTAGAGCCAGTATTTTTTGTTCATCGGAAATATGGTGGAGGGCAAAGCTGGTTACAATGAAATCAAATTGTCCATCCAGATATGGAATAGCAAGAAAGTTACCCAGCTTAAGTTCCATCTGCGGATGCTTGCGCCCACAGCGCTTCAGCATTTCCTTGGATTGATCAATCCCGGCGATAGAAATTCCCTTCTCCAGAAACTTGCCTGCTAAATTTCCCGTCCCTGTTCCAATATCGAGTCCCCGTTCACCCGCCTTGGGAGCAACCCAATCGATTGTCGTTTGCAAAGCTTTCTCATAATCCTTATATTCTCTATCATTATTAACTACATTGTTGTCATGGGTTAAGGCTTGATGGTCGAAATTCCATTTATCATTCCAGTTTTTTCTGGTTTCTCTCCATCGTTTGGACCCTTCCGCCAACAAGAAAATATCATCTAATGGAAGCGTTTGTTGATATTTTAAAAGATCAATCATTGTATCTGTCGTTTCAATAATTTGTTTGAGCTCCAGCCACTGAGAAAAGATGATGGACCGCTGCATTTCCAAATAATACTGGAGTTGTTCGGTATCTTCATCGCCGGCTAGAGGCAACGCTTTTTTAATATCCTCAATCGTCATCCCGGCTTCTCTCAGCGAAATGATTGTTTGTAACCGCCATACTTCCTTTTCCGTAAATCTTCTATATAAATTGTGTTCTTGCTTATGGGGAGAAATTAGCCCTTTTTGTTCATAAAAACGAATGGTTCTTGGAGAAATGTTCAGCTTCTCTGCTAATTCTTTGATTTGCATATTCAATCAGCCCTCCTTTCCTTACTAAACCTTAACCTAAGGGAAAAGTAAAGTGGGACTGAGAAGTAGTCCTCATAAGGGGAACCTTTTGCTCACGGAAGAATAGAATAGATTGAAAGAGTACTAGCTTGAACTAGGAAAAGGGGGTGAGTGCATGGTAACTAGACAAGCATTTATCGAGCTGATTGCTCCGATTGCTGTAGAACTGCGTCTGGATCATTCTCCGATATTCCCTTCCGTTCGTATCGCACAGGCGATTCTGGAGACGGGTGGAAACGTGAATGCGTGGAACAACTTGGTAGGATATAAGGTTGGCAGCGGTGTGCTTACACCTTATTGGACAGGGGACAGAGTATCGGCCTTGACTTGGGAGATGGTAAACGGTGTGCGTTACGATAATGTGCCTAGTGATTTCCGCGTGTATCCATCGATCGAATTCTGCTTTCGGGATCAAGATCTCCTCTTCCAGCTGCCCCGATATGTGAATGTAAGGAACGCCAAAAGTCCGGGAGAACAAACACAAGCCTTGCAGAGCAGCGGCTACGCCACAGATATTGCTTACGCCAGTAAGCTGAATAATTTGATACAAGTTAATGGATTAACGAGATATGATGAGGAGGTTGTGAAAATGTTAGAACAGCTGCAGGCACAAATTGCTGCCTTACAGACCAGAGTAAGCGCATTAGAAGGACAAGCGGCGCTAAAAGAAGTGCCCGAGTGGGCCAAAGCAGCGGTTGATGCGGCGGTTAAAGCGAATCTTATTGATACACCGAAAGACGGAAGTTATGACTTTTACCGCTTGTTAACGGTGCTTCATCGTAAAGGGATTATCTAACATAGCCGAAAAAAGAGCCGCAAGTGACGGGGAATCATTCCTAGTACACGATGCGGCCTTTAATTTTTACGTTGTCGCCATATTTGTCTTTCATAACCTTTGTTTGTTCTAGCATATACGAGTAGATTTCTTTCAAGCGGTTCTTTTTGGGCTTAATTGTTTCTTTGATTTCACCATTCAGTACAATATCGTAGACGATCATGTCTATCACTCCTTTGATTAACTTTCTAATCGTATTATAAACAATGAATATTAACGGGCGATTAAAATTTCTTTTCAAATTTGTGAACTTTGTTCTGAAAATATTAAGTATTACACGGAATTTTACAAATTAAGTGATCAATTTTTTTTATCAGCATACGCATAGTCTAGCATGTGTATAACTTTATACACAATATCCCCCAAGCAATCATACCGTTTAGGGGGGATATCAACAATTTACCCACAGGATATACACAATTTTCTGTGGATAATGGAACAGTTGTTCTATTTTTAACCCCATGATAATATAATTACAAATTATAGAATAAAGGTGATTTCAGTGAGACAAATTAGCGACGAAACATTGATCGACTCTTATTACAAAGCACTGGATTTGAGATTAGAATCAGATTTTGTTGATCTATTGCTCGCCGAAATCCAGAGACGGAACTTGAAGCTGCAAGTCTACATCAAGGATGAAGCTCCGCTCAACTAATGGCTTAACAGATACATAACTAAGAGAGTTGATGCTCATAGATTCGGTATCTGAATGGTTAAACTGTGCATACAATCGGGGCAACTGAGCAAATGAAGGCATTCACCACCATGACCCGACAACGTGCCGTCCGAATCGGACATCGAGTACACATCAATCTCCCGATAAGGGGAGTAGGGACCAAGGTAGTCGCTTAGTCTGCCACCATCACACATGGCATGTGAGCACACGGGGCAGTCGGTGGTTAATTCCTGCAGGCCATTGCAAACCGGACATATAGATGACAAAGGGGTATTCCTCCTAATCCGAAGATTAGGTATAGAATACCCCTTTTTATGTAGAAAGATTATGATTTAAAATTTCAAATTGGAGCTGTGTCCTGGTGAAAGCTTAGCAGTTGGGTCGATATACACTTTGGCATTATTAATCGCCGTAGGTGCTTCGCCGAAGCCAACAGCAATCAATTTCAATTTGCCCGGATATGTCGTGATATCCCCTGCAGCAAAGATACCTGGAATGTTCGTTTCCATTCTGGAATCAACAACGATCGAGCCGTTCTCAATGTTAAGTCCCCACTCAGCAATCGGTCCTAGGGAAGATACGAATCCGAAGTTAACGATAACAGCATCCACATCATGCACAGTTTCTTCACCCGACTTGATATCTTTGAGCGTAACTTGCTCAATGCGGTCGCTGCCTTGAAGCTTCGTAATTTCTGTAGGCGTTACGATGTTTACTTTGGAGTTCATCAGGTTCTCAACACTGTGCTCGTGTGCGCGGAATTTATCGCGACGGTGGATCAGCGTCACTTTCTCAGCAATCGGCTCAAGCATAAGCGCCCAGTCTACCGCGGAATCGCCGCCGCCGCTGATCAATACTTTTTGGCCGGCAAATGCGTTCAAATCGCTTACGAAATAGTGTAAGTTCTTTTTCTCGTATTGTGCGGCTTCCGGAAGTTCCAAGCGACGCGGTTCGAATGCGCCAACTCCGCCTGTGATAATAACGGCGCGGCTAGTATGCGTACCTTTGTCCGTTGTGATTTCGAAAAGACGCTCTTCTTTTTTAACAACTTGATGTACTTTCTCTTCTAGGCAAACATCTATAGGAAAGTGTTTCATTTGAGCTAGTAAGTTATTGACTAGATCTTGCGCCGTTACTTTCGGGAATCCGGCTACGTCATAAATGTACTTCTCAGGGTAAAGCGCGGCAAGCTGTCCACCTAGTTGCGGCATGCTTTCAATAATTTTCACGGACGCATGGCGCATTCCAGCGTAGAAGGATGCGAACATCCCGGCAGGTCCACCACCGATGACAATAATATCAACGATGTCTTGATTAGTTTCTTTCTCGATCATTGTTAAACTCCTCCGATTCATTTCCTTTGATGTGCCATTATTCTCAGAATTGCAAGAATTGCCACAATCATTATTCCATTATAAACGTCTCTTTTAATGAAGGAAACAGAAAAGTGTGAATTCTTTATATAAATCGCTTATAAATATGATAAGTAATGCTTACAATGGTTGGACAGGGCTGAAGCGGCTGTAAGCTTGATTTTAAGCCAAAATAGCACTTGATCTTTACTAATTTAAATTATATTATATCATGAGAATCGGTTTACCATGTTGTGACTACATTTGTGCTTTTTGATGCATTTTTTGATCATCATAAATCATTGCGTGTGAGCGCAAACTAGAGGCAGTATACGACTTTTGAAACTGTTTGTGTAAATTTTCACAAGATAGAGAAACCATGGGACAATAAAATCGGATATGGAAGTGAGAGAGACATGAGTAGAATACCAAGAATCGTTATTCTAGGAGCCGGTTACGGCGGGATTCTTTCTGCAATTCGATTGCAAAAAGAATTAAATTACAATGAAGCTGATGTAACGCTCGTAAACAAGCATGATTACCATTACATTACCACGCATCTCCATATGCCTGCTGCAGGGACAGATAATCCTGAAAATGCACGCGTGAACATTCTGAAATTGATTGATGAGTTCAAAGTGGATTTCGTGAAATCGACTGTTACTCAAATCCGTCCGCACGAGAAAAAGGTTATCCTCGAAGACGGTACGCTTTCTTACGATTACCTAGTTATCGGTCTTGGCGGCGAAGCTGAAACGTTCGGAATCCCTGGACTTAAAGAATACGCGCTGAATATTCGCAGCATCAACAGTGTTCGCTTCATACGTGAGCACATTGAGTACCAATTCGCGAAATACAAGCGTGAGCCGGATCGCAAAGATTACCTGACATTCGTTATCGGTGGAGCAGGATTTACCGGTATTGAATTCATCGGTGAATTGGCAGATCGTATTCCACAGCTTTGCAAAGAATTCGATGTCGATCCTTCCCTCGTGAAGATTTATAATATTGAAGCGGCTCCAACAGCACTGCCAGGTTTTGATCCTGAGCTAGTTGAGTATGCGATGAAAATTTTAACGGACAAAGGCATCACGTTCAAAATCGGCACAGCGATCAAAGAATGCACTCCGGAAGGCGTTCTTATCGCGGGCGATGAGTTTATCAAGGCTGCAACTGTTGTTTGGACAGGCGGTATCCGCGGTAACCACATGCTCGATGATGCAGGATTTGAAACGATGCGCGGCAGAATTAAAGTTGATGAGTACCTGCGTGCTCCTCAATTCGACAATATCTATGTTGTTGGTGACTGTTCCATCGTCATGAACGATGAAGGCCGGCCATACCCTCCAACAGCACAAATCGCAATGCAGCAAGGGGAAGCTGTGGCTCATAACCTGATTGCTTCCATTCGCGGTTCGCAAATGAAAACTTTCAAATTCTCCAACAAAGGTACAGTGGCTTCCTTAGGGAAAGGACAAGCCATCGGTATTGTTGGGTCCCGTAAACTCAAAGGTAATGTAGCAGCCATGATGAAAAAAGTGGTTGATATGAGATACCTCTACATTATCGGCGGAATTCCGCTCGTTATTCGTAAAGGGCGTTTCTAGTCATCATTCGTAAACGGGGGGATCGCTATGCGGCACTGCAGTGTCCAAGTAAGAGGACTTCTTACCCGGGATGAACTGGATCGTTACAATGGACTGATTGAAGTCGGTCATTTTCTGGAGACGGAGAAACGTTACGATCATGTAGCAGTTGTACAAAAGGAAATCGATATTCTCATCCTTCCAGCCATCGAACGGTTGAAGGAAAAGAGTCGCCAGCGTGACCGCGATACCGAGGCGTATCTCGCACGCAAAGCGCAGATGGAAGCCGAACTTGCCGCTGCGCTCCGCGACGACGATGATGAGGATTAATTGGAGAAAGCTTGCTCTATAGAGGGCAGGCTTTCTTTTTTTACTAGACAAAAAAAGAAGGACAGACATGAGGTCCGTCCTTCTATTTATTTTAAACCGTAATGAGTTTAGTAAACTTCTCAGGCGTAAGCAAGTTACCCACGTAGAAATCACCGAATTCACCGAATCGTGCGCTCACTTCGTCAAAACGCATTTCATAAACGAGCTTTTTGAAATGCAGAGGATCGTCGGAGAACAGCGTTACGCCCCACTCCCAATCATCCAGACCCACAGAACCCGTGATAATTTGTTTCACTTTGCCAGCGTATGTACGGCCAATCATGCCGTGGCTGCGCATCATCGTTTTGCGATCGTCCGCAGGGAGCATGTACCAGTTGTCATTGCCTTCGCGACGCTTGTTCATCGGATAGAAGCAGATATGCTTCGCTTTAGGCAGCGTTGGCTTCAAACGCGCTTGAATCTCTGGATCATCCGCAGGGTCGACGCCAGGTTTAGCTAAGTAACTGCTTAATTCAACGATAGAAACATAGGAATATACCGGGATTGTAAAAGCAGCGAAGCTGGATTTATTGAAAGCATTTTCCAAATCATTCAGTTCTTCTAACGTTTCGCGCAATTGCATGAATACAAAGTCAGCTTTCTGTCCAACGATGCTATATACGGCAGTGCTGCCTAATTTATCGTTTTCAATTTGCTGCCAATCGGATAGGAATGTATTCAGCTCTTCCGTTGCATGTTTACGCTCTTGCGGGGTTGCGGCATGCCATGCGTTCCAGTCAATCATCCGGAAATCATGGAGCGCATACCAGCCTTCCAGCGTTTGTACGGCTTCACTCATGGGTGTTCCTCCATTCAAGGCTAATATCCCCTACATTGTATCCAATTCATGGAGAAAGGGCAAATGAACAAAGGGTGAAATGGAAAATGTTCAATTTGTGTACACTTTACCTGTGCGATCTCGTGGATTACAATGAAAAGAAAGCGGAAGATCAGTTTCATAATTAGGGGGATCAGACATTGCTGCAGATGATTATTGCCACTGTCTTAATGATGGTGTTATTTTTTGGAATCGGTTTTATTTTGAACATGCTGATGAAGACGACCTGGTTTCCACTCTATGCGTTCATCGCACTGGTGATTGGCGTTGTGATCTACGGGTCAATGGGGTCGGCCTCTTTTTTATCCAGCGGGGAAAGCTTTACGATTGTTGATATCGTTCCGGCAATCGGCGGCCTGGTTGGTGCGATTCTTAGCGGGTCGGCGATCAAAACACTGCGGATCAAAGGCTTCAAAATGTTCTAGTGTAATAATAAAAGGCAAAGCGGGCTACGATAAGGTGAAGTTCTTGAACATGACCTGACGGAGGAGACGACTTTGCCTTTTGCCCATTTAAAAGGGACGATTCTGAATTATGAGATTTCAGGAACCGGGATCCCTATTGTGTTTATCCATCCGCCTCTGTTAACTTCAGAGGCTTTCTTTTATCAAAAAAAACAGTTATCCCACCATTTCCAGGTGATCACATTTGATATTCGCGGTCACGGATCCAGCCAAGCATCGGAACGACCGCTCAGTATGGAGTTAATGGCACACGATGTTCGAATGCTGCTCGATGAAATCGGGATTGAAAAAGCTTATCTCTGCGGATATTCGACCGGCGGGATGGTCCTTCTGGAAGCGCTGTTAGCTTATCCTGAGCGATTCCTTGGAGGAATCGTGGTGAGCGGCATGTCGGAATTGACCGACGTATATAACAAAATCAGGGTGTGGATGGCGTGCAATATGACCGGCCCGGTTATGCTGATGGATCTGTTGAAGAAAGCTATCACGAACGGAAATGCAGACAATCATGAAACCTATCGCCAGTTGTACGAGAGCGCGAAGAAAGACACGTCCAATGATGTCTGCATGTATTTTAAGCAAACCCTTGCCTACTCCTGCACGCATCGACTCCGGAATATCAAGCATCCGATTTTATTAATGTTTGGTAGAAAGGATCGTTCCTTTCATCGGTATGCCCATTTGCTTCACCAAGGTCTGCCCCATAGCTCACTCTATTTCCTAAAAGATGCGAAGCATCAAATTCCGATCAAAAACGCAGCCAAGATGAATGACCTGATTCGCCTGTGGGTGGAAAGTCTGGAGGATCAGCACACGGAGCGGGGACTGCTTGATTTGGCGATCGCAAGGAAAATGAACCCTGCCATGTACGGAGAAGACACGCGGGCAAGCGAGGAGACGGGGATTTCCCCTGACTGAATCCTGCCTGTGTGAAATAAGTTATGTTGTTATAGACAAGGGGTTGTTCACAGGTCATAGTCAGACCTGAAGACAACCCCATTTTCCTTTTATGCAAAATGTTCCAGAATAATTTTGCCTATTGTGTGGCCTTCCTCAAGCATGGCATGGGCCTTGCGGAGGTTTGCTGCATCGATTGGCGTTAATCGCTGAGTCACTGTGGCGCTCAGTAGTCCGTTATCGACTAGTTCGGCTACTTCATTCAGCAGGTTGTGCTGTTCGATCATGTCCGATGTTTGAAACATCGCGCGCGTGAACATGAACTCCCAAGCGAACGTGACGCTCTTATTTTTCAGGAGATTCATATTTAATGTTTGACTAGTTTCTACAATGGAACAGATTTTCCCTTGGGGAGCGATTGCGTCCGCCATATTCTGCCAATGCTCAGCCGTGCTGTTTAAGCAGAAAATATAGTCAACCTCAGTTAGACCGAGTGCAGTTAATTGCGGCAAAAAAGCATCATAATGGTTGATTATATGATCGGCTCCCATTTGCTGCGCCCATTGAACAGATTCAGGACGTGAAGCTGTACCGATGACGGTAAGGCCGGCAAGTTTCGCTAGCTGCGTGGCGATAGAGCCAACTCCCCCGGCAGCGCCGATGATCAGTACGGTTTTGCCGACATTATCCTCTTTATTCCGTGATACGCCGAGCCGCTCATACAGGCCTTCCCAGGCGGTGATGGCTGTTAACGGCAGCGCGGCTGCATCGGCGAAATTCAGCGATTTCGGTTTCCGGCCGGCGATACGTTCGTCAACGAGATGATACTGGCTGTTGCCGCCAGGGCGAGTGATGCTTCCGGCGTAATAGACTTCATCCCCTGGCTTAAACAATGTACAGTCCGGTCCGATTTGCTCTACGATACCTGCGACGTCCCATCCCAGAACGCGAGGTGCGTCTTCCCTTTTCTCTTTCGGAGCACGCACTTTCGTATCTACGGGATTTACGGAAATGGCTTTGACCTTGATCAGCAGGTCCTTGCCGGCAGGCACCGGTTTCTCGATCTCAACGTTAATAAGGCTTTCAGGATGCTCAATAGGAAGATAACGGAATAGTCCTACCGCTTTCATCGTTTCTTGGGAACTCAATATGCTCATCTCCTAGGAATGATAGTTATGATGTTGTCAGTGTAGCTCATTCATTCTAAAATAGGAAGTACGCACATTCGTGTGGTATAGTATCAATTTGTATACTAAGGAGGTGCCGAGGCATTATGCGTGATCGCGAAAGCGGCTATGGCAGCACAGGAGATCGGGAAGGCTGCCCGGTTGAATATACATTGGACGTGATCGGGGGCAAATGGAAGGGCGTGCTGCTCTATCACATGATCGATGGATCCAAAAGATTTAATGAATTCAAACGAATCTGTCCATCCATTTCACAAAGAATGCTGACCTTGCAGCTGCGTGAGTTGGAGGAGGACGGCATTGTCCATCGTGAGGTGTACCACCAAGTGCCTCCGAAAGTGGAGTATTCTTTGACGGAGTTTGGCCAAACCTTGACGCCGATTATTTTGCTTATGAAAGAATGGGGCAAAAAGTATCAACAAAATTCGCAATGTTCCATCGAAAGCTAAGCGGCATGTACAAGGCCAACCCAGCCAGCCGAAAGGTTGGTTTTTTCATTTTAGGTAATATTATCTTTCTCTACTAGATACCAAGCGTGTCGATTTTTGTGGTAGACTAATAGAGAGAGAAACCGAGATGCCGGCAAGGTGGCAGGCAATCGGTTGAGCCTAGGCAGGATGGTGCTGTAAACGGATGAGAATGACGAATATGCTGCATTTCACGGAGAATCACAGGTTTTGTGTAGGCCGTGAATTTTCTTTAAGCAGTTTGGATTTTAAAATGTTGGCGATGATGTATCAGCCGATGATCGGTGGTTTGGCAATAAGCCTCTATCAAGCTCTCTATCAGCAGATGAGTGCGGAAAAGGTCGGATTTTCGCCTTTGGAGCAGCAGCGTAAGTTATTTCTGCTGCTAGATCTGGAGCAGGGAGAACGAGGACGGAAGTATTTGATCGAGCAATCCTCCAAGCTTGAGGCCATTGGCCTCTTGCAGACAACCCGCAAGTTTTTGGCGGATGAAGAAGATTATATTTTTGTGTACACATTGTTCCCACCGCTTGGGCCCAATGAATTTTTCAGAAATCAACATTTGACGCTGCTGCTACGCGATAAGGTCGGTAAGTTCATGCTGCTTTCTCTTCGGGAAGATTTGCTGGCGCCGGAGCCGGAAGAGTGCCGCGAAGCAAGTGAAGAGAATTTATCCGTTCCCTTTTATGACCTGTTCAGGCTTAATACCCAGGTGGTCGACTATGAGTTGGAGCAGGCGCTATATGAAGCATCTGCGAGCAAACAGGGAGAGACCCGGTTGGATGTCACGACCAAAGGCTTCCAGTATGCAGACATTATCATGAGGTTCCCACGCGGAGCGAGCAATCGAATTTTCGTTGAGGCGCTCAAGCATAAGCCGGATCAGATGGCAGCCATTAATATTGTGGCCAAGAAGTATAATCTTTCCTTGCAGGAAACATGCCGATTGCTGGATGAAGACGGCGTCTTTAGCGAAGATGGCGAGCTGCAGATGGATCTCATGCAGTACAACGCGAATCTCTTTTACAGGCAAAGCAAGAAGCGTGATGAGGAAAGAGAACGAACCTTGTCCAGAACCGAAGAGACCGGAGCCGAAAACTCGATAGATCAGGCCGCAGAGAAATCCGTGGAGATGGCGTATTATTTGGAAGTGCCGCAGCAGCTGCGCGGCGAATGCACAGATCATCAATACAACTACATTATGCGTAACGAGCCGTATACGGCAGTCCTGAAAATGTTTTTTACGCAGGGCTCTATTCCCGACGGCGTACTTAATATATTTGAGAAAATTGATTTGAATTATAAGTTAAACGAAGAAGTCATCAATGTATTGATTCACTTCCTGCACATCGACCGCCGCTCTTGGGCGAAGTCTTCGATTGAAGCGGTCGCCTCGGATATGCTCGGCAAACAAATTATTACTTACGAGCAGGCCGTAGAATATGTCCGCGAGAAAATCAGCTACAAACAGAAAGCTGCATCCAAAGTGGAGGCCGCCAAGGCCGGCGGCGGATCCGTAACCAGGGGCCGGCAGGGCAAGACGCAGAAGCCGCATATCCCAATGGTGGTGCAGGATGCAGGCGCCGCTGCTTCTTCCAGATTGACCGAAGAAGAGCTGGAGGCTGCGAGAAGGATGGCTCAGAAGCTGGATGAGCGGTTTAATCGGAAAAGCTGACGAGCGGTATAACAATAGCAAGAGATCACATATGCAGGAGGTGCCGCACTCATGGAATCGCTGTCGCACATTCTTAAATCCATGCCGAACTCGGAATGGAGACGCAAGGCCGAGGTCAAAATCAAGGCGGTGATGGATGACGCCTTAGTTCATAAGTTTCGCGAGAAGTACCCGTTTGTCGATGATTATGCCGTCAAGATTAACATGAATAAGCTGTACCAATATGTGACCGAGTACAAAACCTGCTCCAATTGCCCAGGCTTGGAGAACTGCCCGAATGATATGACAGGTCACTATACGATGCTAACTGCCGATACGGATAACGATAGAGTGTATATACATGAAGAAAAAGTGGCGTGCAAAAAGTTTACCTCCAAGCAGCTCCAGGATGCGATTTCATCTCGGATTCGTACGTTCCACGTAGATCCACGGATGATTTCGCGCAGCTTCTCGTTTGGCGATATTCTGGAAACGGATTTGGACCGGGCGAAAGCCGTCATGCAAATCAATGATTACGTCAATCAAACCATGGAAACCGGACTGCAAACACGCGGACTTTATTTATGCGGATCGTTCGGTACGGGGAAAACGTTCCTCATGGGCTATATGCTGCATCAGCTGGCCAAAGTGGGGATGACGGGCGCCATCGTGTATATGCCGGATTTTGCCGAGGACTTGAAAGGCATGTTTCAAGAGCCCTCCAAGTTGAAAGAGACGATCGATCTTCTGAAAGAAACGGATCTGCTTGTTTTCGACGACATTGGGGCGGAGAACCTGAACCCGTGGCTCCGCGACCATGTCATTGGGGCGATTGTGAATCACCGGATGAACAGAAAACCGACGTTCTTTACGTCCAACTATGCGCTGCATGATCTTGAGAAGCATTTCAGCTTCACGAACAAGGATGGCGACGAGGAGTACAAAGGACAACGGATTATGGACCGTATTCGTCCTTTCGTTGAGGTCGTTGAAGTGACCGGTACGAATAAACGGGGACGATCATAGGATTCATGGCATTCAAAAAGACCCTTCTACCACAGATAATGTGGATGGAAGGGTCTTACTCGTATCAATGAATGTTATGATTTCTTTAGACGTTCCAACTGGGTAGTTACACTTTCAATCATTTGAACGAAGGAAGTAAGCTCCTGCGCACTAGCTGCTTGTGTCCGCGCGAAGTGAGTCGTTTCCTCGGAGCCCTTCTGGACGAGCTCAAGCTTCTGCGTGATCAGCTTCAGCTTCTTCTGGATGGTGTCGAGCGCTTCCCGTGAATTCGAAGCCAGCTTGCGCACTTCGTTGGCGACAACTTCAAAGCCGCGACCATGCTCGCCAGAGCGTGCAGCTTCGATTGCGGCATTAAGACCAAGCAAATGCGTCTGGTCGGAAATTTCTTTCATGACGGAACCCATCTTCGAGATATCTTTGATCTCATGTTGGAGTTCGTCAATGCGGTGGTTGGATAAATCTTGCGATTCCGCCGTTTTTATCGCGGTATCGGCTACCGTTTGGCTGCTGCCGCCCAGCTCCACCATCATGGAAGCAAGGTCCTGTACAACGCTGGAGATGGTCGTCAGCATAATAGCCTGCTCGTCCACCAAGGTTTGAATTTTCAGCTTCTCATCCTGCTCGTAGGCTTCCAAAGCAAGCTGGCTGTCCAGGTTGAACATTTTACTTAACGCAAGGAGCACTTGCGTCCACTCGTCAGGCATGATTTCTTTGAAATGCTGCGTAGCAATGTCCGTATATTTTAAATAGGTGCCCAAGTACCAGGAGGTTGTCAGGCCGATGCGGGAGTGTACTTTTCCTATGTATAAACGTTTCGTTATGTAGTCATCGTCAATAAGTCCGGAGGCCATGGATAGAAAATACCAACGCTGCGTCTCTTTGAGGCGCTCAATCGTGCTGTGCTGCTGAATAATCGCAACAAGCTCAGGGACCTGTGTGATTTCGGCATACAGTTGGTCGACCAGTTTTTCTACAACACTTTGGAAGGCTTCTTCTTTACTTTTTAATAATCGTAAGTCTGCGTTCGTTAAACCGATAAAAGAAATGAGTTTTTGGCGATCTGGATGAACTTTAATCATTTGAATCGTAAGTCCCCTTTGCAGTGTGGTCTAATGAAAAAACCGCCCTACACTAACAGTGCAAAGCGGTTGACTTATGGGCTTGTACTAGTTCTACTTCATTACTTGAATAGCAGTTGCAACGGCTGCAATGATAAACAAGATTGCGAAGAACACGCCAAATCCGATACCAACGTCCATGAAATCGTTACGCGGTTCTTCATACACGTGAAGCTCAGGGTGTTTAGGATCGCTCATGTGGTTACCCCCTAACGTCCGACATTCTAAAGTTTAAACTTAGTATACCCAAATTCGTCGAAACTTGTAAAGATAATGGAAGTGACAATTATGCAAACAATAACAGACAGGAGCGGAAAGTATAAAATAAGTCTTGACTCTAACATTAGTGTTATGGTTTACAATAAAGTCATCCTTACTTGATCAAGGAAAAGGAAAAAGGTGAAAGCCATGCGGATTAGTGAATTATCCAAGCTGACAGGTGCCAGCATTCGTTCTTTGCGGTACTACGAGGCCAAAGGGCTTATCGCAACGCAGCGCGAAGAAAACGGTTATCGGGTTTTTAACCAAATGGCTGTTGAACGCGTGAAAACCATTCAGTTTTATTTGAGCCTGGGTTTTACGACCGAACAAATTGAAAGCTTTCTAAACTGCGTCATGAAAAATCAGGAGTCGCAATGCGATGATCTGCTGCCACTCTACACGGAGAAGCTGCAGGACATTGAGCGCCAAATGGAAATGCTGCAGATGCTGCAAGCGAATTTGAAGGATCGTATAGCTTATATTGAGCAGCAAAGGCTTCAGGGGCTGCCGGTAGGCGTGCCATCCAAGTAGGTTCCAGAGCCAGCCGGATTGCTAAGTTATGGTTTGGTTGAAATGGCCTATGGGTGTGGTATACTTTACATGTTGACGTTCATCGGTAGCAATTAACTACTTGATGTTATAAATCCATTCTTAGAAGGAGGAACTATCATGGCAATCGTGAATGTTTCTGATAACAGCTTTAAAGCTGAAGTTGAAAGCGAAGGTACAGTACTTGTAGACTTCTGGGCACCTTGGTGCGGACCTTGCAAAATGATCGCTCCTGTTTTGGAAGAGCTTGATAAAGAAGTAGAAGCTTTGAAAATCGCAAAAGTGAACGTGGATGACAATCCAGAGTCCGCTGCGCGTTTCGGCGTCATGAGTATCCCAACACTGATCGTTTTCAAAGACGGACAGCCTGTTGATAAAGTGGTTGGTTTCCAATCCAAAGAAGCTTTGAAAAATGTTGTAACTCGCCATCAATAAGTTGTTTCTGAATTCGAATTAGAAACAATTGTTCGTGAGAAAAAGCTCATTTTCTGCTATGCTGAAAATGAGCTTTTTTTGTGCACGAAAGGAGATAGGAATCATGACGGAGTTTGACCATGAGCAAGAGGACGCGGCCGTCCGTGAACAGCGTCTGGAAATGATTAAACATAAGCTTTCCTTATTACCGGATAAACCTGGTTGCTATATTATGAAGAACCGCGAAGGTACGATCATTTATGTAGGAAAAGCCAAAGTGCTGAAAAACCGTGTGCGCTCCTACTTTACAGGAAGCCATGGTGCCAAGACGCAAAGACTAGTCAGCGAAATCCGCGACTTTGAATATATCATCACCTCCTCCAATGTGGAGGCGCTCATTCTCGAGTGTAATCTGATTAAGCAGCATCATCCGCGGTACAACGTACTCCTCAAGGATGACAAGACGTTCCCTTACATCAAGATTACCCATGAAGCGCAGCCGCGTCTGGAAGTCACGCGGCGGGTGTATAAGGATAAGGGGAAGTACTTCGGCCCTTATCCGAATGCTTTTGCGGCCCAGCAGACCAAGAAGCTGCTGGACCGGTTGTATCCGCTCCGCAAGTGCAAGACAATGCCCGATAAAGTATGCCTATACTACCATATCGGACAATGTCTGGCGCCTTGCGAGTATGACGTATCCGCTGAGCAGAATGAGCGGATGGTGCAGGAGATCACCCGTTTCCTGAACGGGGGACACGATGTCATTAAGGAAGAGCTGACGACCAAGATGCTTGCGGCAGCGGAAGAACTGAACTTCGAGCGCGCAAAGGAGCTGCGCGATCATATCATGAGCATCGACGCGTTGATGGAGAAGCAGAAGATCAATGCGGTTGACGCGCAGGACCGTGACGTGTTCGGTTATGCGGTGGATAAGGGCTGGATGGCGGTACACATCCAGTACATGCGTCAGGGCAAGCTCATCGAGCGGCACGTCTCGCTTTTTCCGTATTATGGCGATGAGTACAGTGACTTCATCACCTATGTCACGCAGATGTACATTGACAATCCTGCGCTGCCGAAGGAGATCTTCCTGCCTGGCATGCCAGAGGCAGAAGCAGGCGCAACACCTGCAGTGGACGTTGTCCCTGCTGAGCAGCCCGTGCAGTCCTCTGCGCAAGCGGAGGCTGAAATGAAAGATGTCCGCGAGGCGCTGGAATCGTGGCTGAAGGTCAAGGTCCACATCCCGCAGCGCGGCCTGAAGAAGCAGATGGTCGATATGGCCAAAGATAACGCCCGCAACGCGCTGGAAGAGAAGTTCCGTCTCGTGGAGCGGGACGAAAGCCGGACGACCAAAGCCGTGGAAAACCTCGGCGAGTGGCTCGGTATGGGCAAGATTCGCCGGATCGAAGCGTTCGATAACTCCAACATTCAGGGGACGAATCCGGTTTCCGCAATGGTTGTTTTTGTAGACGGGAAGCCCGATCGCAAAGAGTACCGCAAGTACAAAGTGAAAACCGTCGTTGGCCCGGATGATTACGAGACGATGCGCGAGGTCATCCGCCGCAGGTATGAGCGTGTGCTTAAGGATAATCTGACGATGCCGGATCTGATCGTCGTCGACGGAGGCAAAGGGCAAATCTCCGCTGCGGTCGATGTCTTGGAGAATGAGCTTGGGCTGTACATTCCGATTTGCGGCCTAGTGAAGGATGCAAAGCATAAGACGGCGCAGTTGATGATGGGAGATCCTGCGGAGATCATTCCGCTGCCGCGGGACAGTCAGGAGTTTTATCTGCTTCAACGGATTCAAGATGAGGTCCATCGCTTCGCCATCACGTTCCACCGGGAAACGAGGGCGAAGTCCATGGTAGCCTCACAGCTCGATGCCATCCCTGGTATCGGGGAGAAGCGCAGGAAGGCACTCTTGAAGCATTTCGGTTCCGTGCGCAAAATAAAAGAGGCTGAAGTCCAAGACTTCAAGCCTCTGGGTATAGGTGAGAAATTAGCAGGCGAGATTCTCAAAGCGCTCCAAGGCGAGGCGGCGGTTCCCCAGGAATAAGGGGGCCCCGCCTTTTTCCGTGCAGCCATGTAAGAAAATAGCCGACGATGGCTGGGAGCAGGAGGTATAAGATTCCACACAGCACATCGCTTACGTGTCCTAAGGAGAATAACGACATCCCCATCAGGATGCTGTCCATGCAGGCATGTGCGAAAACGGCGGTAATAAAGCCATATTTGAGGAACACATAACCAAGAATAATACCGATAATGGTTACTTCGATTAACCGCGTATAGACCGGATAGATCGGATACTGGGTGTGGCTGGCCGCCCAAATCACGCTAGGAATAAGAATCGCAATGAAATTATTGCGGAACAGCTTTTTGAATAAGATAATGCCCAGCAGCCGGTAAGTGGCTTCCTCCGAAATCGCCGCAACCCAAGCCATCAAAGGGAAGAGGCGGGGTTCCACCATGTTGAGCACGGAATCGGTTGGATCATTGACCGCCCATACATCAAATTTGACATCCCCTGTATAGAACAGGACTTGCTGAATGCCAAGGATGAAAAGCGCCAGTAAGTAGCCCCGTCCCATGCTGTAAAAGACCTCCGTGCCATATCTCTGTTCCTTCCAGGTTGGCCACTTGGGTTGCCCGGTCGCATTCCACAGGCCGTTGCCGGCTACGAGAGAGAAGTAGAGTGAAATGGCGAGTCCAACCGCCAGTACGTTCATGAAAATGATGGTCGCCCATGTGGCGAACTCAGCACCCGGACCTCCGCCGCTAATTAAACGGAAGGCTGGGTACATATTAAAGTTATTGGCGATGTAAATGGCTAAGAAAATAGCGGTCAGCAGCAGTCCGCTGAGAAATCTCATTTGTTTTCGATAAATGATAACAAGGACTATGGCGGCAATGGTCATGAGAATGGAGAAGCCCATTGAAATCCAGGTCATCACGGAAGCGGAATGATCTTGCGCGTTAAGCCAATCCAGATGCGAAGCCGGCAAGCTGAAAAGTACGGTGTAGCCGACTAAATTCTTCTCATCGAATTGCGTGCGAACTTGTAATTTCGCTTCTCCCATAGGCTGAGATTGTTTTTCATAGTATAAAACCAAGCCGGAGTCCTTCTGCGCAGCGTCGTCCTCTTTATCGATGGCTTTCATGTCATCGGGATCAAGCCCGCGAGCCCGCATTTCCTGCTTGGCCATAATGTCAGCCTTCTGTTTGCTGATAAGCGCACTCTCGCCCTCGGCGTTATAGACCTCGCGCCATCCGACGACAGCGCCGTCCGTGTAGTTGATTTCAACTTCAAACTGACGGTTCTTCTTGGCATCACTCACGTTGACTTGGTAATAGTCCAGCGGATAGCGTTTGCCAAACGCCGAGTCATAGCTTTCGGATAAATGCTCTTTCTGCAAATAGCCGCTGCGTTCTTTTTTAGACTGATACGCTACAAAAGTGTTGCTCCCCTTAATCGCATAACGCTCGTTGATGAAGGTAGAAGCATGTTCTGCGGCCTGCGCTTTGGTGATGGAAGGGTTCTCGCCCGCCGGCGCTTCTTCCGTTTGCAAGCCATACAAAGCTGTTATGCCCGCATAAAGGGCTATGCCTATACAGGCTAGGAGGAGGAGAAATCGGTTAAATTTCGGCCTTGGCATCATTCAATTCCCTTCTGAATTCACGAGTATGAAACCTTCATTTCCACGTTACCATGAGTTTTACAAGAATGCGAATTTTAGGTGGAAATACAAATCAAACAGTTATATAATACCTATATTTGCAAGTGAAGCCAGAAGACTATAGTTGAGCGGGGAACGAGATTCTATGCGTAAAAAAATAAGTGTTTGGCAGATGACACCGCCACAAATTCTGGTTCTTGGCTTCGCCGTCATCATCTTTATCGGAGCAGGGCTCCTCACACTGCCGATTGCTTCAGCGACCGGTCAATCCGTACCATTTATTGATGCGTTGTTTACTTCAACTTCAGCGACCTGCGTGACAGGACTCGTTGTTGTTGATACGGGAAGTACGTACACTATGTTCGGTCAGATCGTCATTGTCTCCTTAATTCAGATTGGGGGATTAGGGTTTATGACGATGGCTACACTGCTTGCCCTTGTTTTCCGCAAGAAAATTACCCTCAAGGAACGGCTGGTGCTTCAAGAGGCTTTCAATCAAGGCAGCATGGAAGGCATTGTCCGTTTGATCCGTAAAGTGATTATTTACTCCTTATCCATTGAAGCGATAGCGGCCGTTATTTTCACGATCCGTTGGAGCTTTGACCTTGGTTTTTCTAAAGCCCTATATTTCGGCATTTGGCATGCGATCTCGATGTTTAACAATGCAGGGTTTGATTTGTTCGGCACGGTCGATGCTCCTTTCGTTTCCTTTACCGGATATGCAGACGATTTCGTTGTTAACTTTGTCGCGATGGCTCTTATTGTCTTAGGGGGCTTGGGTTTTATTGTAATGTCGGATGCGATGGATTTTCGCAAAACGAGGAAGCTTTCTTTGCACTCCAAGGTTGTACTAAGCATGACTGGGTTCCTTATCGTAGCAGGAGCTCTTATCATCTTTATATTCGAATATACGAATAACAGAACTTTAGGTTCGCTTGATTTAGGCGGCAAAATACTAGCTTCCTTTTTTCAATCCGTCGCGCCGAGGACCGCAGGTCCGAATACGGTGGATATTGGCGCGCTTCGTCAAGCTACGCAATTTTTCATGGTCATCCTTATGTTTATCGGGGCATCTCCCGGTTCCACGGGTGGCGGTATCAAAACAACGACATTCACCATCTTGATCGCAGCCATTGTCACGATGATCCGCGGGAAAGAGGATATTGTCATTTTCCGCTACCGATTGGCAAAGGACCGCATTCTTAAAGCGATTACGTTAACGATGATTGCTTTATTCCTAGTTATAACGGTTACCATGCTGTTATCGACCACGGAAGATTCGCAGCTGCTCAAAATCTTGTTTGAAGTCACTTCCGCGTTCGCGACGGTAGGACTAACCATGGGACTCACACCCGATTTAACGCTTTTCGGTAAAATTCTCATCAGCTTGACGATGTTTGCCGGTCGTCTCGGCCCGATCACGCTCGCTTATGCGCTTCAGCCGAAACAAGAGAAGGAATTATATAGATACCCAGAGGGTAAAATCACGATTGGATAGGGGAAGCCGGAGAGATGAAGAAAACGCAATATGTGGTAGTCGGCCTTGGGCGATTTGGAGCCAGCATTTCCAAAGAGCTTATTAAGCTGGGCAATGAGGTGCTTGGCATCGATAAGGATGAGGAAGCGGTCGACGAGATGAGCCATGAGCTTACGCATGCCGTTGTGGCGGATGCCACCGATGAGGATGTCCTGAAGTCTCTGGGAGTGCGTAATTTTGATTGCGCCGTCGTAGCGATCGGGGACGACATTCAGTCCAGTATTTTAACGGCGATTGTTCTGAAGGATTCAGGGGTCAAAAAGGTTGTGGCCAAAGCCTTGTCTGAATTACATGGGAAAGTTTTGCAGAAGCTAGGGGTTGACCGCGTCATCTATCCTGAGCGTGACATGGGGATACGCGTGGCTCACCAGCTCAACTCACCAAATTTATTGGATTATATTGAAATTTCTAAAGATTATACGATTGCGGAACTTTCCGTACCGAAAAGGCTGTGCGGGCTAACGATTAAACAATTGGATCCGCGTGCCAAATACGGCTGCAGCGTGGTGGCAGTAAACAAGCAAACAGGCGTTATTATTGCGCCCACCGCTACCGATGTGGTGAACGAAAACGATGTCATGGTGATCATCGGAACAAACGATCAAATCGAAGAATTTGAAAGCGAAGTTATCCGATAAGATGGAGAATTCAACTACCCAGCTCATCGAACATGTTCTTGTGCTGCTCGTGCTTGTTTTCGGATTAGGGATGTTGTTCGGAAGGGCGGCCAATTGGCTGAAACTACCTGATGTCGCCATGTTTCTTGTAGCCGGTATGATTGCGGGACAAGCCTTCCATTGGATTAATGAACCAAGCGCCTCGTTTATGAATCAATTCATTCTCGTTATCGGTTCCGCGCTAATTCTCTTTGACGGGGGACGCAACATCAAGCTCACCGGTTTGCGGCAAGTCTGGGTCACAGTCGGCATGCTCAGCATTCCCGGTGTGATTATCACCTGCGCGGCTGTTGCAGCGGCTTCGCATTTCCTCTTGAGTTTGCCGTGGCTGTATGCATTGCTCCTTGGCGCAATTATTGCCTCAACAGATCCGGCAACGCTCATTCCGGTATTCAAACAAGTGAAAATCCGCCGCAAAGTCCGAGAGACGGTTGAAAGTGAATCGGCTTTTAATGATGCGACGGCTTCCATTCTGACATTTTCACTAATTGCTGTCATCCTGGGCACGCAGGAAGTTTCCCTGCTTTCAGGTACGCTTGATTTTGTGAAAACGGCACTCGGAGGGCTTCTGCTGGGAGCCGTTATCGGCTATGCGATGACCTTTCTTACCGCTCACTTGAAACTTGGCCTGCTGAGGGATTATGCAACGATTGCGATGGTTGTTACCTCGTTAGGGGCATATTTGGCAGGGGAAATTCTCGGCGTTAGCGGCTTTATGGCGACTTTTACAGCGGGGCTGATCTGGGGGAACGCCGGAACGTTCAAGCTTAATATGGATGATAAGCGCCATGAAATGGAGCATTTTTCCGAAAATATTACGATTATCATGCGAATGCTAATTTTTATTCTTCTCGGCAGCCAAGTGAATTTTCCGGTCATCCTCGAGCATTTTTGGACGAGTTTGGGTGTCATCTTCGTATTTGTTTTTATCGCACGTCCGCTGACGGTGCTGGTCTGTACGTGGCCGGACCGTAAAGCGAAGTGGAGATGGAATGAGATTTTATTTATGTTCTGGGTTCGTGAAACAGGTGTCATTCCAGCGGCTTTATGCGGAATGGTTGCCGGCATGGGGATTGCGCACAGTGATCTCATTGCGAGTGTCACTTTTATGGCTGTGCTGATCACCATCCTGTTCCAGGCAAGCACAACGGCTTTTGTGGCGAAAAAGCTGGGACTTGAAGTGAAGTCGGACGGGCCGGAAGCTGATGGTTCCGTCTTGTAAGTCTCAACGAGAGAATTTCGAGGCGAAGGTGGACTCCGAATGTACAAAGTATTAATAATCGAAGACGATCCTATGATCGGCGATATGATCTCCATGTATTTGGGCGAAGAAGGCTTTGAAGTCATTCGAATGGAGACGGGGCAAAAGGGGATTGAAGCGGTTAAACCGTTTGCTCCTGACGTCATTTTGCTGGATCTTATGCTGCCGGATATGGACGGACTTGAACTGTGCAGACAGGTGCGAACTACGTTGAGTGTGCCGATCATGATTGTCTCGATGAGAAATAAAGTGGTTGAACGGGTGGCTGCGCTGGGGGCTGGAGCCGATGACTATATGTGTAAGCCGTTCAGCATGCATGAAATGAGCGCTAGAGTCCATGCTTTGATCCGTCGTTCCAATTTGTATCAAAATGCGGGTGACAACATGCGTATGAACCAGGCGGTACGCCACGATACAAAGCCAGAAACAGATGAGGCGCTGCTCGGTGATAAAAACAAGATTACCCTCGATCTTCAAACCCGTTCGATGATTGTTCAGGGGCAGCTGGTCGAGACGACGTATTCGGAATTTGAAATTATGAAATGTTTCGTCAATCATCCTGGCCGTGTCTACACGCGAGAAGATTTATTGCAAACCGTCCGGGGCTTCGATTCCTATGTCACCGATCGTGCGATTGATGTGCATATTGCCAATCTTCGCAAAAAAATCGAAGACAATCCCAAAGAGCCTAGGCGGATCCGAACGGTCTGGGGCGTGGGTTATAAGTTTGTCTATTAGTTGTTTTACATAGAACCTCTAATTTTGCTCGACATGCTGAGCGGATTGGAGGTTTATTTGTGCCTAGCAAAATAGTTGATCGTTTGTTCGATGAATTTAAGGGACTCCGGGTTGTCTGTTGCTTGGTCCGAGTAGATCAGCGAAGTGGTTCGTTTCGTTTGCTCTAGTTCCACTAAGTAGCGCAGAATTAACTCATTATTCTGAATCAAATCTTCACGCAAATACGACTTAGGAAGCAGCGTCGCGGTTTTGCAGGTAGACACGAGCCGGATGATCGCCTCGAAAGAATCGATTTCCATTTGGACATTAGGAAAAATCGTATACCGATGGAAGAGCTCATCCATCAGGATGCGATACCAGGTGCCTTTGGAAAAAAGGATCATCGGCAGGTCATTCAAATCGCTCATCGTAATATGGGCTCGATCAATGAATGGGTGCCCCAGCGGAAGCACCAGACAAAGATGATCATCGAACAACGGCTCGCAGTGCAGGCTCGATGCATTGATCTGGGAAGCGACGATACCGATGTCGACTTTATTTTCCTTGACCATGGTCACGATTTCATGCGTTTTGCCTGTAAGCAGTTTGATCTCCGTGAGCGGATAAACCTGCAAGTAATCTGTAATCAGATCCGGCAGGGTAGCCTGTAAAGTGGTTAAACTGGCGCCGACCGTAATCGAAGAATGGGTGCCTGCAGCTTTGTACATTTGCAGAGTCTGCTTGAATTTCCGTTCCACGTGGCGAAGCTCAAGCGCATGATCGTAGCAGATCTGACCTGCTTTGGTCAGCTCAAGACGTTTTCCTTTGCGGATGAATAGCTCCACGCCGAGTTCTTCTTCCAGCTTCATAATTTTGCGTGAAAGAGCGGGTTGAGAGATATTCAGCAGCTGTGACGCTTTATTCAGGCTCACTTGTTCGACAACAACGGCGAAAACATCCAAGAGTTCCATGTAATTTTCATCTCCGTATTCATTCGTATATGCAAATTTGTTATAAGTGTATATAAAAAAACGGCACTTCCATTATAAGCGTAGAAGAGGTACGATGTACATGTCACTTTTTATTCACATTTATTGGACGACCGTGTATATTCGCTTACTAATTAGGTGTAAAATAGGCGTGGATGATTATGGGTTGACGCTCGTTTGCGGCGAGAGTAGAATGGTATGTGGCTTGTTTTGTCAGAACATGTCGGATGGTATTTATGAAATTTTGTTGAGGGGGGAATTGGTTACATTATGGGTAATTCGTATTACTTTCGAAAGATCCACTCTTTGCTTGGTGTAATTCCAGTGGGCTTCTTCCTTATTGAGCATTTGCTCACTAACTATGAAGCTACGAAGGGTCCACAAGCATTCGTGGATCAAATTAACTGGTTGAACGGTCTGCCGTTGGTCCTGCTGTTAGAAATCGTGGGCATCTGGCTTCCGCTTCTTTACCATGCCGTTTATGGACTTTATGTGGCTTATCAAGCACGTAATAACGTCTCGAACTACAGCTATTTCCGTAACCAAATGTTTATGCTTCAACGGGTAACCGGCGTTATTACGTTCCTGTTCGTAGCGTGGCATTTGTTCGAGACTCGTCTGCAAGTTGCACTAGGCAATGTTGCACACGAAAATCTCGGCATGACCATGCATGACATTGCGACGAATCCGGTTATGTTTACGGTTTATGTAATTGGTATCGTTTCAGCGACATTCCATTTCTGCAACGGTTTATGGTCATTCCTTGTAAGCTGGGGAATTACGGTTGGACCTCGCGCACAACGTTACTCCTCCATTATTTGGATGGTATTGTTCGTGGTGATGTCCGTGATGTTTATTATGTCTTTGACTGCATTTACAGATACGCAATTTCAAGTTCCGGTAGAAGCGCATTCGGGGCATTAAGGGAGGGTGAACAGAAGTGGCTAATTCGAAAATCATCGTCGTCGGTGGAGGCCTTGCGGGACTCATGGCGACAATTAAAGCAGCGGAGGCCGGAGTTCACGTGCAATTGTTCTCCTTGGTTCCTGTTAAACGTTCCCACTCCGTATGTGCGCAAGGCGGCATTAACGGTGCGGTGAATACGAAAGGTGAAGGGGACTCCACGTGGGAGCACTTTGACGATACCGTTTACGGTGGAGATTTCTTGGCGAATCAACCGCCAGTTAAAGCATTATGTGATGCAGCACCAGGCATCATTCACTTGATGGACCGTATGGGTGTTATGTTCAATCGTACACCGGAAGGTCTTCTTGATTTCCGTCGTTTCGGCGGAACGAAATATCACCGTACGGCATTTGCAGGTGCAACGACAGGGCAGCAGCTTCTGTATGCACTTGATGAGCAAGTGCGCCGCTGGGAAACAGCTGGTCTCGTAACGAAGTTCGAGCACTGGGAATTCCTTGGCTCCGTTTTGGATGACGAGAATGTGTGCCGTGGTATTGCGGCTCAAGATTTGCGCAGCATGGAGATCCAAACGTTCCCGGCTGACGCTGTTATTTTGGCAACTGGCGGCCCTGGTATTATCTTTGGTAAAACAACGAACTCCGTTATTAACACAGGTACGGCAGCAAGCGCTGTTTACCAACAAGGCGTTAAATATGCGAATGGTGAAATGATTCAAATTCACCCGACGGCGATTCCTGGCGATGACAAGCTTCGTTTGATGTCAGAGTCCGCACGTGGGGAAGGCGGTCGTATTTGGACTTACAAAGACGGGAAGCCTTGGTACTTCCTTGAAGAGAAATATCCGGCGTACGGAAACTTGGTGCCTCGTGATATCGCAACGCGTGAAATTTTCTCCGTTTGTATCGATCAGAAGCTTGGTATTAACGGCGAAAACATGGTTTACCTTGACCTTTCTCACAAAGATCCAAAAGAGCTTGATATCAAGCTTGGCGGTATCATGGAAATCTACGAGAAATTCATGGGCGATGATCCGCGTAAAATCCCAATGAAGATTTTCCCGGCGGTTCACTATTCCATGGGCGGTATGTGGGTTGACTACAACATGATGACGAACATCCCGGGCTTGTTCGCTGCGGGTGAGTGTGAGTATCAGCATCACGGTGCAAACCGTTTGGGCGCGAACTCCCTTGTTTCGGCGATCTATGACGGAATGGTCTCCGGTCCTAAAGCGGTTGAGTATATTCGCGGCCTAGAGAAACATGCGGATGATACGTCTTCCATCGTGTTCGATCGTGAGAAGAAACGTCACCAAGACCGTTATGAGAGCTTGCTCAAAATGAACAGCGGGACAGAAAATGCTTATGTTCTGCACAAAGAACTTGGCGACATGATGAATGCGAATATGACGGTTGTTCGTTACAATGATCGTCTTGAAGATACAATCAATAAAATCAAAGACATGAAAGAAAGATACAACAACATCAACATTACAGATACAGCTCGTTGGAACAACCAAGGGGTAGCGTTCACACGCCAACTCTGGAACATGTTTGAGCTTGCTGAAGCGATGACGGTGGGTGCATTAATGCGTAACGAGAGCCGTGGCGCGCACTACAAGCCTGACTTCCCTGAACGTGATGATGACAATTTCATGAAAACAACAATTGCCGATTGGACGCCGGAAGGTCCGAAAATCAGCTATGAAGACATTGATGTATCTTTGATTGCACCGCGGAAACGTGATTACTCCACGGAGAAGAAAAAGGGAGGACATTAATCATGGCTGAGACACTAAGCGCACAGAAAACCGTGAAGTTTATCGTGACTCGTCAAGAGAGTCCGGATTCTAAGCCTTATACCGAGGAATTTGAAGTTCCTTATCGTCCCAATATGAACGTCATCAGCGGTTTAATGGAAGTGCAGCGTAATCCAAAAAACGCGCGCGGTGATAAAACAACGCCAGTTTGTTGGGAATCCAACTGTCTGGAAGAAGTTTGCGGAGCTTGCTCCATGGTCATTAACGGTAAGCCGCGCCAAGCTTGTTCGGCTCTGATCGATAAGCTGGAGCAGCCGGTTCGCGTAGCTCCGATGAGCACGTTCCCTGTTATGCGTGACCTTGTCATCGACCGCGGACGCATGTTCAACGCTTTGAAGAAAGTCAAAGCATGGGTTCCGATCGACGGAACGTACGATCTTGGTCCAGGACCGCGTATGGCCGAGTCGAAGCGTCAATGGGCATACGAGTTGTCCAAATGCATGACTTGCGGCGTATGTCTGGAAGCTTGTCCGAACGTTAATGACAAGAACTCTTTCATCGGACCATCTGCGCTTTCCCAAGTTCGTTTGTTCAATGCTCATCCAACAGGTGAAATGAACAAAGACGAGCGTTTGGATGCGCTGATGACAGATGGCGGTATCGAAGGCTGCGGTAACTCGCAGAACTGCGTACGTTCTTGTCCGAAAGGCATTCCGCTGACGACTTCCATCGCAGCATTGAATGCAGACACAACAAAACATCTATTCAAAAAATGGTTAGGTGTGTAAGTAAGAGTTAAGAATAAAGCCCGATACCCTGAGCGACAGGGTGTCGGGCTTTTGTGCATACAGGGGTTAATTTGCCGGGGGAAGCGCGTTCGTCTCCGCCCAATCAGCGTTATCTATAGGGGAGGTCTGGAGAGGAGGCTTGATGGCCAGATCTTCCTGGCTTGGTACTGCAGCAGGGATGGTTTCGTTTTTTGACGCAGCTGCCATCGTGATATCTAACATACTTAAGTGGAAATGAATCGAGTACATCATATGCACCTCCAAGTCCGTTGTTATTATGTAATATATTATTACATAAATGGGTGGTTTGACAACAAAATATATTTTTGTGTTATGTATATTGACATAAGCGTAGGATGTAAGTATGATAAAGACAAATGTAAGAGTTAGTTACAACCTCATAGCAAACTTGTTTTCTAGGGTTCCGCGGCAGATGAAGGCTGTCGGTCTGGTCCAAGAGAAGACACACGGTGAAGGTCATCGTGCACACGGAGGGATAAAAGCCCGGGAGGATATCAGAATATGATATCGTTCCGGGTTTTTCTTTTTACCAGTTTAAATGGAGAGGGAGAATCAGAATGAGAAAAAGAATGGTATTTCTGATGATGGCGTTGTTACTCGCTTTTACAGTCGTGAGCGGATGCTCGAGCAAAGAGGCAGCAAGCAAGGCAGCAAGTGGCAGTGATCAGCCTATCAAATTGGCGCTTAGTCCATGGCCGGGCTGGTTTGTTTGGTATTTGGTGAAGGAAAAAGGGTTCTTTGAGAAAAATGGCGTAAAGGTCGATCTTGTTTGGTTCCCCGTGTACAGTGACTCCTTATCTGCCCTTGCGTCAGGCAAAGTCGATGCGAATAGCCAAACTTTAAGTGATACGCTTGCTCCGGCGAGCAAAGGGATTCCACTTAAGGCGGTGCTTGTGAACGATAACTCCAATGGTGGAGACGGCGTCGTAGTCAAACCTAACATCAATTCGCTGCAGGATTTAAAAGGGAAAAAAGTAGCAACGGAGCTGGGAACGGTTGATCATCTGCTCATGCTAACGGCGCTTGAGAAGGCCGGCCTCGCTGAGAAAGACGTTTCTTACACCAATATGACGGTGAACGATGCAGGACCTGCTTTCATCTCAGGCAACCTGGACGGCGCCGTACTGTGGGAGCCCTTCCTGAGCAAAGCGATTCAAGAGGGCAAAGGCAAGCTGTTATTTTCCTCCAAGGATACGCCTGGACTCATTCCTGATCTGCTCGTATTTAAAGAAGAAATTACCAAAAATCGACCGGAAGACGTGAAGAAAATTCTGAATGCCTGGTTCGACGCGCTGGACTACTGGAAAGCTAATCCGGAAGAGTCGCTGCAAATTATGGCGAAGGCGGCTGAGACGCCAGTGGACGAATACAAAGCTGGGGTCGACAGCGTGAAAATATTTCAGTTAGACGATAATGTGAAAGCTTTCCAAAAAGGGGATTCATACAGCTCCCTGCATTATACATCACAGAAAACTGCCGAGTTCTTGAAAAGCTTGGATATGCTGAGCACCATCCCGAAAGCAGAAAGCTTCTTGGACGGACATTTTGTCGAAGAAGTGATGAAAGAGCGAAAGAAATAACAGGTGAGTGAGAGGTGCTCTATGGAAACGGCTATGAAAAAAAGACGCAAATCCACGTTGTTTGCCATACGAGGCGACATCAATCGTAAAACGTATGTTTCAGGCATTGTTCTCATTATATGTTTGGCAGTTATCTTTTGGAGTGTGCTCAGCTATGGTAATCTGGTGAATCGAACCTTCTTGCCGACACCGGATCAGGTGCTTCGCCAATTTGCCATTCAGCTGCAGAGTTCCACGTTTTGGCATCATGTTGGCATTAGTATTTTTCGTGTAGGGGCAGGATTTTTACTTGCTTGTTTGCTTGGGATTCCGCTTGGGATTCTGGCGGGTACGTTTCGTTTTGCGGAAGCGCTGCTCGTTCCACCGACCGAATTTATTCGCTATATGCCAGCTACGGCATTCATTCCGCTGATTATGGTTTGGGCAGGAATCGGGGAGTGGGCGAAGGTCATCGTCATTTTCATCGGCTGCTTCTTCCAGCTCATGCTGATGGTGGCAGACAATACGCGATCGGTGTCTAACGATTTGCTGCAAACCTCGTACACCCTTGGCGCGAATCGCTGGCAAGCCATTGAGAAAGTGCTGATCCCTGCGCTGCTGCCTGATTTGATGAACACCTTGCGTTTAATTATTGGCTGGGCATGGACCTATCTTGTGGTAGCAGAGCTAGTTGCGGCAAGCAGCGGGCTGGGATTCTCCATCATGAAGGCGCAAAGGTTCCTGAATACGGATCAAATCTTCGTGGGTATTATCGCCATTGGCTTGCTCGGATTAATGACGGACCGTACCTTTGCATATTGTCACCGCAGATTTTTCCCATGGCTGGAAGGAGGGCGTTAACTGATGCGAACACAACAAGCAGCCCTACATATTGAACCTTCGCATGAAAAAGAAATGAAAATGAGCAAAATTATGGCCTCTGATATTACGAAAGTGTACAGCTCGAAGAAGTCGCAGTTTGTAGCGCTCGACAGAGTTTCCTTCCATGTGGATGCACATGAGTTTGTGAGTTTTGTTGGTCCCTCCGGCTGCGGGAAGTCCTCTCTTCTGCGAATTGTTGCGGGTCTAGAGACGATGACAACAGGATCTCTGAGCATTTCGGGGCATGAAATTGATGGTCCGGGCGCTGATCGCGGAATGGTGTTCCAATCCTACACGCTGTTTCCGTGGCTTTCCGTGCGGGAAAACATTGAGTTCGGACTGACGCTGAAGGGTGTTCCTATCTTCGAAAAAAGAGCTATTTCCGATCACTTTATGGAGCTAGTGGGTTTGCAAAAGTTCGCCAGATCGCTGCCGAAGGAGCTCTCCGGCGGAATGAAACAACGGGTGGCGATCGCAAGAGCACTCGCCAACAATCCGGAAGTGCTGCTGATGGATGAGCCTTTCGGGGCGCTCGATCCGCAGACCAAAAACTCGATGCAAGAGCTGCTGCTGCGCATCTGGGAGAAGGAAAAGACGACCGTCGTGTTCATCACGCACGATATCGAGGAAGCGATCTTCCTTTCTCAGCGTGTGTATGTGATGCAGGCGCATCCGGGCACAATTCGCAAGGAGATCGTCATTCCACCCGGGTTGCGGGACGTGGAAGATGTGAAGGATTCGGAGTCATTCCTGAAGTTGAAAAAGCAGATCATTTCCCTGATTGGGCATCATGAGGAATGAATGGAAACTTGGCCGTTGTTGCGGTCAAGTTTTTTTTGTTGTTTTAGAGCCAAGCTCATTGGATGAATTCCAACGAAAAGGCGATTTTAGATACCTAAATGCCTATTTGATTGGACAGAATCCAGCAAAGCTATAAGTTTTGAATGGATTTAGAGGCTTTTTAACCATTGTAGTTGGATTTCATCCAACCAAAAGAAAAATGAGTACGTCTGTAGCGTGTTCTCGTTGTATTTTATCCAATGGGGTTACACACATAAGGACCGTCAGGATGAAACTTGAATCCACTGGACAATCTCTGGAAAATTTACTTTTACTGTTCTAATTGACGAGGGATTGGCTGTTCGATAGAATAAATTAAAGCGATTCATAAATGAGGGAAATCATGTGAATAAAAGTAAACAGCCTACAATTATCGATGTGGCATCGGAAGCCGGCGTTTCCATTGCTACCGTATCGAATGTTATCAATCGCAGGAAGGTGCCGATGGCGCCCGAAACGATCCGCAAGGTGGAAGAAGCTGTTGTACGGTTAGGCTATCGCCGGAATGTGATGGCGACGAATTTGAGCCGCCGCAGGTCCTATGAGCTCGGGTTGATTATTCCGCATTTTGGCGGCTATTATGGCCGTTTTGCGGAGAACCTGGAGCAGAAGGTGCATCATTTCGGCTACCATTTGTCCATCTTCTCGGCGGCCGGTATGGATCCGGAGATTGAACAGCGCCATCTGGAGCACTTGTTACAGCGCAGAGTAGACGGCTTGGTCAGCCATGGATTGGCGATGAGCATGCAGTCTACGCAGCAGTTAGTCGGAGAGGGCACGCCCCTTGTCATCTTCAATGGGTGGGGATGGCCGAACGAAATCGTCAAAATGGCGGTTAACTTGGATTTTGCGAAAGCGTCTTCGGAGGCGGTTCAGCATTTTCTGGAGAACGGCTGCCGCTCCGTGATTTATGCAGGCAGAAGCAAGGGAATGGGAGCTAACGAACAGCGTATCCAAGGATTTATGGCTGGACTAAGCGGTCGCGGAGAATCGACCGTGCATGCGCTTTTGGATGCAGGGGAGCTTGGGATTGAGGGTACACTTGATGAAGCGCTGCGCTTAAGCGGTGATCTGCGGCCTATCGGGATCTATACGTTTAATGATGCTTTGGCGCTTGAGCTCTTGGCCCTTTGCCACGAACGTGGAATATCCGTGCCCGGAGAGATACAGCTCATTGGGATGGATAATGAGTTTTTCTCGAAGTCGAGCTACCCGTCCATTACCAGCTTTGAGATGCCCGTTGATTTGCAAACCAGCTTGGTTGCGGCCTTTCTCATGCGGCAGATTGGGGAAGAGTTGGACGAGGAGAATACGCAGCTGCTGGAGGAATACTTGCCACGTGTGACAGGGCATGAACTGTTTATTGATCTAGAGATGATCGTACGGAAATCTTCAGGAAAATAAGAAAGACCATTGATCACTTGGGGGAGAGATCGATGGTCTTATCTTTTTTTTGGATTAAAGGAGTGGTAGGGAGCTGCTGGAAGCGGAGTTCAAACGGTTTTGATGCTTCAGGAAAGCTTTACCGTACTCCCCATGCGGATTGATTTCGGCATGCTCAATTTGAATCGTGGCATGCTCGATGCCGTATTTGCTTTTGAGCGTTTCATTGATGGCCAGAATGACGCAGAACGGTTGAATGTTCGGACTGATGAACACGTGAGCTGTTAAGGAATAATGGTCCGTCGAAACGGCCCAAAGATGCATTTCATGCACATCCTCTACGCCCTCGACAGAGGCGATCTGCTTACGAATTTCGTCCAGGTTATAACGCTCCGGCACGGATTCCATGAGAATCAAGTACGATTCACGAATAATTTTGCTGCCGCCGATGAAAATAATGCCGCCAATCACCATGGAGATGAGTGGGTCGAAGATGAGCAATCCAGAGTAATAAATAATAATGGATGATACAATGACGCCAACTGAGCTGAGCAGATCGCCAAAAAAGTGCCAGAGGGCGCTTTTGACATTGAGATTATCCTCTTCCTTCACGCTGTTATGGAGCACCAAGGTGAGCACCAGATTGACGATGAAACCGATCGAAGCAATCCCTAACATAAGGCCAAGCTGGATCGGCTGAGGATGAATCATGCGTTGAATGCCCTCGATGAAGATCCCTAGGGCGATCACGCAGAGGGCGAGGCCGTTTAGGAATGAAGCGATGATCTCAAACCGCAGGAACCCGAACGTGAATCGGGCGTTTGGCTGCCGGGTTGCGAGATGCAGGGCAATCATGCTTAAGCCCAGAGCGATGACATCCGAGATCATATGGGCCGAATCCGATAGCAGCGCGAGCGAATTGGAGAGCACTCCGCCGACGATTTCTACAATGGTGAAAAAGGCAGTTAGCAGAAGGGTTACCCACAATGTTTTTCTGGATTTAGTTTGTTTTTTTACGTGGTGAAGATGGTGGTAGTCGTATTCGGTATTCATACGGTCCCTCCCTATTTATAATAATTCTAATTTAATTATTACTATTATATGCTAGGATGGGGAAAGGTGCAACCCTTTTTGGGCGATTTACAGATTAAGCACAAATTCTGAGAAGTCTGTAAAATGAGTAGGAGGAGGGTGTGGAGGCGTTTAGAGGCGTGTAAGAGCGCATGGAAAAGTATAGAGACGTTATAGAAACGTATGGAAGCGTATAGAAGCCTAAAAAGCGTATAGAAGTGCTTAAAGAGGAAAAGAATAAAGCGTTTTCTATTTTGTAACATAAATGAAATATTCCTGTTATGGTTCCATAATGTTCGGAGGGTAATATAATAACCAAGACCCCCTTTTTAATATAAACTTTTTTGAACCCGGCCCCGTTGGCTGGGTTCCTTTTTTTGTCTGGAAGTTATTTCTTCGCAGTATTCTGGAGATGAAATGGCTTATCGGGTTGGTAGCATTGACCTTAGCGGAACTAGGTTCCTCTATTACTTTTAAATTTACCGATTCCCTCAGAGAATGGGAACTATGATCCTCTATTCCGCCTATACCTGTCCATATGTGAGGTTTAAACACAAATAAAGCCCTGTAGTTCCGTCTAGACCTTCATTTTGACTATTTTAGCTCAAATAGCGCCCTGTACTTCCTTTATTACTTCATGCTCCAAGATTTGATACAACATTGACTCAACGAAAAGAGAATGTCCATACGGCAGATTGTTCTGCTCAGGATACAGCTTCTTTTTTCACTCTCCAAACAATATATCTAATACTGTTCCAAATTGGCCGCGAGACGCATGATTAACAAAGTTGCACTCAGCAAACGGGAGGGGCAATCCATTATGTTAAATTCATTTTTCACGAAGATCTATATGGCGATGTCCGGATTCAAAAATAACGTAAAGCAATTATCTGGAAATCCTGATATGCTAGAGGATGAAGCAGTCGCTGGGACGAGGGTTGAAATAGATGAGTTCCCCGATTTATTGCACGATATTTCGTCCATTTTCGAAAAAGGGTTAAGCGAGCAGGATATCAAGATTGCTCAACATACGATTGAAGCATTAAGCATCGACGGAACGACGAAGTTTCACTATATTGTGCGTTTGAATGCGGAAGTCTTGGGGATGACCATGATTGCGGTTCGCGATCGGCCGACGAGTGCGGTTCTGTGTTTTGTAACAGAGGAGAAGGTTGCTTATCACATTCAGGGGGTCATCTCCGTCTTTCATTTACCTGAAAATCAAGTTCTGCAGTAGCAATATATGATACCTATTGAAAGGCGATGATCTAATTGACTTATCCAATCCGGGTAAGAGCGTGTGCGCTTATTATCGAAAATGATGCTGTTCTGCTTATACAATTTGAAGACAAAAACGGGATTCATTACAATCTTCCGGCAGGTGGCGTGGAGGCTGGAGAGTCCGTCATAGAAGCAGTGAAGCGGGAGGCTTGGGAGGAAGCCTCTGTGGATGTAGAAGTAGGGCCGCTGGCCTTTGTTTCCGAACATGTTCCGCACTTGATAACTACGTATGAAAGCAATTCGCCGCACTGCCTAAGCTTGATGTTTGATTGCCAGATAAAAGAAGGCTCCAAACCGTCTCTACCTGCGAATCCCGATGAGAACCAAACGGGTGTCAGATGGGTTTCATTTTCTGAGCTGGACAGCATAGTGCTCTATCCGAATATTAAGCAGCTGATTAAGGATTACGCGAGGAATCGGAAGAGAAATATTGAACTGATAGAAGAGTACAAACTTGCGATAAATTGATGCTGTTAAAAAGCCGCCGATGCATACCCATGCTCGGTTTTTTTAATTGAGAATAATATTTTGACAATCTATGTTTCTAGTGGAAATAATGCAATCATTTTAATCTTATTATCATGTGAAAATAGAAGTCCGTATGATAAGCTTTACTGGTCATGCATTTTAATATTGACAGATCGTTGAGGAGGGATAATTTGTTAAAAAATCTACAAAGAGCAGGTATTATGCTCATTTGTTTCTTGCTCGTTTTTGGAACGATGCTGGGGCAAAAGACGATGGCCGCAACTCAGCAGCCAGGCGATCAGCACAGCGTAATTCCGAACGAGCCTATAACAGGCGCCGCATATGGAAATGGTGTGTATGTGGCGGTGGGTTACTACGGCAAAATTTTGAAGTCAACCGATGGGTTCGATTGGCAGATAGCCGCGGATAGATCACGCCTGGATGTGACCTATACCAGCGTTGCATTCGGTGGCAATCAATTTGTTGCTGTCGGAGATCAAGGGACGGTGATGACGTCTCCGGACGGAACCGTATGGACGCAACGAGATTCTACGATATCCAGCAGAATTGATAGAGTTGCATATGTGCAAAACTTGATCAACAAGTTTTTCGCGGTTACGACGGGTGGCAAGGTGATTACCTCATCTGACGGCAAAACTTGGTCGTCGATGACGATCGGGACGAGCAATAATTTGACTTCCATAGCGGTCAGCGACACAACGATTGTAATTGGCGATTCTGGCGGTTATGTACATACGTCTACAGATGGAAGTACTTGGACTAAGCATACGAAGCTTTCGGGTTCATTTTTTATTAATTCTGTGCTGAGTCTTAATAATCGCTTCTATGCCAATGACGCTTTGGGATCAAGTTATACATCCCTTGATGGTATTACCTGGTCTGGTCCATTCAGAGCAGCCGGCAACACATCGAGCCAAATATTTGGAGGCTTATATGACACTGTAAATTTCAAATATTACTTATTCGGCTACGACGGGACGTCGTATGGCGGTATTTTTACGTCCACGAATGGTACTACTTTTCAACAACAACCTAAAGGCTCCACGATGACAGCTCAAAATGCCTTCTATGCAAAGGGCGTATTTATGCAGCTTGGGAATGACGGAATTGTTGTTTCCACCGATGGCGTGAATTGGCAATACCCGTATGGTGGTTCATTTGGCAATGTGATCTATGATGGATCCCGCTATGTGGCCGTTGGGCGAAATGGGAATGATGGCTTTATTAAAGGGTCAGTAGACGGCATTAATTGGTCCAAGGTTAATTTGAACTTGGTTCCTGCGATGACTTCCATTATTTATTTTAATGGCAAGTATGTTGCTGTGGGGAACTGGGGAACGGTGGCTACATCAAGCGATGGCACGACTTGGACGGTAAATCCCACGGCGATTTCAGATTACAAACTTACTTCTGTCGCCTATGGGAATGGTGTACTCATTGCAGTAGACGAGATCGGTACGATCTATAAGTCAACGAATAATGGAGTGACTTGGTTACCACCAGTTAGAGAAGATACGGATAATTATAATGCCCTGCAGTTCGTTTCCTACACAAGTGGAAAATTCTATGCCGTTGGAGATTATGACACTTATCTAGAGTCGACAGATAGTGGGGATAGTTGGCATGTAGTTGCCTCTACTGCGGTTCCGTCCGCTGCTTTCTTCAACATCAATATGATGCAGCAAGCGGACATTCCGGTGACTTTGACGAATACACTCAAGAGCATCACTGTCAGCAACAGAGGCACGACACTGAACCTAGGTACTGATTTTACGGTGTCAGGCAGTGTTGTAACGCTGAAAAAAGAGTTTTTGTCTCAACTGGCTGAAGGATGGCAGACGTTTACTTTTCATTCGAGCAATGGAGCATCGCAGACCTTTGCAATAAAAGTAACAAACACATCCGCTGCATTAGGTCAGGCGGCAACCGTTAAACTGTCGAAAGACGGAATCGCCACTTGGAATCCAGTTGCAGGCGCAGCAGGCTATGAAGTACAGCTGTACCGCAATGATTCCGTGTGGGGCAGCGCAGTTTTAACGAGTGCCGGTACGCTAAGTGCAGATTTCCTGAGTGCTATGCGTTCAGCAGGCCCAGGCAAGTATACGTTTAAAGTTAAGGCAAAAGGAAATATGGTTAACTACAAAGACGGGCAGCAATCGGCCGCTTCGAATATTGTAGAGATTTATAAAGCGCCAACAGAGGATGCTGCAGCGATCAAAGCGGGAACCGCGCAAAATGTGAACTTTAGCATCAAAGTGAATAATGCTGTAAATGGAGCGCTTGTGACAGCTCAAGTGGCTGGTGCAAATGTTTTAGATACAGTAATAAATGTTACTGCGGATGCAAGCGGCAAAGCAACACTGCCTATTGACATCACGAAGCTAGCGGAAGGCAGCAACGATATTGTGATTGCTTTTACCGTTGGAACGGACAATTTCTCCGAAGAATTAACGGTTACGCTCACGAAAGACACGATTGCACCTCTTGTACCAACGGAGGACGGAACGGCGGATAAGGCAGGAACGACGCAGAATACGAATTTCAATATTGTCGTTAATGCCGAAACCGATGCCAAGGTGACAGCGCAAGTGGGAGCTGCGAATGTGCTTCAAACTGGCACTGATGTCAAAGCGGCTAACGGGAAAGCAACGCTGCTAATTGATCTGGCGAAGCTTGCTGAAAACGCCAATCAGATCGCCGTTGTTGTGACGGACGCAGCAGGAAACGCATCAGGTACGCTGACGGTACCCGTTACGAAAGATACGATAGCGCCGAACAAGCCGCTTGAAGATGGATCAGCAGATAAAGCAAACACGACGCAGAATACCAATTTCGATATCATCGTAACCGCAGAGAATGGGGCCAAGGTGACAGCGAAAGTGGGAGGCACGAATGTGCTGCAGTCTGGTTTGGAAGTAACGGCGGCGACTAATAAAGCCGTACTACCGATTGATGTAGCGAAGTTGGCGGAAGGACCGAACAGCGTCACAATTGAAGCGAAAGATGCTGTTGGTAATACCTCCACAGCCTTGACGATTACTGTCAATAAGGATACGAGTCCACCCAATGTTCCAACGGAAGACGGAACGGCCAACAAAGCGGGAACGACTCAGAACGCTAACTTCAACATTATCGTAAATGCAGAAACGGGTTCAGCAGTGACAGCGAAAGTAGGAGGCGCGAACGTCCTCCAGTCGGGAATAAGTGTAACGGCTGTTGGTGGTAAAGCGACGCTGCCTATTGATTTTACGAAGCTCGCTGAAGGATCTAACGTAATCGAAGTTGTCGCAACAGATGCGATAGGCAATGCTTCTAATGCTTTGACCGTTGCGGTAGCGATAGATACGACTGCGCCAAGTACTCCAACGGAAGATGGAACGGCGCAGAAAGCAGGTACGACCCAGAACGCAAACTTCAGCATCATCGTAAATGCAGAATCAGGGGCAGCGGTGACAGCGAAAGTAGGCGGCACCAGCGTTTTGCAATCGAGTGTGACAGCTGCAAATGGCAAAGCAACACTGCCTATTGATCTTTCACTCCTCACAGAAGGCGTAAACAGTATTGACATTGTTGCAACAGATGGTATGGGGAATGCCTCCGGCACATTGACAGTACCAGTAACCAAAGATATAACACCACCGGCTGCACCTGTCGAAGATGGATCGGCTAACAAAGATAATACGACGCAGAATGCCAATTTTGACATCATCGTAACCGCTGAAAATGGAACAACGGTGACGGCGAAAGTGGGAAGCACGAATGTGCTGTTGTCTGGTTCGGAAGTAACGGCGGCGAATAATAAAGCCGATCTGCCGATTGATGTAACGAAGCTGGCGGAAGGACCGAACAGCATTACAATTGAAGCAAAAGATGCCGTTGGCAACCCGTCCGTTACTTTAACGATTACGGTCAATAAGGATACGAAATCTCCAGATGATCCGGCGGAAGACGGAACGGCCAACAAAGCGGGAACGACGCAGAACGCGAATTTCAACATTATCGTAAATGCAGAAACGGGTTCAACCGTGACTGCGAAAGTAGGAGCCACGAACGTCCTGCAGTCGGGAACAAGTGTAACGGCTGTTGGTGGTAAAGCGACGCTGCCTATTGATTTTACGAAGCTTCCAGAAGGACCTAACGTGATTAAAGTTATCGCAACGGATGCCACAGGCAATGCGTCCAATGCACTAAGCGTTGAGGTAACAATAGACACGACTCCGCCAACTGATCCTACGGAAGATGGAACAGCGCCGAAAGCAGGTACGACCCAGAACGCAAACTTCAGCATCATCGTAAATGCAGAATCAGGGGCAGCGGTGACAGCGAAAGTAGGCGGCACTAGTGTTCTAGAATCGGGAACGAGTGTGACAGCTGTAAGCGGCAAAGCAACACTGCCCATTAATCTCTCGCTACTTATGGAAGGCCTAAACAACATTGAGATTGTTGTGACAGATGGTATGGGGGCTGCTTCCGGCACATTGACAGTACCTGTAACCAAGGACACGTCACCGCCGGCTGTACCCGTCGAAGATGGGTCAGCAGACAAGAATAATACAGCACAAACGGATAACTTCAACATCATCGTTGATACCGAAGCGGGTGCAAATGTCACGGCGATGGTCGGCAATAATAATGTCCTACAGGCTGGAACGACTGTAACAGCAGTTGGCGGCAAAGCGATCCTGCCTATTGATTTGTCGAAGCTGGCAATGGGCGACAATGAGATTAAGATCGTAGCAACGGACGCGATTGGTAATTCATCAACAGCATTAACGGTCAAGGTTACCCGTGAGCTGAGCTCAAATGCTGATTTAAGCGCTTTGGGTGTTAGCCGTGGAAGTTTGAATGAGATTTTTGCAGCTGGAACGACGAATTACACGTTAAGCGTAGCCAATAACGTTGAGACTATGACGGTTACTCCAACGACAGCGGACGCTGGCGCGAGTGTCACTGTAAAAGGCCAAACGGTACAAAGCGGTCATGCAAGTGCGGATATTGCGCTTAATGTTGGCGTGAATCACATTGAAATTGTTGTAACAGCTGTGAATCACACAACGAAAACCTACACGATCGATGTAACGAGAATTAGCAACAATGCACTGCTTGCAGATTTATCGGTCGACCAAGGGACGTTAACACCGGATTTCTCAAACTCCCAGCTTCATTATCAAGTGGAAGTACCCAATACGGTTTCAGGTCTCAATATGTTTTTAGTAAAGGCTGAGCCTAGTGAAACGATTACTGTAACGGGTGCTACCTATTCAACAGTAACAGGCGATGTTTATACCTACAGTGCTAGCAATTTGAACGTTGGTTCAAACACGATAAGCATTGTAGTAACTGCTCAGGATGGTACGACAAATAATACGTATAGCCTGACTGTTGAACGCGCGCCTATTTTAAGCGAGAACGCGGACTTGAGCAGTTTGAAGCTTTCGAACGGAGCGCTGACGCCGGCATTTGCAGCCGGGCAAACGAGTTACACATCCAATGTAGCCAATGCGGTATCCAGTCTTTCGGTAACAGGCACTTTGGCTGATAGCCATTCGACGATGACTGTCAATGGAATACCGGCCCTAAGCGGCCAAATTAGCGGGAATATGAATTTAATTGTCGGTGCAAACCTAGTCACGGTCATCGTGACAGCGCAGAACGGGACGCAGAAGATTTATACAGTTACCGTGAATCGCGCGGCACAGGAAATTACGGATGAGCATGAGAACGAACATGATGACGCCGGTAACCCTGGTTCTGTAAACTCCGATCCTAATTCTGTCACTGGAACAAACGGTCAATTAACACTTCAAGTAGGCCAATCAGGAGTAGTTAGTTTAGGTGATTCCATTACCATTTCTATTCCTGCCGGAGCCATAATGAAAGAACTGAAATTATCGATTGAAAGATTAGTGAACACGCAAAATCTAATTAAGGATAAAGAAATTCTTGTGAGCCCGATCTTTGAGATTTTGAAAAACTTCACGGAGAACTTCAGTAAACCGGTCACATTGAGCTTCGCTTTTAACCCATCGGCTGTTCAAAAAGATCAAAGACCATCTGTCTACTATTATGACGAAGTGCAGAAACAGTGGGTTGAAGTCGCTGGAGGCATTGTGAATGGCGATCGAATTACTGTAGCGGTGAATCACTTTACAAAATATGCGGTATTCGCTGTCGGACCAACCGAACCAACGAAGGGGCCTTCTGGCAACCCAGCTTTCCGGGATATTGCAGGACATTGGGCAGAGGTTAGCATTCAAAATGCAGTTAACGGAGGAATCGTCAGTGGATATCCGGACAGTACGTTTAAACCGGATTCAACGGTTACGCGCGCTGAATTCGCGGTTATGCTCATGAATGCGTTGAAACTGCAAGGCGAAGGAGCGCAATTAACCTTCACAGACAATGCCAAAATCGGAGCATGGGCACAGCAAGCTATCGGAAAAGCAGTCAAAGCAGGCATCATTCACGGCTATGAAGATGGCAGCTTCCGCCCGGATGCCCCAATTACACGTGCCGAAATGGCCGTCATTATCGCAAACGCGATGGGGGCATCCACGACGGCAGGCGCGGCTACGGGCTTCTCGGATGACGAGACGATCCCGGCATGGGCCAAAGGCAGCGTTGCTTTCGTGAAGCAAGCGGGTATTGTGCAAGGCCGAGACAACAATACGTTTGCTCCGCAAGCTAACGCAACAAGAGCCGAATCTGTTGTAGTTTTGTTAAAAGCGTTGGAAAAAAAGAACAAATAGCATGAACTTAAAAGAGGCTGCCCCTAGTCATTCACGACTTTGGGGGCAGCCTCTTAGTTATACAATAGTAGATTCCAAATTCTCAGCCGTCGTCTGTCCGATCCACAGCTCCCCCTGAATGCGAATATGCTCACACGGCAGCGTGGGATTTGCGATACGCCAGAGCATGCGATCGGCCGCCCGGTAGCCGGTTTCGCGAACGGACAGCAGCGGCCGGGTGAACTCCGGCAGGGAAGCGGGCTGCTCATTAAGCATGCCGATGAGGGAGATGTCCTCGGGGATGCGCAGCCCCAGCTCGGTGCAGAGCTGATACACAGCCGGGACCTCGCCGTCGACGCCGCAAATCAAAGCGGTAGGCGCGCTGCGAAGCAGCTTGGCGCGCAGGTCATCCAGCCAATGCGGATTCGTACTCCGCGCATCGATGGAATGCTGGCGGGGATCGATCGCCGCCTCAAATTCATTCATGGCATGCTGGAAGGCCTGCCAGCGCAGGATAAACCCACGTTGTTGGTGCGTATCGCCAACATACATGATCCGGACATGCCCGATGGACCGCAGGTAGGCAACGGCTTGGAAGGTCGCTTCATAGATGTCCCAGATGACGCTGTCTACTTTGGTGCCGAGCGGTGGATAGCTCAGCAGAATTTTGGGGATCGGCAGCTTCAGAAGCTCATCCTCCCAAGATTTAGGCGTCAGACTGGGCGCAATGAAGATGCCGTCGGTATAGGCAATGCCATGCTCCTCCAGCCAGTCGGACATCTCGCTGCTTCGAATGGAAGTCGGCAGCATACAAACCTCGATGTGGTGGCCGAAGGAGGCGAAGCGATCCTGCAAGCCGCCGATCAAACGCGCATGATAGTTCAAGGATGCCTCGGTTTGCACAAGCAGGAATCTCATTTTTTCCACAGGGTAAGGTGAGATGTGCTCGGCGCGCAGGCTGCGAATTTGATCCTTGGTAAAATACCCTCGCTGCTCCATCGTTTCGAGGATCAGCTGGCGGGTCGTCTCGGACATGCCAGGTTTGCCTTTTAATGCTTTGGAGACGGTCTGTACGGTGACTCCCAGTTCTTTGGCGATTGTTTTTTGTGTTACGTCTTTGCGTATTGGCACGTGATTCCACCTCACAGTTGGCATGCTGCATCTTGATTTCTATCGTACCATGATCGCTTTTTTGATTAAACTAAAATTAAACTAGTTTCACTTTCCGGTCGGACTATAATGAAGGTATCAGATCCTATGGAGGTAGAACAAATGGCTAAACAAACGGCACAAACCATTACAGTTTCATCTGAACTTCCAATTTCCTATACACCGGACGTCGTCGTTGTCGGAGGCGGGGCATCGGGTGTTGCCGCAGCCATGGCAGCAGCACGCAATGGCGCAGACACACTGCTGATCGAGCAGCGGGGATATTTGGGCGGCATGGGGACGGCAGCATTGGTGCCTGCATTTTGCCCATACTCGGATGGCGAAAAGCCGATCATACGCGGAATTGGTCTGGATCTTCTGAACGAGATGAAGCAGGCAGCAGGGGATGCGTTTCACGAGCGTTATAAGGAGCAGTTGGACTGGGTGCCTATCGATGTTGAAACGCTGAAGCGTGTGTATGATCAGCAGGTTTTGGAAAGCGGTGCCAAAATCTTGTTCCACACCGTTGCGGACCAAGTGCTGCTGGAAGGAGACCGGATCAGCGGTCTCGTGATCAGCAACAAATCGGGACGTTCGGTCGTTCAAGCTAAGCTTTATATTGATGCAAGCGGGGACGCGGATTTGGCGGCGTTAGCCGGTGTACCGTTCCAGACTGGCGGGGTAAATGGCGAGCTGCAGCCGGGAACGATGTGTTATCTCGTAACGGGAGCGGATAAAGCGCGTTTCGATCAGTTCTGCCAGGAGTCGGGGCAATCCAAGCAGCTCGACAAAACCATCGTGGAAGCGCAGCAAAACGGAGATCTCCCGGAAGGCCGCAAGCGCGTATCCGGTATCGCATGGATTACCGATTCGATTGCGGGCTTTAATTTTGGACATATTTTCGGAATCGATGGTACTAGCGCGGAGGATTTGACGCATGCGGCTATTGAAGGGCGCAAACTGATCGATGTACAAATTAAATTCCTGCGCAAGTATGTGCCAGGGTTCGAGAATATTCATCTCGTGCACTCCGGCGATCAAATCGGGATTCGGGAAACACGCCGCATAGCAGGCGACTATACGCTTGTCGTGGATGATTTCATCTCCATGCGGACGTTTGAAGATGATATTGCGCGTAATGCGTACTTTATCGATATTCACCTTGCCAATGCCAGCAGCACCATGGTTATCAAGCATTTGCCAAAAGGTAAATCACACGGTGTTCCCTACCGCTGCATGCTGCCACAGGGCAAATCCAACCTTATCGTTGCCGGACGCTCAGTTTCGTCGGACCGTCCTGTACAAGGCTCGCTGCGCGTAATGCCGAACTGCTTTGCCATGGGGCAAGCGGCCGGTACGGCTGCGGCCATGGCGAGCGTGACAGGCGCCGGTTTCCGTGAGGTAAACATTCCGGAGCTTCAGCGTAGGCTGGTAGAGCAAGGGGCTTGGCTTGGCGAAAATCCTGGAAAAGTAGAAGCTGTTACGGTGGCCTCCGGTCACATTGAATACGACGAGGAAAGCAACTAAATCGAGGAAAAGATCGTCCCAGACCTGCCTTTGGCAGCGGGGGCGATTTTTTTTGATCACAGTCTATTTCGAAGACGGCGGCTAGCAAGTATACTAGAATCACTGGGTAAGGGAGGCGCATACAACATGTTTCGACTCGTAATTGTAGATGATGAACCTACGGTGAGGCACGGATTAATGTCCTATTTTGAATGGGAGAAATATGGCATTGAAGTTGTTGGCGAAGCGGATGATGGGGACGTGGGTTTGGAAGTGATTGAGAGCCTCAAGCCGGATATTGTTTTGACGGATGTTCGTATGCCACAGATGGATGGAATTCGTCTTTCCCATGCGATTAAAGCGCGTTTTCCGCTGATGAAAATTGTGTTCGTAAGCGGGCATGACGATGCGGATTATTTGAAGTCGGCGCTTAAGGTCAATGCCGTGGATTATATTTTTAAACCTGTCGATAGGCTGGAACTGGCCGCTGTTGTCGAACGGGTCGTCAATGAACTCAAGGAAGCGGAGCAAGAACGCACTTATATTGTGGATATGCAGGCCAAATTAACCCAAAGCATGCCTTTGCTGCGTGAAAAGTTTCTGATGTCCTTAATTCGGGACGGTATTCCGCACTCGGGCAGGATCAAAGATCGGCTTGATTTTCTTGGGCTCGTGCTGCCTAGCGATGCGGTTTATTGGACGATTGTTGTGAAAATTGATGATAGCGATCAAGTTGTCGCGACACGTTCAGAGAGGGATCAGCAGCTGCTGGCGTATTCTATTTTAAATATTATCCAGGAAATTATCGGGAAATACATGCAGGGATATGTGTTCGAAAATCGCAATGGCGAATATGTCGGCATTCTGAGGATGGGCGAGGAGGATACCCAGGAAGAGATGCTGCTTGGTATGGCGGAAGATATTCGGGATAGCTTACTGAAGTGGCTGAAAATAAGCGTGACAATCGGCGTAGGCGAACGAATTTCCGAGTTGGCTGCATTGCCGCAATCGTATAATCGGGCACAGGAAGCTGCGGATCATCGCTGGTATTTGGGGAAAAGTCGCATTATTTCCATCGACCATTTGGAACATGATAATGAAAGCGTGTACCGTTTTGATGCTGCGCAGGGTGAGCGTATCATATCGGTTGTCAAATCATCCGATAAAACGGCGCTGCATGCCGAATTGGACGATGTATTTATCCCGCTTGCTCAGAATCGCAGGTTAGGCTTCTCAAATGCACGAAATGTGAGCTTGCAATTAATTTTGCTGACAAGCCGGCTTTTGCAAGAGCTGAATATGCTCGGACCCGACATGGAGAAGAAGGAAAGAGACTTGTGGGAACGCATTTTTAAACAGGAGCGCATGGCGGATTTACGTCAAATTGTGGAGGAGCATCTTCTGCAGGTAAGTGAAAGCATTGAGGAGAAGCGCAAAGGGAAGCCGAAAAACGTCATTGAACGCATCCACGCCTTAATCGAGCAGCGATATGCGGAGAATTTGCAGATTGGGGATATTGCCAAAGAGGTCTATTTGTCATCCACGTATATGTGTTTGCTGTTTAAGCAGGAGACGGGCGAGACGATTAATGAGTTTTTGACCAAGGTAAGAATTGAGAAAGCGAAGGAGCTGCTAAGCGATCCCCGTAATAAATTTTATGAGGTATGTTTTATGGTAGGTTACTCCGACCCCAGCTACTTCAGCAAGTTGTTCAAAAAATATGTCGGACTTACCCCGAGCGCATATCGTGACCAGATGATATAAAGAAGGTGCCACTCGATGAAACGGCTGCTTATTAATGGTTGGAATTATGTGCTGCTGCTCACTAACGGTGTGATGGCGGCAAAGTATTGGCTGCTAGGCTATGTGCTGTTTATCCTCATTCCTGCGGCTGTTTTGCTTGTCATGCATACCCAGAGGTCCTCGCACATCCTAGAAGAGGAAGTTACGAATACGATGCTGCAAACGCTTAAGCAAGCGAGCATCAACTTGGATTTTCAATTCGATTCGGTCCGGGATACGTCCAATACGTTGTTTATGAATCCGAAGCTGGCGGAATATTTGAATCGTAAAGCCACGATCGATCAGCAGCTGGAATCCTTGAAAGAGCTGCGTATTTTGGTCGATAGCGCAGAGACGAATACCAATGTGTTTCGAGTTCGTTTGTTCGTCAATGGGGATCGCATGTTTACGGGCGAGCGGGTTAACTTTTTTACACAGGAGAGTCTGAAGAACTGGCCTTGGTATGAAAAGGTGATGAATTCAGGAGGCGCAATCGTGTGGTCGGGCGCTTATTTGGAATCCTATATCGATCAAGGGCCGGTCTATATTTTCTCCGCTGCCCGTATGCTTCGGGATTTGCACGAGTACGACCAAATTTCCGGTGTGCTGCTGATCGATGTGGCGGAAAAAACGATAACCGACATTTTGAATAAAATTAAGTTAACCAAAGATGGCAATATTTATTTGATTGCGGACGATGGCCAGATGATCTCGAATCAGGATAAGTCATTGCTTGGTAAAAAAATGATGGAAGGCGAGCCGTTGAGCACGATTTCCCTTCATGATGAAGGCGTCGTGCGTCTGCTTGATGATAAAAATCCGCGTTTTGCGATTTATACAAAGGTGGCCTCTACAGGGTGGAAGCTCGTTGCTGAAGTGCCGCAATCGGAGATCAGCTCGCGAGCTGTTGCATTGAACCAATTTTCTGGCGTAGCGACGATCTCGACAGTAACGATTTTGTTTCTTCTGCTCGTGTTTATCCTTCTGGCGATGATTGTTCGCAACATGAACCGGCGCATTCAAACGGTGATCCGGACGATTAAACGAGGCGGCATTGAAAGTTTGGATGATCGTACATTTAATGCGGGAGGCGACTTTAAGTTGCTTGAAAATAGTGTGGATCATCTCATCCACCGGGTTCATGGTTTGATGGAGGAGACCTATCAATCCAAAGTGCAGGAGCGGGAGGCCCAGCTTCGAGCCTTGCAGGCGCAAATTAATCCGCATTTCTTGTACAACACGCTGGATACAATTAATTGGATCGCCATTGGTCATAATGCGCCGGAGATTTCAAATATGATTAATGGCTTGGCCAAATATTTCAGGCTTAGCCTCAATAAAGGCAGGGACCTGGTCAGCGTGACCGATGAACTTAATCTGGCTAAAGTGTATTTGGAAATCCAGCAGAGCCGGTTCCCGAAGAGCTTCGAGGTGCGCTTCGACATCGAAGTGGGGCTCGACGACTTGGAGATGCCGAAGCTGACGCTGCAGCCTATTGTCGAGAACGCGCTCCTGCACGGAATTCGCAGATCCAAGGGCAAGACTGGCACCATCCTCATTGGCGCTAGGAAAGAGGACGGGGTCCTGCTCCTTACCGTCACGGACGATGGCATCGGCATGGATGAGGAGCTCGTGCAGAGTCTGCTGACGCAGCCTCGTCCTTCGATGAAATCGGACGGTTCCGGGAGCTCATACGGACTGTATAACGTCAACGAAAGGATCAAACTGTTCGCCGGTGATCACTACGGGCTGTCCATTCACTCCACGCTGGGGGAGGGAACGACCGTTACGGCGCGTATTGCTTATAAAGAAGTCGCCTCTTAGGGGCGGCTTTTTTGTATTAAAACCATAAGATTGCACCAGAAACAGAAATATTACCATCTACATTTCATTTGTGCCCACCGATATAATTGTCCTATAAGAACACGGAGGTGAGCCATTCATGCGTACAACACGAGCGGAAATCGAGCTGCAAACAGCTCACGCCAAGCCAATGACCAAAGGTAGTGGCCGTCTGAAGCTGATGCTGAGCAATTATGATATGTACTTGTTGCTTGTGCCTGGATTGATATTTTTGCTGCTGTTCAAATATGCGCCGATGTACGGCATTGTGATTGCATTTCAGGATTTCAATATTTTCGACGGATTTAGCGGGAGCAAATGGGTAGGGCTGGATCAATTCGAGAAGCTGATTCATTCGGAAGAGTTTTATCAGGTGTTCATCAACACGCTGCTGATCAGCTTGTATAAGATTGTGCTGCTGTTTCCAATCCCGATCATCATTGCGCTTTTCCTAAATGAGGTGCGCAAAGTCTTTTTCAAAAAGACGATTCAAACGATCATTTTCCTCCCGCATTTCTTATCGTGGGTCATCATCTCGGGTTTGTTCATTAACATTCTATCACCGACAGGCGGTCTGGTGAACAATGTCATCCAATGGTTCGGGGGCGAACCAATCTCGTTTTTCCTGGACAACCAGTTTTTCCGTAGTGTCGTTGTATTTACAGCAGGCTGGAAGGAATCCGGATGGAACGCCATCATCTTTATCGCTGCTATCGCAGGAATCGAGCAAGAACAGTATGAAGCAGCTTCCATCGATGGTGCGGGACGTATTCGACAAATGCTTTACATTACGCTGCCCGGCATTTTGCCGACGATCATTTTGATCTTGATTTTACGCTTGGGGTACTTGCTTGAGGCGGGGACGGAGCAAATTTTGACGATGTACAATTCCGTCGTTTATGCATCCGGCGATGTCATCGGCACCTTCGTGTACCGGCAAGGTCTTGGCCAGCAGGACTACAGCTTCAGTACAGCGGTCGGGTTGTTCAACTCTGTTGTCGGGTTTATCTTGATCGTAGCCGGCAACGAACTGAGCAAAAAGTTAATTAAGCGCAGCATCTGGTAGGAGGCGAAAACAGTCATGCATAAAAAAACGATTGGCGATAGATCACTGGACTTCTTCATTTATCTTGTGTTAATTATCTGCGGTTTAGCGACTTTGCTGCCGTTAGCAAATATTTTATCCAAAGCCATTAGTGATGAATCAGCCGTAGTTTCCGGTAAAGTGGGGATCATTCCGATCGGCTTTCAGCTGGATACCATGAAATACGTCGTTTCTTCCAGCCAGTTTTTACATTCAATTGGGATTTCGCTGCTCATTACGGTGGTGGGCACGTTTCTGGCGATTCTGATCACCGCATTAACCGCTTACCCCTTGTCCAAAAGGCATCTACCCGGCATTTCCTTCATCATGCTGCTGTTCATTTTCACGATGATGTTTAATGGTGGTATCATACCGAACTACTTGTTGATGAAGCAGCTTCATTTGATTAATAACCTGTGGTCCATCATGCTGCCAGCCCTGATTAGTGTTTTTAACATGCTGGTCATTAAAAGTTATTACGAATCCTTGCCGGAAGCTTTGGAAGAATCGGCTAAAATGGACGGCGCCCGCAACTTTACGATTCTGTTCAGAATCATTATTCCGTTAAGCGTTCCTGTTATTGCGACCATCGCGCTTTTCTATGCGGTGTACTTTTGGAATGATTATTTCCATCCGATGCTTTACATCAATGACGCAGGTTTGAAGCCCTTGCAGCTGTACTTGCGGGATATTGTGATGGATGCCGACAGCTCCAGTGCCATGAACAAAAGCGTAGACGATATGATGAACGTTTCACCGGAAGGCATTCGTGCGGCAACGGTTATCGCATCCATTATTCCGATGTTGTTAGTGTACCCGTATTTGCAAAAACATTTTGTCAAAGGCGTTCTGATCGGCTCTGTCAAAGGGTGAATGAGCATTAATGCCCTTGATGTTAGCGTCGAGGGTTTAATGATATAGTATATACAATTACTAGGGAGGTTTGCACATGTTAAAAAGACACAATAAAGTCATGCTTCTAACACTTGCAGCAAGCTTATCGGTTACTTCACTTGTTGCTTGTTCGTCCAAAAGCAATACGCCGGCAGGCAGCAGCGCAGCTCCGGCAAGCGCAGCGCCAGCAGCAACAACTTCTGGACCAAAGCCAGAATTGAAATCGCTTCAAATTTGGCAAAAGGACGATTACAACACGTACCCGGTTGCGAAATTCCTGGAACAGAAAACAGGCTACAAAGTGCAATACGATATGCTCCCTCAGGATAAAGCAGCAGACAAGCTAAACATTCTTATCGCTTCCGGCGAACCGTATGATGCTGTTACAACAGGAGGGACGACGGACTTCAAAGCATTATTTGCCGATTATGCGAAAAAAGGCGCGTTGACAGACCTAGGACCTCTCATTGATAAATTCGGACCGAACATTAAAGCCTCGGTCGATCCGGCCGTACTGGAAGCAGCTAAAGTAGACGGTAAACTTTACGCGATTCCTACCAAAACGATTTCCTTCGCCGGTGAGAGTTTGTATGTAAGACAGGATTGGCTCGACAAAGTAGGCATGAAAGCACCGACAACATTGGATGAGTTGGTTGCTGTTTTGAAAGCGTTTAAAGAGAAAGATCCCGGAGGAAACGGCGATAAAAACATTCCATTAACGATTAAAAGTGAAGCCATGTTCATTAATAACATCGTTGGTGCTTTCGGTATGCCGCTTTTCTGGAACGATGTGAACGGCAAGCTGACGCCACGCATTCTGGACCCTGCTTTCAAAGATTATGTGACATTTGCGAGCGATCTTTTTAAACAAGGGCTGCTGGATAAGGAGTTTGCTGCCAACAAAGATGCGACGGCCAAAGAGAAATTTACGAGCGGTAGAGCGGGGATGATCATGATTCACTGGGCTGATGTTCCTGTGGTGAACGATGCTCTTGTGAAAAATAATCCGAACGCGAAAGCGAATTATATCCCTGCGCTGAAAGGCAAAGACGGTAAAATCGGTTTGAGCGCTGCGACAGGTTTTGACCGCATTACCTTCATTCCTAAAGCGTCTAAACATGCGGAAGATGCGATCAAATGGATGAATGCGAAGCTGGAGCCGGCAACGTTTAAGGAAATGGCGATTGGTCAAGAAGGCAAGCACTACACATTCAAAGACGGCGCTTATACGCCAATTCAACCGATTTTTACGGATGAGCGCAACCAAGCGAACAATTTCTTGATGGGTACCGATGATAAAAACTATCCAACCTACTGGCAGGCACGTGTACGTAAAGATATGCGTTTGTTCGATGCTTGGAACTTCATGAACACGATTCAACCGGATAACACAAGAGTTAAAGATCCATTAGGCCTTGCGCCGTATTTGCCTGAGTTCTCGAAAAACTTCCAACAATTGAACACGATGGTGGGAGACTATACGACGAAGCTGATTTTCGGGGCGGAACCGATCAGTGGCATTGAAGCATTCCAAGCCAAATTCAAATCGTCCGGCGGAGATGCCAGCTACAAAGAAGTAAATGATTGGTACGCAACTGCAAAAAAATAAATCAAATTTGAACGAGAAGAGAACGTGCCATGCATTTACTTGCTGCATGTTCTCTTTTTTATTAGACATGGAGGAAAAGTAATGAGATTAAAAGATCAGCCCAAATGGCAGGGGAAAAGCTGGTGCACGTTAGGAGACAGCATTTCAGCTGCAGGTGGTTATCAACCATTGGTCAGTGCAGCGCTTGGGTTTTCCACCGTCCTGAATGAAGGCAAAAGCGGATGCCCGCTCACAGCGGGAGGAGACCGTGATTACGGAGCGACAGTGCATGTCGGCAGGCAGATGGAGCCCGTGTACGATTGTGTGACCATCTTCGCGGGCACGAATGATTTTCGGCTTGATAAGCCGATTGGACGCAAGGAAGAGCGGGATATCCATACATTTTATGGCGCCTATGTCACCTTAGTGGAGGATATTCTAAGCAAAAATCCGGCGTGCCGCCTCAATCTGTGGACACCGCTGCAAAGAGATAAAGACGGATTCGACATTGATTCCGTGAATGCGGAGGGCCATCGTTTAGCAGACTATGTCGAGGTCATTCAGGCCATTGGCGTAGAGTATGCGCTGCCTGTACTGAATTTGTACGCGGAAAGCGGCTTTAATCGCTTTACGCTGGGCTTTTTGAGCAGTGATCGCCTGCATCCGAATCAGGAGGGCTTTAAGCGGATTGCCGCTATGGCGATTCCTTTTCTTGAGCGCATTTAGCGCCGGATGGTCTCGGTGAATAGCTAGAGGTAAGAAACCGCACACAAGCGGTACAGAAGCTGATCAGCGGCCGCAAAGGCGCGATGTAACGTTAAGCCCTCCTCGATTAACAGCGAGCGGGGCTTTTTCGTATGGATATAGAAAAAGCTGCCCTACATCTGCAATTTTACACATGTCGAACAATGTCATCCTGCACTATAATAAAATAGGTAGAGTCTACATTCACGCAACAGGAAAGGTGCTGAGCCGCCTATGAATACATTGTGGTCGCTGTTTCCACGCCTATTTCATTCGATTTCTTTGAAGCAAAGAATTTGGTTGACGTTCGTCATGCTGATTACGCTGGGGCTGATGGCAACCGGAAGCATCGCATACTTAATCGCATCGAAAGAGATTCAGCAGAGCACGCTTCAATCCAGTCAAGATACGGTAAATCAATCGTCGCAAATCGTGAATGAAAGGTTGAAAAATATCGGAATCGCCATCCGAGCGCTGATGTTCAACGATGCCTTTAAGCAGCTGATGAAGGATGTTCAAAATGGGGACACCAGCAGCTACTATAAGTCGCTGACCGCGTTACAGTACGTTTTTTCCCAAGTTAAATTTAATGATTCAATGATCGATAGCATCCTGATTGCTACACCGACAGGTGATTTTTACCCGACCTCCAGCGTGCGGAATACGGCTAATTCCTTTTATCAGTCTGAGATGTACGAGCATTTTCAGAAGTTGAAGCGGGGTTTCTGGAGCAAAGGGCATATCGATCCGTTTTTTACAGGGAATCAAAGGGTGATTTCGCTCGTTGTAGAGGGCGTAAGTGAATATTCCTTTTTGGGCTATGAGCCGACCAATGTGTATGTGGTTGTTAATGTGAAGGAAGAGGCGCTGCGTGATCTGTATATGGCCAATTTGTCCAAAACGAACAAAAGATACGCATTTATTGACGCTGCCGGCGAGTCCGTTATTTTCGGGGATCAAACGGGGGAAGAGAGCTTTAATCGCGATCCTGCCTTCATGGCGCAGTTCAGCGATGAGATGAAAGGCTCTTTTTTCTATAGCCATGATAACAAGGATTTCTTAGTGAACTATTCACGTCTTGATGTGAAAGACGATTGGATGATGGTCTCAATCCAGGCGAAGGATGATCTGCTGGCGAAGTTGACCAATATTAAGAAAGCGACGACATATGCGATTCTCGGTTTCATTCTGGTTTCGTTATTTATCGCGAACAATCTAACCCAACTGCTGTTGAAACCTTTGTTCAGGCTGCAAAAGCTGATGAAAAAGGTGGAGGACAATGATTTGACCGTTCGTTTTGAAAGCGTATATAAGGACGAGGTGTCTCAGGTTGGGTTCCGCTTTAACCGGATGCTCGACGAGATCAAGCAGTTGATTGAGGATGTCAAAAACCGTGAACGCGAGAAAAGAAAGGCGGAAATCAAGGCGTTATCGGCCCAGATGGACCCGCATTTTTTCTATAACACTCTCAATACGATTTATTGCAAATCGGTCTTAGGGCAGAATGATGACGTAAATGAAATGATCCTCGCCTTATCTCAAATGTTCCAATTAAGCCTGAGCGGAGGCCGGGATGTAATCACGCTTGGCGACGAATTGGATCATGTGCGGCAATATTTGGCGATCCAGCAAAGGTCGTATGAGAACTTGTTCGAATGCCGCATCGAGGTTGAGGAAGCGCTGCTGTCTTGCTTGGTGCCTAAAATTATGATTCAACCGTTGGTTGAGAATAGCATTTTGCATGGATTTAAAGATTTGACCTCCGGCGGAGAAATTGGACTCACAATTCGCACGGACGGGGATTGGCTTCATATCACCGTAGAAGATAATGGACATGGACTTATTCCGGAGAAGCTCCGGCAGTCCATGGCTACACCGACGACGGGTAAACATGGCTACGCGCTTCGCAATATTGTTACGCGTTTGCAGCTGTATTACGGGGATCGCCAGCGAATGGAAATTTCGAATAATGATCGGGGCGGAGCCTGCATAGAACTATGGCTTCCCTGCTATGGAAGTGAGGAGGAGTTTCATGAGTCGACTGGTTAAAATGTGCGTGGTCGACGACATTCGCAGTGTTGTCGATATGATTACAACCAAAATTCCGTGGCAGGCGCACGGCATTGAAATCGTGGGAAGCGCGACGAACGGAGAGGAAGGTTTGGCGATCATTCGCGCAAATCGGCCGGATATTATTTTAACGGACATTCGTATGCCGAAAATGGATGGCTTAGAGATGACGCGCTCGATTTTGGAGGTGCTTCCTAACAGTAAAGTCGTCATTCTTAGCGCTTACACGGATTTTGACTATGCGCAGAAAGCAATCCAATACGGCGCATTGGACTATGTGAAGAAGCCCTTTTCCATCGACCAGATTATCAAAGCCGTTATCAAAGCCAAAGAGGTGTGGGAGCAGGAAAATGCGAACCGTACCCATGTCCTCGCCTTGGAGCAGAAAATGAAAGAAAGCATGCCGGCTCTGCGGCAGGAATATTTGTCGCTGCTCGTTCATCATCAGACGAGTGAAGCTGAATTGGCGAAGCGAACGAACTTTTTGGATATTCATGCGCTGAAGCCGCCTTTTGTGGTCATGACGATACAGATCGATCAATTCACGGATAAATACGGCGAAGTTCCGGTAAAAGAGCTGGAGCTGGCCCGTTTCTCCTTGCAAAATATTGTGGAAGAGACAATTGCGTTCTACACGTCAGCTGTTGTTTTTCGGGAAGCGTTTAACCGGTATATTTGCATACTGAATCGGCCGGAAAACGAGCCTCCAATTGCGATTGCGGACCGGTGCTGTGCCAATATCGCGAGGCATATGAAGTTTACCATTTCCATCGGCATCGGCCTGGAAGTCGCTACCGTGCAGGAGCTGCCCAAAAGCTATCAGCAATCGCTCAGCGCATTGTCTTACCATTTCTACACAGGGGGAAACGGAGCGTTCAGTTATAACGCGGATTCTTCGGAGCTGCCGGCGGAATGGATTTATACCGAGGACAGTGAAAATGAGTTTTTGTTTGCGTTCCGGTCTGGCAATGTGGAGAAATGCTTGGCCTGGATCCGGGATATGTTCATGGAGATGGGCAAATCTATGGTTCGACCGGAGCCAGGCGTCGTGGAGCGTTTGCTGCAAGGACTTGTGCTGCGCATGCTGCGCGTGCTCTCGGAGAAATTTCCGCGCACGAGTCTGTCGGCGTTCGAGACGAGAATGCAAACGATCCGAAGCGATAGCGGAGCGGATTTGCTGGAGTATCAAGAGTGGTTCATCCAGCTCTGCGAGCTTGGCTGCGGCATGATTCATCAGGAGCGCGCCAGCGAGTCGCAGAAAATCATCTATCGTTCTGCGGAGTATATCAAAGCGAACCTGCAATTGGATTTGACGCTGGAGCATTGTGCGAAACAGGCCAATTTGAGCTGGGGGTACTATTCGAATCTGTTCAAAAAGGTAACGGGAACCGCTTTCCAACAGTTCGTGACGCAAGCGAAGATCGAGCGTGCTAAAGCGATGCTCATCGAGGATTATCAAGTGCAAGAGATTGCGCAGCAGCTTGGTTATGAGCATAGGCGCTATTTCAGCGAGGTGTTCAAGAAGCAAACCGGTTTGACGCCGACAGAGTTTAAGGAGATGTCTTTGGGCAAGTCTTCTCAGTGAGGGCTTGCCATTTTGCAACATATAGAAAAATCTGCCCTCGTTCATGAGCTCACCGCATTATCAGATGGAGCGAATTCTTTTAGTATAAAAAGTGTAATAAACAAAGGGAGGCTTACACATGGTAAAAAAATTAGGGACGGTCACATTAAGCGTACTTCTTGCAGGCAGTTTGGCAGCGTGCAGCAGCGGCAACAACGGCAGCAACGCAGCTTCCAGTCCTGCGGCATCCACGAAACCGGCGGAAGGCGTAGCCAGCGCAGCGCCTGTGAAGAAAGATAAAACAAAACTCGTCTACTGGACCGGCGACCGCCATGACATGGACTATATCAAAAGCGTTGTTCAACAATTCAACGATACGAACAAAGATAACATCGAAGTCGAAATGGTCGTCAAAACGGAGGATTTCAACCAAGCCATCGACTTAGCCTTCGCCTCCGGCCAAGCGCCAGACATTATTCGCGTTAAAGAAAATACGATCCAACCGTTTGCACAGAAAGGCTACTTGAAGCCAATCGATTCGTATCTGAACGATGACATCAAGAAGAAATTCCCGGTCATCGACGATTTCAACCGCATTGACGGTAAAATGTACAGCCTCCCGAACTACGGGTCGACGCTGCGCCTCGTGTATAACAAAGAGCTATTCACGAAAGCCGGAATTACCGCTCCTCCGAAAACATTGAAAGAAATGGTCGAGGATGCGAAGAAAATTACAGCGGTGGGCAAAGCGTCAGGCTCCTACGGTTTCGCTCTTAACTTCAAGAGCCCGGAAAGCGCGCTTGGCCGTTCGGCCCGTGTGATTGCGGAAGCAAGCGGCTTCGGCGGGCTGGGGTTTGATTTTAAAACCGCAAAGTTCGATTTCACAGGTTATAAAGATATCATTCAATCGTTCAAGCAAATGGTCGATGACGGCAGTACACTGCCAGGTATGGAGTCGCTGGATATTGATCCGCTGCGTGCGCAATTTGCGGAAGGCAAAATCGGGATGTACATCTCCTTCTCCTCGGAGCCTGGCGTGTATGCGAATCAATTCCCGGCCAAAATGGAGTGGGCAGCGGCACCGGTGCCAACGATTGACGGAACGATCAAAGGCGCTACTTCCTTCTTGGGCGGTCAATGGTTATCCATCAGCAACACGACCAAAAACGCGGATCAAGCATGGAAGTTCATGCAGTTCATGTACGACGACAATGTTTTGAAAACGTACCATGAAAAAGGTTTCGGATTATCGATGGTGCCATCTATTTCTTCCGTAGCGAAAAAGCCGGAAATTAAAGGAATCGAGGGCTTCCTTCCGATCGGCAACGACGGTACTTGGCCGCTGCAGCCTACCGTGACTGTTGAAGGCATGAAATATAACGATGCTTTCTTCAAATACATGGTGAACGGTGGTAACCTCGATCAAACGATTCAGGATTTGAACAAACGTTATAATGATGCTTTGGATAAAGCCGTGGCCAAAGGAACTGTGAAAGTACAGCCTAATCCAAGCTTTGATCCAATGAAATTGATGGCTAAGTAACCTATAGCCAAAATACCGCGAGGGTGGAGTGACAAGCTCCACTCTCGCTCTCTAATGACAGATGTAACAGGAGGAAAAGGGATGAACCGGACTCGCCAGATCGGGTTTTCATATTTGTTTTTATTTCCGAGCTTTCTGCTGACCATGGTGCTGGGCGTCTATCCGATTGCTTGGGCAATCCGTTATATGTTTTATGATTACAAAGGTTTCGGCGGTGCTACGTTTGTTGGCTTGGACAATTTCAGAAGGCTATTTCAAGATGCGGAGTATTGGCATTCTGTCATCAATACATTCCTTTATGCAGGCGGTAAGCTGATTATTACGCTGCCTTTATGTTTGGTTCTAGCGGTTATTCTTAATTCAAAGCTTCGAGGACGCAACTGGCTCAGAGCCATTTATTTTATGCCGACAATTATTAGCTCTGCCGTCATGGCGGTCGTGTTCTTCATTATTTTCAACTCCTATAACGGGATCTTGAATCAATATTTGCTGAAGTTTCACATTATCTCTGAAAGAATCGACTGGCTGGGGCCTAAACACGCCTTGTTGACGACGATCATTATCGCCGTGTGGGGAGCTGTGGGCAACTATATGCTGCTGTTTCTGGCCGGTCTTCAAAATATTCCAAGCGATGTCTATGAAAGCTCGTCGCTGGACGGCGCGAATAAGTGGCAGCAATTCTGGTACTTGACCATTCCAATGTTAGGGCCTGTGCTGCAAATCGTGATCATGCTGGCGATTATCAACTCGCTGAAAGGGTATGAAAGCATCATGGTACTGACGGAGGGCGGTCCAGTTGGCAGGACAGAAGTTATGTATTTGTACGTATACAAACTCTTTTTCCCAACCCCTTCCGGGTCTGTTACGGATCAACAGTTCGGCTACGGCAGCGCGGTCGGTTTCGTGACGGCTGTCATTGTAGGTCTCATTACACTCGCTTATCATGCGATGTCTAGGCGTCTGAACAAACTTCAATAAGGGAGGATGCAGTCATTATGGGAGTTACGGAAACGGTATCTCAGCTTCAAATCAAGAAACAATCCCGATCTTCTTCAATGGGAAAACTAAGCGGCTCCGTGCTGCTGTGGATCTTTTTGCTGGTCACTGCTATTCTGATTGCTTTTCCAGTCATCGTGACTTTTTTAGGTTCATTCATGTCTAATATGGAGATTACAAAAGGGGGAACCATCATCCCGTCCTCCTGGCACATCGAGAACTATAAGGAAGCTTGGGTGCAGGCTAATTTCGCCCGGTTTACGTGGAATTCTTTATTCTTGAGCGGAATGACGACGATTGGGACGCTGATTGTCGCGTCGATGGCGGCCTACGTCGTGAATCGGATGAAGTTTCCAGGCAAAGCGCTTTTCGTCGGCATACAAGCCTCAACGATGTTCATTTCGATCGGCGCAGTCGTCATTCGGCCGCAATTTGAGCTCATGGTCAAACTGCATCTGAATACGAGCTTATGGGGAGTCGTACTCATTCTCGTAAGCGGGCATGCGTATATTTTCTTTATCCTGCTTAGCTTTCTACAGGGTATTTCCCGGGAGTTAGATGAAGCCGCCCGGATTGATGGCTGCTCCAGCGGCGGCATTTTCTGGCGAATTATTTTGCCATTGATGCGTCCTGGGTTGGGTGTAGGGGCTTTATTTACTTTTTGCGGAGCTTGGAATGAGTATTTACGGCCGCTTGTATTCACAATGACGAATCCCAAACTACAAACGTTGACCGTGGGATTGTCATATCTCCGATATGGGGCATCCGCTGCGGTGCAAACCCACTATATGCTGGCAGGAGCATGTCTTTCAATTCTCCCTTTGCTGGTTGTTTATATGGTGGCGAATAAATCCTTTATGCAAATGACGGCAGGGTCGCTAAAAGGATAGTGGGAGAAGGATATGGAAGAAGATAGGCAGCCACCTGCTTATGATATGCCATACGAGCACTGAGCACATTTGCTGTTAGGCTGGGGAGGAACAAACATGGATATGAAACGGCTGGAGCGGCTCCGCAGGAATGCGGAACAGCCGGAGTTTCGTGAAGCGCTTGCGCTCCTTCGGAAAGAAGCGGAAGAAGCATCACGCATTACGTACACGATTCGAGCTAACGAACATGGACAGTGGACCCATTATTACTACTGTCATGAGGACGGGACCGAGTTAAGCTTTCAGTGGGATCTCCCGTTCAGCCATCGCTGTCCGACCTGCGGCAAGGAGCGAACCGGGGAACCTTTTGATTCCGCATGGACATCGATAGCTCATACGCAAATAGGACACGCTGTCTACCACATTGCGTTATTAACCTTGATCGAACCGGATGCGAAGCGCATCGACAGGGTGAAGTCGTATCTCATGGCCTATGCCAACTACTATGACACGTATCGGACACATGGCGACATCCCGTACAATGGCCCTGGCAAATTGTTTGCCCAAACGCTGGATGAGGCGCATTGGATCATTGATCTTGCCATGGGTTTTGATGCCATTAAGGAGCATTTGGCTCCGGAAGAAGAGGCGCACATTCGAAGTGGCTTGCTCGATCCATGCGCCCGTTTTCTTATCCAGCACAAGGAGAAGCAGATTCATAATCATTCGGTGCTGATCACCTCGGCTATTGCATCCATCGGGCTGCTGCTTGGCGATGACGAGATTATTCGCGAGGGGCTTGAGGGAGAGTTCGGCCTCCTGGATCAAATTGCGCGTGGTATTTTTGAGGATGGATTATGGTATGAAGGCAATGTCCACTATCATTTCTATGCTTTTCAATCGCTGCTGCACTATGCCCTTATGGCAGAAGGAACGAAGTGGGACATGTGGGCAAACAAAGCGTTGAAGGCGATGTTTGACTTTCCTTTGCATGCTGCTCTTCCAAGCGGCGATATGCCGACGTTGAATGACGCGCGCTTGGGTCATAACATAGGAACATATACACGCTATTACGAAATAGCGCTCGATATTTATGGCGATGAGATTTACCGCTCGCTGCTGAATACGGCGTACGGCACAGCATGGGCGGATAAGCAGTTTATAGAGGTTAAGACGGTAAGCAGAGACTCCGTGTATGCTTTGATGTTTGGGCGGAATCTGGAGCCGTCGGAGGGGAAACACTTATCCTTGTCCTTGTGGGACACTGCGCACAGGACGCGATCTCTACCTGCGAGCGGCTTAACGAAATTGGCTAACTGTGCCGGGTGGCAAGCGATCATCAAGCACAGCCGTTTCGGGGGGGAGCATGATCACATGGACCGGCTCGGGTTATCGGCTGTCTGCGGCGGCGTCCCCTTATTCATAGACCCGGGAACTACGGCGTATGGCATTCCGGCGCACTATGGATGGTTCAAACACACCTATTCGCACAATACGGTGAGCATTGAAGGGGCGGATCAGCCTCCTCGTGACGGAAAATTCATTCAACTCTCCGAGCAGCCGTGGGGCGCTTGGGTGGAGACGGCCGTGGATTGGCTTGCGGATGATTTTTATATGAAAGATCGCATTATTTTGCCGCCAGAGCTTAGTCCGTGGGACACGGAAGCTTACAAAGGGGTACAAATCAGGCGGATTAACGTGCTGGCCGAGGATCACCTGCTGGATATCGTTAGCGTGACTGTGCAGGAGCGCCGTGAGTTGCATTTGAACACACACTTCAGCGGTAAGTTGGTCAAAGACGCAGCTGCATCTTGGGCGCCTACGGACGAGCGTCTCGGCATGTTGGACCAGAAATGGCTGAAGGACAAGCAGCGTTTGCTTGCCGGCGAGCGCTCTTTCACCTATCAAATGCGCACAGGGTCGCTGAAGCAGCTGACCTGGTGTTCAAAGTCAGCGGATATTTTCTCGGCATTAACGCCGGATAATCCGCCTAATGGAAACCGAACCACTTTGATTCAAAAAGTGGATGTGGAAAACAACGTCCTGTTCATACAGGCGCTGATCTATGACCCTGATAAAGATTGTGCCACGCGCTCCATCGCACCGGCTAAACTCGTCGTGAACGAGCTGGGAGCCGATCGTTATCTGATCGAAATGCTGAAACCGGAAGGATCGCTTTCGTATGCGGTGGATCTCAGCAGGGCTGCAGCTGAATTAAGACGCTAATGATCGGCCTTATCCGGTTCGGTCCTCCTGGAAAATACAGCCCTGACTGCAGGGCAAAGGTGTGAACATAAATGAATAATCGATTGTCATTTCTTAGTTTTTGGTCCATTAATGACACTTTGGATCTGAATACGCTCAAAAAGCAGCTCGACGAGCTGCGACTCGCAGGTTTGGAGGGCGTAATCTTTCACCCGCGGTTTTATCCGAACGTTCCCGTTTATATGAGCAAGGACTATTTGGAGATTGTATCTGGCTTGATTCTCTATGCCAAAGCGACAGGGATGATGTTCTGGATTTATGATGAAAATGGTTGGCCCTCCGGCACAGCTAGCGGCGAAGTTATGAAGAGACACCCCGATGCCACATGCAAGTGGGTGGAATGGGTATCGACACCGGATCATGGGGACCGAATCGAGTTATGCTCCAAACAGGCGGTCTCCTCGCTGGATCCTGTAACGACCCAAATGTTCCTCGACATAACTTATGAGGGGTACCGCCAAGGTCTTTCGCCTGAAGCGTTCGAATATGTAACGGGATTTTTCTCGGACGAAGTTGCGTTTCTGGATGGTCACGGCATTACGGTCAAAACCGGCGCTATTCCGTGGGACGATCGATTGCCGCAACAGTACGAAAAGCGGTATGGCGAAGCATTGCTGCCGCGGTTACCGCTGTTATTCACCGAAGGCGAAGGTCATGAAGACTTTCGTGTACGATACTGGGAACTTCTGACGGATGCGATTGTGGAAGGTTTCTATCAGCCTGTTGCAGCATGGTGCGAAACATACGGTAAAAAATTCACGGCTCACTTAAAAGCGGAAGAAAGCCCGTTCTTTCAGCTCTCCTACAGCGGCTCAGGGTTCCAGGTGTTAAAAAGGGTAGAAACACCTGCGATTGATGCGCTGGAGCGCAATCCAGGCAACAATTTCTACCCGCGCATCGCGCATTCCGTTGCTATGCAGCAAGGACGGAGCGGTTCACTCGTGGAAGCTATGGGCGGAAGCGGCTGGGGCGTAAGCCCCGAGTCCTTCACGAACTATTGCCTGTGGCTGGCTAGTCACGGTATCGAGCAGTTCGTGTTTCATTTGAACCAGCTGAAGCTGAATACGAAAGCTGTACAAGACTGGCCGCCTTCGATGCCAAGCCATGTGACGTGGAAGGACGCTTTCCCGGCGTTGTTAGCATCCATTAAGGCACAGGCTGCGCTGCTTCCGGATTTGAAAGCCGAGCCGGATGTTCTGATTGTAACGCCGACTCGGGGCATTATGGCAGCTTTCGACCCTAAGGACAGCATGCAGATGAACGAGCATGACGGTTCCAATATCCCGGCTTCCGCTGCCGGGGTGATCAACGAGAAGCTGCTGGCGCTTGTAGAAGCTTGCTACGCAGCTGGTTTGCACTATGAACTAACCGAGGAGCGGGTCATCGAGGAGGACGGTCTAATCGAGAGTGGTTTCTTACGTATCGGAAAACGTGACTATAGCTGTGTACTCGTGGCCGACGGGTGCAGATGGAAGGAAGCGGGCATGTTGGATAAGCTTCGTGCAGCAGGCATCAACGTGTGCGAAACGCAGGATTGGCAGCTGGTGCTTGCCGAGAAAATACGAGCTGAGTCAAGCGAAGGCCCCCCTACAGCAGCCGGGGCGGATGTTGAACAAACGAAGTGGTCCATACAGTCACCGGATACCAACCAATTTTACGTTGAGTTTCAACCAGGACATGAAGGGAAGCTTGGAGCGCAGATATCGCTAGAGAATCCCGCATCTATAGGAGGTTTAACTTTCGTATTGCTCGATCTGGTGGAGGAAGTTCGGATAAACGGAGAGCCGTTTCCTCTGCATTTTAAAAATGGCGGTGTTGAAGTTCTTATTCCCGGTGACCGGGTTGGATTAAACCGATTACTGTCCATCGAAGTAACGCCTATCCTTGGAGGAGAAGCGTGTCCGATTGCTTTTCTGCGTGGCCGGTTTGCCGTTATGAGCAAGTTCCCTCTGCGTGAGAAGGATGAGCGGCAGTGGATGGCAGACGGACCGTTCGACTTAGTCCCGGTGCCAGCTGTTATTGATGCGGCTAACTTGATTTCCGCAGGTTTTCCATTCATGGGGGAGCCTGTCATCGCGAAGAAGATTGTCTCACTGCACGCGGATCAACAAGGGAAATATACCGGCTTACAACTTACGGATGTTCAAGGCGATGCTGCACAGATTAGGCTAGCTTGCAAGGAGTTAGGCTGGTGCTGGGGGCCGCAATGGGCAGTGAGTTTGCCCGAAGAACTTGCGGCAGGTTCACATGAACTGGAAGTGGCGTTGTACCCGAGTACGTTTAATACGTATGGTCCCCATCGTCATTATGAAGGTGATCGTTACTTGACCAGCCCTGATCAATATGCAGGGATCAAAAATTTCGCCGATCACCCTAATGCCCCAGAACAAACGAGGGTTCAGCATGCGCATTTCGTCAAATGGGGAATCGCTGGGGATATTCAATTTGTGTAACGTTTGCTGGCGTGACTAGGGTGGACAGTCGATTTAGGAATTGCAGGGCTTTCTCAGATGATGACCTGGGAAAGTCTTTTTTTGTGCTGAAAAATGGGATTCACCGAATAGTGAAGGAGACGTCCATTCACGGAATGGATGAAATTGGCGCTTGCATATTGAATTTTGTTGAAAATGATTCTCAAAATCATTGACATTGGTTTTCATCAACTATACACTAAATAAATAAAGTTTGGATTCTACTGACCTCACATACCTAGATGAATATATACAATTTCGTTTGATCATATAGCCAAGGAAGGATTGATGACCGATGCACGCCATCGAGGCCCAACATTTAACGTTAACTTATGGAGATAACAGTATCTATGAAGATTTGGATATTGCGATACCTAAGGGGAAGATCACCGTATTTATCGGCAGCAATGGTTGCGGTAAATCAACGTTACTTCGTTCGTTGGCCAGGTTGCTGAAGCCTACCAATGGCAGCATTTTGTTAGACGGGCAAGCCATCGCCAAGCTTCCGACGAAGGAAATTGCGAAGCGTTTGTCCATTCTGCCGCAAGGGCCGGTTGCTCCGGAAGGATTAACGGTGCTCCAACTCGTCAAGCAAGGGAGATATCCCTACCAGACCTGGTTGCAGCAGTGGTCCGCAGAAGATGAAGAGATGGTGACGAAAGCGCTGAAAGCTACGAATATGCAGCAATATGCGGATCGTACGGTGGATTCTTTATCAGGTGGACAGCGACAACGAGCATGGATTGCCATGACGTTGGCACAGGGAACGGATACGATTTTACTCGACGAGCCGACCACTTATCTGGATATGTCACACCAAGTTGAAGTGCTTGACTTGTTATTTGAATTGAATGTCGAGCAGCAGCGCAGCATCGTCATGGTTCTGCATGACATTAATCTGGCTTGTCGCTATGCGCATCACATCGTGGCTATTCATAACAAGAAGATTGCCATCCAAGGGAAGCCGGAAGATATTATTACCGAGGATACGATTCGTACCGTGTTTAACATGGATTGCCAAATTATTGAGGATCCGCTGTTTGGTACGCCGCTTTGCATCCCATTCGGCAAGGGCAGGAAAGTTAATGAGCAGGAGCAAGTCTCCAGCAACCTGGCAAAAGCTGCATTGGTTGTTTAAGCCTCTACATAAGTATTCAAAGTCTCTATTGAACGCTTTTGCGTGGATAGAGGCTTTTCTTGTTGCACTCACACTCACAATCGCCGTCACCGTAGAATGAGACCGGAGCATTTTGGGAAAATAAGGACAAGATATTAGACCTTGTCATTCGCAGAAGCACTTCATACAATAGTAGTATAAAGCTTTAACTTCTTAGGATTGGAGAACTGCATGATGCGTTTTAAAGATGTGTTTTCCATCATCGGACCTTCCATGATAGGTCCTTCCAGCTCCCATACAGCGGGAGCCGTCCGTCTAGGGCGTGTCGTCAGGCAGCTGCTCGGTGAGCAGCCAACGAAAGCTGAAATAACCTTATACGGGTCTTTTGCGGATACATACCGGGGGCATGGTACCGACTTGGCGCTGATTGGCGGCTTGCTCGATTTTGAAACGGATGATCCACGGATTCCGGAGGCGGCCGAAGAGGCGGAAGCCCGGGGCGTGGAGATTGCTTTCCTCACAAGTAAAGATAAGGCCGATCATCCGAATACGGTCAAATTTACGATTTCCTCCGGGAGCAAAGAAGTGAGTATGATTGGGGCATCCATCGGTGGGGGGAACGTTGAAATTGTAAATGTGAATCAATTCGATGTGAAATTTACCGCGGTATACCCTACGTTAATTATTTCTCATCACGACCGACCGGGGATGATTGCAGACATTACCACCTTGCTGGGACGTAACCAGATTAATATCGGATTCATGGATTTGGATCGGAAAGGCAGGGACCGAGAGGCGATGACCGTCATTGAAACTGACGTCTCCGTTCCGGATGCCCTGATTGAGGAGCTCAGCTCCTTAAGCATGATATTTGATATCAAAAGAGTGGATCTCGCAGAAAGAGGCGAATAACTTGAGATTCCGAACATTAAAACAACTCACTGAAGTATGTGCTGTAGAAGGAATGACGATTGCGGAAGTCATGCTGGCCGATCAAAGCCAAGAATCGGGCAAGACGCCGGAATACGTGTTTGAAAAAATGAGGGCTTACTATCAAATTATGAAAGAAGCCGTGGCGAAGGGGTTGACGGAAGATACAACCTCCCGCAGCGGATTGACAGGCAAGGACGCTCAGCGTGTTGCCAGCTATATGACGACGACAGAAGCTTCCCTCGGTGAGGAAGCTTGCAAGGCAATGGCGTACGCGTTAGCCGTGTCCGAAGTGAATGCTTCCATGGGACGCATTATTGCTACGCCAACGGCCGGCTCTTGCGGGATTATCCCCGGAGTTTTCATCAGCAGCCAGCAGCGGTTCGGCTGGGATGATGATCACATGGTACGGGGATTGCTGAGTGCGGGCGCGATTGGTTATGTCATCGCGAACAACTCTTTTGTTTCTGGCGCGGAAGGCGGCTGCCAGGCTGAGGTCGGCTCCGCGATCGGCATGGCCGCGGGAGCGCTTGTTGAGCTTCGCGGCGGTACGCCTGAGCAGGCGATGCATGCGGTGGGACTAGCGCTGAAGAACACGCTAGGGCTCATCTGCGACCCAGTCGGCGGACTGGTCGAGATTCCGTGCATCGTCCGCAACGGCTTCGGTGCAGTGAATGCCATGGCAGCGGCCGATATGGCGCTGGCGGGCGTCCGTTCCGTCATCCCCTCCGACGAAGTCGTGCAGGTGATGTACGAGGTGGGCACCGCGATGCCCGAGAAGCATCGCGAGACGGCCAAAGGCGGCCTGGCTCAGACGCCGACAGGGCGGCAAATTATGAAAGAGCTTAATTTGGGCAAAAAGCGATAGAAGTAAGGTCCGCAGGGAGGATGATTCCTGCGGGCTTTTTTATTATGGAGGCTGTTAGGCTCCATCGAGCGGGCTCTCCGGTCCGTTCAGGCTGTATTTTATACAACCATTTGTACCGAATCTCAAGCCTGGAGTCAGCCCCATTGTACTTTATGCAACCATTTAGCCGCGAAAGCTGCCGTTTCAGCACAAACCAAGCATTTTCATTGCATTTTGTACAGTGGAGTGGCTCGGTTTCCCTACAAACCGTCTTTAATGTTGCACAAAATACAACGTACGGCAGCCTTCATCCGCACCCCAGTTTATTCTACCGAAAATTTGGCATCCTAACAGGATCACATGCCAAGGAGTTTGAACATGCGCATATTTGCAATAAGCATCGTGTTAGCCTCCGCGCTCACACTTACACTTACCGGGTGCTCTCACCCATCAAGGATTAAGCAGCTGGGCACGGGGGACCAGGTGCAACTGACGTCCGAACGGGAGACGGATAACCGGATGTCGGACTGGAATCTGACCAGCAGCGATGCGGAGTTATACATCGGGGATTTGGGTGTAGAGCAGCTCTATGCCCCTGCCTCTGCCTCGAATCGAGTAAAAAGCCTGGCTGCAGAGAATAAGAAGCAGGCGCTTCTGCCAAACGGCTTTCCTTTGATCCAGGCTTTTCCCAGTCCGGGCATCGTCCCGAAAAAAGGAGGTTACGTCGAGAACGTAATCGAGACGGCCAAAAGCTACCTCGGAACCCCCTATGTGTATGGGTCGGACCGGCTGGACCCGCAATCTTTTGACTGCTCGGATTTCACACGCTGGGTATATTTGACTGCGCTAGGGATGGATTTGCCCTGGGATGCGAAAAATCAGGCTGCTTATGTGGAAGCCCTATCCAAACGAAAATACACCGACCTCAAGCAGGCAAAACGCGGGGATTTGCTGTTCTTTACGAATTTCATGGGCAATCGCCCTTCCGATTATGCCAATCTCGACCCTTCACAGAAGCCGATCAGCCATATGGGCATTTATTTAGGGGATGGGAAAATCATTCATTCCGCTTCCAAAAAAACAGGCGGCGTGCGGATTGACCATATGTTTTTTAAGCATCTGCAATATCGTTTTGTTCTAGGAGGCTCAGTCCTTGACTAAGCGTAGTGCCCCACTAAGCCGTGTAGTGGGGCATTTTCACGCGCCATTGTTTCCCTTCCTCTTAATTCGTTATATAGTAAAGAAGTTGAAGTGACGGAAAGGAGTGAATAGCAGATGCACTCGTCGATGATTGAGCAGGAGAATGGCATTTTTCCAGCCGTATGCTCACTGGATTGTCCAGATCAATGCGGATTGCTGCTTCATAAGGAAGCCGGCAAGATCGTTAAAATAGAAGGAGACCCCAACCACCCGGTGACACAAGGGGCAATTTGCAATAAAGTTCGCAACATGACGGCACGTCTTTATGATGATAAAAGGCTGCAGTACCCAATGAAGCGCGTCGGTCCAAAAGGGGAGGGGAGCCGCTTTGAACGCATATCCTGGGAAGAAGCGATCGCAACCATCACGACCCGCTGGAAAAAGCTGATTGCCGAGGAAGGCGCCGAGTCCATTCTGCCATACAGCTTTTACGGCAATATGGGGCGGATTGGGACCGAGGGGATGGATCGCCGGTTTTTTAACCGGATGGGTGCAAGCCGTTTGCTGTACTCGATTTGCGAAGCCGCAGGAACAGAGGGCTATAAATATACGATGGGCGGCAGTTTTGGAACCGATCCGGAGGATACGGTGCACGCCAAACTCATCATTATGTGGGGAATCAATGCCGTGAGCACGAATATGCATCAGGTGATGCTGGCTGAGAAAGCCCGCAAAAACGGTGCGCAAATCGTCGTCATTGACGCTCACCGAAACCAAACAGGCCGTTGGGCGGATTGGTTTATCCCGATTATGCCGGGAACGGATGCCGCATTGGCACTGGGAATTATGCATATATTGTTCGCCGAAGATAGCGTGGATGAAGCTTTTTTGCGGCAATATACCGTTGGCCATGAGGAGCTGAGGGAGCATGTTCGGCAATATGAGCCTTCTGTGGTATCTGCAATAACAGGGGTCCCTGTCGAAGACCTCTATCGCTTAGCCCGGCTGTACGGTCAGACGTCGCCTTCTTTTATTCGTATTGGCAACGGGATTCAGCATCACGATAACGGCGGAATGTGTGTGAGGACCATTGCCTGCTTGCCGGCATTAACGGGGCAGTGGCTGCAGCGTGGAGGCGGTGCTATAAAAGGAAACGGCGCCTATTTGGAGCACAACATTCCCGCCCTACAGCGGCCTGATCTGCGGGTAAAAGAGGCGCGGCAAATTAATATGAATTTGCTTGGAAGCGCGTTGCTGGAGCTGGATCTGCCAATTCGCTCGCTGTATGTCTACAATTCCAATCCAGCGTTAGTTGCCCCGCATGCCAATAAAGTGAGAGAGGGGCTTCAGCGAGACGATTTGTTTACGGTTGTGCATGATCTGTTTCTGACCGAGACGGCGAAATACGCCGATATCGTGCTCCCGGCAACCTCATCTTTTGAGAATACGGACTTTTATCGCTCCTATTGGCATCATTACGTGCATCTTCAACTCCCTGTCACTCGGCCATATGGCGAGAGCAAAGCGAATGTCGATGTGTTTCGTCTGCTTGCAGCGGAGATGGGCTATGAGGATGAGGCTTTGCAGGATAGCGATGCAGATTTGGTACGCCAGGCTCTGGATCATCCCGGAAATCCGGCGTTAGCGAATATTACCTATGAGAACCTGCTGGAGAACCAGTTCATGAAAGCGGAAGTGAAGCCGCTGTTTCCAGGAGAGTTACGGACGCCGAGCGGTAAAATCGAACTGTTCTCCCGTGAGATGGCGGAGAAGGGTTATCCGGCTTTGCCGACGTACATTCCGCTTCCTGATGATGGGGATTTGCCGTTCCTGTTTATCCCTGCGCCGAATCATAACTTTCTGAACTCGACGTTTGCTCATAATGAAAAGCATGTCCGCATGGAAAAAACGCCGAAGCTGCATATGAATGAAGCGGATGCCGCCTCTTTGGGGGTTGCGAGCGGCGAAATGGTTCGCGTATGGAATGCTCGCGGTGAATGTGAGCTAACCGTAGCTGCGGGCTCGGATGTGCTGCCAGGTGTCGTCGTGAGCCAAGGCCTCTGGGCGGATTCGTCCGCTTCCGGGAATGGCAGCAAAGCCTTGGTTAACGCGCTTACGCCAGATCGTGTGGCGGACATGGGCGGAGGGGCAACCTTTTTCTCCGGTCGTGTGCGTGTGGAAAAGCTTAGGAAGTGAACTGGCTGAACGCATGGGCACATTCCCGCATAAAGTAATGCAGGAGGTGATGGCCTATGTCATTACAGCAAAAAGCATATGCTTGGATAGGCAGTCCAGTAGGTGTATCCCTAATGGACGGTACCGGTACTTCAGGAATATTGTGCAGTGTGCAAGGCGGGGCGATTTACCTGATCGAATACTTATACCATACGCAATTTGCTACGAAGCATTATGCCTTCAGCCAAATTCGGGATATCTACCCTTTCCCGCAATGCCCGCAGCCGCAATTGCTGTACCAAGCGAAGCCGATGTATTAATGGATCTAGAAGCCGACCCCGTGGGGTCGGTTTTTAGCCGCGCCGGAAGATGACTGCCTCGCATCAAGTAACCAAGCCACATCGAATGCCCGCCTTGCACCAAGTGACCATATCGCTCTGTATGACTGCCTCGCAACAAGTAACCAAGCCACATCGAATGCCCGCCTTGCACCAAGTGACTATTTCGCTCTATATGATTGCCTCGCAACATGTAACCAAGCCACATCGAATGCCCGCCTTGCACCAAGTGACCATATCGCTCTACACAACCGCCTCACACCAAGTAGTCAATCCTCGTCGCATCACTGCTTTGCGCCACTGCACCTCGATCCCATGTCTATGCTGCATTTTATACAACATAGATTAGCTTTAAACCCTATCACGCCAACCTTCATTGCACAATGTA
>NZ_BILW01000006.1 GCF_004000765.1 Paenibacillus chondroitinus NBRC 15376 | reverse complement strand
TGTAGGATTGCCGGCTGAAATAATCACATCTTCGAATGTATCTATCGCCATTTCCAAATGTGCCACAGCCACATCTAGTTCGCCTTGAAGATATTGGGCGGCTTGATTGAAAATTTGTTGGGCTGCAGTGATCGCGTTTTGCAAAGCGCTGCGGTCTGCCGCCGAAGCTTGTCCCACGTTCACCCCATGCGGATGATTCGTCATCGCCTGCTGCGCCGACGTGATCGCCGCCGCCAACGCTGCGGGATTGCCGGCCTGGATAATGTCCGCATTGAATGCCGCAATGGAAGAAGTCAGAGGTATTGCGGCGTTTGCCAGGTCGGAGGCGATGGTCGCATTCCCGATTCCATCGATAAAAAGCTTAGCTGTGTCATAAGCTGCAGACAAGCTGTTGTACGTATTGGCCGGTACTTGTCCTACTCCGGTGCCCGCCAGATGACTTTTCAACAACGACTTGGCGCTAGCGACCGCTTGAAACAAAGCAGTTCCGTCCACAAACGTATGTCCGTTGCTTGATGCATAAGCAGATACGGGTGAATTCGCAATTCCGAATATTTTCAGATTGCCTGGATTGCCTGCAAATACGCCTGTCCCAAAAGTTGTTGCATCGCCTAAAACCGTTATGCTAGTCAAGTTGTTATTATAAAATGAGCTGCTGTCGACTTTCGTTACGCCTGCTGGGATAACTAGTTTCGTAATGTGATTAGTGTCGAAAGCTCCACCGTTAATCGTCTTCAAATTTTCCGATAACTTAATCGAGGTCAAATTATTCATATAAAAAGAGTAGTTGCCGATCATCGTCACACTATCTGGAAATACGACGGAAGTTAATGGATTGTTTTCGAATGCACTGGAGCCGATTGTTAACAAGCTGTCAGGAAGATCTATGGAAGTGAGGCTGGTATAACGGAATCCATACGTTTGAATGACCTTCACGCTGCTCGGAATCACGACGCTCGTAATTTTGAGTTTGCCCGTACCGTACGTATCAAATGCTGATCTTCCGATCTCGGTCACCGTCGTCCCCGCATACGCAGCGGGAATAACCACGTTCAAATCCGTGCCCTTGTAGTCCGTAACCGTGGCGCCATTGGAACCGACTGTAAAAGTAAAATCGCTCTCAGCTGCATATACAGGTCGAATCTGCGAAAATGAAGTCCCAAACACAAATAATACAATGAATAGGGATAAGATTAATTTTTTCATGGTTTGCTCCTTTAATATAACGGTTTCTGCAACTAGACGTTCGCTATCATTCATTGTAAAGAAGGCTAATGAAAGAATAATGAAAGAATCATTACGATTTCGCTGTCATTACTTCCATAAAGCACTAATCTTTACAATTGATTTTCTTGAAAACATGGAAATGTCAGGATAAGATTTTAGATAATAGGAGTCAGGGAGGGCAAATAAATGAACTTTATTTTCTTTTCGCCGAATTATCCAAATTACTGCACGGAATTTTGCTTTCACTTGAAAAACTCCGGAGTGAATGTACTTGGCATTAGCGATGTGGACTATTACCTGCTTAACGAAAAGCTCCAGTATTCGCTGACTGAGTATATCAAAGTAGATCGTCTGGAAGATTATGATGAGGTTCTGCGCGCGGTCGGTTACTATACCCATAAATATGGAAAAATTGATCGTTTTGAATCCCTTAACGAGCATTGGCTAGAGCTTGATGCGCACATTCGAACGGATTTCAACATTTTCGGGACAAAGCTCGATTTCATTTCTAATTTGAAGCAAAAATCGAAGATGGAAAAGTTTTTCAAAAAAAGCGGTGTCGAGTCCATACGTTCCATAACGAAATTCGACCGTGCGAAAGCAAAGAAATTCATTGCGAAAATCGGCGGCTATCCCGTGGTTGTAAAACCGAATATAGGCGTTGGAGCGAACATGACTTACAAAATCGCGAACGAGTCGGAGCTTGAGCATTTCTTGCATACCAAGCCGCCAGAAGTCGAATTTATCATGCAAGAGCATATAGACGGTGTACTACAAACCTACGATGGTCTCGTCAACAAGGATGGAGAAATCCTTTTTGCTGCAAGCCACGAATTTCCGCATAGCATCATGGAATCCGTAAATGCTGGAAATCATTTTAGCTATTATTGTTTAAAGGAAGTAAGCGGGGAAATCGAGGAGGCCGGGAGAAAAATCATCCACACCTATGGGATCAGAGAACGCTTTTTTCATCTCGAGTTTTTCAAATCTAATAGAGACGGAAATATTATTGCGCTTGAAGTTAATATGAGGCCGCCCGGTTCGTGGATGACGGATGCGATCAATTACACTTACGATATCGATATCTACGAACTATGGGCGAATATGGTTGTTAATAATCAAGTGGAAGGACCTTTTGTCGGGAAGTATTATACCGGGTTTGCCAGCCACAAAAACCATCTCCCCTACGCCCATGGACACGAAGAGATCATGCAGCGATATCACCATGAGATAGTCCATCACTTCAGCATTGAGGATGTACAAAGCCAGTCAAGGGGAAATTATGCGTATCAATTTCGCTCAAAGGACTTTGATGAAGTGAAACGAATTGAAGCTTTTATTCATGCCGTAGAAAACAAAGTCGAGGTGTATGCATGAAAGTAACCTATCACAAGGTATATAGTGACAACTTGCATAAGGACATGGAGTACAAAACTTACGGACATCAAGGGAAGCCCGTTCTTGTTTTTCCCACCTCCTGCAGGCGGTTTTATCAATATGAATGCGATCGGAGACGCAGAAGCTCTTGGAGGTGCTGCAGGAGAAACACGTCCCAGCAAGCGTGGAATTTTGGGGGCACGATGTCAATCATGATTGGTACTGGTGGAAGAAGCAAATCCTGTACTACATGAATCGGTGCTTAAGTTAATCCAAATTGTTAAACAGGCTGCCAATTTGCCGGCAGCCTGTTGTCGTTTTTTTATTCTTTCATTTTACAATTATAGAGAATTTTGCCTATGACATTCTTCCATTACGGCAATTTGCTGGCGCACTTGTGACGGTGTAATTTCAAGTTCTTTTCCATGTACGATCGTATTATAAATCATGTTATAGAAGTTTTGGGCCATCGAAGGGAATACATCTTTCCCCTGTTCGGCAGGGATGTCCCAGCTCTCTTCGTACCACTTTAGTTGTTCACGGCAATAAGCCGGTTCATTTTTTTCGTTGACCATAGGCGTTGTCACTAATTTCAGCTCTCCCGCTTCCTCTTGTTTGAAATATTTCCAGTCCAGATGGGTTGTGCTCCCTTTAATCCCGCCTCTAGTCCCTTGGACATTATAGGTGAAACTCGGATATGCGCAGCAGGAGGAAATTTCTATATCAATGACAGGACGCCCGTGACCATGCAGGATGATTTTCACATAGTCCTCGGCGTCTCCAGCCGTATTCGCGCGATCCATCATGGAAGTGATATGCGGCATTTCCTCGCTTCCGAAAAATTGGAGGGCTTGATCTACCGGATGTGGACCCGTATTTAAGAGATTGCCTCCATCATTCGCTTTTAGAGTCTGCCAATCCCATCTTCTTGCAAAATTGTTGTAGGCAATACTGACCTGAACCACACGTCCAATCACGCCGGATTTGATAATTTCCTGCACTTGGCGATAAGCGGGTGCGTACCTGGACTGTTGAAAAATAGCAAGCAATTTCCCTGTTTTCTTCGCCGTATCCATCAAAATATCAACCTCATGTACCGTTCGGGCAAGCGGTTTCTCAGACAGGACATGAAATCCGCTTTCCATAATTTCTTTAGATATCGTGAAATGAAAATGGCTGGGCGAAGCATTTACAATTAGATCAATATCGTTTCTCTTGAACAAATCACGGTAATCACGGTAAACCTCACAATTCAACTCTTTTTTGGCTCGCTCCAACCGCTCCTCCAACATGTCAGCTACTGCAACAATTTCATATTGCTCCTTCATCTGACTTAAGGAATTGGCATGTATATCACGACCGCTGCGTCCTTGTCCTATGATGGCAACTCTAATCTTTTTCATATCGTTACCTCCGATATTAACTTGCGCATGTATTGTACATATTGGGGAAAGGCAATTTCCGGGTTTTCCAATTCAGGGTGCCATTTTTTCTCCCATTCTAAGGTGAAATAACCTTGATAACCTTCACGAACTAATAACTTGTAGATGTCTTTCAGCGGTATATCTCCTGCTCCGGTTAAACAGTATTGGAAGTTTTCTCCCCCGCCTTCTCCGGCACGTGAATCCTTCACATGTGTGTACTCGATCCACTGCCCCAGTGTCTTCCAAGTTTCTTCAGGTTGTTCTCCCACCATGCGGTAAGGATGGTGCACATCCCACAGTACCCCGACGGCTTCCGTATCCACCTGCTCCAACACCTTTTTCATATTTATGCATGAAATCCAGTCATCATGTGTTTCAATTAAAAGCTTAACATCGTGTGCCTTTGCGATTTTTGCCATTTCGCTTACATGCTGAGCGACCTGCTCAACAGCCATTTCCCGGCTAACGTTATCGCTAATTTTACCGCCAAACACACGAATGTAGCGTGTCCCGAAAATACGGCAAAGCTTCGAGAATTCCTTAACCTCCTGCATATTCTTCTCGAAGTTATCAGCTGAGAATAAATGGACGGAGCTGGAAAAGCAAGATACATGCAGACCGGCATCCGTGATTTTACGAAGTGTTTGTTCAACCTGCTCGGAAAACTCCGGAAGCTTGTAAATATTCATTTCACCGGTCAAGCCTCTAAAATCAATGGCGTCAAATCCATATTCGGATGCGTTGGAAATAATTTTGTCTAAAGGCCACTCGGGACACCCTAACGTGGTAAAAGATAATTTCATATAGGTTCACTCCAATTTGTTCACATATTTTAGGCTTCTTTGCCCATCCTATTGTCAGCTATCAAACTTCCAATAATGTTCCTTCATATTTATAGTTTCTAAATCTCGGATTTATGCCGTGAAGCATTAACCCCTGTCCCCAACTTACATGTTTATCATTCGTCGGCTGATCCTCGGGATCACGAACCTGGACAAGTATATTTCTGCGCGTCCGGTCGCTGCGGTTTATCGGTGAGCCATGAATCGTTAAATAGTTAAAAAATAAGACGTCCCCGGATTCAGCGACACAAGGAATTCCGCTCTCTATAGGATATTCTCTATGATTCAAATAATAGCTTCCTACATGAGGTAATGGCCCCTGTTTGTGCGATCCCGGAATAACATGCAAACAGCCGTTTTCCTCATTCGTATGATCCAAATGGATGCTGGCGAGCATCATACTGTGTTTGCTGTGCGGGAAATACGGATAATCCTGATGCATGGGGAAGGCGGCCCCCTTCTCCGGAGGTTTGACCATCATCTTGGTATGATGCAGTTGAACATTATCGCCAATCAATTGGGTGAAAATCTTGATCAAATTCCTTTGCGTGATCATGCGCATAAACTGGGCGTCATGATATTGAACATCATGGAAGCCTTTAAGCACCAGCTTCTTTAATTCTTCCGGCGGCAGATAGTCTCCAGCCCAAGCATGGCTCCGGTCAAATTTTGATGCAGCCGCCCTCTTCAGAAATGTTTCTACCGATTCACGGAACGTTTCAACTTCCTCTGCGTCATATACACCTTTTACAAGTAAGTAACCATTCTCATGATAAAACTTCACTTGATCCTCAGAGATCATGCCAATCCCTCGTTTCAACTTTAATAAGGGCCTATGTGCTCAACCCTTCACAGCACCTACCAAAACCCCTTTGGTAAAGTATTTTTGCAAGAAAGGATACACGGCAATGATAGGTAATGTGGCGATAATGATCGTACAATATTTAATAATTTCGCTAACCGCTTCTTTATCGCTCCCGCCGGATCCGGTAATCATACTGTCGGTACTGCTGTTTATCAAAATCTCACGCAAGAAGAGCTGTAAAGGATAAGCATCTCGATCTCGCAAATAAATCATGGCGCTGAACCACGAATTCCAATGAGCCACAGCGTAAAACAAAATCATAACGGCGATCACGGCTTGCGATAAAGGCATCACGATTCGAAACAAGATCGTTAGATCATTGGCTCCGTCAATACGAGCGGATTCTTCCAAACTATCCGGGATCGCCGCAAACGAGGTTCTCATGATAATCAAATTATAGGTGCTGATCGCCCCCGGTAGAATGAGTGCCCACATCGTGTCAAACATGCCGAGACTTTTCACAAGCAAATAGTTTGGAATCAAGCCTCCGCTAAAAAACATCGTAAACACAATCATCATCATAATGGAATCCCGCAGCATGACACCTTTTCTCGATAATACATAGGCACCGATTGAGGTAATAATTACGTTGATGCTTGTTCCTACTACAACATAAATTAACGTATTGGTGTAACCCGTGATGATATTGGGATTTTTAAAAACACTGATGTAACCGTCTACATTAAAACCCAATGGCCAGAGCAACAAACCGGAATGACTCGCTAGACTTGAGGGATTGCTTAAGGACGCCATAGTAACATATAGAAATGGATAAAGTGTAATTAAAGCTAGAAACAGCAAGAAGCATATATTAAAAAAACCGAAAATTGCTTCGGCCTTGCTTCGCTTTAGATTCATCGTCATCCCTCCCTACCAAAGACTGGTTTCATTGACTTTTTTACTAATTTTGTTGGTAGCTACCAAGAGTGCAAAATTAATCACCGAGTTAAATAGTCCAACGGCTGCGCTGAAGCTGTAGTTTGCCTCCAGAATCCCCTTACGGTATACATAGGTTGAAATCACATCTGACGTTTCGTAAGTAACGGGATTGTATAACAGGAAAATTTTATCGAATCCGACGTTCATCATGCTTCCCATTCTTAAAATAAACAAAATGATAATGGTGGGCATAATCCCCGGCAGTGTAACATGCAGCATTTGCTTAAAACGTCCCGCCCCGTCAATCGTCGCAGCTTCATACAAGTCCTGATCGATGCCGGCTAAAGCTGCCAAATAGATAATCGAGCCCCAACCCACTTCCTGCCAAATATTAGAGCTCACATAGATGGTGCGGAATAATCCGGGTTCAAGCAGCATCGTTATTCTTTCCATTCCCATGAAGGCGAGTAAATCATTAATAATCCCGTTTCTTGCCGTAAAATCTACAATCAAACCGCATAAAACCAGAACCGAGATAAAATGCGGTAAATACGTCACCGATTGCACAAACCTTTTAAAAACATCATTTCTACGTACTTCGTTTAATAGCAGTGCCAAAATGATGGGTGCCGGAAAACCGAAAATAATGTTATATACACTAATTAAAAGGGTATTCGTAAGAATTCTTCCGAAATAAACATCGTTAAAAAAATCGGTGAAATGCTGCATTCCCACCCAGGTGCTGCCCCAAATTCCCTTCATTGGAGAGAAATCTTTAAAAGCAATCGAGGCTCCATACATAGGAATGTATTGAAAAATAATATAGTAAGCGACCACGGGTAAGGCCATGAAATAAATGATTCTGTTTTTATACAAGTCTCTTCGAAGTCTATGGACAAAGCTGCTTTGCTTCGTCGTCTGATAGACACTTCTGGCACGCGCCGCCTCACCAACCGTCATATTCTCCATCGTTCGTCCCCTTTGAGTGAAGAAATTCGCGCAGCAGGCATCCAGCATTGATCTGACCTTTGGGAGGCGATCAAGTGCTGGCGCTCTAGCTGCTAGCCAATCCAAATCTGGTCAACGTTAAGGCTTATTGCCTTGCCATGTATCTGTCGTATGCGGCTTGCTGAATTTTGATCGCATCCTCGATTCCCATAGCTTTTAATTTGCTCATATAATTATCAAACTCACTAAGAGGGACTTGTCCCATGATCATTTTAGAGAATATCTCATCCCTGTACGTATTAACCGCAGAAGTAATGGATGCCATCTTGGTTGATTCCTCAATGGTTGGCGTTACGCCCGGCGGCATGGTTCTGTCGTAGGAGCCTGCTTTCCATAAGCCAATAATTTGCTGTTGTTCAGGTAAAGCCATGCGCTGCTGCCAAATCTCAGGTGTCATGACAAAGGCCAGTCCGCCGGAACCTCGGGAATATTTAGATAACGCCTCATCAATCGACAAGCCCTGTGGATTATTCGTAATCTCTGGAAGCAATTGAGGCGAACCGTTCACCATCTTGTAGCTCTCGCCTTCAATACCGAAGGTATTAAGCAGCGATCCTTCCGGGCTGTAGCCATAGTCCAACCACATTGCAGCTTCCTTCGCATATTTACTTTTGGCGGATATCGCGACACCGCCGCCACTGGCAACCTTGATTTCATCAACATTGAAGTTGTAGGACTTCGTGCCTGTCACATAAGGCGGAACCGTTCCTGATAATTTTACCGACGGATCTTTCGCTTTCATCAATTGAACGAATCTGCCGAATGTTCCTGATGTCGACCCCGTCCATGAGCCTGCACGGTTGCCCATAACTTTGGTATCAAATTGTTTGGCATCCGTAATTCCAAAATCAGGGTCGATCAAGCCTTCTTTATACCACTTTGCCAAGGTTGTTAGCGCTTCCTTATACTCCGGTGTGTAAGGTCCATATTTGACTTTATCGCCGTCATGATAAAACCCGTAGTTAATCCCCCATGCTCTAACCCAGTTCTGCAGGTCCCCCGCTCCTTTAGGCGCCAAAGGAATTTCGTCATTTTTACCGCTGCCGCTAGGATTTTTCGTTTTGAAAGCTTTTAGCACTTCATACCAATCATCAATTGTTTCAGGTGACTTTAAATTCAGTTTTTCCAACCAGTCCTGGCGGATTTGCCATCCAAAAGTCTGGAAAGCAGGATTCGGATTCGGGTTTACTTTTGCATATTGATTCGGCGATTGGGCCTCGGGATAAACATAGATCGTACCATCGTCTGTACGCAGCTGTTTATTCGCTTTAGGGTCGGAATTCATAAACGCTTTAAGATTGGGTGAGTACTTATCTACCAAATCATTCAGCGGTAAAATGACGCCATCCTTGATCGCTTTATTGGGACCGCCGTTATAATCGCCTATCCAGTTATAATAAATCAGATCAGGTAAATCGCCCGACGCGACCATAAGGTTAAACTGTTCTTTGATCGCTGCCCCATCCATAGATGCAGGATGAATGAACTCGATATGAATCCCTGTCCTTTTTTCCAATTCTTTAAACACAGCGATTTCATTATAGTTTTTCATCGTTGCCGCTACTTTGGCATCCATGGGCACAAACATTTTTAAAGTGATAGGCTTATTAACGATAGGCAGCGGGATTGAAGATAAACTTGCTTCATTTTTTTCTGACGTACTTGATTGCTTCGTAGCATTAGAGGTGCACCCCGTTAATACACTTGCGAATAATACAACAGAAAGAGATAAAGCTGAAACCATGCCAAGTTTACCCTTCATTGATCTTTCCCCCTAGACATTTTGTGAGTTGATAAGACCTAACCCTGGGAATAGCTGATATCCATAAAAACATCCTGTTTCACTGTCTTCTTGTATTTGGAGCTTCGGACCAGTTCGTCCAGCTTCTTCTCGTATTCGTCGGCATCCAATGGCAGCCTGATGGTTTGATCGTTGAACGAAGAAAGCATAATCGCGTTCGCAAGGGTTAGTCCATTGATCCCCTCAGGACCGTGTGCGATAAGCTCCCCGCCGCCATTTTGTATAGCCTCGATAAATTTCTCTGTCACGACTTGATGCCCTGAAGGCACATTCACGTTCACAGGAATTTCCGTGTACCAATTTTCAACATTGCCCATTCTGCTTTGCGATTCTTTGATAAAACGAAGCATCGACTCACGGGTTCGATAAAAAACAAGTTGATTATCCTCAAAAACCAATTTTCCGTACTCTCCCACAATCTCCATCCGGTTGGATCCAGGTGTTTCAGCGGTAGTCACGATAAAATGACCAACCATCCCGTTTTCATGCTCAAAGTAGGCCGTCACTTCATCTTCAACTTCGATATCATGATATTTGCCAATATGCGCAAAACCGTTAATCCGTGACGGAAGACCGAATAACCACTGGTAGAGATCCAGATTATGCGGACATTGGTTGGTCAAAATTCCTCCGCCTTCTCCAGCCCAAGTTGCACGCCATTCGCCGCTGTCGTAGTAAAGTTGAGATCGGAACCATTTGGTATTGATCCAGGTTGCTCTAATTAATTTGCCCAGCTCGCCGCCGTCAAGAATGTCTTTAATTTTTTTGTGGTGAGGGTAGGTTCTTTCTTGAAACATAATGCCAAACATCAGATTGGGATGGTGTTCCTTGGCGCTTTCATAGGCGTCAATCGTTTTTTGTGCATCATTGACATGCACCGCAATAGGTTTCTCACAAAGAACATGGATTCCCTTATGGAAGGCATCAATCGATATAGGCGTATGATCGTAATGGGGAACGGCTATTAACACAGCCTCTATCTCCGATTTCTCAAAAAGCTCCGTATGGCTGTAATAGGCCTTGGTATTGTATAGAGCCGCTGTTTTGTCAGCCTTTTCATGTACAACATCACAAACGGCTACGACTTCAACTGTCTCCAACCGTGTCAAATACTTAAGATGGCTGCTTCCCATTCCTCCTAAACCAATTACACCTAATTTCACTTTTCTCATTGGACTCAACCAATACCCCTCCCCATATATTAAAGTGTAGTTAAGCCTTACCGCAGGAAGAAAAACAAAGAATAAAGCGTTTTCTTTTGCTATTCTAAAATAATACTCGAAATAAGTCATAGTTTTTTGTGATGAAAATATCGTTTTTTGTGCAGGAATGGCTACTTGATTCCCTTGACGGTAGTCTGTAAAATAGTTTTGTATAAACTTCTTTAATATGGAAGTGTAGGAAAGGTTGGGGAGCACCGGAGTTTATAGAACATCAGATTGATTGCGGTCATTATTTCACCGACTGTCGCTGGATTGTAACCAGCATCAGTAACACTACAATTCACCTGAATCTTCAGGTATTTAAAGTGAGGTAATATGGATGAACTTAGCTTATGAAAGTATAGACGAATGCATCCGTTATGAACGTAGAATCTATAATCCCAATAAATGTAATGTTAATTTTCATTTGCATGAAGAGTTTGAGATTTACTTTTTAATCTCAGGTGATGTGAACTACTTCGTTGAAAAGAACATGTATCCAATTAAATTTGGCGATGTCATGATTACAAATAATCAAGAAATCCATAAACCTTCCTTCAAAAACGATAACGTATACGAACGAATAACGTTACAGTTTGCACCACATATCGTTCGCAAGTTTAGTTCTCCAAGTCTCGACCTTCTTAGCTGTTTTCTAAACAAACCTAAAGGCCAACAAAATAAGATCACGCTCCAACCCAGCCAAATCAATGAATTTCTACGTCTTTTTAATCAAATTGAGAATCTTAAACCCCATGCCGGCTATAAGATTTTAAAGCTGAATTATCTCATTGAATTGCTAGTCTTGATCAATATTATATTCAAAGACGTTAATCGTTCGGACAACCTTTCTTCTATGCCGGAATTATTAACTTCTCTGTTAGACTACATTGATATGAATTTGGAAAAGGATCTCACACTTGAATCTCTTTCTACTAAATTTTATGTGGATCGATTCTATATGGGGAGAGTTTTCAAGAAATATATCGGCAGCAACATCCATGAGTATATTCTTTTCAAACGAATATCCAAAGCTAAACAGATTCTCTCGGAAGGCTATAGCGTTACAGATACCTGCGAACTGTGTGGATTTAATGATTATTCTAATTTTTTGAAAATGTTTAAGCGTACCGTTGGCATCTCTCCCGGCAAATATAAGGGGAATTTAGGTAATATGGACATTGACTAATCGGTTCTAAGAGGAGCGACTACTATATCCATGAAATTATCAAATTCACAATTATTGGCTTTAGAGCATATTACAGAGTACGCGAGGAGCCACAAAGATGAAGCTGAGCAGGCAATGAAGGAAATTATTCAAATGTCTAACATCGCGTCTGGACCATTTGAAGAAGCTATCGCCAAACTCAAGGCGCACGCAAAAATTGCCCTGCATTTTCATCCAGACAGACCGGATCCGACGATGAAAAGCGTTGCCGAGGCACTGCTTGAGCAAGGAATTTATAAGAGCCAATTTGAAACATTATTATCAAATGGTAGTGTGTCCGCTTATCCTGGCGGTCAACGCGACCTTTGGGAAAAGAAGATCTTTGGAGGCGCCTATCAACGAATGGGCTCAACCAATAGCCAGCGTCCCAAATATGGCGCACTGGATTTGATGTTACATCCCGATGGTCCAGCACCACGTTTCGGATCTTGTTATTTCCTTTTATCCCCAAAGGTCTCACATCGTAGTACATTCACTTATTTAGATTCTCATCAAGATCCGAAGGAAAAGGGTACATATGAGGAGTTCGATATCATTTTGGCCGCTCTCCTGAAAGAGGCATTCTTAAGAGATTTTGCTATCGGGGAAAAAAATCTGACCCCACAGAAATTAATCAATCATCTGTTGGTTAATCTGGAGAGGCCATTCTCTGACCCCGGAACCAAAGAGCCCAGCCGCAATCTTAACCATTATATTGAGGCCCAAATACATGGAGATATTTCACTTAAGGAAGATGTGGAAGTGCTCGTTGCAGATCCTTCATTTAAAGGTACTCCTACGGGCCGGACCCTGGAGCAAATATGCCTCATGTATTCAATTGATCTCTATTGGCATATGGGCTTTGCGCTTTTGGCAAACGAAGTTCCCTCCGATTTTAGAGGTCCCTCGATGCCTTCCTTGGCTAAACGTATTGCACGAAATGATTTTATCGATGTGCGCATGATTGGATCGGCTGTAATGGACTTGAAACGTAATCCCGCTGCTTGGAGCGATCGCGGAACTTATAAAGAAGTTCTTCAGGAATTGAAACTTATGTGGCATGTTCTTGTGAGATATGGAAAGCCGCTTTCGAAGTTTTAAACTATACTTAATGGCAAAAGAAAAAAGAGACAGCCGTTAGACGAGGCCGTCTCTTTTCACTGTATCAGAACTGTGCCGTTTTATTGATCACTATTTTTATCTAATTTAAATACTTTGGCAATCGCTCCAACTGAGCCTAATGTACTAACAACATCCGTTGGGATGAAGATTGTTGATGCTGCTCCATTGGCCATCTCGGAAAGTGCCTCAAAAGACTTATAAGTAAGGATCTCCGAATTTAGACCGGCTTCATTTAGTGCCTCTATGCGTGAACGCTCTGCATTCGCAACAAGTTTAATAGCTTCTGCACGCCCTAAAGCTTCTAGTTCCTGGGACTTTTGCTTGGCTTCAGCGTCAAGAATTTGACGTCGTTTCTCCGCTTCCGCTGCAAGTATAACAGCGGACTGCTGCGCTTCTGCACGAAGAACGGTAGCTTGTTTTTCACCTTCTGCCTGTAAGATATTCGCCCGTTTTTCCCGTTCAGCTCTCATTTGTTTTTCCATGGAAGTTTGGATATCAATTGGAATCTCCAGTTGTAAAATTTCCACCCGATCAATTCTCACTCCCCAGTTCTCAGAAGCATTATCCAGGGCTTGACGCAGTTCAGCCTGAATGCGGTCGCGATTCGAAAGAATTTCATCAAGTTCCATTTTACCTATCGTGGAGCGTAAAGCCGAAGCTACAATATTATGAATGCCTTGCACATAATTGGCTATGCCATATGTAGCTAATTTAGGATCAACCACGGAGAAAAATGTTGCAAGTTCGACGCCAATGGCCACGTTATCTTTGGTAATAACGGATTGGGAAGGAACTTTCTCCTGCTGAATTCTTAAATCATGCCGACTGCGAACATTATCAATAATTGGGATGATGATGTTAATACCTGCATGCAGTGTTTTATAAAACTTGCCTACTCTTTCAACAATCGCTACGGTTTGTTGAGGAACAATCCTAATGCCTTTAATGACAACAACAACAATGAGAATAATGAGAAAAAGAAAGACGATAACCCCTACCATATTACACCTGCCCCTTTTTTACATACAGTTTCGTGACTTTTACATCTATGACAATTGCTTCTTCACCTACTTGAATCAGCTCATCTGCGAATGCGCTCCACATGTCGGAATTCACCTTAACTAAACCGCCTTCACCAGGTTTGATATCACTTATTACGAATGCCTTTTGACCTATTAATTGATTCGGTGATGGCAGCAATTCTTTGGATGAAGGTATTAGCTTGCGTACAATAGGCAACAAAAAAGCATAAATCAAAAACACACCAACCGTAAACACACATAGCTGTATCACAAAAGAAAGATGGACGATTGCAGTGATCATTGAAAGGAAAGCACTGGCTGCTAGAACTAACATGTAAAAAGTACCTGTATAAAGTTCAAAAATCACAAATAACACGGCCAAAATAAGCCACAGTAACCAAAGCAATTTGTTTCCGCACCTCGCTTTCAGCTTCAATTCCTTGTTATGTTTTATGTGAGATCCTGCTTGACTATGTCATTAAAACTACAAAGAAAGCAGTTACTTATGAAAACGAAACATACAAAAAAACCAGTAAACTCAAGGTTTACTGGTTTTTTTATAAACTAACATCATTGTTAGCTGCAAAACCTAGGCATCAACATCAAAGCGATGTACCTCTTGTGGGCACAAACAGCCCCGACATATCGGCACCCTCCAATTCAAGCAATTTTACCTTTTTATGAATACCCCCGGCGTAACCCGTCAAGCTGCCATTTGAACCTACAACTCGATGGCAAGGTATGATGATTGAAATTGGATTATGCCCAACAGCTCCACCTACTGCCTGGCTTGACATACTTCCTTGTTCATCTTTGCCGCCATTTTTTTGCAATGTCGCCGTAGGTGATTACCTCGCCGTATGGTATTTTACATAGAATGCTCCACACCTCTTGACGGAACCCACTGCCTTTAGGAGAGAGCGGCAATTCTGAAATGTCGGGCTTCTCGCCTGCAAAATATTTGTCCAGCCATTTTTTTACGGTATCAAATATCGGCATGTCTCCACACACGACCGAGTTTGGCGGGAGCCAGCAGAGCGTTAAATGAGGTGTTATGCAGTTTTGCAGAATTTCTGTGTTATCATCATAAAATTCTAGTATCCTTATTTAGATGACCACAGATAAAGCACTGTTGAATAAACTTTCGAGTCCTACGTTAAACTGCCAGTTACTTCATGAAACTAGGGAACAGCTGCCGCGTTACGAGCTGCACGCAATCCATCCATGTTAGTCTAAAGAGTAATATAATTGGCTTATGAATATTTTAATCAGCACAATGACAAAAGCTGCGAGCCAACCGAAAAAGAAAAGACCTAAACACGCACTAAACATTTGTTTCCCGAAACTTCTTGTTTTATCTGATATCTTGATCGTTAAGATATAACCTATAAATATTAAAAAGAATAAAGTCCAAAAGATACTCTGAAATAGATAGATGGCTCCGCCGAATAAAAATGATGCTAGAATAAAATAAATTATCGATTTTTTCTTGTTCATTGTTCACCCTTGATATTTTTATGGCTATGCTCAGTCGAAAGTAGCTCAATTGTCTTATATATAAGCTTTTGTTTATTTGGTAATTCCATATCTCTATGAAAGTGACCAAAATACCACTTTTTATAAGATAACCGCTCTTGTATTTGCTCAAAGTAATCACTTAACTGATCCTCATGAATACCCGAATGTTTAGATTCATTCAGTGCATGCAATGTCGATGTAGGGCACATATGCGTAATTACAAAGTCAACTTCCCAATTGTGCCGCTCTAGATTCTTTATTCCTTCATTGTACTCTTCTAGTGATGGCATCTCTTCTGGCCACCAATTAACATTCTCTTTTCGATATTCTTTATCGTGAGATTGAGCTCCTCCAAAAGTAAATATCTTATATCCCTTAATAGTAAATATCTGTCCTCGCATTAAATGTATAATGCTTTCATTTATTCGATGTACCTTCCCACCATTCCAACGCTCCACAGGGTAAGTATTAAGTAATTGGAAATTTTCATGATTTCCGTCAATAAATAAAGTACTAAAGTTTTTTCGAGCTAACCATTTCCTCCAATATATTTCATCATTTTTATTGTCCCAGACAAGTCCAAAATCTCCAGCAATTATTACAAAGTCATCTTTACTTAACTCTCTATTTATAGAGAAGCGCTTGGAGTTCAATTTACCAATATCAATATACCCTTGAAGATCGCCAGTTACGTACAATGTAATTCACTTCCTTTGGGAAATCTCGATTTAATAGCTAACAGTTCATTCTGCATTCAACACGATTTTCCTTCATTCAAAGCAAACCTGCCTAATACGTGAATTAAAAAGAGACCCACAGCAACGGGCCGCGAGTCCAAGTTATATTTTCGTGTTCTATAAGTGCAATCATATTTCTCATATTAATGTCAAAGTTATACGGTATCTAATACTTTATAAAGTCGGGATAGAACCAATGTAAATCAAAGAATAATTTCTGTAATTTCCTGAATCCATCATATCGATCATACACTCTATTCCATTGTCTATCCGCATAATAAGTATCAATGTATCTAAACTCTAATTTATTACTTTCAAACTGTCTTATTAAGATTCTTGGCCCCACATAAGGATTACTCACTTTATTTTGTACAATATATAAATCGCAAACTGAAGTCCATCCATAAATATGATTTGAATATTTAGAATCTCTGACAGAAACCACCAAGTTGTAAATGCATAAAAACTTGTTATTATTACTACTTAATCGTTCATAGTCAGAACAAATATCATCCCATTTTCTTATCATAGCAACTCCCCAAAACACTTTAGTGATTTCGAACAAATTTTATTTAATTTTGATAAACAGTGCAACATCAGCTAATCTAAAAACAAATGGAGTTATTTATGATAAAATATGCTTATAGTAGACTGAATTTTTTCAAGTCCAGTAAATGGGATTGTTTATCGCTTATTCAGCACTTGGATTATTTTCATAATGTCTTTTTTCATAAGATTTCCCATTCTCATTAGAGATGTGCTATTCAGAGTATCCTTACGGTCGCTATCTCTTTTCCAGCCCATAATTTGAAGCAATATCCACCCACGAGTAAATGCCATGGTGCTTCTTCGACTAGAAAACGTACATCTGCGTATGTATCCCACGTACCTTCAATGAACCCAGTGACTTTAACAGGTACCGTCCAACAATCTCCTGTAAACGTCTTACCAATAATCTCTCCATAATTGACAATGAGATCCCTTAACCAAACATCTTTGGGAATGTTGCTTGGATCTCTTTCCCATGTAATGATGGCTCTTAAAGAACAATTAGTGTCCAAGTTCTTCCTCCTTTCCATATCCAATACCGCAGGGAGTAACTACCTGTCATCTGCTTCCTGTGCTATATAACTCAACTATCGTACACCACTAGTTCAACCATCTTATTTTCTTTAACCCTTTGAACCATTCGATAATTGTTTTAACAAGCCCAGGTGTGATAATACGATCATCCCAAATTGGAGTTTGTACTAATACTAAGATTGATTCTTCCATAATCCTCGGCATCTTCTTGAACATTCCAATAATACATCTTGCCGTTATACTCTAGCTTCCGTCTTCCTTTTGTGTTTACACCCATAGGCTTGTTCCTTTCCTATTTATAATAAAACCTCCCATTAGTCCTATTTAATCTAGGTCTTTCTACTAATGAGAGGTTTTAATCTGCTATATTGAACTAACTTTCTATCCGCTTTGAGCGTATTTCGTTCTGTTCTTTGCATATTACTAGTTAAATCCCAGAATATCTCATATATGTTTATTCAACGGTTGACTTCGTTATCCTTGGATTAAGTGCGCTGCTCAGTGAGATAAGTTTTAACCGAGGGAGCCGAGTAGGTCGAAAACTTCTCTAGAATAGCTTCCGGGGTATGCTCAGCGATGACTATCGAGCGATATTTGGGCTGCATGAATTGCTCGCGTTCCATATTATCAAACATCGACACAAGCGGATCAAAATATTGATTAATATTCAGCAGTCCGCATGGCTTATTATGCAAACCCAACTGAGCCCATGTAAAAATTTCAAAATATTCTTCCAATGTTCCAGGACCGCCAGGAAGAGCAATAAATCCTTCTGCCATATCGGCCATCTTAGCTTTACGTTCGTGCATGGAATTCACCATAATAAGCTCTGTCAGACCTTTATGCGCAATTTCGCGGTTTTGTAGAAAATGAGGGAGTACGCCAATTACTTGACCCCCTTGTTCCAATACAGCATCAGCAACAGCTCCCATCAGCCCTACATTGGCTCCTCCATATATAAGCGTAATCCCACGTTTGGCAAGTTCATGTCCTAGTTTAACTGCATTTTCTTTATATATAGAAGAGCTCCCTTCACTGGAGCCGCAGAATACAGCGATTGATTTCATTAGCTGAACTCTCCTTTCATTATGATGAGTAACGTGTTCCAAGTTTTTGTTTATGCATCTCGACTATATCTTCGAGGGATATATTGTATTCATTTGCAATGACAATCAGATTCCCCAGCACATCTCCAAGTTCTTCTGTTAGATGAGCTTTGTTCTCTTCATATGAGCCTTCAATTTCATCAGGCCGATCCCGCCCAATTTCCAATGCACGAATGGCACGAGCTACTTCTCCAGTTTCCTCCGCAAGAAAGCCAATTCGAATAAAGATATTCAAATCTAACCATTTCCGCTGCTGGTAATAATCCTTTACCCATGACTGAAATTCATTAATGTTCATTTTGATCCTCCAAATGCTAAATAAATTACACACAAGCGTTACTTTGAAATATCTTACCATATTAAGATGTCAACCGAGTACAAGTAACTTTTGACTAGTGGGAGTGATGACAATCCCAAAGCAAGTATCAGACTGAGCGATGCTGTGCCTAGCGAAATAGGGCTGCCATGCGGCAGCCCTTCCTCATACCTATTGACCAATTTTATCCACTACAACTGATAGCGATAATCTAACCGCCAACCTCTATGCGTTATTTCCCAAAAATTGTTTCAAACGCTCCAACTGCGATAAATGATGCCTGTAATGCATCTCTATAAGCAAAAACCACTCATTGGCGTTTAGAGCGCCGAATCCGGGATGAAGAATTTTTCTGTTTTTTCTGCTCTCGGGTACCTTACTCAAAGTGGATTCCGTATTTTTCATCCGCTCCACGATACCGAGAAAGCTTTCCTTCAGCTGCTCCTTACTTTCCGGTTGTTTCGGAGTGTATTGCGGTGAAGCAGGTACCTGAATCCGCACGGGAGGAAAACTCCCCAGTTCGAAGGCGCCCTTGCCCCTCTCCGTTTTTTCCTGCATAGCGTCTACTGTCGCTGCGCTTCCAGCCAAACATTGATCAACATTGTGCAAATGCATGAATTGTGCCGATTGAATTAGATGCATATACATTTGACCAATCGACCATTCCTCCTCGTTCGGTTTTTTTATCAGCTGCTCCATATCGAAGCTTTCCAGTTCTATTAAATAACGCCCTACTGTTGTCTCAAATGCCTGTAATGCTTCCGCTGTACTTCTCATAAATCAAACAACTCCTCATCATTCATTCTTGGATATGATCCAAATATAACAAAACGCTACTGACAATAGCGTGTCAGTAGCGTTTTAAGATTTTTTCGGCCTCTTCCCGAATGCGATGTCGGAGAGACTCCGGTTCCAACACCTCGACATTCCCGCCCCAGCCCAAGATATAAGACAGCAGCTCCTCTGGCTGTCGGACAAGAAAGTTGACGAGAAGACCGTCCTTCCGCTCCTCAGTCGATTCCATATAATAATGACAAGTCTCAGCGATTTTGTCCGCAATTTCAGGATGAGCCAGAACAAGCACCCGTTCGTTACGGTCATCCGGCGGGCGGTAGTTGTTAAGATTAAATCCGTTTGGAATGAGAAAGCGATCCTCCAATACGGTTAGCCCCGTCATCCGCGACAACCGGAAATGCCGAATTTCTTGCCGCAAGTCACAACGTGCAATCAAAATCCAATTTCCCTGAACTAGCGCCAATCCGTATGGAGCGATCTCACGCGTACTCTTCCGATTGCCGTCCGCTTCCGGCATTTTTTTCAGATACGTCATACATAATTTGCGGCGCTCCATAATTGCCCGCCTCGCTTGTCCGAGATAGTCTTTTTCCCTCAAACCAGTTACCGGCTCGCCGGCCTGAAGAAGCCGCATCGTTTCCCGAACGCGCATCGACTCGTCGTGCACCGTTTTTGGCAGAATAGCTTCAATTTTGCGTCGAGCCGCCTTAGCTGCACTTGCGTAATCGCCATCCAACCTCTGTTCAATAAAGTCAGTACCCATAAGCACGGCTACTGCCTCTTCAGCAGAAAACCCGACTGGTGGAAGAAAATAACCTTCCATTAGAGAGTAACCCTGGCCGGGAGCCCCAAGGATCGGAACACCCATTTCACTTAGAGCTTGTATGTCGCGATATATTGTCCGAACGCTAGTCTCAAATATCGATGCCAAATCTTCTGCTCTTAATACTTTACTCCGTTGTAGTTCTAGCATTATGGCGAGCTGCCGATCGGTCTTGTTCATTACTGTTCCCCCGTGTCCGTCCTGTCACTCCATCTACTTATTCTACCACAGCAAATTACACGTTAGCATGGAATTGACAGCCAATACTTACTTATTCTTTATAGTTGAAAAATAGATGCATATCTCCATGTGATACTGTTGTCTTATTCCCTAACAAATCGGTCTGAAATACAGCGTTAATATCGCCTGTTTCTACCTTGCCCTTGATATTGATTCACTCAAATCACTTGTATATGGTACCATAATATTACAATCCTATTGGATTTTTTCGTTTTCTCATCTGCTAAAATAGCCTTCGCACGCTCAATTCTTCCTCGAATCTTTTGCCGGCCGCATCTATTGCTGGCACAAACTCCCCTATACAAATAAAAAAGCTTGATTTCTCAAGCTTTTTGAACAATGGGTCTGCCTGTTATATTTAAATTAATATTTGAAGCATAGCTGTAACTACACCCGTATGAGTGGCTAAGTGTTGGGACGTAGCATAGAGTAATTCTCTATAATTATTAGCTTTCAGAATATTATTTCTTACCGGGATATCCAGCTTCCCGTTTAATAATTGGTGAATCAGATTGCGTAGTTCTTCCAGCTGAGCAATCACTCGCTCCCATGATGGTGGTTCTTTAGTCCAATTTGCTGGTTTTGTACTATATGTGAACATCTCTTGATATAACTTTGGAAGATTAAGTGGTTGATCGATAGAACCAAATACATGGTACTCTGTAACAGTAAGAACATGTCCTAAGTGCCAATGAAGATTAGTTTCAAAACCATTAGGGATTACTTTACGTTGATTTTCAGGGCACTTGTTCATCAATTCAATAAAAGCGTCAAGTTGTTTGTCAAACAAGTGGAAAACGAAATCTTCTTTCATTGTTCCGAACCTTCTTTCGAAAAACCTTCTACTATAATACCTCGATAAGTGCCACCGTTCATTCGATGTTTAACAGCATCTTGGTAAGCAGGGCTGTAGTACCAAGACTTCGCTTCCTGTATGCCTGGAAATTCCAACACAGCTGCTCCCTCTACTTCCGGTCCTTCAATGACTTCATGCATACCGTACATGACAAGAGGTTTCAATGAATGACCTTGAAGGGCTGACGGTGCTTTAGATGCATAGACTTTTAATTCTTCTATATTAGTTGTCTTCTCTCTGATAAAAATAACGTAAGCTGGCATTGGAACATCAATTCCTTTCCATAATGGATATTAAAAGGCCCCATAGTAACTCAATTGAAAACATGCGTTTTCCTAAAGTAACTATACACGCACGAATTCCTACTGTATAATTTATAATTTTCATTATATTAATAAAAATAAGTAATGTACGAGAAACACAACGCCAGTTTGAGCTAAAGAGAAGAATTAATTAAACTTTTCTTGCATATAGCTAACGAATTTTTGAGCAGCCGGCGATAGGAATCTGTTTTTTTTGTAGTGTAAACCAACTTCCCAAACCCAACCTTTTTCCTCAATCTTGATCCATCTTAAGCCTTTCAGTTCCAATCCAGCTGTTTTTGGCAATACAGATACCCCAAGACCTGCCGATACGAAGCCTGCCACTGTTGGCAAATCTTCAGCATCGTAAGTGGAAACTAAAGTGAAATTCATATGATGAACACGGGCCAAGAGCGAATCCTTTAGCGTACAATTTTTCTTTAAACCTACAAACGGCTCACCGGTTATCTCCTTCAAGCTAATGGATTCCTTATTGGCAAGAGGGTGCTGGGATGAAACGATAAGATACAGCGGTAGCGAGAGAATCAATAACCATTCATACGTATCGTCTACAGGTCTTTCAGAAGTTATCATCAAATCCGAATCACCGCTCTCAATCCCATCAAGAATCAAACCTTTGTCTCCTTGCGTTAACTTAAAAGTTATTTTGGGATTGGCTTGCTGATATTCACGAATAAGATGTGGGATGAAATCAACTCCCAGAATATTTAAATACGAAAGATGTATGACGCCCGAATCAGGGTTGGAGTATTCTTCTATTTCCTGTTTTCCACGCTCCACTTCCTTCAATATGGTCTCCACGCGCTTCGCAAACATTGTTCCATATCGATTAATCTGCAGATTTCTGCCCTTACGTTCAAATAAAGGTACACCGAGCTCAACTTCCAGTTTTGATATCGAATGACTTAGAGCGGGTTGTGTAACTGATAATGATTCTGCCGCTTTTGTTAAATGCTCCATTCGGGCAACTTCCAGGAAATATTCTAATTGTGTAAGTTCCATAAATTCCTCCTAAGCCTATTCTCGATCTAATTTCAGTTATCATCATACATACCGTATTTCATTGAAGCAATAGTATGTAAAATCGTAGATTACATGAAAATAATTAATATAAAACATAGATATCATGCATTAGACTGATTGAATGTACATTGTTATGATAATTCAGGTGTTGCGGACAAGGTGTTCACATCATAAACAAATCTACTTGGAAAGGACGATCATTCATGCAGTTCTATCTATTTTATCGTTTGTTAACCCATTAGCGAAACAGGTGTGTTCACTGCTGCCAATTAGATGCTATGAACTAACACTTTATATAAAAGGGGTATAAACATGTCAAACTCATTGAAAATTTTACTTCTAGCGATAGTTACCTTCTTCGTTGGAACATCTGAATATGTTATTGCTGGCTTCCTGGATATCATTGCTAAAGATACAGGAATATCTATTGCTTCCGCGGGTCAGCTGATTTCTATCTTTTCACTTAGTTACGCAATCGGTACACCGATTCTAATAGCCTTAACAGCTAGAATGGATAGAAGAACGCTGCTTATTGCGTCACTTGTTACATTTGTCATCGGTAATGCTATGGTTATTTTCCTGCCAGGATACTTACCTTTGCTTTTATCAAGAGTAGTGCTTGCTCTCAGCGCGGGTATTTTCCTGACTGTAGCAATTACAATGGCCACGAAATTAGCAAAGCCTGAAAAGATCGGAAGTGCTATTTCTACAGTGGTAATGGGCTTTAGTACATCCTTTGTGATCGGTATTCCGCTTGGAAGACTGGTTGCCGCGAATATGAACTGGAAATTAAACTTTGCTGCATTGGGCATTCTTGGTTTTGTTGCTATTTTCATTTTGATGGCTGCTATTCCACGTACGGAGGGTGAAACACCTATACCGTTAATGAAACAACTCGCATTCCTTAAAAATCCAAAAATATTGATGGCACTCGTTGTGATTTTCTTCTGGATTTTAGGATACTCGATTGCTTTCACTTACATCACGCCATTTCTCCTTAACGTGGCCAATATGAGCACAAGCACGATTAGTGTGGCTTTATTCCTATTTGGTTTTGCAAGTATGATCGGAGCCAAAATGGGTGGATCTGCAACGGATAAATGGGGTGTAAGAAAAACATTGCTTTCCGGACTCATCATTCACGCCATTTCTCTTGCACTTCTTGCGCTAAGCGCCCACTCTATTGTCGCCGTACTCTTAGTCCTTGTTCTCTGGTCACTGTCACTTTGGTCTTCTGGTCCAACTCAACAGGTTAACCTTGTGAGTCAGGCTCCAGAAGCATCTAGTATTATGATCAGTTTGTATTCTTCCACTCAGCAGCTATCCATGGCAATTGGTGCAGGTCTTGGCGGTATTGTGCTTAAAAGCATGCCAATAAGCTCTGTTGTATGGTTTGGTGCACTTGGAGTAGCTATTGCTGGTATCCTTGCCATCCGCGCGATTCGCCCAGTAGCCAAAGTATCAAATTAATGTATGGAGTTGCCTAAATCAGGACAAATTTCAGGCAATCATATATATTTTCTTCAATAAACGTTAAATATATGATAATGATCTGAATTTGAAGTGTACTTATGACTTAATACATGGCCATTCATGAATATTTATAATCAATTTAATTATTATAATCAATTAGAATTATATTTATTGTAGGGATATGCTAATAGATGTGGTCAAAACAAATTAACTTATATAAAGGAGATATAATAAAATGAATTTTTCATCTTACGAACATGAATTTCAAGGTAAACGGGCATTAATAACGGGTGGAACAAAAGGGATGGGCTATGCGATTGTGAAGCGTCTGGCCGAAGCTGGAGCCACAGTGCTCACAACGGCTCGTACAATCCCGGAGGATTACGATATTCCTGGCGTTCACTTTATTCAAGCTGATATCACGAAGCCGGAAGGCACGGCGCTTCTGGTTGAGGCTGTGAAAGAAAAGTTAGGCGGTATCGACATTCTGATCAATACAGTCGGAGGTGCTTCGACGCCTCCTGGTGGTGCATTGGCCTTAACTGAAGAAGACTGGCTGGAAACTTTGAATATGAATCTACTTGGATCTGTTCGATTGGACAGAAATTTACTACCAATGATGGTGGAGCAAGGAAAAGGTGTTATCATCCATGTAAGTTCTATTCAAAGAAGGTTGCCACTGTATGAAACTACTTTAGCATACGCAGCATCAAAAGCAGCTTTGACCAATTACAGCAAAGGTTTGTCTAATGAGTTTTCGCCAAAGGGGATTCGGATCAACACGATTGCGCCAGGTTTCATTCAGACGGAAGCCGCAGATCGGATGATCGACCGCATCGCGACAGTTGCCGGTAGTCGCGAAGCCGCGCTAGAGGAACTTATGGACTCGCTTGGAGGCATTCCAATCGGTCGTCCGGGTCTACCTGAAGAAGTAGCGGAACTTGCAGCTTTCCTTGCATCCGATCGCTCAGCTTCCATTACAGGAAGCGAGTACGTTATTGACGGCGGTACGATTCCGACAGTTTAATTTTGATCTGTTCTTTTACAAAAAGGAGGAGTTCTATATGATTCAATTACCAGATTCCGTAAAAGCATATTTCACTGCTTCGAACGAGGAACAGTTAGATTCATTTCTCGCTGCATTTAACGATAATGCTTACGTGTTTGACGATAATCGGGAGTTTAGAGGGTTAGAAGCCATTCGAAATTGGAGTAAAACCGATATCTTTGGTGCTCATGTACGCTTCGACATAACGGATGCCACGGAACATGATGGCGCGTACGCCGTTATCGCGTCGCTTGACGGCGATTTTGATAAAACTAATCTCCCCAGTCCATTCTATTTAAAACATACATTTAAGCTGTCTGGCGGTAAAATTAATGAGTTACAAGTATCCTTGCCTTAAATATGGTCCGGCCCAAAACCCTATAGAATAAAGTAATCGGCCTGTGAAGTTATTGGTTCCTTTGTGGAACAATAGGTTACAGGCCGATAATCTTTCAGTTATTGGGGTCAAATGATACAAACGCTCTGAAGAGATCAATCCCGAGGACGAGATGGCATCTATCAAATCCTTTTACCATAATCGCGGCCATAAATTGGCCTGGTTGACCACCTCGCACAATCAGGACGAAGTCATTAACCAAGCGCTTGCAGCTAATCATTTTCACCAGGTTGGCGTCATTTCGGGTATGGGGCTTTCTCTGAAAGAATGGCGTTCGGAATTGCCGGAATTACCGGGGCTGAAAGTCCGAGCTGTACGGGAACCTCAAGGGATTGAAGATTTCCGAAAGGTCATACTAGCAGGGTATAACGTTCCAGAGTCAATGGCCGATATTTTTTGTAAAGTGTTTGTGGATGGCCCAAATCAAGATATCACCACGGTTCAACATTATGTTGGTTATATGGATGGCGTCCCCGTAACTACACTTACGACCTTTACTGAGGGCGATGTTGCAGGCTTTTATAGTATTGCGACATTAGAAGCCTATCGTTCGAGAGGAATAGCCCGAACTATGCTAGCTCATGTATTGGGCATTGTGCAGCAAAAAGGTGTGAATTTGGCTGTTATTCATGCAACCCCAATGGGACGGAGTGTTTATCCGAAAGTTGGATTTAAAGAAGAACTGAGCATACATATTTTCTCCAGCTAATGCGGATTCGTTTCATTAAAATTTTTGTCATTTATTTATAATAATCGACACGTTAAAGGGCTGCCACAAGGCAGCCCTTCATCATACCCATGAACGTCGATTAAGCAATTGTTAATCTAACCGCCATATATTGACGCCCAGGAAGTTCAACAAGGAACGCCCCTTCGAAAAAGCCTGGCACCTGGGTTATCGTCATATTCCATGTATCAATTACTTCTACACGATAGGAGACACCAGCCTCTTGTTTGAAATGGCGGTAACGCGGCTGATTGAAACCAAAGTAGTACAAGTAGTATTCATCCTTCACACCTGCGCAAGGCAAATCCCAGGAAGAAGGTAGTGGATTCAGTATGCCACCTGGACTTTGTTCAATGATTCGACGAAGGAAAGCGATTCTCTCAGGACTTGTTCCCTTAAGTTCGCCTCCCTTTGACCACCATAGAACTTCCTTCTCATTGTAATAGGTCTCTCCATGACCAACATAACCGCCACGAACAGCACCTTCCCAGAATCGACGGGTTAATTCTTCTCCCGTGATGTTTCCCCATCCGTGTTCGATGTCCCCTTCATAAGCACACTCGTCTACGATTATCGGCTTATTCCACTTTTCACGCCATGCATTTGTTTCTTCTGCCGTTTTATACATGTCAATACGTTGTATACTACAATGAGTTACCCAAGGTTTGCTGTAATCGTAGAATCGGAGACAATTATGATTGGAAATGAGATGGCCGACCGGATCGGTTGATGTCAAGATTTCAGCAAAGTACTCCCAGTCATCCTCTTTTTTAGCATTCATTAAATCAAATTCATTGGCTAATGACCACCATACATTCCGGTATGCAGCAAGACGTGCTGTAAGATATCGAAGATATCTTTCATCAACTTCCAGCGGCATCTGTGAGAACCCCCATCGATCATACGGATGGAATAGAATGAGATCTGCCTCTATACCGAGCTTGCCAAGATCAGCAATTCTCATCTCGAGATGTTGGAAAAATGCCGGATTAAACCGGCTATAGTCCCATCCATCCTCCAGTGAACCCTCGAAAGGATAATACATGGGCTCGTCTGTATTAAACTGATAAGATTTTGGGAATACGCACATTCTCAGCTTATTGAACGGGGAGGCTTTCAACGTCGACAGCGTTTGTTCTTCAAGATTAGCCGGCTGATGCGTCCAAGCGTAGCACGTTGTGCCTACCGGCAGATGTCGGAGGCCGTCTGCATATGCAAAGTGAAATGTATCACTTACTCGAACCGGACCATGATTATCTGGAGATGATTCTACACAGACAAAGCTGCCAACCTGTCCGTCTAGCGCAACTACATTACTGGATGTACGATAACTCCAATCTCCCAAGGTTGTCGGCATGAATCGAATACGAAATATACCTTCGCCATCATAAAATCCCATCACATTCACTGAATGGTCACCTGAGTAGAACTCGGCGGATAGAGATACTTCATTAAAAGGATTTCCATCATATGAAGCAAAAAACACAAGCTCAAAGATGTCCCATTGTTCAACTTGTTCGTTGGTTGGCCTGTTTTGAGCGAAAGTCATAGGTCTGCCTCTCCTCTAAATCGTACTCTCCACCTTATCAAATCGAAAAAAATCAAAATCAGCATGCCCGCCAACAGACTTGGTCGCATAATTAAACAACCCGATTCGGTAGCCCATAAAATGATCAAGCGTATACTTCATCTTCAAAGGGCCGCCGATTTGCTTCCATGCTTCACAGTCAGCTGAATAGTAAAAAGTTGCAAGATCTGTACTATTTTCAAAATCGAAATGAATTTTCAAGTAAATCAAATTGTCCTCGTAGGGAAGCCGCTCGACCGTTTCTTCACTACCATCGCCTCGATTGACACACATCGCAACATATCGCTCACCGTTCGCAGCGATTTGAATACCGACTGTTCCAAAATGATTTTGAAGTGCAACCATTCCAGCATGATCACCCGGCTTCATATGGGAAACATCCATTGCCGTAATGCCAATGCATACAGGACCTTCCGTCCGCTGCGTTAATGTATTACGTGCAACTAGAACACTACTAGCAATATTTCCTGTCTTTAATTGCAACCAGCCAGGGCGCGTGGTTACAGACCACAGGCAATTATCCGGATTATGATTCCATTGCCAATTAAGCATTAATTTATTTTCGTTATAGTCGAATTCATCGCTACTAACCAATTGGGTAGGTGCCGTGCTCGGCAATTGCGCACGGAATGAAGCTTGCGCTTTACCTTCCATCCCAATGACCGGCCAGTCCTCCACCCAAGTAACTGGAAGCACTATGGGAATTCTCCCCACAGCATCATGATCTTGAAAGAATAAGGCATACCACTCATCCTGCGGTGTATCAACAATGCCTCCTTGAGCAATCCCATGATTGCGGTACCCCATGTCATCATCAAGAATCACTTTATATTCATAAACACCGAGCAACTCCCTGGAACGGTAACAAAGTTGCCTACGGCGTCGATTTCCGGTATTGGGCCATTCAATAAAAAACAAATAATAATAACCATTAAGCTTATACGCATGGCATCCCTCGCATCGCAGCATGATGCCGTCACGTTCCGTCTCGAAAAGCCGCTGATCGATACCTCCGGATTTTATCGCCGTCACGTCAGATGTTAGTTCTGTAATGCGAATACTACCGTTGCCATGAATGACATAAACGCGGTCGTCGTCAAACAGCAGACTTGGGTCATGATGGATGCCTGCAAGGACAGATCGCTCCCATTTCCCGTTCTCGATATCTGCTGTCCGGTATATGTAGAACCGGTTCATATCATTACTTGAGAAACACACATAGAACGTGCCATTATGATGACGCAAGCTTGCCGCCCATGACCCTCTACCGTAAACGCCTTTCCCATCCAGCAAGTTATAGGCGTCGTTATCCTCTAAGGTGTCATAAACGTAGTTCACGATTCGCCAATCCATTAGATTCTCTGACTTCATAATCGGGCATCCAGGCATTGAATGCATGCTTGTGCTTACCATATAGTAGGACGTTCCTACTCTAATAACGCAAGGATCCGGAACATCCGCCCAGATAATGGGGTTCGTTATCGTCACATTCTCCATCGCTAACTCTCCTAATGCTTAATAAATGCTAATCCCACTACTCTTATTTCCTTACAACCTCACGATACTCCGCTGGAGTCATACTCGTTGATTTTTTGAAAAATCGAGTAAAAGAGTGTGGAGTTTCATAACCTACCTGAACGCCCACTTCAGCAATTTTAAGTTCATCTTTCTTGAGCAAATTTTTGGCTTTCTCCACTCTAACATCATCAATATATTCAGATAGATTGACGCCACTTTCCTGCTTAAAAAGCCGAGATAAATAGGACGGATTGAAGTGTATCACACTAGCCAAACGTACAAGAGATAAGTCTTCGCCCAGATGTTCCTCAATATACAACCGTATCTTTTCTATCACCGCTGCTGCTCTATTGCGTTCTACACTTAATCGAAGATCGAACAAAGACTCTGCGGTCTGTTTCAAAAACTCATAGCTATCCTGCAAGGATGAATGCCTGTCTCTTTGCATAAGCCCGGTTGTTCCAACCTTATCATGCAGCTCCCAACGGTTAATATAGGATAATAGGCAGAGAGCAATCGTGTAATACAATTCCAGGGCAAAAGGTCCGCCATTTCCTCGTTCATCGTATGCTGTTTTCATTAGTTCGTTGAACAGATGGAGATATCCCTCTCTATTTCCGCCTTCTAGATGAATTGCCAAGGACTCCGCCTTTTCTCTCAGCGTTCTTGAGTTGGCCGCAGTTCCAATGGTTTCCAAGGTGACTGTTTGCACCATCTGGGCGCCGTCTCCCGCTCGCCAGTACTGTTCACTTCTCATTCGATCGTATATCTCAGAAAGCTGCTTCCATTCGCAGGTATCGGCGCAAAGCGTTATCGCAAAAGAAATTCCCAATGATTCATGACAAGCTTGCTGCATAAGCTCAAATTGTCCCTCTAGAAATTTTACTGTGCGGGAATAGGCTTCGTCAGATTCACTAACTTGTGTAGGTTTGGGTTGAATAAGCCAGACGAGGTCACCGTATTGATCAATGATTCCAAGACTATCTGTACGTTCTGCCAAAAATGTCTGTGCTAAAAATTTGACAGCAAGTGCCGCATTCTGGCTTTCCGCAAAGGTATGGTGTGTGTTCGTTCGTTGCAAGTCAGCTAACGCCACAAGGATAGGCCTAGTTGGATCAAGAGTTATGCCAACATTACGGAAATCAACGACGAATTCCTCCGTTGTTCGTGTCCCATGAAGCAAATAACGGAAATAATTCCCTTGAGCGAGAGTCTCGAGTGTAGTTAGCTTCTCTCTTGATTGCTTGACTAGATCATGGAACTTTAGACTATTTTCCAATTCATGTATCGCATCCGTTACGGCCTTGATAATCTTATCGTATTCTTCACTCTTAAGGAGATAGCTCACTCCCGGTGATTGAATCGCTTGGTAGACATAATCAAAGTCATTATATCCAGTCAAAAAAATGATTTTACAATGCGGCCAACTCCTGCGTATGTTTCTCATTAGCTCGAGCCCATCCATCCCAGGCATACGAATATCGGACATCACGATGTCCACTCTCGTCGTATTCATCCAATCCAGCGCTTCTTCACCGGAATAGGCTTTATACAAATCAAGATTGAGATTCAGTTGGCTAAAGATGTCAAACAGCCCGTCTGTTATGATCTCCTCATCGTCAACGATCAGCATTCTAATCATGAGCATCACCACCTTGATAAGGAATAGAAATGATACCTTTCAATCCCCCGAGCTCGCTTCGGCTTATTCGTAGACCGTATGTTTCACCGAATGTCATTTTGACACGGCGGTGAATATTCACCAAGCCCGTCGTCTCCGCATGTTCGTCACCGTTATCCAGCATATCCGAGATACGTTCCAGTGTCTCATCCGTCAAACTATCCCCATTGTCCTCCACAATGATACGTATCTCTGTCTCATCCCACTCGAAGCGAATGATAATGTTTCCACTGCGTTTCATTTGTTCCAAACTGTGTTCAAAGGCATTTTCAATAATCGGCTGAACAATTAATCGTGGTACTAACACCTGTTCAATTTCCCGTGGAAGAGCGTCGAATTGTACCCGGATACGCCGAGAAAAGCGTAATTCCTGAATCTCCGTGTACATTCTGGCATGGTGAATTTCCTGTTTCAGCAGCACTTCGTCAGAAGCATTTCTGGTAACGAATTGAAAATACTCACCAAGCTGTGTGACAAACTGTCCGATTCGTTCAACGTCTCCGATCCTGGCCATCGTTCTCAGGATAAAGAAACTGTTGTATAGAAAATGCGGATTGATCTGGGATTGAAGCTGCTTCAGCTCCGCCCGTTGTGTCATAATTTTCTGCTTATACACCTGATCGATCAAAGAGCCAAGATTGGTGACCATTTGGTTGAATCGGCCATATAAGTAACCGAGCTCATCCTTGGACTCGTGCTGGATGTTCACATCCAGATCTCCATTTTCCATACGCCGGAAGCTCTTAACTAGCGTTAACAACGGTTTGTGAATAAATTTGTAGGTGGAGAATGCATAAATGGCAATGATGACAATAGCAACGAAAATAAATAACCAGGCCCACAGATAAAACTTGTCTAGCGGCTTCTTAATAATTTGCTCTGGGATAAACCGGTAAATCGACATGTTTAAATAATCAGAGCTTGCAATCGCGGTATAATATCGGCTGCCCGAAATGGTAAAGGTTCCCGTGCTGTGAACTGGATTTTGTTTGATTTGTGCAATGGTGGCCGGTATATCTTGCCATAAATGCTCCAAAGATCCGCTCGTGAGAATAACACTGGTATTCTCCTTGGTCATCAAGGTTCCACTTCCAGGATAGGTGTTAAACTGGCCTAACGCCTCCTGCAGTCTCTCTTGATCCAGTTCAATTTCAATAATGAATAACGGTTGATTCCCCTTGGTGACTCCCTGCTTCGCGGCACTTAGAAACAATCGGCCATTCCACTCAATGATCTGGTTATTCCTACTGCTTAAAGCTGAGCGCAGGCCATTGTACCGTTCGGTATCAAATTCACTTGGGCCATTGGCGGATGAAATCGTTTTGAGTATCGGATAAATGTGAGCACTGACATTTTTAATATAAGGAGAGCTGTTTTGAATGGCATAAAGCCGTTTTCGCAACGAATTAATTTTTTCAGTTCGCTTAAACACATCCATCGTGTCCCAAGTCAGCGTCAGTTCGTTGAGATCTTCATCCTCGATAACGCCAAACTGCAGCAGCTTCATCCGTTCTATCTCTTTCTCAAGATCGTTGATATAGAAGGTTAGTTGGGACACCGCCGTTTTGGAGATGTCTTCGCTTGCCGTCTGGACGATCCAGTTATACAGATAGACGCCAAATAATAAAATGGGCAGCATGATAAGCAAAAAAGTACTGAGCAGCCGAAGGAAAATCGTGTTCCGTAAAGTGAATGGTTGACGGTTGATCAAGGTACAAGCCCCCAACTTTTTTCTTCCATTATAGCCTGAAGCTTGTAAGTTTTCTAAGGATTTTCTTTAGGAAGCCATCTATCATGCACTACCCCTTAACGCTGCCAAGGACAATCCCTTTAACGAAATACTTCTGCAAGAAAGGATACGCCATGATAATGGGAAGAGAGCCTAAGAAGATCTGTGAAGCTTTCAGCGTCCGATCAGAAATGAGGGCCATATTTATGGCTTCGTCACGTGATATATTTGTTAAATTTTGTTGAATGACGATCGTTTGAATATAGCTTTGCAGCGGATAGTGACTAGGGTCTCCCATAAGCAGGAGGCCGTCAAACCAACTGTTCCAATGTTCGACCATGGAGAATAAGGCAAGCGTTGCAAGAGCAGGCATGGATATCGGCACATAGATTTTCCAGAGTGTCGTCCAATAGCTCGCACCGTCCACGACGGCTGCCTCCTCCAGCTCCTTCGGCACCTCACGGAAAAAGTTAAGCAGAAGGACCACGCTGAATACGGGAACCGCACCGGGCAGCACGAGCGCCCAAATCGTATCAAGCATATTGTACTGCTTAAGTGTAGAATACCAAGGGATCAAACCACCATGAAAGAGCATCGTGATGAAGAAAATCCAAGCATAAACCATTCGCATGCGAAACGCCTTCGTTTCCTTGGATAAAGGAAATGCGACGAGAATGGTTAGAATGAGATTTAACGGCGTCCCGATCGCGATACGTTCCAAGGATACAAGCATGGATTGCCAAAATGCTGCTCGACTAGCCGTAAACTTGTAAGAGGCTAATGTAAAGTCAACCGGCCACAGCTTTACATGACCTGCTGCTGCTGCGGTACTTGAACTAAACGAGATCGCAATGATATGAATTAGCGGGAGGATACAAATTAACGATATAATAATTAGAAAGGAAACATTCAGAACGGAAAACCACTCGAATCGAAATCGACTGTTGGGTACCCGGATATAAGTATCAGACACAGAACTGGGTGATGGTTGTACCACGGTTTTCCCTCCTCCTAGAAAATTCTATATTTTGCAAACCGATACGCCACAAAGTAAGAACTTGAAATCAAAATAAGCGAAACTAGCGATTTGAATAGACCTACGGCCGTTGCAACACCGTATTGAGCATCCAATAATCCGATCCGATATACAAAGGTATCCAGAATATCGCCGCTTTCGTACACCTGAGGGCTATATAAATTGAACACTTGATCGAAGCCTGCGTTCAAAAGCTGTCCTAAACTGAGAACTGACAACAAGACAATGACCATTCGCATCCCTGGAATCGTGATATGCCATATCTTATGCCAGCGGTTTGCGCCGTCAATCGTTGCAGATTCGTATAAGCCAGGGTCAATGCCCGTGATAGCCGCCAAATAAACGATAGTTCCATAGCCAAAATTTTTCCATATATCCGATGTAATGAGTGTAAACGGAAACCAATGATTGTCTCCAAGGAAAAATATTTTATTCAAACCGAAAGCACCCAACAATTGGTTAACAATACCGGTAGAAGGCGATAGAATATCAATAAGTATCCCCCCTAGAACTACCCAAGAGAGGAAATAGGGTAAATAAATGGTCGTTTGCACGCTTCTTTTAATCACCTCATTCTTCAATTCGTTAAGAAGAATGGCGAAAATAATCGGTACGATTAAGCCTAGAATAAGCTTAAGACTTGAGATAAAGAGGGTATTCCACAGGACCTGATTAAAGCTGGGCAGATTCATGACATATCTGAAATTATCCAACCCGACCCATCGCTGGTCACCAAATAATCCCTTTGCAGGGATAAATTTTTGAAATGCAATGATAATTCCCGCCATTGGGACATATGAGAATAGCACAATCAATACTAATCCCGGTAACATCATCAGATGCAGCGGAAGCTCTCTCCACATTTTCCCGATACCCATACAATAACCTCCAGTATTTAATGCATAAAAAGCAGAGGAAGGATGGTTAACCCGTCCTCTGCCCGCATCTACTTCTTCGTTGCTGCATACCATTCATTAACTTCTTTTGTAATTTGCTCGCCGCCCAGCTTCGTCCAGTCTTTCACAAACTTATCGAACTCATCTACAGAGCCGCCCATAATAATTTTCGTGTAAGTCTCATTCATCAGCTTCTCTAAAGTCGATTTCCGCTCAACCATCGTTGGCGTAGGTGCGCCTACGAATTTATCCATCAGGAATTGACTATTTTTATCGTACTGATCAACGACGCCTTCAGAGCCTTCCGGACCATAAATGCGTTCCCATCCCCACAAGGCAAACCCTTCTTTTGAACCCGAATTGAAAGCTTCTATCTTACCTTGAATCGTTTTGGCTTCTCCCTTCAGGGTCGAGAAGTTGTTCGCTTTACGCGCCGCATCGATCGCTCTGAATGCCTCAACATTTTTCTTTACCGGGCTCGGAGTTACCGGCGACAGCTGCCATACACTTTCTGCTTCCGGCGGTGCATAATATTTGTCAAACTCCGCTGTTTGGCCAAAGTTTTTCTCCAGATGCATATTAAACAACTTGATAACCGCCTCAGGATGCTTGAATCCCTTTTTAACCGCAAAAAACTTGCTTGTACTGAACCTCAGGGGAACTTTAGGCGTATCGCCGGACTCCGAAACGATCGGGAATGCCTGCCATTGTGCACTCGGGTCATTGTTACGGTTCAATTGAAGCGGCCAGATGGAGTTCCACTGTTCGCCATACTCCATTCCGATCTTGCCAGCAGCTATTTGCTCAGCTACCTTACCACCGTCTTTAATTCCGAATTCCTGATCAATTTCTCCGTTCTTAAACATCCCTTGAAGGGCTTGAAGCGCTTTCTTAACTTCCGGCTGAATACCGCCAAACATCAGCTTTCCGGAAGCATCGGTAATCCACATATTCGGATAAGCCTTATACCCTGCCATGAAGCCCTCTAAGCCTACAGCTCCTCCCCACAAAGCTTTGTTTAAACCGAGGCCAAATGTATCTTTTTTCCCATTGCCATCCGGGTCTTTCTCGGCAAACGCTTTCGAAATGGTTTGTACATCAGCCATCGTCTTCGGCGGCTGCAAACCTAATTTCTTAAGCCAATCCGTACGAATCCAGATAAACATAGCACGTTCAAGCGAGGAGTCGACCTGCGGGATTGCCATCAGTTTGCCATCAATCGTTGCAGCGTCGAAGGGACTTTTTCCCTCTTGTGATAAAATCTCTTTGGTGAGAGGAGCCGCATATTTCTCATACCAAGCTGTCATATCTTCAATTTGGCCGGAATCTGCTAATTGTTTTAATTGAGTCGCGTTCACAGGAATAATATCAGGCAGATCGCCGGAGGCTAACGTTACATTCAGTTTCTGTAAATACTGATCAGAAGTATCGCTTCCTTTGACGACCCAATTATTTTTAATTGTGATCCCGAGCTGTTCCTTATATAGACGTGTCCATCGGTTGTCTTCAAACGATTCGCCTTTTAGCACACCGAGTACGTTATTCTCAACAACATCGCTGAGGTTTCGGACAAACGACACCTCAATTGGTGGGTCATACTTGCCAAGCGGATCTGTATTTGCACTTTTCACATCGGTATTACCAGCGGTGCTCACTGCTTCTTTCTGTTGAGTACTCGTTGAATTATTCTGGCTGGTGCATGCCGATACGAGCGTTGCTACAGCGAGCAAGGAAACGGATAACGCTTTCATTTTATGCTGGTTTAGCTTCATGTACATCCCCCTATATTGAGTATTTAAAGCTATCACTGCAGTGATGTGGTTATGTTTTCATTATAGGGTTAGTATAACCTCTAAACAATGTACATCTCTTTACTTTACTTACCAGATCTTGTTGTTTTGTAAGCGTAATCATTGCGGACAAAGCCCTAGAAAATCAAAGGGTACTACTCATCATTCATTTCCCTTTTTTCTCACATCGTAAGCAGCTTCCCTATACTCTACCGGCTTCTCCATTACCCGCTTCTCAAACTCTCTCAGGAAATGATGGTAATGCACGTAACCGACTCCCTCTGCAATGGAACGGATCGTGGCAGCAGATTCCGTCAGCAATTTCTTGGCCTCATTGATTCGAAGATCATGGATATATTCAATCATACCAACACCATATTTCTTTACGAACGCATGGCCCAGATAAACGGGATTCATATAAAAGCGTTTTCCGATATCTTTGATCGTTAGCGGGAATTTATAATTTTCTTGGATATAGCGTTCTATTCCATACAGTGGATGACCCGAACTGGATTCCCTCCGTTCTCTTAATCTTCGCATATATTCGTTCAGATACCTCCACACAGATTGCTCCAATGTCGTCAGGGATTTAGGCCCGTTTTGCAGTTCATTGCGGAACAACGACCACATATCCATGGATACTACTTCCAACTCCCGCAGCACATCCATACTCTTCAGGACCACATGTACACAGAGCATGCGCACCATATCCGGCGCAATCTTTTTATTTTGGAACGAAGCGAATACTTGATTTAAAATACTGGACGCCTCTTGTTCCTGTAACCGTTCCGCAGCGCCAAGCAGTTCCTCCAACATTGCCATGATTCCGAGATTATAACTAAACTCCAACCTATCGGCATTTTCGTAATCAACAAGTCCCCCATGATCATAAAAAAAGTGGTGGACAGATGCTTCCACCGCCCCCGAATAGGATACATGCAATTTTCGAAGAGACTGAACGGGGGGCCCTATCGATACGTATATCGCCGAGTCTTGCTGTCGAAGCCCATCATAAACTTTCCCAGCCAGTCCCCGAACGTCTTCCGCACAATCCACCACTAGACAAGCTTGACCAGGCATAAGGTCGACAAACATGGCTTTTTTGGCATAAACATAGGAACTGCAAGATGCCATCTCCTCTTCATTCAACCCTTCTATCAGGATACACTTCCAGCCTTCAGCCTCCTGATCCAACTCTCCGATCCGCTTAGATATGCATTCATCCAACTCTTCCAACTCCCCCCGGAGAATGGGAGCCATCATCATTGGAAGGAGTTGACTGATTGTCATTTCCAGTTGATCAAGCACCTGTTGTCGGGACGTAAGTTCCTCCATAACATCCCCCAAAGTGCTTTCCCATTCATCATCCATAATAGGCTTGAGCAGATAATGGCGTACCCCGTATCGCAATGCTGACTGTGCATACTTGAAGTCGCCGTAGCCACTCATGATGATGAAAATCGGCTTATACGCCTTCGACAACAGCTGAGCCTGACGAATCAGCTCCAGTCCGTCTATCCCAGACATCCGAATATCCGTTATGACAAGTGAAGGTCGGCATTCTATCATTACTTTCAGAGCTTCTTCCCCGTCGGAGCACATGCCGCATACCTCAAACCCTAGCCCTTCCCAATCAGCTAGCATTCGGATTCCTTCAAGTGCAATCGGCTCATCATCGACGAACAATACTTTACACATGTTCAGCTGCCTCCTCCTGTGACAAGATTAGTTGAATAGGGATTTGGATTGTTACAGACGTCTGTTCATAGGCTTTGCTTTCTATTAAAAACAAGGAACGATCCTTGTAAAAAAGATTCAGCCGTTTATACACGTTTCTCAGGCCGATGCTTTTCCCTGCCTCTTCTTCCACATGCAAGTTCTGAAGAATGCTGTTCAGCTTGGCAGTGTCTATACCAATCCCGTTATCTTTGACCTTGATTATCAGATAGCGGTCATCCAACCCTGCTGAAATGTGAATCCGCCGATCCCCCTTCACCGATTGAAGCCCGTGCTTGCACGCATTCTCTACCAGAGTTTGGATGCTCATCTTGGGAATCCGGCAGGATAATATCCTCGGATCAATATCGATCTCATAGGTAAACCGATCCTGAAACCTGAATTTCTCAATCTGCAAATACATCTTAATGAAGCTAATTTCCTCATCAATCGTCACCAGATCATCCTTCCAGCTGAGCAGCCTTCGCAAAATTTGCGAGAGGCTGCGAATAATATCCGTAACATGCTCATACCGATGCTTCTTGCATACCACCAGAATAGCGTTAAGTGTATTAAACAGGAAATGCGGATCTACCTGGCTCTGCAGAACATTCAACTCCGCCCGTACTCTTTCCAATTCCAAGTCCTTCTTCTGGATCTCCAGCTTATAGACATCATTAATCAGATTGCGGATTTTCACCGTCATCAGATTAAAGCTGCGCAATAATCCTCCAATTTCATCCTTGCCTTCATACATGTTAATAGGTTCGAAACGCTCATTTTTAACCCATTGCATATGTTTGGAAAGCCGTCTGACTCTCAAGTTGTAGGATTGCAGAATGGTAAAAACAAGTACCGTCGGAATTACCGTGCTGCATAAGGTGAGTAAAATTCCGAATTTTATTACCGCATTTTGCTTTTGTTGAAATCGAGCTTGTTCTGGAATCCCAATTAACTTCCAGCCGCTAAGGTAACTGGCAGTTCCCAAGCTGCTGATAAAATTGCCATTTGCCTTGTTATTCGATGCTAAGTAGTCTTTGGCTATTGGGAGCAAAAGGTTATCCTCCGCAATGTAAGAGAGGTTTGAATCCAGAACAACCCGATTGTTAGCATCTACAAGTTTGAATTGCAGATAGTTCTGCTCCTTGTTAAAAAGCTCCTGCAGCTTATCCAACTGCAAATCCACTCGTAAGTACTTGGTGTAAGTCATCAAATCCGGAAAATTCTCCAATTTGCGAATAATGCTCACATACACCCTCTGTTGCTGAGGATTCATCGGGTTCATATCCAAGTAGGAGGCGACGACCACCTTCTCTTTCGTATCCGTCAGTTTCCGATACCATTCGCTCTGCTTATCGCTGTCCTTCAGTACAAAATAGCTTCCTCCGCTTCCAATTGTCGGGTTCGTGGTAAATACGCCTAGCCAGGAAATGTACGGATACTGATCCGTATATGGACGCAGCTTGTCACGCAAATAACTGTCATAAGTCTCGTAGTAGGTGGACAAGTCGGAATAGGACGCTTCCAACTTCCCGTTAAATGTTCGATCTGCCGCTACTGTGTTACCAATGGCTACGCTTTCGTTCACGATCTGGGTGAGCTCATAGGCTGCCCGATCCAAAGAAATCTGTAGATTCTCCCTCTCCCGACTTTGCGTATCCCGGCTATTTTGCATGTAGAATAGGATATTGATGCTCATAATTGGGAGTAAGACGCACAAAAGATAGATAAATAGAAACTTATATTTTAGCGGTATGTCATTGACGATATGGCTGAAAAGCTTCCATTTTCGGTTCATTGTCGATCTCCTATCGGTTAGTTCTCAGCCTTTTTTGTACGACGAAGGAATGACACCGGTCAAAGCTTTGAACTTCGCACCAAACTGTTCAGGATCTGAATACCCCACCATATGGGCGATTTCGGTTATTTTCATCTCGGTACGGAGCAAGAGCTTCTTGGCTTCCGTAATGCGAACGGTATGCACGTACTCATTGAATGCGAGCCCACGCTGCTTTTTAAAGCGTTGCCCCAAGTGAGCCGCATTCACATGAAGATGTTCAGCCACATGTTGAAGCTGCAGCTTTCCTTGGTAATGCTGTTTAACGTAGGCTTCAGCGGCAGAAACAATGTCGTCGATACGAGCACCTTTCTCCCTTGCGATCCACTCTGCCGCTTCCAAAAATTCTTTCAACAAGCTGTTTTTCAGTTCTCCCACATTCTTGGGAAGAGGCGATGCAAACCATCTTCGGCTCCAATTTTCCATATCTGCTCCTTGTTGGGCCAGTTCTTGAAGAATTTCCAGCTTCAGCGTAGACAAGTTTGCCGCCGCCCATGCCTCCGAAGAAGATAAAGTCATAAATAAATCAAGTGTAAGAGTGCGAACGGCATCTACATTGCCATAGTTGATGGCTTGGATCAGCGATATCTTGGTTACCTCAGGGATCGATGGAGATTCCTCTACTATTTTGTTTTGATAATAGTAGACCTTGGGATGATTAGAAGGAAATTTGCACACCTCAGCTGTAAGCGCCTCCTGATAGGCTCTACTTAATGAAATAACCCCTCTAACCTCACTACTGATTGCAAAAGTTAAGGTCTCTCCGCATTCTTTTCGCATATGCGATACGAATTGATCTATAAGCGGGATAGTTAGTACAGATTCTTTTGAGTCCACAGCAAGAATAAAACCACTCCTGTTAATGCCTAGTTCAAACGGATGCACGCTCACATCGGTCAAGCCATTCAAATCCACTGCTTCCCTAAGACGTTGGAACAGGCTGACTCGCTCTTGTTCGCTATATTCCGAATTGCTACAAACAAGGTGGATACAGCGAATTCTCGATTGCTCGTGAAGTTTCAACAAGCTTCGTGCCTTGTCCACCCATTCCTTTCTGACGTCTCCCATCAAAAGCCGTGAAACCGTTTCAGCACGGCTGCGATCAAGGATCGAGCGCTGCAGAGCACGCCGCTCTTCCTCCGCACGAATGTCCTCCGCAACCGCAAGAACGGCGCTCTCTAATTCCGTCTCGTCCAACGGTTTCGTCAAGTAATTGGAAACTCCGAATTTCATAGCCTGCTGCGCATATTGAAAGTCAGCGTAACCGCTTAACACGATAAACTTCGTATCAGGAAAGCGCATATAAACCTTTTCAATTAATGCCAAGCCATCAATGACGGGCATCCGAATATCCGTTATGATCAGATGAGGGCAGTTTTCCTCTACTAGCTGTAGGGCATCCTCTCCGTCTAGCGCCTCAGCATATATGTCAAAGCCAAGCTTGTGCCAATCAACGAGGAAACGTACCCCTTCCAGCATGATCGGCTCATCATCGGCAATCAGAACCTTCAACATTCGCGTTTCACCTGATTTCCCTCTTGATATGAGATTATTATACGGTCCCACCGATAGATTCAGCAACGAAAAAGCCATTCTAGTCCTCGGACTAAAACGGCTTTTCCAATGCCCGAACTCTTATTCTTTAACACTTCCCAGATTTAAACCTACTACAAAAAAGCGCTGCAGGAAAGGGTAAACTAACAAAATCGGCACAGCCGTTACAATTGTAATGGCAGCCCGCACAGAAGCAGGTGTAACCATCCCTTTGGATTGACCCGTGTTGACGCCATTTAAAAGCGCGGGATCACTGTTGCTGCTCATCGTAGAGCCCAGGAGCTTCATCATCTCGTACTGCAGCGTACTTAATTTAATATCGGAAGAAGCGTACAAGAACGTGTCGAACCAAGAGTTCCAGGAGCCAACCGCGATGAATAACGCAATAGTTGCCAAGACTGGCGTACAGAGAGGAAAGATAATCCGCAGAAAAATGGTAAAATCTCCAGCACCGTCTATCTTCGCCGATTCAACTAAACTGCCTGGGAGAGACTTGATATAGGTTCGGATGACGATCAGGTTAAACGCACTGACCAGCCCAGGAAGAATATACACCCAGAAGCTGTTCAGTAATCCCAGTTGCTTGATCAGGAAATAATTCGGGATTAAGCCAGCATTGAAATACATGGTCAGCACGAATAACACGCCAATAATTTTACGAAACAAATAGTGAGGCTGAGCCAACGTATAAGCTAGCATCGAAGTCAGAAAAACACCTAACACAGTAAGCGTTACGGTTCGAGCAACCGAGATCCAGGCAGCATGATAGATCGTTCCCGAGATGAAGATGGCTCGATAGTTTTGCAAGCTCCAAATCCTCGGCCATAAGTAAAGCCCGCCCCGCAGCGTATCGTTGCCTTCGTTAAAAGATACCGTCAACGTATGAAGAAAAGGATACAGGGTAACGATGACCAGGAAAAGCATAAAAAATCCATTTAGTGTGTTGAATAGGATCGCTTCCAAGCGATTATTCTGGAACGTAGCCGTTTTCATATCCAACCCCCTTATAACAACCGCTCTTCGCCGAGGCGTTTCGCCATATAATTCGCGCTCAAAACCAATACAATGCTGACGATTGTCTTAAATATGCCCGCCGCTGTCGCCAGGGAGTAGTTGCCAAGTGCGATTCCATATTTCAACACGAAAATATCAATCGTTTGCGACCAGTCCACAACCAGACCATTCCCCAACAAGTACTGCACTTCAAAGCCCGCATCCAGGATATGGCCAACATTCATAATTAAAAGGATAATGAACGTCGCTTTAATGCCCGGCAGGGTCACATAGCGCATTTTCTGGTAACGGTTGGCTCCATCCATGGAGGCGGCTTCATAAAGCGAAGGATCTATGGAAGTAATCGCAGCCAAGTAAATGATCGTATTCCAGCCTACTTCCTTCCACACATTTGCGGCACCAACAATGCCCCAGAAATAATGTCCGATGCTTAGCCACATAATCGGCTCTTTGATGAAATGAAGCTTCATTAATACGACATTGACGATCCCATCCTCTACAGACAGCGTGGAAGCTACAATACCAGCCGCAATAACCCATGACAGGAAGTGAGGTAAGTACGAAATCGTCTGTACCGTGCTTTTAAATATTTTTGTTTTGATTTCATTAAGAAGAAGCGCCAGTACGATCGCTGTTACAAATCCCAGTACCAAATTGATCAAGCTCATGCCTAGTGTATTACGAAGCACCTGAAGGAAGACATCATCACCCATCAGAAATTTAAATTGATCTAAGCCAACCCATTTCTGCTTGAGAAACGGCAAGGCCGGGCGATAATTTTGAAAGGCCATTACCCAGCCCCAAATCGGGACATAATTGAAAATAACCAAATAGATTAGAATCGGTACCGACATCAAAATTAACTGCTTTTGGCTTTTCATCGTTTTCCAGCTGAATTCTACGCCAATTTCCGGATCGATCCATTTCTTTTTCCTGACCGCTGCTTTCGCATCTTGTTTCTTCAGTATAGCTTCTTCCATTATGATCCCTCCCAAACCGAAACTGGTCGTCTATAAACGGAGAAGACCTGCTCGTCTTCTCCGCTCCTCGGTAAGTGATTATGAATTATTTACTGCTCCAGTTCTTGATCCTCCATTGAATCTGATCGTTGATACGATCTTCGTAAGCTTTGACGTTCGCTTTGGAAAGCTGGTCGGTATATTCTTTCCAGACTTTTTCGAAATCCGCTTCGCTCGCCAGGACGGCTTTCGGCAAATACTTTACGGCCAGATCGTTCATCTTGGTTTGGGCTACTTTCGCCGGGGAACCGTCGATCAAGTCGATGGACCACGCCGGATAATAAACCGGGTTATCAACAGGTGTTTTGAAGAACTCGGCCCAAGTCTTATGATTGTAAGCCTTCAACACTTCCTGATCCACTGGCTTCAAGCTGTCATAGAACTCCTGCGGCTGCGTGTTCGGGTCCGTCGCGTTCCCATCGATGTAAGTACCCTGCATTTTGGGCAAATTAAAGAAGAACGCTTCTGCTTTATTGGCTAACTTCCAGGTATTATCATTTTGCTGGTCACGCTGTTCAGGAGTACGATAATATTTGCCATCCTTCACTTGATAGTCCTGACCTTGAACACCCCATTGCAGCGTTTTCTGCCAATCTTCCGTCATTAAACTATCAAGGAATTTTATGATTGCGACAGGATCTTTGGCCTTAACTGAAATACCATAACCGCGATTGATGGTTAAAGCGGGACGATCCCGGTAGTATTCCGTCGCACCCGGATAGAGCAATGGGAAACCTACGTAGGTGCTGCCAAAGTTACCCTGAGAAATCAACGACTTTTCGCCGTCACTAAAATTCCAATGCTGGTCAAACATACCGATAACACGACCGCTGGCGATTTTCGCCAAATATTGATCATAGTTCTGCACAAGTGCTTCCTTGTCCAACAATCCTTTATTGTTTATCTCGTTCAGCTTCTTGTAATAGTTTTTTGCTATATCCTTATCAGCAAAAATGGATGCCTTGCCGTTATCTACAATTACCCCGCCATCGTTCGGATGGCCTGCCAAGTGCTCTGGCGGATTCTGCAAAGGGAAGGTCCTCCAGTCAAAGTTCAGCGTCTCGAAACCGATCCTGTCCGGGTGCTGCTGCTTGGCCTTTTCAATAATAGCGAAGTAATCCTCCAGCGTCTTCGGAGTCGGCCATCCCTGCTCCTTTAGAATATCTTTTTGTAACCAGAAGCCAGGACCCTCGTAAGTCGTTTCGGTAAATGTTCCAGTGAATGCATTGTAACCCGGAAGTGCGTAAATATGTCCGCTTGCCGGATCCTTAATTTGGTTCCAAACATCCGCGTAATGCTTCTTCAGGTTCGGTGCGTACTTCTCGATCAAATCTTCCAGTGGTACGAATGCGCCTGCAGCAATCAGCTTGTCATCGCCCGTAATCACATCCGGATAATCGCCGCCGGCAATCATAACACCTAGTTTCTGCGTGAGGTCACCGACCAGAAATTCCATTTTTAAACTGACACCTGTTTTATCCTTAATCATTTTATAAATGCGATTGTCTGCCGTAGGCTGCTGATAGGAGTTGGCAATGAACATAGAAATCGTCATCGGTTTAATAGCTTCCGTACCCTGCGTAGCTACCGCGCTTCCTGTGGTAGTTGGAGAAGTGCTAGAAACAGTTGAACCGTTGCCTGCGTCATTGCATCCTGATAAGATGACACCGAAAGTCAAAACAGGAACGATCAACCGAAGTGTAGTACGCTTCATTAGTAATGCCATTTTCTTAATTCCTCCCTTTCATATCTCCCTTTAAACGCTTACATATTGATATATCTAATTATATCGACTTGGAATGCGCTTACAATTCATAAAATAAAGGTCTTCCCCCTATAAATTAAAGGTACTTTTTAATCTGTGGTCGCGTTTGTTGCGTTTGTTGCCCTTTTAATGAGAAAAAGCAACCGATGATGGTCGGCTGCTTCAGTATCAATATTTATTTCAGGTAAAGCTAGAAACATCCAACGTTAATAATACTACAGAAGCTTTAGGAATTGTAACCGTAAGTTCGAATCCTTCAGTTGAAATGGCCTGTTCCATCGGTGTAACTTTATAGGGTTCCTCCAAAGAATTGCCATCCTGATGATGATTAGAAGATAATACGACCATTCTCCCATTGCCAGTATATTGGCCACCGATCGGATGCAACATGATCGCTTGATCTTCATCCACGGATAAGTTCGCAAGTGTAACGGCTAGTATACCGTCCTTGACCGATGCCGAGCAGGAGATGCTTGGGATCTCATACGAGCTTCCTTCTAGAGTATAGGTTATGCTTTTACAATTGACATCCGTTTTAAGGCCTATTGCATGCTGGTGAATTTTAAACATATCGAATACGTAGTAGCTTGTAGTTGCCACACAGGCGTTACCTTTGGCAAGAAACAGGGAATGGATACAGTTGACAAGCTGAGCCACATTAGCCATAACAACTTTATCGCAATGATTGTTGAAAATATTTAACGATAGCGCAGCCAGGACCGCCTCTCTCATTGTGCTCATCTGCTCAAATAAGTATTTGCCCGGCAATGGATGCCTGCCATTCTGCTGATGCCACACCCCCCACTCATCGACGACAAGTCCAATCGGGGTTTCGGGCATCGCAGCGCGAATCATCTCAAACTGGGATTGGATGAACGGTTCCATGTCCAGTCCGACCCGCATCATTTCATACCACTGCGCATCACTATACGTCAGCTCCGTACCCATTTTTCCCGTGTTCGTCACATAGTAGTGAAGTGAGTATCCGAACATGGGAGCAACTCGCCCCACCGTGTACATCTGTTTATACTTGTCAAAAAATCTAGCCGTCCATTCGGGAATATCTTCATAGGGTCCGCATGCGATGAACTGAAGATCCTGCCCTACACTTTTGCTGATGATGCCGTACTTTCTGTAAATATGGCAGTAATCCTCGGGTGTCATGCAGCCGCCCCCGCCCCAATTTTCGTTGCCAAGCCCCCAATATTTAACGTTAAAAGGCTCTGGGCTTCCGTTCTCCTCCCGCTCCTGCGCCAGTGTAGTCGTACCTTGCATCATATTACAATATTCAATCCAATTTCTAGCTTCTAAAACGGTTGTTGTCGTAGCATTTACTGCAAAATACGGCTCGGCATTTACTAACTTGCAAAACGCGATAAACTCATGGGTACCCACCTCGTTAGATTCGAGCTTCCCGTCGTTCATATACCACCAATTAACGGTTGTAGGTCGCTTCTCTCTTGGACCGATGCCGTCTCTCCAGTTGTACGTCTCCGCAAAGCAGCCGCCCGGCCAGCGGATAACAGATGGGCTAATTGCTTTTAATTTCTCAATAAGCTCCTGTCTGAATCCCATTATATTAGGAATATCGGAGTCTTCACCTACCCAGATCCCGTCGTATACAACTCCGCCCAAGTGCTCAATAAAGTGTCCATAAATATTGGGATTAATTTGCCCTATCTCTTCATTCAGCCAAATGTCAATTGTAGTCATCGTTTTTCTCCCGCTCTTACCATTTGGGAAATAAAGGATAGGGGCATGCCCTATCCTTTATTTTAGTCCGTATTTGTACAAGACAACCGCAATATTTACACGTTCCTCCGTGTATATAACCCGTGCAGCCCTTACACGCAGCTAGCCGACTATGCCATGTTTCCTCATCTACAAGCTCAATGTGCCTTGATTGAATCAGCAATTGCAGCATCGCCTCTATCTTTTCCGGTGCGACATCGATTGTCTCCGAGCAATCCTTGCAGGGTCCCTGTTTGTTAGCCATCGGATAGCTCCCTCCGATTTAATGGATCGTGAGCACTACAACAGACATCGGTGGGATATCCGTATGGAATCCTTCTTGATTCAGCTCTACACTAGTAAATGGCTCGGGCTTAACTTGAGTAGGATTTTCAAAAGAATTATGGCTGCTCATCGTAGACGCAACCAAAACTCTTCCCGTTACTTGTTTACCGCTCAATCCTCCAATATTGCAATCAACGGGAGCCGCATTGTGCGGATCCGTATTACAAATCGTAATATTCAGCTTACCCTCAGCATCCACGGAAGCGGATGCGCTAAGCTGCGGTACCTCTTCCCCATTGAACTTGTAAATGCCGGACTGAATCTCAAGCGGCTGCAGGGTGGCATCCTGATGTACCTTAAACATTTCGAAGACATGATAGGTAGGGGTCAGGATCATTTTTTCCCCTTCTGTTAGAATCACGGCCTGGAGTACATTAATTGTCTGAGCAATATTCGCCATTCTCACACGGTCAGCGTGATTATTGAAGATATTCAAGCTAATCGCAGCAGAAACCGCATCTCTCATTGTATTTTGCTGAAAGAGGAAACCCGGATTGGTGCCCGGCTCAACATCAAACCATGTGCCCCACTCGTCAATAATAAGCGCAACCTTCTTCTCGGGATCGTATTTATCCATAATTGCCGAGTGCTTCGCCACAAGCTCTTCTGTGAAATACGCCGCCTTCATGATGCCAAACCATTCACTTTCCTCGAAGTCGACGGCCTGGCCTCTTACCGCATTCGGATCTTTTATATAAATTCTGTTACCATCAGGATTTTCTATTACGAAGTTGTGATCTCTTAGCCTCGTGTAGTAATGAAGCGCCAGTCCGTCCATGAAATGGCCAGCTTCCCGCATCATCACTTCCGTCCAGTGGTAATTGTCCCCTCTGGGGCCGGCAGCAATTTTATAAATCGCATTCTCTCCATAATCTCTAACATATGTGCTGTATTGTCTGTAAAGGTCTGCATAAAACTCCGCTCTCATCCGGCCGCCGCAGCCCCAATTTTCATTGCCGATGCCGAAATAAGTCAAGTTCCATGGCAATTCCCTGCCGTTCGCTTTCCGCAGATCGGCCATCGGCGATTCGCCGTCGAAGGTCATATATTCGACCCACTGTTGCATCTCATAGACCGTCCCGCTGCCAACGTTCCCGCATATGTAAGGCTCAGTCTCCAGCATTTCGCACAAGTCGAAAAATTCATGGGTTCCGAAATGGTTATTCTCAACCACGCCGCCCCAATGCGTGTTAATCATTCGCGCTCTGGATTCCTTAGAACCGATGCCGTCCTTCCAGTGATATTCATCCGCAAAGCACCCGCCTGGCCAACGCAGGATAGGGATTTTCATATCTTTTAACGCCTGAACGACATCATTGCGGATACCTCGTGTGTTGGGGATGTCGGAGTCCTCGCCGACCCAAATCCCTTCGTATATACAACGGCCTAGATGCTCGGCGAAATGTCCGTAAATGTTTCTGTCAATTTTGTGAACCGCTGCTTCTGGATTAATCTTAATACTGCTTTTCATACTTATCTGCCTCCTGAGTAGATTGATTTATTTGGTTCTAGCCTTTAACACCGCCACTGGACAAGCCTGAAATAAACGCCCTTTGATTGACCAGGAACAAAAGAATAACCGGAATAATAGCAAGCACGGCACCGGCGATCAGCATATCGTAATTGTTGCCATAAGGCGACATCAGCGAAGCAAGACCTATAGGAATCGTGAACATCTTATTCGTACGCAGCACAATCAACGGCCATATAAAACTGTTCCAGTTCTGCATCGCCAGTAGGATCCCCATTGCACCGAAAGCCGGCTTCATCAAGGGCGCCATAATTCGGATAAAAATCCCAAACTCCGAGCATCCGTCGATTCTTCCCGCGTCCATATAATCTTTGGAAACGCCCGTTATGTACTGCCGAAAGAAGAAAATCGCCATAGGTGATACGACAAAGGGTAAAATAACTCCGTAATACGTGTTAATGATGCCCATTTTCACAATAAGCTTATAGAGAGGAAGCATGAGTATTTCAAGGGGCACCATCATGACAAACAGTACCAGCATAAAAACAATATTTTTCCCTCTAAAGTTATATGCCCCTAGACCATAGCCAACTAACGAGGATAGAAACAATGAAACTACGGTATGAAGGGCTGTGATACTAAGGCTGTTTCTATACCAGTACAAGTAAATACTGCCTTTACCTGAAAACAATAGCTTGTAGTTGTCAAGACTCATAAGGCTTGGGATGATCCTGAAATCCATGCCATTTCGGAATAACTCTTTGGAGCTCTTAAAAGAAGCCATAAACATGTAGTACAGGGGAAACAGGACAATAAAGCAGACGATGAGAAAGAAAATGATGATGAGCGCCGTCAACAGCTTTCTTCTTAGCTTAGTATTCATTGATCCGTTCACTCCTTATTGAAGAGCCCGAACAATTTCAGTTGCACCAGATTAACGGTGAGTACGATCACGAGGAGGGTAATGCCAATGGCCGATCCCATACCCATATCATTTCGCTGAAATGCCTGCTGGTAAATTAACCGCACGATGGTAAGCCCGATATCCCCCGGCATTCCTTCATTCCAGAATACATAGCTTTCTCCAAACATTCTGTATCCTTCAAAAATGCCTATCGTTAACGTGTAGATAATAATCGGCTTTAAGAGCGGCAGCGTAATCCAATAAAATTTGCGAAAGACATTGGCCCCGTCCATTTCAGCAGATTCATATAATTCTTCGGGGATGCTTTGTAGACCGGCAAGGTAATAAATCATATTAATCCCTGCAACTCTCCACGTATTGAGAATGACCATCAGCATCATACCTGTACTATAATTCAGAATCCAATTCTGCGGAGAAATACCGAGTTTAGAGATAAAGGAATTAATCAAAGCCGTATCCGCTTCTCCGAACATAAGCCTGAAGGAAACACCGGCTACGATAACAGACGTTAAGGCTGGAATGAAAATAACTGACTTAAAAAATGATTTTCCCTTAGCCAATTTGGTGTTCAGAAAAACGGCGAATAGGATCGGAATCGGTATTAACAATAACAGCGACAAAACGGTGTAGATCGTATTGGTTTGCAGCGCATTGAAAAAATGCTCATCAAACATTCTCCTGTAGTTGTCAAAACCTATAAATTTACTGCTGTTAAGCCCAAGTACCTCGTGAAAGCTCATGTTGATTGTGGATGCCGTAGGGTAGAGGAAAAAGATGAGAAATGCTAACACAAATGGAGATACAAAAAAGTAAGGAGCCCACTTTTCTGAATAAAATAACCGATGATTCAAATCGTATACCTCCCTGCTTGACGGCTGCCGAAACCGTTTTCATTCCTTCGTTTCTGCAGCCGTCATTCCTACATTCTGCCCATTTGCTATTTCTTCTGCTTACGAAGCTCGTCAGCTGCAGCCTTTAATGCCTGTTCTGGCGTCTGCGACTGATCCTTTAACGACTTGAACATCACATTGGAATTGACCAAATCTTGGGAAGCCGAGCTTAGCTCACTCATATTCGGAGATTTGATCTCCTCTTTCATGTCTAGAAGCACATTAAATATTTTCTCATTGTTGAAATAAGGATCAGGCTTCTGCAGCTCCGGGTCACTCCAAACATCCCATCTGATCGGGTCGAATTTCAGTTCCTGCCAAATTCTTATATTCGACTCTTTGCTTAACTTCGCATATGCGAGGAACTTCATAGCGATATCTTGGTTCTTACTTTGCTTGGTAACGGCTGTACCTGTTCCACCCATACCTGCGGATCTTACGTCACCCTTTTCCCATACCGGCATTGGCCGCACCAATATTTTTCCTTTTAAATCAGGCATATACTCCAGGAATCTGCTCATGTACCACATTGGCATGATAAGTGAAGCTGCTTCTCCCTTGTTCATGTAAGTGAAAAATTCTTCAGCCCCGGTATTGCCGCCAGGCATAGGAACCGCAATTTTATCCTTGTAAATCATATCCTTCATCGCCTGAAGGGTCTTAATATTGATATCGTTATCGAGTGTAACTTTGCCGTCTTTATCTAAATAATCGGAGCCTCTTTGCACGATCATTGGCCAGAAAGGCCTTTGTCCGGTAACTTCAAAAGCGGTCATCACCTTGCCAGTCGCAGCCACTACTTTTTTCCCGGCCTCGGTATAATCATCCCAAGTTTTAATGTTATCCACGTTCACGCCGGCTTTATCCATAAGCTCCTTATTGTAGTAAACCACCGTTGCGCCTACATGGAAATCAATGCCGTAATATTTTCCACCTTTGCTATAAATATCGAATCTGGACTGGATGAATTTGTCCTTCTCGGGCTCGATCACTTTGTTTAGTTCCACAAGCTGTATATCGCCTTTAAGGAAGTTCTGAAAGAAGTTGATGTTAATGTCGGCAATATCAGGCGCGCCCACGCCGGATTGCAACGCGATTAATAGTTTGTTGTGCATTTCTGCGTTGGGATACGTGTCAATAGACAATTCAATGGGCTGGTCCGGGTTGTTTTTATTCCAGAGCTCGGCGGTTTTCTCGTAATATTTCTTATGCAGGTCCTGGAATGTCCACAGCGATAACTTGACCGCGTTTTTGGCATTTGCAGTGTCTCCTTTTGACGGCCCCGTTTCATCGCTGCTGCAGCCCGACAAAATGGAAGTCAACAGGAACACTGAAGCAACCGCTGTAAATAGTGCTTTTCTCATATACTCTTGCCCCCTTCATAATTATTTCTTGGTGACAGCTACTAACTTGGAAGCGCCACTCACCTATTTCTTATTATACAAATTGCGTTTATTGGCCGAACTCCAATATTTTGCACTCCACTACAACATTTTGTTATCTATAAAAAAACATTCGCTCGTTTATTTCCTGCACGTCTGCTCATATTCCAGAGGCGTCATGCCCGTCATTTCTTTAAACACCTTAAAAAAGTAGTTATAATTGTTAAATCCTACATCATTCACAATATCTTTCAGCTTTAATTCACCGTACTCCATATATTGCTTAGCATATTCAATGCGCACATGATTTAAATATTCGGTTATTCCCATCTGACACTCTTCCTTAAAAACCCTGCTAATATAGGAGCTGCTAACACCGGCGAATTCGGCCACATCCTGGAGCGAAACATCGTTTTTGTAATTATTCTGGATGTATTCCATCGCCTTATGGGTAATGCCGCTAAGTGAATCTCGGTATTTCATCCGTTTCATGATTTCAATAAGCCTAAGGTACAGATCCATAATCCAGGATTTAATATCCTGTAGAACCTCATATTTCTGCAATAAATTGTAAGGAATGTCCCCTGCCGTATACAACTTCGACATCTCAATACCGGCGTCTTTAGACGTTTTATTCACAATATTAATCAATTCCGCGCAAATAATCTGGGTTGATTTACTGCTAAGACGCAAGCTTGAAATTTTGTTGAAAACGGCATCAATTAAGCTTTTCACCGTTTCGAAATCCTGATTTTTCAGGGCTGCGTAAATGGCTTTCTCATCCTTAATATCCAGGCAAAAAAAACCTTGTTCCTGCTTGTTGGTTGTGCTTTCGATAAAAATGCCGTTTTTCCCCTTGTGAAACTTGTCCTCCAGGATTAATGCGGCTTCGGAGTATGCGTGGTAGAGCTGCTTTATATCATGACATACCTTGCTTACACCAAAGCTGGCCGTGATATTCAAATACTTTTTGATCTCCGATCTGATTCGGTTGAGAAAGGTATACACCTGATTGTGGATATACATCCAGCTATGGTTATGTCCCAGTGAAAAAATCATCGCAAACTTTCCTCTGCTTGTATGGACAATAACCGATTTATCCCAATCATGAAGAATTTCTTTGGATATATCGAGAAACGTTTGTATGAACACATCGACTTCTTTTATGGTAAATCTCTCTTCAATAAACCGAAAATCGTCGATCTCCACTGCTGTCACGATCAAGTTTTCCGTGTCCATTGTTATGTCCAACAGGTTGATTTCGCTTACGATTTCCTCCCGTCCCGAAAAACTGCCCTCAAGGAGCTTTCTAATAAATTCATGGCGTGAACGATCTTTGCCGATCATAAGTTCTTGATTTATCTCATTTTGCTTGTCACGTTCATTTCGATAGGCAAGAATCGAGCCTTCTGCCGTTTTTAAAATATCGAGCAATACGGAGGCATTCAGCCTATGCTTCAGCACGTAATCCATTGCTCCCCGCTTCATGCTCTGACGGACATAATCAAAATCGTCATAAGCGCTTAGCACAACAATTCTAACCTGTGGATACTCACTTTCTAGCTGCTGGATCAAACCGAGCCCATTCATGCCAGGCATGCTAATATCGGTAATAACGATATCCGGAACATCCTCTTCCATAAGCTGCATGGCATGAATGCCGTTATAAGCTTCACCTGAAATATAAAACCCGTAATTCTCCCAATCGAGCATCGTTTTCAAATCCGTTCGTGAAACTGCATGATCATCGACTATAAGTACCTTCAGCATATTTCCCTAGATTCTCCTCTCCCACAGCTGGCAAAGTAATTTCTACGGTTGTGTACAGATTCGGAATGCTTTGAATGGCAATTCCATATTTTTCTCCAAAGTACAGCTTGATTCTTTCATCCACATTTCGGATGCCAATCCCACTCAGTCCATTTTTTTTGTTGGATGATGGTTCCCCCATGAGATCATTTAACGTTTTGTTATTTATACCGATGCCCGTATCGGTGATGATAATTTTCAAATCCTCTCCGATTCTGTAGCCTTTAATGTTAATCAGGCCTTGGCCTTCCATCGGCTCAAGCCCGTGAAGCAAACAATTTTCCACGATCGGTTGGAGAATAAATTTGGGGACATGAAAGTCCATAATGCTTTCTTCCATTTCGTAATGTACCCTAAACTTATCATAATCCCGGAAGGCCATTATATTTAGATAGTCTTTTACGTATTCGATTTCTTCCTGCAGGCTGATCAGTACACTTCCTTTTCCCATACATCCATGAAGCAGCTGGATCAAGGAAGTGATGATGCTCGAAATGCTCTCTGCCTTCTGAATATTGGCCATCCACCTGACCGTGTTCAGTGAATTGGAGAGAAAATGCGGATTAATCTGGGCTTGCAGTGTTTTCAGCTCTGCAACCCTTTTCAATTTTTCTTTTTTGGTCACCTCGTCGATCAGATATTTAATTTCAGCCACCATATGATTAAAATTTGTCGCAACCTTCCCTAGCTCATCGCTGCTGTTGTCTTCGATACGAGTTACTAAATTACCGATTTTTACGTTATTCATTGAATTTAATAGATGCTTTAAAGGCTTCGAAATACTTTTGGAAACGTAGTAGGACAGAATCAACGCAAGTAAAAAACAAAAAATCCCCAAAAATATAATATAGATACTTGTCTTTATGGATTCATCATTTAAATACGTAAACGGAATAATACTGATCACGTACCAGTCGGCACTAGGTATATAGTTATAAGCGATCAGATTTCGTTTTCCTGAAATGGTGCCGGTGAAGGAATATGAATCATCTTCTTTGTTCTTTTTAAGCTCCTCAATCAACGATTGATCGAGATAAGGCTTGGCTGCTTCCATTTCCGGGTTTTGGCCCGAAATAACGGTTCCCTTACCATTTACGATGAATATATCTGACCCTTGACCAAGATTTATATCTTTAAATTTCTTTAAGATATGCTTTTCGTCAATCCTCATAATCATGTATCCAATTGGAATCCCATCAAAAGATTTAAAGCTTCGAGTTAACAATATGCCTACACGGCCGTAATTGGTATTCCGATAGCTCGACTCTCTTACTTCGTCTTCACTGCTTTCGATCGTCCATAGGGGAACACCGTTATTCGTTGCCGTTTGGACAAAAATACCATTCAAAAAATCCGAGGTAAGATTAAATTTGAAGCTAACGTCGCCATAAGCGATAATTTTTTCTTGCAGCATGGTATATACAAGAACATCCGAAACGCTATGATTGAATGAAAACCTTTTTGCTAACATACTTTGCATTTTTAGCTCCGCGTCATTCCTCTTCCACTCACTCATCGTATGGAAATCAATCAACGTATTTTGGATAATATCGGAGAATGCGATATCCACACTGTCATTTTCAAGCTTCATGAGTTCATTTTGGATATTTTCACTGACCTGATTCATTAACTGGATGGAAGAGGTACTAATTTTCGTTTTTATTGCCTCGCTTGAAGTGTAGTAAGCAAAATAACCTGTAACTAATAGCGGTATCAAGGATAGTATCGCGAAAGAGATCACCAGTCTGTTCTGAATATTCATTTTACGAATAAAACGGTTCAAGCCAATCCCCATATTCTCCCTCCTTATGTAGACGAATAGGTAGATACCGCGGAGCGCGAAGGCGGGCAACTTCGAAATCGTTGCGCAGCACTATCATCGCCTACCATTTTTGTAAACGCTTACAAATTATTGGGCAATCCGGCTTCATGCCGGACTACTTCCCACAATGTTAGTTTGGTTGCTGCTGCTCCACAAGACATTTAAGTCATCGCGGTCTCAAGGTTATATACGCCTCCAATGACAGTCTCGAAGACAACGACCCCATCCTTCTGCAAAATATCAACTGGTGCTCCATTTGCCGTCACCGTTACTGGAATGCTGCTACGCACTTTGCATAGCGCAGTGCCTCTATCAGAAACTACCCGAGCAGCTTTCAGAACTCCTTCCGCCCACTCCATGTCGACAGTAAAGCCGCCTCTGGCGCGAAGACCTGTCACTTTCCCTGAACGCCATGCTTCAGGTAAAGCAGGTAAAAGATGGATCTGCCCTGCATGGCTCTGAAGCAGCATTTCAGCAATCGCAGCCGCGCCGCCAAAATTGCCATCGATCTGGAATGGGGGATGATTGTCAAAAAAGTTTGGCAGCGTCGAGTGGGTGAGAAGCGCATTCAGATTGTTCATCGCTTCTTCGCCTTTCCTAAGCCTAGCCCAGAAATTAATGATCCACGCTCGACTCCACCCGGTATGGCCTCCGCCATTCGCCAAACGCCGCTCCAGCGTGCACAGTGCAGCTGCCGCTAGTTCGGGCGTGCCGTCGGGCGTGATCTGGCTCCCAGGATGCAAGGCAAATAAATGGGAGATGTGACGATGACCGGGCTCCGCCTCTTCGTAATCTTCATACCATTCCTGAAGCTGGCCGTACCGTCCAATTTTCGGCTGAGGAAGCTTCATCAGTACTCGTTGTAGCTCAGGTCCTAGTGTCTCACTTTTCTCAGTGCCGAGTATCAGCTCTGTCTCTAGCACTGCTGTGAAAAGCTCACGAATGATCTGTGTGTCCATCGATGGACCTGCACATAGTACGCCGGATTCTCCATTTGAAAGGATATATGTATTCTCTGGTGACACAGATGGACACGTAACCAGCTCCCCGCCTGGCGTTTCCACGACATAATCAATTAAAAATAACGCAGCTTCCCGCATGGTGTGGTATGCCCTACCGAGAAATTCCACATCCATTGTAAATTGATAATGCTCCCACAGATGCAGCGAGAGCCATGCGGCGCCCATCGGCCAGTAAGATGAGGGCAGCCATGTATCCTGCGGAGCAGTATCCGCCCAGATGTCGGTATTATGGTGAGCAGTAAATCCCCTGCAGCCGTACATGACGGACGCCGTATGGCGGCCAGGCTCGCGCATCCGTTCCAGCAGCTCAAAGAGAGGTTCGTGGCATTCAGAAAGCGCACACGATTCCGCCGGCCAATAATTCATCTGCGCATTGATATTGATCGTATATTTGCTATCCCAAGGCGGAAGAAAGTGCTCGTTCCAGATGCCCTGCAAATTGGCGGGCAGCGATCCAGGTCGGCTGGAGGAGATGAGCAGGTAACGGCCGAACTGAAAATAAAGCGCAAAAAGGGCCGGGTCAGATTCTCCACCGCTAAGCCTGTCCATGCGATCTGTTAGACTCATGCGTCCGATTTCCAAGTCTTCCGACAATGACAATGACACTCGTCCGAATAATGCGGTATAGTCGTCTAGGTGTCTCCGATAGAGCGCTTGATAACCCAGATTGGCGGCACTCTCCGCTTTTTCCCTCGCTTCCGCCAAAGGATCAAGGAACCGGAATGTCGTTGCAGCCGAGAGAACAAGTGTCACGCTATCTGCATTCTCCACGACCAGGTGTTCGCCAATCGCTTTCACTGTGCCGCCTTCAGCTGTTGCTCTTAGTACTGCACCGTATCGGCTGCCTCCCTCACCGCCACAATTACCGCTCATCCAGATCGTGTTGTTTCCCTCTCTTCCGGCATGGTCGGCGTAGCGCCAGCGGCCGCGCTCCATACGCGAAGTGAAACCGATTTCACCAGATCGGTTTGCTGTAAGCTTCAGGATGATAGCCTGATCTACGTAACTAGCAAAAATCTCGCGCGTAAATGAAACGCCGCCCTGACTGAAGGTGACGGTAACAGTGCCGCTTTCCAAATCTAGCGTACGCTCGTAATGGTCCGGTTCACCTTCTGGCAGAGTGAAGTCAAGTAAAAGATGTCCTAGAGGCATATAATGCCTCTGCGATTCCGGTAACCCGGATAACGCCAAGACTGCGAGCTTCTCGGCTTCCTTCAACTTGCCTTCAAATATTAAACGGCGAATTTCCGGAAGATTTGCCATGGCATCCGGATTATTACGGTCACGTGATCCCCCGTACCAGACGGAATCCTCGTTTAATTGCAATCTTTCCTGTTGCGTCTGTCCATACACCATCGCTCCCAGCCTGCCGTTACCGATTGGCAGTGCCTCATTCCATTTCGTTGCTGGACTCCTAAATAACAGCTTAAGATCTGTCAACTGCTTCCCCTCCTTCTCAGACTCAACCCTCGTATCTCTGAATCTATCATAAGTAACCAAAATCCGGTAGAGGCATAGTTGCCCTACCGGTTACAGTTTCCCTTTACAAGTAGATCTTTATTGGCTAGTAGTTAGCCATTGCGTCCACTTCTGTTTAGTTGTATAAACTATGTTCTAGCGGCCCTCTCAGAAGAAGCGGCTTTCAGCTGCTTGTGAAACTTTCTTGGTGTAGAGCCCGTAATCTGCTTAAATTGTCGGCAAAAGTGCTCCACATTGTTGTACCCACAGCGTAAGGAGACCTCCGCAATGGACAGTGAACCGTGCAATAAATATTCCTTGGCTTGGCGGATGCGGCTTGTAATCACGTCATCCATACAAGAAATTCCGAATGTCTTTTTATAAATGGTCTGCAAATACCCAGGACTGATTCGGATCGAGTCAGCCATTCTCGGAACCGCCCAATCCTGGCTAGGATTACTGTAAATGGCGGTCCGAAGCGTCAACAAATTGTAGTATTGAGGCGTGATGACTTCTTGAAAATAAGATTCCAGCAACTTGTTAAACAGGGTTCTCAGTAAACAGTCAATGGATGATTCTTTATAATTTTTTTGAAAAGAGTGTTCGCTGACGAGGAGTTGGAAAATTTTATGGATATATTCAGGGTCATTTAACGAAAAGGGCACTCCGAATGGAAGCGAAGTTTCCATTACGTATGATTCTTTGGATTCAAAACGAATCCAGTCGTTCTTATATTGTTCCTCACATGCCCGGTAATAAATTTTTTGGTGAGGATGGTATAGCACCCCACTATGCGCTGGGTACTCCTTCAATTCTCCATTAACCCAAAACAGGGCAGGTGTATGGGTCACGACGAGCAGCCAACAATGATGGCCCTCTGGGATATCGAACACAAAATTGCTTGCGTGAGCGGCATCATACTCAACATAAAAAATGTTGGTCATCATGATCCTCCAGTATCCAAAAAATAACATTGCATCAATTATTTATTAGCATATATTACTGATTGAAAACAGTCAACGAAGCAAAGGAACGACGCCTATCGGCGCTGTTCTGGTCAATATGTCAAGAAAGAACTCCCCTTGTATAGGTGTCATAGATGCGGTTTTTCTTCGCCCGCTCCTCTGTGCTGAGCTTTTGCGCATCTGCAATTTCGTAACCTCCGAAGGTGTCATACAACCTCGATGAGGGATCGACTTCCACATAGGTACACCATGGCAGCCAGTGGTAGTGGCTTTGCAGGGTTTGCGTCGTAAAGTTGCCGCTTTCATGACCCAAGCCGGGCATGGCGTATCCGACGCTGCCATCCACGTCGCTCGACTGCCTGGTGTTCTTGTGGATGAACTCGGCGAAGTCTAGATAATGTTCATCTCCTGTAATGACATACAACCTGTAATAGGTGTATGAGCAGGCGGCCATATACACGTCGGCCCCCCCTCCGATCGTGATGATGCTCTGGCCGCTGATCGAATAGTGGTTGAACGGATGTTTCGGCCAGAGCGTGCGTACCGGGAATGACCAGGCGTAGGTCCACGTCTCGGTATAATCAGCAGCGCCAATTGCTCCTTCCAGCCACTTCTCCTCGCCGGTCAGATCATATAGGGCAAGGAAACCGAATAAAGCATAAATGCCAGCCTCTTTATCCTGAATGTCGGAGTTGTCGCATGTACCACCCCGATACTCCATATTGCGGTAATTACAATCAAAGGACCAATTTCCGGCACGGATCGCTGCAGCCTTAACTCTCTCGTCTCCGGACACAAGATAGAATTGGACCAGGAAACGAATCACACTAGGCGTGTTGGCCTTCGAGTCCATGCGGATGGAGCTGTCGGTATGATAAGCCCGGTAATAGCTGCCATCTTCATTCTGAATATCCACGAGCCAATCGGCCGTTTTTCTGCAAAATTCCAGCCAAGACGGTCGCAGGTCCCCTTTTTCGCGCAGGTAGAGAAAGGCGTCCAGGATCGGTTCGATCCCGTCGGCCAGCATCCGGATATAGTGCGGATACGGCTCGAATCCCCTGATGTTCGGGTTATAGCACATTTGCGGCAAGCCCGAATCCGTCATAGCCGTTCGCACCCAGAAGTCGATGACATTCACGCCTTTCTCAAACGCCTCAGGCACGCCTTCTTTATCGCCATAACGAAGCAGCTGATATCCGATCCCGGGCTGCTGCCCAACGAAGCCGAACTGGAAAGAAACGCTAGAGATATCCATGTTGGGCAATTGGCAAGAAAAAGGCAATCCATACGAATCCCCGTATTGACGTGTAAATTTAGTCAGAATATTCATGCAATTATGAAAATAAAGTTCATTATCTACTTCGAATAACTTGTCGCGCAGCCGGGAATAGGTGTCCCGCCAAATTTCTCTCATCATCGACTGGAAGCTGCCATAATGGCCGAATTGAATGCCGACGGCGTAATTTTGCTCAAATCCAACCTCTACGGGATGGTTAACGCGTTGAAACCTTTTCGTTTTCTGACTGTAGTCCAGACCCTCATATTGATTTCTTCTAGGCATCTCGCCATCGCAGCCCGGATACACATAATCGATCGACAGGCCGTCGATCTCTATCTCTAATGCCTTGCGTACACCAAAGCCGTAATACAAATAGTTCAGCGTCTTGCTCTCCGGCTTGCTCATTCCGATGGCTCCGATGGTACATTTCGGGTCCGTGTTATTCTCGGACCTAACAATGTCCGTAGACTGCATGGTTACATCCGCAGCCCAGCGAGAGAGTGCCGCAGCTTCTCCTGAAGCGATGTGCTGCATCGCGAACAACGGCAAGGCGTAATTGGTTTCCATCCGCCAGAAATATTCGTTGTTCAGGTCTTTGCCCATTGCGTAATCAGGCGCGAATTCGTTCTGCTTATACCAGACACCGGGTGCGAAGCAGTGATAGTCATGAACGTCATCCGATTCCGCAATCGTCAAAGAGATCTTGGTAGAAAAGCCAAGGTCGTCCCCCGCTTTCAACACCTTGACGTTCCTGCTTACCTTGAACCCTGTCTTGACCACTTCATATACGTCAGAGAAGAAGAATTCTGAGCCTGTCGGTACAATTAACGTACCTTCAGCCACGATTTTATCACCGTAAGCCGTGATTTCGGCGTATGCTTGCTCATAAAACTCATTGACGGCAAAGGCAGTCTTTATCGTCACGAACATCGGCCGCTTGTTGAAATAGAGCGTCTTGCCATTTTTCTGAACCTCTATGCCACCCTCTTTGGAGATCAGGATATAGTTGCCGAATTCCAGCTTCATGAAGTTTCCTCCTTAGAATTAGAAAATGAATAAGGGATATATATAAACACACATATCCCTCACTCATTAAAATTAGATTTTTTTACTTTTTAGCTAGTGCATCTGCCCGCATTTTAATAATCTTTTGCGCTTTTTCCGTATCCGAGGCAAAGACATCATTCCAACCGAGGCCTATGACATCTTTCTTCATCGTTTCCCAAAGTTTGTCGAACTCTGCTTGATTCTTCGCAAATACCATTTTCCAAGATGTATTCTTTACATAGTCAGAAATCTGGCTGCGTTTGTTTTTAATCTCTGATGAATCGCTGCCCAGACTTGTATTGATATTGGGGACAATATCGATCATCTTATTTTTCAGGTAGTAGTCTGTTGCGTTTTCTGCTTTATAGGTGTTTTGCCAATCTGTCGTTAGCGCTGTCTTATTCGCTTCAATTGTTGCAGCCCAGTAATTGCTGTTATAAAACTCCCCTGTCATCGGATCTTTGGCAAAATCGCTGATGATCATTGTATTGAGCTTGCTTTGTCCGTCCTGATATCCGCCGCCTCCGTACTGATCCGGAACAGGTGTATTTTTCTGGAATGCGGTTTGACCTACTTCGGTCAGTTTAAATTTGCCGTCTGCCGTCTTTTCGTAGTTGAAGCCTTCAAATCCATTCACATAGTAGCGCAAGCCTTCAGGAGAGGCCAGCCAATCCATGAATTCCATGATCCGATCGGGATCATTGGCTTTGGAACCGATAGCAAACGCTCTTCCATTGCCGTAATAGGCATCACTTGACTGAATGATGTGCGTGTCAGCGATCGGAATAGCCACATTCCCGTCACCATTTTTACCTCTTTCAATCGTGTTGTAGAACCCTGTTTCCCATGAGTACCATAAGAGAAATACCTGCTTGTTGGTCAGCTTTTCCGATACTTTGTTCCAATCCTGGGTCGGCGAATCAGGGTCAACCAACCCCATCTGATTTGCTTTAAAATAAAATTGCAGAATTTTCTTGTACATACTGTTGTCATCGATAAGGGGAACAACGTCGCCTTTTGCATTCAACTGCATAGTCGTGGTTCCTTCTGGCTGCTCGTAACCGTACCAATTGCTCAACCAGCGTGCATTTTCCATCGTGCCTCTGCTGTCCCAATCCTTCCACAACGTGATTGGAGCGATCGGCTTACCGTCCGGAGTCTTCGGATATTTCTCATGCATTTGTTTCAGTACATTCAAGAGGTCATCCAGATTGTTCAGCTTGGGAGCCCCGACGCCCTTATAATAATCCCAAGGCATAATTGGGCTTGAGTAAGGGATTTGTTCCGAGTATGTCGTTGGCGAAGTATCCGCCTCAAAGGTCGGCAATGCATAAATCTTGCCACTAGGATTTACTTTTTCGAATGCTGCATTGAAAGGTTTGAAATGATTGTCCACATATTTGGACAGATTCGGCGTACTCTTGATCTTATCTGTAAGGTCCATAATCAGACCGGCTGGAATTAATTCTTCCAGTTGATTGTTGTTGACGATCAGGAGGTCGCCTAAATTACCTGCTGCCGATCTTGTCTTGTATAGCTGGTCGCCGGCAATCTGCGGAGCAAGAATGTTTAGAGTGATATTAAACTTATCCTTAATAAGCTTTCCGTACCACCCTTTCTGCTCTCCTTGATAATTGGCTGCATTGTCAAAAACAGTGATGGTCAGCGGTTTACTGTGATCTAGTGCCTTGGATGCAGCTTGAGTACCGGAGTTCGGTGACTTACTTGGTTCCGTTGATGCAGTCTTATTGCTAGATTCATCTCCACAGCCGGTTAACGCGACCGATACCATGAAGAGGCTAGCAAACAATAACAACGCCGATTTTTTTATTGCTTTATCACGTTTACGCATACTCAACCTCCATAATTTTTCAATTTATTAATCCGGCGCAAATTATCCTTTCACTGCACCGATCATAATCCCCTTGACAAAAAACCTTTGGAAAATCGGATAAACCAACAAAATAGGCGCTACAACAATAACAGTCACCGTCATTCGAATGGAAGTCGTCGTTTGCTTCGTTGCCAGACTTGACATCGCTGTGGAGCCGGCATTCTGCAGGTTTACCATGCTGGATAAGGAGCTTGCCTGATTCATATAGTTATATAGAATAAATTGTAAGCTATAAAGTTTGCTCTCCGTGACTAACAACAACGTGTCCTGGAAGGAATTCCACTGATCCACTGCTGCGAATATCGCAACTGTAGCTAAGATGGGTTTACAAATAGGCAACATGATTTTGAAAAAAAGAGTCATGGTCCCGGCGCCATCGATACTTGCCGCCTGCTGCAATTCTTTCGGCGTTGATTCTACGAAAGTTTTTACAAGAATGATAAAAAAAGGAGCTACAATCGTCGGCAGAATGTACGCCAAAAAATTGTTTGTCAGATGCAAAGACCTCATTGTCAAATACCAAGGAATAACGCCGGCATTAAAAAACATGGTTAAAACTGTATAGCGATACCAAAATTTCCGCCTCCACATATCCTCCTGGGTAAACATGAATCCCAGAAAGGCCGAAGCCCCTACCGTTAAAGCGGTTCCAATCACGGTTCTTGCTACAGATACAATGGCTGCATCCCACAATCCCGGTATTTTAAACGCATCCACGTAGTTATGGAATTGGATATTTATCGGGTAAAAGATAACATCACCTTTGGCACTGATATCGTTAGCGCTTATGGTATTAATAATGATGGAGTAAAAGGGATATACACATATAAGCGCATACAGAGAAAACAACCCATATATTAAAACAGTCATCATCTTGTCTGTTGCGCTGGTTTGGACTTTCATCTTTCTGGCGAGATGACTGCCGGGCACTTTATCATTTGGCGCTAGCCCTGCTGCTGTATGACTCATACAATACTCTCTCCCCTTAGTCTTTTTGATAGTCCGTTCACAGAAAAGAGAAGCACAACACTGATCAAGCTCTTAAGTACACTGATCGCAACGGACACCGAATAGCTGCCGCCTCCCATTGCAAGGTTGTATACATATAAGTCTAGAACCTGTATGGAATCCTTGTTAAATGCATTTTGAAATACAAAATATTGCTCCAATCCATTATTCAGAAAACTCGCAATTTGCAGCATCAACAAGACGAAATAGGTTGGCACCATGCTTGGCAAAACGACATGCCAGATCACCCTCATTCTTGTCGCACCGTCTACATAGGCCGCTTCATACAGCGAATCATCTATCCCCATAATCGCTGCTATATACAATATGGCTGACCAACCCAACGTTTTCCAAGTTGTCCATATCCACATCATCATCCAAACATGGTCGGAATTTTGAAGAAGTAAAATCGGGGAATCGATCAATCCAAGTTGTTTCAAAAGGCCATTGACGATACCATCACTGGAAAACATTGAAAATGCCAGTGAATAAACCAATACCCAGCTGATAAAGTTCGGCAAGGTTGTTACCGTCTGTATGAACCTCCGGAACCGTACGGCCTTAATCTCAGTCAGAAATATGGCAAAAATCATTGGAAGCCAGGAGAATAGCAGATTCAAGCCACTCATCCCAAATGTGTTTTTGAGGATTTGAAGGGTTTGATCGATCTTTACTTGGTTTTCGATCAAGGTATGAAACCACTTCAAACCCACAAAAGGCGATTGCGATAGCGGAATCGGCGGCGTGTAGTCAAAAAATGCATAAACCCAACCATATAACGGGTAATAGGCAAAAATACCAAGCAAAATCATAAAAGGGAGTATAAAAAGAAATTTACTTATTGAGCTGCTTTTCAGGCTGTTTTTCTGTATTTGCACCATGTAACACTCCCTTTTCAATGGTATAATCAACGTAATTATTGACACATTACGATATCTATAAATATATATGGAATGCCGAAATGGCAATTTCCTCTACTGCCGTGCAACAGGTCGTAGCGCAACAGGTCAATTAATAGATTTAAGGATGCGCCTTCTGTTGATAGCGTTTTCATTTCATTTCGTTAAAGCAATTATAAAATATCAATTTTTTCAAAACAATGACCTATCCTCATCGATTATTGATCTATTCTCATATCGCTAAAAAGGGAGTTCGGCTGCCCGTCGCAAATAAAAAAAATCCCCGATTGACGGGGATCTAAAAGTACTAAATTCCTAGATAGCATTTTGTTCAATGAGCATTTTATCTTCCTGTTTATCCCACATCGCGAACAACAATGGTAACTCAGCACCTGTATAGGCACCAACCACTCTTACATTTCGATGTACCAACTGCACTTTCACGCCCTGGGATAATTTCTCCCCAACCAACCATCAACGAACCTTTTGCCATATAATTCTCACCTTTATAAATTTATCCGAGCAGCTTCTCATAACAAATGTACTCCTCTTTCCGCAACGGAAAACGGATTTGGCCAACCTGCCGGTAGCCCCCTCGAGCATACAGCTTTGCGGCACCCGAGTTTCCGGAATACACGTCAAGCCTTATACTTGTGCCGCCCGATAAAAGCGCCTGCTCCTCGGCAAAGCGTAACAGCTTGCCGCCTATTCCCTGTCCTTGGCAGGTAGGGTCTACCGCCAAGCGATGAATACAGCGGACGCGATCAACCGCGTGATCCACCCAAGGCAAGCCCTCATACCGTTTGCTCTGGCGGTCGTCCACTACAATGGCTCCAATGATTCGAGAGCCTATGCGAACGCCGAAAGCTGTCCCCCTTCTCAAATCACCACGTATGACGAATCCGTTTGGATACAGCCAATCCCACTGGCGAATATTCTGCCTCTTCAAATCGGCAGCTACCGCTCTGTACAGTGCTAACAGGTTATTGCCGTCTTTCCCGGTCAATTGAACGATTTCCATTCTACATCCTCCAAACTCAGCTCTGCTTAAGCTGATGTAGTTTTGCCGCCGAATGACGACGGTAGATGACCGTCCACAGCACAGCCGCCCCGATGAAACCGTAAAGCACGAGGTTCGAAATCGCCAAGTAGCTCGCAGTCGGAAGCCGATAAACCATAACCACGCGTACCGCAGCTTCCATCGTCAGCATAACGCCCCATACGAAGGTCATCAGTTTCATCACAAATCGGAAATACGCATAGTTCCAATTCTCCGCAAAATGAGGAGTCGAGATAAATCGCAGAGCCAAATAATACATGATAGGACGCCGGAAAAACAACGATCCCAGAAATATTAAACCGACAGAAGCCGTAATTAGAGATTCGCGGACGAGCAGTATTTTTTCACTGCCTCCCAGTAGAACAAGCACAATCGTCAATAGAAACGTAAAGAGCATCAATGCGCCGAATGCATCCAACTTGCGGTGCTTCATCAGGTGAACCAGATTGTCAAGCAACGGTACAAGCGTTGCTATAGTTAAAGCAGCAAGGCTGTTCATATGCTCAGATAACCAGACATACAAAATCCATGGCAAAATACCGTTAACAAGCAATGTGAAAATAACGTAATTCCGTTTCGACATCCTACACTCACCCTTTCCAATTAGCTCAATGAGCGCGTCATGAAGCCGACCAGCTCTTCCACCGTCATGCGGCTCTGTTCTTGATTGATCGTATTTTGAACCCTCATTCCATATAAAAAAGTAACTAATCGTTCAGCAACTTTCGCTCCATCCACTTGTTGCGGAATAAAGCCGTGAGCCTGCCCCACTTCAATCCAACTCATACTAGTTTGCAGCGTAAAGGCGAACACTTCCTGTACGATCTTGGCAACCTTCGCGTTATCCATCTGACTAAGGAGATAAATGAAGATTTGATTGGTCACATCGTTGTGACTCGTAGAGCGGAGCATATCTTCCGCAATAAGCTGCAGTGGATTAGCAAGCCCGGAAGATTGCGGACTGTTCGCAACCTCCGTGAAGCGCGCGTTGATTCGCATAACGCGGGATTTTAACAGGAGTCCGAGCAGCTCATCCTTTCCTGTAACGTAGTGATAGATCGCTCCTTTTGACAAGCCGGTGCGCGTTATAATATCCTGCAGCGTCGTTTGCCTGCATCCCTTCTTTTGAATCAATTCCTCAGTTGCATCCATAATAATCTGAAAACTCACGTTTGCTGATGTTGACACGTCGTTCTCTCCTTTTTCGTAGTACCGACCGTCGGTCTGTTATGTGTTCATCATACAATACCGACCGCCGGTTTGTAAAGAGGTTTTTGGAATTTTTTTCCCCTCTACAGGCTGAGAACTTTCATATAACAAAGAAATGGCGGCCCTAAGTTAACTTCAACTAAGGCCACCATTTCTTGTTTACCTGTAATTAATTCAGAATTTTACGAGCCAGAATCGAGATATCAACGATGTCAATTATGCCGTCGCCACTCAAATCCAACGCTTTGTACTGATTCCAATCTGCATCTCCTTTCTTTTTACCATAAGCAGAAGCAATAATTGCAAGGTCACCAATACTTACTTTATTATCGTTATTGAAATCTCCATCGGTAGCTTTAATTATTGAATCATTAAAGATTTGCAATGCCGCATTCAGGTTCAGGATCGCCGCTTCAATTTCAGCCTGGCTTACTCCTTGAGTTGACGCTACCACTTGAGCGGCATTAATTGCTGCCTGCAAGGTTGCTTTCGAACCTGATGGATATTGACCAGGATATGTGCCTTCCGTTGCCGCATCATGCGCGCTTTGCGCTTCCGCAATCAGACGCAATAAGCCCGATTTATCCAGTTTATTAATTTGGACTGTATAAGTTGCACCAGCCCATTCTGTCTCTTGGCCCGCACCATTAGCAACCGTTAACTGATTGACGCGAATGGAAGCGATCTGCGAATTATCCGTTGCAATAGCTTTAAACTTAAGCCTGATCAATCCACTCGCCATATCCGTATTTCCAATATTGGCCGCAATAATTCTTAACTTGCCATCCGATTTAACATCGCCGACCAGTTTGAAATTATTATCCTGAAGCGAGTCCATGGATACAAACTCCAGCTTATCGGAATCATAATTAATCGTCGTATCTAACGCGATAACATCTTTGCCAGAACCCGCCAAGCTGAAATCAACGTCGAAGTTTTTGCCGCCATCAACGGCCGTTGGTCCTGTCAGCACCGCGCCTTCTTGACCGCTGATCGAAATCAGCGCGCTGCCTTTCAGACTGGAACCGATCGCTTGCGCCGTTACTTTCACAACGCCGTTCTTTTTGGCCGACAGCAATCCCATCTCACTGATGATCGCCGCATTCGTCTCCGAACCGTCTTCTGCGGTTACCGACCATACGACGGGCACTCCCGCCAACATTTGCAGCGTGCCGTCTTTGGTTGTGATGGAGGTCGCTCCGTCCGCTCCGGTCACCGTCAGCTTCTGCTCGCCCAGAAGAGTAACCACACCCCATTGTGAACCGTTGGTATAGGACTGTCCGGTCACGTCGTTCCACATGATAATGTCCTGACGGCCGCCTGATGCTTTCGCATCATTGATCTGTAAATCAAATCCAATGGCACGATTAGCTGCAGGAACACTTGCCTTAAAAGGAATTTTAGTCTCAATGTAATAGCCGCCATCCACGACTTTGGCAAAAGACTCAAACCCCGCACTGATACTGCCTGGATTAAAGCTTTTCTCATTGAGATAATTAACACGGTATTGTCCCATACCTGTGCCGTAAGTGGTTTGTTTACTGTTAGTCTCATCCACAAAGATTTCGACAGAGTCTTTCTCATACGCGTTGCTGCTGCTGCTGTTCAGCACAGGATCTTTTACACGTACCAGTACATACAGGTTATTATTGTCCCATAACACTTTACCTGTGCCGTCTGTCGGACCGTTCGCCATTGTCAGATGCTTAAGAATCGGCAGCGTGGCGGTCGTATTCCAGAGTGGGTCGAGCTCGGAGCCGCCGATAACAGGCGTTCCGTATACGGCGGTACTAACTCCGCTTGGTATCAATTGAAGCTCTTTAATCGCGTTACGCAGCGCGTAATAGGCATTGTCTACTACTGCCTGCCCGATCTCACCATTTGAGACGGCAGTTTTGGCATCATTTAATGCGCTTGCAAAAGCATTCCATGAATTGTTTGTATAGATGCTAGAGTCCTTTTTATTGGCGGCCTCAATCAAAGCGGTTAGCAGGGTTTTGTCGACCGTTGCGACAATTGGGTTCGCAGGTCCACCACGGCCCGCTTTGACATTGTTAAAATATGTTTCTACTTTCGTAATTTCGTCAGCTGTCAGCACCCTGTCGTAGATGAGAATCTGCGAGACTCCGCCCAGGAAGCGGTAGGGAGTCACAGCCGCCATCGTGTAACCTACGCCCAGATCCGAGCTGTTCCCTAAAAGCGCCTTAGCGTTGGTTCCAGTTCCGATGACATTGTTATTAACAAAAACGGCTCTATTGGTTCCGTTTAGCTGCGCCCGAACGCTGGCCAGACCGTCAGTGGCCGTTGTTGTGATTTGTTGTCCGCCGCCTGATACGCTGCCATCCGTGTTACCAAAGCGGATATTAACCCTGTTTGTTCCTACACCCAAATTAATACCGCTCCAACCGCTGTTAGCCGCCCAAGTTTGGTAAGCCTCGTTCATTCCGAAATAAACAAGACCATTTTGGTCACTGGAGTTGTTGGCTGTGGTTGTTGGTTTAACCAGCGCGTATATCGTCATCTGCGTACTGCCGTTATAATTTTTAAAACCTGCAGCTTTTAGCGGCCTTGACATCGCTGCGAAATCCACATAATCGTATCCATCGTTTTTTAGCGTAGGGTTGCCGGTTGGTGTTCCAAGATTATCGCCACCGCTGCCGGGGACGTTCGCTGGAACAAGCTTCGCCTGGACGCTTCCCATATTTGTCCATCCAGTCACATTGCCACTGCTATCTTTTTCCACGCCCTCATCCGCCTTGAGCCATAAGTCAAGACCATTTCTAGGAATATCGACAGGCGTCATATCGCGCACCACGACACGAGCGTGCGACAGGCTGAGAACATCGCCTTCTTTGGACCGTACGTAAATAATGTATGGACCGGGCAACTTTGGCGCAGTTATTTCTATCATGTTGCCGGAGGCCATTGTTTCTTTGTCACTTTCAATAAAATTTCCGTCACTCGATGAGGAAATCCATATCTGTTTTGTGGCGTCGTCCAAATCGTACGCTAACCTGACTTTCCCGCCGGGGGCTACTGAAACGTCAGCCGGGAGAAGCCTATTCGCCACCGATACTGTGGTGGTAAAATTGAGGGTTAGTGCAGGCGTCGAGGTGCTGCCTACCAAGGTCCAGCTTCCTTCGGTGCTTATTTCGTACCCATTCGCCACGGGCTTGCCGTTAAGCGTAAAGGTGTAATCATTACTCAAAGTCAGTTTAAGCGGACGTACCGCTGAAACTTCGTAGTTTTTCCCATTTTCCACATTGGTTGCTGAACCGCTCGCGTCGACGTATACCGTGTACTTGGAAGTGGCCGTTGCTCTGCCGTCTCCATATTTGATATATAATTTGTATTCTCCTGCGACAGTCGGAGCGTTGATTGACTTTACGTCACCGGCAGCTTTTGTCATCGTATTGCCTTCATTAAAGACAGTTGTGTTCGCAGGCGCGAGCCAAACTGTGTCTTGAGCTTGGAGCAGACCCCTGCGGTTCAGCTTTTCACCTTTACCCATGATGACGTTGGAAGCCAACTCAAACTCGGTATCGGCAATGAGGCTCCTTGGGATCATCTTCGTGTATTCGTTGGTAAGGCCTGAATTCAAAACGATTTCGTTGCCCTTAAGCGGCCAAATGCGGCTTGTGCTTTTGTAATTGTCATAAGTAGTCCTTGGGGCGCCATTCTGGTTGTTATCCCCGTCTACGTAACCTTGGACCATAATCATATCGCTTTTGCGCTTCCAGTTGTTAAACTCAATAAGGCGGCTCTGCCCCACGGCATAGGAGAGTTTTGCCTGCACAACGTTGCCTATCATCTTGATGAACGTGCTGCCTTCGTCGGGATGGAACCCGTTCATCCAGTTGTTGGAGTCCGTGGGTTTGTCAGTCGGATTCGGGTTAAGGAAGTTGTAGTTCATCTCCGTGAAATTCGTCCAGTTGTCAGAATTCCAGTTACTATTCTTGTTCGTGACGGGGTCGTTTGTTAACGGGTAGACGGTGTTGATGGTGTCCCATGTCCCTCCGCCCGGCAAATTACCCGGATCGCCCTGCCGGCCCAGTGAGTAAATGGCTCCGGAGTCGTTAACTACCGTGCAAATTTGCTCGATCCGGTTATAGTTTATTTTATTATTCCTGGAGGTCGTAGATATGGCTGGAGACCTTGCGATGCTCGTTTCATTCGTGCCATGGTAAGGGCCGCCGGTCTTGTTTGTACCTTGAGCAGTAAAGCCGAACCCATCGTACTCATCCCAACCCCAGCCGATGCTCATGGCGCCGTAAGTGGTGTCATAAATGTAATTGTGCAGTACCTGCATATTCGTTGTGTAGAAAGAAGCCAGTGCGTTAGCGCCCGGGAATCCGTAGCAGGTCCTGTACAAAAAGTTATTTGTTATATAAATATTCTCCGGCACGGCTTCTGTACCCGCCGTAAATTTTTCTTTATCAACGCCAGCCCAATTCCTTATTGGCGTACCAGAGACCGAAGCACTGGATTCATGCGTAATCGCCACATCATTTTCATAGATATGCTGCGGATGTCCGATTACAATGCCGGAAGCGAGCGTATCTACGATATAGTTGCCCGAGATTTCGATATCCTTGGCATCGTTTTCTACATGGATACCATTAAATCCGGTAAGCCCGATCTCGCCGTTCAACACTTTGATGTTCCTCGCCGCGTTGATGATTACCGCTGCCGGCGGTATGTCATACCCTCTGTAGAAAGTCTCATGCCAGTTTATGCTGCTGGGGAAGTAAACTTTGTTCACGATTGAGCCCTGAACGGACGCATAACCACGGGAACTGGTTGTTACCGGACCGGATCCGTCGCTAAGTGTATATGTGCCCGTCAGTTCAGTCAGTTTGTAGTCGGTATGGGCAAACTTCAGGCCGCTAAAGGTTATGTTTTTGACACGTCCATCATCCGAGCCTGCAACAGGGTTCAACCGATCTCCTACAGGGATTCCTCTGATGTCGAGAACCGTCTCAAGCCTTGGAATGACCACGTCGGCGGTATTGATATCTTCGCCTTCAAGCGGGATGTAATAAAGCGTGCTTTCCGCCTGGTCGAAATAGAAATCTCCGCGTTTGTTGAAGAACTCGAAAGCGTTGCGGATGACTTGATTGTTACCTGGATTGTATTGCGTATTATTACTTAAAGACTGTGAAATCGCCGCATACGGCATCTGGAACCGGAGCATGACACCACCGGGCTTGTTGCTGGCTGCCGGCGCCTGTTCAATTGACGCGAAGGTGACAAAAGGCCTTGCCCATCTGGCGGTGGAGCCGCCCATGCTTTCGGCTTCGATGTTTTGGGGATTTTTCGTTGCCGTTGTCAGACCCACGCTGGCATCGAATACGATACCCGCCCGGATGTTGCTGCCGTTCTGCCACGCCCAAGGGTTATTGGCAGTGGTAAAGCTGGCTGTGGGAGTGCCGGTGACGGTTCTGTTGGCAGAAACGACTTGCGAGCTCAGCGTCATGTTGGCTCTCTTATCGTTGACATAAATAGCACGCAACTTATCGCTCCGGTTCAGGGTCGTTTTATACGCCTTCAAACCGCCCGTCTGGGTGAGGCCAACAGCTTCTGTCCATACGCCTTTTCCCAACATTTCACCCGCGCTGATTACCGGCTTCGCACCCGGCGCCGCTTCATAACGAATTGTGCTGCTTGCACTTCCGGAGTCATCCTTGTTGAATACCAAGGTCTCATCAAGCGAATAAAATCCATCCGCAATTTGAACGACGATATCCCCGCCGGTCTTAGGCAGAGTCCTTACGACTTCTTTTGCCTTGGCAACCGTTTTGTACGGCTTTCCTTGCGTTCCGTCACCTGTGATATCATTGCCATTTGTAGCAACATAGATAGTTGCACTTGGCGTACTGCCAGCCGCAGTTGCATTTGCCGCACTGTCAGCTGCGAGTACCGACCCTGAAAATGGCAACATGCAAAATACCGTTACCAAAGTCAGAATCCAAATGAATGATCTTTTTCTCACTTTCATAAAACCTCCTTGGATATAAGTAAACTGCTATACACATTACCGCCTGGGCGGTATTAGTGCCGGCTTCTTCTCTCTGCAGATTCCGACTAAGCTGTTCTAACCCCAACGTTGGAAGCGCTATCAATTAATAACTTCATGATACCAGTCTGTACGAATATTCCCAGAGACTATTATTGGACCGTAAGGAAAATTCTCGGGTAAATTTGAAAAGATAGAGGGTTGCGTTAGCCTGCAGATAAGGAGAAGGGACACCTTAGCTGGCGTCCCTTCTTCCCATTCAATTTCGTCACTTCAAAATTGCACCTGCAGTCAATGCATTCTCGATCTTTTCGTTCCCTATTAAATAAACGATGATCATAGGCAAGCTGGATAACAGCATACTCGCGCCAATGAGTCCCCAATCCGCAACTCCCACATTGACGAAGAATCCAAGCAACCCCACCGTAAGCGGCCGCAATTGATCTTTGGAAGCGATAATAAAAGCAAGCGGAAATTCGTTCCAGATTCGAATGAATATAAGAACGCATTGCGTCATGAGCGCTGGCATTACGATTGGAAATATGATTTTCATATACGTTTGATAGACATTCGCTCCATCGATACATGCCGCTTCTTCCAGCTCATTAGGCAAAGACCGGAGAAAGGCATACAGCATCAATACGCAGGATGCGATGGCGAAGCCGGAATAAGGCAAGATAAGGCCAAAATAACTATTTTTGATATGCATCCATTTAACCAGTTGGAATAAAGGAATAACGACGACTTCAATTGGGACAATTAAACCCATAGATACATATAACAACATTGCGGAATTCAATCTCCATTGCATACGGCTGAGACAATAAGCAAGCATGCTGCCAGTTATCAACGTAATGACGATTGTGCCTGTGGTATAAATTACGCTGTTCTCGAAATACGTATAAAAATGATATTTGGACAGCGCTTCGCTAAAGTTCAACCAATCCCAGGAAGACGGTATCCCAAAAGGATTTTTGTAAGCTTCGCTTTTGGACTTCAACGACATTGTTACCATCCAATACAAAGGAAACAAAAACGTGCATCCCACAACTATCCAAAACACTCGACTTAATAATTTCAGAAAGCTCCCCTCCAGCTTAAAACTCCAGTTTTTCTCTGGCAACGAACCTTTGAATGAAAAAGGAGATCAAAAGGCATTCCAGAATAAAAATGACGGCGATCGCAGTGCCTTTGCCAAATTCGGAAGTATCAAATGCCGTGTAATACATCTGGTAGATGACCGTTCTGGACTGATCTCCCGGGCCACCTGCCGTCATGACTCGTACATGCGAATAAAATGCCATTGAGCCTAATGTAGACAGGATAAGCACGTATTTAATTACATTCTGCAGCAAAGGGATCGTAATTCGTAAGCTAACTTGAAAAAAATTAGCTCCATCAATCAATGCCGCCTCATAGTAACTCTTAGGTATGGTCTTGATTCCTGTATAAAACAGCATCGCGTTCAGTCCGATATATTGCCACAGGAATGTCAAACCGATGCTGGGCATGACCGTTTTCTTTTCCGTCAACCACGAATGTGTCCAAGAGCTCAACCCTAATGAGTTGAGAATCGCGTTAAATAAGCCCCAATTGGGTTCGTAGAATGCCAACCAAATCTGAGAAACAACGGTGACCGACAAGATCGCAGGGAACATCGCCACCGTCTTGAAGAATCGACGAAACTTCGGTGTCTGAGCATCCATAAAAAGCGAAAGCATCATGGATAGGGGGAGCCCCAGTAACAATGAAATGGCTACAATGAGATACGTATTTTTATGAGCGGTCCAAAAGGATGGGGATAATATCACTTCTTTGTAATTATTTAAACCAACAAAACCCAAATTTCTAAACCCGTCATGCTTATGCAAGCTCATCCAGATCTCCGGCAGCAAAGGGTATACGCAGAATAAGGTAAACAGCAGCAATGCCGGGAAAGCAAACACAAAGATAGACACTTTGGTGCTAAAGTACTTGTTCATCGCTCTCTCCACCATTTAATTTGTGTCTAAACCCCCTTGGATCTATCCCAAGGGGATTTAGCTATTCAATTATTTTTTATTTGGCAAACCACGTATTCTGGCTCCAGATCTTGTTCATCGCATCATTAAATTTATCCGCTGAGTACTCGCCCGTTAATAAATTCGCTCCTTGCGTAGATATTTCGGCAGACGTCTTCGCATCTAGCGAATTAAGAGCCCAGGATGGGATTTTATTGGGAATCGGATTGTACCAGTCAACGAACTTCTGCATAAGCGGGCTCCTATCCATTGCCTTGTTTCCTGTTTTCAAAGATATAGGAGCACCGGTAGATTCAAAGTATAATGCATCCGCCATGGCTAGAAATTCGGCAAGTTTGACGGCCTCTTCCGGATTCTTGGTTTTGCCGTTGACCGCATAACCGTTAACCGGAGAACCCCAGAACTGTACATTCTTTGTAGGGTTATACTTATCACTGGCGCTTGGAAATGGGAAGAAATCGACCGTTTCGTCTTTTGCGAGATTTGGCAACTCCCAAGTAAACTGCCATAACATAGCCGCCTTTTTGGATGTAAACATTTCCATCGCTGGACCGTAATCTATATTGGCTATTCCGTCTGGGAACACGCCTTCCTTGACCAGTTTTTCGATGCGAGCCGCTCCTTCCTTGACGGATGGATTGTTGAAGTCCGTTTTGTTGCTGACAAGGTCTGCCATCGCCTGCGGATCTCCGGTTTGAATCATTTGCTGCAGCATGAAGAGCTTCGGTCCCCACCCGTCCTTGCCAGGAGTTACAGCCGGTACCATGCCTTTGCTCTTGAGCGTCTTCGAGATTTGAATCAACTCATCAAACGTGGTTGGCACTTTAACCCCGGCTTTCTCGAACATATCTTTATGATAGAAGATGACAGGGGTGAAATAGGTATCCGCTCCGGAAGATAAACTATAAATCCCTTTATCTACATGCTTTAATGCATCTGGTACCGCGAATTTGTCCAAGAAACCGTCTTTCGTAATATATGGTGTCAAATCCAGAATGCTGCCTGTGCTCTTCAACGGCGTAAAGTAGCCCGCGTCATTCCAGAATACGTCCGGCATATCCCCGGATGCGTTCAACGTCTTCAATTTGTTTGCCATATCCTCGCCGCCGCCGCCGGGCTCAAACTCGACTTCAAGATTGGGAAGCGCTGTAGCAATATTCGGTTTAATAAATTTTTCCATAATTTTATTGCGATTTTCGTCTGTTGTAATCGTTATGACTTTCATTTTGATTTTTTTGCTGTCCGTCTTCGCTGTACTCTTGTTATCCTCCTTACTTGTTGCCGAGGGTGATGGATTGTCAGACGGCTGGCTGGACTTTGTTTCATCCCCACTGCTGCAAGCCGTTGCAACCAGAAGAGTACTTGCCATAAGGAACATAGCTGCTGTCTTTGACTTCGTTTTCATTGTTTACCTCCCCTATTTGTGAAAGCGGATATCAGATTGACTTCAGATCCTGAAAGCGGTATCAACCTTGAGTTCATTTTACGAATATTGCCAATTTTAGTACAGAGATTATTCTCGGACCAGTAGTAAAATTAACGGTAAAAAATAGACGTTATAGGTAAAGTTTTCACTTTCCCCCTAACGTCTGCATGGAAGTATATAGTCTAACTGATTTGATTCACATATTTGCTAGGTGTGATGCCTATCTGTTTTTTGAAGCATTTGCTGAAATAGTTGGCGTCCGCATATCCCACCTGATTCGCTACGTTTTGGATAACCTTCTCTCCCTGATCAAAAAGTTCTTTAGCTTTAATAATCCGTATTTCAGTCAGGTAGTCATTGATTGTACAAGTCGTTTCTTTTTTGAACACGAAGCAAAGATGATTGTAATTCATATGAACGCTCTTTGCGATATCTTCGATTCGCAGTTCTTCGTTGCCGTAATGCCTCGAAATATACGTTTTGACCTCCTCTATAACTTTTACGGCTCTATTGGTTTTGCGGCTATGCACATGATCCATGGCCTTTAGAATGAAAGCACGGATCCAATCCTCCAACTCGTTGAAGGTTTTCATCCTCTGAACGTGTTGTATCAAATCGGGATGTGTCGTATTTCGGAAGACATCTTCAGAGTTTTGGGACGCTTCGGCCAAAAATTCCAGACATGTGGCTACGATTTCGATTCCAGCGAGGAGCAGCATTTCCATAGAAGCTTTTTGTACGCGAGAATCATGGAAAAAGCGCGAGAGCCACTCTTCCGTCTCGGGCATGTTCCCGATCCGCATAGACATTAGCAAACCGCTTCTTTTTTCCACCGAGAACAAGCCGACCTTTATCCCGGTTTCCGCAATCAAGGAATGTGCGAACACTTTGTTGCCGCCCCATACAAACCGCTGCTTCAATGCGATCAACGCTTCCTTGTACGATGCCGAAATCGACTCAAGCGTTTCGCAGCCATTTCCTAAACCAATTGTTACCGTACAGCCCAAGTCGTTCTCTATGTTCAATCGAATCCGTTCGCAAATTGTTTCCAGCTTATTGAAATTGCCGTCAGGGGATCCTATGATCAGAACCAGGTGAGCCTCATGATCATGACAGCCGACACACTGAAAGGCGCTCTGCATATTATTTTGAGCGATTTCTTGTACTTTGGCTTTGCGTATCCGCATATCCTCCTCAAGATTCCTCTCATCACTTGAATCCAGATCGACCACAATTGCCCTATAATGCAACCCTTCCAACTTTATTCCCAAATCATTTAACCGATCCCATTCGGAATTGGATCTAGAGATACCGTTGCCCTGCAGCCAACCGTTCAGCACTTGCTCCTTCATGACAGACAAGCCTTCGCTCGCCTGCTTTCTTAAATCGTCCAACTCAAGTTTGCCAAGACGCTCGGTTCGTATCAATTCCTTTATATCAAGTAAGGAGCTTTGGAGTTCTTCTTCGTTAATAGGCTTCAACACGTAATTCATAACGCCTAATTGCACGGCCTGTCTGGCATACGCGAATTCGCTGTGGCCTGACAACACCAGAAATTTTGATTTCCGGTCGCGCTCTTTGGCTTTATGTATAAACTCCAATCCATCCATTATCGGCATATTCATATCCACCAACACGACATCAGGCTCTACCTCAGCCATTAGCTCCAGCGCTTCCGCCCCGTTTTTCGCTTCCCCCGCGATTTGAAAGCCCAACTCACTCCACGGCAGCGAAATCTTCAAGGCTTGCCTAAAGTAATATTCATCATCGACGATAAGTACTTTGTACATGGTATTTCCCCCTATTCTATTCAATCCTTATCTTGCGGATAATAGAAATGCCAGCCTCATGGATGCGAGCAGGAGCTAATGATGTCGAAGAGGCAATACGATTTTAATTTTAGTATAAACGCCGAATTCGCTTTCAACTTGGAGTCCGTATCTTTCTCCATACAGCATTTGGATCCGATTGGATACGCTTCTAATTCCAAATCCCCCAGCTTCATCAAGAGCACTGGATCCCGCCATTATAGCCTTACTTTGATTATTGTGCATACCAGCCCCGTTATCGTAAATTTCAATTTCCACATTGTTGCCGCTTCGCTTTCCGGTAATGCGTATGATTCCTTTTTCCTTTTTGAGCTTCAATCCATGATAGATGGCATTTTCCACAATTGGCTGCAGGGTCAACTTAGGAATCGAATACGTCAGAATTTCATTGTCAATTTCCATCGTATACGTCATATATTCAACATAACGCAGCTGCTGAATTTCCAAATAACTTTCCGTTAAACGCATCTCTTCGCCAATCGATATGATATCGTTACCTTTACTTAACGAAATCTTATAGAAATTCGCCATGTATTGGGCTGCCTGTATGGCTTGCTTCCCTAAGCCCAGCTTAATGAGCGAAATAATGGTTTCAACCGTGTTGTACAAAAAATGAGGCTTTACTTGCGATTGCAGCAATTTAAATTCGATCTCGGCCTTTGTCCTTTGTTTCTCGACGTTTTCGGCCATAAGCGCTTCAATACGATTCATTAAGTTATTGAAGCCCTCGCTTAAATATCCGATCTCATCTTTTGATTGGTAAGTACTTCTGACTTGCATCTTCCCCGTCCGGATTTCTCGCATAGTCTTAGCAAGCTGGAAGATGGGTCGCGTAATCGATCCCGACAATAGAAAGGACACAATTAATGCTAATAGCAGGCATGCTGCGCCGATTCCGATCATTAATTGATTGATTTGTTTCCGATCTGAAGAAATATCATCCATAGGGATAACGCTTACAATTGTCCATTTCAACGGTTCGAAGCGCTGGGTGAATATCAACATTTCATTGCTTCCGCTGCCTTGGGTAAAGGCTGTGTCTTTACCATTCTCGGGAATGGTTATGGAGACGGCTTCCTTGAAATCCCGGTATAACATGGCTTTATTCTGTGAGGAAATAATTCGGCCGGCAGAATCAACGATATAAAATTCCCCTCCCTTATTTTCCCCTTCGTAAATTGAAGCAATCGTCGTTTCTTTCACGTACAAAAAAACTCTGCCAACCATTTTACCGGTATCTTTATGAATGACCGATTTGGAAACCGCAATTACGTTGTGCTCACCTTCATACAAAAATCCGAATTTGATCAAGCTTGTCCAAGTGGGTAAGTAGAAACGATCATCCGCTCCATAATCGTCACCGAATATACGGGAAGCATATGCGTTATCGGCAAACCCGACGTCCACCCAGTGATGATTCGAGGTGAGAATGCTTACCGCTTTAATTTTTGTGTTAGGCTCCACTATATTGCTAATCGTTTCTGAAAGAGTCTTTTTCATTGAAAGGTTATTTAATCCTTCAACCGGCCTGCTTGCATTGAATTCACTATTTAATAAAAAATCGTTATAAAGCACGCTCTGCAACCGATAATCGCTGGCCAAAATTTTGGAATAATCTTCAATTGTAGCTATCAAAGTTTGAAGGTTGTTTTTGATGAGCACAAGCTCTCGCGATGAATTATTGATCTCTTTCTCGATAAGGGCTTTCTGTGAAATCGTGTTGGCAAAGTACGACTGGGTAGAAATAAATACGACAATAATTAATAAATTCGCTATGAATATTTTGTTTCTAATGGAAATCCCGCCTATATACTTCGAGAAACCACTCATCAAACGATTACTTCCTTTCTTTTCAAATGGAAATATTCATTATGTAAGCAGATTGATGTGAAGATCTTGGAGAGAGACATGCATATAAGATATGTATGTGTGGGTTCTCTATTAAGAATAGCATAGGTTTAAAACGTGTCAAATCGAAATATTTTGAACAATCTACACCGTTATAAACACGAAGCAGCAACGAAAAATCCGTTCTTGGATTAAGAATAATGGCAATGGGAACAAAAACTTCAGCAAATAAAAAAAAACGGTAAAGGGAGTTCTCGATGGTTAAAATAGCAATTATTATAGGGAGTACACGCCCAGGGCGCAATTCTGAGGCTGTATGCCTGATTTCTCAATCGAGGATTGGCGGGTGACCATTGCCGGAGAACTCAACATTCCTTTTTTTGTGACAAAATACGCTTGGCCACACCTGGTGAGTCGCGGTGGCGATCAGTCCAGGGCCATTTTTGACACCAGCCAGCGACCGCGACCTCGGTGACAACCAAGCGGCTCGGGATGCCATAACCAGTAAGACGCTTCTGAAGAGGTTCGGCCAACCACATGAGCTCGCGGAACTCGCGGCCTTCATTGCTTCGGACCGTGCATCTTACATTACAGGCGTTAACTACGCAGTAGACGGCGGCGCGAGCGCTTGGTAATGCATCTTGATCTTCATACTGAACACGCACGAATCGATGAAGATTGTTGAGTGCGGAGTCGGACAAGTGTCCAAGTATTTCTTTCTTTGACCATTTGCATTGCATAAATTTTTGCTGGTAATTCAGTGATCCAATGGTTTAGGCTTTCTAATGTTGGTTTAATTGATCTCACTCTCCCATCATGTTTTACACGTTATAACAAATTTTCTTGCGTAATATTACTCTTTCTTCTGCCCGTTACTTCAACTAACAACTTCATTTTCTTTCAGTAAGAAAATCATTTACAACATGATAAAAACCTTCTAAATCATCAGAGTGAACACCATGACCACATTCTTCGAAAACTACAAGCTTAGTGTTAGGTCTTCGAATTTCCATCTGTTTTGCTTGTTTGATGTCAAGAAAAAAGCTTTTTTTACCATGAATCAGCAAAATAGGGCAATTAGAAGATAACCAATCTTCCCACCAGACCCCATTAGATTGGGGTACGGAAACTTGCAGCCCCTTTACATCTGTACGGAACCCCCATCCCCGTTCATCCTCGAACACGCTTTCTGAAAAATAATCAATCGCTCGCAGCCCTACACTCCCAAGTGAATCTCTTAGTTCTTTTAAAGAGGCCGAACGATATGGAAGCTTGTCGGCAAATGAGAAGTCACCGTTTATTTCCACACCGATATCCTCAACGATAACGGCTTCGACCCATTCAGGATAACGAGCTGCGAATTGATAAGCGTTCAACCCACCTAGAGAATGTCCCAGTAGGGTTACCGGTTGTCCCTCGAGTTCATTTTGAATCAAGTTTAATAGGTCATTGATGTAATCATTTCTTGCATATTCCATGCCAGAAGGATGTTCACTCCATCCGTGTCCGCGCTGATCTACAGCTATAACCCGCCAATTTTTAAATTTGACAGCCAGCTCCGAAAATGTTCTCGCATTCGCCATATAACCATGTAACATAACAAGAACTTTATTACTATCTCCACCAAAATCAAGGTAGGAAAGCTTAAGATTACCTGAGTTATAATATTTTCTTATTGCCGGAATATCGTGTAAAATCTCCATCGTTTTTCTCTCCCTTTATAAAATAATCTTCTTAAAAACGAATCAGTTATCCATACTCTTTGAAAGTAATGTAGGTGTCTCTAGTACTCCTTGCTTCCTTCCGTATAAACAAGCAAACAAGGCGGAAAGTGCCATAAATAGAGAGCTGGATGTTACGCCAAATTTCAAACCGTATTGATCGACAACCCAACCTCCCACCATGGGACCTATAATTTGCCCTGCTGCAAAAGTAGCAGTGGCTACGCTTAGGCATACCGCATAAATGCTACTTGGTACATAACGACGAAGCAGGGCGGTCGTCATCAACGGCGGGGTAATAAAAGAAACCAACCCAATAACTACTGCGCCTATTGAAGTAAGCAGAATACGATTTGTCGTTACTGCTAATACACCAGTTGTACCTATTGCTAACCCCAATGCAAGCGTATACCCGCTTGGCCATCGGTCAATAGCCCTTCCTCCAATCCAACCGTTGAATAAACCTGCGGCTCCGATACCGGACCAAATGAGTCCAGCATAGATCGATGGAATTCCTTTATTCACGAGATAAGGAACCAAAAATGTGAAATAAATAATGTAGCCCCAACCAAAGAAGAAATAAGATCCGAGCAAGAATAAAAAATGATTAGGACTAAACATGAGTCTGTATACACTCACTTGTTCTTGTTCCCCTGAATTCGATTCAAGTTCTGTGAATCGGGTACGCTCAAAAATTTGTTTTCTTGTTACCAGCTCAAAGCCCACTGTAGCAAGAATCCCGAAGATTCCCATGGCCATCCAGGCATAGCGCCAACCATCTAAATGAGCAGGCTCTATGATATATGGAGCGAATAAGCCTGTAATCAGAATTCCGGCAGATCCACCTAACCATATTAGACCTGAAGCCATTCCTCGCTCAGGGGGTTGAACGGCGTCCGTAGCAATAGACAAGACCAACACCGTTGCCGATGCTGAAAAAAAACCAATCATAAACCGCCATAGTCCAAGCTGAATGAAATGATCGCTAAACGCTGAGCCTATCATGGCCAATCCAAGTAACAAACATGATATTCTATTGATTGCATTCTTTTTATGCCGAAACCGGGAAATAATTAGCGGTAAATACAGGGTTCCAAGAAAGTAACCTATAAAATTGACGGTTGCCAGTATGCCTAATTCAGCGTAGCTTCCCCCAATTTCCCTTTGAATCCCTGGTAAGAACAATCCATACGATAGCCTTGAAAATCCAAGGATTACAGCAAATAATAGTGATGCCCATAAGGTAATTCGATTGAATGCCGATTTATAACCTAAATCCATAGCATCCCTCCTGCCTAAAAATTGTTCTTGTAGCTATTGTAATTCGGTGTTAAAGTTTTGTAAAATTGAATTGTATGAACAAATTATTCATTTTTATTAAACAAAAGGATGTGGGAACATGGATCTGCGAGCATTAACAACATTTGAAGCGATTTTGCGTCTTGGAAGCTTTCAGAAAGCTGCTGAAGAACTCCAATTTGCACCCTCTACAGTAACACTTCAGATTCAGCGTCTTGAAGCTGATCTAGGGGTCTCTTTATTCGTTCGTGACGGCAAACGCATGGTTGCTTCTGAAGCCGGCCGATGGCTCTATCAAGAAGCATCTGGTTTACTGAAAAAAATAGGATCCATGAGACAGACAATTTCCGATTTCGGTACGGGAAATGGCGGAGCCATTCGTTTTGCCGCTATAGAACCTATCGCGAGCCAAACGATAGCGACTATCGTAGCTGATTTTTGTAAACTTCGTCCGCAAGTGCAGTTATCTATGGAAATTAGCGGTAGTAAATCGATCGCGGAGAGAGTTCGATCCGGTGAATTGGATTTCGGCCTATGCGCATCTCCATCAGTAAACCTCATGTTGGAGTTTGAACCGCTCATTGAAGAAAAATTGGGGGTATTGATGAGAACTGATCACCCAATGGCCAAAAAAACTTGCTTCGAGGTGAACGACCTTGCCGGACTAACCATTCTGCTTAAAGAGCAAACCTGTATTTATAGAGAAATATCAGAGAAGATATTAAGTCAGAGTGGCCAAAATCCTTTTTTTGGTATGGAGGTGGGAAGTTTTTCTGTGATTCGGCAAATGGTCAAAGCTGGTCTCGGTATTGGTATTATTCCTATGTATAAAAGCTTGGAACTAGAAAACACCTTAGTCATTAGGCCTTTTGTCGATATAGACCCCACTGTCGCAATTGGTCTGGTTTATAAAGATAGCAACACCCTGGGAAGGGCATCATTATTATTAATGAATGCTTTAAGAGATCTTCGGACAACGGAGCAATTACAGCAATGCTCAACTTCCCATCCCGAAAATGCAAAATGCGCTTCGCCTGCTGCACAATCTGCCGATCATGCGTAATGAACACAATCGTCCTCCCCTGCTCATTAAACCTCTTAAGAAGATCCAAAATCTCTACGCTCGTTTTCGAATCCAATGCCCCGGCAAATCAGCGTTCATTGCTTCCACACAATGACCCAGCAGAATCTTTCCCATGTTAAGGCGTCCTCCCTTCCCAGCCTTTTCCATTGGACGAAGAAAATCGTCCTAATCCAAGGATCGGGACGATTTGTAATCCATCACATCAACACATAAATGTCATTACCTGCTACTTCCACTTCGTAGCCGCGGAGCTTTACGCCGCTCTCAACCAAATGCTTGCCGTCCGTCAAACCGAACTCCCAGCCGTGCCATGGGCATCGGAGAATCTCCTGATCCCTTCCGTACTCATACTCATAGACAAGGGATGGAAGCCGCGTACCGCACACGACCCCTTCGCACACGGGAGCGGCCGCATGCGGACATAGATTTCGCCAAGCGTAGTAGCTGCCATTCACATAAAAAACACCTATTTCAATGCCGTTAAGCGTTATGATTTTACGCCCTTTATCCTGAAGTTCCTGGACGGTTGCCGCCTCATATCTACTTTTCACTTTACTCATCGGATCAGACCTCCTGCTTCAGCGCAGGAAAGGTATGCGCGCCATAAAGTTCCAATGCATTTTCCACCAGAATCCGCGTTCTCAGATCCTTGCGGATCGGCTGAAGGACCATTTTCGGATTGTCGAAGTCCCAATGCGGATAATCGGAAGAGAACATAATCATATTGTCGCCGCCGATCATATCAAATATTTGATTCAAGTGTTCCGGATTGGAAGGTTCCTCAATCGGTTGTGTCGTCAGACGGACATGTTCCTTGATGTACTCCGAAGGCAACCGTTTGAGCCATGGAACAAGGTCGCGCAAGCCTTTATAATTTTTGTCCATCCGCCACATCAGGTGCGGAAGCCAAGCGATGCCTCCTTCAATGGCTACAAATTTAAGTTTCGGAAATTTTTCGAATACCCCTTCGCATACGAGGCTGTTCACATGCGCCATATAGTTGGTAGGCAGAATATTATGCCACTCCAGATACGAAGTAGGATAGCCGGATGGCGTCGGCGCTCCGGCGATGCCGCGTCCCTCGGTGCCCGGGTGCACAGCAACCGGAAGTCCGTTGCGCTCGGCCGCTTCATAAATCGGATGATAGAAGCGCTGACCGAACAGCATACGGGAACCGCTGCACATGATCACCTGAATCATATCCTTGTGCTTGGCCATACGATCGATTTCCTTCGCCGCCGCTAGCGGGTCTGCATGGTTGATCAGGATCGAACCTTTATAGACCGGACTTGCTTTTAACCAAGTTTCCACCAGCCAATCATTGTACGCACTTGCGACCACATTGCCGTAATCGGGATTCGGATTAAGGGAGATGCCCAATATGCCCGAACCCGTCAATATTCCATAATCAATCCCAAATTTATCAAAATGATGCTTGAGCATATGCTGCGGATCACTCCCCGGCATGCCGCCGCCCGGCGGAATGGCGTCCTTGCGCATTACACCGACGGGAGAATGCCACCCTCCGCCGTAGGCAGGACCTGCGGAGAGCCAGTAATCGTGCCATACTTTCGGGAGATAGGGAAGCAGATCCTTCGAACTCCCAATCGCATTATGCACATCTGCATCAATAATGTTAGGTTTACTCATGTTCAGCAGCTCCTTCATGAAAAGGTTGTCATTGCTTATAGATACAACTATATAGGTCAGACAACGAAAGGTACATGAAGAAAAATTTCGAAAAACTGGATTTTTGTTATGTGGATCCCTTTATGAATTCCGGTAGTCCCGCGGGCTCATACCTGTTTCTTTTTTGAACACACGGGTGAAGTAAAAAGAGTCCGTAAAGCCGCAAGCATCGGACACATCCCGGATCGGCAGCTTACTGCTTTTCAACAAATACTTGGCGTGATCCAGGCGCATTTTCACAATATAAGCGACGATACCCAGACCAATATACTTTTTAAATGCGATGGATAAGTATCCGGGCGATAACGATACGTGTTCGGCGACAATTTCCCTGGAAATAGGTTGTTGAAAATGCTTTTTTATATAAGCGGTTGCCTTCTGTACGGCAATGACGGTCGGCGTTTCTTCATGTTCCATGTTCGTTAATTCATTGACCTTTTGAATCACGTTCAGAAATTCCAGCTTCACGCGCCATTCATAACCGTCTTCTTTGGACTCCCAAATCTGAAGTCCATTACGAAATCCTTCTTCGATCGCCATCTGGCCGATAGGAGCGTAGTTCCCACTGACCGGCAACCTGTCACCGCACACCGTCTGCAGCATCTCGCCGTTCTCCCAATGCGTGATTCGGTAATGAAATTGAAAGGAAATAAAACAAACCGGTTGCTCAGGAGTCGTCGTAATCCGCATAAATGTGCCCGGGCGCACCTGAAACAGATCACCTGCGCGAAGCGTATGCTTTTCCCCTTCAAGCTCCAGCACCCCCTCGCCTCCCAAAACATAGGAAAAGGTGTGTAATCTCGTATGGTCACGAATCAGATCATAACGGAATTCGCGCCAGTATGCAGCATTTCGTTCCACCACATCCAAGATCCGCGGCGTAAACCCGATCAAAAATTCATAGTTCATGTATTTCCGCCTTTTCTCGATACTGACCAGGGGTCATGCCTTCATACTTCTTAAATAGACGGTTAAAATAAGGCGGCTGGTAACCGACACGAATGGCAATATCATTGATTTTCTCATCGGTCTCGACGAGCAGCTGTTTGGCTTTCGTCAATCTGTACTGCGTTAAATAATCAATAAACGTCTGACCGGTAACCTGCTTAAAACCCAGACTCAGCTTCTTGGCATAGGTGCCGTGCACATCCGCACAATACTCCAGCGAAATGTCATGGGCATAGCTGGTGTGAATTGTCGACAGCACATTCTCAACCAGACGCTTGAGCTGCATGTCCTGTGTGCTGTGAAGTCGGACGATATACGGAGCAACTATATATTGCTTGATCCAGCTCACGATGGCTTCAGGCTCTCGGATCGCGGTAAGCTGCTCCCACATATCCAAGCCGTCATTCAGCTGAAGCGGATTATACCCCGATAGCATGATGGTATTGTGGATGTTGCCGCACAACTGCATCAGCGCTTGCCGAACGCCGAGTTCGGTATCCAAGCCCGTTTTGAGCATAAGGAAGAAATGGTCGAGCAGTTCAACCAGCTCCGCCTCGTTGCCCGAGCGGAGAGCCTTCAGAATCGCCGCTTCCTCTTCAAAAGGATAGGCAATTGCATCTTGTCCGCCAGGAATTATATCCAATGCGTCCAGAATTTGCTGGGCTTCATCATGCTTGCGGTAAGCCAGCGCGTTTCGCGTGTCATCGAACATATGAGCCAACTTGCGCAGCTCTTCCGTTCGGCCGCCGACGGAAACGGTCACTTCCACCTTCAGCAGGCTGTTCAGCGTATGCGCCAATTCTTCCGCAAGATGGAAGAGGTCGGTCCGCGAATGTTCTTCCGACATATCTGCCGGCTGCCGTACAAGAACGCCTAGAGTCAGGTCGTGGAAATTGACCGTGTCCCCATCGATCCCCTTGTTCTTAATCAATTCTTGAACAATATTCATGGCTGCGAAAGACACTAGAGGCTCGTCCCCCGGCGAGAATTTCCCTTCCGATCGGTATATCCCATGGATTTGCAGCACCAGGACCGCGTACACACGGTCATCCGCCTCCCAGCCAAGCTGCTCAACCCTTTCGGCCAATTCACTTTCACTCAGTAAGGACAAGTTGCCCTGCATCAGCTGAAGTAAGAAGTTTTCACGCAGCGAAGGTAAGTGCTGATCGATGCGTGCTTGCAATATCTGACTCTCCCTTGAGAGATGCTTCCATTCATCGGCGATGTAATCAAATTCATCCAATCCTCCACCGGAACGCCCCGGCTTCAATTGCTGAATTAAGCGGTTGATCGGATTGTACATCCGTTGATACGAATACCAAGACAGCATCAGCGCAAGGAAAATGCCTAGACAGCCTGTTAGCATGATAATGCGGGAGAGCCGCTGTACAGGCTTCGTCATCTGATCGAGCGGCGTTGCGGACGCAATCGTCCAGAGATGACCGATACGCTTCATTTGGCCGACCGACACCGAATAAGCTTCGCTGTTCCACGTCTGGATCGAGGAGCTCTGTTCCGTGCCGCCCCCCGAGTCAACCAGTCGCATCAACGTTAGATCCAAATCCGTCGGCCGTGCGATGCTGTCTTGTCCTAGCGAAATAATGCCGCCATCCTGCTGCAATAACACGGTCGCACCCGTTCCGTCAGCATCCAGTTCAGAAATGAGCGCATTCAGCTTCTTCGCATTAATTTCCACAATCAGCGCAGCTTCCGTCTGCACGAGGCCGCCAGGAATCCGGACAATTAACGAGAACGGCGCCATCTCGCTATTTGCGGATAACTGATTAGTCCAATACACGTCCCGTTGGTAAGAAGCCAGGGTACGGTACACTTCAAGCTCATCAGTCGATGAAATAACGTGAATGCCGGTATTTTCGTTGATCAGCATCTGCTGTTTATCCAAGTATAAGGTGACTTCACCGATTAACGGATCCGATGATTTAATCCAGGTTAATGCTTGGTAGATCGATCGGGTGCTCTTGAAATTTTCATAGACGTCCAATTCTGAGAAGGAACTGCCTAAGTTCAGATTGAAGGACCATTGAGCCATGATAAGCTCCAGATGGTTTAAATTCTCATTAATACGCTCTATGGCGTAGGAAACTTGGTTTTGATGCGCTTTCTGAGCTTCCTTCTCAATCTGCTGCGTGCCGAGCACATACAGAATAATACCGATAATCGCTGCCGGCAAGCAGGCGCTGAGCATCGCGATAATCCATTCTTTTCTGCGGTAATAAGGCTTGCGCATAGCTCCTCACTCCTCACTTGCTGAACATAAGTGAAACGCTTCCAATCCTAAGGTACATTCATCATATCGGAAAACCTCCCCCCTGCAAAGGGCGGAATCGTCGAAAATCACCCGAAGAATAAAAGTCTAATCGCAGGAAATTCCTCAGAATAATAGTGCTACGCGAGGAAATGCAGCGAGAATATGTTTCTAATTGCCGGAAATACAGGCTCAACCTATAGTGATCCCATAAGCACCGCATCCACCCCACAGAAAGGTGAGACCTATATGTCCAAAACAGTGCCACTAGCTTCCCACGGCGAGCACATCCTGATCACCGCCCCCCCGGTATCCAGATGGCGCCGCACATGGCAAGGATTAAAGCGAGATCACATGCTCTATCTCATCGCGTCCCCCATGCTGTTGTTTTTCTTGATTTTCAAATATGTTCCGATGTGGGGCATCTTAATTGCCTTTAAGAACTACACGCCATACGTCGGCTTCTGGGCAAGTCCCTGGGTAGGCTTTGAACATTTCGAACGTTTTTTTGGCAACGACAGCTTCTTTCAGCTGCTGCGCAATACGCTTGCCATTAATTTACTGAATCTTATTTTCTTTTTCCCCATGCCCATTCTGCTCTCGCTCATGCTGAATGAAGTCCGGAAAGATTGGGTCAAACGCATCATTCAATCCATTATTTATTTGCCGCATTTTCTGTCCTGGGTCATCATCGTCGGCATTACGTATCTCATGCTCTCCACTTCAAGCGGTTTTATCAATAAACTGATCGCAGCGATGGGATACGAGAAAATCGACTTTCTCACAAGTCAGAGTATGTTCTGGGGGCTGCTAACGCTGCAGTCCATCTGGAAGGAGGTTGGCTGGGGGACGGTCATCTTCCTCGCGGCGATCGCTTCCGTTGATACACAGCTATTTGAAGCGGCCCGCATGGACGGCGCTGGACGGCTTCGCCAAATCTGGCATGTCACGCTGCCGGCCATTCGGAACGTCATCATCATTTTGCTCATCTTACGGATCGGACATATGATGGATGTCGGCTTTGAACAAGTCTATCTCATGATGAACGGTGCGGTCTCCGATGTTGCCGATGTTTTCGATACGTACGTGTACCGCAGCGGCATCCAGCAGGCTCAGTTCAGCTACAGCACGGCAGTCGGTCTTTTCAAATCAATTGTAGGCGTTATCCTTGTTGTCCTTACCAACCGTCTTGCCAAAAAATTTGGTGAAGACGGCATTTACTAGAAAGGAGATCTTGCCATGAACCAACGCACCTTGTCCGATAAATGGTTCGAGGGGACGATTCTTAGCGTCTTGATCCTCATCGCCATGATCATGCTTTTCCCCTTCTATTATGTCACTGCGGTTTCGTTCACCTCGCCCATTGAATACCTGCAGAAATCGATTATTCTGCTGCCGGAGAAATGGACACTGACCTCATACCGCTACTTGCTCTCCAACAATGTGTTCACGAGAGCAACGGGTATCAGTTTATTTCTGGCTACTGTTGGCACAGCACTCAGCTTGATCGTAACTTCTGCCGGCGCCTATGCGCTTTCCCGAAAGCGCCTTCAAGGCAGACGGATTCTCCTCATTGCAATTCTAATGACGACCCTGTTTAATCCTGGCATTATTCCGCCTTATCTGGTCGTCCGGGATCTACACATGATCAACACGATTTGGGCATTGATCCTTCCCGTACTCACCAGCGGATGGTATGTCATCCTGATGAAGGGCTTCTTTGACAGCATCCCCGATGAATTGGAAGAAGCGGCCAAAATCGACGGTGCCTCCGATCTCGGCGTCTGGTTCCGGATTATTCTTCCCCTATCGCTTCCTTCGCTTGCGGCTTTTGGATTGTTTTATGCCGTGGCGTATTGGAACACATTCTTCTCGGCCGTGCTCTACATCACGAAACCGGAGCTTCGTCCTTTACAGATTGTCTTGCAGATGCTGTTAATTGATTCCTCTTCCTCATCCTCCGGGGAAATCGCAAACCAAATGTCCGGGGAGATCCCAATTCCGACCGATACTTTGAAAATGGCTGCGGTCGTGATCGCTACCGTCCCTATTCTGATCGTGTACCCTCTGCTCCAAAAACATTTTGCCAAGGGAGTGATGGTCGGCTCCATTAAAGGTTGATAAAGGGTGATGCTGCGTGAAGAAATCAGGTAAACTAACTATGGGAGGGTATTTCCAATGAAAACAAACATCAGACTTCTATCCAAATGTACACTTATAACTGCTACAGCCATTCTTACGCTAACCGCCTGCAGTTCAGGCCAAGAAGAGGCTAACTCTCAGCCGGCAGCTACTTCTTCAGGCCCATTGAAAATCTCTATGTTCACCAATCAGCAGGGTGCCCAAGCTGTCGATCCCAACAACCCGATTCTTCAGGAAATCCAAAAGAAAACCAATACGTCTCTGAACATAACTTGGGTGCCGGTCAATACGTATTCCGAGAAAACCAAGGTCATGCTCGCCTCCGGCGATCTGTCCGACCTCAGTCTGGTTATGAACATTTTCGATTCCCAAGTCGTCCAAATGGCCACCTCCGGCGCCTTCTGGGATATCACACCCTACATTAAAGATTACAAAACATTAAGCTCCCTCCCTAATACGGTTTGGGATAACGCCAAGATTAAAGGAAAAAACTACGGGATTCCACGCCCCCGACCGCTCGAAGGCTCTTGGGGCGTACATGTGCGAAAGGATTGGCTGGATAAGCTAGGCCTCAAAGTGCCGGAGAACATGGATGAGATGTATACCGTGCTGAAAGCTTTCAAGGAGAACGATCCTGACGGTAACGGCAAAGCGGATACCGTTGGGTTAACCGGTCAAGTGGACGCTGAAGGCATGGGTTTATACACCTGGATTGAAGACGTCTTTAACAACAACAACGGCTATTGGAAGCTGGTCAACGGTCAGATGACTCCTGTTTATCTAGAGCCCTCGGAACGGAAAGCGTTGGAATGGCTGAAAAAAGCTTATGATGAGAAAGTGCTCACACCTGATTTTGCCGTGATCAAAAACTCGCAAGCTCGCGAGCAGTATATGGGCGGCAAGGCCGGTGCGCTTGGTTCAGCGCTGAACCCGCAGTGGTTATATACCGATGCGATGCGTAAAATAGATCCCAAAGCAGATTCCTATCCGCTGACGTATTTGACAACGCCCGAGGGCAACAAATTCGCCGGCCAGGATCCGGGGAATTTCGGGATGTATGTGATTCCGAAGACGGTTCCCGAAGCGAAAATGAAGCAACTTCTGGCCTTCATGGATCGCGCCTACCAGGATGATGTCGCCGATTTGGCTTTGTACGGCTTACCGGACAAACATTACACCGTCAAAGATGGCTTCAAGGTGGCCACGGAGCAAGCGAAAACCGACAATGTGCCGGACACAACGAATAATTTGCAGCAAATGATCCAGAAATACGATAAATACCAGCGCGCCTATTATAACGGGATCCCGAAAGAGTTTTATGATCGCAGCAAGAAAATTATCGATGATCGCAGTGCGTTCAGTAAGCCAAATGTCGCCAATGGCTTAATCTCACAAACGAACCTGACCAATGGTCCGGATCTCAACAAGAAAATTCAAGATATGAAAATCAAAGTCATTATGGGCAAGGAATCTTTGGAAACTTGGGATGCATTCGTCACTAAGACGAAAGCGGATCCGACCGTTCAGAAAATTATTCAAGAAATGACCGAGGCTTATAATAACAGATAAGCTAAAGGCAGGACCCCACCGGGCGTCCTGCCTTCTTTGTCCTATGCAAGTGCAGCAAGTCTACGCCTTCTTCTATTGTTTCTCCAGCTGTTGTCGAAGAGGCCTCCTGCCATTGCAGACCCTACCTATTTCAAGCCGCAGTTGCCTGCAAAGCTCTCACGGAGACGGGCCATGCACATAAGGCTTATGACTTTTGCTGAAAGGTCGGGTTGCGGAATTAAAATTTAAAGATTAAGCTTTGAACGTTCTGGAAAGGAGTAATACGATTTACCAACATGAATTTTTATAACGTAATTTATAACCATACGGCTGTATTAACCATTCGTTCAATGCGTACCAAGCTTATGTTAAGATGTTCTTAAATTAATAGACTACCCAACATAGGATGGTGATCATATGACAATTAACGATTTAAGCAAATTGATTGAACGGCGCGAAGAAGGGCGAGCCAAACAAGATCAAGCAATCTTAAGCGAGGTTCGCGCACAATTATTAGAACTATTGTCAAAATACCCTGATAATGCAGAGATCAACTACCAAAACGGAATCGCTCATGACAATTCTGGCATGGGACGTCAAGCTATTCCATTCTATGTGCGAGCACTTGAATTAGGCCTGTCTGCTGCTGATCTAGAAAGATGCCTAATGGGGCTGGGGAGTACATATCGCTACTTGGGAGAATACGAAAAAGCTGTGGAAACTCTACGTAGAGGCGTGAAGGAATTTCCAAAGAACAGGGCAATTCAAGTATTTCTTGCCTTGGCGCTGTACAATAGCCAAAACTATAAGGAAAGCGTTGAACTTTTGGTGACCAATCTAATGGAAACTACTACAGACGAAAAGCTACATTATTTTAAACGCGGGATATTGGCTTACAATGAAGACCTTGATGAAACAGCTGAATGAACATATTTTCCGTTAGTTAAGAAACGGCAGCTAACATGCCCGCTGCCGTTTCTTATAACGAGCGCCTCAGTACGATGGGGTTACGCATGAGGTCAAAAGCCTCAAAAAAGCCCATCTAGAAGGGTGCAGTGGAGATGTGCACATGTGGAACATTATGGGTGATGGGCACTTCACCTTTGTTTGCGCACGCTTCTTCTAATTCCCCCAGCGGAAAGCTCCTCGTTCTCTCCTTCGCCTAATCTAACTTCACTATGAAATCCTGCGAATTCATGAGCTTGAGTGAGGAAACCGAATAATTTCGAGGGATCGTAATGTTTGTTCGAATCCTTTCTTGGGTTATTTTTTGCCTTTTACCATCGGGCTAACGGATCTTTAAGCAACATTGCTGCAAATAGATTGAGAAGCTTGCTGTATTCATTTGCATATGCTTGTTATCACCGTCCAACTTGCTGAGCATAATGCCTCCCTCCAACAAGGAGATTGCAAATGAAGCAAGCGCATTCGAATCCAGATCTTCCTTAAACTCCCCTGTTTCAATCCCATCACGAATAATACCTTTAATAATATCCAAGTATGCATTCAGCCCTTGCCTTGCTCGATCACGAAGCTCTGTATGAGTATCGTCACATTCTACAGCCGTATTTTGCATGGGACATCCGCCAATAAATGGTGGATTGTTGACAACATCTTCATAAACACGAAAAAAAGCAATCAACCGACCTGACGCGGACTGCTCTTGATCAACCGCCTCAGAAAATTTTCTGGTGACCAAACTGGCAGCGTAATTGTAGGCTTCAAGCGCAATCTCGTCTTTACTGGAAAAATGTCGATAAATACCTCCCTTTTTAATTCCGGTATCGGCAATAATATCGTTTAGCGATGTACCGGCAAATCCTTTCTGGTTAAAAATTTCAGCCGATTTCATAATGATGTGTTCTCGTGTCCGATCTCCTTTTTTCATGGTCTCCTCCGAAAAAAATTTATTCTAATATAATTTTATGACCGAAACCTTGTCAATCACTTAAATCCTGGTATAATAAAGATACCGATCGGTATCTTTAATTGTACAACAAGCCGGTTCTGAAGGAAATAGTCGAGTCATCCACTCTGTGCTTAAATTTGAGCACGCAAGATAAACCATGGAAGAACTGATTTCTTTTTGATTTCATGGCAGACATACGCCTGTTTGAAATAAATAAATAGAACTTATAGGAGGACTTGCAGATGAATGTAAAAGTAGGAATTAACGGTTTTGGACGGATCGGACGACTCGCTTTTCGCCGAATTCAAGATGTGGAAGGCGTGGAGGTTGTGGCGATTAACGACCTTACCAACGCTAAGATGTTAGCTCATCTGCTCAAATATGATACAACGCAAGGTACTTTTCATGGTGAAATTGAAGTGCATGACGGAGCCTTCACTGTTAACAATAAAGAAGTTAAGGTACTTGCTAACCGTAACCCTGAAGAAATCCCTTGGGGCGAGCTTGGCGTAGACATTGTGCTCGAATGCACAGGTTTCTTTACCACCAAAGAAAAGGCGGAGCTGCATCTAAAGGGCGGCGCCAAGAAAGTCGTCATTTCCGCCCCGGCAACAGGCGACATGAAAACAATCGTATACAACGTAAATCATGAGATTCTGGACGGAGCGGAAACTGTTATTTCCGGCGCTTCCTGCACAACGAACTGTCTAGCTCCCATGGCTAAAGCTCTGCACGACAAGTTTGGCATTCAATCCGGGTTAATGACGACCATTCATGCCTATACAGGCAACCAGAGCACCCTTGACGCTCCAAATCCAAAAAACGATTTCCGCGCAGCACGGGCCGCTGCAGAGAACATTGTTCCCTATTCGACTGGTGCTGCTAAAGCCATTGGACTGGTTCTTCCAGAACTGAAGGGCAAACTGGATGGGGCCTCTCAACGTGTACCTGTATCAACAGGTTCCGTGACTGAACTCGTTACCGTTTTGAACACAATGGTAACAGCCGAAGAAGTTAACGCCGCCATGAAAGAAGCCTCTGATCCAGAAACCTACGGATACACAGAAGACGAGATCGTATCTTCCGATATAAAGGGTATGACATTCGGATCCCTTTTTGATGCTACCCAAACAAAAGTTCTAACGGTTGGAAACCAACAACTGGTCAAGACGGTAGCTTGGTACGATAACGAAATGTCATACACAGCCCAATTGGTTCGCACGCTGGAGCACTTCGCTAAACTAGCTAGGTAAATAACTTCCCAAAATCAAAAGATGCAAAGAAGGCAACTTCGCCACGCTTTTTTTGTTGCCGCAAATGCTACTACTGAAGCATTTTGGTTTGAGTGCAAGTCAAGCCGGATTTATTATTTTTCCGTACGCTATTTTATCCATACTGCTATCAAGATGGTGTGTAACACTATAAGAAAATACAGTAGATTCATAGGTTGCCATACGGTCCATCCTAATTCCCGAACAGAAAGGAAAGAACACAATGAAAATTCTCGTCACGGGAGGCACTGGTCTGCTCGGCGGCCGCCTGATCACGAAGCTCGTGGAGGACGGTCACGAGATTTTCGCTCTCACACGCTCCACATCATCTCAAGTCAAACTCAAGTCCATGGGTGCGACGCCAGTCGATGCGGATCTCGAAAGCAACACGCCACTCATATTGCCGGTGATTGATGCGGTTGTGCACGCGGCCGCCCTGTTCCGCTTCTCAGGGCCTCGCGAACCCTTCTTCCGTACCAACGTCGATGGCACCGTAACCTTGTTGAAGGCGGCTGAGTCCGCCGGTGCGAAGACATTTGTCTACATTAGCGCGGCGGGGATCCTCATGGATAATGGCGGTACGCCGATCCGCGACGCCAATGAAAGCGCGCCAACTTACCCGAACCACTTCTCCGCCTACCTGGCGAGCAAGGCAAGGGCCGAGCCATTGGTTCTGGCAGCCAACAAACCCGGCTTTCGCACCATCGCGCTCCGCCCACCTGTTATCTGGGGACCTGGTGATCCGTTTAGTCGAGCGCTTCCCGAAGCAGTCAGATCTGGACAGTTCGCCTTCATCGACCGCGGAGACTACGCTTTTGCAACCTGCCACGTGGATAATGTGGTCGAAGCCATACAATGCGCTCTTGAACGCGGAGAAGGCGGTCATGCCTTCTTCATCAAAGACCAGGAAGGGCAGACTTTCCGTGAATTCGTCTCCTCGCTCGCGAACTTGCAGGGCCTGTCCATCGATAAGCTGCGTTCTATGCCCTACTGGATTGCCTCTGCCATTGGCCGGCTGCTCGACACTATCTGGGCCTTGACGCGGAAAGACGGCGATCCGCCGATCTCACGCTCGATGATACGCATGATCGGGCGTGAGTTCACAGTCAACGATACCGCTGCACGTCGAGAGTTGGGCTATGTCGGAAGAACTTTGCGCGACGCCGGCTTGCAATGCTATGAGGAACCCTTTGCTCGACGATAGTGCTTTGGAGGGCGAACGACGGCAATCGCGGGTCCAGCAGCTCTTTCATTGTGAGTTGTTCATAATTTTTGTCCTCCCCCAACTGGTTAAGGATGTATTCTTCAATCACTTTCTTATATCGCCCGACCGTTTCCACGAAGTACCCTCTGCACCAGAATTATCGATTCCCATTCATAGTGTTGCGGGATACTAACCAACATGTGAATTGGTAGCGGTTAGCAGGGGTTTTCTTTTACAAGAAAAAAAGCCCACGATTTCTCGTGGGCTTTGCCGGTTTATATCAGAATTATTCAAATTAGTAATATCGATCCATCATTAAAGCATTGTCCATCGAGCAATGCGCGATGCTTTTTAATTTGATTCGTCCATCCCAAACAAGCGTGAATAGGGCTAGCGGCACGATTATTGCGGAAGGATGCTCTGGTCATCAGTATGAGCTTCACGGTATCTTCCGGTATTACTAACCGATCGGCGATTTCTTTGATTGTTGAATCCTCTACACAGATTTCTTAATGCTGCCGTTTCCTACTAAGAAGGGGACGTATGCCATGTGGGATATTCTCGGTAACAAATTGCTTTAAAATTTGATATCCGAGCTCTCTCGGCAGAGTCACATCCTCGATCACGAGTGATCTCAGATACTCGTGAAAGGAAGCTGGATGCAGCGACTTGAGCAAGTAACCTTGTGCACCTCTTTTCAGAGCTTCAAAAAAATGCCCAACGTCAGCGCTTTCCGCTTGCAATACGACTATCATTTGGGGATTCATCTTTTTCATTTCTTGAATGGTCTTTATACCTTTCATATCGTGTAATTCAACCGCAACAAGCGCAACCTCCGGCTTTAATGAACCGGCTAGTGATATCGCATCCCTTCCGCAGCCAGTTTCCGCTACGACCTCAAATAGCGGATCCAGCTCCAGCAGATACTTGATCCGCTCCCTATGCTCTTTCGATGGTTCTACAAGCAACACTCTGTTGATATGACTCACCGCTCCACACCCCTTTATGGAACCTTAAAACCTATGCCTGTAGCTATTATCGCATTTTATGTGTTTAGTCGAATGGCCCGAAGTAGTTATTTTCCTCGAAAAGTATGACCATTCAGTGTCAATGATAGAGCGATTGGAAATATATTTTCTCATGTCAGTCCTCCCTATATAAAACAAATATCCTTTACCTATAACGTTGTCATTAGTGAATAAGAGGTAGATTATATGCAAAGTTCAATGTTTCACTGCTACCTTCATTGGGTATGAACTCCTCCCATATGTCGATGAGGTCGTTACTTAATCGCAGCTATTTTTGGAGTAACCGTCTATAATCACATCCGGCTTTTTTAAGTAGACATCAGCTTTTTAGCAATTTGATCGCAGGTTCCTCCCCCTTCACGCATAGCGAATCCTTTACTGGGCAAAATATCCAAACCAACGAATGTTTGGAGCCAAGGATGTATGAACTTTTTAAATAAATTACTGCAGCAAAAACATCATGCACAGAACCGAGAGGAAAATGTTTTCCATTCGCTATCCTCGGATTTATCCGTTAACGTTAATGCTTTTAAAGAAGCCTTCTCGTATCCCGAGAACAATTCATTAAAAGTGCGGGAAATTTACATCCCTGTTCTGAATAGCGAAGCAGTGATCTTTTTTATCGAAGGGACAGCCCATACCCATACCATTGAAAAGCACATCATTGAGCCTTTACTCGATCCCTCGCTCGTCCTGCCTTCTTTGGATGATCTGTCCAAAAGTCTTCTGAGAGGAGCGCTGACGACAGCAACGGGATATCCCTTGCATGACTTTCGCGATTGCTTGAATTCTTTATTTAACGGAAACACCTTAATCTTGTTTGAGGGGTCATCTGAAGCTTTAAGCATGGATACCCCTGGGTTTGAAACACGCTCGATTTCTCCCCCTCAAAACGAAAATGTCCTTATCGGACCAAAGGAAGCGTTTGTTGAATCCGCCTATACGAACCGTTCTTTGCTTAGGAAACATATCAAGAATGAGAATCTGATCTTCGAAACGGTTGTCATCGATGAACGTTCAAAAAATCCGCTCTCACTTGTCTATTTGAAGGATGTCGCGAACCCCGATCTGGTTCTTAAAGTCAAAGATCGGATTACCCAGGTTGGAGGTAATTCTGTTCAAACGTTATCCATCTTGGCGCAGCATATTGAGGAAAGACCTTATTCAATCGTCCCCTCTACGATCATAACTGAGCGCCCTGATCGCGCATGCTCGTTTATTTTGGATGGACACATTGCAATCTTAATGGAAAACGCTCCTTACGCGTTAGTTGTACCGGTTACCTTCTGGGCGTTGTTCCAAACGGCTGAAGATATGTATACTCGATGGGCTTATGGCAATTTTATTCGCTTGGTACGCCTTTTGGCCATTATGGTCGCCCTGTTGCTTCCCTCTTTCTATGTAGCCGTAAGTACCTTTCATGAAGAAATGATCCATACGGATTTATTATTGGCCATTGCCGCTACGCGGGAGAGGGTACCCTTTCCCGCGTTATTGGAGGTGCTCATCATGGAAATCGCGTTCGAATTAGTTCGCGAGGCTGGCATACGGATCCCTACTGTCATGGGGCCTACAATTGGTATCGTCGGAGCATTAATTCTTGGCCAAGCAGCTGTGGACGCCAACATTATCAGCCCGATCTTGGTCATTGTAGTTGCACTAACAGGCTTGTCCTCTTTCGCAATTCCCGAAATTAACTTTAATTTCGGCGTGCGCGTGTTGCGCTTTGTAGTGCTCTTAATTTCAGCCCTTCTTGGCTTCTATGGGATGGCGCTATTTCTAATCTCTCTGCTTGCTTATCTCGTATCTTTGAAATCATTCGACGTTCCTTTCCTATCGCCGCTCGCTCCTTATACGCGCTCATCGAATGATTTAATTACACGACCGCCCGTATGGAAAATGTGGCTTCGTCCAGCAACGGCCAAATCCAACAATCGGGTAAGAGGAAATAAACCAAAGGGGAATTCGCGTCAATGAAGCTCTCGGACGGAAAGTTGGGTAAAAGAGAGTTCCTCTCTGTTGTCTTGTTCGCAATTGGGATCAAATTTTCTGATACAACGCCAGATCTATTTTTTAGCTATGGAAAAAATGCAGCGTGGATGATCCCGATCATCTCGTGCCTTATCGTGAGCATGCCATTATTGGTTCTGCTTCGACTATTAAGCAAACATCCTGGTCAAGGATTAATTGAGCTTCTCCATACCTTGATGGGGAAATATGTAGGTGCCGCGGTCGGGCTTATATTATTTCTCATCATGTTTGCGGCAACCATTTTGAATACACGCAACTACGTAGATATTGTGAACAGCATGTACTACCCGAGAACTCCGCTCTTTTATCTGCTGCTAACACTGATTGCCGTCTGCTATTTTGTTGCAAATCGCGGCTTCGAGACTTTAGGGAGATCCGCTTGGCTCATCTTCCCCTATATTCAAATCATTGTGATTTTCCTGATTTTATTTGTTATTCAAGAAATGAATTGGGCACAACTATTTCCCATTGCCGGTCCTGGTTTAAAGCAAGTATTCATCAAGGGTACGACTCATAACTCCATCTTCGGAGAAGCCATCTTGATGACTTGCTTTGCCTGCTTTGCTAAATCTTATGAGGACTTTCGATTTTCCGCCTTAGTGGGTTTTAGTTTCTCCGGTGTACAGATCGCCTTTTTTACCGCTCTGTTCGTGCTTGTATTCGATTACCCTGCCGTGAGTCATATGGTCTACCCTTTTCATCAATTAGCAAGAACAGCCGCCGTTGGGCAAATGATTACAAACGTAGAAGCTCTCTTTTTTGGATTTTGGATCATCAGCACGGTACTCCACTTTTCCATCCTGTTGTACCTATGTGCTGTGATGTTCGCCAGATCAGTCCAGCTCGATGAATTTGAGCCGCTTTTGCTGCCCTTAAGTGGTCTTGCGTTTTTAACCGGCTTATTGCCCGATAACATCGTCGTCTCCACATCGTTTAGGGAAATACTGCTTCAAGGATCCTCTTTACTCTTACTCACGCTCCCCTTTGTGCTCTGGGCCTTGGACAGATGGAAAGGAAAACTTCACAACAATGAAATTTAAGGCAGCCCTCATCCTCATTCCTATGGCTCTGCTGCTTAGCGGCTGTTGGGATAAGCTGGAGCTGGAGGAACAAGCGTATGTCGTCGTACTTGGTCTGGATACCGCCAAAGACAATAATGTGAATGTCACCTTTCAAATCGCGAATCCGCAAGTTGGCTCCACGGACAAAGGGAATGCCCCCAATGAACCGCCGAGTGATACGATCACCTTTTCAGCATCAGATATCCTAGCCGCGAAAGAACTAGCCAATAGCGTAGTCACTCGCAAACTAAGCTTTGCCCACCTGCGGACACTTGTGATCTCGGAAGAGATGGCTAAATCCAACCTATTAGCAAACGTTCTGGGCTATTCCATGCGCGATCCTGAATTGCGACGAGAGATCAATATCGTGGTATCCCGGGAGAAATCCTCTCAGTTCATTCACAAAAACAAGCCCAAACTGGAGACGCGTCCTCACAAGTACTATGCGTTCATGCAACAAAGATGGCGAGATACCGCCCACGTACCTTATGCAACCCTTAATCGGTACATGCAGAGAGTGCATGGTGAGTTGTTTCTCGCCATTTATGGCACGACGGAGCGTCTTGCTGCCCAGTCCTCTAAGGATGAAGATAGTTATAAAGCAGGTGAAATTCCACAAAAAGCCGGTGATCCGGTTCAAATTATGGGTTCTGCCGTTATAAGAAACGGGCTCATGATCGGCACATTGACTGGGGAAGAGACGCGGCACGCCCTTCTGCTTAGGAAGAAGGCACTCGCCCACAATTTTGTGTCATCGTTTCCGGATCCACAAAACCGTAACTACCGGATAACGCTCCGTTTAATAAAAGAAAAGAATAGCAAAATTAAGATAAATGTTAAAAAAGATCCTCCCGAGGTTGATGTAGAGATTCCCATTACCTTGCAAATATTGTCCATTCCCAGCTTAGTCAACTACGTTTCAGACCTTAACAATCAGAAATTGCTGAAACAAGCCGTTAAGGAAGAGTTAGAAAATACTTCGAAGCGTATCGTTGCCAAATGCCAGAAGAACTATCAAGGAGAGCCCTTTATTTGGTACCTCGAAGCAAGGAAACAATTCTGGACGATGGATGAATTTGAGCAATACGATTGGGAAAAGAAATTTACGGAAGCCAGCGTTAATATTAAGTATGATCTCAAAATTGAAAGCTTCGGTAAACAAATGGCCCCTCAACGGATCGAGCAGGAGGATTAACGCATGATTTCATTCATAACGGTTGCGATTTGTCTCTATTTAACTTACTACACATTCATTTACGCCAAATTAACATGGCAAAATGGAAATAAGACTGCAGGAGCTTTTATTCTACTCCTCGCAGCCTGTTTTCCTCCTTTGACGGTATGGGAGGTGTTGAAATAGCCAATGAATTAAATCACTCTTTTCTCCAATTCAAATACACATACAAAATCAAGCTGGTTATCGCGCATAATGCGGTACACAATAAAGCCATAGCCAGCTTGAAGTCCGCGAAGCAGCTTGCGGAGGAATCTTCACCTACTTTGTTATCCGAGCTTTCAGCCTTTACTAGCGCATTAAGCGTACCAATAATTATTCTAACCCTGTATCCGAAATACGGCATTTTTTATGATTTCTTCAGCAAGCTCATCCGGCTTCTTACCATCGGTGTCTAGCAGGAATGGCTCATTAACCGGTGAAGCCATCAACTTATTCCGAAGGAAGAGCGAGCGGTGGATATATTGCGCATCTCCTCGCTGATGAAGTCGAGCGGTAAGAGTGTCTGGTTTCGCGTACAGCACAACATAGTGAAGCGTTACATCGAGATCCGATAATTGGTCAAAGAACCATTTAAGTATCTTGATTTCGTTAATGCTTACTTGTCCATATAACAAATATTCATTTTCGACATATTGGGTTTAAATGCCATACAGATTACCGGATCTGTTTCAATAAATCCTCAATCTCCTCCTGGGACATCGTAGGCGCGCTGGCCATCGTTACTACAGCATTCAATAACAGCTGAGATCTGTGGGGATCGATTTCTTGGTCATAATAACCGAAAAAATCGACGGGATCTTTTTCAATAAAGGTAACAAAATCGTATACGAGTGGGTTCATATTATTTCTATCAAGAGGCATAACTTTTACTGTAGAGAGCAGCCCGCTCGCCTCAACAACCTTCTTCCTCTCTTCCATGCTAAACATTGAAGAAAGCACCTCAAAGGCCGCATCCCGATTACTGTTTGCTGAAATGGCCCAGCCTGAGGAATAGCCACCGTAGTAGACTTGAGGATCGCCTTTGCCGTGAACCGTCGGAAAGCGGAAATAGCCGATGTCCGGATTACTGAGCATTTTTTCCGCAACCCAATCGCCTTGCAAATACATGGCCGCTTCACCTTTTAAAAGAATATCCTCGGCCTTCGGCCCGTCCAAGCCTAAAAAGCCAGGCACGAACATTTTTGCCGTAATCAGGCCGCGAAATAACTGAGCCCCTTCTAAAAAGGCGGGATCGGTAAAGTCACCTGTTTTCTTTATTGCATGCTGAAAAGGAGTCGAGCCTCCCATACGGTTGGACAAATAAGCGAACCAATTGAGAAGTGGCCATCTTTCCTTGCCGGAGACGGTAAACGGCGGAATTCCGTTATTTAATAACTGCTGCGCAGCCGACATTAATTCATCCCATGTTTGCGGAGGCGTAATGCCATATTGAGCGAATATTCGTTTGTTGTACCAGAACACGACATGACTGGTTGTGTGTGGCAGCCCATACAACCGGTCATAATAAGTAGCATATTGCAGCGCTTCCGGATAAAACTGTTTCATAAAAGCGGGCTTTTCCTGCATTTTCTCGGTTAAATCGGCTATAATCTGGGAATCAACCATATACTTAAACGACTCACCTGTCCAATAATAAAACAAATCCGGCATTTTTCCAGAAATCATGGACAGTTTAAGCTTGGCTTTATAAGTTTCCACTTCATAAAAATAAGGTACGATCTGAACAGCCTTATGAGTTTGGTTAAAGGCTTGGATGCTTTGATTTAATAAAGCTTGACGAAGGTCATTGGTCTCGACGTTCCAGAACGTAATCTTTACCGGGGCCGAAGAAACAGAAGGCGCTGCCGGTGGAGACTGGGAAACGTTAGGAGCATCCCTCCTGCCGTATATAGTAAATAATAAAGTGACTAACAGCACGGCTGCAATCAACATGTTTAGCTTATGCGTTCTATTCATGGCCGAACCCGCTCTTATTCATCATTTTTTTATGTTCATTGCGGAACTCCTTGGGAGTCAAAAGCTCCGCCTCACGGAAAACCTTCACGAAATATTTAGAAGAGCTGAACCCCGTACGTTCGGCTACTTCGTATATTTTCATATCGGTTCCAAGCAGTAATTCCTTACTTTTGAAGAGCCGCAGCCGGGTCAAGTAATCACTGAACGTATAGCCGGTTTCCTCTTTAAACAACACCGAAACATAACTGGAGTTCAAATGAATATGCTCGGCAACATCCTTGATCCCAAGAGACGGATTCCACAACTCGGCGGAAATATAGACTAAAGACTTACGGATCGAATCATTAAGCACCTGAGGTACAATGAAGGAAGAATCATGGTTGACCCGTTTCCACAGCTTGTTCTCTTCAAAGGCTTCCTCGACGGCCGAAATTAAATTTTGGAATTCGACCGGCTTCAGAATATAGTTCACCGCGCCAAGAGTCAGCGCTTTTCTGGCATATTCAAACTCTGCATACCCCGTAAGCAGAATGGATTTTGTCTGCAAGCCTTCCTTCTTCAGTCTCTCGAGAAGCTGTATCCCGTTTAAACCGGGCATCCGGATATCCGTGATCAGTAAATCCACTGGATTTGTTTTTCGATAGTGGAAGGCTTCCATCCCGTTTTCCGCCACTTGCAAATTGATTTTTCCTTCCGACCAAGTTTGTAGCGCTTTCATAATGCCGTTTCGGGTAGGCAGCTCGTCTTCGGCTATAAGAATACAAGGAAGTTCAGACATCGCGTTCAACTCCGTAAGGAAGATATAGATCCACAACAGTCCCTTGCTCCGGGCTGCTTTGAATGTAAATTCCATAATGATTGCGGTAATAAAGCTTAATACGCTGCTGTACGTTTAAGAGGCCAATGCCTGATTTGGAAGATGTATCCGGCCGGCCGGATGATTCCAATCGGTTTTTGAGTGCTTCAAGAGCATGCCGTTCCATTCCTACGCCATCATCTTTAACTTGTATACCTAGCAAGGTTTCCCCATCCTTTTCGACGGACCGTATCAAGACAAGCAGCGATGAATTCCCAATCTTCGGTTCAATCCCATGCTGTATCGCATTTTCTATTAATGGTTGAATCAACAGCTTGGGAACGTTTACTTCTTGGGTCAGCGGTTCGATATGAAACTGCCAGTTTAGACGATGGCCGAGGCGGTATTTCATAATTTCCATATAACGCTGGCAGTGCTCTATTTCGTCTGTTAAGCTCACCCAATCATCTTTGTCTGCGGCATGTATCGTATACCGGAACAGCTTGGATAAGGCAATAACCGTCTGGGCGCCTTCTTCCTCTTGTTTATCTATCAATGTCCAATATAACGATTCGAGCGTGTTGAACAAAAAATGCGGGTGAATTTGTGCCTGCAGCATCTTGATTTCCGCTTGGTTTTTGAGGCGTTCCTTTTCGTAAACCGTTTGCACCAGCTGATGCAATTCCCGGACAAGATTGTTATAAGAAATATTCAACTCATTCATTTCAAAATTAAAATAGACCTCTTCATTCAGATGCGGCAGCCCGAGGAACGGAATGCGCATTTTATTTCTGAGCCTGCGGATCGGCTTTGTAATAAAACTGGAAAGTATCCACAAAAGCAGAAGACAGAAAACAACACCGACAATTAACGACCAAAGCAAAGCCTGCTTGAGTACGAGCAGCCCTTCTGTAATCGCTCTTACTGGGACAAGCATGAGTATGGACCAGTGGGTTTCCGTTGACTGGCGAATAATCTTAAGATAATCCGTCCCGTGTATATTAATGATGGCATGAGTGCCCTGCGGAGCCGGGCTAAGCAATAAGGACGGATCGACCGATGTCAGCAGCGAGGGAGAGCTGGATGCGACAAGCTGTTGATGCTGGTCGTACAAATGCATCGTGCTTCCCTTGATTGAAGAGAACTCCGTGTTAAAAAAGTCAAGAAGTGAATCGCTGATTCGGAAGACAATGTATCCTCCTCCAGCCAGATAGTCATCCTCCAACCGGATTTGCCGCACAGCGAGAAGGTGACCGTTCTCCTTTTGCTTTGTGTCCGCCCAAACAAGCTGCCCTTCTTTCAAATTGGCGAAAATAGCAGCCTCCTGGCCGATGCGTTCCAATAAATTTTGGTTTTCCAACGGATAAAACGGCTCATCGCCCGCGTACAGCTCAATGCCCTGAATGAGGTCAGAAAAGGTCATCAAATTGATCAAAATAGGCCGGACGGACAGCTTTTGATCAACCGTTACGGTTTCTCCTTGTTTAACTTTGTATAATAACTGTTGGATCCGGGCATCCGTCATCAGCAGCAAGCTAAGCGTGTCAACTTGTGCAAGCACCGCATCCAAGCGGGCACTGGCTTGCTTGGTCGTTTCCCCTACGTAGGATTCGGCATTGCGGACCAACAACTCGGATATTGAACGGTAAACCAATCCGCCTGCAATGGACAGGACAACCATCATAACCAGCAGGAAGCCAAGTAAGATTTGCACTCTTGTCCGGTTCAATTGCAAGGCGCCTATAATCCTGTTCATGCTAAACACATCCTTTATTCCTAGCAAAAAGAACCATACCCCATAGTATACATCATAGGAATGGTTTGCAAACAACATATATTTATCTATCGGAAACTTATCCTTTTACTGCACCGGCTGATAAACCTCTGACCACTTTTTCCTGGGAAAGAAAATAAGCGATTAGCAGCGGTAAGGTCCCCAGTGTCAATGTAGCCATAATTCCAGGAATGTTAACGGAAAACTCACCGTAAAACGCACGTAAACCGAGCGGCAGTGTCATTTTTTCAGGTGTAGTGATAAGCACCAAGCCAAAAACAAATTCATTCCATATATGAATAAAATTATAGATCCCTATCGTTGCAAGCGCCGGAGCAAGCAGTGGCAGTATGATTTTCCAAAATAATGCCGGCTGCGAGGTTCCGTCCATAATAGCCGCTTCATCCAGCTCGCGCGGAATTTCCTGGATGAATTGTGTCAAAATAATGATGGAAACCGGAAGGCTAAATGAAATATACGGCCCCAATAGCGCCCACAACGAATCATATAATCCGATTTCCTTTGTAAGAAGATAAACCGGGATCAATGTGGTATGCACCGGAATCATCATGCCTGCAAGAAATACATAGTAGATAGGCCGATTCAACTTGAATCTTATGCGGGACAAGGGAAAGCTGACCATAGCCGATAATAAAATAACGGCAAACACGCTAACCACCGAGATCAATATACTATTGATAAAATATTGGTCGATTCCGAGCTTGAACACGAGCGCATAGTTTTCAAACACAAAGTTGCTCCAGAGAGAAGTTGGACTTTGAAAAAACAGCTCTTGTGTTTTCACAGAAGTTGCAATCATATATATAAATGGATAGCCTGTAAAAACCAGCAGAATGGCCGCGATCAAATAAAGCCCTGTATACTTTATTATGGAAGGCATAGTGATCACCCTTTCTTTATCTATGTCATATTCCTATTGGTTTGCCTTCGCGCGGGATCTATCCGCTGCCAAAATGATCAATGCAACCACAAATGCGATAACAAACATAGTAAATGAGATGGAGCTCGCGTATCCCATATTGAATTGGGAAAAGGCTTGCTTATACATATATGTGGCCATGAGCTCTGTACTGCTGGAGGGACCGCCCTCCGTCATGACAAAGATTAAATCAAAATATTTTAACGAGCCGATTACTGATAAAACCGAAGAAGTAATAATCGTTGGTTTAATTAACGGCAGCGTAATAAGCCAAAACTTTTTAAAGCCGCTGCAGCCGTCAATGCCAGCCGACTCGTAGATGTCCGTCGGGATTCCGGAAATGGCCGCTCGGAACAAAATCATATAAAACGGAGTGTACTGCCAACAAATAGTAATGATAACTGCGATAAAAGCGGTTTTCGTATCTCCAAGCCAACCGTTCTGCCACGAGCCGAGCCCTATAGCTTCCAACGTTTTATTAATAACGCCGAACATCGGATCGTAGATCAGCGACCACAAAATACCTACTGCTACGGTTGACATCAGCAAAGGCAGGAAATACACGGTTCGAAACAAGCGCATGCCTTTTAGCGGAGCAAACAAAATAAGCGCCATAACGAGTCCGAGCGGAATTTGTGTAACAACGGAAGCGATAACCAGCAGTAAATTATTAGAAACCGTCATCCAAAAAACGTTATCCGACAATAGAGTTACGTAATTTTGCAACGCAATGAACGTTTTTTCAGTCTGAATCCCGCTCCACTTAAACATGCTGTAGTAAAAAGTAGCAAAGATGGGATAAATCACATAAATCAAGTAAACGAGCAGCGCCGGACCGATAAACCATAATAAAAATAGACTGTTTTGTATCTTATTTTTCCGGCGTATATGTTGTGGCGAGGCATTGCTGTTCATGGGAAGCCCCTCTCCTTGGTGTAATAGTAGAAGGGGAGGCATCCCTCCCCTTGAATGACTTTATTTCTTTAATACTTCTTTTGCTTTAGCTTCCATTTGTTTAGCTGCCTCGACCGGCGTCATGGTCTGGCCAAAAATATTTTGCGTTGTATCTTTATGCAGCTCAGCTAATTCCGATGGCAACGTTTGATCATAGAACGTTTGCAAGGAAGTCGCGCTGCTCAACATGTCGTTTAATTGTTTGGCAAAGGCATCCGTGTAAGTAATACCTTTCTGTGCCGAGATTGTGCCAGCTTGGTCAGCTAATTTTTGTCCAAGCTCCTTGGATGTTAAAGCTTTAATCAGCTCAACGGATTCGTTAGGATATTTCGTTTTGGAAGATACGGAAAGTACAGGTGATACTCCTCCGACTACGTCTGTAATTTTCCCTTTGCCGCCGTTGATGGTCGGGAATGGGAACATGCCTAATTTTTTCTCAAAGTCAGGCGCTTCAGTACGGACGTTGTTAATATACGAGGAGGTTTGCACTTCCATTGCAGCTTTGCCCGTATACATCAACTGACGTGAATTTCCCGCATCGTATTGAATACCATTAAACCCTGGATTGAAGCCGCCGGCTTTGACCAGCTCCTGGATCATAGCTCCAGCTTTTACATAGGATTCATCATCAAATGTGCGTCCTTTTCTTTCAAAGGCTTCGTTGAAAATTTCCGAACCCCCAAGACGGTTTGCATAATACATGAACAACAAAGCAGCAGGCCATTTCGTTTTATTAGCAAGCGCAAAAGGAATGATATTCTCCTTTTTAAGCTTTTCTACAATCGTCATCAGCTCATCGTAAGTTTGAGGCGGCTGCAAATTGTATTTAGCGAAAATTTCCTTGTTGTAATAAACAGGAACTAAGGACAAAGCCACCGGTGCGCCGTATACTTTATTATCAAAGGTAGCGGAGCTGATCCCGGCAGGGATAAAGGAATCGGTGCTGATTTTACCGGTTAAATCCAGCACTTGGTTAGCGCTTACAAATTGCTTCAGCCAACCACCGCCCCAGGAATGGAAAATATCAGGAGGATTCCCGCCGCCCATAGCAACGGTTAACTTCGTTTTGTAAGGGTCATTAGGAATTTGAACCGCTTCCACTTCCACGTCGGGATGATCCTTCATAAACTGTTGAATCGTTGCCTCAATCAGTTCCTTACGTTTCCCCGTTTCTATATACCATAACGACAGTTTCTTTTTCTCTCCGGCCGCAGCAGGAGCAGGAGCAGGTTGGGTTGGTTGGGAGTCAGGTGCTGCCGGTGCCGCAGTTTTAGTGCCGCTGCAAGCTGAAATAACAAACAGCGCGCATACGCAAAGCATAGCAATCCATTTCTTCATTGGGGAACCCCTCTCGATATGTATTTAGTTTGTTTACGCTTTCATAATATCACCGGCCCCTGCTCATAAAAAAGGTACTTTGATAGGCAAAAATGCCAATTTGATTGGGTATGTAGGCTTTTAACAGAAATGAATAAAAGGAGTGATGTCGGGGGAAATTGCCTGGGGAATGCTTCTGGAGAAGTTCATTTCATATAACGAAAAAAAGCCGACAAAATCACTGCTTCAGTGAGTCTGACGGCTTTTTTGTTATGACCATTCGACAAACCTAACAGGTATTCATTCATTTCAACAAATTAGAGTGGAGGGATAATTACCGGAATGTTACCATCAGCTTCCCATCCAATCTCGACATAGGACAAATACCAAGTTTCCCCGTTATCGTTGTTGCCTTGAAAAAACAAATAAGTGCGCTGATCTTCATCTTCAAATAGATATGGATGGCCTGACTCACTAGAATTCCAGCTGCCCGGTTCGCCATTCGGCAAAAGAGGCTCTGAAAACAGCCTTTGAAAATGCACTCCGTCTTCGCTTACCGCACATCCTATTTGCTGCGGCCAATTATTATAGGCACCCGCATAAAACATAAATACTTTGCCATTCCGTTTACACGTCGCCGCCGCTTCGATACATTGCCCCTCCCAAGGAAGCTCGGGCTTAAGGATTGACTGGTCACAAGCTTGAGTCCATGCGCCTGCCCCAAAGTCAGAATCAAGTGGCGCTGTTGCCACACCCTGCATTTGAATTTCACCCTTGGGATCGCGCGTCGCAAAATAAAGGAACAGCTGATCCTGGTGAATAATAACATCGGCATCGATAGCTCTACCGTTATTCCACTCACCTGTTGGCGAAAACACGGGGTTCGACTTATTTCTCTCAAAATGCAGCCCGTCTTCCGAAACCGCGTGACAAATCGCATCCTTTGGGAAATTCCCGTAGGTTTGATAGAACAAATGAATGCTTCCGTTCAATACAATAGCCCCGGGAGCACATATTCCGTTGATTTCATAAGGATGCTGCGCTGTCATTTCACCAACGCGTTCCCATTGCTCCAGATCATCGCTTACAGCAATACCTATGCCCCAGCCGTCCGGTTGACGCCCGTCTTCATAGGAAGGAATGGAATAATACATCCAATACTTCCCTTTAAATTTTACAACAGCCGGATCTTTAGCGTATGGCTTTCCCCTGGAATGATCAGCATAGTACATCATTTTTCATTCTCCTTTTTCTGGATAAATTATGCATTGGTAAAGTATAGCATTTATCCGAAAATTCTATCAAATAGTTTTTCCCGCGTCCCGCTTTGGATATGTAAATTTGATAGAAAACTTCCCATGCGTTTCCATCCGGATCATAGACCAATACTTTATCCTGAACCGCAAAGCAGCGAATCGTATTCATAAGGATTGCCCTGCCGAAAATCTTGAAGAGTAGCTCCTAAATTGGCGGTATTACTAAAATTCAACCCCCTCAACTTCATCTTCTCCAATATATGCAACTCCGCCAGCAAGAAAGCCTTTTGAGTCCTCATCTTTCATCTCAATAATAGTTTTCATTTTGAATGACCTCACTCGCTTATTCTTTTTTTATTCTCATTTATTTAGACGAAAGATGATTGCAAAATTCATCGGTCTAATTGTTCAGGAAGCCCCAATCTGAAAAATAATTTTGCGTTAATGAAATTTTGGATGTGAAAGATCTTCTTGTCTTTCATGACAATGACGTGAATGCCCCAAGGTACCAAGCAGGTTTTGTCGCTACTCGGCATATATTGAGCTAGAGCGGGATAACCGAACCATATCAATAGACCAACTTATTACATATAATTTTCTGTAAAATACCTACATTAACACATTCCAATGAATTTTCAGCATGTAAATCCCTTTAAATCAAAGAATAATACTTTGTATATTTTGTATATTCAAACTGATTTAAGCAGTTAAAAGCGATATGACAAACCCACAGATTTGCCACTTCACTCAATACTTCCTTTTCCCAACTTCTACTTCAGCCATCGTCTCCGTAAAGACACTTTCCGGGGTAACAATCCGTTTTGGCAAGCTGCGTCCCTGAATCAACTCGTTGACAGCTTGCATGAGGTTGGGCCCCAGCAGTGGGTTGCATTCAACAACACTGTTAATTTTGCCCTCCGCCATTTTCTCAAAAGCTTTGTTTGTTCCATCCACAGAAATAATTATAATATCTTTCCCAGGTCGCAACCCGTACTCCTCAATTGCCTCAATAGCTCCAAGCGCCATATCGTCATTATGCGAGTATAGGACATCAATATCGCCCCCCATCTTGGCCAAAAATGTCTTCATCACTTGCTTGCCTTGTGCAAACGTAAAGTCAGAAACTTCGCTTTTTAATATTTTAAAATTCGGACGATCTTTAATAACATCCCGAAATCCTTTTCCCCTAGATATGGAAGGAGTAGATCCCTCGGTGCCTACTAGTTCTACAATACCAATCGTGTCTTTTTTTGTGCTCATTTTATCGATCATATATTTGCCGGCTTTTCTGCCCTCTTCATAAAAATCGGACCCTATGTAAGTCACATACAGAGATGGGTCACTAACATTCACTAGCCGATCTAATATGATCAACGGTATGCCGGCTTGCTTAATTTCTTGCAAGATCGGCTCCCAGCCTGATTCTATGACAGGAGCTATGGCGATTACGTCCACTTTTTGCTTTATAAAGGAGCGAATCGCTTCAAATTGTTTGGATTGCGACTGATCCGCATTTTCAAACCAAAGTTCTATGCCTGCCTCCTTCGCCGCTTCACGGATCGATGTCGTGTTCGCAATGCGCCATGTGCTTTCAGCTCCAAGTTGGGAAAAGCCGAGCACGATTTTTCGGTGTGGTGCCTGCTCCGAATCTGTTTGAATAACACTCTTATTACCCATATTCTCTGCACGGGAGATAATGCGATTAGATGTATTGGAAAATGAATTGAAAAAATATATGATTACAATCATACTCAAGAATAGAACGATCAACAGCTTGCTTTTAAATAATAACTTAAACGATCTCCCGAGCATGAGAGCCCCCCTAGAAGGTAATGTAATCATTTCTCTCGTTGTATTATAAAACGCTTCCAATAATGTAACAATAGAAATTCTTAATTCGAAACATCATAAATTGCCCCAACTCCCCTTCCTTTTCTCGCGATCGAGTACGCCTCAAGCAGCATACCAGCGGTTATCTCCTGGTTTTTATCGGAAATAGGGAGTTCCTTTAGCTCATATACGTCTCTCCCGACAATAGCAACACGTTTATGGTTATCCCTTATTTGCAAACTGAACTGATTTTGTCTCATGTGGCAGCTCCTCTCTTGTAAATAGAGAAAACCACTCCACCAATAAATGTAATGGAGTGGCCTTAACTCACTACTGCTTGTTAGTATTGTCGGTCGGGAAGAGCCTTCTTCGCATCTTCTGAAGTAAACACGCCTTCTTTCGTAACAATGCGCTTCTCAATTTGTTTACCCGCCACAACATCATTCACAGCCTGCATTAATTGTGGTCCGAGCAATGGATTACATTCAACGATAAAGTTGATTTTACCTTCGGCCGCTGCTGTCATGCCGTCCTTCACCGCATCAACAGAAATAATTGTAATATCTTGGCCTGGTTTGAGACCAGCCGCTTCAATTGCTTGAATCGCGCCAAGTGCCATATCATCGTTGTGTGCATACAGCACGTCAATATCTTTATGTGCTTTCAGGAACGCCTGCATAACTTCTTTCCCTTTTGCACGAGTAAAGTCGCCCGTTTGGGATGCGATTACCTTGAGGTGTGAGTTGCTCTTAATCTCTTCAGCGAAACCGGCTTTTCGGTCGTTTGCCGGAGCAGAACCTGTTGTTCCTTGAAGCTCAACGATATTCACGTCTTCCTTCGTATCTTTGTATTTATCAGCTAACCATTTCCCCGCTTTTTTGCCTTCCTCAACGAAGTCCGAACCTATAAATGTCGCATACAGCGAAGTATCTTTGGAATCAACAGCACGGTCTGTAAGAATGACCGGAATTTTAGCGTCTTTCGCTTCTTTCAATACCGTGTCCCAACCGGATTCAACAACCGGAGAGAATGCGATAACGTCCACTTTCTGCTGGATATACGTTCGAATTGCTTTAATTTGGTTTTCTTGCTTTTGTTGAGCGTCGGAGAATTTAAGGTCAAAACCCGTATCCTTCGCCGAATCTTGAATGGACTTGGTATTTGCCGTACGCCAACCGCTTTCTGCCCCTACTTGTGCGAAGCCTAGCGTAATTTTTTTTGCTGCCGCCGGAGTCGCCGGAGCAGTTGTCGCTGTATTACCTGCCGGAACTGCAGTTGTGCCGCTGGAAGCCGTATTGGCACTATTGCCGCAAGCTGCCGTGAATAACATCATGCAGGAAGCTGCGATGAGAACTCCCATTTTTTTCGTCATTTTCATGATTCATTTCCTCCCCTTCATTCACCTCTTGGTCGGTGTGACCTCATTATAAAACGCTTCCATCAGCGCTTTATACGGAGTTTCAAATTCATTTCTTATAAATTTTTTGGGGTTCAATAAGATATCTTAGCAAAAAGTTTGTTTTTTTGAGAAAAAATTGTTATTTACTTTGAATTTGATGAGCACCATATCCGCACTGGTAACAATTTGCTATAGTAAAAGGAGACCACGACTAAGCGTTAGAAAGGTTGCAACATTTATGAGATTGATACGATGGATTTCTTCCAGCTTGCAAATTAAGCTGCTAACGATGTTTATCATACTAACTTGCATTCCTCTTATTGCAGTTGGACTTATCTCCTATCAGAAGTCGTTTAAAACCGTTTTCGAGAACAGTAAAGCAGCCGCCATGCTTTCCGCAGCCCAATTGGCTAGGGATCTTGATACACAATTCATTGCTACGCGAAGTCTACTCGAAATCAGTAAAAACTCTCAGGTGCTTCATTTTTTGTTCTCCCAGGAAGATACTTATGAAGATGCTAAACAAATCTTACGAACCATGGATTCTTACCGGCAGACATACCAATATGACAGCGTTCTCAATATTACTATGGTTAACCTATACGGCAGAGGCATCAGTGAACGTAAAGGCCTATTCCAACTGGAGAAAAATCCTTTGCGCAATCCGCACCTGACACATCTGACGAATAACCCGGATGAGGTATTCATTATCCCTCCATCCGAAGCATCCGCGCTTGACCGAATTGACGGTTTTCAATACAATACTACGAATGTCATTTCCATTATGGCAGCGATCAAACAGCAAATTACTCATGAAGTTATTGGATTTATCGTCATTGATGTAGATGATAAGATTGTCAAACAATTTTGCGATAACGTAATGATTGGTAAAACAGGCTTTTATTTTGTAGTGGATTCATCAGGAAAGCCGATTTTTACTCCCTCATCCCTTAAGGATCCGGCCAAACTCCCGTCGTCTTCGAATTTATCAAGCATAATGACTGGTTCAGATTCGAATTATGTAGACTCCGCGGAAGGTAAGCCTAAGTTTGTATATGCAGCTCCTTCAAATGTAACCGGATGGAAAATTATCGGTTATGTCCCGCTTCAAGAAATTGTTGAAGAAGCAAATTCCATTCGCCAACTGATCATCATCACTGTTGTGCTCAGTTTTATCTTTGCTGTCTCGCTTCATTTTTTTATCTCTTATCGATTAACACACCCACTTCATCTATTAAAAAGTAAAATGCAGCTCGCCGCTTCAGGTTATTTGGAAGCTAAGGTCATACCCAAAGGCAATGACGAAATTGCGCTTCTAGGCAACAGTTTTAACTCCATGCTCAGTAAAATACGAGAATTGCTTGAACAAAGCATTAAAGAACAGGAAGAAATTAAAAAGGCGGAATTACGGGCCTTACAAGCGCAAATTAATCCTCACTTTTTGTATAACACATTGGATTCTATCGTGTGGATGGCCGAGGCTGGGAAGAATGCCCAAGTCATTCAACTCGTTCAATCACTTTCCAAGCTGTTTCGCATTTCACTCAGCAAAGGCCGGGATTGGATTATCATTCATAAAGAAATCGAGCATGTACAAAGCTATCTAGTTATTCAACAGATGCGTTATCGAGATATTCTGGATTATGAAATTAATATAGACGAGAATTTAAACCCTTATCCTATCCTCAAAATGACACTGCAGCCGATTGTAGAAAATGCGCTGTATCACGGTTTAAAAAACAAGCGTCGAAAAGGCTTGATCCGAATCACTGGCCAAATCGAGGACAATGAAAATATTGTGCTTGTCGTCGAAGATGACGGTATTGGAATGTCACCGGAGAAGCTTGAACAAATACGTCAATATGTAACCAATAAGCAGTTGCCAGAGCAAACGGGGAATGAAGTATCAGGCGGGTTCGGTCTGCACAACGTGCAGCAAAGAATTAAGCTATATTACGGAGACAAGTACGGAGTAAGTATAGACAGTATTCAGAATGAAGGAACAAAAGTGTCCATTAGAATCCCCAAGACAGGAGGCAACGGATATTGAAGAAGGTGTTGCTAGTTGATGATGAAGTTTTAATCCGCGAGACAATTCGAGATACGATTAATTGGGAAGAAGCAGGACTTATATACTCCGGGGATGCTTCCGACGGTGAAGTAGCGCTGCCATTAATCGAACAATATAAACCTGACATTTTGATTACGGATATTACGATGCCGTTCATGGACGGACTTGAATTAAGTTCATACGTCAAGAAGAACATGCCGGATATCAAAATTATCATTTTAAGCGGCCATGGAGAGCACGAATATATCAAATCTGCTTTACAAATAGGCGTGGAAGAATATTGCACTAAACCGTTCAGTTCAGCAGATTTGTACCAAGTTCTTCGGCAGGTTAGTGACAAGATTGACGCTGAGCGCCGTGAAAAAGGGACGCTAACTTGATGCAGACACCAATTTCTGTGAAATCTTAAAAAAAGAAAGGAGCATAAAGACTGTGCCAGTTACTCCTAGAACGCTTCTGGTATTCTTTATTATCTGTTCACTATTCACAAACGTTGGCTGCCAAGAATCCAGTACTCCCCTGCTTTCTTCCGATAAGTTGTCTACTCCAGTTCCAAAAACAGCGCATAATCCAACCTATACGTTTGGTATCATTTATCCAATTGCCCATTCTTTTTACGAAATCATTACCCAAAATGCCGAAAAGACGGCTGCCGCTAATTCAGTTCAACTGGTGGTGAAAGCGCCGGAAGAAATTAGCATCGAGCAGCAAATTCGCATGATGGAAACGATGATTAAGCAAAGGGTTGACGGAATCGCCATCGATCCAATTGATCCGGACTCCCTGATCTCAGTAATTAACAAAGCTGTGGATGCCGGAATACCGGTCATATGTTTCGAAACCGACGCCCCATTAAGCCGACGCTCTTCCTATATCGGGCTTGATCATTATAAGGGTGGGATTGTAATGGGTGAGGTAGTGAACAAGCTAATGAAGGGCAAAGGCATGGTACTAGTCGAAACTGGTATGGTTAATAACTCCATTCAGAGGGAACGACTATCCGGTCTGCTCAACTATTTGTCACGAAATACGGAGATTCAGGTGCTGGAAGTCGGCTATAACGAAGGCTCTTCGGATAAAGCTTTAAAAGACATGGAGCGTATGATCGACGACCATCCACACTTTGACACGCTCATTACCCTGGATATTTTGTCCAGTCCAGCCTCGATCCTCTTGTGGAAGGCCAAGGGTTTGAAACGAAATGCAGTCTCCTTCGGTATGATGCCGAAAGTGAGGGGGGCGCTCATTAACGGGCAAATTACTTCGGTTATTTCACAAAATGAACAGTTGTGGGGAGACTACATCATTGGACAATTGCTAAGCACTGTACGCCGGGAAAGCACCTCTACTTATGTCGACACGGGAGTTCAGGAAATGACCAAGACTATGCTGGAACGAGAACCATAACCTCAGCCTCCCACCGAGTTTACCCTCAATTTTCTAAGTAGTTCCTATATGAAATAAAATTGAATATTTTATTCAAAAGGTATGATATTTTATCTTTGCTCAAAATAGGAATAAAAATTTATAATTTTTGAAACGCAAAACTTCATCGATTCTAGTTATGACATAGGTTTATAATAAAAGTAAATTAGGAAAACGCTTACGCTACTGTAACTAATATTTTTGATTTTATGGCGCATTTCCGAGCTACGAGCGGGAGAAACTCATCCCCCTCGTCCTATACGAGAGGATGGTAGACATGCTTAAAGGTAAACTGATTCTGGCAACTCTATTTTGCAATCTGTGTTTAACTTTGGCTGCAGCAGCTCCTGCATTAGCTGCAGACGACGCCAAATTCGATATCACTGCTCCCGTTACCGAATCAGACAGCGGAGAATTTACAATTACCTTGAAAGGGCAAAATATCCAGGATTTATTCGCATATGAAATTAAACTTGGCATCTATGCCAACAATGTTGAAATTGTTAAAGCAACCACTGCCATTAACGGATTCTCCGTTCCACCTATAGTGAAAAACAATGAGATTACTTTTGCACATACGAAAGTTGGTAAAGTGGATGGCGAGAAAGGCAACGTAGACATCGGCACTATCACTTTCAGAGCAAAAAAAGCAGGTACGACCACCATTAACTGGACGAACATAAAAATCGTAGACTCTAAATTGGACAGCAAGACATTTACACCAAACACATCTACAAATTTCATTAAAATATTCAGCGACCTTGGAAGCCACTGGGCCAAATCCGACATTATGCAGATGGTAGATAAAAAAGTCGTAGAAGGCATGGACGACGATCGTTTTGCGCCCGATATGAATGTAACGCGAGCTCAGTTTGCAACGTTGCTCTCCAAGGCATTAGATTTGAAGGATGATACTGTGAAAAATCCTTTTGTCGATGTAACCTCAGGAGCCTGGTTTGAGAGCAGCGTGAAAAAGGCTTATGCAGCAGGACTTATTAATGGCATAGCGGATGACACGTTCGCGCCGGAACAAAATATCACCCGCGAGGAAATGACAGCAATGTTATTGAGAGCTAAAGCCCATGCAACAGGAATGAATATGGATGATATGACTGTCAAAGAATCCATCAAGTTCAGTGACGAGACTGCCATCAACGATTGGGCTAAAAAAGCAGTCGCACTCGCAGTAGAATCCGGCTTAATGAACGGAAGAACAGAACAAGAATTTGCTCCGCAAGAGCATGCCAGTCGAGCTGAATCCGTTGTCGTGCTAAAAAGGCTTCTAGCAGAGTTGAAATAAAAAGCTACCCTACCCACTTATTGCCGTGGGAAGGGTAGCTTTTTTTGATGCCAGATCGATTATACGTAGATGACTCTCTGACCTTGATCGTAAATACCAGATTTCCGGTAAAAGTACGTGTTAATGACGTCTCGCCATTGTTTGGCATTGTCCAACTGCAAATCAAGTCGGCCTGCGATATGAACGAAGCGCTCCGCATCCATCTTACCCTCAAGCTCCTGCCAGCGTACAATCCACTGCTCCACCTGTTCTACGCCAGCGAAGTGTGTATCGTAAATATGCTGAATGACAGTTTTGCCCGTCTGAAGGCTATGTGTATAAGGCACATGGTGAAAAAATAGAAGCAGCTTATCCGGGCAAGTGTTAAGTCCTTCGTATAGCTCAGCGTTCGTCTTACCATATTGTCCCGTATAGCCAGTTCCGGTTCCAATTGTCCGGTCCACGCCTATTCCTGTATGATCGGCAAAATGGTAGGTCCCCCACTTGGAATACTCGTAACCATCCACGTCAACGCCATAATGAAGATGAGGGCGCACCATCCATCCTACACCTAGCGGAGCGGTATAATTCTCATAGGTCGGCCATGATGTCATCAAGATATCTGTTATTGTTTTAGCAACATCGGGATTATCGCCGAACGTTAGGAGTACCCATTCATTGATAATTTCCTCTGCCGTAAGCTCGGGATTCCAAATCAGTCTACCGTATCCGTATAAATTCGCCTGTGCCAAATGATGCCCCGTCCAATTCGCGTCATCTCCGACATTGGTTACGGCTGTAATACCACAATGGACATATGGATGTACAGTGCCAGCCGCGATTTCCTTGATTGTACTGCCTTTCCCCTTCATGTAGGTATCAAATTCGAGTATCTCTTTCCATTGTGGAATTAAGTAGCACACATCAATCTGATGTCCTGTGTATTCTTGTGTAATTTGAAACTCCATGATTTGATTCGTCCGCTCCATGGCACCGAACAATGGCGACACGGGTTCAAGTACTTGGAAATCCATAGGCCCGTTCTTAATCTGCAGCACGACATTGTCCATAAATCGTCCGTCCAGCGGCTTAAAGTGATCATAGGCGGCGCGAGCTCTGTCAGTCAAGCGATCTCGCCAATCTTGGTGACAATTATAGACGAAGCATCTCCACATCACGAGTCCGCCATATGGCTTTAGCGCTTCCGCCAGCATATTGGCTCCATCTGCATGATCTCGCCCATAAGTGAACGGACCCGGTCTGTTCTCCGAATCAGCCTTTACAACAAAGCCTCCGAAATCCGGGATATACCGATATACGTTCTCAGCTGTCGTCTTCCACCATGCCGCAACACTCTCGTCAAGCGGATCTGCAGTCGTAGTCTCTCCTAATTCAAGCGGACTGGCATAGTTCACACTGAGGAATAAACGAATGCCGTACTCTCGAAATACATCGGCCACAACGGCAACAAGAGGTAAGTATGGCTCCGTCACCAGCAATGTTTCGTACTTATGAACGTTGACATTATTGATAGCAATACCATTGATACCGATGCTGGCCATTAAGCGCGCATAGTCCCGTATACGCTGTGAACCAGCCAACACCTCATTGTTCCGGAACAGAAACGAGCGCCCGGCATAGCCACGCTCAATGGAGCCGTCCATATTATCCCAGTGATTGATCATACGCAGTTGGTATTTCGGTTGTTCTGTAATGTCGAGGCAATCAAGGGCTGCCCCGGTCAACAACAACCGTAGCAAATGGAACACGCCATATAAGCAACCTTTACTCGAACCGCCAGCCAGCACGATCGCTTCTCGATTCGTTGTATGTACGGTTTTAATCCGGTAACCTTCCGCTCCGATTCCCTCCAATTCATTTTCAGTCAACATCAGCGCCACTAGCGGGGAACGTGATGTGCCCACTACAATATGTCGATGCTGCCCAGAATCCTTTACGATTGACGGACGCTGTCCAATTATCGCTTCAAGACCTATTGTTAGCTCATTTACAGCGGTTTGTAGTGGCCCCTGTTGAGGCGATTCGTCCATGACGATTTCCCTTCCCCACTCTCTGGCAGCTTGCTTCGCTGCCCTTGACGCAAGCTCGTACTCCAGCCAACAAGCATAACCTTTGCTGCTCATTAGAATAATCCTCCTAGTCGTCGTTTAGCCACACCCATGCTTACTTAAGTTTCATTCCGTTGATTTCGATTATATTAAATCGTGTATTACTACACCATGGAAGAACCCAAGATGATTTGTAATTTTTAAAGATACCTATCATTTCTACTGTTGTATATTAATCTGAACAGATTACTTGAAATACTTTTCATGGGGGGACATTTACTGTTTCAGAGGTGGCCGAACGATGCGGGATAAATGACAAAGAAGCCGCTCCCAGGGAGCGGCTTCTTTGATCAACTATTCGAGGATCTTGGACGCAATATACGAAATATCAACAATATCGATTGTATCATCTCCATTCATATCGGCCATCTTGGCAGTTGCCCAGTCTGCGCTAGTTGAACTCTTACCGTAATGGTAAGCGGCAACTGCAAGATCGCCTACATCGATACTTCCATTCTTGTTCAGATCTGCAGACACAACCTTAATAACCGCCGCTTTGAAAATAGCTTCAGCACTTCCCAAGGCTTCTACTGCATTGTCAACTTGAATCTGAGTGGCATTTGCGTTGTCCTTTACTGCTTGAGCTACACGGATGGCTGCACCGAACACATCTTTAGCCGCTTGCGGATATTGTCCCGGCTGTGTGCCTATCGCTGCCGTTTCATATAGGTTCTGAGCATTGGTAATAGCTGCTATCAATGCTGCCTTATCTACAACCACTTCTGAATTGCTGATTGAAATACTTTTACTGCTAAGTGCCGCTTCAACTACAGTTCCCTGTGGAGCAACACCTAGTTTTGCCTGAGTAACTGCAATTGTCCCGCTAGTATTTAGAACGCCGGTTTTTACTTTAAAAATTGTATTCAGAACAGGCGTGTCCACCCCCGATATTCCTCCGATATTAGCCGCTATAAGTCTAACTTTGCCAGCGGTACTTTTATCCTCTGTAACAAGTTGAATGTTGTTGTTTGCACCTGAAGTGTTAACATACTCAAATATATCGGCATCATAGGCTAAGGTAATGTCCTCCGCATAGACATCTTGTGTCATATTCGCCAAGCTAACACCAACAGTAAAGCTGCTTCCAGGCTTCACACTGTTGTCTACAGAAAGTACAGCCGTAGGCCCTGCTGGTTCGTTGGATGAAACTACTGTGATATGGAATACTGCTGTTTTATTACCATCCGAAGTAGTTGCGCTAATGACTGTATTTCCTTCTGCCATTGCTTTCACTTTTACGCTAGTAGCTCCTGTAGCAGGATTGTATAACGCTTCGGAAACTGTTACAACTTCTGGATTGCTTGAAGAGAAGGTCACTGTCTTGTTGGAAGCATCAGCAGGGGTAATTGTTGCAAGCAATGTTACAGTTGATCCCTGAATCATGCTTAATGCAATTGTCACATCTGTTACAGGCACACCTACTTCAGTATTTAGAGTCTTGAATGCAGTGTTGCCAGAAGAGTCTTGCAATCTAGTTCCGCTTGCCTCTTCAACTTTATACCAGAGTTTGAGATTTGTATCGTTTGCAGCTTTAACGGCAGGTGGCACACCGATAAATATGCTCGCCGATATAGCCGCAGCCATAATCAGGGAGACAATTTTTTTAACATTTCTCATCTGCTGAACTCCTTTTTTAAAAAAGGTGGTCTCTAAAAGTATTCGAGTTATGCCCTATCCCACTTAGTTTATAGGGAGAGGGCATAAGCTCGCAGTTCAACTAATTATTCGAGTATTCTAACTGCAACAATCGCAAGATCCTGAATGTCAATCTTATTATCCCCATTCAGATCTGCAGCTTTAGCAGTCTCCCAATCCGCGCTTGTGGAATCCTTACCATAATGGTAGGCAACCATCGCCAGATCTCCCACGTTGATGCTTCCGTCATTATTCATGTCTGCAGACTTAACTACAGCAACCTTGAAGATATCCACTGCACTGCCCAGTGCAGCTGCTGCACTGTCAACCTGGGACTGTGTAGCACTTGCGTTGTCATATATAGCTTTAGCTGCTTGGATGGCAACGCCTAACGCATCTTTGGCTGCCTGCGGATACTGACCAGGTTGTGTTCCAACCACTGCCGTGTCAAACAGACCTTGTGCATTCGATATCGCAGCTGTTAAGGCGGACTTATCTACAACAACTTCAACGCTTCCTATTGCAATATTCTTACTGCCAAGAGCTCCCTGCACCACGGTTCCATCGGGACCCACGCCGAATTTGGCCTGCGTTGCTGCAATCGCTCCTGTTGTATCATGAACACCAGCCTTAACCTTGAAGGTCAGATTCAGAATTGGTGTGCTGGCTCCAGTAACCCCGCCGATATTAGCAGCAATCAGTCTAACTTTTCCAGCAGTCGACTTATCCTCTTTAACAATCTGAATATTGTCGTTTGCACCTGCAACGCTTACGTAATCAAATACGTTGGCATCATAAGACAAGGTGATATCTTGGGCATAAACGCTCTGTGCTAAGTTGTCCAGATTCATCGCTACTGTGAAGCTGCTGCCAGGCTTTACGCTGCTATCCGCCAAAATTGCAGCAGTAGGTACTTTTTGTTCAGGCCAGACTGGGTCAGTTGTTGCATTACTTGTAGTTAACAAGATTCTATCAATAATAAATCCGTCTTCTCTTCCCCAAAGGTTCAATTCATGCGTGCCAGCAGAAACATTTAAAGTAGCTCCACCGAACATCCCACCGCTCGTACCGCTGATGTTAGCCCATTTAAACTGACTGTTACTCAAACCTTGAATACCATTGGTAGTAAATTTATATTGATTATCCAATCCAACGTGAATAGAGTCTGAATTATAATCAATACTTTTCGCAAGCAACCATACGTTGTAGGAACCTGAAGCCGGGAAATTGACTTTATAATTCAAGCTTGAACCTGTTGCGAGTGTAGCAGCATCCGTGCCTGACATGGCGAAACCATTATCAGGACCAAATAGCATAGCTTTCGTTGACTGCCCGTCAACCAGCGACCACGTATGTCCGTTTATGGTGCCATATACGTAAGCATTCACTGAGTTTTCTGCTGCAGCTTCTGCTTCAATGGCCACTACGGAAGGCGTATTTACACTTACATTCATTTGCGTTGTTGCTGCATCGCCTAATGTTCCTTTGTAACTTACAGTAACATTGGTTGTCCCGCTGGCTTTGGCTGTAATTGTACCGTTCGCAACATCTGCTACGGCAGGACTCGAATTCGTATAAGTTGCTGATTTCGTTACATCTTCCGTATGTCCATCCATATACTCTGCCGTAACTTTATAGGTGGCAGATTTGCCTGCGTCCAGTGCGAAAGAAGCATTATCAACAGTAATCTTCTTCACTGTCAATTCACTTTTCAAGTCTTTTACTTGTAAATGGAGTGTATCTGTTTTACCGCCATAACTTACATTAATGGCTGCCGTGCCATAGCCGATGCCGGTTACTACTCCATTACTGACACTTACAATGCCGCTTGGCGATGATGTTGCAACTGCTTGAGTAGTAATATCTTCACTCGTTCCATCGGAGTATACAGCAGTAACCTTCATCGTTGCCTGGTTCGTTCCGGAAACAGTGTCGATCTTTTGTTTATCAATAGAAGCATTAATGGCAGCTAATTCATGAACAGCACTCTTTTGCTCAAATTGCGTATAATCTACCTTGAAGAGATTACCTGCGGATGCTCCCCTGTATACCATATAAACATCATGGACACCTGAGGCACCTGTAACGTTTGTTGCCGCTGTTTTCCATACGTTGTCTCCGCCTGTGTTGGAAATCGGAAGTGTCCCAATCAATGTGCCATCAGCACTATCAAGACGGAGTTCTAATGTACTACCAGCCGAGCTGCTTGCAACATTAGCCTTAAATATTGCTGCTCCTGTGGTACCAAAGTCGACTTTGGAAACGGCTGTCCAGTCTCCATCACTAATGTTGCTCACAGCCAGGTTTACACTGCTTACCATTCCTCCGGGCTCGGTCGTGGTTTCGGTGGATATACCTCCGTTCCAACCAATGGTTTCAGCCTCAACCCTTGTATAGGGATTAAAGTTTTTCAACTGCGGGACGCCTTTGTAATCACCGGCAATATTCTGTATGACTCCGTTTGCATCAATATCGACCTTATTAATGTGCGCATTCCGATATCCATGCGGTTGTCCCCCCATTTGAGGTACCGTCCCGCTTTCAGCCAATGCCTTGGCAAGGGTCTGGGCATGGTAGACAATATACCATTGGTTTTTAAATTCAAACACAGAGTGGTGGTTATTACCCCCTACACCGAAAAAGGACGCTGGATTAGGCAGTATCGTTTTAACATACGTAAATGGCCCCATCGGACTATCGCTCACCATATAGGCAATTGTTCCAGTAGGAATATCTGCCGGATGTCCGCTTGAGAAATTAGTGCAATAAGAGTAATAGTATTTGCCGTTATATTTATGGATTCCTGAGTCCTCGAACAACCACGGTGGATTAATGCGTCCTAGTGTCCCACCGCTTGCGCTCAAATCCAAACTAATCATATCCGCACCGAGCTTTGCCACACGCGCTGTCCCTGGGTCAGCGTCTTTGCCAGTCGGTACACCACCACCAAAATAGATATACCCGCTTCCATCATCATCAACCAGCACAGCCGGATCAAACAGCCATGTCACATCACTAGCTCCTGGGGTGTTTCTATTCACGAGAGCTTTTCCAATCGGATCTGTAAAGGGACCGATCGGACTGTCCGCTGTAAGCACCCCTATGCCATTCGCACTATCTGCAAAGTAAAGGAAGAATTTCTCCTTTCCATCTATCGTTTTATGTGCAGCTGCCGGTGCCCAAGAGTTATTTGCCCATTTGGCCGCACCTTGCGCGCCGGCTGCAGGTATTTCACCATGGTCTGTCCAGTTGATCATATCGTCAGATGAAACAACCGTAATCTTATTAATCTTACTGTATCCGTTATCCTTAATCGTCCCATCTGCATTGTATTCAAATACGTCATTTGTCATGTAAACATAGACTCTGCCGTTATATTCCATGGCATATGGATCAGCACCAAATTTTTGCGAAAATAAAGGATTAGCGTTACCAGGTGTTTTCCCGATTGCTGGCGTGATCGTTGATGTAGCAGCCTCTACACTCCCAGTCAGTACTGGGCTTGATGTAAGAGCAACAGTTAAAGCCATAGTAACCCCAAGCAATTTTTTCCACTTCTTCATAGAACAACCTCCACCATCATGATAGGAACTCTGTTACATTAGACGACACATTTCTATTGCATTTTACTGTTCTTTTTACCTGGGCACCTCCTTTCACTTTACATACGACACGAAAGTTAAGCGCTTTCATTATCCCTGACATAGAATAAATGCCCCATTCCTTTCTCCCTTCTTGGTACTCAAACATCTCTTTCGGCTGCCATTGTTTTTCTGACTGCTTTAATTATAACTTTGCGATTTTGAAATCACGATGTAATTTCTTTTTTTTAAAGTTGAAATTTTTAGGTAGCATATTGCACGAAGTGATTGTCAAAAATGAGTAATCTTAGGCGAATAAGGCGAGCTAATTGATTATTTTTTTCGGCGGATATTCTATTTAGTAAGCTCTATCCCCTGATGAGTTTACATGTTTAGGATAGAGCTTACTAGAACTCAGTTTGTTAACAATACGACCTATTCAAGTATTTTGGATGCAACGATTGCAAGATCCAGAATGTCAATCTTATTATCACCGTTCAGATCTGCAGCTTTCGCTGTCGTCCAATCCGCACTCGTAGAATCTTTGCCATAATGGTAGGCAACCATTGCTAGATCTCCCACGTTAATACTTCCATCATTATTCATATCAGCAGACTTAATTACCGCTGCCTTGAAGATATCCACTGCACTACCTAGAGCTGCTACGGCACTGTCAACCTGAGGCTGTGTCGCACTTGCATTTTCATTGACAGCTTTTGCAGCAAGGATGGCAACACCTAATGCATCTTTCGCTCCCTGAGAATATTGACCAGGTTGGGTTCCAACTACGGCAGAGTCAAACACACTCTGTGCATTCGTAATCGCTGTTGTCAAAGCAGATTTATCTACAACGATTTCCACGCTGCCAATAGAAATACTCTTACTACTTAGAGCAGCCTGAACGACTGTTCCATTCGGATCAGCCAAATTGGCCTGCGTAACTGCTATTACTCCAGTCGTATCATGAACACCGGACTTCACCTTAAATGTAAGATTCAAAATCGGCGTGCTAGCTCCGGTTATTCCTCCGATATTAGCGGCAATAAGTCTAACTTTTCCCGTGGTCGTTTTGTCCTCACCGGCGATCATAATGTTCTCATTGGAACCCACCGCACTTACATAATCAAAAACGTTTGGATCATAGGAAAGAGTAATATCCTGAGCATAAGCCGTTTGTGTCAGGTTATTCAGATTAACTGCTGCTATGAAGCTGCTTCCAGGCTTTACACTGTTGTCTGCTGTAATTGCAGCTGTAACTTCTTTCGGTTCAACAGTAGGCCAAACTGGATCTGCAGTTGAATTGCTTGTTGTTAAGTAAATTCGATCAATAATTAAGCCGGATTCTCTTCCCCATAAATTCAATTCATGCTCACCTGCAGAAATATTTAGCGTTGTGCCACCTGTCACAAGCGTACCGCCATTACTGAGGTTAACCCATCTAAACTGGCTGTTACTCACATTCTGAATACCATTGGAAGTAAATTTGTACTGATTATCTAATCCGACGTGGATGGAATCCGTTTGGAAGCTATGACTTTTCGTTAGCAACCAAACATTGTAACTACCTGTGGTTGGGAAGTTGATTTTATAGTTAAGTCTGGAACCTGCAGCAAGGCTTGCAGCATCGGTCCCCGTCGTAACAGAAGTGCCATCATCCGGGCCAAATAACATTGCTTTCGTGGATTGTCCGTCAACAAGCGACCAAGTATGGCCATTTGCGATACCTTGTACATAGGCATTCGCCGAGTTTTCTGCGGCCGTTTCCGCTTCAATGGCCACCATGGCTGGCGTATTAAAATTAATGGTATAGACGGCCTGCAGACCATCTTTACTTACAGTCACTGTAGCTTTTCCTGGTAAAGAAGTTGCTTGTATAATTGAGACATTTGCGGCAGAGTCATTTGAAGCAGCAGTAACTTGCGGAGGTGCTGAACCAGCAGGAAGATCTACGGAGTAGGTGTATACGCTAGAATTAAATCCGCTCAGTTGAACGCCATTCACTTGAAGCGATTTTAAATTCGTATCGAAATTTGATCCCGACAATTTGTCATCTAATTTAAAGTAATCAAAATCAACATAACCGCCTGTTGTTTTAGTGGCGAAATTAAATAGTGCAAAACGGTAACCCATAAAATGCGGAAGTGTGTACGACATTTGGAGTGTGTTTCCTATAGAAGCCCAACGCTGACCGTCAAGACTAAAATAGAAATAAGCTTTATCCGTCCTATTCTTAAAGTCCAGTTCCGTCCTTAAGTAGACCGTATTTTGATTAAGGGGAATATTGGCTAATTCCACGGGCGATCCTGAACTTCCGTTAACCATGACGACAGATTTCGTATTACCGGACATTTTGACGCCAACAAATCCGTAGTTTTTTTGGAATGCCGCAATTCCGGCATAATCCCCGTCTTTCATATTACTAACATCTAAAGCGACCGTTCCTGAACTTTCCGGACCGAAAGTTCTCTGTGTAAGTGTATTTCTTGCGTTCAAAATATCAGTGCTCGTTTTTCCAGTCTTAAGTCTCAGATATCCTGTTCGATCAGTTAGAGACCAGAACCTATTATCGGGATTATGGTTCCACTGCCATACTAGTGAGAGGTTCGATCCATTATTGTCATTTTCACCACTTGCTACCTCAGTGTGATAAGCTGCGACCTTCTCTGTTCTCTGATCGAAATTATCCGATGAAACCCAGGATTTCGAAAGCGCTGCTGGAATCCCCGTGTCATTGACATCTCCGAATACAGGCCATCCATCCTGACTCCAAGTCATCGGTACAATGTAAGGAATACGACCAACTGATCCATAATCCTGAAACAACACGCCATACCACTTTCCATCAGGAGACTGAACAACTCCCCCTTGTGCTACACCGGCACTATTGGAATTACTCCCAGATCTTAGAGCAATTTTCCCTTCGTAAGCGCCATCTATCGTATCCGCTCTGTGTACTAATTCAGTACGAATACTCCCTGTAGGCCAAGAAATATTAAAGATATAATACTTTCCGTTAATTTTATAAATGTGAGAGCCTTCAGCTCCCAGACCGCCCGAACCTCCGGGAGCACTTGCATTTTGAATAATTGTTTTGTTCATTCCACCTGCTTTGATTGCAGTGGCATCTGCTGTAAGCTCAATTATTTTAATAGTCCCATTTCCATAAACCATATATACACGTCCGTCATCATCAAACAGCAAGGACATGTCATGATAAACGCCACCAGCTAGTTCATACTTTTCCCACGGGCCTTTCTCGATGTCAGTAGTCTGAAAAATATAGGTCTTACCAATATCGTTGGAAGCAAACACCACATAAAACTTGCCGTTATTGTATCTAATACTGCTTGCCCATGAGCCTTGTCCATAAATATTCTGACCATTGGAAAGCGTTTGCTTGTCACCAGCAGCTAAAATATCGTAAACATAATTGACGATTTCCCAATTTACAAGATCCTTTGATTTCATAATTGGAACTCCTGGGTTCACGTGCATCGTAGTGCTGGTCATATAATAAGTGTCGTTCACCCTAATGACATCTACATCTGGTACGTCTGCCCAAATGATTGGATTTTTCGCAGTACTTTCTGCTGCTTGTGTAGTACTTTGGCCTGGTAAAATACCTACTACTAATGTAAAAACTAAAAGGAATGCAAACATTTTTTTATACATAGATTTGAACTTCCTCCCATTCCTGCTCAATCTGAAGCAAATTTTTGACCAGTGACCTATACGCAAATGGTTTCAAAAACAAAATGATAGCGCTTTATTTTTTGGGATCACCCTTTAAGTTGAAAGCATTTTATCGCCTCCCCTGGTTAATATTTCCTTCATTATAACTTTGCAATTATTAAAGCACGATGTAATTTCTTTTTATAAAAGTTCATTTTTTAGGTTATCCGTCCGTTATCCTTTTTGCCAAAAATCAAATTTTTTGCGAATGAAAATAAACTTTTGTCTTTTAGCAAGATACAACGGTTAAAAATTTACAAGAAACTAGTTAGAAACTCTGTATAAAATAATTTGTGATCTTTCTATAATTAATTCATAAGGAATCAACCAACTCTGATGCTAGTACTCGTGAGGAGTGGCCATTCTTATCTAAGAGAGGAGTTATCCAATGAGGGAAAACGAGCCCGTTCTAGAAATGTCTGGTATTCATAAACAGTTTCCTGGTGTTAAAGCTCTGTCAGACGTTAACTTCCGGATGTTCCCGGGGGAAGTTCATGCTTTGATGGGAGAGAACGGAGCTGGGAAATCAACACTTATTAAAGTTCTGACAGGTGTTTATTCCATTAATCAAGGTAGCGTAATGCTAGACCGAAAAGCGGTTAAATTCACCAGCCCTCGAGATGCACAGCAGGCTGGTATCAGTACCGTATATCAAGAAGTTAATCTATGTCCTAATCTTACCGTGTCTGAAAATATATTCATCGGTAGAGAGCCTCGGCGATTCGGACGTATTCTCTGGAAAGAGATTAATCGGCAAGCAGAGCTGTTGTTGAAAAAGAGAATGAATCTTGAGATTGATGTAACGCAACCATTGCATACATACTCAGTAGCTGTTCAGCAACTAATCGCGATTGCAAGAGCTGTAAGTATATCAGCAAAAGTTCTCATCTTAGATGAACCAACTTCAAGTCTTGATCGTGGCGAGGTTATGCAACTATTTACGGTCATATCCAGGCTGAAAAATGAAGGATTAGCTATATTATTCGTCACTCATTTCCTTGACCAGGTTTACGAAATTTCAGATCGTATAACTATTCTTCGCAATGGAGAATATGTTGGCGAGCATTTGGCCAAAGATCTCTCTCGCATAGAGCTAGTTTCGAAGATGATTGGCAAGGACATTAGTCTTCTCGATGACCTTCCCAAAGATAATGTGCATTATCTGAAAAATGAAGTCTTCTTGGAAGCCTCGGCCTTAGGCAAAAAAGGATCGATTGAACCAGTTGATCTATCAATATGCAAGGGAGAAATTGTTGGCCTAGCTGGTCTTCTAGGTTCGGGGAGAACAGAGCTTGCCAGACTGTTTTTCGCTGCAGACCGTGCCGATTCGGGTCAATTGAAGTTTTCCGGTTCCATCGTCAATGTACAATCGACAAGACAAGCAATTGATCAAGGAATTGCCTTCTGCTCAGAGAACCGCAAGACGGAAGGAATTATTGACGATTTAACCATTCGTGAGAATATTATTCTAGCTCTGCAGGCAACTCGCGGTTGGTTTAAAGTGATTTCAAGAAAGCGACAGGATGAGATAGCCGATGAGTATATTCGTGCTTTAAATATCAATCCACCCAATCCCGAGCAGTTAATTAAGAATCTAAGTGGTGGCAATCAACAAAAAGTACTGCTTGCCAGGTGGCTTCTGACTGATCCAAAGCTATTAATTCTGGACGAACCGACACGGGGAATTGATATTGGCGCAAAAGCAGAAATTCAAAAACTTGTTCTTTCTTTGGCATATAAAGGTATGTCGGTCCTATTTATCTCGTCTGAACTTGAAGAGGTGCTTCGAGTTAGTGAACGAATCGTTGTTCTTAGAGACCGCAAGAAAGTGATGGAAATGTCAGGAGAGGAAATCAGTCAGCGGAATATCATGAAAGCGATAGCAGGAGGTTAAGTCATGGTAAAGCATCATTTGTTTTGGCCCATATGTATGTTGGCTATTTTGTTATTGTTTAATTTGGTATATTCCCCCCGTTTTTTCGCTATTACAATGAAGGATGGTCATTTATATGGAAGTTTAATCGACATCCTGAATTTCGGTTCCCCTTTAATTCTTGTTGCAATTGGTATGACTTTAGTTATCGCAACAAAGGGTATTGATCTTTCTGTGGGATCTGTTGTAGCAATATCCGGTGCTGTTGCTTGTCTAACGATTAGTAAGAGCAACGATCAAAACGCTTTGGGAACATTATTGTTATCCGTTGGGATCTCCCTTGCACTATCCTTGCTGTTAGGTTTATGGAATGGATTCCTAGTTGCGAAAACAGGTATTCAACCTATTATCGCCACCTTGATTTTAATGGTTGCCGGAAGGGGAATTGCTCAACTAATAACAAGCGGTCAAATTATTACCGTATCGAGCTCATCTTATAAATATATCGGTGCTGGTTCTTTAGGGACACTGCCCTTTTCCATCTTTCTTGTTGCGATTGTTTTTGTTATCTCCGTTTTATTAACACGCAAAACAGCACTTGGGTTATTTATTGAGTCCGTTGGTTGTAAACCGACTGCAAGTCTTTTGGCGGGTGTTCGCTCTCACACTGTGATGTTGTCAGTATATATTTTTTGTGGATTATGCGCAGGAGTCGCCGGTTTAATTTTAAGTTCAAACGTCTCTAGCGCGGACGGTAATAATGCGGGTTTATGGTATGAACTAGATGCCATTCTGGCCGTTGTCATCGGAGGAACCTCATTAAATGGAGGACGATTTTTTCTTAGTGGTACGTTAATTGGAGCATTAATTATTCAGACACTGACAACTACGATTTATATGATCGGAGTTCCACCAGAAATTACATTAGTCGTCAAATCTATTGTTGTCCTAGCTGTATGCCTCATTCAATCAGATACTTTCCGCAAAACGATACTTATGAGCTGGAAAACTCGCAAATATCCGGCAGAGCGAGGGGTTAAACGCCATGCTGCTAAATCGTAAATACATTCCTATATATGTGACTGTTTGTTTATTTGCATTGATGTATATCTCAGGTTCGTTCAGATATACAGGTTTCTTCTCTATGCAGGTTCTATTAAATTTGTTAATCGATAATGCTTTTCTACTCATTACGGCCGTTGGGATGACCTTTGTCATCATCTCAGGTGGTATCGATTTATCGGTAGGATCGGTAATCGCATTAACTACGATAATCTCTGCCTCTCTTTTACAAGCAGGCTGGCCTCCTATTGTTGTAATCCTATTAGTATTACTAATAGGGACTCTTTTCGGCTGGGGGATGGGGGCAATTATTCATTATTTCAATATCCAGCCGTTTATTGTCACACTCGCTGGGATGTTTCTAGCAAGAGGACTTTGTTACGTAATCAGCATAAATACAATTACTATCGATAATGCACTTTATACCCGTATTGCACAGACTAAAATTCCGCTGCCAGGAGGTAATTTCATTTCAATTAGCGTGATCATCGCGCTCATGGTTGTGGCGATTGGGTTCTATATGGCTCATTATACCCGATTTGGACGTAATACTTATGCTATAGGCGGCAGTGAACAATCCACCCTATTAATGGGCTTACCTGTTGCGAAAACAAAAATTGGCGTTTACGCCTTCAGTGGATTATGCTCTGCGCTCGCTGGCGTTGTCTTCACGTTCTATATGTTATCTGGTTATGGCTTACATGCCATGGGAATGGAACTTGATACGATTGCAGCCGTTGTCATTGGTGGAACCCTCTTAACCGGCGGAGTAGGCTATATAGCAGGTACCTTCTTTGGAGTCCTAATTCAAGGGGTTATTCAAACGATTGTTAGCTTCGAAGGTACACTTAGCTCTTGGTGGACTAAAATTGTAATTGGTTTACTACTCTGCATATTCATCCTTCTCCAGAAGGTACTAAGTGAGCGAAAATGGGCTAATAAGTAAGAACAACAAAAGGACTTTGGTGGGTTCCGCCAAAGTCCTTTCTTTTATTTAACAAGAGATAATAGCAAAACATACTTACCGTTTAATCAACTGCTCACTAGCTTCGCTGCGCTCCATGACCAAGAGGGTGCTATCCAAATTCCCACTTTTCTTAAATTCCTTGGTGGTCATCCCGGTTATGCGTTTAAAAAGAGTAGAGAAATAATGGGAATCGTTATAACCGACGAGAAACGCAATTTCAAACGATTTGTAGGATGTCGTTTTAAAGAGCTCCATCGCTTTATAAATACGATAATGTGTCAAGTACTCAATGAAGGTGCGGCCTGTTTCCTGACTAAATACTTTGCTTAAATGACTGGAACTCACCTTAACATGCTCCGCTGCATCCTGAAGCGAAAAAGTGTCATTGTTGTAATTAGCATGAATATATTCCTTAACACTCCTGAGCATATCGCCATATCTATCATTCGTTTGAGAACGCCACGACCAAAACTGATTTGTGAGGCTAGTCAAATATTGAATCGCATCCTCCATAGAACGAACCGTCTTGAGAATTTGCTGCAACTGCTGAAGCGTATCTTCAGGCGCGTCCCAATGCCGGTACATATCCTTAGCCGAACGAAATACCTCCAATGTCAAATCATTAAGAATGTAATAACCAATAGGAGAGGAGATCCAGTCAACACCAGCCAATGCCGAGGCGTATTCCTCCAAGAACGAGGATAATTGTGAAGGAGATCCCATTTTTAAGAAATTTACGAACCAGGCACGGTCCAAGAAAACGTACTGTTCCATGGATCCTGAGATCGATTCCCAAAGTGTGATACGGTTTTGACTGGATAATCGCCTCCAGTGCATATCTTCAACGGCCTCCAGGAAAGAGATGTGAATATTCATAAGCCGTTCCTGTACGCTTCCAATCCCCACCGCGATCGAAACCGATGCAGCAGGTGTCTGTTCATTAATCATATTTAATATTTCCTTGAAAACTCCTAGCTCATACTGGATTTGTTCTAGCGTCTCACCTTTAATTAACCAACAAATCTCAGTGCGACTTCGCTTAAATTGTAACAATTCCTTACTCTCAAGAGCTTTTTGAAATTGTCCGATCAGATTATGTTCTACTTGACTCGCTACACCGGTATCCGCTATTGGCTTGTCTTCAAGACTTCGCACATCTGAGATTACCACAACATAATAGCGCGCTTGCAAATCAAGCGACAAAGTCGCGCCTAACTGAATAGCCTCAATCGTTGTAACAAAACCGCTGCACAAATCATTCAGCAACTTTTCGCGCGAAACTTCTATTTTCTCAAGCTCACTTTGCCTCAATTTATCAATGCTAGCCTTTATTTCACGCTCTTTGTCAATCATCTCGCTTGCATTGCGTAAAAGCTGAATGAGATCTAATGCATGGATCGGCTTCAAACAGTAATCGTGGACCCCCATCCTTAAAGCTGTTCTTGCATAGCCGAAATCCTCATGTCCCGTCAAAATAATAATTTTCACTTCCGGATATCGTTCTCGGACGATAGCGCTTAGTTCTAAACCGTTCATAAAGGGCATCATAATATCTGTAATGATGATGTCAGGCCGTAATTGCTCAATTAAAGTCAGTGCCATTTCACCATCCGGAGCGTCACCGCAATAAATAAAGCCCTCTTGCTCCCATTGGATGCACTCCCGTACTGTTTCCCTGATCAGAATTTCATCGTCTACTAGCATGACTTTTTTCATTATGGCTCACCTTTTTCCATTGGAATGAGAAGGGTGACAACTGTACTTTATTTGAATATCGTATGATAAGTTCTTGGAAATCGAAGCAACATCGGAGCTTTAATTCGAATTAAAACGCTTTCAAATCTATGTAACACTATTTTAACAGTCTATAGGTTAAAAATTAATGAACAAACTTTCGATCTTTTGCACTTTTATCGGATTTAAATTTTTTTACATTTTACAGCCCACTAAAACGCAAACTTTGTTTTCCAGATTCATTCTAAAATACCCTCAAAGATCTGTCGCTGTGCTATTTACACATTATAAAGTCCATAAAGGAAACGAACAATGTACAACTTTTTACTCCACTTACCAGACGTTGTCATTTTATACGCGCAGTTATTTGTAATGGGGTCATCACAGTTCTTCACATAATACAGCAATTTATCTACAAGATTGCTCCCCATTGGGTGAATGTGCGGGTTGGCGGTGGATGTTACGGTTCCTCCACAACTTGACCAGCCAATTCTGCTTAATGGTGGCACCTGAACGGGAGAGTTATAACAGAATTTAAACGAAAACTTATAGCAAAATGCATCTTTCATTAATCGCGGCTACAAATAAAGACCGCCTCTTACTGGCGTAAATTGGACAATTTCACTTTTCCCATGTTAACTCCCCCTTTAGAACAGTTTCATATTATTTAGATGTATCTTTCTCGTCCATAACGCCACCTATTTTTTGTTTACAAGTTTATTTCGATACTCCAATGGTGATACTTTTTCCCACTTTTCAAATTGGGTTACGAAATAATTTGCATTCGGAATACCTACCCTCGCAGCTATTTCATACATCCGCAGGTCAGTTTGACGAAGCAGCTTCTTCGCCTCCTCCACACGCAACTTCAGAAGGTAACCATTGAAGTAGGCGCCATAGGTCTTACGAAAGAGCTGCCCCAAATAGACGGAATTCATATAAAATTGAGCGGCAATACTTTTTAGATTAATATTCTCACTATAATGGGTATCGATAAATTTCTTAATCTTTTCGATGTCTCCCTTGTTCTGTTCTTTGCGCAGCTGGGCTATATACTCGGCTGCCTGTGAAGTCATTTGTAAGAAATGCTCCTTTAACCTCTGTAGGCTCCAAGCTTGATGGTCACCCTTTAATATTTTAAGCAACCGACGCTGCTCCTCATCATCGCCGTACATCTGCTTTATTACATCAATAACTCTTAAATTGAAAGCGCATAGAAGACTGACAACGGTTTGTAGTGCAAATCGCTGATTACGAAAAGTCAAAAACATGCCGTCGATGATTTCTACGAAAGCTTGTTTATTATTTTCCTCCAACTCCACCATCAACTGATTGTATAGACTAGGAGCCATTTCGGTCATGTCAAGAGGCTTGCTTTTCACTTTCCCATATAGAATGACATTCTTCCCATCCTCGGCATACTTATGTTTTACTGATTCGTTGGCTCCGAAATAAGATTGCTGCAAGTGTACGATGCTGTTCACGATGTCGCCTGCAAAGATAGTTACTTCATTAATGAGCTGTCTAGAAATCTCTGCGCGAAGCTCCGCCAATGAGTGCGATACTTCATTTCCCCACTGATTCAGTACCTCTGCACTCAATAACATTCCAAACCTGCCTGGCATATTCTCAAGTACGGGAATCCTGCCTCCTGCTCTGCCAAAGGAAGATAATACTTCTTGGAAAACTTTTAAACTAACTTGCTGTTCTCCGGGGGCAACTTGGATCTCGGCCCATGCAAATAGGAATCCTGTAGCATTTGATTCAATTCCCAATCCTTCTATATAACGCGCAGCCTCGTGTTCCTGAAGATCCTCCTGAAGCAGCACCTCCAGCACAGAACCGAGTGCGTGTCTCCCCTCCGTAAGCGCTGTCAAATGCTTTCTGCTAATAGAAACCACAAGTCTCTGCAGTGTATCACCCAGTTCCTTCACATCAATAGGTTTTAAGATATAATCCTGAACTCCGTAACGAATCGCTTGTTGGGCATATTTGAAATCATCATGACCACTAATAATGATAAATTCGGGATCTACTTGTCCCGCCTCTTTCACGCTTCTGATTAAACCAAGCCCATCTAATACAGGCAACATAATGTCAGTAATTACCACATCCGGCTTCAAACGGTTTATCATGTCCAAAGCTTCCCCACCGTTTTTTGCCTCTCCAACGAGGGTAAATTTATACTCTTCCCATTTCATCAGCTTTTGCAGACCCCTACGCACGAATACCTCATCGTCGACTAACAATACCTTGAACAAGATTCTTGCCTCCTTCTATATCTGCTCAGATTGATGAAACTTATTGTATCATAAACCTATCCCCTAAAGAATGCTAGCCAAACCAAAAGAAGGAACTTCAAGAGTCCCTTCCATTCACATCCCACTAGTATTCGCTTTCATAATATCAATAATCCAATGGAATGATAAGTTTGGGATGATGTATTACCATCGCCAAACGAGTACCAAATTCAAAAGAAATATTATTCAATTATTTTGGATGCTACATATGCGATATCCATAATATCGATCTTATAATCTCCATTCAAATCTGCTAACTTAGCCGTTCCCCAATCTACACTGTTGGAATCCTTGCCGTAATGATAAGCCGCAATGGCAAGGTCACCTACATCTATATTTCCATCTTTATTGAGGTCAGGAGATTTAATAACTGCTGCCTTAAAGATTTCTACAGCGCTGCCCAGTGCTGCAACGGCACTATCGACCTGAGACTGCGTCGCATTTGCTTTGTCTTTAACCATTTTGGCTGCGTCGATCGCAGTGCCGAAAACATCTTTGGCTGCCTGCGGGTATTGACCTATCTCTGTGCCGATGACTGCAGCATCATACAGACTCTGTGCACTTGAGATAGCTGTTGTCAAAGCTGTCTTATCAACGATTACTATCACATTGCCAATAGAAATGTTCTTGCTGCCAAGCGCTGCCTGAAAAACGGTTCCTTCGTAATCAGCAAGTTCTGCCTTAGAACCTTCAATCGTTCCAAGCGTATTTTGAACACCGGCTTTTACTTTAAAATTTAAATTTAGAGCCGGCGTGCTTGCTCCTGTTACACCTCCAATGTTAGCGGCAATAAACCTAACTTTGCCGGCTGTTGCTTTGTCCTCTCCAACGATCTCGATGTTATTATTTGCCGCTTCCGCACTTAGATAGTCAAATTTATTGGCATCATAAGTCAATGTAATGTCTTCGGCATAAACACTTTTCTCCAAGTTGTTCAAGCTAACTCTCACTGTAAAACTGCTCCCTGGCATCACACTGTTGTCTGCTGAGAGTGCAGCAGTTGGTACTAGGTTGTCCGTATTGATATCAGCAACAAAAGTCGTAACACTTTGGGCAGGTAGTTCGGCCGTAAAGGAACCATTTGTTACATGACTAGGGGCTCTGGCATTAAGATTCTTTGTGCTGTCCGTTAACCATGAAGCTACGTTCGTTACGGTCCCGTTCTGCATAACAAATTTTTGACTCACGGCTGTATTTCCTTTATTTACTGCAACAATAACCGCTTTATTGTTACCTTTAAATGCTGATGTAAAAATCTGCGGATCCGGATTTTTGGTAGCTTTAACCCTAACGTAGCCAGGTCGAATAAATTTTGAGTAATGCGCCATCATGTATCCACGCTTACTTATTGTTCCATCCTCTTTCATGGGACCGTATTGTCTACGGATATACCACCATACGTATGTTTGGAAATTCCCTTCTACCATGGCATTATACATATGCTCTGCAACACCTAATGCCTCGGGCCAACGATCAGCTGAGTTATTCTCACTATTTGGATAGTACACTTCCGTCATCCAGAGTTCCTTGCCCGATCCTTTCTGTTCAAAAAGCGGGTAAGGGAAATCCTTATAATTAGTGCCATACGTGTGAGCGCCTAGAATATCCAAATTCGCTAGTGCTTCCGGATCGTTCAAGATAGGGTCTGACATTTGTTTTACGTAAGAAAATGACTCCGGTGCGATGATCCTGTTATGAATGGTTCCCGCATTTTCTTTCATAAAACGAAGCATTTCTTCAGGGCTCCACCACGTCCAATCGTGTGCATAATCAGGCTCATTCTGAACTGAGATCGCATACAATTCCACACCATTGCTCTTCATATAGGTATCGAACTCATTCAGATACTGCGCATATTCTCCATACTTATCATGTTTAAGGCGTTTAGCTGATGGATCCTCAACATACGCTGTTAGGTTGATATTATCTATATTCGGTCCGTCTGTGCCGGTAGTTACCAGTTTTATCGTATTGTTCCCGCTCTTCATGGGAACCTGAACGGATTTTTCTCCCCAGGTCGACAGGCTGCCGGTTGCCTCAAACGCTACATTGGTGAGAGCTTTCGTCCCATTCACATAAACATCTAGTTTGCTTGTTCCTTCCTGTAGAGCATACCGAATTTTTACGTTTTTCGTACCTGTACTGCCAACGCCGATACTCCCCCACTGAATGGCCGCATCGGATGCTGTTTGAAAGTTAACATATCCGGTACCGCTATACCCTGAATTGCTCATTTCCACTGCGGAACTGGTCAATGTTGTTCCCGTCTCCGCTTCATATGTGGTGCCGTTGCCTGAGCTCATACCGAGGGTGAAGGTCTCAAGCATTTCACTTGGAGGATTCCAAGGCGATGCAAACACAATTGCTCCCCGTTCAATCGCCTTTTTAGCTGTTTCAAGTTCTTTATACCAGTTGTTCTTATCTGGATCAATAAAAATCCTTAAAACGGAAAAACCCAACTGATCTTCTCCGTTACCAAAAGCAGTTTCCCTTTGAGCAGATGTCAAATCTCCGATCCATGCCGGATGGTTTATTCCTCCAAATCCACGAATCACTTGCTTTTCTGCCGATAAGTTAACAATTACATCGTTAGCTGCCGAAGCGGCCGATACCTCAGTCGACGCAGGCACGAAGCATAATGGTATAGCAGTTACACATGCCAAGAAAATGTTAACTGTTTTTTTAAAACGTAAGTTCATTGCTTTCAACTCCTTGAGTAGTTAATAGGCTACTGCTTGCCAATAACGTTCATCATCACATCCATTCTTACTTCATACTTTCAACTGAAACCGCTTTTATTAAAAATTTTAATCAAACATGGATAAGAATTACATGGAATATTTTTTTTAAAACCTTTAAATATTTTTTAATTCAAAAAAAAATGAAAACTCGGTTCCCCTATTGAGAGGGAACCGAGTTCGTTAGGCAGCAAAAGGATTATTTTTTGTAGGTTTGTTGATACGCCTGTCTTCTTTCTTTCATAACGGCTTCGCCCCCCGCATCTTTCCATTCTTTCAGTTGCTGATCATAAACACTGTCAACTTCGGTAGACTTAGCAGTAATAATCTTTGCCAACATCTGTTTGATCTTATCGGTCAGAATCTGTGAATACTTGATTTCAGCTTGAATTGGAATATCGACGCGCGGGCCTGTATAGCCGTCTCTCGCACCACTCTTAATACTGTCGATAGTGAAGTCTTTAAATTGCGGATCGGTTGCATTGGCTGCCATGTTTTTTTCTGGTGAGTCTGTGCTCACGTATTTACCATTCACAATCATGGCGTAGTCTTGATTATTAAAGAGAATCTGATTGGCTTCAGGCGTTGTCAAAGCAAATGGAATGCCATCGTCACCTGTTTTGTAAGAAACGCCTTCTTGTCCGAACTGCAGCGCAATAAGATTCTTCGGTTCCGCCATCCAGTTCAAATATTTGATAACCGAATCAACGTTTTTACTCGCTGCTGGAACCATCAGATAAATACCGCTAGGGGAATACATCGGTTTAGGATACTTTCCATTCGCTGCTTTGAACGGATCGATCGTTGCAAGAACAGCTTCAGGATTATTTTTCTTAAGGTTTGCGTAGTATCCGCTGTAAATTGGATCGTTTGTATTCGGTGTAGCAGACCCTGCAAGACCGTTAACGACTTGTTTGTTGAATGTCTGACTGAAGTCTGCCGCTAGCGGGAAGTCTTTATCGAGCAGGCCCTCACTGTATAGCTTATTTAAGAATTTGAAAGCTTCCTTGTTGCCAGGTAGCGTCCATCCGTCTGGATCCGCAAATAGGTCCTCTTCAGTGATCTTACTCCAATCCCAGAAAGAGTTGGTTAGCGGTTTGATATGGAACATATCAATTAACGTAAACGGAATGACTTTTCCGCCAGTATTGCCCGGATCCTTCTCCTTAAACGCTTTCAATGTTTGATACCATTCATCCGTCGTCGTCGGCAAAGGCAGGTTCAATTTATCCAACCAATCTTTACGGATGATGCTTGTTGTTTGCGATTGAATGACCCGTAGGGCCGGAATGGTATATTGCTTACCGTTAAAAACGCCGTCCTTCAATGTTGGAGCAAGTACTTTCTTCAACTGAGGTCCGTACTTCTCAATCGCTGGCCCAAGATCAGCAATTCCGCCGCTTTGCACATAACTTTGAACAGTCGGCTTGTCGTACGTAAAGACGAGATCGGGCGCAGTTCCGGATGCCATTAATACATTCAGTTTCTTGACTTCCTCGGAACGAGGGATCGTAACAAACTTAACTGTGATATTATTCGGATCTCCGAAGTTTTTCTGAACGTACTGCGTCATGAAATTGTCAGTGATTGGCGGAGCGCCTGCTGGTGCATTACTTCGATCAAACAGCTCGACCGTTAAAGTGATTGGCGGACCCTTTGGGGTCTCGCTCGTTCCTGCCGAACTTCCCGGCGTGGCCGAATTACTTGGGCTGTTTTGTGAGTTGCTGCAGCCTGCAAGCGCGATAGCAGTTGTCGCTAAAACGGCCATAGCTACGTTAATAGTTTTGCGATATTTTACCTGCATGTTTAATCCTCCCTTTAATCTATTGAATGTATAGTGAATTCAACCGCTATAGCGGTCGAGACAGCTATCAGCCTTTAACTGCACCTACAAGCATGCCTGAGATAAAATAACGTTGAAGCCAAGGATATACGAGTAGAATTGGGACAGTTGCGAACATGATGCTTGCCGCCTGCAAGCTTTCCGGCACCGGAGCAGAGCCTCCAAAGCCTTCCTGGGCAGTAGCGTCATTCACTTGACTGTTGATTACGATCTCATAAAGCTTTTGTTGAATCGGGTATAGATTTGAGTCGTTAATAAAGAACAGTGCATCCTGAAACATGTTCCAACGATCGACAGCGGAATAGAGCGCCAAAGTCGCCAATATCGGCAATGACAACGGGAGCACGATTCGCATTAAATAACGGAAATGACCACACCCGTCCATCCAGGCGGAATCTTCCAGTTCAGCTGGAAGCTGCGTAAAAGATGTTTTCAAGATAATCAACAGGAAAGCGTTGATGAGAAGCGGCAAAACTAGCGACCAAACGCTATTCAACATATGAAGCTCTTTAATCAACAAATAGTTTGGAATAATCCCAGGATTAAAGAACATGGTTATGATGATCAGAGCGAAAAGGATGTTCTTCCCCTTAAAATTCCGCCGGCTAAGCGGATATGCAGCCAGAATCGTAGCGATCAAGCTTACAATTGTGTAACCGACAACAAGCCAGATCGTAAACAACAGGGAGCGAATCATGCTCATGTCACCAAATACGTTCTTATAGGGTTCGAAATTTAAATCTATCGGCCATAAAGTCACTTCGCCGGACATGATTGCCCGATTACCGCTGAGCGATAATGCAAAAATATGGATCATGGGCACCACACAAAACAAACAAAAAATGCCCAGCAGAAGTATAATAATCGTATTGCCTATTTTCTCAGCCGGATTCTGAATCATACATGTACCCCCATTAAAAAATGCCCTGATTATTGATTTTTCTCGAAATGAACTCTGCCGACAGAAGAAGAATTAATCCGACTACTGATTGAAACAAACCGACAGCCGTTGCAAGTGCGAATCTTGCCGACTGAATTCCTACAGAATATACATAAGTGCTGATTACTTGAGCATAATCCATCACATATGAGTTCTTCAGAACATAAGGTTGCTCGAAGCTGATATTAGCCATATTCCCGATTTGAAGAATAAACAGGACGACAATGGTTGGCTTAATGCCCGGTAAAGTAATGTGCCAAATCTTGCGCATACGAGTCGCACCATCTACTTCTGCTGCTTCATACAACTCCTTATTTATTCCCGTAAGTGCTGCCAAATACAGGATCGTTCCCCACCCGGCATTACGCCAAACCCCTGTTCCAACATAGGTTGCAATCCATAAAGCCGGTTTTTCCAAGAATGGAATGGGGGAAGCGCCGATCGCCATCAGCATATGATTAATCGAACCATTATTGGTCGAGAGCAACTCGATAGCCATCCCTCCTACGATGACCCACGAAATAAAATGGGGCAAATACATTAATGTCTGGCTTAGCTTCTTATACCATTGCACGCGAAGTTCATTCAGAAGAAGTGCTAATAGAATAGGAACCGGAAAGGTTAGCAATCCGAGCACGTTCAACATGAGGGTGTTACGAAGTGCCTTATAAAATTCGGGCATGGCAAAGATTTCTTTAAAGACTGCGAAACCTACCCATGGACTGGCCCAAACTCCTTTGAAAATGTTGTAGTCTTTAAAAGCAACCACAACGCCTGCCATCGGGATGTACCTAAAAATGATGAAAAATACCATTGGTACGACCATCATTACGTAAAGTGGCCATTGTCTTTTCAAGTAGGCAATGCCACCTCCTTTGACAGCAGGAATGGAGGTTGTAGTGCTAGTTTCTGTTTTCATCAAATCGTTCCTCTCCATTTGGTGTACTCACCTCTTTGTATTTTTTAATTATTGTTGCTTGCATCAGATGCGTCAGAAAAACCAATCCTGAGTTTCCGAGGACTTTTTTCATATTTGAATTGTAATTTTAAGCGCTTTCAATATCCATGGACAAACTTTTTACCTTTTGTATTAATTATGGATAATATTTTTGTTAAACGGACGGATATCTCCAGCATGAAAAAGAACCTCAGAAATTTCCAAGGTTCTTGTCAGTTCAATCCCACTCGATATTTTGTTCTGAAAGCAATCGTTTTAAAGCTTTTGTCGCCACTACTTGCATGAAGAAAGGACCTACCGCTTCCGCGATAAGTCCTGTTTTTACTTGTTTACGATTTCAAATTCCTGCCGATCAGATCTGCTACTTTCTATTAAAATTCTGGAAGGAGGAAAACCCTTTATTTTTTTAAATAGCTTGCTGAAATAATAAATGTCTTCAAAACCGCATTTATAAGCAGCCTCCTGGACGGTAAATTCACCGCTAAGTAGAATATTCTCAGCATTGTTAATTTTCATTCTGTTGATATATTCCTTAACGGATGCTCCCATGTATTTCTTAAATAATGTTCCAAAATAAGCGGTAGTTAAACCGGTAATAGCAGCTAGCTCTTCAACCTCAATTTGATTCTGCAAGTTACTTAATATGTATCTAATGGCCTTCTGAATCCGTTTGTCTATATTCACATTGTTACCTTTATAATACAGAGACTTGAAATAATAATGGAGAATTAGAAGCAGCAATGCACGCGCTTTCATTTCATGACCTTTATTTTTCTTTAACCATTCAAATGTCAATTCATTGTATAAGGAATGCAGTTCCTCCGGCTCACCGATATGCGATATTAATGGAAACGGTAAATGAACGTCTTTGCCTTTAAGATCATAAAGATGAATGTTTAGTGCATAACTGGTCATCAAATTATTGGGGTCAGTGGTGGCACTTCGACGGCTGCCTTTTGGAATACATATAAGATCACCTTGATTAACTTCATGCACGATGCCATTAATGGAGTAGTAAGCTCTTCCCTTGAAAATATAGGTTAAATCAATAAAATCTGTTGTGGCATCCTCAATAATCCAAGTGGGTGTGGAGTGTCTATTAATGAATAATTCAATCTGGGGATTAATTTCGATATATTCCATAGAAATTATCCTTTCCAATATAAAATTATACAGCTAATCCAATACCTACTTATTGAATTTAATTATATTATGGGATATTTCTGGATTCAAGAAAGTTTACTCCATAAAGTATAGAACATACTACAAAAAGTATAGAACATACCATCTACGAACTTAGGCTTGATTCTAATTCTTCTTTTCCATGAATTGCTCGGGCGAATATAAACAGCCCTAGGCGCTCTTAGTGAGCAACCGAGGGCTGTTTATAAGACTACCTTCCACTTTGATTCTTATCTTTAGTTATTCAAGATTAGTCTTGCGATGTACGCCAGATCGGCAATATCAATCTGACCACTATTATTTGTATCGTAACGCTTAAAGAGGCTCCAGTCTGATGAATCCGATGACTTATTGTAATGCTTAGCCAAAATGCCCAGATCACCGATTGTAGCTTGAGTTTGAATAGAACTATTAAATGTTTGCAGCGCACCGTTCAGTTGCAAGACCGCTTGGTCTACCTGCTCTTGCGTAGTTGAGGTATTCGCTGCCGTGGCTTGTGCATCGCTGATAGCCGCTTGCAATGCAGCTTTAGAACCGACTGCATATTGTCCCCATAGAGTACCTTCGGTCGTATCGCTCAGAGCTGCGGATGCCGTTTGAATAGCATTATTCAATGCAGTTTTATTAACTTCGTTTACGCTGCTAATGACTACACTATACGCAGAACCGCTGCCCACTGAATTGACAGTTCCTCTGTCGTTTGAAACCTTCACATCCGACAAGGTAACGGTACTTGTTGCTGTACTGCTCGTAGCAAATGCCTTAAACTGTAGCTGAAGAAGGACGCCGCTTCCACTCACCGCGTTCTCCTCCCCTTGAGAATAGGCTAGGATACGCACTTTGCCTGGAACCACTTCGCGTTTGTCAATGACTACAAAACCTGGCTTCAAGGATTGAACGCTTTGCAGTTCAAGCTGCGAGGCATTAAAGTTTACGGTGATATCCTGAGCGTATAGGTCATCTGATACATTTGCCAAGCCATAGTTTACTTGAAAGGATTGGCCAGGAGCAACATTTCCTGGGCCTGTTACTGTCGCCGTAGTTGCGGTGCCCGGAGATGTGGTTACTGATTTTGACGGACCGTTTGTGCTCCAATTTCCGGCATGATCCCCTGCCTCAACCTTGAATGTATAGGTAGTATTCGGCGTTAATCCAGTAATAGTATGACTATATACATTTCCAGCTACAGTAATAGGCACTTCATCAATACCATTGAATATTCTGTAGCCAGCTACCCCGTTAGCGTCCTCAGCCGCGGGCCACTTTAATGTCAGTCCCGTACTTGTTACAATACTTTCTTCAAGTGTGCTTCCTTGGGTCCATGTAGGTGGCGTTGTGTCTTCTATTCCCCCTACAATAGTAAACGAACTGACACTTACACTCGAAGCTCCTTTGGAAATACGCAACGCAAATTTACCATCCTCATAGAGAATTGTACTGGTAACTCCAAGGGCGCCCAGATTAGCATCGTTATCGAGTAGCGTTTGTGCTTTTTCTTTCAGTGTGGCTTCATCATCACCGGTTGCATTCGGAACAGCCAGCCGGGTACCAATCAATGCTGCTGCTTGCTCCACAGCTTGTTGATCCGAGTCAACTTCTCCTGCCTCTGCTATAGTTTTCACTAAGGAGACATTTGAAAATTTCACATTCAAATCTGTTGTTGCACTAAAGTTAGCCCCGTATAGTTCCAATTTGGCATCATCAAAAAAGGCCGGAGTAAATGTCGTCGTATTCCCCATAGCAAGCCAGCTTGAACCGCCATTCGTGGAGAAATACCCCTGTACAATATTGCCTTCCTTCACTATACGAAGATCATAAACTGTACCTGTTAAATTAGTTTGGTTCGTGTTACCCGAGTACGTGCTGGTACCTGTTTTACCCGAATAATTCACCTTAATATTAGGCGCGACTTTTCTTGCATTGATTCTATAAAACTCACCTGTTGAAGGGCGATTAATGCCAAGCCCTACTTGTGAAAGCTCTGCTATAGTGGAATCATTCAGCGCTTTATTCACGGTAAGTCTCGCTGTGAGCGTCCAGTTGCCACTCGCCGAGCCCGGGAATTGCAGCACATTCGAGCTATTTGGATAATCGGCATCCCCCTTTGTGGTAGCAATCGTTACCTCTCCTGCCGTACTATACGTAATAGCAGTTTGAGGGTCCGACGGATTAGCTACCTGCCATCCGGTTGGAAGGCCGTTCGCGAAGCTGATGACTTCATTTGTACTAAAAGCAATCTTATACGTTTTAATATTTTGGCCTTTGATAAACCGGACAACAGCCGTTCCTTGAGCACTGTCCGCTTGTGAGATACTTACGATTTCATTTTTATCACTGGAAGAAGCGGTTACTACCGGTAGGGAATTGCCTGATACCGAGTACGTATAATCCAACTTACTTGCATCAAAATCCGAAAGCTGGATTCCGTTAATAAAAAGACTATAGTTTGACGTTACTTCGGGCGTAAGCGATAGCTGGTCTGCATAGAGAATATTGGAATCCTTAGCATACACAACCAGGGCTACTTTGGCCGTCCCCTCTGGTTCGTTATAAGTAAACGGTTGGTTCGGTGTTTCGTGCCAATCCGCCACTTTAACATCGACTGGCTGGAATGAGCTTAAACCGACCGGTCCGCCCTCCAGAATGCGCCCGATAAACTTTCCGTTGCTCCAATAAGCAGCATCTCCGGCTTCACGAGCTGGGTAAGGTTCAGGCATGTCCCGGTTATTAATAGGATTCATACCAAGTTGCTTCCCTGTGCTGTCGTAGTACACCAACGCGGCTTCCACATCCCCCGGATTTTCAGCAGCAATATCATAGCTCTCCGGACGACTCTTCATGGAGAGGAAGTAGCCCTTGAAGTTGTATTTGTCCCCTTTAGTCAGCTTGCCTGTGACATCCTGCCACATTCCGTCGTACTGGTCTGGGGCGTCAATACGATTTGCAACTTTCCCGGAGCCGGCAACCTTTGATGTAGAATTGTTTTTCAGATAACGAGAAATACCCGAGTAACTCTGGATGGTATCCGCAGTTAAAATAGGCCCTGAGACGGTCTGTTCAAACATCCCTTTATTATAACGGCCTGCTGACCAATTGTTTGTATTAGCGGCTGTTGCAGTATCAAAATCACCGTTCTGTAAAATGTTGCCCGGAATGAGCACCGTCGAGTTGTTAGCAGTGGCACTCCAATCGGAGTCATTTGCTCCGAATAAGAAGCGGTCAACGGTGATCGTATCACCAGATACGATATAGAGATCCTTATGACCATACGCGCTGAGGTCGCCTGTATCAACCATATCCTGATACTTACCGTATTTATCATTAGCAGGAACGAGAATTTCAGCTACTGGCGTACCTTTGGATACAATATCGGCGGTGCTGCTCACAGCTGTTCCCACCGGCAGAACGTAGGCTTGAAGCTTGCCTCCTTTTGCCGACTTGGCTTGCGCTGTAAGGTATAACAAGTGTCTACGAACCACCCCGCCGTTAGCGGAGCCATCTGCAAAGTTAATATTTTTGTAGGAAAGGTATTTTTCCTCACTCAAGGTGACAGCCTCATTATCACGTCCCGCGTTTCCAGCAGTGTCTCCATTCACGCCGTTGTCATTTCCCTCCGCCTCAAGTGAGGAGAAAATATCACGCTCACTATCAAGACCGTTGTACGTGGCATAGGTCCCCTGGGACGGTACAATCGTAACGATGCTAGCCGACGGGATGTCGATAACAAATTTGCCGTTACTCACTGGAATCGTGGCTAACTTCTTTTGATTCTCACTGCCCGAGGTACGGAAGACGGTTACACTCGTTGTCCCCGAAGGGAAGTCCTTCAGTGTAAACTCTAAGGGTTGAACGCTGTCATCATTTTTGGCGTTAGAAACCGTGAGAGCAAAATCATTCGTGTTCGGATTCTTAAAGCCGACAATATTAATATCTTCAGCTGGTGTTCTTGTAACATCAAAACGTACATCACCAGGATTCATAAAACGTGAAAAATGGCCATAGCCATAAAAGCGCTTGAATGCTCGGTATTCGCCTGTCAACGTGCTAATTCTTCCGGGTTCCTGCTGAGAGTTCGTTGTTACGAAACGTATCAAATCAGAGCCGTCTGCACCATTACTATCCCACATACTCCACCAAACGAACCCGTTAAAGCCTGGATTGCTAGTGAACATATTGGTCAGCAGGTTGGACCAACGCACGGCATCATTTATGTTCTGATTACCGTACCGCTGCGTATACGCACCTGCTGATCCGTCCGCGGTGTCCTGATTCATAAACTCTGCCTGCCAGAGTTTATATTTATTCAAGTATTCTGGATACTTGGACCCGTCTTTTGTATAATCTAAAGGACTTTTGGAAAAGTCACCTGTATGGTACAGCTTTGTTTCATCCGTTCCGATGCCTACAGTCCCATATAAATGTGTGGTAAACACATCAAGATACGGATTTTTATCTAATGCATTATCTGGATCTGTATCTTGGAAAGCCAAACCGCCTCTACTTAAGGACGCACTAAGATTAGTACCATCGACGGCAGCAAGTTGAGGTATAAAATCAATAATCTTACCGTCTGGATTCTTAATATCATACAAGGCTCCGCCTGGCTGCATGGACTTCTTCAAGGTAGGTCCAATGTAGCCGTTTATCAGCTCCCGAACATAGTCAGCAGTTCCGCCGGCAAGATCAACTTCATTAAAAGGATTGATATGAGTTATCGGAATTCCCCACTGCTCCCACATGCCTCGAATATAATTGACAAGATAATCGGCATAAGCCTGGTAGTAGATCTTTACTACTTTACCATCAATGGTTGCCGTGTCTCCTCGGACAATCTTGCTAGGAGAGTTGGTTGAAGAATTGCTCATCCAATAAGGAACCGTCCATGTACAGGCGTAGAATTGCTTGACACCATACTGCATCGCCTGACGCATTGTCCACACCTGGTCGAAATCGAACAGCTCTTTTCGGGTACGCGGACCGTTCTTAATAACTACTGGATCTCGGTCAGAGGCTCCGAGGAGGTTGGTGGGTCCTCCATCGTCATTAGCAATCGGCAGATTCCAAGACGGATAATCCCAAATAAATCCATCAACCGGCACCAACGTACCCGGTGCGTGCTCCGGCTCGTTAGGCCAAATACTATCTGTATTACCGTCGGCATAACGGTTCTCAGCTTCAATTTTATAACCGTACTGTCCAGCAGTTCCTCTCATGGGAATAGGATTCCCCTCAACGTCGAAGCCTGGTTTCGAAGTATCTGCCAACAAACCTGTTACTGGATTGAAACCTGGACTTGCTGCAGTAGCGCCTGAGGCGGTTAAACCGCCGTTATCCCCAATAATTACACGTACAATATCGTGTCCTGTTCCATTTTTTTCGCTAAATGTGAGATTTAGCAAATGTCTGACGGTATCCTGATGCCCAGCAGCAGCAAGCTGCAGCATATGAATGGAATCCGTGTATGCATAGGCAGCGCCTACACCATCCATCGTTTGATATGTCGAGTACCAATTGGCTGTTACAGGAGCGGTATTCACGGCTGCTTGAACTTCCTGAACCTGGATGGAATATGCCACAGGGGCAATGCTTGAAAGCATCAATGCGCCCACCAACTTAACCGCAAGTGTCTTTCGCCAAATAAAACTATTCATACAACGTGTTCCTCCTTAGCTTTCTTCTTGTTGAGAAATTAGAGCAGTCAATCCCAATCCACATTATTTGAATGGCATATGTCACTTTAAAACATGAAGGCGTTTTCAATAAATGTGGGTGTTTTACACATAACTCTAGTTCGGAGAATGAATCCGAAAACACATGTAATACTTGGTTACATTACCATTTTACCTTTGAAATTTGATAAACTACATGGTTAAAGTATTTGCCATTTGTACTATTTTCGAAAGATTTAAATGGTGAAGAATACTTTCATAAGCAGTAATCAGATCGTTCTCCAACGCCTCAGAAGGTGCAGCTTGATAGCTGCAGCCAACCTCTTGCCCAATTGCAAAAAAACTGCCGCTTCTCTTCATTGCGGCAGTCTTTTTTTGCAATTGGGATTTCTATTTAACGGATAGCGTGTAACTATAGCATTAATTTATGTTGGTTGCGACATACCCAAGATCCCAGATATCAATTTTGTTATCGTTGTTCATATCAGCGACCTTAGCTTTTGCCCAATCTGTGCTGGTGGAGTTCTTGCCATAGTGATAAGCTACAATCGCGAGGTCTCCTACGTTGGTGTCTCCATCTCCGTTTATGTCTGCAGACTTGTTAGCTGTTTCTTTGAAGGTATCAATAGAAGCGTTGAGTGCTGAGAGAGCACTGTCAACTTCGGCTTGTGTTGCGCTTGCATTTTCTCTTACAGCAATTGCGGTGTTAATTGCTTCATGGAGTGCGTCTTTAGCTGCTTGCAGATATTGGCCTGGTTGAGTACCTACTACAGCCGAGTTGTACAGGGTTTGTGCACTCGTAATTGCTGTATTCAAGGCCGTTTTATCCACTTGATGAATGATACTACCAACGGATATCGTCTTGCTGCTCAGCCCCGCAGAGGTTACGGTTCCATCAGCACCGCCAGCCTTCGCTTGAGAGACTGCTATGGTTCCAGTCGTATTCTGAATACCGGATTTTACCTTAAAGGTAATATTCAAAACGGGCGTGCTGGTTCCTGCTACTCCACCGATATTAACGGAAATGATTCTCACTTTTCCAGGGGTAGCTGTATCAACTATCAGAACCTGAATGTTCGTGGTTGCACCTGCTACACTGGCATAATCGAATACAGTGGAATCATAGCTTAGCGTGATATCCTGTGCGTACACGCTTTGTGTCACACTATCTAGGCTAACAGCTGCTGTGAAAGTACTTTCAGGTGTCACATTGTTGTTAGCCGAGATTGTTGCTGTAAGGGATTTGACTTCCCCATTACCAGGTGTATAGATTCCAAGATCGCCAAGGTCAATTGCATAACTGTTCTGGAGTTTCTCGTATTCCCCATCAAAGAAATCATCTAGGTATGAATGTCCAAGAACGAATCTGTCCGGATTCACGGCGCCATAGTAGCCGGCATTGGCATTGCTCTGGCTATCAAACAAAACATAGCTTCCCTGCCATCCTGAACCGGCTACGCCCCAACTGATAATATGATCGATGTAAGGGGCGAATTTGTTGAACAGTTTGTACATCAGCGCATACTCATAACCAAGGGCGTCAGACTGTTTCACATTGAGCACTGCAGGAGCGACCGAGCCCCCACCAGGCGTAGTAGTCGGAATCTTAAGGTCAAGTTCTGAGTAGGCAATTCCGGAAAGTAGACCTTCGTCAATAAGAGAAGCATAGAGGGCCATGGCATATTGATTATCGCTTGCAAGGGTCTTTCCAATCGAATCGTGTCCCTGGATACCGATATCTTCAATAAGGGGTCTTCCGTCATACAACGGATCTGAGAGCCATGCGGTATTCAGTGCACGAACCATGTTGTATACAGTTCTCGCTTTGGTACGATTAGAAATGTCGTAATCGTTATAGGTTAGTTTTGGAGGATCGTTAACGATATACGCGTCAATGCTGCCAACATTGTCGTGTCCGTCTACCTTCATGTACTCGGGAAGGTTAGTGTAGTTGGCTTTGTAAGCCGCCGCCATTGTGGCGTTAGGGGCAGCGATGTGAGCGTATTTGAAGAGCAAGTAAATATAATGCTCGGAGATGTCGCCGCCAATTAGATCATCCGACATTGCAGAAAGCCAGTTGGTGTTTTTGAGTGTCTGTCTCCAGCTGTTCGGATCCGCAGGGATGGTTTCGCTGTGGCGGCTTTCGTGAACCTCTTCGTTGAGGACGTCCCACGAATTGAAAGGGATTACACCTCGAGATACACTTGAGCCATACTTCGTATCTGTGGTCAGGAAGTGCCGCATCACATACATGGTGTGGTTAAACTGCACTCTTCTAGCCATTTCCTTATCTACCTTAACCGTGGTTGTAACGCCATTGCCCAATCCGTAGTAATTAGTTGTTCCATTATATCCCAGGGGAAGGGTCGCGGGAATCATCTGCCTCATCCAAGCAGGTGCCTGGTTGTACCATGCCAAAACGTGGGCATGAGACTTATACTGTCCGGGAGTTCCGGAATCCCTGATTGCTTGATAAGAACTGGTCGGGAAACTGAATTCACCTACACCAGGGGTGGTGGTTGCACCGCTTAGAGCCTCGCCAGTAGTGCTTTTCAGCCAGTTCGGACCGCGGGGATGCGTTGCATCAGCCTTGAGATTGTTACCGTCAACAAAGATTTCATAGTGATTGGCTCTTGTTCCGGTTACTGCTCCGGTTCCGATCGTACCAACCATGAACGTACCATTTTGCCTATTATAAACATTCTTTAAAGGAGACACGACACTCTGGTTTTCCTTGTTGACAACGTTAGGTAGCGCAACACCGTTAGGATCCGGCGCGGTGATTTGGATGTTGGCGACAAGAAGCATACCGGTTTCTGCGGGACGGCCGTTTTCGCCATGAAGCTCAAGAATAAAATTCGAGGAAGTCCCTGTTGTGGCGGTAATGCTGGTGTGCTTCAACAACCAGGTTTCACCGTTGTAGCTGCCAATCCAATCGGGATTAAGATTATTGTACTCATATTCCCTTAGGTAGGTATCAATGTCAGAGCCTGCATTTCTGATTCTCCACCTCATAAATTTTCCCTGCGCGCTCTTGGGATAGTACACATCAAACTCAATCGTTGAGCCTGCGGGGACATCTACACTCGGGGACAACGGAGATTGCAGGGACATTCCTCCGAAAATGGTTTTCCCGTTATGGACATAATTAATCTGGAGCACATCAGCTTTGCCCTTGGAATCTGCAAAAGGATACGGAATCATTTTGAACGTGCCACCAGCAAAGTCGGTGGGGACACGGTTGTCAAGTGGGGTTCTTGAAGTCCATACATTGGTGGGCGCGGTAATTTTTACAGGTATTTTACCTGGACCCGGATCAAGACGGAAATAGGGATTTGATCCATCGGCTTTGATTTTTCCGGTAAAAGTCACTATTGCACTTTCAAGACTGGTTATAGCTTCGTCGACGGGAGTAAGCCCATTGCGCGCGAACTCAATCGCGTTATCAAGATCTTGGAGTTCGTCGTCGTACACCCAGGGGAACGCTTTGTTCACATCGGATCCAACGTCAGTTTGGCTAATCTGGAGCGGGAATTCCTTGTTGCCGGCTTTTAAAGCTTCAGCTTGTGCAATGAGGTCGTTCAGTTCATGTGTCCGCTCGTCTCCTGCCGCAGCAACCGGGACTGTGGCAAATGCGAAAAAAGAGTACAGCATGATGACTACGAGGATGCGAGAGACGTTGATTAAGGTTTTTTCACGGTTCATCTTTGTTTTACTCCTTTTCTTAGGGTAGCCTCTAAAATCTCGGAGGTGCCTAATGTTTGGATTCAAATTACTTTACAACTTTACCGATACAAATATTGTTTTGTTAAAGATTTTGGTTTTTTTTATGATTGACCATCGAACATGCTTCCGTTTCTTACTGAGGCACTTATTCCTCGGGCTACGTTACGTCGTACGCGGCTTGACGATCAATTTAAACACCTCCCTCAAATTTTGGCAGGCAGATATATAAAAACGCTTTCACAAAAGCGATAACAAGGTCTCTACCAACTGTTTGTCACCGAAGGTACAGATTATCTTCTTATCTCTGCCACTCTGTATTGACTATTGATAATATGATATCCAAACCTTGTAATTAGCTCCATGGAAGGATAATAGATCATTTGTATTTTTTTCGAAAGCGGTTACAAATTAGATCCTGGCTCATGATTATGATTCTAGGGGATGAAAACACTTTAATTGTTGTGGAAAAGGATGTGTTCAAACTGATTTTCGAAGTTTAACACGCTTTTTTCTTTTGCAAAGGGGTACTATTTGTCGTTCAATGCAAAGACACTCCCAATCATCGGTGTGGTTTCAACATTAGCTTGAACTTTCACGCTTGGACTTAATTTTACAGGAGTATGTAATAGAGGGGCCGATTTGCACGAACGGTGACATCGGCTCCCCTGCTGCGCCTGCCTCCGCCTCAAGCGGCGAAATCCACGCGATCTCTTGATCAGCATCGACACCAATGCGATTACTATGCCCGTGTTCCGGGCCGTTCACCGTGTACAGCAAGAGATGATCGCCTGCCGGCAATGTCGCACGAATGTGACTTAAAGGCAGTTCATTTTCCAGCTCCGCTTCCGTGTAAACCCGCTCGCCTAGCCGCACGATCCCTGCCCGTTCGATCCCAATGCCTATGCAAAAAAACAACAAACCGGCACTCCAACGGAGTCCCGGTTTTTACATCATCCTATTTAACTTCACTCAACCGGCTATTCCGAGAAGCGCTTGTTACGAAGAAATGCTCGTTTTCCCGTTTACTTGCTGTGGCTTCCCCCACTTTTCCACCCATTTATTCATTTCCTTCAGCGCAGTTTGGAAATCGCTTCCCTTTTCAGTTAAGGAATATTCAACCGTTACAGGTACAGTAGGAAAAACTTCGCGCAGAACTAAACCGTTTTGTTCCAAGTGTCGAAGCGTATCCGTAAGAGACTGCGTCTTAATCACAGCTGCATTCCTTTGCAGTTGATTAAATCGCTGTGGCCCACGAAGCAATTCGTTTAGCACGAGAAAAGCCCACTTGGCTCCAAGAATTTGCAATACTTCGCAAATGTTAGAACTATCCGTATCCAAATAGGAATTGGCATTAACTTGATCCGTCATCTCACTCACCCCTAATAAAAAGTAAGTTAGTCAAAATAGATGGATTACATCCGAATACTTTGCCTTCTTACAATATTATCGCACCCCTTCTATAATGACAATAAGTCAAATGGAAGGGAATGAAAGATATGAATAAATGGACAATTTATGTAATTGCATTAGGGGTATTTTTAACAGCTACTTCCGAGTTGGTCGTCTCCGGAATCCTGCGTGTACTCGCTAAAGACTTAAACATCTCCATCGCCTTTGCCGGGCAATTGATTACGGCCTACTCGCTGGCCTTTGCCATTGGAACACCTATCCTGGTATCACTGACATCCCGCTTGGGACGTAGAAAAGTGTTGTTAGGTGCAATGGCAGCTTTCATCATGGGGTGCTTGCTCTCCTTCTGGAGTTCGGATATCTCCACCTTAATAGCGTCACGCATTATTCTGGGTGTAAGTTCTGGTGTTTATATTGTCGCAGCATTTGGTGCGGCTGCCAAAATTGTTCCTCCCGAGAAGATAGGCAGTGCAATCAGCACGATTGTTCTTGGCTTCAGCAGCGCGATGATTTTGGGCGTGCCCATCGGCATATCCATTACGAACTGGTTGAACTGGCATGCAATTTTCTTGATTTTAGCACTGATGAGCCTGTTGGTTACCTTCGTCATTTTTCGCTTGCTACCAGAGATCGAAGGGGATGCACCGACGTCATTCCGACAACAATTCAAAGTGCTGGGCAGTGCCGTCATCGTGAGCGGTTTGTTTCTTACTTTCTTTAGAGAATCAGGTAATTCGGTGTTGTTTACGTATTTGACCCCTTTTATGCAAGACATCCTTCAACTTAAAGCGTCCAACATTAGCATCGTCATGCTTGTTTTTGGTATATTTGGCGCAGTCGGTACCCGTTTTGGCGGCTACGGAATTGATCGATGGGGGGCAGCGCGCATCATAGCTTTCAGCACCATTGTGCACATTGTTGTCCTGGCCCTTCTTCCTCTGTTTGCTGGGTCGACTCTCATCGGTTTACTTTTAATTTCAATCATGATGGTCTCTCTGTTCATGGCTGGTCCAGCAACTCAAACGTATTTCATTCAACAAGAACCACAATCTTCCAGTCTCGTTCTTAGCTTGAATACATCGATCATTCATTTAGGGTTGGCGACAGGCGCTGGGGCTGGAGGAGCGATGATAAGCGCCAATTCCACCGTTCTCTACAATCCATGGATGGCAAGTTTTATTATAGTGTTAGCACTATTGTCTGCATTCATCAGTTTTTCGATGGGTAAAAAACGGTTGAGCAATTTACAAAAACGTCTGACTTTGTAAAATTTGCTTTTGACTTTCCTAAAACAGCGTCAGTCGTGGACGAAATAAAAGTCCTCGACTGACGCTGTTTTATTGAACTATCGGTAACAATAGGTAAGCATTTGAAGTGATCTCCAGCTTATCCCCTGCTCCACACTTGTTAAGTCATCCCAGTAGCTTGCACTGTGGCATCCATTGATGTCCCCACGTTCTTACCTGATCGGTGCAATTCACGCTTGGAAAACAATCGTTCTTTTCAGTTTGACTTGGGGCTATTCCTCCACTCCCATTACAGGAGTTTCAACAGTCGTGCTTATAGCAGAACTTGTCGTACTTCTCCATTAACTTGATCAACTATTATCTGATGACCCCTACTCATTGGTTGGAGAATAGCCTTCCTTCAACAAATCAATGATTTTCCTTGCCGAATCGACCCCGTTCTTCAAGCAGTCCGAGATCCCTGCGCCATAATAAGAGCATCCAGCAAGAATAATGCCTGGGAATACATCTGCCATGATGCTTTCAAGTGCATGGACGCTTCGCGGATGGGTAATCGAATAAATTGGCATTTGACCGGTCCAGTCGGTGATCTCGTTAACGACAGGTTCGGCGGTAATTCCAAGCCCCTTCTCAATATCACTAAGCGCCACCTTTAGCAGTCCATCGTGATCCAGATCCTTTATTAAAGCGTAAGAAGGATGGCTGCTTTTATAAAATAGTCTGACGAGCAAATTACCAGATTTGGACGTATGCTCCCATTTGCGACTTGTCCACGTGCAAGCGTTGCAGGACAATTCATCGGTCGTCGCAGTAATAAATCCCGTTCCATCGGCGGGGAGCACTGAATCGGGCACGTCAAAGCCGACATATACGCTGATGAGCGAGCTGCTTTTCAATCCCGAGAATTGCTCTGTAAGGCTCGGATCGGCAAGAATCGGTTCTGCAGCCGTATGCGGAATACTTAGTACAATATAATCCGCTTCGATCATGTCCTGATCATCTAAGTGCACGTGATACCGTCCATTGTCCTTATCAATTCTGCAGACTTTAGTGTTTATCAGCAATTCTTCGGTCAGACCGGCTTGAAAGGCGTCTATTAGCGAGCCCATACCGTTTTTCAGCGAAAAAAACTTCTTCTCACCAATCCTAAACTTCTGCTTGTTTGCTTCGAGCCCTTTAATAATGCTTCCGTATTGCTCCTTGTAGTCGATCAAGTAAGGAAGTGTGGAGGCAATTGTCAATTCGTTCAAATTCCCTGAATAGACCCCGGAAAGGACGGGAGCAATTTGCTTTTCGACTAGTTCGCTTCCAAGAAAATACTCCAGAAACGCGCCGACAGAATCCTCCTTCGTAAAGGTTTCATTTTTCGTATATAAATCTTTTAGCGCCGCAACTTTGCCTTCTGCCGAGACGAGCGTACTCTTGGCGAGCGACTCGATGCTTGCCGGAATACCGAACACCGCGTCGTCCGGAATCGGCTTCAGATCTCCACCAGCGTATATGAAGGATCGTCCAGTCGCGTTATAGACCACGTCACCCTTCAAGCCCAGTTCTTCAATCACGTTCATGTCGTCTATTTTTCGTGCTACAATAGAATCCGCCCCGGTCTCCATCACGAATTGTTGATGCCTGACGGTTTGAATTTTACCGCCTAACTGTGCAGACGCTTCAATTAATAAAAGCCTAACCGCAGCTCCGGTTGCCTTCCTCCATTTGCGAAATTCATGCATGGCCGACAACCCAGTAATGCCGCCACCGATCACAATAATTGTTTTCAAATTCAACACCTCATGGTTTAGTTCCCATTAGTTTAACATATCCACGCAGGTTTCTGGTATCATTGCCGTCACTATAATCCGAGTTTAATGGGTGATTGCTAACGGGTTAACCTCACGGAAGAAATCGTTATGGACTAATGGATGAATCGCAAGCATCTTCCACGTTAACCTGTTAGTTTAATCCCAAGGCCGTATTAACAAAATCTAAAACCGGAACCCCAACGAGTCCCGGTCCTCATCCTATCCAACCTCGCTCAACTTCCCATCACGAAAATGCACTATCCGCTTCGCCTGCTGAGCAATCTGCCGATCATGCGTAATCAACACAATCGTCCTGCCTTGCTGATTCAAACCCTTAAAAATCTCCCGTCCAACGCACGAATCGTTTCCCCGCCCATCACATAACTCTAACTCACATGCTCAATCTGGATTAAGGACATCCTCTTCGCCTCCATTATCTGAAGCCAAATAAATGAAGTATGCGACTCATTAGTCCCGCTCGACCGACCTTACCGCTTCGCCTTATAAAACTCATGATACAGCTTCATCAGCGCCCGCTTCTCAATCCGTGACACATAGCTGCGGCTAATGCCCAGCTCCTTCGCAATCTCCCGCTGCGTCCGCTCTTCCCCGCCAAGCTCCAAACCAAACCGCCCGACAACGACTTCCTTCTCGCGATCATCCAAAATCTCTAAGTTCCGATAAATCTTGCTCTTCTCTATCTTGAGCTGCATTTTATCTACGACATCATCGGCTTCCGTCCCAAGGATGTCGATCAAAGTAATTTCATTCCCCTCTTTATCCGTTCCGATGGGATCATGCAAGGACACATCCTTGCGTGTTTTCTTCAGTGATCGAAGATGCATAAGTATTTCGTTCTCGATACAACGCGCAGCGAACGTTGCCAGCTTTGTCCCTTTGTTCGGGGAGAACGACTCGATGGCTTTGATCAAGCCGATCGTTCCGATCGAGATCAGATCCTCCAGATCTTCCCCAGTGTTGTCGAATTTTTTGAGGTTGTGGACACGAAGCTATGTAGATTTCACCCGACTTATAAAAAACAAAGAAGCTGCTTCTTAGCAGCCCCTGTGGTATTAAACTATAGTTCCCGTTGAACTGCCTAGCGGTTAATCTGGTTTAAGAATTTGATTATTCTAATATTTCATGACACATTAGACCTTGGATAATGGTGGAAAATTTTCGCTGAGAAGGAACTTATTGCAATAAATAAAACTCTCGGTAGAGCTGTAGCAGCTCGGCCTCCTTCTCTACGATTAGACGAGATAACTCCTGAATTCTGGGCTCTACATTTTTGTGATTGATGCTTGTTTCTTCGTCTTCTGATAGACTGTTTTCTGGTTTTGGAAGTTCTGGAGATGCTTCACTTTCTGTATCATTTCTCATCTTAAAGTTGTACCCGAACGTTCCTTTTACCCATTCATGTGCTTTTGCTCGCCCAAATACTCGATAGATATGCATGTATTTTTCAAATATTGAATTTACTGTTTGCCGACGTTCCCAGCCCAGGATCCCCATAGTATCTTTAGCGCGTGAAACAGCTTGCATGAGCTGAAAATCGTTTAACTTTCCCCGTACGCTCTCAATCTGCTCAATCTCATCAATGAATACAGAATAAATCTTGTAAAATATCTCCGTTTCTTTAATCATTTCATGTTCCGAAATTAAAGGTCGGTCCATTCTTACTCATCCCTTCCTTCCTTCCTTCCTTCCTTCTTTCCTATCAGTTGTATTCTTTATCCTTTCATAGTTTTCGTTACATTCTGAATATTTTAGGTCATTTTCAATTGATTTCAAATATTGGGTCTGATTTTTCCGACTATGTACGAAATCTATTAGTGATATCGCTTCTTTTGACCGATAACCGTCCAATAGAACAGAACACTTAGACGGTTATTACAACTTGCCTTGCTTTATCCATGACCAAATATGTATAGTCAGATCCCAAAATATCGTCATTCCAACGAAGGCTGCCGTTCTTTTGACAGCCTTCAGTATAAAACTGTTTCTCGTTAGATGAACGAAAACTATTTAGATCATTTTTAATAATGTCTTTCTTCGACTTAGACGAAGTACCAATACAAGCAAAATAAAATAATAAAATTAGTAGTGATAACTGCAACCTCACCCACCTGTAATAGGGTAGGAGTATCAGAACTTTCTATGACGTCCGAATTTATCTCTACTAAAATTTACAGCTTATTGGTCTTATTCTATATTTTTACCACTAATTACATATTAATGAAAAAATACTTATGTTACGATGTTTTATGAAAAATGCCAAAACTCTGGAAGAACTAAACATAATTCCAAAGTGCGGGGGAGCTTTATGACGTAGTTGCGTCTTGGGGTGAATCGCATTGACGAGGGGATGTATCCTCATCCCAAACCCGACAACTAACCTCGCAGGCTTATTAAAAGGAGGAGCATCATGAAACGACATTTTAAGAAAACAATCTTCGGTCTAGCAGTAGGGCTTTCTATTACTAGCCTTGGAACCCCTGCGTTCGCCTCTACTTATCAGGCAAAACCCCAGGATACTTTATGGAAAATTGCAAGTGCTAACAAAATTCCGTTACCATCGATTCTAAAAGCAAATCCAAACATTAATCCGTTGAATCTGCAGCCAGGGGAACTTGTAAATCTACCAGATCTACGCTACACCGTAAAGGATGGAGATACATTCTGGATCATAGCTAAAAAGCTGCAGCTTCCTTTAGATCAGCTTATGGCAGCCAATCCTAAAGTCGATCCAAATAATTTATACCCTGGTATAGTTTTGACGCTGCCTGCAGCATCTATAGGGAAGACTGTTAGTGTATCTTCCACATCGGCATCCCCTAACTCCATATTGGTTGCAAGACAAGCTATCGCTTTTAAAAAGAAGATTTCGGTGAAAGCTACTGCTTACTCTAGTGATCCCTCTGAAAATGGCTGGGGACCTGTTGATTACTATGGAAATCTTCTAAAATTGGGAACTATAGCTGTAGATCCATCTATTATTCCAATGGGATCCAAGGTTTTGATTACCGGTTATAATGACATTGACAAGGATTTGCCTAGTGACGGTTTGATTGCTTACGCTACCGATCAAGGAAGCACAATAAAAGGGAATCGCATTGATATTTTCCTTCCTGGAAGTGTACAAAAGGTATCCAATTTCGGCATTCAAGACGTTAATGTCTATATCCTAGAACCTTAAAACCAATATAAATGGCAGTCCTGGGCTATTCCGGCATGTTTTCGGCGGAATGCTCAGTAACGAATCCGAAAACGGATTATGCCGCAAGCTTGGCCTTTATGAAATGGGTGTTTCACGGTTCTTAAATTTTGAGTTCTACATAATATTGTGGAATAACTTGATATATCGATAATTTCGAATCGCTTAGTTTCCGTAAGGAAAACGGGGGAACCAATGTTTTAGGGTGAATCTTGGAATAGACCATTTTCGGGCTGCTTGTCCGAAATGAAATCGTCTCTTCCGAGTTGGGCGACTCTCTCGTCGAATCCGTCAGCTAACCTCGTAAGCGTGAAGAGAGGTACCGGTTGTCGTGTCATTTATTCATTGGAATAAGGCCGCGGGAAGAACCTCTTCTTCTGCGGTCTTTTTTCGTTTCATATAAACTCATTCAAGAAGGTGAATGGACAAGCCTATCTACGATTACTAACAAAAAACGAAAGTCACGTCATGTGTCATGCGTTACACGCGGATGGCGGGCTTGAAGGAGGACCGAGCAAATGGGAGCATTCAGAGATGAGAAGACCCAATTACAGCGATCATCCGGCATGTCCTTTGCATTGCGATGGAAGCATGAAAATTTGAGATTCATTATGATTACTGCATGCCTATCTGTTCTGAGCATTTCCGCATTGTTGCTGCTGCTCTACGGTACGTCTGCGAGGTACGTTACCTTGGTAGTAAACGGGCAAGAGAAGAAAGTATATACTCGACAATGGGTGATGGAACGGTTTCTCGAAGAACAAGGAATTGCCGTCGGGGCGCAAGATCGTCTCTCCGCATCTCCGGATTCGAAACTCGCGAACGCAGAACGCGTTACCATTGATCATACCGTGTCGGTTCAGTTGACCGCCGACGGCGAGACAAAGAAGATGTACACGACCGGAAAGACGGTGGAACGTGCTCTGCAGGACTTGAACGTCACTCTCGGAAATCTCGATAAGGTTACTCCCGATCTAAATGCAAGCGTGTCCGAGAATACGGCGATTAAGGTTGTCAGAGTTCATAAGACAATCAATGAAGTCGCCGAACCGATTCAATATCAAGTAGAAACGAAGTACGACCCGAATGTAGCTGCCGGCAAAGAACAAACGATCCAAGAAGGCAAGAAAGGCGTGCTGCTGAAAAATAAAATAACCCTGTTCGAAGACGGCGCGTTGGTCACAGAAACGATAGAGGATACATCCGTAAGCGCGGAGAGCGTAAAAAAAATTGTCGTAGTGGGAACGCAGAAGCCGGTAAGCGCGCTCTCCGCATCGGCGGATGCGTCGAGACAAGTTTCCAAGAATGGCGTTACATTTCCCGTCAAACAAATCATGAAAAATATAACTTTGACCGCGTATACGGCAGGCGTTGCTTCAACGGGGAAAAGCAGCGGAGATGCGGAATACGGCGTCACTTTCACAGGTAGGCATGTTACGGAGGGGCGTACGATTGCCGTCGATCCCAACATCATTCCGCTCGGATGGTGGGTTTATATCGAAGGGATCGGATTCCGCCGGGCGGAGGATACCGGAAGTGCGATAAAGGGACAAAAAATTGACGTATATTACGAAAGCGAATCGTATGCGAAGCGCTTCGGCGTAAAACGCGGCGTTACAGTATACGTTATCGGTCCCCAAAAGCCGTCGCTCGAATAAGTCTGCATAAGCGCTCCTTTATGGAGCGCTTTTTTTATGCGGAGAGACTCCGATTTGGATCACTCGTGTTCCTTAAAAAGAAAACACGTGTATACTTAAACCGATATATGGAAAGGAGCTGTGTGCTGAATGAAACATGATGCCGGGGTAGTCGCAGTCGTCAACTGCAGCGCGGTGCACTTGTTCAGCAAGTCGAATTATGCTGCCAGTTAGCTGAGAAGACTGCAGAACATTGATCGTCGGCAGCCTTCTCATATTTTGTCATTGAACTCTCGTGCTTCGTTAGCTTCATGCCAACCTCACTTTCTCCCAGTCATCTAATTAGAAAAGTTAGCGATAAAATTAATAAAAGTCGTAGGTAGTAGGTTTATAACTTTCTAATTCTAGGTGAATGTTTAACCTGCCCGTTACTTTAATGAAAACAGGGAGCAGTTGCCTCGGTAATTTGCTCCCTATTTATTGTGCTATAGTTTACGTTAGTTCAATCGCTCTTTTTATTCTGTTCCCATAACATTTCATCGTAATAATCTTTCCATTCTGTAATTCCAAAATAAGCATTTACAAGCTTATGAAACATATGACTCGAATAAAAACCTTCTTTATACTGGGGGTTATCTTGTCCGAAAGAACGCAAACCCCCGCATTGATTGCGGGGTAAGCCTCCTATTGAACTAAATATATTTCAAATTTCCCTACATTATAGATTTTACTGGATTTCTCGCGCTGCGCTTCTTTTTGTCGGTGACGAGCTTCGGCTATGCCATGGTGTGCCCAAGTATCGGAGTGCCCAGCGGTCAAGCCCATACCAACCGCCAATTTTCCATGCTAGCACGAGCCAAGTCGCTAAAACAAATAGTAGTGGATTGCTACTTAAAGTGCCGGCAAACAAATAACTGGCATTCATCATTCCACCAAAAAATGCTGCAATTCCGGTAAGAAGGCCAAGGATTAGACCGAGTCCTACCAGTACTTCCCCATAGGCCACCATGTAAGCAAACAATTTGGAGTGAGAAAGGACGACATCTTGCAGAAAGGTAGCGTACCACCCGGTAACATCCTTACCGCTCTCGGCTTTCGTCAAAGCGCCTTTGACAAAACTTTCAAGAGCAACTCCGCTTTTGGCTCCTACCCATGTGTCGGCGGTTATTTTGTGCCACCCCGCCTGGATCCACTCATATCCCACATATAAACGGATTACCAACCAGATCCAAGCTGCTCGGGTATCGCTAAGCAAAAAGCGGGATACGGGATTTTCTGGAACTATTACATTCTTTTCTTGAAGTTTTACAGAACCCATTTTCATTCTAGAACACCTCCATTAGTATCTAAAACAAACATATGGCTATCTTCAATCTCCCATACCGAATCCCAGTTAAAATTTTAGGAAGTAATGTTTAAATGTAATATTGACCGGAAGAATTGGAAACAAAACTGGCAGAGCTGCTTCTGTCGTCACTAGCGAAGCAATTGGGATTCAGCGAATCAATTAAGCACGAAATGTGGCTTAGGATCATTGCAGACGGAAATATGATTAAAACGTGGAGAAGGAAACCGAAATTACAGAGAAATCAAAATTTTGTTTTCAGCAAGTTTTTTGCTAAATTTTCTATAATAACATCTCGAAGGCCGTTTTCTTCTTCATCTAGAACATGAATCAGATAGTCTTCTCCCGGCTTAGAAGCTTTAAAGATAACATGCTCTTTATCGATGAGTACAATCTGATGACCGCAATCCATAAGACATTGCTGGTAGTCCGCCAAGGTCGGTTTCTGTTTTTCCTCTAAGAAAATAATGCCTCTAAGCAAAGAAGTTCTGTCATGATGAATGACTTTGAAATGGATGGTAATTTCTTTTTTCACAGTCAGATCAACTCCCTATTTTAACTTCTCTGTTTAGGTTACCAAATCTCGTAAGGAGAATGCTGTGAGAAATGTCACAGTAAAGGGCTGTCTCTTCGTTTTCCCGATTGGAATGTACGTGCACTTACTGTTGCGTTATTGTTAATAATTCAAGAAGCGAAAAATTGTGCATTTTCCTCTGACACAACTTACCATACATAAAAAATAAAATTTGGTTTCTCAAGCTTTTTCGTAATGGTTTATGTAGACACTTTTGTGTTATTGGATATATACGACAACTATAATAACAAATCCTTATTTATCAATCGACATATAAACATTGAGAAATTTAATGATCGGGAATGTGATCGCCAATTGAATATAGACTGTTCGAGAGACTATAATTGTCTTGCCTCCTACAGAAGCTTAGAACCAACGCCCTCGCCTGGACAACGGAGCGAGTTTTTTCATAAATCGAAAGGGGCGGTAATAGGCGACCTTCTGTCCAATTGCATACGCATCGCGTTCAATTCGCCGCCGCTCAATGACCCACTGCTCCTCATTAGAAGCGTCTAGTAAAAGCTCGGTATTGTGCCACACCGTGGTTCTGCAGTGAGTCAGAATGAATTTGGATAATGACTCATCCCTACGCCACATTATTCGGTCTATAACGCCGATTAAGCGGGCATAATGCAGCGTCAACTCGTCTTGAACTTGATCCACCAAATCTGCCAAAACGTCGTTGATAAGTTCATGATCTCGGCGGCGCTTTAGCATAATTCGTGCATCAGGCCATGCTTGGTCCTCGCTCAGTATCATATACAGTGCCAAGGGCAGGTCATTATTGATGTGCGCGTTGATGCCAAGTAAAGCATCCTGCAGCACGAAACCATATTTGACAGCAGCCTCACGAAAAGCAAGCTCCCATGCAGGTGAACAGGGTAGCCCTGCCTCGTAAACATCCATTGCATTGAAGTAGAACTTCGCAAAGCCTACTAAAACACGCTCCATCCAAACGGTATCTTGGAAAAAGCCGGATGCTAGACGCTTTTGCATCTCTTGTGTCATCAACAAATAGACACGGTGAAATACGGCACGATGGTCTCCAGACTCCTGGAAAACATGAAGTCGCTGCCTCATCACATCGATGACGTGATTCATGGTTTGCACATGCTGAACTTGATTGCTTACAAATTCCATGGTACTCCTCCCCGAGACTCGGTCGATGCTAATTTAACAAACAACACAATAATATTTGTATGCTAGAAATTAACATTAATTGAGTACGTGTAATGAACTTAATAATTATTAGACTGGCTTGAAACAGAAACAGCGATAGCCTAGACTGAAAAATAATGTTCCTAGACTGCCGCTATTTTATTGAACTATCGTTCACTGTTAGCTCAATGATTTTTTATAATATCATATCTGCTAAATGCCACTCAGTTAGGGTAACAGCATGATATGTATTTTAGGAAAAGGTAATTCCCTCTATATTCAATCTCGCATTTTTGTTATATCGCAGTGTCACAATTCCCTTTGTAGTATTATTTTTTCTCCACTTACTCCTTGCTTACCAAACGCCTTTTAGTAAAGTATTAGTTGGCTCGGGATATGTAATTTTGCTCCTTTTGCTTGAATCGTTGCTTCTGCATTATAAAATCATTACATATATCAATTGGTTTTTAAGCTGATAATAAATAGCCCTCCCACCACGCTCTACTGCCCGTTAGCCATACATGCATCGCAAGCGCCGCACCACAGATGATGAAAATGGGGGGATTTTTTAGCGGATTTAATTTTCATGGGAGTTCGGCAAAAAACTGTTCGTCGAAGTTTTGTAGTTGTCAAACGTCTGTTAGGTGGACATTGGAAAAATTACCCTCAATAGGTTGTTCTTCTTTTCTAGCCTCAGGAGCTATCCCTTCCTCCTGCCGTTGTTTTATAAAATCTACAACATGTTTGTCTTGAAGGTTTCGTAAGTTTTGCAATTTGAACCTTTCGTGGATAAATCTAGCGAATACCATAGAACTATCCCGGTACCGAGCCTTTCTCCCATTTGGCATAATTCACCCATTGGCAAACCCTCAGATTTGAGGAATAATTCGATGGAACAGGGAAGGGTCTCCTGTTTGATTCACGGTATCCACGAGCATCTTAAACTGCTCTCGGATCAAATTCGGATCGGTTTCTTTGGTGTCGGTAATTAAATACATATTTTTTGATGTATAAATTCGTCATACGTGTAAGGGATCTTCCACATCTTGTTCAAGGTGAAAATTTAATATTGCATTGACGAAAAAATGGACTATCCTTTAGAATAAAAGTAAATTTCCTAATTGTATACAATATACCATTTAGATTTGAACAATCCATTTTGAAGAGAGGTGATCTTTCGGTGAGAAGTAACTTTATTCTTGGAATGTGTCTTTTATTTTTGATTCAATATTTTGTTCATTTTCAGTCATTTCAATATATTTTGGCGATTATGGCAACCATTGCCTTTCTGGGTAGTGTAACGCTGGCCAAGAAGGTTCCGCGATTCTTTAGTGTCTTTATGTTTGCTGCCGGCCTTGCTTTAAACTATACGAAAGGGCAGGGAATAGGTGCAGCTGCGGAAGGGATTACGGCCAACCTTTCTTTGCTTACCCTCCTAGTGCTTGTGCCTTTATTATCGATACCACTGAAAATGGGTGGGTTTTTTGAGTCTATTTTGCTGTATCTTAAACGATACCAAAACCATCCTCGGAAAATGTTTATGGGGATTTCTACAGTTCTGTTTTTTCTCGGTCCTTTATTGAATATCGGGGCTATTCGCATTCTGGATGAATTAATAAAGGGGTTACGTTTGAAGCCCACTTTCCTGTCCAAAGCATACCTCATCGGATTTTCAACGACCATTTTATGGTCACCCTATTATGCAGCCGTAGGTGTCACTTTATTGTATCTGCACGTTTCTGTTAAAGACTATATGTCCTATGGATTTGGTATTGCTGTTTTATTTTTATTGATCGGCAATTTCATGTTTGGAATCTGGGCAAAAAAACAAAATTTTGATGTAGAAGGGGATTATCGGGAGGTCATAACGCCGGATCACCGCAAAAGGATAAAGATTTTGGCCTATATGATCCTTTCCATTATGGTCGTAACGATAGCAACAGAATCCATCACTCATTGGTCCATGCTCGTCATCGTCAGCCTGCTATCGATTCTTTTTCCCGGCATCTGGGGGCTATTTTCCAAACAGTGGGGTTCGTTGAAGCATCATCTCGTGGATTACCGGGACAAAGCCGTTCCCATTATGAATAATGAAATTATCATGTATATTAGTGCCGGGTTCTTCAGCCAATCGCTCAAAGGTACCGTCTTTGGTCAGGGGATTAATGTTTTCATGACTCATCTCGCGCAGAAATCTTTCTTACTCTTTGCTTTATTTATTCTCATCACCATGGTTTGTGTGACGTTTGTGGGAATCCATCAGCTAGTTGTGGTGAGTGTCTTGGCTACCCAAATGGATCCGGCGATGCTTGGCACGTCCAAAGAAATTATCGCGATGGTCATCATGATGGCTTGGTCTGCTTCCTCCGTATTGAGTCCTGTAAATCCAATCAATCTTTTGGTTAGCACTTTGGTGAAAAAATCGAGTATTGGTGTCGGATTAAAAGACAATGGTGCTTATTTGCTTATTGTTTGCATGCTAGGAATTATGATCCTTGATCTTCTAAATTACTTATAAGCTAATGAATCCCGTTAGCCATACATGCAGCGCAAGCGCCGTACCACAGATGATGAAAATGGGGTGGAAAATCTGTCAATACTGCTACTATGGCTGGGAGAGGAAGGTCGATGATCTATGGTGCCATAGAGCCCATCCGTTAGTCTGACCCCAACGACCACGGTGCATCACAGATTGTCGCTCCCTTTTAGGAAGCACATGGGAGATTAATCTTACTCTGGTTGCTGCACCAGCCTCATTTTTATTTTCAGCCCTGAATGATTTTTGGTAATATAATTTCATAACTCCTCTCAGGCACAACCTATTTTTTAAAAAGTCATTCGGCTAGGTCTAATTTGTTATTGTCTTTTTGTGATTTTTTAGCGGATTTAATTTTCATGGGAGTTGAATAGGCTGCTCAGTATATCGGCAGCCTGACTTTATTATTCTGCTATCGTTTACCATTAGCTCAACACTACGGTTCATTCGCTGTCATTGAATCTCCCCATAACAATTGTATTATAGTATTCACCATTAGAAAGGATTTTGTCATTTCTTAATATGCCTTCGATTTCAAAGCCATGCCTTTTATAAAGCTCAGTTGCTTTAGTGTTGGTTTCCAAGACATTTAGAGTTATCTTTTTAATGTCATTGGAGTCAGCCCATGCAATAGACTCCTTTAGAAGATTTTTTCCAATTCCATATCCCCAAAAATCTTTAAGTACGCCCACACCAAATTCGACTTTATGAGAGAATCTCTTGAGGTAAGTTCCTTCGCATCTCGAGAAGCCCACAATACGTTCGTCGGCAACAGCGACCAAAAATAAGTTTCTGGTGCTGATCGTGTCCGTATTTATTAATTGTTCAAATCCAGATACATCAATAAAAGCTTCTCCTCTTTCTCTGTCTAGATTGTCCGTCTCTCCATCAATTTGTAATCTTAATTCAGACAAATGCTTCGCATCTGTTTTGATGGAAGACCTAATGGTGTAGGTCAGCCCATTTACATCAAATTCTTTATTGCTAATTTTCACGTGTGTGCCTCCTATACTAATTTGATGTCTAGTAAATATATTATATTGGACTATCCTGATTTCACGTATGCTAGTATAGATTTGGTAGGTAGGATATGAAAGTAAGTTATTTACTACTTTATTATCCTTCAAAGCAATGCAAGCTGAACACGTACAATCATCGAACGGTAACCCTAAGCAGCTGCCGTGTCGCTGCTCCCTGCTTGTTAAAAACTCAAGTCGTTAATTTTGCGTATACGATAAAAAACACCATCATCTCTCCGATGATTGCATAATTAGGTACATGAAAAACCAAGTCCAACGCCATAAAACATCCAATTATCCCTAATAATATCACCAAATGATAATTCTTCAGGCGTAGGTGTTTGTGTCTGTATCGGTGAAAAACCAGTGATGTAGATAAAAAATATAGCAGTACAGATCCAAAAATAAAACCCAACATGAATAGATAATCGAGTTGTTCCTTAAATAACAATTGGATCGAAGCAGCTATTGAACTCATGGATAAATAAATGAATAGATGTCCATAAATAATCGTTTGACCGGTAGTTTGTATTTCTTTGCTCAATTTCCGTTCAATGGGATCAAAATATTGCCACCACAAAGCAATAACTAATATACATGTATATGAGGCAAACAATATAGAGGGCAATGTCCAATCACTTGACTGCAGAACAGCAAGTATACTGATCACCGATTCACCAAGAAGAATTAGTGTAAACAATGCAAAGCGTTCCAATAAGTGATGGGTATGTATGGGTGTTTTTATCAGGTACCGTCGGCCGATTAACGGCAGCAAAATATCTACAGCAATTCCCGCATACAGAATCGCGTAACGGATCCATGAATCAAAGAATAGCGAGCAAGAAGATATCAATATTCCGATCCAAAAGCGAGTCCCCAAGTATTTAGCGGTCTTTTGTTGATGTGTGCCTATTGCTTTGTGTACCGTAAGATATTGAATAGCTGTCAGTGCTCTCGAACCAATATAGCCTACAAAGAAGGGAATATAGAAGTGATCAAAATTAACAGATAGGCTTGCTGTCATAATTAAAACAAAGAATAGTTGTAGGAACATGAATATCCTTTGAGTAACGATATCTTGGCCAAAACGATTATTAAAGAGAGTTTGTCCTACCCACGCCCACCAGATTGGAATGAAGATTAAAACAAATTTGGTTAAGTATTCAATGGAAATAGTCCCATGATCGGCATGCAGCAAAACGTGGTTCGCTTTTGATACTGCTGCTACAAAAAGCAGATCGTAAAAAAGCTCCAACCAGGTTACTTTTTTCTCAACCATAACTTCAAAACTCCCTTTATTTGACTTCATGTTTACTAAACAATGAGAGAAAGGACTATCATCAAAGTTCGATAGCCCCACGTATTTAAAAATTATTTTTTCAATATATTAGAATATCACTTATCTACTAAATAAGCCGCTACTTCAGCTAATCGCGAAGCATAACTCCATTCGTTGTCGTACCATGTTGCGACGGATAGGAGTTCTCCCTGTACTTGAGTCAGAGGAAGGTCAATGATAGAGGAATGGGAATCGCCTACGATACGAGAAGAGGCCCATTCGCCTTCTAAAATATCTAAGACTCCCTTTAGCTGACCCTCTATAGCGGCACTACGGAAAATATCATTTACCTGTTGCACCGTACATGGTTTTTCCGTAACAAGGTTTAATTCAGCAATACTTCCGGTACGAGTTGGAATTCGGTATGCCTTACCTGTAACCTGTAAATCGTTCCATATGAATTTAAGCGCTCTTGCAGCTCCAGATGAAGAAGGAATGATATTTTCCGCAGCGGCCCAAGAATCCCTTCGATCCTTCATGGGCTGATCCGTAAGCGATTGCGTGTTTGTATAGGAATGGACGGTCGAGAATAGACCATATTTGATCCCGAAGTTTTCTCTTACGATTTTGATGACTGGAGCCAATGCATTTGTCGTACAACTCGCCATACTAATGATTTTATGCTTATCCGGGTCGAAACTATCCAGATTGATCCCTTTAAGCAAGACAGCATCACAATCCTCAAGGCTCTTGCTGGGTCCACTAACCAGTACTCGATTTGCACCACGGTCCAAATGGACTTGAGCAATAGCACGGGTAACGGCTCGGCCTGTACAGTCGATTACCAGATCCACATCCAAGGCCTTCCAATCCGGAACTTCTTTCGACGAATTGATAAACTGAATTTCCCGTCCGCCGATAACTATTAGACCATCCCGTCCGGAGACATCTTCAACCCAGCGTTTATAGTTAGTATCCACTTCGAAAAGAGCGGCAATCGTCGCTTCATCTTTAATATCTGAAATTGATACCGGAACGAAAAGTTGATCCTGCAAAGCGACTCTTAATAATTGCCTTCCTATACGTCCAAATCCATATATCGCTATTCTGCCCATCTTTAACCTCCATTGAAAATGAATTATACTATTCTTAGTCATCCATGCTCTATTTGCCAAATTCATTCGGAATATACTCGATCCGAGACTCGGCGAAAATAGTAATCTGCTTGAGCCGATCGTCGTACGTGACAGGACCTTCTTTCACATAAAACCAATTTTTTTTCGCAGGTTGATCATCATATTCCCGAAAAAGAAACGCATTCAATTCCTGTTTCCAACGGAGAATCTCATGAATATCCACGTCCTGTGTAATGCAGATAAGGAAGCGTTACAAATCGCCTCATCCCGCATAAAGCACACTCCTCTCGGGAAAAAGCATCAAAATTATTTTAATAATACGTCATCATAATCTTGATGTTGGTCAAATTGACTTTTGGCGAAAGGACATAGTGGCATAATCTTTAACCTTTCCTTCCGAGCAAACTCGACTACGCGCCTAACTAATTCTTGTCCTACCCCTTGTCCTCGCAGACGATCGGAAACAAACGTGTGATCTACGATTATGATTCCATTCCCAGATGGAACATAATGTAATTCTGCCTCTCTTTTATCCTGATCTCCTACATAAAAACTGTCCGTATCTTTATTAATTTCAATCATTATTGTTACCCCATTCATGCTTGATGATCTTTTCTTATATATTGCAAAGCACCGCTTGGACATTTATCAATAAGATCAGCGATTTTGTCAGCCGTTTCTCCATCTGCTTGAATCCATGGTTTCTTTTTAACGTTGAACACTCCTGGCAACCCTCTCACGCAATTTGCCGAATGACCGCATTTTCCAGAGTGAAACAAAACATCAATATCTTTCCCTTTATATATTTTGAATTCTTTCATTTATCTAACTCCATCACACGTACTTGAATAGGTGATAAACCTTTTTCGATTTCTGCACGTTCAGCTTCAAACCATTCCGGAAGCATAAGTTTTTCTCCTAATACATCTGATTGCTCATCTACTGCAAAACCTGGTGGATCCGTGGCGATTTCAAATAGGATACCGCCTTCTTCACGAAAGTAAATCGCATTGAAATATTGCCGGTCGATAATAGGTGTGGATTGAAGGCCATATTCCTGTACATGAGTTCTCCATGAAGCATGATCTTCATCATCCTTTGCGCGCCATGCAATATGATGAACAGTACCTGCTCCACTTATGCCCCACTCCATTGCCGCAATGTTTACGTCAATAACATTACCAATACTCCCTGTCGATTTATAGCGAATAAAATCCCCTTCTTGGTTCACCTTTTGAAGACCCAAGACTTGCTCTAGGACATTCATCGTTTTTTCCGGTGCGGTACTAAACAGAACAGCGCCGCCAAAACCTTTGATAGCTTTATCTATTGAAACACCACCGAACGACCACTGACTCAAATCTCCTTCCTCGCGCTCTACAATCTCTAGCTGTAAACCATCCTGATCTGAAAATGTTAAGTAATTCTCATTAAACCTCGTCTTTAAAGAATATGGAACATGAAAGCTCTCTAGGCGCTCTTTCCAAAAATCGAGTGCACCTAAAGGAACGACATATGTTGTTATACCGACCTGTCCTCCACCAATACGCCCTTTACGGTTCAATTCATATGGAAAGAATGTGATTACGGTACCTGGACGACCTGATTCATTACCGAAATACAAATGGTAAACTTCCGGAGCGTCAAAGTTAATCGTTTTTTTTACAAGTCTCAGACCTAGCACCCCTGCATAAAAGTCCACATTTTTTTGAGCATTCTTTACAAAGGCTGTTATATGGTGAATTCCTTCCGTTTGTTTTTCCATTTTGCAAACACTCCTTGTATGATCTTTAACTGTTTGTGTCCTATCATATTGAAATTATCCTTCATGAACAATTCCATTATTTCTATATCACGTATAGTCATTAACTATATCTTCAAAAGCGAAGCTAATATAAGCATATCTATACTTCATATAGATAGATTCATATTGCTAGCAGCTTATAATTTTATTTAAGAGAGGCTATCCAAAAAGTCATTTAAATGACTTTTTGGATAGCCTCTCTTGATACAGATAATATTCTGATTATCGGCCGTTGCAATACGAACGAGATTGGGCACGCCAAGAAACCTGCGATGCCGTCTTGGCGATCGCTATGCAGCACAGCGATTCAATATGGGCTGGAGGCAAATCGAGGGAGCGTTTTCACAATCCCTATTTGTGATGGCCATACTCTACCTACTTTTTCGATTGTTCTAGAAAAAAGTCGATAAATGTTTGAACCGAAGGATTGTTGTAATGATGTTTTTTTAAAATAAGCTTGATCTCACGAACAGGCGATGGATCAAGACGAATCATTTTCAATTTCTGGCCAAAAAAGCTTTCGATTAAAGAAGCAGGTAAAATAGCTACCCCCATCTTATGCAGTACCATAAAAAGAAGAATTTCCACAGAAGTTGACTCAAACTTTGAGTGCAAAGATTTGGTGATCTTATCGCTGAATGTATGAAGTTGCTCGATTACACTTAAATCCCTAACAAATAAGGCAGATTCTAAATCCTCTAGCTCCTGAAAAGAAATAACGGTTCGATCTGCCCATGGATGATCCTCATAAACGACCAATGCTTGTTCTTCTTTATATAGGTGCATCATATGAATTTCTTTGTTTGGTTCATGATAGTCGATAATGCCAATATCGATACTACTATCCAATAATTGCTGTGATGAATTCTCTGCACTGGCAAATTTTAATGTTATACCAGGATACTGTTCATGGAATTTCAAAAATCGGGGTACTAAACAAAAAAAGTCCATAGACGAGATGCCTATCAAAAGTTTATTTGTGCGAGCATTGCGTAACTCGTAAGTTTCTTTCTTCGATTCCTCAATGAGCCTCATCACGAAAATAGCTTTTTGGTAAAGTATTTCCCCGGCAGCTGTAATCTTTACCCCTCTACCAACTCTCTCAAACAAAGGAGTTCCAACTTCTCCCTCTAAAAATCGGATCTGTTGACTTAAAGTAGGTTGAGACATCATTAAAACTTCTGCAGCCTTAGTATAGCTTCCTTCTTTGCAAATTTGAATGAAATATTCTAATTGCCTGAACATGGAAATCAATCTCACTCCTATTTTCACAAATTGGCTGGTTCTGTTATTCGTTAGCATAGGGGTACTTTTCTTGTTGCTTCCCTTACTGGGTGTTCTCCCCTGGTGGTAATGAGCGTGATCGGAGTGATTGTTGGACTTTGTAAGCATTATATCAAGGAACCTGTCATGTAATATATCCGCTAGATTTCAGGTAAAGGTTGCTAGATTTTAGGGTTGGTACGTTTGTAACTCCCTAACCACCCGCTTAGTTTAATACTCTTAATTATGCAGAAAAAAAGTACAGTCCCTTCAAAAAATGAAGAAATCTGTACCTTACTTTTATACAGGGGACTTTTTCAGCTGCTTGATTTGAGGGTCCTGCTAAGTTCAGTGCAATTTTAGATTACTTGGATTTCAAACAGCCTTCGCTGGCTTCGGTATTCTAGCGCTGTGATGCCTTCGGTATCCTTGAATATTCTCGTAAAATGCTTCACATTTTCGAATCCAACCTGATCACTGATTTCGTACACCTTTAAATCGGAGTGCACCAGCAGCTCCTTCGCCTTGTCCAGCCTTAAACGGCGAACATAGTTCGAGAAACTCTCACCGTAATATTCTTGGAAGGCTTGGCTGAAATACGAGTAATTGAGTGAGAAATGGTTGGACACGACCGCCATGTTCAAGTTGTCGGCATAATGCTTCTGCAAGTAGGCGACAACTTTTTGCATCGTATTTTGCTCCGTAGGCGCTTGCTCTCTCCGATCTTGGATGAACCGATCCAAACTATCGAGAAGTTGCTCAACAAATGCATAATAATGTTCAAAACGATCGAAATTCCCGATATGGCCAACAGAGGCGTAGTGACTTAATAGGTCAAGCACTCTATTTCCGTATATGTGGAACACCTTGTCGAACAGCTCTTCATTGAGCAGCTGGCTGATCCGCTCCAGGTAGCCGATTTCACAGCAGCTAATTATACGAACGTCTAGAATTTGATTGAGAAGCTGCTTCATTTCGTTCCCGCGTCCCATTCCCATCAGATTCGATAATCGCCCAATCAACTCAACAGGAACGACATGCCGCTCATTGCGCTCGCTTATGCTGGTGTAGTCCAGCACATCAAGTTCAGGAAGCACAATACTGTATTTCAAGGTTTGCTTCGTTTGGCTATATGCCCACCTTATCTGCTCTATCCCTTGAACAGACTCGCTAATCGCGATTCGCAGCTGCGACTCATGTACACTCAACCTCCACCGTTCCACCAACTGGTAGAACATAACCGGATCGCGCGCGATCATAATTGTTCCGCCTTTTCCGTCACGCGTGAGTATCCAATCCATATGCCCTTGTAACAGCTCAGCGATCTGATTCCTGAAGAAAGCATCCGTACTGCTAGCCTGTGATCCTCTACCGCGTCGCGTAAGCAAGCCCAGCGTATATCCTGCATCCAACCAGCTTAAGCCTGCCTGCTTTAGTTTGTTCTGTGTTATTGCATCACCAGCATCATTCTGGGTCAAATGCAGGGTTACTAGCTCGGCAGCAACAAGGTCGGCATCTTCGCCCACCTTGTCTGCTCGCTCTTCTCTCGTTCTTATGTCCCGCATTAATCGCTCCAGGACGGAAAACAACTCCTCCCGCATCACAGGCTTTACAAGATAATCCTTCACAGCACAACGGATCCCTTTCTGTGCATATACGAAGTCATTATAGCCAGACAGCAATACAACCTCGGGCTTAACCGGATGATCTTGCAGCTGCTCGAGCAGTTCGATCCCATCCATAATTGGCATTCGGATATCTGTGAACATAATATCCGCAGGCTCCTGGCTAAGCAGCTCCAGCGCCTCTTGTCCATTCTCGGCAAATCGGTAGTTGAACAGATTAGGAAACTGCCTCTCAATCACCGATTGCAAGCCCCTCCGAATGTTCTTCTCGTCGTCGACGATCAGCAAGTTAATCATAGATGTCTAATCCCCCTCCTATGGCCCGATACGGCAAAGTCATGATTATGCGTGTATAGCTTCCTTCCTGACTCTCGATCTGAATCCCATATTCCGTCCCATAGCTCATCACTAAGCGTTGGTCCACATTACGCAGACCGATTCCATTGCTGTCCTGGTTATTTTTGAGAACGAATAATTGCCGGACATTCTGGTAAGCGGACTCTTCCATTCGTAGCATTCGGTTCAATATGCCCAGCTTCTCTTCCGGTATGCCGCAGCCGCTGTCAGTGATCTCTATGACACAAGCTTGATCACGCAGGACGGCAGAGATCGTAATGACAAGATTTCCGTCACTGGAATGCATCCGGCTCATCCCATGCTTAATTGCATTCTCGACTGCGGGCTGAAGTGACATTTTGAGCGATTCCTGCTTAAGGCATTCCGGTGCTATTGACAATCGGAGATCAAGTCTTCCGTCATAACGGATGTTCATGACGGATACATAATGCTGAACCTGCTTAATCTCATCGCTAAGCATTACGTGATCCTGCTTCCATTCCATCGAATACCGCATCATACCGCCTAGCGAGGTCATTATGTCCGAAATAAGGTACTGCCCTTCAATCTCCGCCAGCATCTTGACGTTCTCCAGCGTATTGTAGAGGAAGTGGGAATCGATCTGGTTCTTCAACGCCCGAAGCTCTGCTTCTTTGCCTGCCGCCTGCCTAGCTGCCTGCTCTTGAATGAGCTCGTTAATCTTCAGAATGAGCTTATGGTAATGCAGGCCCAGCTCTCCTACCTCATCGGTACCAGTTATCGGGGGCAGCTCGATGTTGAAGTTACCACTGCTTACCTGTTGCATCGATTCCCTTAACGCCTTAAGCCTGCGCAAAATTATCGCCTGCATCGAGTAAGATAGCAGTACGAGAAATGCCACTAATAGCGAAATGAGTACAATATAAAGAACTCTCGAGTGGTTAATGCCTTCCATCGTGTCCGAAAGACTAACCATATTAACCAGATGTACGTCGATCGAAGGAATGTAGCTCTGAAATGCCAAGTAGGACTGCCCATTAATCTTGAACTGTACCGTCTCGATATCTGTATTACTCGTCAGCTTCACGCTGTTCATCAATTGCTCCACACTGTGCTGTTCGAACACAGGTGATGCCTTCAAGCTGAATACCTGTCCGCTCCTTGCTACTACAATCAGCTGGGAGTTCTTGTCCTGCACACTACTGAACGTTCGAGAGAAGAAATCCGACAGCTTCATCGATATCTCTAGAATCCCGTTATGTGTTGCGTTGTCTGCATATTTAAATTCCTGCAAGTACGTCATAAAGGGCTCATTCGGCGATGGTTCGGATGGCATACCGGTGAGGGAGACGTTCTCCTGTATCTCCCACCAGGGCAAACCGCGCTGCTTCATCACCTCATCATGCCAAGGCTTGTCCTTAATACGTGATTCCTGTAGAATGACTGGCCAAATCTCGTTCACATAAGGGTTGCCCGTGAACAACCGGACATTCGCAATTCGTGGATTGTTGAACAAAAAATACTGAAAGTTGTTGACAACATCAAGCTTAATATGAAGAACACGCGCTGTATCCTGAATTTGTTCAATTTGCAGATAATTGTTCATTTCCCGATTGGATAACGCAAGCTGATCGGTCCATCCCATCAGCTCCATGTTATTCTCAATGTTTATTTTCTCGAACGCCAGCACATTCTCGTTGTTCTTCGTCAATTCTTCCATTGCCTTGGTGGACTCTTCATTGAGGGTATACCAGGAGAATAGAATAACCGGTATGAAGATAACGAACACAAATGACAGAATCAGTTTGACTTGAAGCGAAAGCTTAAACGTAAATACACGTATCCCCAATAACCAACGGATTGCCGCGAATCCCATTTTCCTGTCTCACATCCTGCTGCTTCCTCTATAAAATTATAATTATTGATTGAGCGCCGACTTCAGCTTCTGTACATTTCGTTCATAGGCTGCTTGGCGGCTAGCTACAAGGGCTCCATACTCTGGATCCTCGGTAATACTTTTCATGAATTCGGTGAATAGCTGATCGAATTCAGCATCCGACTTGGACATCAGCAGCTTCGGCAGTGTCTCGGCCCAGAGCCGCACGTTTCGGTCTTCCGCAATACCTTCCTTCGTCGTCGGGTCCGGATCCAGATTGTCGAACTCAGTCATGCTGATCGTCTTGCCCCTCGTCCAATCGGCAATTTGTTTGGCAGGCTCAGCATCCATTCCCGTCATCCATGCTAGATTCATGTTCGTATCCATTAACATCCAGTACATATAAGAACCGCCATATTTGCTATCGAATGCTTTGCGGTCGGTGTTGAGCAGATGCATGACCTCCGGCAGGAACTGATCTTTGCCGTCTATCGTATCGTAGGTAATGCCCTTCTCTCCTAAGTACAGATCCTTGTTTCCCTCTTCGCTGAGCAAATAGCTGAGAAAGGCAATTGCCCGTTTCTTATCCTTGACATTCTTCGAAATGAGCGTCACTGTCCAACCGGAGACGCCATTTCCTGCAAGTGTTGGCGCATCATGCACATCATTCGCAGGACCATCAATCGCAATATACACCTTATTCGGGTCCTTCTGATACAACGCTTGATTAATCTCTGTAAAATCAGACCACTGATACAGCATGGCAAAATAGCGCCCTTGCGATATTTTTTCATCCTTTTCCAATCGTTTTTCGTCAATGTAGACATCTGTCGGCATCAGTCCGTCCTCATTCGCTTGGCGGAACACCTTCAGCCATTTCAGATAGGTTGGATCGCTTCGACGGTCGTAAAGTTTGCCGTTTTTCTGCTGTGGAATGGCTAGGAAGTTCTGAAGATACGTATCCAGCGAAAAGTTGCCGGTCTCCGTAAATTCATGCAGGCCGATCGGAATGAGCGGCTTGCCGTCCACTTTCGGAAACTTCTCCTTCGCAGCCTTCAGCGCGCTGAGAAACCCTTCCGGCGTGCTCATATCCGGCTTCCCAAGTGCTTCATACATGTCTTTCCGAACAACAAAGGTCTGATTAGACGTAATAAACTGACCATATTTCTGATAATCCGTAGGGGATGAAGATGCATTCGGATAGCCATACACATTGCCGTCAGCCTGTGTATACCAGCTAAGCTTTGCAGGGTCTGCAACTTTAATGAAATAAGGATCATACTGATCCGCTAGCTTATTCAATGGAAGCACCATATCTCCCTTGATCATCTTCAACACGGCATCTTCGTACCAGCCTAACGTGATGAAGTCAGGGAGCGTCCTTGCTGCCATCATCGTGTTGAGCTTCTCGCTGGCGTCACCAGCAGGCATGATAAAGTTCAAGCTGACGCCCGTCTTCTTGGTTATATAATCGGAAACGACGTTCCCTCCCCATTTGCTGGTGAACCAATCGAAATTTATGTACCAGTCAAACGTAATCGGTGTCGTGTCCAGCTTCCAGGCAGGCTCATCCGGAGAAAGCTTCGTTTGAGAAGCAGCACCTGCCTGCATAAGATTGGCGTTCGATTTCGTATGATTCTCAGCGGTGTCATTGCTCGATGTGCCAGTGTTTCCATAACAAGCCGCTAACGTCCAACACATCATCAGAGCAAGTAACAGCATTGCTGATTTACGCATTTTATCCATTCATAATTCTCCTTCGTCTGTGCAGTGGTGTACTTATTATCCTATATAGGAAAGTGGTGATCTTGTCATACGCAAACAAGCTCTCAGCTGCGCAAAACCCTCCTGCTAGTATAAAGGTTACTGAAAGAAAAAGAAAGAAAGCTTACATTTTAGGTAAGGTTATTTGGGTTTCCTAAACCGCCAACGTAATAAGCGAGCACGACAAGGAAATATTCCTTCGTCTTGCTCGCGCTCGTTAGCTATGATGTTCTAGTTATGATTCATTACGCGAAAGATCATCGCAGCTTCCTTTCTGGAAAATTCGATTACTCGCCTAACTAATTCTTGTCCTACTTCTTCATTATTGCAGCACCGCTTGGACATATGGATTCATCTCTTGAATGAATTTGCGTACAGTGGGCCTCATAGTAACGGAATTAAGATATACAAGAGATATATCCCAACATGGAACATTGCCTTCTAATTTTACAATACGCAAAGAATCGTCCCTTAGACTTTCGAGCAAAGATGTTGGTATAAGAGCTGCTCCAAGTCCATGACGAACCCCATGAATCAATACTGAAATGGAGGACGTTTCTATTATCGACTTCAAGGTAAACCCATAAGAGAAACAATACATTTCAATTAATGATTTGTTTTGTTCTCGAAACATGATCGTATTCATTTGCTTCAAGGATCGAAAAGGAATTGAAGATTTATCGGCCAAAGGATGTTCTGAGTGAATCAATAGCGCCATTTCTTGTCTATACAAATGAGTCGAAATGACCGAAGCATCAGAAATCGGATTTGCAGTGATTCCAATGTCCACCCTTTGCTCCAAAACTTTATTCTCAGCATCCTCTGCAGCGATAATTTCCAATGAAATATTCGGGTACTTTTCGCGAAATCTCATGAAATAAGGAGCTAGATATCCAAACTCAGCAGGACAACATCCAATAGAAATTGTTTCTCTAGATATATTGTTTCGGCCATATATTTCATTTCTCGCCTCTTCAAGAAGATTCATAATAGCGTTCCCCTTATTCAAGAGAATTTTACCCGCTTCCGTTACTTCAACTCCCCTACTTACCCGATCGAACAATGGAATATTATACTCATCTTCCAAAACCCGAATTTGCTGGCTTAGTGTAGGCTGAGTCACACCTAATTCTTCTTTAGCTTTGGTGAAACTTCCCGATTTGCATATTTGAATAAAATATTCAAGCTGGCGAAGCTCTATATAGACCACCCCGATCATCCCACTTGCGTATTTTGCTTACTGGACTTTGTAAACATTATATCAAGGAACCTGTCATGTAATATATCCGCTAGATTTCAGGTGAAGGTTGCTAGATTTTAGGGTTGGTGCGTTGGGAAAACTATGTGTGTAGTCCGAAAATATGAAGAGCCCCTTCTCGATACGAAGCAGGCTCATCTTTTACTATGTTTTTTATAAAATCGGATTACTTCTGAAACATCGCTCGCGCAAACGCTGCTTCGAACAATGCTGTTACTTCGAAACGATGCCGCGATACACCCATGGCTTGAACGGCTCCAATTCGCGCAATTGAATAGGAGACAAGTTCTTTTCTATTTCAGCACGATTGCTTTCGAACCATTCTGGCAGCATTAATGCCTCGCCTAAGCGATCTTGAGGCTCATCCTTAGCAAAACCTGGCGGGTCTGTCGCGATTTCAAACAAGATCCCGCCTTCTTCCCTAAAATAAATGGCATGGAAATACTGCCGATCAATGATCGGTGTAGGATGGAAGCCCCAATTCTCAATATGGCTTCTCCATGCTTCGTGTTCTTCATAATCCTTGGCTCGCCATGCAATATGATGAACCGTACCGGCTCCACTTATGCCCCACCCCATTGCCGCAATGTTTACGTCAATAATATTACCAATTCTCCCCTTTGATTTATAGCGAATAAAGTCTTCTGTTTGTTCCACCTTTTGAAGACCTAAAACCTGCTCTAGTACTTTCATCGTTTTTTCAGGAGCGGTACTATAAAGGACAGCGCCGCCGAAACCTTTGATAGCTTTATCTATTGAAACACCACCGAATGACCACTGACTCAAATCCCCTTCCTCGCGCTCCACAATCTCAAGCTGTAAGCCATCCGGATCTGTAAATGTTAAGTAATACTCATTAAACCTCGTCTCCAAAGAATAAGGAACATGAAAGCTTTCAAGGCGCTCTTTCCAAAAATCGAGTGCACCTAAAGGAACGACATATATTGTTACCCCTACCTGCCCTCCACCAATACGCCCTTTATGACCTTCATACGGAAAGAATGTAATTATGGTGCCTGGACTTCCTGCTTCATTACCGAAATATAAATGGTAAACTTCCGGAGCGTCAAAGTTGATCGTTTTTTTTACAAGTCTCAGACCTAGCACCCCTGCATAAAAGTCCACATTTTTTTGCGCATTCTTTACAAAAGCCGTTATATGGTGGATCCCTTCTGTATGTTTTTCCATTTTGCAAACACTCCTCGCATGATCCTTAACTGTTTATGTTTTAGCATATTGAAATTATTATTAACGAACAATTCCATTATTTCTATATCATGTATAGTCATTAGCTATATCTTCAAGGACAAAGCTAATATAAGCAATTTCTATATTAGATATAGTCAGATTCATATTGATAGTTGCCTATCTGTGCTTATAAGATGTTGTATAAACTTCCAATTGAAAGAAGTTTAAGTTTTAGGATAATTCCCGGCCGGATGAATTGTTCTTTATAACATTAACAAGGGGGAAATTCTATGGGCGTACGTTTTTTAAAAATGGCAGTCGTTTATATTTTGCTTGGTATTTGCATCGGTATTTACATGGGTGCAACACTTAACTTTGCACTAACAAGCGTACACGCTCATACAAATCTTTTCGGGTGGGCAACATTGGCTCTTTGCGGATTTACGTATCTTCGATTTCCCAAAGCAGCAGAATCTCCTCTAGCGAGGTGGCACTTCTGGTTGCAAGGCATCGGCCTGCCCATCATGCTTATTACCCTCGCTTTAATGGCTCATGGCTACGCTCCGGATTGGGTTACAACGTTAAAGCGTATTGGAGAATCTGTAGCTGGAATCGGTATCTTGATATTTGCTGTCAACGTTTTTACTAACGTGAAAGCAATGGACATTCATAATAACCATACGCATGATGTTTCCAAGTAATACTCAGATACGTTCTTATATAAGGCGGAGAGGTGATAATTAATGAAGGTAAAATGTCTGGCTATTTTGTTTTCCACTATATCTATGCTCTTGGTATCTGCTTGCTCAAAACAAGAAACCCTTGTTTCAAATTCGAGCGCTTTGAGCACCTCAATAAATGACGGTGAACTGCTGTACAAAAAAAGCTGCATTGCATGTCATGGCAACAATTTGGAAGGTGGAGTTGGACCGAAATTACAAAAAATTGGTTCAAAACTGAGTGCTGATCAAATAAAAAACCAAATTATAAATGGTGGCGGTGGTATGCCTGCTGGAATCCTCAAAGGGGACGATGCTCAAAAAGTAGCCGTTTGGTTAGCTGAACATAAATAATCCAATTAAAAAATCTGAAGAACAAGGGGGTAGGATCTTGGTTAACGAACCGTTGTCCAACTCGTCAAATTTCTCATTCATTACCGCCGTCCTTTTCTGGTGTTCATTAGTTGTAGTATCTTGTGTGTATTTAACAATCCCGTTAATAACGGTTTTTGCAGACGTATTCAAGGTGTCGTCTTCTCAAGCTGCTTGGGCTGGCAGTGCCTTTTCGTTTGCTTTTGCAGGTGGAGGTCTGTTCTTTGGAGTTTTATCCGATCGTTTTGGGCGAAAAAAAATGATGTTGTCAGGGTTACTATTGCTAACTGTAATAACTCCTCTAGTCGGAAGTGTCAGCAGCTTTTCTTGGCTTGTTGCCCTTCGAGCCATCCAGGGTTTAGCTGCATCCATGTTCCCTCCGTCAGTCTTAGCCTACGCCATGGAAATGTTTCCGATAAAAAGAAGAATAACCATTATTGGGTTCATCAGTACGGCATTTTTAATGGCAACTATCGTTGGACAAATATATAGCAGCTATATTGTTTTATTCTTTAGTTGGTCTTATATTTTCTATATTCTTTTTGCGGTGTATTTAATATCGTTTATCTTGATTACCTTTATTGCAAAAGATGCAACACTGCAATCCGATGGCAGCTTCTTTTCTGCCTTTTTGCGAATAGGTCATATTTTTAAAAAGAAGGGTTTGCCACTTTGCTACATTATTTCTGCTACGCTCTTTATTTCGCTTGTCGGTTTTTTTACGACACTTGGAAGTTACCTAAACAGTTCGCTCTTCGGATTAAGTCATCAAGATATTCTATGGGTACGTGTGGTTGGTATTATCGGAATGCTAATAGCACCATTTGATGGAAGATTGGTTGCGAAATTTGGAATCAAAAACGTTTTATGGTGTGGATTGATCTTTGCTGGAATCGGCTTGGGATTGTTAGGCCTCTGGCCTAACCTCATTTTTTTAGTTTCGATGAGTGTCGTGTTTATTATTGGAATTGCTGTGGCTCTTCCCGCACTGATCTCACTAATTGGTCACATTGCGAGGGAGATCCGGGCGATCGCGGTTTCGTTCCACATGTTTATGGTGTTCATAGGTGCATCACTTGGGCCGATTCTCTCAATTTATCTGATCAATCACGGAGGCTATTTATTCTCTTTTGAAATATTAGCTGGACTGTTGTGTTTGAGCTTGATTGTCCCCTTTTTTATTCGTTTAGAAGAAATTCGCAGTTAACCAGCATCGTCCCAAAACAAGACCAACGCGAACTCTGAGAATTGAATCGGTATCGTATCCGGTAATTCCGGTTCACCATGGCTCATCGTTGTACTCAATATTACTTTGGAGGTTTGTACATGGAAACCAAAAATGGCCATTTAACTACAAGTTGGGGCGCTCCCGTTGGAGATAACCAGAACTCCATGACTGCCGGCTCACGCGGTCCAACCCTTATTCAAGACGTCCACCTTCTGGAAAAGCTTGCTCATTTCAACCGGGAACGCGTCCCCGAACGTGTTGTGCATGCCAAAGGTGCTGGCGCACACGGATATTTTGAAGTAACGGGCGATATTTCCGCCTATACAAAGGCCAGCTTTTTGTCTGAGGTTGGCAAACGTACACCCGTATTTATACGCTTCTCCACGGTAGCAGGTGAGCTGGGATCGGCAGATACCGTACGTGACCCGCGTGGCTTTGCTGTAAAGTTTTATACGGAAGAAGGGAACTATGATTTGGTGGGCAATAACACGCCTGTCTTCTTCATTCGGGATGCCATTAAATTTCCGGATTTCATTCATACCCAGAAACGCCACCCTCAAACTCATCTAAAAAACCCCAATGCTGTTTGGGATTTCTGGTCCTTATCTCCCGAATCCTTGCATCAAGTCACTATCTTGATGTCCGATCGTGGTATTCCTGCGACTCTGCGTCATATGCATGGCTTTGGAAGCCATACGTTTAAGTGGGTCAATGTGGACGGACAAGGCATTTGGGTCAAATATCATTTTAAAACGGAACAAGGCGTGAAGAACCTGAATGTCGAGCTGGCCGCCAAGCTGGCCGGTGAAAACCCAGATTATCATATCGAGGATTTATTTAATGCCATTGACAAAGGCGACTTCCCCGCATGGAAGCTGTATGTACAAATGATGCCGATGGAAGATGCCAAGACCTATCGTTTCGATCCTTTCGATGTAACGAAAGTGTGGTCGCAGAAAGATTACCCTCTTATCGAGGTTGGACGCATGGTCCTCAACCGAAACCCTGAAAATTATTTTACCGAAGTTGAGCAAGCAACCTTCTCCCCTGGGGCGTTCGTACCCGGTATTGAAGCTTCGCCGGATAAAATGCTTCAAGGCCGTTTATTCGCCTATGCCGATGCTCATCGCTATCGGGTCGGCACGAACCATAATACACTGCCTATCAATAAACCTATCGTTGAAGTGAATAACAACCAGCGTGACGGACAGATGCGTTCCGATCGTAATGAGGGAAATTCGATATACTATGAACCAAATAGTTATGGCGGAGCTGCCGAATCTGAAACGTACAAGACAGCCCCGTTTGAGATAACCGGTTCAGCCGATAGCGTCCCATATGACCAAGATGATCATTACACTCAAGCCGGCGACCTGTATCGATTGCTTAGTGTAGAAGAACGCGGACGATTAGTATATAACATAGTAAATGCTATGAAGCCGGTGGAGAAAGATGAAATTAAACTCCGTCAAATCTCTCACTTTTTTCAAGCAGAACCCGAATGGGGGCAAGCCATCGCCAATGGGCTTGGTTTGAGAGTTCCACAACTGACTTAATACGATCCGTCAGAAATAGAGCAGTTCACACAGCAAATGATAGCTGGGGAACTGCTCTATTTTTGCTATTAGCAATATATAAGTTACATTAAAAGCGAAAGACCTGTAAGAAAAGTAGCTTATTAAAGCCACTCTCTTTCAGGTCTTGAAACAATCCATTATCCTAAGTACGATTTCAACATCCATACATGCTTTTCCAGGGAGCTATGAATGGCCAAAAGCATATCCCCAGTTGTCTCATCACCTTCACGGTCAGCAGTATTCATGCCCTCTTTCAGCTCACTCACTATAATCCCAAAATCAGCTACAAGCGTGCGGACCATCTCATTTGCATTCTCATTGCCTGCTGCATCTTTTAATGAAGTTTTTTCGATAATTTCATGAAGTGTCGCTACCGGACTACCGCCTAATGCCAGCAGACGCTCGGCAAGATTGTCCACATGAAGTGCAGCTTCTGTATAAAGTTCTTCGAACTTCAAATGCAAAGTGAAGAACTGCACCCCTTTAACATACCAGTGATAGTTATGAAGTTTGGTGAACAACAGACTCCAGTTAGCGATCTGGGTGTTAAGCACTTCCGTTAGTTTTTCTGTCATCAAAAAGCTCCTTTCGAATTTAGCAACATTTCCAACTATTAGCTTAAGCTATACAAAATATAGACAAATCGATATTGATCTTTTAATCTAAGCTCGAGCAGCGCTTTCAAACTTACCTTTATGAGTCAAATCGCAGAACGGTTTTTGACTGGATAAGCCGCACCGGCACAGAATAAAGCTTTCCTTGGTCTCAAAACGGTTGCCCACCGCATCCACCATTTCTACTTTGCCTGTAATACGCAATGGCCCATTATCGTTTACTTTGATCGTAACTTCAGACATGATGATCTCGCCCCTATTGGATTATTTTGGTGAAACATACTTAGAAAACGAAGCAATCCAGGTCACAGAAGCCACTGCCATGGTGATGGTTGCATCCATGATGATGGTGTGCCTTTTGAGGTGCCTGAACCCCCGCTCCGCCTCCTCCGTAACTTGTTCCATTGTAATAGCCTCCAAAGATATTATGCGGAGACCAGTCTGGACTTGCTTGGGGAGCTGGCGGCGACAAAGGCTGAAATTCATTAGCACCATAGACAATTTTGCCTCCTACAACAGTGAAAACAGATTCAATTTTTTTAATAGCTTCTTCGGAGACATGAAAGAAGTTATCAGAAAGTATCGAAAAATCGGCATATTGACCTTCTTTAATTTGCCCTTTCACATCTTCCTCTTTTGAAAACCATGCATTTCCTGCTGTATACATGCGAAGCGCTTCATGCCTCTCTAAACGATTGGAAGCAGGGTATAAGATTAGCCCGCCAAGTGTCTTGCCCGTCACTAACCAGTATAAGGCAACCCAAGGATTATAACTGGCTACTCTGGTAGCATCTGTCCCTACCCCAACACGCAATCCGGATTTAATCATCTTGGTAATCGGAGGCGCATTTTCCGCTGCTTCGGCCCCATATCGATCGACGAAATATTCCCCCTGAAAAGCCATTCGGCTTTGAACAGCGATCGAACCGCCTAATGCGATGACGCGCTCCAAATCCTTCTCCTGAATCGTTTCCGCATGGTCCAGAATCCAGCGCAAGTCTTTGAACGGAGCTTCTTTATTCACGCGCTCAAATACATCGAGAAAACGCGATATCGATTCCCCATAAGTGGCATGAAGACGAAATGGCCAACGTTGCTCTACGAGATGCTGGGTTACTTCGAATAGTTCATCTTCCAGTACAGCGGGAAGTTCCGGACGGGGTTCAACAAAATCTTCGAAGTCCGCTGCGCTATAAACAAGCATTTCACCTGCACCATTATGACGATAGTAGGAACTGCCTGTGTAAGGCTGCGTCGTAGCGGTCCATGCTTTAAAATCACTCAGTTCATTTTTGGGATGCTGGGTGAATAAATTATACGCCGTGCGAACCGTAATTTCTCCACGTCTATCAAGCTCATCAAATACCTGATAATCGTCAGGGTAGTTTTGAAAGCCCCCACCAGCGTCAATAACGCTTGTAACTCCGAATCGATTCAATTCCCTCATAAACAATCGAGTTGAATTGATTTGATCCTCGTATGAAAGCTTCGGTCCCTTCGCTAGGGTCGCATACAAAATAGTAGCATTAGGCCTAGCGATGAGCATTCCTGTCGGATTCCCTTGGCTATCCCTTTGGATTTCTCCACCTGGCGGATTCGGCGTATCTTTCGTATATCCGATGACTCGTAATGCTGCTTTATTCAAAAAAGCCTGACGGTAAAGATTGAGAATAAATACCGGCGTATGCGGAGCAATTCGATTGATTTCATCCAAAGTTGGCATTCGACGTTCCGCGAATTGAAATTCCGTCCAACCGCCAACAACACGAACCCAGTGGGGTGCTGGCGTACGATCCACCTGCTTTTTCAGCATCCGCAAGGCATCTGCAACGGATGGCACGCCATCCCATCGAAGCTCGAGATTATAATTGAGGCCGCCTCGAATAAGATGAATATGAGAATCATTCAAACCTGGAATCAACATTCGTTTATTCGCGTCCACAACCTGCGTGGTAGGTCCAGCATATTTCATGATCTCGGCATCGTCCCCCACGGCCAGGAATTGGCCGTTCTTCACTGCAATGGCTGTTGCAGTTGGATTAGAATCGTCCATGGTCACAATATTGGCATTATGAATGACTAAACTTGCTTCAACAATCCTTGGTTTCTCAGACATGATTATGTTCTCCTTTGTTATTTAATGGGAACTAGGGTTGCTTCAACAATCGTCGGTTTCTCAGACATTATTTTGTTCTCCTTTGTCATATATTGGGTTTACTTACGGCTTAGCCAAAGTTGTATCCAAGGCATCAAACGTTGTCCTAAAAACATTCCTAAGAGACCAAGTAATCCCAAAAAAGGCGGCGCCGGAGAGGGGATCTTCAGCGATTGAAAAACAACGCCAATGATGATACCTGTAGCTAAAGCGAGAAGCATTGAACCCCACATACTAACTTTCCTCCTTCAATCCAGTCATTAATGATGTTCTTTGTTCAATCATTTACTTTCTATTTAAGTTTATAAGTCAGGATTTTTTCTATCAATAAGGCTTTCTCTATACCAGCCATAGAAATCACTTATACATTATTTTTATTTTTTCTTTATAATCTATAGTTTTCACCTATGGGATTTATAGAAAAATGAAGATTGTTCATCCTTTTACATTTCAATAGACTTGTTACATGCAGCAGGTTCGGGTTCTCATATTTGTGGATCTGTTGTAATCAATCATAAATAGAAAGTAGGGATTTTTACATGTTTAACGACAAGTCCGATTTACTAACTGCTGAGAACTCCGCTATCATTCTAGTAGACCATCAGCCTCAAATGCTTTTTGGTGTACAAAGCGCCGATCGCCAAACGATTATTAACAATACGGTTGGACTGGCTAAAACCGCTAAAGTTTTCAATGCGCCAATTATTCTTACAACAGTTGCTGCTGAATCGTTTTCTGGTCCTATTCATCCGCACATTCAAGCTGTATTTCCTGATCAAAAGCCAATTGACCGAACAACAATGAACTCCTGGGAAGACAAAAACTTCGTGGAGGCCGTGAAGAAAACAGGTCGCAAGAAGCTGATTATGGCAGCTCTGTGGACAGAAGTTTGTCTTGCTTTTCCTGTAGTTTCAGCCATCAAAGATGGATATGAAGTATATATCGTAACGGATGCTTCAGGCGGGACGACGACGGAAGCACATGACATGTCCGTTCAACGCATGATTCAAGCAGGAGCCATTCCCGTGACTTGGCTGTCTGTTCTTCTTGAGTATCAGCGCGATTGGGCGCGTCAAGAAACGTATGATGCCGTTTTGGAGATTGCTTTGCAACACAGTGGCGCCTACGGTGCGGGTATTGTTTATGCTCAAACGATGTTTGGCGGCCATGGAGGGTAACCTATTCATTCCAAAAAAAGATAGTCAATTCATTTTGACTGTCTCAGCCTAACCAAAACCAATTCGAAAGGAAATATGAAACATGGCTAAATTAACAGTAGGAACAGAAAACGGGCAACCCATTGAACTATATTTTGAGGATCTTGGCGCAGGCAAACCTGTCGTTTTGATCCATGGCTGGCCGTTGAGCGGGCGCTCGTGGGAGAGTCAAGTTCCAGCGCTCATCGATGCAGGCTACCGCGTTATTACATATGACCGCCGTGGATTCGGGCAATCCTCCCAACCGTGGACCGGTTACGACTATGATACGTTTGCGACGGATCTCCACAAGCTGATCGAGTATCTGGACCTTAAGGACGTGACACTGGTCGGATTTTCGATGGGTGGCGGAGAGGTTGCCCGTTACGTTGGCACATACGGAACAAGCCGTGTCAAAAAAGCCGTGTTGGCTGCTGCAGTTCCGCCGTTCTTCTACAAATCCGCTGAGCATCCGGAAGGTGGTCTGGATGAAGGCACCATTCAGGACTTCCAAGACGGTTTGAAAAAAGACCGTATCGCCTTCCTTGACGGCTTCACTCACAATTTCTTTAAAGCAGGGGATAGAACCGACCTGGTCAGCGAGTCCTTCCGTGTTTACAACCTTGATATTGCTACTTACGCTTCGCCAAAGGGGACGCTAGATTGCGTTGATGCCTTCGGCCGAACGGATTTCCGTGGCGATTTGGCCAAATTTGATATTCCATTACTTGTTATCCATGGCGATTCCGATGCGATTGTGCCGCTTGAAGTAAGCGGTCAACTTTCCAACGAAGCTGTTTCAGGCAGTCAACTCGTCGTAATTGAAGGTGGACCGCATGGCTTGAACGCGACTCACCCTGAACAATTCAATACCGCTTTGATTAACTTCCTTAAAAACTAAATTATATGAAGAGGCTATCCCAAAAGTAACAATTATAGATATTCGGGACAGATCTCATCGTAAAAAAGTGAATATTTGAAATGAAAAGGGGAGCTAAGCGGCTATGCGCTTAGCTCTTTCGTTTTTGGCATCCACTACTGCTTTCTTCAGCAGATTGTAGGCAATCGAAAGTCACCCGACCTCCAGACTTACTTTGGGTAAACCTCGAAGCAGAAACCTTTTGAATCCACGGTTATTCTAGTTGTGGTGCAAAACTCTAATTCATGATAACGTAACTGATAATGAAGTCATGGGATTGGAGCTACTTAGTATGGAAACCAAATTGGATTTATTTAAATAGAAGCAGTCTAGGCTAGATCCTTCTTTTTAATGGGTTATTGTACAAAGTCCTATTATTCAATCTCATTCTTATCGCGAGTTTGATTGTAAAAGCACATTCTGGATGCTATGGTCAGTATTGTTTCTTAACTCGCTCACTTTGCATGTAATGATTCCGTTAGGTTCTGTAGCTGGTAGAATAAATCAAACAATTTGAAAAAAAAAAACCGGAACCCACTGGAGTCCCGGCCCTCATCCTATCCAACTTCACTCAACTTCCCATCCCGAAAATGCACTACCCGCTTCGCCTGTTGCGCAATCGCCTGGTCATGTGTAATTAAAATAATCGTCCTACCCTGCTCATTCAGCTTCTTAAAAATCTCCAAAATCTCCACGCCCGTCTTCGAGTCGAGCGCTCCCGTCGGTTCATCCGCCAGTATTATCGCTGGATCGCCGGCCAATGTCCGGGCAATCGCAACGCGCTGCTGCTGGCCCCCAGACAGCTCCGAAGGCAAATGCTTCCTGCGTTCCACTAAGTCTACCGCTTCCAATGCCTGCATGACAAGCGGCTCCCTTTCACGCTTATTCATGCCCCGGTAAATAAGCGGCAGCTCTACGTTTTCATAAGCATTTAACCGTGGCAGCAAATTAAAGTTCTGAAAAACGAACCCGATCTTCCGATTCCTTATTTCAGCTAACTGCGCATCCTTGAGCCGATTAATGGCCTTCCCGTCCAGCACATAGTCCCCATCATCCGCAACATCCAAGCAGCCTAAAATGTTCATCAACGTCGACTTCCCCGACCCCGACGGACCCATGATCGCCACGAACTCACCGTGATCGATATCTAACGAAACATCGTCCAACGCACGAATCGTTTCCCCGCCCATCACATAGCTCTTACTCACATGCTCAATCTGGATTAAGGTCATGCTCTTCGCCTCCATTATCTGATCCCAAATAAATGAAGTATGCGATTCATTAGACACGTTCGACCGACCTTACCGCTTCGCCTTATAAAATTCATGATACAGCTTCATCAGCGCCCGCTTCTCAATCCGTGATACATAGCTGCGGCTAATGCCCAGCTCCTTCGCAATCTCCCGCTGCGTCCGCTCTTCTCCGCCAAGCTCCAACCCGAACCGCCCGACAACAACTTCCTTCTCGCGATCATCCAAAATCTCTAAGTTCCGATAAATCTTGCTCTTCTCTATTTTGAGCTGCACTTTATCTACGACATCGTCGGCTTCCGTCCCAAGGATGTCGATCAAAGTAATTTCATTCCCCTCTTTGTCCGTTCCGATGGGATCATGCAAGGACACATCCTTGCGTGTTTTCTTCAATGAGCGAAGATGCATAAGTATTTCGTTCTCGATACAACGCGCCGCAAATGTCGCCAGCTTTGTCCCTTTGTTCGGGGAGAACGACTCGATGGCTTTGATCAAGCCGATCGTTCCGATCGAGATCAGATCCTCCAGATCTTCCCCAGTGTTGTCGAATTTTTTTACTATATGGGCAACTAACCGTAAATTGTGTTCAATCAGTTTATTCCTTGAATAATCATTGCCTTCGGCCATCAGTCTAAGATGTTTTTCTTCTTCTTCTTCCGTTAAAGGTTGTGGAAACGCGTTATTTTTGACGTAGGATACGAGTAATGTTAACTGCTTGATTAACACAGCAATTGCACTGAAAATTCCAGGCATTCCAGCCACCCCCTCAATGTTAGCGGATCTTAGTTGGTTCGGAAGCCTCCGCTTTAAAGATTAGTATTAGTGTATGTGGGTTTGTGCCTAGAAGTGCCTGTACGGGATAAGTTACTTGAATTCGTCTGAGTTTGGGAAAGCTCAATAATCCAGCTGGTTCAAATACATACCTACAGTTACAAAAGACTCGTTCCATTTTACATATGGAGGAAAAATGAACACAGAGGAATTATTTCCAGACCATAATCCGCAATTAGTAATAAATTATCGTTTTTGGTATGGGGACATACAAAGTTATCATATTTTGAAGATTAGAGATATTGATCCTCCCAAACAGAACTCTATATTTAATGCTCGTGTAATAGGCAGAACAAAGGAAGCTTTAGTAGAGGTTATGGTAAATGGAACAATTACTCCATTTATCGATACAGTCACACTAGAATTAATAGATAGCAAATGGCTTATTGTTGCATATACGACTACAAATCCCATAGCATGTCTTGATAAATTTAAATAAAACCATGGTGTAGAGGAAAGATGAAATCGAAAGAAATCCCAGTATTTAATCTTGCCACTATAAAAAACTGCCCCCCAGCCAAAGTCTCGCTGAAAGAGCAGTTCGAAAAAAACATTATTTCGGTTCGTTCAAAATATAGTCGACCAATTCGTCAAGCGGCACTGTCGCAAGAGCGATCGCTGTGTCCGTAACACCGTAATAAATATATAAAAGTCCGTCTTTCACTACATTCCCCGTCGGGAAAATAACGTTTGGAATCTGGAAGCCGAACTTCTCGTAATACGTTTCCGGTTCCATGATGAAATTATGGGTTCTGGCAATGATTTTCTCCGGATTCTCCAGATCGAGCAGCAGGGCCCCGACTCTGTACACGGTATCTTTATCAACACCATGATACAGGGTCAACCAGCCTTTATCTGTTTTGATCGGAGGCGTGGATCCGCCGATTTTCTTGAATTCCCAATCGTCGTTTTCCGCTTTGGCAAGCAGTTTTGGCTCTTCCCAGTCGATCAGGTTGTCGGAATAGGTGATCCACATCGCTGCTTTTTCCGTACCGTACTTCTCACCGACATACTCCTCCGGACGGCGCAGCAGTACGTACTTGCCGTTAATTTTCTCGGGGAACAGGATGTTGTCCCGGTCATTAATATCAAGCGGCGTCGTATCACACAGGTACTCCCAGTTAATGAGGTCCTTCGACGTCATGATCCCGGAACGGGTCAACCAGTGCTCCGGCTTCTCCCCCCAGCCGTCCGGATATGTCGGAACTGAACGTTCCGGAATACCGGCTCCGGTCGGATAGTAGCTCATTGCGCAAGGACGCAACGCGTAGTTCAAGTAAAACGTATCGTCGATCTTGACGACACGTGGGTCCTGTACGCTGCCGTACGGAAATCCGAGCATGTCCGGTGTAACGATCGGTTGATCCACCACATGACGGAAATTAACGCCGTCATCACTTTCCAATAGTCCTAGGAAGTTTTTGCAAGGCGTCAACGATTCTGCCGTACGCTCAATCATGTAGAACTTGTCGTTGTCGATAATGACAGCTGGATTAAAGACCGTCACTTTACGCCAGTCGTATATGCCCGGAACCACGATTGGGTTAGCGGGATGTCTTGTGATTTTCATGGTGGTGCCTCCTGATTATGAATTATCTATTATCCATTGTGTCTTGCCGTTCATCTCATTATATAACTGTCCAGTGAACGCCTCATATCCGTGAAAGTTTAGAAAATATCCAGATTTTTATGGATGCTGTCCGGAAAACTAACGTGTGATGTGAAGCATCGTCTCGGCCGTGTGCTGTGAATCGCTTCCGACCTTCAATGATCCTCAGCTAATCTGCCCGAATCATCGGCGAATCCTCCTAGCTCCAAAAGAACGATGCTTCTATACTTATCTTATAAAGGAACGCCAAATCAATACGGAAAGGACGATCGCCATGAAGGAACAGCTATTCAGCCAACACCCGGCAGACCGCTACATCTCTCAGGATCAGATTGAATTTTATCGAGAAAATGGATTTGTTCAAGTCAATGATTTGTTGGATGGGGATGAGCTTGCCGCATTACGCGAATATATGGAGGAGTCGATGAGTGCGAAGGAAGGCTTATCGGTGAAAACGGGGAAAGACAACCCCGCATACGCCAGAGTCCTTAATCAAAAGGTGAACACCTGGAGAGATCACGGCGGCATGGCGACCTTCGCCTTTCACCCCCGATTTGCGGAAATTGCCTTACGTTTGACAGGTGCGAAAGGAATTCGTTTTTTCCACGATCATGCGTTATGGAAAATGCCCGGGGACACGAATGCCACGCCATGGCATCAAGATTCTCCGAAGTGGCCGATGAATGAGGACGGCTGTATGAGCATTTGGATTGCACTCGATGATGTAGATGAGAATAACGGCTGCATGATGTTTGTACCGAAATCTCATAAGGTGGGGAAGTTAACGAATATCTCGTTGCACGATCCGGTTAATATTTTCGACTTTGTTCAGGGAACCGAATTGGCTGAGCGGAAGCCGGTCGTGGTACCTCTGAAAGCAGGCAGCTGCACATTTCATGACGGTCTTACCTTTCATTATGCGCATGCGAATAAAACCGACAAGCCTAGACGCGCTTACGCCATCATCTATATGCCTGACGGTACCACGTTTAACGGGAAACCTCATATGGTTTTGGATGGGCAGACCTATACGCCGGAGGAACCGCTGCGCGGGCCTATGTTCCCGCTGCTTGCCAAAATCCCTGCTCAAAGCTGATCTTTTCGATACTGGCTGGGAGACATGCCGGTTAAGTGTCGGAACGTGCGGTTGAATAAGCTGACGTCCTCAAAGCCGACCTCTTGGGCGATCTCTATCATTTTGAGTTCAGTCTGTACCAACAGCCGTTTGGCGGCCATAATTCGCATTTCATTGCGGTATTCCAGAAACGTACGTCCTGTATTCGCTTTAAACTTGGCTTTGAAGGTAGAAACACTCATCCCGCACAAACGGCTAACCTCGGCCAGCTTAAGCTGCTTCTCCAGATGACGTTCAATAAAGCGGGCGATTTGTTCCATCGCCTGCTTTTCTGATGGACTCGCAAGCCTTACGCTTTCGTTATTCTTGCGGTTGCAGCGGCTTAAAAAAACGAAGCATTCCACCAGCTTCGACCGGATCATTGAGCGGTAACCATGGTCTTTCACGGTAAATTCCCGAACAATTTCATCGAGCAATGACTTAAATACGCTCTGCTCGACGGGGGACAGCCATAGCGAGGGCTGATCTTTGACCGATTGGCGCATAAAGGGAACGACATAATAGAAATCAAAAAAGGAAGAGTCTTCCTTCAGCCTTTCCAACTCATGAAAAATCAAGGACGGATGAAACAGTACATTATAGACAAGAAGCTGTTCATGCTCCCCCACTCTGTAGGAATGTTCCATGCCGGGTTCAATGATGAACGCATCACCTGTATGAAGCCTGTGTTCAATTCCTTTATATGTATGCATCCCGCCACCTTCGACAATATAGACAAATTCGACGAATTCGTGGCTGTGCGGAGCTACGTACCTTCCTGCCGGGAGTTCGAAGGGGGCTGCGTAGAATGGAAAAACTTCACTTTCCAGAAATTGGTTATTGGTATGATTAACCATAAGTTTAGCCCCCTCTCCCTCTACGTTTGTCCGCTTACTCCGCTCTTTTAACCTTGATACCTGGCGGGAAGCTTTCGGTCCATACCCCGTTGTTGTAACTGAGCTCTATCTTTCCGGTTGGAACTTGTACCTGCAGCGAAAACGATGTCCAAGCTGCCGGAAGCTGCGGATGAAATGCGATTTCTTGCCAACCCGGCTTGGCAGGCTTGAGTCCAATAATGTCTTCAATCAGCACAGGAACGGGTCCGCTTGCCCAAGGATGGCATAGGCTGGTGTTCCATTTCTGATCCTTCCCCCACGCCTCGAAGCATGTCGTTGCTCCTTCTTTCAGCATATTCCCCCATGATTGCTCATCCTCTGACGAAAGCAAATCATAGATCAATTCATACTCTCCCACCTCTGCAAGTGCCTTCATAACGAAGTAGGAAAAATAAACGCCGCAAGCGAATCGTTTGGTTCGGATCATGTCTACGATAGCCACGACGGATTGATCAGGGGCGATGCCGAATAATAAAGGAAGAACATTGGCGTGCAGAGCATGATGCCTACTTTCCTCGGAATCTTTAAACAAGGCTTTCTCTTCATCATAGAAGGCGTCCACGAAGCTTTTCTTTAATTTTGGCAGCCGATTCTCATAATTGACGCCCAGCAAATCCCACATCTTGTTCACCGAACGCACACAGCCGATATATAAGGCATTGATGACATTATGACAGCCAGGGCCAATCGGCTTGGTTAATTCAAAATCATAGTTATCGCGCAAACCTTGCGGCCAATCGACAAGATTCCATTTATCCGCAACCCCCTGCAGCAAGCCATCTTCACGCTCAAATTTCTCAAAATGCTGCAGCAACCCTTCCGCATACGGGTACATCTCTTGAAGAAATGCCTTATCGCCACTGTAATTGAAATACGTCATGACCTGCATCGGCCACTGTAAAGAAAAATCAGCTATTTCCTGCATAAAATGTCCCGGCACAACGGCCATGAGCCCTCCACAGACGAAAGAACTGCGTCCGAATTGCTCAATCGCCTTGCGATATAACCGTAAATCGCCGCTAAGCAGCATATGCGAGTGACCGATAATCGTATTGTCGCCCAAATATTGGCCTTTCTCTCGGCTGGGACAATCCACGAAGTTCTCCTGCGAGCCGTATTGGACACCATTTTTGCAAATGTCAAAAATTTGATTCATCCGCTCATCCGAGCTATGAAGCAAACAGCTCTGCGCATCAAACGGATAATGTCTTACCAGAGCATGGAAGGATGCAGGGCTCAGAGATTCCTCTGGTCCTTGCACCTCTACATAGCGGAACGCCTTGTAATCAAACGTTTGGAAGAAATCGCTGTCACCGGATAGTGTCCACTGATCATGGTAAAGGCAATTGCAGCGCATTTCGTACCGTACAGCCTGATCCCCCGGCAGCAGTTCTTCCCCGGACCATATCTGCACTTCTTCTCCTGCTTTTCCATGCGCCATCATGGCGAATTGGCCCGTCAGTTCTCCTCCGAAATCGATCAAATAATGACCAGGTGCCAGCTGACGGACATACGATGGCTGCTTCGCATAGACGTCAACTAGCGGAGTTGGCTGCAGAACAAAGGTATAATCGATATTTTCCGCCGATTCAGCATACTGCCAATCGGAATCGTCATATCCGACTTCTGTCCACCCTCTCTCCGATTGCCTGGCGTCCACATGCTCGGTGAATTGCGTGTCATAGCCGAAAGCGACACCGGGCCGATTGTCATATACCCGCTTCGCTTTCCATGTACGATCTGTTTTAACCAGCAAATTCTCGCCTGCCCACAGTTCTGCTACCACACCTTGCCTGTAGTCGGCGCTGTTATAAGCGCGATTTAACAGCCCCTGATAATAGACATGAATGGCAATGACATTTTCCCTGGCCTTTAAATTTGAACGAACATGGATACGGTTGAAATAGTAATGATTCGCATCGCTCTGAGCCGGCCCCTGACAAACGAACTCACCGTTTATATACAGCTTGTAATAATCATCAGCCGTTAGATGAAGCCAAATCTCCTCCTCATTCAAGCTCTTCTCATCCAGCCTAAAAACGGTTCTTACATACCAATGGTGATGCTGTAAATCGGTTCGATGCGGTTCTACCTCACGTACTTCAAGCTCTTTATGGTAGAGATCAGGCTTTTTTACATTTATAAATGAATGATCAGTCAACCAATCTGCCTGCCACTTTGCTGACAACCCAACCATCTCCTCTTTAATCATAAGTACACGCCAGACTCCGTATTACAGTATTTTGTCAGTGAAACGTTTCTTCCGAAAATCGCTCGGCGGGAAGCCGGTTAGCTTCTTAAACGCCCGGTTAAACGAAAAGTAGTGCTCATAACCAACGAGTCCGGCGATATCTTGTATCGAAGTGCCCGTTTCTTCCAAAAGCTGCTTCGAATGAAAGATGCGCAGCGCCGTTAAATAATCGATAAAATTTTCACCTGTTTCCTCTTTAAATAAGCGGCTGACGTAATTTTTACTTAGTGAAAATTGTTCGGCAAGCATCTGCAGGGATAAATCTGCATTTGCGTAATGGGCATCAATATAGGCTTTCACATCGTGAATCAGCAGCCTGTGATTTTTAGTTTCACGCAGCTGCTTCCATAACTCGGCAACGGTGCTGAGCCGTTCCAGAAGAATCTTTCTGATATCGTCCATCGAGTCCCTCCACTCGCCATGACTCGGTATATTCACTGGGAAATTCAGACAATTCACGTGTAAACGTAAAGGTCATATAGTAAAGCAGGTTTTTCAACTCGTCCCGGGTATACAACTCGCGATTGATTGCTTTGAATAGAAAATCGAACTGGTTATACCATTCATCGTTTCCGCTTTTATACAACTGAACGATTGTGCGGATTAACTGTAAAATATCAAATATCTCGGTTTCCGTCTGCCGCGCGATGACCTCATAATGAATAACGCGATTATTTCCCAATGCGGAGCGGTATTGCACAGCCTTAACAGCCTGCTCGTAGGACTCGGCGATATGCTCCGAACGCTCGGTCTTTTTCCCAACGCCGATCGTCACCGTGAAGGCAAGATTGGCTTCAACCCACGCCCGCATACTCTCACAAATGGCGCTAATGTCACTCATTGAAAGTTCGCCGTCCGCGCCAAACAGAATACTCATTTTATCCACAGATATCCATTCACTCCAAATGCCTATCCCATACTGCTCAGCGGTTTCTTTCAACACGTTCGACAAGACGAATTTCAGCAGCACCTGATCTCGCGTGGAGTAGCTTTCTGTAAAATCGCTAATTCTATCAATTTCCAATTTAGCCGTATTGAAAGAATGCCAATTGCAAGGGAAGCCAAAGTTCTGCATCTCATCGATCAATTCGTCTTGGCTGATGGGACGATCACCTGTCAGAAGTTCTTGAAAAAAATATTTTTGGCGATACGGCAAATTCAAATTACTCTCCGACTGATAACGATCAGCGAAATCAATAATCTTGTCTACAGCTGCATCGACAACCGAAATCAATTCTCCGCCCGGCTGCCTGACGTTTAAATAATCGGATATTCGGCTCATACTCGCATCAATCGGCCTTGCATAGCGTTTGGACAAGTAGATAATTAAGGCCGAAGCAATCAGAACCATCACAACTCCGAGAATGATCCAACTATAATAGAGCTCGGAAAAAAAGCCATAATGGTAGGATTCTTTTATCCCGCTGTTGAACGTCCACCCGGTCTCCTCAAACTTCAGGTTAAGGATGTCCTTATTGGCTTTCACTTTACTTTGCCCGATGAGCTGCCCTGCTTGATCCACTAATGTAATAGAACTGATGGAGTTAGCAGAGATGTTTTGCAACCAAGAGGTCAGGCTCGAAACATCAATATTCACGATAAGGATGCCGCTTGGCTCCGTCAGAAAAGGGACCTTTTTCACGAGGGAGACAACTTGAGCGTCATAAGGTTGAGAAGGAAGAACTTTGTAGGTTCTTACATTCGTCCAAATGCTTGGAAGCGGCTGTTTCATCTGCTCCTGTACGAAATCGCGATCACCAAACTCTGCAAGTGGCAGGTACATCTCCGTGCCGAGCACCGTCATATCGATATTGCGATAAAAGTAAATGGATTGAATGAATGGAAATCCTGCCTGAACCTGCCTGAAAAGTTCCGCTACCTTGCTGCGCAGCAAATACGGATTATCGTCAGAATCGTGAAGCTGAAACATATACTGATTAAACTCCCTGTTATTAACGGTTGCCGCATTCACATTCTGATCGATGTTGCCAAGAATCGAGGTAAGCTGAAGCATGGTGTATCGCGTAAATGCTTCATTGGCACTCACAGTTTGCGTTTGGGACTGCTTATTCATTGTCATGAAGAAAACAAAAAACAAGATGAATACAAGCAAATAGACAATTGGCAAGTAGGTTGTGACCAAACGGTAAAACCAAGAATGTTTCTTTAACATGGCATGCTCTCCTCGGGCATCGAAATGAAACGGCGAAACCGTCTATTAGGGACGGTACGAACAAGGCTGTCGGCAGACATCCACCGACAGCATTCTCCATACTCTTTTAGTTAAAATTCATAGAAAGTAAGTCGTTCTGGCTAACCATCGTATCCTTATTTTTCGTATACCAATCCTGATACCAGGCTTCCAGCTTATCGCCATCCGATTTTTTCCAAAGATTGATCGCATCCTGTTTGGCTTGAGCCGATGTATACGAAGATCCGCTTACAATCGCTTTATTCCATAAGTCTCCAATCGGGTTGCTGGTGGAATCAAGCAAGTTCTTGGAGATGAACTGCATGTCAGCAGGAAGCGTAGGCATGAACCCGCCAAGCGTGATGCTGGCTAACGGGCGGTCCTTTGTAATGTTCAAGCTGAATACGTCCTTGCCGAGATCGTAAAACTCCTTCTGAAGCGGAATGCTTTGATCAAAGCCCTTCATCGTCGTATCAAACTCGTTATAAACGTATTGGCCGCCTAACATACGGAAGTCGCCCAACCAGTCCAATTCCTTCTTATTTTTCTCCGCATTAATCGGAACCTCTTTGTTATTTTCAACTTTGTAATGTGTGCCTTCAATGCCGCTATAGGTGGTTTTGACCCACTCCGGTGAGCTCAAATAATCAATCATTTTGATGGCCGCTTCAGGATCTTTCGTTTTGGCGTTCAACACACCCGTCAACTGCACCGGTGGATTGAAATCAGGCGAAAAGCTGCCAAATTGGCTGGAAGGTAGCGCGATGGCCACCAGCTTGGCACCCGGGACATTTTTACGCAAGGTTTCGTATTGAGAAGTAAACACTTTGTATGAGCCTGCAGCTGTATAGATCCCTATTTTACCTGTAACAAAATCCTGCTCGGCTTTCTTTCCATTCTTATCGGTCAGAAAATCTTTATCGACGATGCCTTCATCAAAAAGCTTCTTGCGGAAAGCGTTCGCAGCCTCGGCCCGATCCCAATCCTTCACCCACTTGCCGTCTTTGAGAATCCAGGTCACATTCTGGAACATAGGATCAATTAAGCTGCCGCCTCCGGCCATATTCAAGCCGTATGTATCCTTCTTGCCGTTACCGTCAGGATCCTGCGTTGCAAACGCTTTCGCAACTTGAAACAATTCATCCGCTGTTTTGGGCACCGATAGCTTCATTTTATCCAGCCAATCCTGCCTAATCACCGTATAACTGTATGGCACATAACCAAGAATGCGGCCCAGGTCATAAATTTTCCCGTCATCCCTCGTGCTCAGTTTTTTGAGGAGAGGAAATTTATTTAGCAGCTGCTTGTATGTCGTACTATTTTTTTCAATCAAATCTCCGATGGGCATGATCTGTTTTTGTAAATATAGTTGATTGCGGAATCCCACATCGTATTCTAAAATAACATCCGGCGCTGAACCTGACGCGACAAGGGTATTCAGCTTGTTAACGGATTCCGCACGCGGAACGGGCGATATTTTCAAATTGATTCCGGTTTTATCCTGGATGAATTTCGTCCAAATGTTGTTTTCGGCAGTCCCGAGATCAGGGGCAATCGTTCCCCGATCATAAAACGACATCGAGAGGGACATGGCACGCGCAGATGCCGAAGTAGCAGGCGTGGTTGATGTTTGTTGTGCTTCTCCGGTCTTACTATTGGAGCAGCCTGCCAGTGACGTTGCCGTAAGCGTCAACGCAACCGTGGAGATGACTAGCACTTTTTTGTTCATATAAGAACCCTCCTGTTTAGTATTGTATACAAGCATTCTTCTTTTAGGAAGAGCAGACTTGTCAGAAAATCAGATGTTCAACCTATCCTTTGACTGAACCAATCATTACGCCTTTCACAAAATACTTTTGCAGAAAAGGATATAAGATCAGCATGGGTACGATCATGACAAATACCCCTGCCGCTTTAATCGACTCCGGTGTGACGGATGTAAGATCTTCCGAAGACGTGTTTGCAATTTCCTGCAGCAGCTGCTGGCTGGAAATCATTTGCTGAATAAGTACAGCAAGCGTATTTTTACTGGAATCGTTGATGTAAATCATGACACTGAAAAAGGAGTTCCAGTAGCCGACACCGTAGAAAAGCGTAAGTGCGGCGATTACCGGCAAGGAAAGCGGCAAAATAATCTGAAGCATCAGCCTGACCTCTCCACAGCCATCGATGCGGGCAGCTTCTTCGATCTCCTCTGGAAAGCCGTTAAAGAATGAGCGCATAACCAGCATGTTATAGACACTTATGAGTCCGGGCAGCCAAAGAGCGCCATAGGTATTAATCAATCCGAGTGATTTGATAACAAGATAAGTCGGAATTAATCCTCCATTGAAAATCATCGTAAACACAATCAGCATAGTGAAAAATTTGCGTCCGTACATAAACTTTTTCGATAAGGGGTATGCCCCTAATAAGGTGAACAGCATGCTGAGGAACGTTCCGACCACTGTCACCTCGACACTATTCCGAGCCGCTTGCAAAATGCGTGTGCCTGTAAAAAGCTTATGGTACGTCTCGAAATTCCATCCGATCGGCCATAAGCTGACAAATCCGGATAAGATGGCATCATTGGTACTGAGAGACAAGGCAAGCATATGCAGCATAGGGAGTAAGCAGCTGACAGCTATAACCCCAAGAAGGACATAATTGATCAAGTAGAAAATCTTTTCTGTAGACGAAGCTTTAATGAGAATACCCTCCTTTTCTACCAAAGACTATTGCCTGTTCGTTTGGCAATTACGTTGGCTGCAATGACGAGCAATAAGGCCACCATCGACTCGAAAAAGCCCATTGCCGTAGCCAGACTAAACTGGCCGCCATTAATGCCCACCCGAAAATTCCAGGTGGAGATGACATCCGAGACTGCGGATACCGCCGAATTTTGCAGCACATAAATTTGGTCGAAGCTGACCTCCATGAAGTGGCCAACCGATAGCACAAACATGATCGCAATGGTTGGCAATATGGCCGGTAGTGTAATGCTCCAAATTTGCCTTAACTTACCTGCTCCATCCATGCTGGCCGCTTCATACAGCGACGGGTCGACGGCAGCAAGAGCGGCCAAATAAATGATGGCGTTCCAACCTGCTTCTTTCCATATCCCACTGCCAACAAATATCGCGATCCAACTGTTCTCTTTGTACAAAAAAGGATAAGGTGCATCTGACCATTGGGTAACAAAGTGATTCAGGAACCCTTTTTCCTGGGCAAACACGAGGGCAATAATACCGCCAATGATGACCCAGTTCAGAAAATGAGGCAAATACACAAGGGTTTGCACCAGTTTTTTAAACCACAACTTCCTCGCTTCGTTCAAAAGAATGGCTAACAAAATGGGGAACGGAAACCCGACAACAATTTGTAGGAAGCTCAGAATAATTGTATTGCGGATAATTCGCAGCATTTGAGGTTGCGAGAACAGAATCTCGAAGTTTTTGAAGCCTACCCAGGGACTTCCGAATACACCATCACCAAAATTGTACGCTTTAAAGGCAATAACCAAGCCTCCGATAGGTGCATATCGAAAGATAAGAAAAAAGGCTAGCGCCGGTAAAAACATAAGCATAATGGGGACGTTTTGCCGGAAACGCATGCGATCGAATCCCCGTCTTCTATTGAGTTTTCCAGTTACTGTCGTATTGAGCAGCTTTTCTATTTGTCTCACCTTCCTCAACATTTGATGTTCCGTTCAATAACCTTGAATCGCCTTGCCAAACTCTGGATTTATCTTATCCCGTGATCTCCGCCCTCACAATTCACACATTTCCGAGTAGATCACATTTCTTACATAGCCATCTGATCTCACCTTTTTCACTTACCTCAACTTTTTCAATATGGGAAAAGCAGCAAAGACCAATAACCCCTCCATGTCTCACCTGGAGGGGGTTTGATACGAGAGAACGCTTCAAGAACGCTACCCGTTACTGGGAAAGAACGCTATAATACCGCTTCAAGAACGCTAACAAAGAAAGATGATCTCATTGATCTCGATTTCTTTGCACAAAAAAAGGAGCCTCTCTTTTTCAAGAGGTCTCCTTCTGATCGCTTAATTTTTCAAAAAATTCGCTTGTAATAAAACAAATTCGCTTAGTTAATAAAAAAGTCGCTTGTGATACATATAGATTATTTTTTTTACTATCTCTTGTCAAGTCTTGAAATAATTGACCACGTCCTTGCAATTACGAAATAACGCCTTCCGTAGCGGTCTTTCTTGAGCCCAAATGGCGCTCCAATTGCAGCACTTCAATGCCGGCAAGCAGCACAATACCGATGCCGTGCGTATCATTAAGCAGCCAGGAGAGATCGTCTTTATAGTAGCCGACGCTATACGAATATCCCGAACCGCGGCATACACCGTACACGTTGCCGAATTTATCGATGGAGATGCGGGCCATCCCATTCCAGCCCTTATGAATCGCTGCGATATACTTCTCCGTTTCTGTCAGCCAGCCATATCGAACGCCACGAGCAAATGCATACAGGAACATGGAGGTACACGAGGTCTCCTCATACGAGACAGGTTCTGTCAGCACTTGGTGCCACAGACCGTTCTCTCCTTGCAGGCGCAAGTAGCCTTCGCTCAGTTCATTAAAGAACTCCAGCAGCTCGTTGCGCTGTGTATGGTCGTCAGGCAGCACAGCCAGTAGTTCGGATAGGGAGAAAATCACCCAGCCATTGCCGCGGCCCCAAGCAATTTTCGTAGGCTTATCGATCCCGAAGTCATAGACATGAGACATGATTTGCAGCTCAGGGATGTACAATTTTTTCTTAAATTGGATGAATTGATTGGCTGCATCTTCCAGGTAACGGATTTCACCCGTCCGCTGGTAGCAGCGGCACATATACGGCACGCTCATGTACAAATCATCGCACCATAACGTCGCGTTCGGGAAATCAACATGCTTCGGCTTGCGGTACAGCGATCCATCAGGCAGTCGATCCTGCTGCTTGCTAATATAATTCGCTATCACATCGGCAATCTGCTCAGCGCCTTGAAGCGGCTGATGTTGCAGGGCAAGCAGCATCGTTGCTCCGAATGAGCCGCAATCATCCAAGCTGTCCAGTGTTGCCAGCGTGTTCAGCACACCTGAGGCTCCGTATTGGGCTTTATCCCAGCCCGCATAGGTGTAGAGCCGCGTGCAGGTTTCAATATGCTTGTAGACATATTGCAGCAAATCGTCGCGGCCGAGCAGCTTACCGGTCTGCAGCATCCCGTACAGCGTCACGCCAAGCGGATAGTTCCACTTGCCGAACAACGCATTTTCCGTGAACGGCCGCACCCACGTGTTTGGCTGATCCAGACGCCAGAAGGTTCCGCCTTCCTGCGTTTCCACCAAGGCAAACAGCGAAGCTTCAACATCAGGTATCACGTCCTCTGCACCGAACGGCCCTAGATAAAGCCACTCGTCCTTCGCCCCATGTACGGGATAAGGCTCTACAAGCTCAATGCCTGCCGAAAGCGGGTCCAGACGGAAGCCTGCGCTCCCTTTCTCACCATAACATTGGATGACGAGGTTATGCTCACCGTATGCTAACTCCAGATCAGCGTAGAAAGCACCTGCTTGATCCATATTAGCTTTCAATTCTCCATCCACATAAATCGCAATGCTTCCTTCCGCATGACCACTCAATTCAACCTGCCGTGGTTCAGCCGAAAAGGAGCGTAGCTTCGTCCACGCGAGTACATAGCCCTCGTTGAGTTCGCCGAAGATGCGGGCCACCGGGTTTTTCGCCTGCTCGGCATCTCTCCACGCCAGCTCCGGAAACCAAGCGACGCCGTGATCCCCTTCCGCGCTTCCCTCGCCCGGGAGCTGGCTCCACACATAATCCTGCGGGGCGGTGTAGATCCAACCTTCGTGGCCGAATCGCTCGGGTGAAGGTGCGAGGAAATGGATCGGGTTGCTCTTATAGGAACCTGGCCCCAGAGAACCTCCACAGCCCGCTTCCGTTTTCGTAAACTGGAACACCAAATGATTCCAGCCTTTCTTCATCTGAATCGTCACGACCGTTCTGCGTTTTGGATTCAGTTCATCGGCGATATTCGCTTTATATATGGGTTGCCCATTCGCATACAAAATAAGCGGACCATAGCAGTGCAAGATGAAATTAAGCGGCGTCTCCACGTCACTCCAATATTGCGACCATGCGTAAACGATCTGTCCGTTCTGAATCTCGGGAAACCGATTTACAAAATGAAAGTCATAGCTATAATCGTGATTCTTCAATATGCCATTGGCACAAAAAGCTCGGTACGCCATCGGATGAGGCGGGTTGTTGCCAACATATCTGTCGGCTACTGTAGCCAATATTTCGCTTACGCGGTCTCCACATTTCGTATAAATGCTCTCATTAATGTCAATGTAACGCTCAGCCATGGTCTTTTCCTCTCCCATTCCAATGCAGAAAGGGGCGAAGTTTCCCCGCCCCTTGCCAAATTTAATTTTTATTTAGCTGCTGCGCCAGCGCTGCGTTTTTGGTACGCATCCGTCATCTCTTGGCTCATTTTCGCCAAATCAGCATCTGTTTTTGCTTTTGTCACGAAATCGTCCCAAGCGGTAATCGGCTCACGGCCCAGTATGATTTTTGTTTTCAAATCTTGTACTTTTTTCTCAAACTCAGGCAGCAGCTTTTGCGCTGTTGGCGAGTACAGACCGATACTGATATCGGCTACGCTTGTTTTGGCACGATCATCCTGAATTTTCATAAACAGATCGTTTGCTTCTTTCGGGAAGTATACCTTCGTAGAGCTCGCATATGGATCTGCTACATAGACAATTTGGTTAAAGTCAGGACCGTTATCTTTGGCCAGCTGCTCGGTGTTGATCACTTTTTGGCCATCTTTCACCGTGTAATCCACGCCTTCAATGCCGTATTGCTGAATAGCGAATACATCGTCATTCATCCATGTATCGACCATTTTCAAGATGCGTTTCATTTTCGCTTCAGGCACGGATTTCGGGATTGAGATCATACCGGAGAAGCCAGGGCCTTTCGGATTGTATCCATTCATATTGGTCAACGGGTAGAAATCAGTTGGCTTCATGTTCGGATCGATTTTTTTCAACAATTCGTAGTGATCGTTCATCGTGCCCGCTTTATCCATAATGATGCCCGCTTTACCGCCATTGAACAGGTCCGCTGCCTGTGACAGCTTGTAGGAGGCGAAATCTTCCGGCAGCAGCTTATCTTTGTACATTTTAGTCAAGTATTCAATAGAAGTGCGAGTTTCAGGCAGCAGCGCGGTATTGACGATTTTGCCGTCGACCAGCTTCCATTTATCGTTTTTCACGTTCGCGCCCGTGAAGCTGTTCTCGATCATCGCAAGCGTTCCCATATCTGCCGGAGGCGTCATGAAGGCCGCGAGTGCCGTTGTATCGTTTTTGCCATTTTTATCCGGATCTTTCTCCGCAAAGGCTTTCATAACCGTGTACAGCTCATCGGTTGTTGTTGGCACCTGCATCCCGAGATTGTCGAGCCAGTCCTTGCGAATAATGAAGAAGGAATCGGCTTCAGCCGGGCGAGGACGCGGAATCCCGTAGTTTTTGCCATCCTGCATTTTCGTCAGGTCCCAAGCCGTTTTGGAAATTTTGGAATTCAAGTTCGGATAATCTTTGATGTAAGGGGTCAAATCCCAGAAAGCGCCTTGGGATACGGAATTACGGAAAACCGACGTGAACGGGTCGTTAATCGTGATCAAATCAGGAATATCACCGGATGCCAATGTCACATTCAATTTATCCGTATAGTTGTTACCGGACACCCATTGAATTTTCATTTTGGAGTTGGTCGCTTTTTCAATCGCCTGTTTGATTTTGTTATCATCTGCGGCCGGAGACGGCGTAAGCAAGATCGTCATGATGTTCACTTCAAGCGGTGCTTCCGTTCCGCCTGCGGCATTACTTTTTCCCGTATCCGCTTTGTTCCCGCATGCAACCACGACACTGGATAATGCCAGCATCAGTATCATTGAGCCCAAGACAACTTTTTTGTTTTTTCCTACTTTCATTTTGTGATCCTCCCTTGTTATGAACTTCTGTGTATCGAACGCCTTAACAGAGCACAAGGTTGACAATAGTACATTCCACTTTGATCGACAATCGGACTTTTTTGTACCGTCATTTCGGCCATTCTAGGACTATCTTGCAGCTTGCACTTCGATGCACAAAGGCTCAAATCCCTTATTCCGTGCGGTTTACCTCGCGAAATTGACTTGGTGTAATGCCTTCGTACTTTTTGAAAAGCCGATTGAAATAACTATGCTGATAGCCGATTGCATCGGCCACTTCGTTGATCTTCATATCCGTTTCGACGAGCAAAGACTTGGCATTGCTAATCCGAATATTCGTCAGGAAATCGATAAAATTAATCCCGGTTATCTGCTTAAAAGCCCTGCTTAACGTATATGGACTTGTGCCGAATAAATCGGCGCACGATTCTAGCGATAATTGCGTCATGTACTGCTCGCGTAAATGTGCGATGACTTGCTCGATAATCTGCTTGAAATGATAATCCTGCCGGGAGATCATCTCCTGAACGAAAACCGCAATCACTTTGTGCTGAAACCACTTGAGCATTTGCTCAGGCTCTTTAATTTGCGCAAGCTGCTCGAACAAGTTCACACTGCCGAACAACTGCACGGGATTCATCCCGGATTGCAAGGACGCATACCGAATGCTGCCCAAGAGCTGCAGCATGCCTTGCTGAAGCATAAATTCCGTCGAGCCGTTCGCTGCCAACTCCTTCATAAATTGACCGATCAAATCAACAGCGTCTGATTCCTGACCATTGCGAATCGCATGAATAATTTCTTTATCCAAGGTGAACGGGTAGCCGGTTTCCTTAAAGACATTGAGCTTGGAAAGCTGCTCCGTCTTAATAATCTGATTCTCGTCAAGCAGATCTCGATATACCAACGCTTGCTTCACTTCCTCGAACAAATGTGGAATTTGTTTCACGTTGTGAACCCATTTGCTGACCGATATCGTAACCTGCATTTTCAGAATTTGGTTAATCGCGAGAATGATTTCTTGACACGCCTGCTCCAAATCATCCTCTAACCAGGTTAACGGGTGAGCTGCGGGAAAGGATAGCAGAACCCCAATCGAAAAGTTATGAAAATTCATGATTTCCGCTTGTTCATATTGGCTAGTGAACAACTCATCGATAATGTTGGCGGCGGCGAACGTCACAAGACTTTCATCGCCTTGCGAGAACCTTCCCTCCAGGTTGGCAAAACCCGTCAATTGAATCACAAGCGCTACAAATTGACGCTGCTCCGTTTCCCAGCCATAGCGCTTCATCCGCTCCTTCAAGTCGCTCTCTTGCAGAGAAATCAAGTAGCCCTGCGCCAGCTGTAGGAAAAAACCCTCCCGCAATAGCGGCATTTGCTCTTTAAGTTTGTGCCGCATCGTCTCGGTTTCCTTGGACATATGCTGCCAGTGCTTCTCGATCATGGCGAATTCGTCCTTCACCTCAGCATTCTTTTCACCGGACAGCAGGGTCAGCAGACGCTGTACGGGATGATAGATGCGGCGGGACACGAACCAAGAGAGAAGCAGCGCAATGAGCAGGCCAGAGAAACTGAGAATTAATATCCACTTGGAAATGGATACGACCGGGGCCGTAATGGACGATAGCGGCGCGGCGGAGATATACACCCACTTCTGGCCCAGCCGGTTAAAATGGCCGTACGAAACCGAATACGAAACCTTCTGATAGTCAAATAACAACGATTCCGGCTTGGCGTCGTTCACCGCTGCTTCCCCTAAATCCGCTTGATGCTTCTTGTAAGCTTGTTTAAGCGCTTGATCGAGTTTTGATCCTTCCGCCCCGCTGCTGCTGGATAAATTCCAATTGTCTTCCTCATTGAACAGCATCGTAACGCCCTCATCATAAGGTGTTAGCGTTTTTAGCACCTTCAACAAGTTATCCTGATTCAATGTGGCAACAAGAGCACCGAAGGGTTCGGTGCTGTCGCCGGGAATTTTATTCACAATCGTAAGCTCCTGCTTGCTCGTTCCTTGAATCTTCGGAAACGTCCAGAACATCGACTTATCATGCTTAAGCAAGGTCTCGTAATTCTCGACATCCGCCGAATCACCTAGAAATTTGTACCGTTCCGTTGTGAAGACAAGCGGACGCGGCTTGTCCAGAAACAGCTCTACTTTCTGCAGAAAAGGATGTGAGCTCTCAAGAGACAACAGGGTCCGGTACATATCCTGAACCGTCTCGTAATTATAGGCAAAGTTAAGCGTCTTCAATTTATCGTCAAACTTGGAGTCGAACGCCCAATGCGATACCGTCATTTCGAGAAAAGCAAGCTGGTCATCGATATTCGCTGCCCGATTACTAATCTGATTCTGATGAAGTCCCTGAAGCTCTTCCTCCACATTGTTCGTGGCAATCCAATAAATACTGAGGCCGGTAATGAGCCCCGGAATACTTGCCATAATGAGAATCATCGCAAGGCTTTTCCAGAAGAAGCGATTGTTATATTTATATTTTTGAAAATAGCCGAGTAACGCGCCCCAAATTCCAGTCAAGATGCTCACCTTCCAATAACTATTTTTTTACACGATTCGACATCTGGAGCTGGAATCCCTCCCCTTCGGGTCGTTACCCTTTGACTGATCCTACCATGGCACCTTTGGCAAAATGCTTTTGCAAGAAAGGATATACCACCAAAATAGGAACCGTTGCAACAATGACCGCAGCCATTTTTAATGTTTCAGAAGGAGGCGGTACCGAGGAAACATCCATCCGCAGATCCGTGTTATTCGCATTGAGCAAAATGTTTTGCAGCATCACTTGCAGCGGCCATTTGCTGGCATCGTTAATATAAATCAGGGCATTAAAGAACTGGTTCCAGTAAGCGACCGCATAAAACAACCCGAATGCTGCCAGCGAAGGGAGCGACAACGGCAATATAATTCGAAAAAAGGTCGACAAGTCGTTGCACCCGTCCATCGAAGCGGATTCTTCCAGCTCGGCAGGGATACTATCGAAAAAGCCTTTCATCAAAATAACATTCCAACCGCTCGCAAGTGCCGGTAAAATGAGCGACCACAGGCTATCGATGAGGTGCAAATTACGTACCAGCATATAGTTCGGAATCATACCAGGATTAAACAATATGGTGATGAGAATCGCGATCAGAGCGAATCGTCTGCCGCGAAGTCTTTTTCTGGATAACGTATACGCCAAGGAAGCGGTGAAGATCAAGCTGAGTGCGGTACCGACTAGAGTCACGTAGACACTAACACCGATCGATTTCGGAAAAGCGCCTGTCGCCATCAGAAATTTATACGATTCAAGCGACCACACCTTCGGAAAGAGCACGAAGCTTTCCTTCAAATATTCCGTGGGATCGGTAAAGGATACGACAAACACATAATACAGCGGGAAAAAGGTGATGATGCCGACAAGACCCAGCAATACGATATTCCCTATGTTAAACAACCGGTTTCCCAATCCTTCTTTCATATAATTCCCTCCTAAGGACATTGCTATAGCTATGTCTCTTCATAGATATGGACGCTAGTAAACCCCTTCTTCGCCCATTTTTTTCGAAATCCAGTTTGCCACTACGACCAACACCAAGCCTACAATTGATTTGAACAAACCGGCAGCGGTACTGTAGCTAAACTCGCCTTGTTGTATACCGACCCGGTACACATAGGTATCAAATACTTCAGCCACATGGGAAACGGCGCCATTGTACATCAGGAATACCTGCTCAAAGCCAACATCGAGCATATGGCCGAGGCGCAAAATGAGCAGTGTGATGATCACGTTGCGGATCGCCGGCAGGGTAATATGCCACATTTGGCGAAGTCGGCTCGCCCCGTCAATTTTAGCGGCTTCATAAACCCCTGGGTCAATGCTTGCCATCGCGGCCAGAAACAGAATCGTCCCCCAACCACATTCCTTCCAGATCGATTGCAAGGTCAACATGCCCCAGAACGTATCTGGATTCGTTAAAAAATCAATCCTGGCCAAGCCCAGTCCTTCCAGAACTTTATTGACCAACCCTTCACCTTTGGCAAACATGAGGAACGTCAAGCCGGAAATAATGACCCATGACAAAAAGTGCGGCATGTAGACGATCGATTGAATGACCCGCTGATACACCACGCTGCGAAGCTCATTCAAGAGCAATGAAAGCACAATAGGCAGCGGGAAAAAGAGCACGAGGTTCAGCAAATTAATGGCCATCGTATTTCGGAAAAGCAGCATAAAGTCCGGATTGGTAAAAAATCGTTCGAAATGCTCGAACCCCACCCATTCACTGCCGGTGATGCCGGCAAACGGCGAAAAATTCTGAAAGGAAATGACCACGCCCCACATCGGGGCAAATTTGAATATCAGAAAAAACAATGCGCCTGGCAGGCCAAGCAAATACAAATATTTATCCCGCCTTAGATCTCTTATAAAGCCTCTCTTATGCCATTCTCGGGACTTCGCTAATTGGTCAGATGCCGTAGATTCCGGTTGCATGAGTGCCATCCTCGCCATTCCCCTTTCTCATTTTTTCTCGTATGCTTAACAACTTAGAATAAAATCTTATCGTTTACAATCAGACAATATTGTTCGGGTTTAAGGCAATTTTGTCGCAACCGGAATGGAAGGTGAGACTATTTTGCCGATTGAGACAATCTTGTGCAAGGGGTTAAAAAGCGCGCCACAACAAGGATTACGTTCCGATATGCGCAAAAAGGGGCAGCCCTTGGTCAGTCATGACACTTGGGCCGCCCCTCATTGTTATTCCATTGCCGCAAGCCCATGCCGGTCATAAAAGACCGGGCCGCGGGACCAGACGCATGCCAAATGCATCAGAAGCTCCCCCGTCATGCGTTCACGGATTTTCGCATAATGCTCATCGCCATAAACGTTATGCCATTCGTTAGGATCCGCTGCCAGATCATACAGCTCTCCTTGAAACTCGCCGATTCGGCCAATCGCCTCTCCGAGCTTACCAGGCATGTACAGGATCAGTTTATAATCCTGTTTCCTCCACATCAAGGCAGGCGCTGAATGGTGCGGCTCCGCTCCTTTGCCATGGAATTCGCAGAAGGTCCCCAGACGCTGCGTCTCGCTCAGCAGATCAAGCCCGGGCAACTGCGGATTTACCGGCAATCCCGCTACCTTGGATAAGGTGGGCACGAGATCCACCAACTCTGCTGGGCGGTCGTCTACTGACCCCCGCAGCTCAGGTGGCAAATAACTTCCGGCTAAGATCATCGGCACACGGACACTGCTATCATACAAACAATATTTGCTGAAGCGGTGTTGTCTCTCGCCCATCATCTCGCCATGGTCGGAGACGAAGACGATCAAGGCATTGTCCAGCCGCCCTTGCCGCTCCAACCGCACCAAAGCCTTGCCCAAGTAATCGTCAAGCCAGGAGCAATTCGCCCAATAACGAAGCGTGGTCCGCTTACGCTCCTCCGGCGTCATCGCTTCCCAAACATGCCGCTTCTCCCAATAGTTGCTCTGGCTGCTCTCATTCACAGCGTCGGTCGCGGCCAGATGCGTATTCTGCTCAAGCTCCCATGGCGGTTGAGCGATATCCGGGATCTCGCTGATATCGTATAGATCCTCGAATTCCTTCGGTACGTTGAAGCCCGCATGGGGTTTCAAGAAGGAAAGATAGAGAAACAGCGGACGCGACACGTCCAGCCCCTCATCAATAAAATTCAAACATTGCTCCGCCACCCATCCGTCACGATGCCAATGGTTTGGTATTTGACTCGTGCAGCCGATATAACCTTTAGAATTCTCCTCGCCGCCACCGTAGTCTTTCGTTTCTTTATAGTAAGCGGCGAGCCCCTCCGGCTCGGCATCCCCCATCATGACAGCGCCATCCTCATAATGTCCGCTGTCACGGGATAACCCGACAGCCCGTACTTCGAAGCCGCGCGTTGAGGGAACCGGATTTTTCACTCCGTGATTCCAATGGGTTTTCCCGAAACCTGCGGTTTGGTACCCGGCTTTTCGCATCAATTCCGGGAGCGGATCGCTCGGCAGCTTGTCTTCGTCGTACAAGCCGCCGTGATTGGTTCGCACACCAAGCTGCGAGGGATAATAGCCGAACATCATCGAGGTGCGGCTGGGCACGCACATCGGCGCCTGACATACCGCTTGACTGTATGTGATTCCCTGCGCCGTCAGTTTATCGATGTTCGGTGTATGGATGTGCTCGTTGTAGGCACCGATACAATCCCAGCGCTGCTGATCCGTCATGAAGAAGATAATATTGGGTTTGCTCGTTGCTTGTTCTATGTTGTTTGGCATGAACGTCTTACTCTCCTTCCGGGTTCTGGTAGGACTGCACCCGCTTGGCTGTGTAAGCCGGCTTCAATTCGTGCTTCGCGTAATCAAAATATTTCCCTTCCAGTAAGCCGATTAACGTGTTGGTCACGCGAACTTCAATACGGTTCGTACCTTCCGTCAGTATCGAAGTGTTGCCGCTGAAGCGGTACGGCATCCAAGCACGGGCTCCAAGTGACACCTTATTCACCAGCACTTCCGCCACATCGTGGAACTCACGATCCAGTCCTTCAAATGAAAGCTCGAAGCTATCCCCTTCGGGCAATTGGCCAAGCTGAAGCTCGCGGCGGAAGGTCATCGTTCCGGCAAAATGCGGATAACCCGCATATGGACTTGCCGCAAGCGGATGCTGCTGGACGACCGGACGTTTCAAGACAGGACGCTGTTCGGCGTCAAAGCCGGCTTGGAAGCTGCCCGTTAGATACAGCGCGTCGATCAAACCATGCCAATCCTGCTCAATCGTCACCTCAACCGAAATTTCATTGACGCCAGGCTGCAGATACGATGTAATATCACATCCTACGTTCATGTAGTCATACAAAACGTGTCTCGCGAAATCCACTTTCTGAAGACGATGGCCGTTAATTGAAATCGAGCCTTCTCCGGAAAGCGCTCCTTGATCCATCACGAGAAACACCTGATCCAGTTGGTTGTCCACGACAATGGTTGTAGAATACCGGGCTTGAAGCGGATAAGCCATACTGATGCGCATCGGCGTTCCGAACAATTGGCTCATCTGTACCGGCAGCTTCGTCGAAGCCGTCAAGTCCGCACATTGGTCAATGAACGTTTTGACCTGAACCACTGGCGCGTCCTCCTCCGCTCCCGATGCCAAGCTGTTCACACCAGGAATCGAGAGGTGAAACGCATCGAGCCGAACCGCGTTATCCTCCTCGGTTTGCATGGTCCATAACATAGACTCCGACGCATCGACCGTGAGCTGCCAAGGTTGGTCTGGCAAGGTTTGGACAGCTCTACTCCGCGTGATACGGAAAAGTCTGGACTCGTAGGCACCCAGGAAAAACGGCAGCGTCCAGCCGCTAGCCGTACGTTCAGCCTGGGCAGGCGCCTCATCGCCGCGATCCAAAGATAGCTCTGTAAACAGAGCCGCATGATCCACATTTCCCTCCCAGAGAGCGGTTGAAATTTGCAAAGACAAATCACGCTCCGCCTCTTCTTGATTGCTTATGAAAACAAAGAAACTGTCCGCATCGATTTGGCGAGTTTGCAGGAGAATACTGCGTCCGCCGTATGCCGGTTCAAGCTTCACCGCCTGCGGATGAAGCTCCTCAAGCAGCATAGACAGACTGCCCAGCACTGCAGCTTCGTCAGCGAATGCTGCGAATGGCAAATGATACGCGCTCGCAGCGCCTTTGGACCACTTCGGCGCCGATGCCGCGCCTTCGTCCCAGAAGTGTTCTCCGCTAGGCTGCTGCAAACCGAACACGCTCGCTGAGGAAGCCGCGTCCAAGCCATTCTTTTCAATCGCTTGATACGGCAATTGTCCCATGCTGATGACCGTTCCACCTTGTGCAAGGAACAGTTCCAGCTTCGCCCACGCGCCACTCTCCAGATTCGTCATTGGCGGCACGATCACATTGGTATAGCTGGCATTGCCCAGCTTAATCCTGCCGTCCTCGACCACCGCTTCCGCGAGCAGCCCTGTATCCAAATGATCGTAATCTCTGCCGCTGTAGGTCAGCTCGTTGCAAATGCGCGTCCACCATGCCTTCAAGTCGTCAAGCTTACGCTTCTCATCCGTGTTTTTACCTCCATAATCAAAATGGTGGAAGGGATTGCCCATATAGGCCCACAGCGATGTTGTCGGTTGAAGCACCGCTGTACGAATATCCGCTTCGCCGCAGCTCATGACATAACTGATCCGGCCGACGTAATCGCCGAGTTGTCTAAAATGCTGCCAATACGGATTTTGCAGGAACTGAGAAGGCGGCGCGTCATGCTTCATCAGCGCATCAAGCGTATAGAAAAAAGCATGGAAGTTAAAAAAGTTCGTGCCCTGCGCAGCCATACGATCAATCATCCACTTCGCGTCCTGCAGCGTCATTGACCATCCCACACTGTGGAAGCACTCAATCAAGTTGCGCTCGCGGCCGAACTGGCGGGCAATGGAACTGACCATTTTGGCGCTGGAACGAAAGCTTTCCGCCTGATTATTCAAAATCCAATCCAGCGAACGCCCGAGCTTTTCATGAGCGGTATCGCCGCCGGGCACATGGCTGTAGCGCTGTGTCGTATGCCGTACGGACGGCACTTCAGTCACGTATTGAAGCCCAAACCGTTCACACCAATCATGCACCTGCTTATGATAGGAGCTGAGCAGAAGCTCGTGAATCGCCTGATAGTAATCATAACGAATACGAGCCGACTGCTCCCCTTCTTCATACAGAAGGGCGTGCAGATGTTCCCGCAGATCATAGCCGTTTTGCTCGATGAAAAAAGCCGGCAGCTGCGGCGACCACGGCAGCTTGCCCAAGAGCCCGATCTCGTCGGTAAACATGCCCTTGATCGTACCGCCGAAGTATTCGCCCAAGTGCTGCGCATACTTGTCGTGCGTTAATCGAATAAACGTCGCCATTGCCTCATGATGGCAAGGATCTACGAACGTCCCGTAATATTTGAAATCTTCGATTTCCTTCTCCTGCATGATCAATACTTCCCAATCACCGGGAGGCGCCGTCCACTCCATCTTCTGAATCGTGCGGTACGTAAAAAACCGCTTCTGGTTGTAACTCGTCAAGCCCGCTTTCTGAAAAATCGGCTCCGCCTGGAAGTTCCCAATGGATGAACGGACGTCCACCGCCTCGTCCCAAAGCTTGTCACCGTCCGAGTTGACAGGAACCGCTTTTGCATACAAAATACGTGCCCATGGGAGTTCCAAAGACACATGCTCTCCGCCCTGCACCCGCTCGGCCCGATGCTCGAGTGTATAGTGCTTGGCCTCCGGATGCTCCAGCGTCACCTCGCCGCCTGCGATGCCACTCGGATACGGGTACTCGTCGTAGAGCCACACCTGCAAATTGCGGCGTTCGGCCGCTTCGACCGCTACGCGTACTTTTTGAAACCAGGCATCGGATAAGTAAGGAATCTCCAACCCCTGCCTCGCACAGACGAAAAATCCCCCCAACCCCTTGTCCGCCATTTCATTAATCTGATAACGAATCTGCTCGTCGTCCATTTCCCCATTCCAAAACCAAAACGGATGAATGCGATATTCCGCTTCCGGCTGTGCAAAAGACTGCCTATTAAACTGAGCCATCTAAGTTCATCTCCTCGGCATGTACGTATATGAAAATATTGCTTCCATCTATTGATCACTATAAAGGAAGTAACATTGCCCTAACAATCGCACTATTTTGACGTGCCTAATTCGATCTGCAACTATCTTGCCCGGTTTGCACATCCTTGCGAAATCAATGAATTCAAGCCAAACTTACCGCCCACATACGCAATAAGGCTGCCAAAAGTTCCTGGCAGCCTTGTGGTATTGAGTTACTTCTTTTTCATTTCCTGATACACTTTCTTCTGTTCGTCCATGACCTCTTTACCGCCGGTTTTCATATAATCCGCAACCATATCGTCGTACAGTTTATCGAAATCCGCCGGTTTTGCCGTTACCGTCTTCACAAAAATCTCAATGGCTTTATCACCCAAGGTTTGATTGTATTTAATTTGGGCTTCGATCGGTCTGTCAAAACGCGCCGGCAGCTGCCCGTCCTGATCGCCAACCTTGATACTATTCATAGTGAAATCCTTATATTTGGGATCAGCCGCGTTTGCTTTTAACGTTTTTTCCTGATCACCCATATCTTTACCGTTGATGAGCATGCTGTAATCCAAATAATTGTACATTACCTTTTTCGCATCATCCGAGTCCAAAATAACCGGAATGCCGTCATCGCCCTTCTTGTAAGTAACTCCTTCCGTTCCGTTCTGCAAGTCGAAAATCACCTTATAATCCGACATCCAGTTCAGAAACTTAATGGCTTCAACGGATCTTTTGCTAGCTTTCGGTATCATGAGATGAGCAGACAGCGGGTGGTAAATCTGCTTCACATGTTTGCCTTCATAGTTCGTGAACGGATCTACAGGCAGCAGCGTAGCACTCGGGACATTCTTCTGCAGGGTGGAGTAATAAGACTGATAGACAGGTTCGTTCGTATTGGTGATCGCAAATCCGATCAATCCGTTCACCAGATCAGCCTGAAATTTTTTACCATCTTTATCCAGTGCAAAATCAGGGCTAATCAAACCTTCGTTATACAGCTTGTTCAAAAATTTATACCCTTCTTTATTGCCCGGTTTCATCAAATCCGGAAGCGAGTAATATTCTTCTTCCGTCATTTTCTTCCAAAACGTGCGAACCAGAGGATCAAGGTTATTGTTATAGCGAATGCCGTAAGGAATAACCTTGCCTCCCGTATTGCCCGGATCTTTCTCCTTAAATGCTTTCAACACAGCGTAGAATTCATCGGTTGTTGCAGGCGGCTTCATCCCCAGCTTGTCAAGCCAGTCCTGGCGGATGATTGGCGTTGAGCTCGCGATAATAATTCTTTTGGCCGGGATGGTGTACTGCTTGCCATCAAAATTTCCATAGCTGAGAAGCTTATCTCCGAGATACTTTTTCAAATTCGCACCGTGCTGGTTTAGCAAATCACTAAGTTCGGTCAAGCCTCCTTGCTTCACCCAATTCTGAACTGCGGGATCACTATAGGTAAAAATAATATCCGGCGCCTCATTAGCCGACATCAGCACGTTCAGTTTCGGCACTTCCTCTGTTCGCGGAACGGTGACAAACTGCAGCTTGATATTATTAGGATCACCAAACTTTTCCTGCATGTATTTGACAAAGTAACTTTCCGTAAGCGGCGGCGCGCCAGGCGGCGTATTGCCACGGTCGAAAAGCTCTATTTTCAGCGTTACGGGATCTCCCTTAGCCCCGCTTTCCTTTGCACCATCTGAGCTGGAGCAAGCGGTCACCATACCTGCCAATAAAATGGCCGCGAGTGAACTGTTCAATGTCCGGATAAGCGATTTTCGATTGAGCAAATCATTCATCTCCCTTTTTCATGTGGAATGGGACTCATCGTTAGAATCTTTCAACCCTTCACTGCGCCAATCATAATCCCGGAAATAAAGTACCGTTGAAGCCAAGGATATACGAGCAAAATCGGAATCGTGGCAAACATAATACTTGCCGCTTTCAAACTCTCGGGAATCGGAGCCAAAGCATTCATCCCTTCCGTTGCCGTCGCGTCGCTCATTTGATTGCTGATGACCAATTGGTACAGCTTCAGCTGAATCGGGTATAAATCTTGATTGGTAATATAAAAGAGCGCATCCATGAACCCGTTCCAACGCCCTACCGCATAAAACAAGCTTAATGTCGCCAGCACAGGCAATGAAAGCGGCAACACAATGCGAAATAACGTTCCGAAATGCGAGCTTCCGTCAATCCGTGCAGACTCTTCCAGTTCTTCGGGAATGGAGCTGAAGAAGGACTTCAGGATGATCAGATAAAAAGCGTTAATCATGCCGGGCAGCACTAACGACCAGATGGTGTTCGTCAATTTTAATGATTTTACAAGCAAATATTCCGGAATTAATCCCCCGCTGAAAAACATCGTAAATACGATGATAATCAAAAAGAAATCCCGGCCCTTCAGCTTTTTCTTCGTCAGCGGGTAAGCTGCGCAAATCGTCATGATCATGCACACTACTGTAAAAACAACCACAAGTATAATTGTAAAAAATAACGAGCTGATCATCTTGGCATCCTTGAAAACTGTTTCATAAGCCAGTGTGTTCCACTCTACCGGGAATACCGTCACCTTGTTCGATAAAATCGCTGCGTTGGAACTTAACGAGACGGCAATCAAGTGAAGGATAGGAACAAGGCAAATAAAGGACGCCACGGTTACAAGCAGGATGATGAAGCTATCGATAATCTTGTCGCTTGCACTAACTCTCATTTGACGCCCTCCTTACCAAATACCTTGGTCGGTCACTTTTTTGGAAATATAGTTTGATGACAACAGGAAGATCAGTCCGACGACTGCCTGAAATAATCCAATGGCCGTAGCGATTGTGAAACGGGCGGATTGTACCCCGACTTTATACACAAAGGTACTTATAACATCCGACACGTCAGTAACTAGCGGATTCCCCAGAACAAAGGGACGTTCAAAACCGATGCTCGCCATGTGCCCAATATTGATAATCAGCAAAATCATAATCGTTGGTTTGATTCCGGGAAGCGTGATGTTCCATATCTTACGCAAACGCCCTGCTCCGTCCACCTCCGCGGCTTCATATAACTCTTTATTAATGCCCGCTAGAGCCGCCAAATAAATAATGGTCCCCCAACCGGCATTTTGCCACACGCCTGATCCCACATAAGTGATCACCCAATAGACGGGCTCCGTCAGAAATGGAATCGCTTTCACGCCTGAGGACTTCAATAATATATTTACCAGCCCTGTATTCGTGGAAAGCAGCTGATAAACCATCCCCCCGATAATGACCCATGAGATAAAATGTGGCAGATATAAGATCGTTTGTGCACCCTTCTTAAACCATTTGATGCGAATTTCGTTCAATAACACAGCCAAAACGATAGGTGCCGGGAAGGATACTAACAGATCCAATAGATTAAGCAGCACCGTGTTTCGCAGCACCTTGTAGAAATCCTTCATTAGAAATATTTCACGAAAAGCATCCAGGCCTACCCAAGGACTCTTCCATACTCCCTGGAACATATTAAATTCTTTAAAAGCGATCGTTACCCCATACATCGGGATGTACTTGAAGATCAGGAAATACAGCATGGGTAGAAATAGCAGCGCGTACAATTGCCAATCCTGACTGGCGATAAACCTTTTGCTTTTCTTCAAGACGGACGAGCGAATAGTGTACTGAGCGACCAGCGTCTTATCCATTGCAGGTTCGTTACCAGGCATATGATCCCTCCTTTGCGTCATTGTCTTCCCACAATAATCCAAGTTTGGACAACGTTCAATTAACATGAATCGCCGCTTATCGAAATGTAAGAAAAGTGATTTTTTCTACGTCCTAACCTTTTCTCACACCTTAACATTTCCGAATAAAAGTTTGAAAGCGCTTGCTATTATCTGTTTTAACGTGTCCAATCTCTCCGCTTATCCCTTGCTATTCACCTCTGTCTTTTTACGAAAGTCCCCTGGTGGAATGCCGAGCGCATTTTTGAAAGCCCGGTGAAAGGAAATGACGTGAACATAGCCAACCCGTTCTGCGATCGTTTGCACCGGTAAATCGGTCATAAGGAGTAATCGTTGAGCTTCCTCCAAACGAATACGCACCAAATAATCAATAAATTTCTCCCCGAACTCCTCTTTAAACAGCTTGCTTAAATAACGGGGATTCATTTCAAAATGGTCACTTATCCTGTTTAAGGATAGATCGCAGTCGTAATAATTCGTTTCGATATACACTTTGACCTGGCAGATGAGTTCATGATTGTTCCTTGCGTAGCGGGCGGCTCGCACTCGGGGCTCAAGCTCGGAAAGCAGCATAACCAACCGCTCATGCCATTCTTCCAGCTTTTCAGAGTGCTCCACTAAGGCTTCAAGCACCGGCTTATACTCCGTGGTCCATAGTTCCTGCGCCTCTCCCGTCATTTCCATCAGCTCTTTATTCAAATGATAAATCAAATAATTGGAAATATGATTGATATCCCCTTGGGAGAACCGGCCCTTCTTTAGCGCATGAAAAAGTGAAATCATATGCGTCTGCCATTGCCCGTCGTCCGTCCGGAACGATTTGACGATGGTGCGAACCGATTGCAGATGAGGGAAAATCCGGCCTTCCGTTTTGGCATGTACATCTCTGCTTCCAATCATTGAACCTAAGCCAAACACCGGCTTGTAAGACAAATGTTTTCTGGCTTCCGCATAACTTTGGGGTATGCCTCCAAGTGTCTGGGTCTCCGCTCCGATGCCAACGGACACCGTAAATTCAAGATTGGCCAGAATCCAATCCTGCAGTTTTTTCATGAAATCATAGACCTTATCGCCATCATGTTCCTGACTATCATTCAAGTAAAACATGACAGCCATTTGCTGTGGCTCCACCCATTCATTCCAAACAAAGATCCCTTCGTTCTGGGCAACCTCCTGAAGGACATTGCTAACGACAAATTTAAGCAAATACTGGTCACTCGAGCTATAGTCACTGATAAAATGAGCATATCGGTCGATTTCCATCACCGCTACCGCCAACCTGTCGAACTGGGAGGGGAGTTGCAATCTCGTGGTCTCTTGCTTCCACTCCGTTTCGTTCATCCGCCTATGTCCTTCCAGCCAATCGACCAGCACCTGCCTTCTACGAATCAGTAGATCATCTTTGTGCAGTTTTTCGTACTGACTAGTCCTTTCCAACAAGTTATCGATGGCCAATTCGATAAATTTCAGCTCGTTAACCCCTGCCAGCTCACTGCTTTTCCGTTTCGTGTAATCATTAATCCTTACCGCAATAGACTGAATGGGCTTGTAATGCCGGTGGGTAATAAACGTAAACCAAAACACGCCAATGATGATCGTCGCTATGCCAACTATGATCCATAGATCATTAAATTGGGACATCAACGATAATTTCTGATCTCTTTGTCCGCCTGGCATATACAGCCACCCTGTATAGTCAGAAAGAATCCGTTCCCTCTTTAGTTCTTGTACGGAAGTGCTTTGGCTCTGCAGCGCCATGTTTCGATCAAAGGGCTCCAGGTTAGCCGTAAGCAACCGAATGAAACCGGCATCGTATCGCGTCAAATCTTTAATAAACCCAACTAATGCCCGAACGCGGATGTTGACCACGACAGCTCCCTGTTTGATATCATCTAATGGGAAAAATTTGACTAACGACACCACTTGTTCCTCACTTGAATCATGAATGAATTCGCGATAGCTTCTCGGACTCGTCCACCCAACCGGCGCAATCTTCGAATGATAAGCAGCAAGAAGGAAGTCGCGGTCCCCAAACTGATCCAAGTCGGATAACCCGTTTCTGGATAAAATTTTCCCAGATTGTTCGTTGTACATATAAATGGAGCTGGAAAAAGGCAGCAGGGAAGAGAAATCATCCAGCTTATGGGAAATGACAAAGTAATCGAAAAGCGTTTTATCACCGGTCGTATACGTATAGAAATCTTTTAACTTCTCATCGGTAAAAATTTCTTTGATCGTCATTTGTTCGGAAGCCTTCAGATTCGCGTCGACGGCCTGCATGACCTTTCTGGCAATAGAGTCATCTGTCATCGCGATTTGTTTTTGTGCGGAGTTGTTTAATATCGAGAAAAAAGAAAAAATTAAGACGGAAATGACAACGAAAAATAGAGGGGCGTAAGACAGCAGCATGCGATGATACCAGCTCATTTTCATCAAAATCAGTCCTCCTGCACCTATAACTTGATTGACAACAAGCAGAATACGATACTTTTCCGCCAATTTCCATTTATTTAGCATAGTCGATTAGAGTGAAAATTGTTGTCGAATCCTGTTTGGAACACCATGGACAAGACGCAAAAAAACACCGGAATTTGATCCGATGTTTTGGAGTAAATTAACACTCTGCAGAAGTCATCTCATTTGTAAAAATCCGTTTGTATTCCCCCGCTGACATCTTCTCTGCCGATTTAGGGGCATAGTGAAACTGCAGCGATCGGCGGCGTTTGGAGGAATGATTATTCGGCGTGCCGTGATACAACAGGCCATGGAAGAACAGAATTCCGCCCGGCTGGAGTGGAACCGCCACATCCCTCTCTACCGGCACGTTCGCATCACAGATTTGCCAATCTCGAACCGCGTAATGCGGTGTGGCTCCATCCATGTGGGAACGTGGGATAACGTGCATGCAGCCGTTGTCGAGTCCCGCCTCGTCGAGTGCAATCCAAACGCCAACCACCGGCTTTTTCCATGTTAAGTTGTTGTAGGCCATATCCTGGTGCCATGGCTTTTCCGCTCCCCCGAAGGGTGGCTTGAGCAAAGCCTGGTCCTGCACAAGATTAGCTTCTTCGCCCAGCAGGCGCTCCACCACGGATAAAATTGCCGGATGATAGGCGATCGATCGCAGCGACTCATCAAACTCCACGAAGTTAAAAAGCTTTCTTACCGCAAACTCTCGTTCCTCATCGGTCTTGAGTTCACTTTGCGGTTTGGTGAATTGCAGCTTAACCTTCGTATCACGGTTATGAATGTTATCCATGACAGCAGCAATCGACTGCCCGACTTCTTGGTCCGTTAATATTTGCTCTATGGCAATGAATCCAGCTTTCTTATACTGTTTGACTTGCTCGTCCGTAAAATCATTGATCGAAGCTAACGGCTGATGCACATTGTCAAATCGGTACATACGTTGGTTAATGTCTTCTGAATTTTGTATATTTGTACTCATTGAAACCCTCCTTCAAGAGTGATAAATCTACATCCATTACACTAACAATAACGTTTATCATCCTGAATGAAAATGGACCAAGGAGCGACTTTTTTGTACAAATCTGCATGTATCAGACATTGATAAATTCGTTGCTTACAGCCTGCGCTTATGATTAAATGGAAACCAAACGTCACTTGAAGGAGAGTTTGCGATGATCACTTTCATTTACAATGGCTCCGTAGGAAAATCCCGTTGTGAGCCAGGTTGGGAATGGTCTCGTTTAAGCCCCATGCCCGATTACGATCTATGGTATGCCATAGAAGGCAGAGGGCAAATGATCCTCAACGGAATCAGCTACCCGATCTCTAAAGGCTCCTGCTTCTTAATCCGGCCCGGCGATCAAGTGAAGGCCACTCAGGAACTCGAGCATCGGCTGACCGTCATTTACATTCATTTTATCATCCAACCGGGCATGGACGTTGAGCTCCCCGAAAGACATGTCCGATTAGAGGACACGGTTGTACCGGAAACCTGCCTGCAGCGCATTGTTGAATTGCAGCTTCGAGAGGAAGATCAGCAGCAAGAAGAATTCGACCTGCTCGTGCGTCTTGTTCTGCTGCATATGCTGCGCCAGCAAAAAAGCGGTGCTTCGTCGCCGGTCTCCCATATGCACAAACAGCTGATCCACAAAGTGATCGACGAGCTCCGCGACCAAATCGGCGAAAAGGCCGTCACCGTAGCGAGCCTCGCCGAAAACGTCAATGTTTCTCCGCGTTATTTGAGTCAACTGTTCATGAAATACACCGGTTTTTCCTTAAGGGAGTACATTACGAGAGTCCGCATGGAACGGGCGCGATTTCTCCTGTCCGAGACCTCGATGAATATTACGGAGGTTGCAAGCGCACTCGGTTTCACCGACGTCTACCATTTCAGCAAAATGTTCAAATCTCACAATGGCGCGCCTCCGTCCAGTTTTCGCTATAAAGGGCGGCCGGCGAAAAGTAATTATGGGGATTTAAAGATTAGGCAGGATATTGATCATGTTTAATGACTGTGTTCCATGCTCTCGTCCGTCACTGTTCCTGCTAGCAGCAGAATCGGCGTATTTGACAAGTAGTCAGTCTCATTCACGGTAAGAAAACATCGAAGCCTCCTACTGCGGAGACTTAATTAGCGGGACCCCGCCTAACTGCTCACTCCAAGGGAACTGGCGTCCTCTATTTGAAGAAAAACGAGTAATTTCCTCGCTGAGCGGAACTACAGGCCCTTATTTGTTCTCCACGGCGTCTTTTTCAGGTCAAATTGGTAAAATAGTGGACCGTAGTTCCCCTTCCACGTGGAAAATGTGCTTTATCCAGGCGATAGCGGACTGTAGTTCCCCTCCCCCAACTAAAACAAAAAAAGCCCTCCCCAGTAGAAACAATCTACTTGAGTGAGAGCTTCAGAGGAATTTAACCTTTTTTGCACATCTAGATTTTCCAACTATCCATCCTCATAAATACAACTCCTACTCATAAGCTATATACATCTCTGCAGATTGGATGTGACCTGTTATGGATTCCTATCCTGCACAATCAAAAAAAATGATCCACCTTCCCATCGCCGCTCCTCAGCCTCCCGAAACCGATCTCAAACAGTGGATTCCTTTAACTTCATTAGAAAAAATGTCAGAAACCGAATACGATGTGCTGATTGTTGGCGCCGGGGCAGCAGGTCCTGCCGTGCTTTGGAGGTTATGCCAGCAATGGGGACAAAGCGGCAAACGTATTGGCATCGTCGAGAGAGGAGATCTCCTGATTCCCACGCACAGCATGAATATCGCTACCTTGAATGCATCTCGTAAACGGGATTTTCACAAAAATATCTCGTATCCGCTTGGAAAATCCCAACCCGAATACCCGGGAGCATCTCAAGTTTTCGCATTGGGAGGCAAAACGTTATTCTGGTCAACGGCTTCGCCCCGTATGGATCCCAGCGACATGCAGGAATGGCCGATTTCCTACGAAGAATTGGCCCCTTACTATAATATTGCTGAGCGGATTATGAATGTCTCCAAGGGATATACGCAAGATTCCACGCTTACAACGATCATGCTCGACATCCTTAGAGGAAGCGGTTTTCCAGAAGCTACAGAGCTCCCCACAGCCGTTGATCTTTCGGCAACGAAGTTTGGCCAGGTCCACTCCAACGCTTTATTCAGCTCCATTGCCTTTCTGGGTTCAGCTTTAAATCTAAGACCTTTTGATTTGGCCGTTAACGCCAGGGCCGTTCAAATCTTATTCGAAAATGGAAACGCAACAGGTTTGCGGGTGATGTCACCCGATATGAAATCCTATCTCATCCGGGCAAAAACAATTGTCGTGTCCGCCAGTACGTGGGAAACCCCGCGACTTCTCTTGCATTCCGGCATTCAAGGAAAGGCGATCGGCCATTATTTAATGAACCACTCCAAAATCGTTGCCACCGTTAAAATAGATCGCAGCTACTTCCCCGAAGTGTTGGGAACGCTTTTTATTTGGAAGCCCCGAACCGCTGTTCAGCCCTATCAAATGATCATTTATGGTCCGGATCTAGAAAGATATCTGTGGTACCCGGTTTTTGAAAATAAAGAAATTCTTCCTGAATTTGATATCGGAATTGAAACTTTGGGGGTTGTAGAGCCGCAGTTTGAAAATTATATCTCATTAAACCACTCGAAATTGGACGCGTATGGGGTCCCGGAGATACAGATTCATTTCTCTTACAGCGAGAATGATAAGACCGTCATTGGCCAAATGCTGCATGCGACAAACCATATGATCGCCAGCCTGCAAGCAACCATCGGTGTAAAAAACCGCCAGCCTGACTTATCTTTTTATGTGCCGGGAGAAGATTACCACGAGATGGGGAGCTGCCGGATGGGCAATGATCCCTCTACTTCGGCTACTAATACTTATGGCCGCGTGCATGGCATGTCAAACCTCTATGTGGCCGACAATAGCGTTATCCCCTACAGCGGTGCCGCCAATCCTACATTGACGACGGTTGCCTTAGCGATTCGCACGGCAGATCATATCATCCATCAATTAACAAAATAAGCTCTACCGGATAATCCCGGTAGAGCGATCAATTTCTGAAACTTCCGTAGAGCGCCGAATAACCAGCTCCCCTGAGGAAAAAGGCGTTTCAGCTGTATGTCCTTCTATCGTATCCAGCAGCAATCGCATCGCAGCTTCGCCGATTTGCGGACGAGGATAATGGATGGCCGTAAGCGGCGGGTCCGTTTGCGAGGACATCAAGATATCCTCGCAACCAGCCACAGCCAACTGCTGCGGCACCTGGACACCGGCCTTTCGGCAAGCGGCGATGCAGCCGGCGGCCATCAAATCATTGGCACAGACCAGCGCAGTAAAGTGGATGGATTGATGAATCAACTCAGCATGCAACGCACGCTCGGCCGGTTCGAATCTGCCTTCCCCATTCAATAAATCCTCCGAATGCCACGTGCAGCCTGTTTCCCGCAGCGCATGAATGAACGCCTGCAGCCTGACTCCATAATGCTGCGCCGTATCACCGCCGCCCATAAAGCCAATCCGGGTATGCCCTTGCTGCTGCAAATGGCGGACTATCTTCACCATTTCATCTTCCCAGTCGACATCCACATATGGAATTATCGGCTCTGAACGCTCCAAGCCCTCCGGCTTCAAAACAGAGACAATCGGCATTCCAAGCGTCTGAAAATGCGCTACCACCTGAGGTTTCAGCGACTGCCCGAGCAGTAAAATACCATCCACTCTGCCCATGAACAAGCCCTTGAGCTCATCTTCTTCCTCTTGTTTATAGGTTTGGAAAAACACAAAGTACCCTCTGTCTTTCGCATGCTGCTCGATATTGATCAATAGACCGGCCTCAAAAGGGTTCCCGAGGTAGTTGATCAGCACGGCTATCTGCCGCGATTTTTTCGTTTTCAGGCTTTGCGCTAATAAATTCGGTTGATAGCCAAGTTCGCGAATAGCTTCCAGAACTTTCTGCCTCGTCTCTTCCTTCACAATCTCCCGATTATTCAATACATAAGAAACGACCGCAGAGGAAACTCCTGCGCGGTCGGCTACATCCTTTCTAGTTACCATTCGCTATCTCCCTAACAACCGTTATTAAATCCCAAACGTATTGCCCCCGTTAACCGAGAGGCATTGTCCAGTCACAAAGCCCGACTCTGACGAGGCTAAGAAAACCACAGCATTCGCAATATCTGCCGGTTCTCCGACTCGCCCAAGCGGTACACCGGTTCGGTAACCTTCCGTGCTCACGCCTTCATGCCGCTCAACAGGTATCCAACCTGGTGCGACCAAATTGACCCGGATACCGTGAGGTCCCAGCTCGCTCGCCCAAGAGCGAGTCATCCCCACCATGGATGACTTGGCCGTAACATAGCTGGAGAAGTTCGCATTCCCGATTTGCACGACCTCGCTGCCGATATGGATGATGCTTCCTTCTCTCTTCAACTTCATCCCCGGAAGTACCGCTTTGGCAAGTAGCAAGGGGGCTTTCACGAAAAACTCCAGCTGGTCCAAGTAAGTCTGCCATGTACTCTCTTCAATCGAAAGCATCGGTTGAGGGCCTGTCGCGTTGTTGACCAGAATATCAATATTCCCGCCAAAATGCTGCTCCACTCGCTCAATAAGCTCGTTAACTTCCGCTTCGCTTGTGATATCAGCGCGAAAAGCAGTGGCGCTGCCGCCAGCGGCAGTAATCAGCCGAACCGTCTCCTCCGCATCCTGCGTGCTATACGCATAGTTGACTGCCACATTCGCTCCCGCAGCCGCAAGCGCAGCTGCGATATGACGTCCCAGTCCGCGTGATGCTCCGGTAACAAGCGCGATTTTTCCCTCTAACCTTGTTGATGAACCCAAGATATCCACCTCTTCCAAGTGAGCTTATTTGTAGACGCTTTTGCCAGCATCCTGATTGTACAGCTCCTTTAATGGTACCATAGATTCGGAAGGAACATAATATTTAAACGGATTCTCATCAATGACACCCAGAAGCTGCTTCCGGTAAGGCGATGCGTTTTCCAGCAAGCGATCGGATGCCGTGCGGTAGTCAATCGGTCTCATCCAGATCGGACTATAGCCTAGAAACAGCTGCCGGCGTGTAAATTCCGAGCGATTAGGTGCTCCGGCATGCCACAGATTCTGTGGGAAAATGAATACGTCGCCCGGTTTACCGCAGACTTGCACTTCTCCGTCCACTAGACCATTCACATCCTGGCTCCCCGGATGAAACGGTTTGTTATGCGAGCCAGGGACGACTTTGGTATTCCCACGGTCCGGCTGGGACATATCGCTCAAGATATAGCAGGTTTTAATGTAATAGGTAGAAGTGATGCCATCTTGCTTCGGAAATTGTGGATGTGGACCGTCTTGATGCCAGTTAATGAAGCTGTGCGACTCGGTTTTCACATCGTTGGGATTCGGTTTACGTACAGTTAAATGTGAAATGTGCAGCTGAATGTTAAAGCCAAGCAGATTAACCATGAGAGGAAGCAGTGTCGGTTCATCGATTAGCGATGCTATTTCATCGTCTCTTTCTATGCTGTTATAAACGTTATAAGCTAATGATTCCGGTTCTTCGGCAACAATTCGGTCGATCGCAGCGTTCAAACGGTTCACTTTCTCTTCTGACAAAATGCCCGGCAGGATCAAGTAACCATTCTCATTAAATTGCTCGATAAGTGCAGGAATATCAAGTTTTGTTTGTGTCATTTGAATACACTCCTCATTTTTTATTAATTTATGGTAAGTATAACCAATAAATTTACACGTGTAAATAGTGTTTTTAAAAGAAAAGGAAGCCCATTTCTCCTTCCTTTTCCGCACACTTCTACGTTTACTTCACGTAGCCAAGCTCTTTAATCCTTTTATCAGCAGCATCTAAATACGCTTTATAATTCATCGAGCCTTCCAACGTCTTAAGGAAGCTGTCATATTCACTCAGCGGACGCTTGCCATATATAAATTTGGAAAACTCTTCTTCAATATAGCGAGTCGCATCTGCAGCGTTATAGCCATTCGGCATATCCACGAATCCAGCCAAACCGTCAATGTGCGGCTGTTTGCTCGCATATTCCATATACTTCGCCTGCGGACCGAATTTCACCGTCAAATATTCCATCTCCGGGCGTCCTGCGAATTGGTACAGCCAGAAATAACCGCCCTCTTTGCCCATCAGATCAGTTGGGACCACTTTACTGCCATCGAGGTTGAAATGTTTGCCCTTCACCCCATATTGCACCAATAAAGACCCATCCTTCGAAGAAACATAATTGAGCAAGTCGATGACTTTCTGCAGCTTCTCCGGATTTTTCTCAAGCGACTTCGGCACGGCGTACAATGCTGCTGCCTTACCAATGTCATAGGCGCTTGCATATTTGCCGCCAGGTCCTTTTAGTGCATCAACTTGCACCCATTTCGCATTCGGATTCACTGCCTTAATTTGCTCAACAAATTGATCCTTCGTCACATTCGGCCAATCCAGATAGACGATTCCCGCTTGCCCTTTAATTGCTTTTTGCTGGTGCTGAAGGCCGGAGTTAGCCAACAGCTCGGGATCTACGGAACCGGATGCAATCATCTTCTGGATAAAAGCAAGAGCATCCTTCATCCCGGGATCATACAGCGAGTTCACCACTTTATTATCCTTCACGTAGACTGTCGGAGTGCCGCCATCCATACCAACGCCATAGGCTCCAAAAATCGTATCAAAAGCTCCCAATTTGCCGCCTGTGAGGCCATACGTATCCTTTTTCCCATTACCATCCGGGTCTTTCTCGGTAAACGCTTTAGCTACCTCAAGCATTTCCTCCGGTGTAGTCGGAACTTTCAGATTCAGCTTGTCGAGCCAATCCTGGCGAATCCAGTACGTGTTGTAGGGAACTTGCGGTGACTTCGCGATGGCATACGTTTTGCCGTTCAGCATCCCTTTCTTCAAACTGTCTGCTCCAATGAAGTCTTGTACGGGCTTAAGTTTATCCAAATAAGGCGTGAGATCAAGCAGAAGTCCCTGGTCTGTAAATTGCTTTAACTGCTGGCGGTCGACAGCGAATAAATCCGGGAAGTTCGCCGATGACATGCGCACGTTTAACTGATTTTTGTAATCGTCGCCAGAGGCATACACGGTCAAATTCAGATCCGTGCCCAGCGCTTTATCCAGCTCTTGCTTAATGATGTCTTGATCAGGAGAAGGAAGGCCGCTGCCCGTTTCGATAATGTCAAGCTTAACCGGCTTGGCGCTGGCAGCCGGCTTGCCGCTTTCCGCAGCTTTATCAGCAGGTTTATTCGCAGCAGGCGCTCCACCGCAACCGGCAATCAGCGTTCCACCGGCGAAAGTCATGGCGAGAAGAATTGGTACAAGCAATTTCTTTTTCATAGATACCCCTTCTTTCTTTTAAAATAAAAGTTGCTTCTATTGTCGCCGTTACAGAACGAATCAGGCTGCAGTCCTGATACATTCAACGGGGTCAACCTTTGACAGAGCCCATCAGCATTCCTTTGGTGAAATGCTTTTGAATGAACGGATACACGATAATGATCGGTAAGCTTGCAGCAACAACAGATGCCATTTGCATCGTTTCGGTAGGAAGCATATTTTCGGCATTTTCCAGCGGTTGCTGGGTCAGCATGAGAATTTCACGAATAACAACCTGCAGAGGAAACAGGTTCCGATCCGTCACATACATAATCGCCTGGAAAAATTCATTCCAATGGCCGACCATGTAAAATAACCCAATCGTGAGCATAGACGGTATGGAAAGCGGCAATACGATTTGCCAGAGAATCCGGAACTCCTTCGCGCCATCCATTCGAGCCGATTCAAACAACTCTTCAGGAAGGCTTTCGAAAAAGCTTTTCATAATCAAAATGTTAAAACTCCAAATCGCATTCGGCAAAATCATCGACCAGACGGAATCCATGAGCCCTAGGGATTTCACAACCAAATACGTCGGAATGAGCCCTCCGCTGAACAACATCGTAAACACAACCATGAGAAGGAAAAAGCTCCTGCCTGGCAGATTGCGACGGCTAAGTGGATAAGCCATCAATGAAGTCAAAATCAGGTTCACAATCGTGCCGACGACGGTGATGAAGATCGTCACCCAGAAAGCTTTGGGAATATTCGTCTCAGTGAACAACTTGTGATAAGCGCTAAAAGTAACGGACTTCGGGATGAGGATGAATCCTCCATTCTTCAGTACCTCGGAGAAAGGTGTGATGGACACGGCAATTACATACATCAGCGGTACGATCGCCGCCAAAGCAGCAAGCCCGAGGATGACGACGACAATCGTGTTTACGATCCGGTCTTCCCAGCCTCTTACCATATGCCATCACCCCATTTCTTGGATAAATGATTCGAACCTAGTACCAAGATAAGCCCTATGACGGATTTGAATAATCCTACGGCGGCCCCCAGTGAGAAGTTCATCTGCTGCAGCCCTGTCCGGAATACCCAAGTATCCAGGATATCGGCAACTTGATACACTTGAATGTTATACAAAATATAAATTTGATCGAATCCGGCATCCATAATATGGCCCAGCTTTAAGATGAGCAGAAGGATAATGACGTTTCGAATGCCTGGCAGCGTAATGTGCCAAATCATCCGCAAGCGGCTTGCTCCATCCACACGGGCTGCTTCGTATAACGTCGGATCAATCGCCGTCATCGCAGCCAAGTAAATAATTGCGCCCCAGCCGAGATCTTTCCAAACTTCCGAGCTTACCAGAATGGTTCGGAAATAATCAATCGAAGTCATGAAGCCAATCGACTGTCCGCCCGCATCTTCGATAAAACGGTTGACGATCCCGGAATTCTGAGAAAGCAGGGCGATCAGAATCCCGTAAATGATGACCCAAGATAAGAAATGCGGCATATACGTGAGCGTCTGCACAACCGTTTTGAACCACCGCAGCCTGCACTCATTGAGCAGCAAGGCCATAATAATTGGCGGCGCCATTCCAAATACGAGCTTGTAGATACTAATGACGAACGTATTAACCATTAGCTGCCCGAAATACGGGGAATTAAAAAACGTCTGAAAATGCTTGTACCAAGGATCCGCCCAACCACTGCCGAGAATGCCATCCAGTATTTGAAAATCCTTAAACGCAATAATCACACCATACATGGGAATATAGCGGAAAATTACGAAATAGATAACGCCAGGCAAAAGCATAAGATAAAAAGCCCGAAAGGCCCAAACCTGCTTCGCAGATAATTTAAGCCTCGCATCTTTTGTTTGTCTCCCCGCCTTTACTTCCTGCTTGGCTACGATTTGCTGTTCCATGAGGCCACCTCTTTTCCATCTGATCACTCGCTTCCTAACGGGTTGAGTTAAGTATAGCAAGCGCTTTCTTTGGAAAATATACAGTGATCCTGCGAAAATGTCCGAATTCTTGCAAACGCTTTATTTGTTTTTTTCTGTATGTTCATGTTCCATTGCCGGAAGTTCAATTCGAATCAACGTTCCGATTTCGGGCAAGGAGAAAATGGACAGACCATACTCCGTTCCAAAATGAAGCCCGATTCGCTCATGGACATTCATGATCCCGATTCCTGTGAATCTATGTTTGCTCGGCGCTTTGTGCCGCTCTTCGAACACACTGTTCAGGACCTCCGAGCTCATCCCGAGCCCGTTGTCCCTGATCGTAATAATCAATTTATCCTTCGCACATTTGGCCCGTATGCGAATGATTCCCTCACGTTTGAGTGGAACTAATCCATGAAAGATAGCATTTTCCACAAGCGGTTGCAGGGTCAGCTTGAGTATGGTTTTCGAGAGCGTGGCAGGCGCTGCGTCGATCTCCATTGTGAATTTATCGCCATAGCGCACCTTCTGGATATACGCATACATGCGCAGCCCTTCCAGTTCGTCCGCTAACGTAACGAATTCCGTGCTTTTATCAAAACTGAAGGACAACAGACCGACCAGGGTTTTGATCGTTTCCCGAACTTCGTAGATCTTATGCTGTTTAGCCAAAGAGCTAATGCAAGCAAGCGTATTGTACAGAAAATGCGGGGCAATTTGGCTCTGCAGCATTTTCAGCTCAAAATGCTTCTTGCGGCGTTCCGCTTCCTTCGTTTCCTGCATCAGATGATGAATCCGCTCCATCATGGCATTGTAGCTTCGCGCCAATCGGCCAATTTCATCATTGCCTGTTGCGTGTATCGTGTGGAGCACTTCCATATCTCGCACGCGATCCATTTTGGCAACCAATGTGCGTACCGGCAGCGTGATATACCGGCTTATCATGTAGGTGCTGGCCAAAACAAGAAATATCCAGAAAACGCCTGCCGTGCTGAAATTCCGGTACAGGCTGGCAATATTTTGATAGAAAAAACTATTTTCATAGAAGGCTATAAAATACCAGCCCAGATTATTCATGCCGGACTTGACCGCAACCAAGTCGCCTTCCGGGCCATTAATCTCCGACGCGCCGACAGGAAGATCCGACACCTGATCGACAAACCCTTCATCCAGCTCTGGCGGATACACCGATGTATGATAAGGAAGCAGCCGGTAAGAGCTGAGCGGGAGGCCAACATCAAACGAATGGACAACATTCTTTTTGTTCGTAATGATGGCGAATGTTTGATTCTTCGTATTCATGAATTGTGCGATCATATTCGTTAATTGAACGAGATCGATTTCCACCACGGCGATCCCTTTCAGCGACTCCGTCGAAGACGATTGAATCGGCAGCACGAAAGCGACTGTTTTACCCGATATAGGGGATTGATAGGGCTCGGTAATAAAAATGCCGTAAGTTTGCTTGGCTTTCTCAAGCAGCTTAGGGATTTCCGGATTTCCAATAATATCGAAAGTGGTTTGCGAGTTGGATATGACATGGCCGTCTACGCCCACTAAATAAAGCGACTTATATAGCGTTCTGTTCATATTCGCATACGAGCGCAGAACGTCCGAAGCCTCCTTTTCCATGCCTACATTTAACAAATCTTCCCGGGTTGAAATCAGCAAAAGAATATTTTGTACATTGTCCAAATAGGCGTTCATATAGAGATTGGTTCGGTCAATAATGACTTGGGCGTCCGACACGACCTGTTTACGAAACAGTCCCTCCGCTTCGCGCAAGTTGATGTAGCCAAGGCCCCCTAACAGTACAAGTGTTCCCAGGGACAAAAATAGAAAATGCTTGGCCAACATACTCCAGCTGCCAAACCATGAGATTAGCGCTTTCATTTTAGCATCATCCCTTTTTATAGTCTGTAGGCGCTACGCCGGTCCAATTACGGAATAGCTGTGAGAAGTAACGGTAACTTGGAATCCCTACCTGCTCGGCGACTTCATACACTTTGAGCTGCGTGTTCTGGAGCAGATTCACAGCTTTCTCCATGCGCAGCCGGGTCACATAATCGTTAAAGGATTCCCCTGTTTCTTCCCGAAACAGTCGGCTAAGGTAATAGGAGCTCAGCCCAACTTCTTCCGAAACGGAGGTTAGCGTAATCGGTTCGCCGAGCTTGATCTCAATAATTCGCTGGGCGAGCTGAACTTCTTTCCGAATCTTCCGTTCGTCACTCACCGCTGGTTTTGGCGCATTCGCATTGGCTGACTCTCGGCGCATCCGTTCTTGTTCATATTGTTTCAGATCGACTTCACGTCGGATCGCTGCTCTCGCTTTTTCAATCGCTGTCTTCATATCCTCTTCATCAAAGGACAGCTTCGTAAAATAGTCCAAGGCTCCTAACTTCAGCGCTTCTTGGGCGTAATGAAAATCGCTATGACATGTTAAGAGCACGAATTGGATGTGCGGAAATCTTATTTTGACGTTGCGGAACAATGTTAAGCCATCCATGATGGGCATCGTAATATCTGAGATCACAAGGTCGGGTTCCAAAGCGATACAGAGCTCCAGAGCCTCCTCCCCATTCTCGGCCTCTCCAACCAGTTCTGCGCCAAATGTAGGCCACGGCATGGACCGGAGTTCTTGTCTTAACGGCAATTCATCATCAATAATCAGCACGCGTACGGGTGCGACAGACATATTGCCCACCACCTTCCTTTGAAGCTTGAAATCGCTATCATTCTTTAACACAATGATATCAATTATATCAGTTTTTGTTTATACAGAAATAATGTAAAAATGTATGAAAAACCAAACTCTCGCGCGCATTATGTCGCCTCCACATGGCGGCTGCCGCCACCAGTCAGAGGACATCTACTCGCAGAAACTCTCGGGGAACTGTGGTCCCCTATTTTTCAAAAAGCAGGCACTTGCGCCAGGTGAGGGGAACTGTGGTCCTTTATTATTCGGTTTTCGATTGAGAAACGGTTATTTATGGTAAAATAAAACCTTGTAGTTCCGTTTCATTACGAAAATATTAAATTTTCTCGAAATAACGCCCTGTAGTTCCGTTTTCCCACAAAATCAGGCTATTTCCTTCGGTAGTTTCGTGGCAATTCAAAAAGAGGCTGCCCTCAAGTAGAAGCATTCTACTTGAAAAGCAACCTCCAGCTAAAATATGTCCCCGCCCCTAGAGGCGCACCGGTTTATTTAAGCGAATCGACTCGTAAGCCGCTAGCGCAATAACCGTTGAATTGTAGCCATCCTCACCTGTAATTGACACAGGCCGATCTTCTTTTAGACATTGAATCCAATCATCGATCAGCATCTCATCTTTGTTATCACCCCAATAGCTCCACTCCGCATGCCCGGTCGTTTCGCTGTATATTTCGTTCACCTGAGCGAAATAATCCATGGAAATGACACCCTCCGTTCCGATGAACGTCATCGTTAAGTCGCGTTTATAAGGAGCCGCATGCTTCCTTGACCAACTTGCATCCAAAGCAGCGATAACTCCGTTGGCAAATTTGACATGAACCATGGCAGCATCATCCATATCGATGCCATGAAACAGACTGTCGGCCTGCGCGTAAACTTCAACGGCTTGCGATTGGAAAATCCAGTTCAATAGATCCATGACATGCACGGTATGATCCATGAGAGAGCCCCCGCCGGACAACGAGCGGTCATTAAACCAACCGCCAATCATTTCGCCTTTGTTCGTCGCCTTAACAGCGATCACCTCGCCGATCTCGCCACGCTCAATGGCCCTTTTCGCCTCCACAATCATCGGAATGTAACGGTTTGGAAAGGACGTCATCAATTGCACGCCGCCAGCTTGGCACGCCTCGATCATCTGACGCATTTGTTCGCGGGACACACCTAGCGGCTTCTCACATAGCACATGCTTTTTGTGCTTCGCTGCCTCAATGGTCATCTCAGCGTGATTGGCGTTTTCCGAGGAGATAATGACGGCCTCGACATCTCCAGCCAGCAGCTCACGGTAATCCGCATAATAAGGCAGCTGGTACTTCCTAATGAACGGTTCCACCCGCTCCCGGTTTTCATCTGCAATTCCGACAAGCTCCACATCGTCGCGCCGTACCAAAGCTTCCAAATAGCTGACCGCATGCAGATGGGCAAAACTGATCATGCCGATCTTCCGTTTATGCATCCTCTTCGCCTCCAATCCCGTGCGAAAACGTAGGGTCCATGAGCTCCACCGGCTGTCCAGTCAAGATGGATTGTTCCGCTGCAGCTGCTACCTTCAACGTTCCAAGGGCATCCTCCGCCGTCATTACCGGCTGCAAACCCTCTTTCACGCAGTCTAACAAATGAACTAGCTCTTCATATTCAGGATTGCGAAAGGAAGGACTGAAGTCTTGCTTCCGTGGACTTGCCGCTTTATAAACATGCAAAGCATCTGTTTTCCGGTTATCATAGCGAAGCAAACCATGTGTACCGGCATATTCCACGGCCGATGTATACTCCTCCGGGTATCCCAAACACGCTTCGAGATTGGCAATTGTCCCACAGCGGAATTTAAGCGTAATCAAGACATAGTCCAAATCCCCCGTGCCTCTTTGCATGGCGTAGACGCTAGTAACTTCCCCTGCGATCCAACGAAGCACGTCGATGTCGTATATAGCGAGCCGCTGGAGCGCGCTTCGTGACTCATCTTCAGGCAGCTCTGGACTATAACGCTTGACGTTAATCACCCCGATGCTGCCAATCGTTCCGGCAACTATCCGCTTTTTAATATCCATTTGATGAAAATAAAAACGTTCCGGATTGATAAATAGCAAGCGACCTCCGCTTGAGCCGGCAGCACGCAACATGGCTTGAACATCCAACAAACGGGAAGCCGCAGGCATTTCGGTTATAACGGTTCTACCCTTTTCTAGTAGGAGTCTCACCGTCTGGGTCCAGTCGTTCCGAAGCTTCTGAAGTCCGACACAAACGAACAAAGTGCTCAAGGGCAGTGCATCGTTCAAATCGGCGATCGAGGGGAAGATAAGGCCACCGTAATCCGCAGCAAGCTCTACTGCCGCTTCCTCCCGCTCATCGTATAGACCAACGATTTCCACCTTTCCCGTTTCCAATAGCAGCTGCGCATATTTTCTCGCCGCATTTCCTGCGCCAACCAAAGCTACTTCTATCATAAAAAGGCCTCCCCCACTTTAGAGCGAAACAGCTTTCCCGGTTTCCGAAGAAACATAAATCGCTTCTAGGATTTCCTGCACAACAAGTGCTTGCTCAGGCTTCACAATCGGATCCTGCCCGTTCATCAAAGCTTCAATCCATAACCGCGCTTCGAGATCCGCCGGACTTTCTTCTTGAGTCTTATAGAAAGGGACCCCCGTATGCTGAAGATGGATACGGGTCGTATACAGTTTCCCATACTTTTCTCCATTGATGTTCAGACCATCCCACATATCGGCGCCTGCCTCTGTTCCGCATAACGTCACTTTGCCCGCACCTTCATTTGTGATGTTTAGCGCCCAGCTCGCTTCAAGTTGAATGGTGGATCCGTTCTCCATCATAATCATCGCCACGGCAGAATCCTCAACCGTGAATTGAATCGGATCCCACGATCCATACGGATTGGCTGCACTTGCTTGCTGCCCCAGCTGATGAAAGGCTTTCCCCAACACCGTTCTGGGTTTATAGTTGTCCATCAGCCATAGGGCGAGGTCGAGCGCGTGTGTGCCGATATCAATCAGAGGTCCGCCGCCCTGCTTATCCTTATTCAGAAAAGCTCCCCACGTCGGAACCCCCCGGCGGCGCAGCGCATGTGCTTTGGCCAAATAAATGTGTCCCAAATCGCCGTTTCGGCACATATGATACAAATATTGCGAATCCGGGCGGTAGCGGTTATTGTAACTGATCGTCAGCTTCTTATTCGTACGTTTCGCCGTCTCAACCATTCTCCTGGCTTCCGCCGTCGTTTTGGCCATTGGCTTCTCACACATGACATGTTTCCCTGCTTCCAATGCGGCAATCGCAATTTCGGCATGCGAGTCGTTTGAAGTGCAGACATGAACGACGTCAATCGTCTTGTCCTCAAGTAAATGGCGGTAATCCCCGTAGACCTTGGCATCCTCCGAACCGAATATTTGAGAGGCTAATCGCGCTTTCTCCTCTGTCCTGTTGGCAAAAGCAGCCATACTCACCTGCGGCAGTTTATTCAGACTAGGCATATGTTTGGCGTTGGCGATGCCGCCGCAGCCAATGATTCCGACTCTCAACTCTTTTGCCATGAACGGGAGCCTCCTTAAGAAATAACGAATACAGGCGTGATCCAAGCATACTGTTCATTTGTTTGTCTGATTTCCACATGATAGGCGTCGCAATCTCGTTCTTTTTCATCGTCGTGCCATTCGCCCCGGAAGGAATACGCGTGTTCAGGTACAGCGCGATGCACGAGGATGGCCTCGGAGCTGTGCGGCAGCATATGCGCCGAGCGGCTTCCTTCAAGGAGCTCACCGATCGTATAAGTGAAGATTTGGCCGTTCACTTCAATGGATAATTGACTGCTTGTGTCTCCTTCAATTTCGAAAATAAGCGCAGCGGTTTGCGGGTGCCGTGTGGACACATTCTTAAACGTCGTACAAGTCCATTCCGCCTTCTGTTCAGACCAAGCTATGAGCTTGTTGCCGAGCAGGTTAATATCCGGATTATCCCGCATCTCCGGCGTCGGCGCCAATACGCTTTGTCCTCGGAAACATGTCTCTAGCGAGACGATTTGCCCCTTGTCCAGACGAGCGTTGCCCTGCCAAACATACCCTGTTTGGCTGTCGCCCCATCCCATTTCCACACGCACTTTATACTTGCCTTGCGTTTGAGGTTCGGGTAACTGCTGAAGACCGGCATGCTGAGCATTAACAACTTTCCATAGCACACCGTTCTTATACACGCTTACTTTGTCAATGAAGTCGCAGCCCGTAACATCCAGTTTAAGCTCTCTGCGTCCGTCTACCTTCACTTCGCTGCCAAAAATAGCGCCGTTCACGGTAAAGGAACACGCGATTTTATCTCCGGTAATTGCATATGTGCGGCGAGCCAGCAGAGCCTCCCATATCGCATCACGCGTTTTTTCAGTAGCCAGTACAGCCACTCGACCGTCTCCATAAGAGCCGGGATATCCAGCGTGATGATCGGTTGAGCCAGCGAAGCCGAACTTCCTTCCGCTTCGAATGGCCGATACAACTGTATTGCGCGAGTCGCGAGGGCCCATCGTATGCAAACACGGATACGCACTGGAGTCGGACATGGAGCAGCCGTGCTTGGAGTATACTTCCACAACAGGACTGATTGACTCCGAAAATGCCTCCCAGTTCGCTCCCCGGTAGCCAGGCGTGTAACTCACATGATGAGGTACAGCAATGACGGGCAGTGGAGCTAGCGCAGCTACAAGCTCAGACGGCGAACCAGCTTCGATCAAAGGGAGCTCATCCGAAGTTGACAGTACATGATGATCACCAAATTCACTTGAGTGGATCTCATAACCTTGAAAGGTTACAAATTCATGTGGAACGTTCCACGTTTTAACCGTTTCACGGACATGCTCCCAATTGCCTCTCAGCTTGGCAAATCCTTTCAAATGGAAATCGACCAAAAATTCCAGTCCTTCCGTTCTTTCCGGCATATCCGGCCACATCGCGTGGGCAATGATTGCGCAGAAATCCAATTGTTCTTTGGCCACAGACAACGCGTTCTCCAAACCGCCAAAACCATACGTAATCCCACAGTGATTATGCAAATCTCCCCAAAACAGCTTCATTTCCCGATCACTCCAATTCATGATAATATCGTTAATCCTTCACGCAAATTTCCACCCCTTATACGGGTAAAATGGATTCCAACCGAGCTTCCACGCAAAATGAGTACGTTTTCCGCTCTCCAGGAGCCAGTACCGGCAAGGTTCCCCTCGCGCGATGTACAGCGCGTCCTTCTGTTGTCGCATTGCCTGGCTCAATGCCGAGTACGTAAACTCCTTTGCCAGGATGCTTCCACTGCGTCAAGACAGGGCTTGCTTTTTTATCGTATCGTATTCCTGCCACTAACCTTTTCTCTTCACCGTTATGCACAATCTTGTTGCTGATGCGAACCTGAACGGTTCCTTCCTTATGATCCTCCTGCACATTCTCGTGTGCCATTACCGATGGCTGTCCATTCTCCAGTGGCGCAGGATACGAGCTCCAACGATCGGTTGCTCCCTGGCCGTTAATCCATCTTTTGGGGCCATCCGGTATATCAATCGCACAGTTTTCACCAATAAGCGGAAAACCAAGGTTAAAATGATGCATCATTAAATGTGCAACAGGCCGCTGCGATTCGTTCGTAACCGAATCCGTGATCTCCAATCTGTTCTCCCCCAGCCTGGTCACGATCGTCCTTTCCAACACAAGGTTCTCACCGGTCGCTGAGCTTTCACGGACGCGTCCGCGAAAAATCAATTCATATTGACCGCTGTCATGCCAGCGCCCCTCCGATTGCAGCAGTTCCGCAGGTGTCGAGGAAATACGCCCGTGCGGACCATACACTTGCCCTTCATCTACACTCGGTTTGCCCATCGTCGTTAAGCCGCAAGTTGCCAGCAAGCCGCCTTCAAAGCTGCGGTTCCACTCCTCTCTTTCATAATAAAAAGGAGCGACAGGCCCGTTTTGCGACAGCCAGGCAAGAGGAATGCCATACAGTTCGCACATGCCAATATCGAAAGAGCGGCTTACCGCAATTTGAAACTGCAGCCCTGAGCCATTGCGAACCTGGATGACTTCATTGCCACGGCCTTTGCCTTGCAGCAGCTCCATACGCTCAAAACCGGCTAATTGGCGAATATCTGGCATATGCGCAAGCAAACTCTCTTTTCCGTGTAATCCGTATACATTCGGCATCCTGTCACTCCCTCAGAAATATTACTTTTTACTTCCGTCTATAAGTGCTTGCAAATCTTTCTCCGCACTTTTCAGCGCTGCATCCGGTTTAACCGTTCCCGTCATAATTCCCGAAAGGGCTGTGTTCATAATTTCATGCTGCTTCAAATAATAAGGCACGAGCGGCTCGTCTTTTGCGACTTTTAACGTTTCCAGGACTGTATCGTAAAATTCGCGGGGCTGCAGCGAAGGATCGCTGAGCACAGAGTAACGAATTGGCAAACCGCCTAGTTTGGCTTCACGCATCGCTCCTTCTTTACTAGTCATGAACTCTACGAATTTCGCTGCATCTTCTTTGTTTTTCGCGTTTTTGTTCATAATCAGCGTCCATGATTGGAAGAGCGGTGTACGCAAGATTTTCCCGTCAGCCTGCTTCTCGCCAGGAATTACGCCAATTTTAATCTTATCCTTGTAAGGGCTGTCGCTTTTCTTAAGCTCTGTATAAGCAGCACTCCAGAAAGGTGCGGCCATCGCAATCGTGCCTGTTTTCAAAGCATCGAATACGTTCGAATACCCCCAGTTTGGCGTATCCTTAGGAATGACTTCGTCCTTGACCATGGATTGCCAGAGTTCTCCGGCCTTGATCGCCCCAGCCGAACCTACACCTGCCTTGCCGTCTTTCGCAATCTCTCCGCCAAATGACCACATCATCGAATAAAATACTTTCGGCTGCTCAGAGCCGGACAACGCCGTCCAAGATGCACCGTATGCTGTTGGCGAAGCCGGATTTTTCGACTTGGTCCATTTATTAGCTTCTGCTGCGAACTCTTCCCAGGTTTGCGGCGGATTCGGAATCAAATCTGAACGGTAGTAGAACAGATGAATGCTTAGGTTATAAGGCATGGCAACCGTTTTATCTTTGTACTTGTATTGAAAAGCAACATCTTTCCAATCATAGTTCGGATCAAACTTCTTGATGTACTCATCGTACGGCTCAATTGCGCCTGCTTCTGCCAGCGGAGCTACATACGTATTGTTTGTAGTCGCCAAGTCAAAAGTGTCCGTGCCTCCAATCAGTTGATTGGTCATGTTGGTAAAATAATTGCTGGCGCCCTGCTCGGTAATGTTGACTTTGATCCCTGTTAATTTCGTGAACTCTTTGCCTTGTTCTTTGACATAATCGCTCGTGTCAGGACCCGTACGTGTAAAAATGGTAATTTCCCGCGCTTTTTGCCCCTCTTGCGCCTTTGGACTCTCTGAACTCCCCTTGTCGATTGGCTTTCCGCTGTCAGTTGAGCATGCACTTGCATAAACAAGACTTGACGCCAGCAATACCGTTAACACTGATCTTCTTTTTAACCGCTTCAGCTTCATGTTCGAACCCTCCATTTTTATTGTTTTTTGCTCTATTTAACTGCCCCCACAGTTAAGCCCTGAACGATATAACGTTGCAGAAACAAAACCATGATAAAGGCAGGCAATAGAATTAAGCTTCCCGAGCCGAATACCGGTCCCCAGTTAATTGAATACCCCGTAATGAAATCCCCGGTTGCTACAGGCAATGTTTTACTTTTCTCCGAAAGCGCAAGAGTAAGGCCGAACAAGTATTCATTCCATACAAACAGGAAGCAAAAAATGCTGGTCGTAATGAGACCCGAGCGGGCCAAAGGCAGCGATACGCGCCAAAAAGCTTCAAGTCTTGTGCAGCCGTCAATTAACGCAGCTTCCTCCATATCTTCAGGCAATTCATCAAAAAATCCGCGCATCGTCCAGATAACAAAAGGAATATTAAACGTAATGTTGGCAATGACAAGCGCCCAAACCGTATTGATCAAGCCAATGCTTTTGAACATCAGGAAAAAAGGAATGATGAGAATCGCAGGCGGCGCCATTTTCGTAAAAATGACCCAGTTCGCAAACGCGTTCCCTCCTGTCCGCCATCGCGCAATGCTATAGGCAGCCAGCGTTCCGGTCGTTAGGCATATAAATGTCGCACATACCGCAACGATCAGGCTATTGATCAGGTATTGAAAAAAATTCTGAGTTTCGAAAATAAATTTGTAGTTAGCGAGTGTTGGCTTAAACCAAACGATGAGTTTTGGCTCAATGATCGCTTGTGTGGACTTGAAACTGCTTAAAATCATCCAGAAAATCGGTACTGCCCACACCAGGATGACGATTGCAATAAGACAAGTTACGACAATTTTCGCCGCAATGGCCTTGAAGGTCCTTTCCATCCGTTATGCCCCCCTTTTGGAAACCCATTTACCGATATTTGAGAAAAGAAAGCTGATTCCGATAATGAGCACCAGCACAAGGATGGATAAGGCCGCGCCTTTACTATAATCCTGACCGGTCAGACCCGTTGAAAAAATATGAATGTTCAGCGTGCGCATGGTAACCGAGTCGCCAAACAAAGCCCAAATCTGATCGTACACCTTCATGAGATCAATGATTCGAATGAGGAACACTACACCAATAACCGGGCGCAACAACGGGAACGTAATGTGCCAATACGTCTGCCAGACATTTGCTCCGTCCACCTTGGCTGCTTCATACGGCTCTCTCGGCAGAGCACTTAGCCCCGCTAGGAACATCAGATACACAAAAGGCGTCCACTGCCAAATATTCACGATAATTGCAGCCGCGAAACCGATATTGGCATTCAGATAGGTAACCAGGAAGGTACCGATTCCCGGGATTTGGCTTATCCATGGCAGCGGTTGATTGGTTAGCCACGGGATCTCGCCGATTCCCACGTTTTTTAACATTAGATTTATAAAGCCGTTATAACTGCTGTACATATATTTCCACAGCATCGCAATGACGATGGGACACGTCATCACCGGGATCACCAGCACCGATGAAACGAAAGAGCGGCCTCGAAACTCTCGCTGCAGCAGCAGCGCAAGGCCCATTCCGATTACCATTTGCAGCCCGAGCACAATGACCATGTATTCAATCGTGCGGATAATGGCTCCGTAGAACAATTTGTCTTTGGTGAGGAAATACGTATAGTTAGTAAGCCCAACAAATGACCATTCCCCTTTGAAATTTAACAGCGATACGTCAAACACACTAAGGTATAGGAGGAAGATTGCGGGTACGGTTGTGACGCAAAATAAAATCACAAATCCTGGAATCACAAGCGTATAGCGGATATGTTTATCTCCGAAGAAAAACAAAGACCATAGGAATATGAAAACAACGGTTACTCCAATCAAGCCGAATTTGGCTGCAGGAGCTATCTCACTTTGCAGTGTAAAGATATTTGTAACGAGTCCCAAGATAGACAACCATAAAAACAAGTATGCTGGTGCTGAATGGCTTCTTGCTTGCTTTATTTGATCCATACACGAACCAATCCCCCCATAGACGAAGTCATTGCCAAATCATACGGTGATACATGTCGGAAAAAAAATGATTGCTGATGATCGCAGCAGCCCCCCTCACTTGAAGCTTCTCCGAATGTTCGGAGAACCGGATTTGGCTGCGCCTTGTGACCGCGGAAACTCTTTGCTGAACAACTTCGATAATTTTCTTTTCCAATTCAGGGCCTGCTTGGGTAATCTCCCCTTGGATAATCAGCTGTTCGGGATTAAACACATTTAATATCGTAGCGATGCCAATCCCCAGCCAATAGCCGGTATAGTTAAGCAAAACATCTGCAACAATCGGATCGTCCTCACGGTAAAGGCTTACGATTTCACCGAACTCTAGCTCCGCATACTTTCCGTCTCTGCGTGACAGCTCTTCGCCAAAAGCCGTGATGGATGCCAGAGCTTCCCAACAACCGCGGTTGCCGCAGCGACACAGGGGGCCATCATGATCAATGGTTGCATGAGCCAAGTTTACAGCCCCACCAAATGCTCCCCGGTACACCTCATTACCGATGACGACTCCGGTCCCGATCCCGATTCCGACGCTGACGCAAACCAGCGTATCTCTATAGTTGCCGTTGCTGTTCAGCATCTCTACATACGTGCCAGCCCTCGCATCATTTTCCAGGAAAATCGGGATGTCCAGGCTTTGACTCATATATTCTCCGATGGGAGCGTCCTTCCATGGCATCGCCGATGAATAGCGCATAATGCCTTTATCCGTGTCGACCAGTCCGCGAACAGCAATGCCGCATGCCATGACAGGCTGCTGCTGGCCTTGCGCACGCGCCTCTTGAATCAAATCGCGAATTCCCTGCACGATCAGATCGATCGTCTGCCGGTAGTCATCATAGATGCGGATTTTCTTTTTCATATAAAACTTCACGACACCCAGTAAATCGACTAGCGCAATTTCGTAATGCTTGTTGTTAAAAGATACGGCTGCGATCATCGCCACATCTGCCTGAAAATCAAGCAGAATGGGCTTTTTACCGCCGGCTTCGGTAGAGTCCCCCCTTCCGGTCTCAACCACCAGGCCTTCCTTGATCAGTTCATCAACGAGCGCGGAAACGGCCGGCTTACTTAGCCCAAGAGCTGCTGAAATTTCGGCTCGTGAGCAAACTCCGCTTCTGATCGTTTTCAGAATGCTCATCCGGTTTCGTTCTTTCATATCGTTTTTGCTGATCATTTTCATCGTGTCCTTCCAATCTGTCCATTTGTCGGCATGAATTGGTTTTACGTATGTTAGTTATAATAACTAACTAACTTATAAGGCAATATTACTGCCTCCCCGTTGGGGCTGTCAATATATTTTTTGAGCTTTATGTTGTGGGCAGATTGGCGCTCGTCTCTAACGGACCGAGCGGTCGCTATTCGCTGGAATTGGGGCTTTTCCAATTCTAACGGACTCCAGTGCCGCTATTCGTGCTTCAAGGCGGGATTTAGCGTGTGAAAAGACGAAATAACGTCACTGGGGTCCGTTAATGTTGCAAATGGCGGCAATTGGGCGGCAATAACGGCTCTGGGGTCCGTTAGAGTAGCTGGCTACTTTTCGAGATACACTGGTCAGAGTGTGGGTATTGGGTGAGGGTGTGCGGTGTGCGGTGTGCAATGTGCAGGTGCGGTTTAGTTACGCGGCGTGCGTGTAAAGTTTGGAAGTACGGTTTGGGGTTGGTTATGCTGTGCGCTATGCGACGTGGTTCCTCGGTTTAGATATGCGGTTAGAATATAGTTCAGAGCACTAGGCGTAGCGCCAATCCCTAACGGACCGAGAAGCCGCTATTCGCAGGAATTGCGGCTCTTTCCAATTCTAACGGACTCCAGCGCTGCTATTCGTACCTCAAAGCGGGATTTAGCATGCTAAATGACAAAATAACGTCACTGGAGTCCGTTAATGATGCAAATTGCGGCAATTTGCCTAGAATAACGGCGCTGGGGTCCGTTAAAGCAACAACGCTATCATTTCCAAATAAGACGATGATGCGAATCGGAGAAAAAGTACTGGGAGATAACAGCCGCTGCTCCCCTTACCTGAAGTTTTTCGGAATGTTCGGAAAAACGAATCACACTGCGCTTTGTGACCGCAGATTTCACTCGTTGATGGACAACTTCGATAATTTTCCGCTCAAGCTCAGGCCCGACAGATGTAAGTTCCCCTTGAATAATCAGTACCTCAGGATTAAAGGTATGCAAGATGTTGGTTATGCCTACCCCGAGCCAATAGCCGGTATAATTGAACAAAACATCCGCGACAACAGCGTCCCCCTCATGGTAAAGGTTTAGAATTTCACTGAATTCTAAATCCGCATATTTTCCATCGCGACGTACCAGCTCTTCACTGAAAGCAGTGATGGATGCCAAAGCCTCCCAACAGCCGCGATTTCCGCAGCGGCAAAGAGGACCGTCATGGTCGATTGTCGCATGAGCCAAGTTTACAGCACCGTCGAACGCTCCACGGTACACTTCATTGCCAATCGCGACGCCCGTCCCGATACCGAGTCCGACACTAACGCAGACGAGCGAATTGCCGTAAGTTCCGTTACTGTTCAATAGTTCAACATACGTGCCTGCCCTTGCATCATTTTCGAGAAAGATCGGAATATCCAGGCTTTGCTCCATGTAATCCCCGATGGGAGCATCCTTCCATGGCATCGCCGAGGAATAGCGCATAATCCCCATCTTCGTGTCCACCAGTCCGCGAATGGCTACGCCGCAAGCTATGACAGGCTGTTGATGTCCCTGCTCCCTCGCCACTTGAATTAAGTCGCGTATTTCTTGTACGATCAGATCGATGGTTTGCCGATAGTCGTCAGAGATGCGGATTTCTTTTTTCACATAAAACTTCACGTCACCAACCAAATCAACTAACGCGACCTCGTAATGCTTATTGTTAAAGGAAACAGCTGCAATCATCGACACGTTCGCATGAAAGTCTAGCAAGATGGGTTTCTTGCCGCCTGCTTCAGTCGAGTCACCCCTTCCGGTCTCGTACACCAAGCCCTCCTTGATCAGCTCGTCGACGAGCGCAGACACCGCTGGCTTACTTAGACCTAGCGTGGCCGAGATGTCCGCACGGGAACAAACTCCTCTTCGGATCGTTTTCAGAATGCTCATCCGGTTTCGTTCTTTCATGTCGTTTTTACTGATCATCTTCCTAGTTCCATCCATTCTGTCTACGAAGTTGAGCTCTTATCAAACACAACTGTACGTTAGTTGATATAACTAACAAACCTTATCTTGTGTAAAAATACCGCTTACCCACTGGGTTGTCAAGGTATTTCCAACGTCCCGAGGTTCTACCACTCATAAACGCGCAATGGCTCCGCCAAACGAACTTTATGTTTACCATGAACCTGCTCACGCGCATCTGCGAGCACATAATCATCCACATAATGCATGAGCAGCATCTTCTCTTGAATGGTCACGGGGAGCGTTAAAAGCTCCTCAAGTGACGTATGCGAAGGCAGTTGATCCTCCTGCATGTGGCATTCGTGGAAGATCGTTTGCACCTCGCCGGCAACCTCTCCGAGAAACGTTTCATCTAACCTCGTGTCCCCGCTGAAATAGAAATATGGCTTACAAAGCAAGCCATAGCTAAGCATGTCCGGCACATGCTGCGTCCGAATAAGCTCGAATCGCTCACCCGCGATTTCAATGACATTTTCCACGCATTCCACGTCAAAATAGTCCTCTAACACCCGTTTCCCTCTCATGGTTAGCTCCAACCCATGGCGCAAAACCTGCCATAAATCAGCTAGCAGCCCTGCAGGCACATAAAGTTTCGGCTTGATTTTGCCGGGATACACCCGATGAAACAACGCCAGTTTCGCCAAACCATTGATATGATCCTCATGCAAATGCGTTACGAAGACATGCTCCACCTCATTGAGCTTTTTCCCCATCTGATGCAAAGCAGTATGATTCGACTCTGGAAAATCGATGCACAGGTTGGTATTTCCGAACGTGAGTAAAGCGCTGTTATGGCCTTGTTCGACACTAAAGCCGTCACCACAGCCCAAAAATGTTAATTTCATCATATCCGCCTCGATCTTTATCCTCATGATTTCGTTAATCATTGTACTACTAACCAATAGTGTATTCTACACCTACTCGAAGTAAAAATACGGCGGAACCGTTCGGATAAACTCAACGAAAAGCGGAACTACCTTCATGATTCCGATCAAATCTTCGTCATATTTGCGAACATTAAATGATTGACAACATAAATTGTTCGTATTATGATGATTAAGGCGATAAGAAACTGCCACATACGTCATAATCGTTCGTATATCCTTGAGAATTGGCTTAAGGGTCTCTAGAGGAAGCCATAACTTCCTAGCTACGACGGGTTCTTGCTTTTGCATACCCGTGTGGCTAGGTTTTTTTGCGTCCAAAAATGACATTTCCAGAGGAGATCGCAATGAACGCTTATGATTTGATCGTAGTTGGTGCAGGACCTGCTGGTATTTTCGCCTGCTATGAAATGACACTGCTTCACCCTGCCGCTAAAATATTGCTCGTCGACAAAGGCCATGATATTTACCATCGCAGTTGTCCGATTCTGGAAAGCAAAATCAAACTGTGCCCTCCGCCTGCCGGTAAAAAGGAGTTCTCAGGTTGTCTGCCTGCATGTTCCATTACGGCCGGCTTCGGAGGTGCCGGCGCGTACAGCGACGGCAAGTTCAACATCACCACGGAATTCGGCGGTTGGATGACGGATATATTAGCCCCTAGCCAAGTCATCGATTTGATTCGATATGTGGATCGCATTAATCTAGAGCATGGTGCAACGGAAAACATCACGGACCCGACGACCGAAGCTGTGAAAAACATTGAGCAGCGCTCATACGCGGCTGGACTTAAGCTGCTTCGCGCACAGGTCAGGCATCTTGGCACCGAACAGAACCTAATGATTCTGAAATCCATTTACGAATATTTGAAAACACGTATCGACATGCAGTTCAAAGCCGAAGTCGACGACATCATCACGGTAAAACGCGAAGACAAACATATCGTTCAAGGCATCCGGCTGAAAGATGGCACCGAGATCCACAGCGATCATGTGATGCTAGCTCCAGGACGCGACGGTTCCGCATGGTTAACGCAAGTTTTAAAGAAGCGCCGTTTGAAAATGTACAACAACCAAGTTGACGTTGGCGTCCGCGTCGAAACATCGGATGTCGTGATGCGCGAAATCAACGAGCATTTGTATGAAGGAAAATTCATCTACAATACCTCTGTGGGCACGCGGGTACGCACCTTTTGCAGCAATCCTTCCGGCCATGTTGTTGTCGAAAATCATAGCGGCGTTATGGCCGCCAACGGGCACTCCTACAAGGATCCGGCCCTCGGCTCCAATAATACGAACTTCGCCCTGCTCGTTTCCCACAAATTCACTGAGCCGTTCGATAAGCCGAACGAATATGCCCGGGAAATTTGCAAACATGCGAACGATCTATCAAGCGGCGGCGTAATCGTTCAGAAATTCGGGGACATCATGCGGGGACGCCGCTCTACAGCAGATCGCATTCGCGAGGGCTTTCTGGAGCCGACTTTAGCTGAAGCAGTTCCTGGTGATCTTGGTCTCGTGCTGCCTTATAATACAATGAAAAGCTTAATTGAAATGATCCACGCTCTCGAAAAAGTAACGCCGGGAATTGCGGCTGAACATACGCTCTTCTATGGTGTTGAAGCGAAATTTTATTCCGCTCGTCCTAAGCTTAGCGAAAGCTTCGAAACCGAGATCAAAGGCCTGTTCTGCGGCGGCGACGGTGCAGGAATTACAAGAGGCTTAGCCCAGGCTGGAGCTGCCGGTGTTTGGGTGGCTCGCAACGTGCTTGAGCGAATAAAATAAGCATTAATGTTGTTAAATATTTCCTAGGAAATACACAATCACGGATCTCCTTTTTTTAACCAAGGAGGTTCTTTTTTTACATGAAAAACACTTTTAAAATCCAAATAAATGCGGTATAATGAGAACGTTCTCAATTGTAAGCGTTATCATTTTAAAGGGGGAATCTAAAATGACTGTAGCGCTCGAAACCAGAAACAGCTATGAAAATTTCGTACTGGAGAAAGATATTATGTACTTCCGGGTCGGAGAGCATGGGCTGGTCTCTTTTCATGGGAAAAATTTTCACATAAAAAAACGGATGTCCTCAGAGCAGATCGTAGAGATTACAACGGGCAGCGTTTTTTTCAAAGTGAATACAGATTGCTATGTGAACACGCATAAAATTGTTCAGATCCAAGATGGCAAAGTATTTTTTGAGGTCAAAGGCGCTGACTCCAAATACACCTCGGTCACCAAACTTCGCCAATACCGTCTGAAAGAGATTGTGCAGCAGCACAAAACGGAAGCAGCGAAGAAGTAATCATCGCTTGCGACCGCAAAAAAAGCTTAGTTAGATCCAAGTAGGGGATCTGGCTAAGCTTTTTTGTTATCGTGGGGTCCAGGTATTGCCGACACCAACACACTTCATCTAGCTGCGTTTGCAACAGCGTTCTATGTTGTAATTTGTGCAATCATTTCGCTGCAATTACGCCTCAGCACGCCTCTATATTGTACTTTATGCAATCATCTAAGCACGAAACTGCCTACATCTCACCTTTTCGCAACGAATGGTTGTACTTTGTGCAACGTGGGACCGTTTTCGCGGTAAGACCACGCCATTACGTTGTATAAAATACAACGTAGCCTTTGATTTCGATTTGGTCACTCAGCCGCCGCCTCGCCGCCCACTTAAGTCGAGCACGCTTGTCCAAGTAGAGCAAAAAAGCCAGCGACGAAATCGCTGGCTCCTTTATGTGGTCCTGCTATGAGGTTCGGGCGAGTGTCTCTTGTTGATGTTCACGAATCAGAAATCGAATGTATTCTACGGTCGTATCTTTTACTTTCTTGGCCTCTTCCAAAGTAGCAAAGCTGTACTCCGCGTAATCCGTGCTCCCGTATTTCTTCAACTCTTCATAATTCATACCAAGCGTGGAAAAGTTATGAACCAGTTCATATGGTGTCTTGGCATCCACATTTTGCACGAAAATGTCCTTGGAGAAGAAAGAACCTTGTTTCTCTACTTTGAAGATGACTCGAAAAGGCCTGTCCTTATCTGACACGAAGCACTTAATAACCACGTCAATCTCCATCGTTTTATAATCCACAGCGTTTGCAGGATCTTGCTTTGGCATATGTTCAGGTGAATGCATCCATCTTTTCAAAAACCCTAGCACAAGATTACCTCCCCAATAACGACATGAATATAACTCATATTGTAATGGAAACGCTTCTAATTGACAATCCAAATTTTGGATAAATTAGTTAAATGGCCTCAACCGATTTTTTTTCGCCTGTTTTCCTAAATTTCCAGATAATAATTAAACATAAAATACCCGTTAGTAACCCGCATACGACAAAAGCCCCATTCGCCCCAAAACGGTCTGCGACATATCCGGCAAATAAGCTGCCAAACGGTGTAGAACCCGCAAATACCAGCGCATAGACACTCATAACCCGCGCGCGATACTCCTCTTTGGCATTCATTTGAAGATTGGAATTGCTATTCGTAGCGAACATAATATTGAAAAATCCCGTTAAAGCCAGCACTCCCCCGCACAACCAAACAGACGTACTAAGCCCATTTAAAATCAGGCAACTGGCAACCACTAGGCTTGCGATCATGCTGATTTTGAGTCTTGGACCCTTTTTACTGCGAAATGACATCGTCAGCGCCCCTGCAAAAGAACCAATTCCAAGGCATGACATCAGGGTACCGTAGGTGGTCTCTCCTAATTGCAATACATTTCTCGTGAAAACTGGAATGAGAATATTAAAGTTAAAAGCTAAAGTCCCAATCACCGTCACAAGCAGGACCGTCTGAGCTAACACTGGATCTCTTGCAATATAGACGATACCGTCTTTAATCTCCTTAAAAACACCGTCCCGCGAGGTTTTCTTTCGAACATAAGGCGCTGTTTGAATCTGGAGAATGCCATACAATACAGCTATAAAACTGACTCCGTTAAGCAAAAAACACCAGCCTGCCCCCAGCCAAGCCATCATTACTGCGCCTATGGAGGGTCCTACAATCCTGGCCATATTAAACGTTGTGGAATTGAGCGCAATGGCATTCATCAGATCTTCTTTTCCAACAATTTCAATGTTAAAAGCCTGCCTGGTCGGCATATCGAGCGTGTTGTTAAGCCCCAGCAAAAGAGCCAGTACAATAATAAACTCGTACCTCACTGTATGCGTCAAAACAAGCGTTGCCAGCGTAAAAGCAAGAATCATGGAAACCGTCTGCGTAACCAACAGGATATTTTTCTTTGGAAATTTATCTACAATAATACCCGCAAATAGCGAAAATAAAAGGATCGGTAAAAATTGGCAAGCCGTAACCATCCCAAGCTTAAGCGGCGAACCCGTCAGTGTAAGAACAAGCCAAGATTGCCCGATATTTTGCATCCATGTCCCGATGAGCGATACACACTGCCCTGTCCAAAGATAGCGATAATTCCGATGAGTTAAAGCATGGAAATGTCGATCGATAAAAACCGAACCTGCTGCCCTCACATTCATGCTGACCTACGCCTCCTCTGCGAATCTAGCTGCATTATTGCCCATTTTCTCCAAAATGGTTAGAGCCAATTGCTTCTCTTCTTGGGATAGACCGTCGGTCAAACGCTCCCGCCAATCCGTTAACACTTTACGCACATCTTCCTTAATCAAAAGCGCCTTTTCAGTCAGATGAACCTCGTTGCATCGCTTATCCTTTTCGCTGACCGTGCGCGTTATGTAACCTTGCTCCTCGAGTTTTTTCAGTGCTTTTGCCGTCGTACCTTTATCGATCTTTAAGTAATCAGCCAGTTCTTCTTGCGTCAGGCCATCTTCCTTATAGAGCGCGTTGAGAAAAATGTGCTGCCCCTTGCCAATTTCATACGCTTTCAGGTGCTCGCCAATATACATTTGTCCATACCGGTATAACAGTGAGATCCACCTTGGAATGCTGTTTCGGGCATCCATCATAATTCTTTCTCCTTCCTTCCTGCAAAATGGTGGGATTGACCGAATCGTTGCACTTGCCACTAGTTTATCATACGCGCGATTAGTTGCATGCGCAACCAATTTCCAAATAAAACAGCCCCTTTTTAAGGGGGCTTGTCTGCTCTGTCAGATTATTGTTCAAAAATGTGAAGTCATTGCGCTTGTAGAAACAGTAGTTTTCGGCAGCTTTTTGCGAGCCATCCAGCGCCGCTGGACAAGAAATCCGCGAATAGCTTCATCACAAATCATAGCCACATAAACGCCGTGGAGCAGCCAACCGAATTTTAGACCAAATACATACGTGCCTCCAACCGCAAAAATCCACATGACGCCAATACTCACATACATGACAAATTTGGTGTCACCGACGGCATTAAGCGCATTGTTGAGCGGCATATTCCACATTTTGAGCGGCTGCAGAATCAAATTCATGGCCATGACACCAACAACAATGGAAATAATTTGGTTATTTTCAGTAAATGCCCCTACGATATGTTTGCCTAATAAAAATAACAAAAGCGTATTGGCAACCACGACCACTTCGCCCCAAAATAACGCTTTATAGAGGCTGCGGTACGCTTTCTCCATCTGTCCCGCACCGAATAAATGCGCAACCTGAATTTGCACCGCCATCGCAAAGGACCAGCCTGCCAGGAAAGAGAATGATTCCATCGTATTTAAGTAGGTTCTAGCCGTAAGCTGCTCTGCGCCCATCGTAGCAACCATCGAAAAAAGGATGACTTGGGACAAGGTCCATGAAGCCGAACTAATGGCCATCGGCAGGCCAACTTTCGCGACCTCTTTCAGTAGTCCCTTATGGAAAACGCGCAGGTCACGCCAAGTGATAAGTGCGGTGAAGGTTTTGCGGAAGATATAAAAAAGCACGAACAACGCGATGACGCGACTTCCTACCGTTGAAAGGGAAACGCCAAAAAGCCCCCATTTCGGGAATCCCAAAGCGCCAAAAATAAACACATAATTGCCGATAATATGAATGATGTTCATTCCGATTGCAACTAGCATCGTGCCTTTCGTATTGCCTGTGCTGCGGATAATCGTGCTTAAAGTTAATACAGCTGCCATGACGATCGTTCCACTGCCCACAATTTGAATATACTGCCGCGTCATCTCATACAGAGAGGCCGGGACATGCAGGAAATAAACGAACAAATCCACACCGAAATAGAGCAAGAGTGAAACTACAACGCCCAACCCCAGCGTTAAAGTAAAAGCCATCGAAGCCACTTTCCGCGCTTCTTCCTCTTTGCCTGCTCCAAGCTTCTGGGAGATGACAATGCCCGCTCCGCTGGATATAAGAACGAATAACATAATGACCGCTTGGAAAAATTGATTGCTGATCCCAACGACAGCTACCGCATCGTCCGAAATCCGGCTCACCATCAGCGTATCCGCCGTGCCAATCATAAATTGCAGAAATAATTCAATCATTATCGGCCATACGAGCCCGAATAACGTCATTTTCTTTGCGGTTTCCATGTTGGTTTCCTGTTCTTGACCTTATTGTGTACACGCGTTCAGCACGTACATACAATGATCTATTCTAACAACACTTCTTCAGAAGTCAATGCTTTTTACTGTAAAGCTGCCGTGGTGACTAGGGCATGGTTATGGATGCAGCCTGGTTGCCCGCTAACGGACTCAGGTGCCGCTATTTGATGAAATAGTAGCCTTTTTAAAAGCTAACGGACACAGCAGCCGCTATTCGCCTTTGTAGCAGCGTTTTCCGCTGCTTTAAGGTGCAATAACGCTTCTGGTGTCCGTTAAAATCGACAATCAGGCTATTTTCTTGGAAATAGCGCCTGTGGAGTCCGTTACAACTTCGGGGTGGCTCGTTTCGTTGCCTAGAGCCCAACCCTTAAAGAAACTTCACGCAAACCGGCCGCGATACCGCCGCGGTTTGCCCGGTTTCCTGCAGCATCCCCGACTCCGCGTCCACGCGGAAAACTGTGATGCTGTCCGAGCCCTGATTCGCCGCAAGCAGGAAGTCCCCCTGCGGCGTCAGGGCGAAGTTCCGCGGCGTCCGCCCCAGCGTCGCCTGCCAACCCACGACGGACAGCGTGCCGCTTGGTCCGTCCACGGCATAAACCGCGATACTGTCGTGTCCGCGGTTTGAGGCATACACATGCCGGCCATCTCCGGAGAGATGGATGTCCGCGCATGTGCTTTCGCCGCTGAAGCCTTCCGGCAGCGTCGAAATGCTTTGCAGCGCGGTCAGCGTTCCCGCGCTCGCGTCATAAGCCAGCACAGTCACTGTGCTGTCCAACTCATTAATCGCGTACACGAACCGGCTGTCCGCGCTGTACACCAAATGCCGCGGGCCTGCGCCCGGCTTCACCGCTGTTTCACCATGCGGGTGAAGGAGGCCGCCCTCCGCGTCTACACGGCTCACGAGCAGCCGATCAAGGCCCAGATCGGCGGAAATCGCATACCGATTGTCTGGCGCCAGCACAATCGAGTGCGCATGCGGGCGCTCCTGGCGATCCGTTCGCGGCCCTAAAGTCCCCTCATGCTTGACCAACTGCGTAGGTTCGCTCAGCTTTCCACCCTCTTCAATCTGATAAGAAGTCACGCTTCCGCTTGAATAATTGGCCACAAACACGGCGCTGTTCGTTTGATCCACGCTAATATAACAAGGAGCAGTACCGCCTGTAGGCTGCTGATTCAATTTCGTCAGCTTCCAAGTACCGGCTTCAATGGCATATGCCGCGGCTGAGCCCCCAAATCCTCCTAGATAAGTATCCGTCTCACTGACCGCGTATAAAACTGTCCGATCCTCATTCAGTGCAAGGAACGAAGCGTTAGGCAAATCACTATACGCATCCAATAATGTGACTTCTCCGCTTTGCCGATCCAGCCTAAATAGCGTAATCCCCGTCTTATGATCTTCGTTCGTATAGGAACCTACGTAACCAAACAATACTTCCCGTCCTTCACCTGACACCAGCAATCAGCCTCCACAATTGCAAAATAAATTACTCTTTATTTCATCCTTTATCTTCCACCGCTACCACGCCTCAGCACAGCCGTCACCACCATCGCAATAACAGCCCCATAAAGCGCTAACTCCATATCGTGATGAGTATCCCACGGATCACCTTGCGTTCCTAGAAATAACGTACCAATTTCCGGGGCAACAAGCAAAGCTACCCACATTTCTATCAGCTCATAAAAGGCTCCCAGCGCCAATATCATAACGCAGGTCATCACGTAAAGCCATCTACGGCTTAACTGCGTCCATGCACTCAGAGCTTCCCTTAACGGGTAAGCGAGCAATAGCCCAAAACTGAAGTGCACCAAACGGTCATAATTATCGCGTTCCGAATGTAAGATCAGCTTCAGCCAAACATCCACGATATTTTCATTATACGAATAATGAGCCCCGACGGTATGCAGCGCCAAGAATAAACCGATTAACGCATAAGACAAATTGGATAACTTATTTAGCTTATAAGTGCTGACCAGGGCAATAAGCGCTGCCCAAATCAAAAGATTTTCCAATACCCAATCGAATCTGCTGTAAGGAGCAATCGCCATCCAGATCCACAATCCGGCATAAATGACGATCATCGCATGTAAAGGCCTATTCGAACCAAAGGTTCTTGCAGATTTTCGCGCAACGTTTCCCTTCTCTTTCATGGCTGAGCCCCCTAATTTAGCTTTTACTAAGTTTAGGTTATCTCGCCACAGTCTTTTCCAAAAGTACTAAGTTTATGTAGTACTACGCAAATCCTAGCTACGGACGAAGCTGGTAAAGCTTGGGTGTTAGATCGGAGCCTTCAAAAGCTTCTAAAATCCGACTCGGATACGTCTCAAGCTCGGAAAGCGTTGCAATGAGGAACGCAGGGGCAGTCCTTCCGGACGCTTCTGACATTGCCCTTGCCTGTTCTAAAGTCTTATACGAAAAACGCCCCCAAGGAGCGGTATGCGCCTCCACAGCCGGATCGATCCAATAAGGAATATGTAGGGCATGAAACCAAGCGGCTTTGAGTACCTGCTCGGCAAATGCACCCGTTCCATACAGCATTAGAGAGGCAATGCCGTCTTTTTTAACCCTCTGAAGAGTGTCGAAAATCATCGCCTGACTGCCGAACCCATCTGCCAGCTGCAAATAATAATGATACAAATAGTAGGGAAATCTTCTCGTCGCCATGCCCTGCGGCCAATTCACATTCATAACGGAAGGCGCGTAATTACAGCTGTTCAAAAACGCTTCCGGTCCCGCCAAATACCACTCTTCCGCCACCGCTTCACAAATCAAAGCAATATACTCCGTGCAGAAATTGTCCTGATGGGTCAAGTCCCCCAAAACCCTTGCCTCTTCCGGCTTAGGCATAGCTAGAACACGGTGCAGCGGCTTGCTCCACTCTTCCGGATGCATGGACGCTCTGGATATCCGTCCGTCTTTTTGCTGCAGCAGATACGCATAGTATCTTTGGAAGGATAGCGCTCCTTTTTGACACGCCAGTTTCCCTGCGTATTCTTCCTCTGATCTGTGCAGCTTCGCTTGTATAGGGCTTATACGACCGGAATCGTCTTCGCTATAACGCAGCGTTGAGCCGAAACCGCCCATCATGAGCTCTTCCAAAAAAGCCGGCGTCCTTGCAATCCGCTTCCCCGACTCGCTTCCCCCGCTGCCTGAGCGAAGCATGCTCCGAATGTCCATGCCTTGAAGCCGGAGCTCATCCAGCCGATTCGTACCTACAGCGAGTAAATGCAGCATTTCCGGCTGCAGTCCTGCGAGTCGTACAATTTTTTCCAATGCACCTTGAATGGTTCCCTGAAACCCAATATCGATCGTCACTAAACGATTCGGAGAACCAAACTCTTGCGTCAAATAGCCTACCAAAAGCTGCCTATGACGCTCAATCGACACAGAGAGCTTACTTTGCCCAGATTCACTTTGTAGATAATTGCATAAGAGACTATAGATGGTTTCTCCATTGTCCCCAGTTATGTATTTACATGCTTCAATCGGTTTTTCCAAATAAGCTTCGAAAGCTTCTTCATCCAAACCAACACCCAACACGTCGAAAAGCTCTCTCACTTTCAAACCTTGAATATTTAATAAATAAGCAAGCTCATCTTCCCCAAAATGCTCCAGTCCCGCCATATAAGTCGCTTGTCTGGACACGTAAACCGGCTTCACTTGAAGCTCCATACCTCTGAGTTGCGCAGCTTGCTCAAGCATCGGAGCTAATAAATACGCCTCCCTCATCAACGGGTTCACGCATGTGATGCCCTCTTGGACGCAAATATCCAGCACCCATTCACACAACGTGTGCAGAAAAGGCCCTATCACATCCGTACCAAATTGGTATAAGACGCGTTCCTTTTCCCCGCTTCCAGCCGCCAAGTCCGAAGCTGCAGCCAGCTTTCGCAGCGACTTCCATTCCGGCAGCACATCCCCGTGCCTGACAAATTCCCAATGATGGATGCTTTCAAAATGCTCCAGAATGACAGGATAATGTAACCCCCTGATTCCGGCTTTGGATGCTCCTTCCACATCAGCGGCTACATTGTCACCGATATGTACGATAGATTGACTGTCGATTTGTGGATAAAATTCTTTGAGCCTGGCAAACAGATGCCCTGACGACTTGCCCTCGCGCTCCTCCGACGAGACGAGCAGCGTATCCACCTGAGACAGGTCAAGCCCGGCTGACGCAAGAATTCGCCGAAGCTGCTCGGAAGACAGATACATATCCGATACCAGCGCCACCGGAATCCGCTCCTTTTTACAGGCGTATAACAAAGAGGTGATGTGAGGGTTCAGATAGCAGCATTCCGCTTCAACCTCCACTTCCAACCGGACAAGCTCCTCTCGGCGGCAAATCGCTTCCGGTATTTCCTCATAAATCAGCTCCAGTGTCACTTCGCTGAAACCGGTTCGAGCGGTTTGCTTGGCACGCGCTTTGTGCTCGGCGCGAATGCGCATTTCTTTGAATGCTTCACAGGACACATACGTTTTCAAAAAGCCGTTACGATGCGCCTGCTCGGCGATTTCCGCAAATACGTCAGACGGATTCGCACAAGTACGAAAGAGCAGCGTGTCGAAAATATCCAGACTTAGCAGCCCAATACCTTGTATTTTTCCAGCCAAGACACTCAAGTAACGATCCTTTTCCCACAAAAGCTGATCCGTCGGGCTTATCGGAGCATGCGGTTCCTTTGGCATCCAAATCCTCCTTCATATATGGCGCAAGCAGCAGCTTGCACAAATGTATTTGAGAAATATGACGAATATGAGGTAAGCTTAATCTATGATAAATCGGAGGTGTTCCTAGTTGTCTGATCAACCCTTGGTGTCCATTATTATCCCAACGTATAATCGCCGAATCGAGCTTGCGGAGCTCGCAGAATCATTATACCGCCAAACGTACAAAAACCTGCAAATCATTATCGTCAACGATGCCGGTCCTTCGGTAGATTTCATTCAGGAGCTATATCCAGAGCTTGACATTCAAATCGTGAATATGCCGCAAAACCTCAAGCACGTTCACGCTCGAAACCGCGGCCTGCAAGAGGCGAAAGGCGATTACATCATGCTCTGCGATGATGACGATTTGCTGCTCCCCATCCATATTGAACGCATGCTGCAAGAAATTCAAGGGTATGATCTTGTTTATCCTGATGTCGAAATTTTCGATTATGTTTATGAAAATAATGCCCGCTCCATCACAAACCGTTTCGTATTCGCATATGAATTCGATGTGCCGGCGATGCGCAGATTTTCGACCTTTTTCTCATCCGGCTGCATCTTCCGTCCTGAATTGATTGAAGCTTTGGGACCTTTTGACACGGAAGTGTTCCATTATTGGGACTGGGATTTCTTCCTAAGAGCGGCTGAGAAATTCCGCGTGAATCGCGCGCCTATTGCCAGCGTCCTCTATGCTTTTGCGCAGCAGGGCACCAGCAACATGTCAGGCCAGCTTGACAATATGCGTCCTTTCCTGGACATGCTCTCTGCCAAACATGGGCTTGGCGATTTGCCTACCAAAAATTTCTTCCTCCTGCTTGAAGAACCGGAAGTCAAGGAACGTCAAGCCGAAACCGAGCTCATTTGGGACGGCGAACCGATTCGCTCGCGCTTATTCGAATAAACCTTTGCCATACAAGCTCCGAAATTCGCTTGGCGTCATCCCTTCTTGCTCCTGAAAACGCTGGTTAAAATAACTGGCGCTGGCATACCCGGCTTGAATCGCGATTTCCTTGATCGCCAAGCTTTCCTTCTCTATCAAACGCTGCTTCGCAAATTGAATGCGACATAACGTAATGAAGGAGAGCGGTGTCATCGAGGTCGCTTTGCGAAACAATTTGCAGAAATAGTATGTGCTTACGCCTGTGAGCTCCGCCCATTCTTCCAGAATGAACGGTTCGCAGGCTTTTTGCTGCATAGTAGGAAGTATAGCCAGGATTCGATCCACGGACTCTATCCCCCGATTGCTCGTTAATGGGGCAGCATAACTCATGAATTCACTTAAGATCTTATAGGATAAAGTCGAAAGATTCGTCGGCTTCAGAATGCTATTCGACTCCGCTTCTAGCAGCAGCTCGTGAAACGCCTCTTCCAGCTCACTCCATCTTTTAAGTGTCCATAACGTGCGCAAAAAGCCTTTTTCCAACATAAACTCCTTCAGATGACTACCGTAGAAATGAACCCATCGAACATCCCAAGGATCCTCTTTGGAGGAATAATAACGCTGTTCTTGAAACGGATAATATAGAAAAGCATCGCCTTTTTGCAGCACGTGCTGCTCTCCTTCAATCTCCACATACCCTTTTCCTGATAGGATAAAATGAATGCTGTACGAATCATAATAGCCTTCTTGCCGATAAATCGAGTGTTCAGGGGAATCCTGATACCAGCCAACCGATTCCGGAAAAATAAAATAGGGGCATTGCTGCAGCTTCGGCAGCATGACTTGTCTTTTCATCCCTCACGCCCTTCTTCCTCAATGACAATATTCCGATATCTGATGCAATATATTATCATATTCATTTTAAATAACTCGTTTTATAATAACAATATAACGCTATTAAATATTTTTTCAAAGGAGATCATATCGTCATGACAAAGCTTCGTTGGGGAATTTTAGGCTGTGCGGGTATTGCAATTAGGGCTTGCATCCCCGGAATTGTGCAGTCCCAAACTGGTATTGTAAGCGCTATAGCCAGTCGCGATTTGCAGAAGTCACAAGAAGTTGCGGAGAGGCTTAACATTCCAAAAGCTTACGGCAGTTATGAGGAATTAATTGCCGATCCGGATATTGATGCTATGTACATACCTCTGCCGAATCATCTGCACAAAGAATGGACGATTCGCGCTGCAGAAGCTGGCAAGCATGTGCTTTGCGAAAAGCCTGCTTCATTAACGGCTGCTGATACAGAAGAAATGGTTGCGGCTTGTGAAAAGGCAGGCGTACAATTCGCCGAAGCCTTTATGTATCGCCATCATCCTCGTTACACACGCATTAAAGAAATTATTGATTCCGGAGAAATCGGCGAAATTCGCGGTATTCATGGCGCTTTCACCTTCAGCAACCCGGGTGACAGCAAAAACGTCCGCTTCAAACGCGAATGGGGCGGCGGTTCGCTCTATGACGTTGGCTGCTATCCGATCAGTGCAGCGAGATTGATTCTGGGCCGAGAGCCTGAAGCTGTTACGACACACGCCTTCTTCTCTCCTGAACATGATGACGTCGATATGATGATGTCCGGACTGGTGGAATTCAGCGGCAATGTCGCGCTGACTTTTGACTGCGGCATGTGGGCTGGTTCGCGCAATATTCTAGAAATCGTCGGAGCAACGGGGCGGATTGAAGTCCCTTCTGCCTATGTCACCCCTACGGAAGAATCCGGCCACTTTATCGTCCATACTCGCAATGAGCGTCGGGTTGAGACTGTTCCTTTCCTGAACCAATATGCGTTAGAAGTTGACGATTTGGCTTATGCCGCTTGGGGCGAGAAGCGGCCGAACTTTGCGGCTAGCGATGCTACCCTTAACATGAAAGTGCTTGACGCTTGTCTGGAGTCAGCAAGAACACGTTCCCGTATTGTGTTGTAACCAATAACAATTCCTTATCATACGAAAGGTTGGGATGACTGCGATGAAACACATTCATATTAAAGGCTTAGATAAACCGGTATCCAAATTGATTATGGGCTCTGACTTCTTCCGTCTGGACAACCGTCAGGAAGTCAGCGACGTTCTTGGCCATTATTTAGCAATTGGCGGAAATACTATTGACTCTGCTTTCATTTATTGTGGCGGGCAAAGCGAGCAAGCGCTCGGCATTTGGATGGATGAGCTGGGCAACCGCGAAGATATCAACATCTTCACCAAGGGCGCGCACCATGATCAGAACGGCCCCCGTGTGAACGCAGAGGCGATTCGCAGCGACCTGTTCACATCGCTTGAACGGCTGCGTACCGACTATGTCGACCTCTATGCGCTGCATCGCGACGATCCGGCTATTCCGGTCGGCGTGATCCTGGAAGCGCTGAATGAGCATGTAGAAGCCGGACGCATTCGCGCATTCGGCGGCTCCAACTGGACGCACGCGCGTCTGCAGGAAGCGAACGACTATGCGGCGAAAAACGGCCTCGTCGGCTTCAGCTTCAGCTCCCCGAACCTCAGCCTCGCGAAAGCGAAAGAGCCGTTCTGGAGCGGCTGCGTCTCCGTCGATGAAGAAGCTCTGCGCTGGCACGAATCCACGCAGCTGCCGCTGCTGTCCTGGTCTTCGCAGGCGCGCGGATTTTTCACGGGCCGGTATACGCCGGACGTGCTCGACAACGCCGACCTCGTTCGCGTGTTCTACAGCGACGAGAACTGGACGCGGCTGCACCGCGCGGAACAACTGGCTAAGGAAAAAGGCGTAACCGCGATTCAGATCGCGCTCGCCTACGTGCTGAGCCAGCCGTTCCCGGCTTGCG